>NZ_MBLM01000139.1 GCF_001854655.1 Parafrankia colletiae | reverse complement strand
GCGCCGCGATCCTGTCGTACAACCCCTCCGACGCCTACGTCCGCACCGTCCTGACCTGGCTGGGCGGCTACCGCCAGGGCGGCGCCACCCCCCAGGCAGGCACCGGAGCCGGCACCGGTACGACCAGCCAGGACGCCGACGACCCGCTCACCATCGTTCCGCTGACCCCGACGGGGCAGACTCCCGGAACGGGCGAGCCGGGCGCGACACCGGTACCGGCACCGGGGGCGGCACCGTCGTTGGCACCGGTCCCGGAGCTGACGCCCGACCCGGACGGGTGCGACCCGCTGCGCCCCGCCGACCTCGGGGTCGTCCTCACCGATCTCGACCCGGCCGCCCCCGGCGCCGAGGCACTCGACCTGACCACCTCGCGCCTGCCCTGGCGTGCCACCACCGTCACCGTCGAGGCGACCGCGGCCACCACCGGGAACCAGAAGATCACGACAAGCTGGACGACGCTGCAGGCCGGGGACGGCACCGCGGTACCCGCGCTGCTCGCCCGGATCCCGGGCGCCAGCCTCGCCGCCGCGACGCTGCCCGAGGACGCCGTCCTCGTGACGCTGACGATCAGCCCGGCGGACTCGCACTGCCCGGCTCAGCTGCGGGTCCGGATCAGCAACGTGCCATCCCGCGCCTTCGCCGCCACGCCGACCGACCTGACACCGATCTCGCCGGTGCCGCTCACGCCGGCGCCGACGACCCCGGCCGGCACGCCACCGCCCAGCACGACGCCACCGGGTACAACGCCACCGAGTACAACGCCACCGGCCACCACCCCGCCCGCCACGGTCCCGCCCAGGACGACCCCGCCCACGACGCCGACCACCACCCCGCCGCCGGCCACCACGCCGCCGGGGTCGCCGACCACCCCCAGCACGGCACCGTCAAGCCAGCCGCCGGCCAGCACGGCGCCGCCACACACCACTCCCGCCGCCAGCTCGACCCAGACCAGCAGCCCGACCAGCAGCGCATCCGCTTCCAGCACCAGTACCCCGGCCGGCGCGACACCGTCCGGCACGTCGACCGCGACACCCACGCCGGCCGGCGGCGCCTGACCGAACGCCTGACCCGAGCGCCTCCGGATCGAGGTACCGAAACCCACCCACAAGGGGCGAGGCGGAGGCCACACTGTGATCGTGGCGACGACTGCCCACCAGGCCCTCGGCACAGTGGCGGTGCGGGCCTTCGCCGCGCTCCGGATCCTGCATGTCGCCTATCTCGTGGGCTACGTGGTCGTCTGGCGTTCCTGGTACACCACCCATCCGGCCGGCCTCGCCCCAGCGGTCGCGATGGCGGTCTGGGGTGTGGTCTTCGCCCTGGTCGTTCTCGCCCTCGGGCGGCTGCCCCGGCTGCTGGTGGCCGGCAACGTGCTGCTCGCCGCCGCGGTCGGCGCGGGAGCGGCGCTGTGTCTGCCGGCGCAGTCGGCCGGAGGCACCGGTACCTGGGTGTTCTCGGCTTCCACCCACGCCGCGGTGGTCGCGGCCTGGGCATACCGCCGCCGCGCGTTCACCGGGGTGGTCGTGCTGCTGGTCACCGCGTTCCTCACCGGCGGGGCCGCCGCCCAGGTGACACTGGACAACCAGGCCACCGGGTCCAACCAGACCCCGCTGGTGCGGGCTCTGATCTCCGCCGTGCTGCTGGTGGGCATCGCCACCCTCTTCCGGGTCGCGATCGTGCGGCTGGGCATGATCGCGTCCGACGCCGACACGAGGCTCGGCACGGCCGCGGCCGAGCGGCAGGCGGCGGACGTCACGGCGGCCCGCCGGCGGGACCGGCGCGAGCGGGAACGGATGCTGCACGACACCGTCCTGAACACGCTCACCGGCATCGCCTGGGGTGGCGGCGCCCGGGACCGTCCCGGAACCGTGCTCACCGCCGAGCAGTGCCGCTACGCGATCGACGCCGTCCGCACCATGCTCGACGGCACTGCCGCCGCCACCCGTGACCTGACCGGGCCGATGCTCCGTGTGGTCGCCGTCGCGCGGTCTCGCGGCCTGCGGGTGGACGTCCCGCCGCTGCCCGCGACGGACCTGCCGGCGGAGGTCGTCCGCGCGCTGGCCGGGGCGGCGCAGGAGCTGCTCGCCAATGTCCGCCGGCATGCCGGGACGGACCAGGCCACGCTCGCCGTCACCGTGGGTCCCGGTCCCGGTCCCGGTCGCGGGGTGCGAGTCGTCGTCGCGGACGAGGGCCGGGGGTTCCTCGCTCAGGATGTTCCCGCGGATCGGCTGGGCCTGGCCCGGTCGGTCCATGCCCGGCTGGCCGAGGTCGGCGGGCAGGCCGCCATCCGTTCGGAGCCCGGTCGGGGCACCACTGCCGAGCTGACCTGGACCTCCGCCGGGGCCGGCCTGACCGCGTCCGCCGGGGGTGCCGAGCCGCCCGTACCGCCGGCGAGGGCGGAGCCCGCCGGGCAGGTCGGGCCGGGCGCAGGCGCGGAACCGGTCGGGCGGGCGGCACCATCACCCGGCTGGGTGCCTTCCGGTACCTCCGCCGCCGAGCTGCGGGACTCCTATGCGGCGGGGCTGCGCCGCACGGTCGCCGTCGCGGCGGCGATCTGGTTCGGCTGCACCGCCGTCGTGCTGGTCGCGACCCTGCCGAGTTCCCGGTCGGTGGTCCTCTCCGTGAGCTGCTGGTGCGGGATGGCCCTGCTCGTCGCCGTCGCGGCCGGGATGTCGCGCCGCCGCCCGCTGCGCCGCCACGAGGCCCTCGTCGTCGTCGCGCTGGGCCTGGTGATCACCGTTGTGGTCGGGCTCGGCACCGTGCCGACCTGGCACGGGACGTCCACGGGCGGCCCGCCCAGCCGAATCAACACCTGGCCCGTGCTCGTGCTGCCGGTGCTGCTGGCGCTCGTCGCGGTGTCGCGCCTGTTCGTCGCCTGGCTGGTGGCGATCACCGCCACGATCGCCGTGCTCGGCGTGCTCGTGCTTACCGGAGCGGACGCCGGCGGCGGGCCCGCCACTGCCGCCGGTTCCGGTGGTACCGGTCCGCTGGCCCTCGCCCAGCTCCTGGCTGCGACGAACGGCCAGGTCGCGTTGCAGATCATGGTGGCGATGGGCGGGCCGGTGCTGCGGCGCACGGCCGACCAGGTGGCCCGGGCCCTCGAGGAAGAGACCGCCCGTGCCGCACTGGAGCAGTCCGAACGGGCGGTGCGGGCCGACCGGGAACGCGGTCTCGCCACGATCCAGCAGGAGGTGCTGCCGATGCTGGAGGCGGTCGCCGACGGTCTGCTCGACCCGCGGGACCAGGCAGTGCGGGACCGCTGTGCCCGGCACGCCGCAGCGATCCGCCGGACGCTCGTCTCGGGCGCCGCGGGCGCGCTGGGCGAGCTCGCGCCCGCTGTCGTCGGCGCGCGGGCACACGGGCTGGAGGTGGAGGTCCGGGTCGTCGGCGAGCCGCGGCACATCCCGCCGGCGGTCTGCGAACGGCTGGCCGAGGTGCTGCCCGGAATGCTGTGGGACGCCTCCGCCGCGGGGGCGGGCGGGGCGGTGCTGACCCTGATCGGCGAACCGGCCGGCGGGCAGCTGTTCCTCACCTACCGGACAGCGGCCCGCCCGGCCGGCCCCGCGCCGGCGGACGCGGAGATCCTCACGATCAGCACGGACGTCGAGGACAACCAGGCGTGTGTCGAGATCGCCTGGTCCGCGGTCGACCAGCACACCGGACCGCCCTGACGCGCCCCGACCCGACCCGACCGATTCGACCCGATTTCCGCATGATCCCGCGCGGACGGGGCCTGTCCCGGGGACGGCCCGAACTGCGGACCGGCCCCGGTCAGGCGGGCGTCAGGTGAGGGTCAGGTGGCGGGGTCAGACGCCGATCAGGCGCGGTCGGAGCTGAAGCGGACGGCCCCGGCCTGCAGGACCGCGCCCGGGAACACCCGGGCACCGGCACGCAGCTCGTTGCCCGGCTCGATCACAGCCCCATCCCCGATGACGACGTTCTCCAGGACGACACCGTTGCCGATCACCGCGTCGCGCCCGACGACGCTGTCGCGGATGTAGGCGCCGGCGCCGACAGACGCCCGGTCGAACAGGACCGAACCATCGATGCGGGCGCCGGTGCCGACCGTGGCGCCCGCACCGATCGTGGAGCCACCGCCGATCTTCGCGTCGGTGGCGATCGTGGAGCCGGGCAGCACCAACCGGTCACCGACCGATCCGGGCAGCGCCGAGGATGTCATCCGCCCGGTGACCAGGTCCCGCGAGCCGCGGACGAACGCCGCCGGCGTCCCCAGGTCGAGCCAGTAGGTGTCGTCCGGGTAACCGACGACGGGCACCCCGGAGGAGAGCAGAGAGGGGAAGGTCTCCCGTTCGACCGACACGGGGCGGCCGGCGGGAATGGAATCGATGACGGACCGGCTGAACACGTAGCAGCCGGCGTTGATGAGGTTGGTGGGCGGGTCGGGGGTCTTCTCCAGGAAGGCGGTCACCCGGCCGTCGCCGTCCGTCGGGACGACGCCGAACGCCCGGGGGTCGTCCACCCGCGTCAGATGCAGCGTGACGGCTGCTCCGGAGCTGGTGTGCCGGTCGACGAGGGCACGGATGTCGAGGCCGGAGAGGATGTCGCCGTTGAAGATGACCACGGGTTCGTCGGTGCCGGCGTGCAGGCGCTCCGCGACGTTGCGGATGGCCCCGCCAGTGCCCAGCGGTTCGGTTTCGGTGACGTATTCGAGTTCCAGGCCGTGGCGGGAGCCGTCGCCGAAGTACTCCTCGAAGACCTCCGCCCGGTAGGAGGTGGCGAGTACCACCCGAGTAATTCCCGCATCGCGGGCACGGGCGAGCATGTGGGCCGTCACCGGCACGCCGGCGACCGGCAACATCGGCTTCGGCGCCGACATCGTCAACGGGCGGAGACGGGTTCCCTGCCCGCCGACCAGCATCACTGCGTCCATGATTCGTCAGTGTCGCAGAGCAGGTGAGGCCAGTTGCGCACACCTGTCCGGGAAGTCGTGCCCCTCAACAAGAGGCCACAAGCCGCACACGCACGACTTATAAACCGTTCACTTTTGGTGACGGATCTCCGATATTTGGGTGAGCGGCCGGGCGGGGGATGCCCTCACCGCCCGGTGCCGTCCCCGACCGCTCCGACGATGCGGTTGATGTCGTGCGTGTTCAGTGCCGGCGGCTCGCCGAGGTGAGCAGTTCAGCGGACCGGGTGGCCTTCGCTCCGGCGCTGTCCCGGGCGAAGGCGAGTGCCAGCAGCAGCCGTGCGCCGAGGCCGACCGCCAGCGCGGCCCGCAGCGGCAGGTAACCGGGGCCGGGGTACTGGCGGCTCAGGTAACGGATCATGCTTCGGTGGTGGGCGACGACCATCCGGCGCGACGACCGCTTGGTCGAGTGCCCGCCCAGGTGCTCGACCACGGCCGACGGGACGTAGACCAGCTGGCGGCCGGTCAGCCCGATGCGCCGGCCCAGGTCGACGTCCTCCATGAACATGAAGTACGACTCGTCGAAGCCGCCGACGGACTCGAACACGTCGCGGCGCAGCAGCTGGCAGGAACCGGAGAGCCAGCCGGCGGTCATCTCCCGGGGCGCGCCGCGCTCGCGGCGGTACGACGCCGTCCAGGGGTTGGTCGGCCAGCACCAGCCGAACAGCGCGTGGCCGATGCCGCGCCCCAGCGACGGCAGGTCACGGGCGGACGGGTAGAGCGCCCCGTCCGGATTGGTGATGCCGGGGCCGAAGGCGCCACCGCCCGGCCAGCGGTCCGCAGCCGCGATCAGCTCGTCCAGGCTCCCGGGCGACAGGGCGATGTCGGCGTTGGCGACGAGCAGCCACGGGGCCGAGGCGCCGGCCGCGCCGCGGTTGGCACCGGCGCCGTACCCGAGGTTGCGGCCCGGGCACAGCAGGGTGACCTCCGGGCGCTCACCCGCGGCGCGGGTGCCGACATCCACCTGCGGCGAGTTGTCGACCACCACGACCTCGTAGGGGCGGGTGGTCGACTTCGCCAACGTGTCCAGGAAGGTCCCAATGACCTCTCCGGACCGGAAGGTGACGACGACGACCCGGATCTCCGGCTTCTCCACCGGAAGACCGTAGCGCGCCTCAGGCGTCGGCCACCGCACGGGCATAGCTGGCCAGGTGAGCCTCGGCCGAAGCGGCCCAGGTGAACTCGTGGGAGCGGGCCAGGCCGGCCGAGGCCAGCTGCGCGCGGCGCTCCGCGTCGTCCAGCAGGGCACCCATCTCGCGGGCGATGGCGTCGCAGTCCGGCTGGGTGTAGGCGACCGCGTCGCCACCCACCTCCGGCAGCGACAGCCGCGGCGTGGTCAGAACCGGGGCGCCGCAGGCCATCGCCTCCAGCACCGGCAGGCCGAAGCCCTCACCGTGCGAGGGGTAGGCCACCAGCTCGGAGCCGCCCAGGTAGCCGGGCAGGTCGGAGAAGCGCAGGTAACCCGGCCGGATCACTCGCAGGTGGCTCGGCACCGAGGCCACGGCCGCGTCGACGTCGTCGTCCCAGCCGGAGCCGCCCGCGAGCACGAGGGCCGGCGGCTCGTCCCGCCAGTRCACCGCCTCAGCCCAGCCACGGATGAGGTTCGGGACGTTCTTCCGCGGCTCCAGCATGCCCAGGAAGGCCACATAGCGGGTGTTGCCGAGACCGAGCCGCAGCCGCACCCGCCGCCGGTCCTCCTCCGTCGGAGGATGGAACGTACTGGTGTCGACGCCGTGATAGGCGACGTCGGTGGTGGTCGGGTCGCCTTCCAGGACGCGGACGAGTTCGTCACGGGTCGCCTTGGACGGGACGATGATGCGGTTCGCCCGGCGCACCGCCGTACGCATCGCCGACCGGAAGAAGGTTCCCTTCACCGCCGTGTGCATCTCCGGCTCGGTGAAGAACGTGACGTCATGGATTGTCACGCATACCGGCCGTTGCGCCCGCAGCGGCATCGTGTAGTGCGGCGAGTGGATGACCTCGGCATTCACCTGCTCCGCCACCAGCGGAAGCCCGGTCTGTTCCCACGCCAGCCGCGCCGGCCGGTGCGCGATGGCCGCCGGGCCCGACAGGACGGTCGCCTGCGGCGCCATCCGACTGTAGCGTTCCTCGTCCGATCGCTGACATACCAGCGCCATGTCGGCGCCGGCCGCGCCGAGGGCGGCGACGAGCCCGTCGACATACCGCCCGACGCCACCGCGGTCAGCCGGGACCGAAGTCGCATCAACGAGCACCCGGGGTCCCACGGCGCTCCTTCCGAGACGTGCCGCCTGATTCAGTGTGGCCGCTTGCTTCTCAACCGGGGGCAACACTACGCCCGCCCGTCGTCCGCGACGGACACGGCAGGGGAGCCGCTGATTCGACGGTAGAGCTCCCAGCACGATCGCGCCGCCCCATTCCAGGTATATCCCGCCGCACGGACCGGGCCTGAACGCGACAAACGACTGTGTAGCCGGGGATTCTGGACGATACGCGCCAGCGCCTCGGCAAAGCCGGCCGGATCACCGATCCGGGCCACCAGTGCGGCATCCCCGGCAACCTCGACCAGAGCCGGCGTGTCCGACACGACCACGGGCACCCCATGTGCCATGGCCTCGATGACCGGCAGCCCGAATCCCTCCGAGCGACTCGGCGCGAGCAGCACGGTCGCCCGGGAGAGCACGACTGCGAGATCTTCATCACTGATCCGCCCGAGACCACGGAACCGTCCGGACGCAGCAAGATCGGCGAAACCACCCGCGCCCGCGGCCGCCGCGCCGAGATCACCCCAGCCGGCCGCACCGACGTGCACCAGTGGAAGGTCGGGCGCCGACGGGTGCTGGATCGCCGCCAGCGCGGTGTCGAGGCCCTTACGGGGCTCCATGGTCGCCAGCGTGAGCAGGTAGCCCCGTTCGGGCAGGCCCAGGCGGGCGGCCCTGCGTTCGGCGTCCGCCGGCACCCGCAGCACCGCCTCGGCGACCCCCTCCCCGATCACGTGCAGCCGCTCCGGGTCGATCGGCAGGTGCCGGCGGGCCTGGGCCGCGACAGCGTTCGTCGGGACGATCACCGCGTCCGCGTGCCGGGCGGCGCGCTCCCCCATCGCACGGTRCCAGCGCACGCCGTGCGGGGTCAGGGTCTCCGGGTGGGTCCAGGGCACCGCGTCGTGCAGCGTGACCACCAGGCGCCGCCGGCCCCGGCCCCGCCCGGCACCCGGCACCCGGTGCGGCAGGCCCCGGCGGGCCAGGAGGTGGTGCGGGGGCACGAGGAGCGTCGGGGCGTGGATGACATCCACCCCGGTCGGGACGGGGCCCACATCGCGCGCCCAGGCCGCGGCGAGCGCCCGGCGCGGCAGGCCCAGGCGCAGCGGCCCGAGGACACCCGCCACGGCGGCCGCGGCGGGGTCGCGCCGCCACGCGCACCACCCGACGACGCCGTCTCCCGGCCGCGCGGCCCGGGCCAGGGCGGCGGCGAGCTCGGCGGAGTACCGGCCGGTACCTCCCGGCACCGGCGCAAGCAGCTGTTCGACCAGGAATCCGATCCGCACGCGGGCCAGTGTCCCGTGCCCGGCCGGTCTGGCCGCCGCCACCCCGCGCGACCGGCCCGGGACGCCCCGGCGGCGCGGCGCTTCTGGCCGCGCGGCGCTACCGGTCGCGGGGCGCTTCTGGCCGCGGGGCGCTACCGGTCGCGGGGCGCTACTGGTCCCGGCGGCTGGTGACGACGCCTGCCACGACCATGACAACGCAGCAGCCGATGCCCACCACGTAGCCCCAGCCGCGGTGGCCGAACTGGTCGAAGGCCGCGCCGAGCCCGAAGACGATCAGCGCGAACAGCAGGACCGTGAGGAACGCGGCCAGTACCTTCTGCGCGGGCGGCGCGCTCACGGCTGCCGCCGCCGGGCGTGAGTCAGCACCACGCTGCCCGTGGTGTCGGGTGTCCGGCGGTCGGACAGCGCGACCAGCGGGGAGAGCGCCGCGGCCGCGTTCCAGCCGACCCGGCCGCCCTTGGCCGACAGGCCGAGGTAGAGCCGCTCCGCCCGCTCGGACCGGAACATGTACGTCTGGCGGACGACCTCCAGCCCGGCCGTGTCCAGCAGCTTCACCAGCCGCTCCCCCGGATACGTGTGCTGGACGTGGTACTTCTCCCGGTGCCGGGCGAACAGGTCGGGCCAGCGCTCGGCCCGGGTCAGCGCGTCGGCGGACATCACCAGGTCGCCGCCGGGGCGCAGCACCCGCGCCATCTCGGCCAGTGCGGCCGGGCCGTCGTCGAAGTGCTCGATCGCACAGACGGACATGACCACGTCGAACGTGGCGGGCGCGAACGGCAGGCGCAGCGCGTCGCCCTCGACCAGCCCGGGGCGGTGCTTCAGGCGGCTGCCGAAAGCCAGCTTGTGCCGGGCCAGGTCCAGGCTCACCGCCCGGGCGCCCCGGCGGATCGCCTGGCCGGCCCAGTAGCCGTCGCCGCCCGCGACGTCGAGCATCGTCCGGCCGTTCAGGTCGCCCGCCCAGGACAACAGCGTCCCGACCTCGCGGCGGCGCATGACATGCACCTGGTGGCCGGCGTAGGCAAGGGCATCGTCACGTAGGGGACTCATAGCGCACAGTTTGCCGTCAGGACGTCGCCAGCACGGCGTCGAGGTAGCGCTCCCAGGCGACGTCGGTGTCAGGCGGGCTCACCTTCGCCCGCAGCGCGGCGAGGACGCCGGGCTCGTACAGCCGCCGCAGCGCCGCGGCGAGCGCGGCCGGGTCGTCCGGCGGGACGAGCAGACCGTCGACGCCGTCCCGGACCGAGGTGGCCAGCGTCCCGACGCTCGTCGCGACGACGGGCCGGCCGTGCATGTGCGCGAGGTCGACGTTCTGCGAGGCCGTGCCGGCCCGGTAGGGCAGCACCAGCGCGTCGGCGGCGGCGAACAGCCCCGGGACGTCCTCGGCCGGCACGTAGCCGGGACGCAGCTCGACCCGCTCCGCCAGGCCCAGCTCCGCCACCAGGTCGCGGGTCGCTTCCACGCCGCCCCAGAACTCCCCCGCCACGGTCAGCCCGACCTCCGCCGGCCCCTGCGCAAGCGCACGCAGCAGCACGTCGAGGCCCTTGTACGGCCGGACCAGTCCGAAGAAGAGCAGCCGGTGGGCCGGGTTCGCCTCGCCGTGGGAGGCATCAGCCGACACGTCGGCCGGGAGGCCCGCGGAGGCGTCGGCGCTGCCGGCGGCAGACGGGCGCCACAGGTGCGGGGCCATCTCCGCGACCCGCACGGGGGCGCTGGCAAGCCGGCCGGCGAGCTCCGACTGGGCCTCGGTGTGCACCAGGACGGCGGAGCAGCGGCGCAGCACGGCGGAGATCAGCGGCTCGTCGACCGACCGGCGCTCGTGCGGCAGCACGTTGTGGCACAGCGCGAGCACTGCGGGACCCCCGCGCAGCCCGGCCAGGATCCCGAGGTAGGCGGGTGCCTGGATCGGGGTGACGACCACCAGCACGACCAGATCCACCGCCGGGCCGCGGCCGCGGCCGCGGCCGGGACCGCGCCGCCGCAGCCGGCGGCCCAGGCGGAACCAGCTGTCGGGCCGGCGCCAGGACAGCGGGTAGGCGGTGGCGGCGAACGGCGTCCCCTCCGGGGTGTCGACGCGCTGCTGCCCCGGGTAGAGCCGCGCCGGGTACTGGTGGGACCAGGACTCGATCCGCACGTCGTGCCCGCGCGCCGTCAGGCGGTGCGCCAGTTCGGTGGTGTGCTGGGCGATCCCGCCCTTGTACGGGCGCGTCGGCCCGATGATCGCGATGCGCATGGCCGGTTCAGGTGTCGCTGCGTGACCGGGCAACCAGATCGCCGATCAAGGCTAGGACCACGATCTGGAAACCGACCAGAATCGCGAGCAGCGTCGACGTGGTGACCCGGAAGTCGTAGCGGATGACGTCCGCGATCAGCTTCACGAATCCGAGCGCCATGATCCACAGCGCGACCGGCATCAGGACCTTGAGTGGGTCGAAGTACA
This sequence comes from Parafrankia colletiae, assembly GCF_001854655.1. Classification (GTDB taxonomy): domain Bacteria; phylum Actinomycetota; class Actinomycetes; order Frankiales; family Frankiaceae; genus Parafrankia; species Parafrankia colletiae. The sequence goes on along the minus strand of NZ_MBLM01000139.1, from coordinate 62,574 downwards.
TGACCATCCGCAGCACCTGCAGGATGTACCGGCGCGCGTCGCGGAACGGGTGGAACTTCGACGTGCCGGACCGCTTGGCGTAGTCGATCGGCAGGTAGTCCACCGGGTGCTGATTGGACAGGAACGCCATGGTGATCGTCGTGACGCAGGAGAACCCGGGCGGAAGCAGCCTCAGGTAGGGCAGCGAGACGTCCCGCCGGAAGGCACGCAGGCCGGAGTTGAGATCAGGAATCTTCGTCCCGGAAAGCCGCTGGGCGATCATCCGGATGAGCCACTTCGCGGGCACCCGCGCCCATTTGTGCGTGCCCTCCTCGGAGGTCCGGGCGCCGACGACCTGATCGACGTCGAGATTGTCGTCCAGGTACCGGACGAACTCCGGAATCCGCTCGTTCGGGTACGTCATGTCCGCGTCGGTCCAGACGACGATCTTTCCGCGCGCCTCCTGGGTACCGATACGGCGCGCGGTGCCCGACCCGCCGTTACGGCGGAACGGCATCAGCCGCATGTGCGGGAACTTCCCGGCGACATCACGCAGCACCGCGAGCGTGTTGTCGGTCGACTTGTCGTCGATCACGAGAAGCTCATAGCTGTAGCCGCTGGCATCCATCGCCGCGCTGATGCGCTCAAGCTCCAGGACGACATGATCCTGCTCGTTGTAGCAGGGGAGCACCACCGTCACGTAGGGCGGTGCCTCGACCTCCAGGCTGGCCTGGTGATCGGCTGGAAGGATGGCACTGACACTCACGTCGCTGTTGCTCCCGGTAGTCGTCGCGCGCCCGCGTTCCGTCCCCGGCAGCTCGCAGGCAGTCCGCTCACCAGGGTGACACGGCCCGGGACGGGGGCCGAACTCCGGTCACCGCCGGGACGGGCCTACTGTTACGGCCTGTGGGGACGTTCAGAGGTGATCTACGCGAGTATGTGCGTCATGTGCGGGCCCTGCGGGCGGCACAGGAGACCTCGGCGCGCTCGTTCGTGGCCGGGTTGAGGTACCCGCTCGCCCACCGGCAGCCGATCTGGACCGGTTCGCGGACGGTGATCGAAGGCCGTGAGCGGATCGAGTTCGCCGACGGCGCCGCGCTGCGGATCGGGCTCGCATCGTTCGGGCTGACGTCGAAGCACGACGTCTCGATAGTGCGGGTCCATCCCGAGGGTCGGATCCGCTGCGAGGGGGTCGTCTCGCTGCAGCGCGGGATTCGGGTCGTGGTCGACTCGGGCGTGCTCGAACTCGGCCCCTTCGCGAACATCAACGGATTCGCGAAGATCCTGGTACGCGAGCGCGTCTCGATCGGCGCCTACTGCAATGTCTCCTGGGACACGCAGCTCCTCGACAACGATTTCCACCCGATGGTCGTCGACGGGGTGGAACAGCCCATGAGCGGGCCGATCGTCCTCGAGGACCGGGCCTGGATCGGCGCCGGCGCGATCGTTCTCAAGGGCGTCACGGTCGGTGAGAGCGCCGTGGTCGCCGCCGGCTCGGTCGTGACCCGGGACGTCCCCGCGAAGGCGATCGTCGCCGGATCGCCGGCGAAGGTCGTCGGGCACATCGACTACTGGCGCTGAGGCCGTGTCCCTCGTCGGCGGCGCACGGTCCCTCGACGGCGGGATGCGCCTGCGCCCGCTGCGGCTGCTGCGGTCCGTCCCACTGCCGATCTGGCTGATCACCGCGCTGTTCGGCGCGCTGCTCGCCAGCTGGTCGGTGCTGGTTCCGCAGTACCACGCGCCCGACGAACCGAACCAGGTCGACGCGGTGATGCGCCTGGTCCAGGGCGCCGGGTGGCCGCATCCGGGGCACGCCTTCGTCCGCCCGGACGGGGTCGGCGCGATCGCGGCGTCGCCGTACGGCTCGGCGGCGGTCCCCTACGAGCTGGATTTCGCCCCGATCGACGAGGCCGGCGCCACCGCCCGCGACGACCGGCCGACCTGGGACGAACTGGGTGACACCCGGCAGGCGAACGGCGAGGTGCAGCCGCCCGGCGACATCCAGCAGCTCGTCCAGCACCCGCCGCTCTACTACCTGGTCGGCGCCGCGGCGCTGTGGGCGCTGCCCGGCGACGGGGACGGCCTGCGCTGGGACGTCACCATCGGCACACTGCGCCTGCTGAGCGCACTGATGGTGATGTGGCTCCCGCTCCTCGCCTGGGCGGGGGCGCATCGCCTCAGCGGCGGGAACCGCATCGCGGCCACCTGCGCGGCGCTGCTGCCRCTCGCCGTCCCCCAGCTCAGCCACATCGGGTCCAGTGTCAACAACGACAACCTGCTCGTCCTCACCGCGGGGCTGGCGACGGTGACGATCATCTACGTGCTGCGCGGGGACACCTCGCCGCGCACCGCCGCCCTGGCCGGGTTGTTCATCGGGCTCGCGCTGCTGTCGAAGTCGCTGGGGATCGTGCTGGTCCCGATGGCCGTTCTGGCCTACCTGGTCGCCTGGCGGCGTGCCCGCCAGGACGCGGCGGCGGGCGGCCGGAGCGTGGCGACCGGCGCCGACCGGGACGCCCCGTTCCTGCTCTCCGACACCGGGCTGCTGACCGTGCCGGCGGACGCCACCCGCTTCCCGTGGCGGCAGCTGCTCCTCGGGGGCACGGTCATGGTCGCGGCCGGGGGCTGGTGGTGGATCGTCAACATCGTCCGCTACCGCACCTTCCAGCCCGAGACGCCCGGCTTCCCCCTCGGTGACGACCTCGACGGCGACTGGGCCAGCTACCTCGACGTCCTGGTCAACGGAGCGGCGCGGCGCTGGTGGGGCTCCTTCGGCTGGTTCGAGACGAACCTGCCGATGGAGGTCGTCGGGGCCGCGAGCGTCGTGGTGATCGTGCTGTTCGCGCTGGCTCTCGTCCGCGGCCGCGACGGCCGGGCCAGGGTGAACCTCCTCTTCCTGCTCTGGCCCACTCTCGGCCTGTTCGGGCTGATGACGCTGCAGGCCACCATGGCCTTCACCGACCACGGCCATGTGAGCGGAATTTCGGGACGTTATCTGTACGGCGGCATGACGGCGCTGGCGATCGGGGTCGGGCTGGGCGCGTCGACCTTCGGCCGGAATGTCGCCCGGGTCTTCCCCGTCCTGTTCCTGGTCGCCGCTGCCGCGATTCAGTGGTGGTCCGTCCGGAGTGTTCTCCGGCATTTCTGGAAACCCGTCGGTGGGAACCTCTCCGATGCCTGGGAGGCGATGACGGCCTGGTCGCCCTGGCCGCCGTCCGCCATGGTCGCGACCATGTGGACCGGCGCGGGGCTGGCCGTCGCGGTGCTGGTGGCCTGTGTGTGGATCGCGGTGCTCGGCGACGGGCAGGACCGCCCCGGCCCCACCACGTTCCGGGATCCCTCCGGCTGGCCGCCGGGCCCGGACATCTGGGTCCCCGGGCGCCTCACCGTCGAGGACCCGGCCGAGCAGCACATCTCCCGGCCCGCGCGCGAAGCCCACCCCGAGACAGCTCCCGAAACGGTTCTCGAAACGGCTCCCAAGGTGCATCGTGGAGCTACGGAACCGGCACCGGCAGAACGGTCGGGAACGGACTCGGTACCGAGCGGCTCGACCGCACCGGAATCCGCGCCGTCACGGTCCGCTCCTGACGAGCACGGGTCTTCCAGCCCGTTCCGGTCAGGGCCACCGGGTGCCAACTCGGCACCCTCCACGGCAAAGGGGAGGCCACCGAGCACCACCAGCCCGGTGCCCTCACACTGAAAGCAGGCCGTGGACCGCTCACGTAGGCTCCCGGTATACATCATCTCGGTTCGGGGGAAGCCGTGCGCCGAAAGCGGGACTGGGAAACCACACCGCCTGCGGACTCGACCGGGCCCTCGTTGACCGCCGCAGCACGGATGACAACGCCGCTCGGCCCCGGTGACCCGGGCCGACTCGGCCACTACACGCTGATCGGCCGCCTCGGCGAGGGCGGCATGGGCACCGTCTACCTGGGCCSCGACCCCGACGACCGGCTCGTCGCCGTCAAGGTGATCCGGGCCGATCTGGCCCGCATGCCCGAGTTCCGGGCCCGCTTCCACCGCGAGGCGGACATCGCCCGGCGGGTCGCGCGCTTCTRCACGGCCGAGGTCCTCGACGTCGTCGACCCGCCCGACGGGCAGCCGTACCTGGTCACCGAGTACGTCGACGGGCTCACCCTGGCGCAGGCGGTGAACGTCGAGGGCCCGCTGCGCTCGGCCGACCTGGAGCGGGTGGCGGTCAGCGTCGCCGCGGCGCTCACCGCGATCCACGGCGCCGGGCTCGTCCACCGGGATCTCAAGCCGTCCAACGTCCTGCTCTCCACCCTCGGGCCCCGGGTGATCGATTTCGGTATCGCCCGCGCCCTGGACGCCCAGACCATGCTCAGCCAGGAGATCCAGCGCATCGGCACGCCGGCGTTCATGGCCCCCGAGCAGGCCAACGGCGAGCCGGTGACCGCCGCGGCCGACATCTTCGCCTGGGGCGGGCTGGTCACCTACGCCGGCACCGGCTCGTTCCCGTTCGGCGACGGGCCGACCCCGGTGCAGCTCTACCGGGTCGTCCACCGCGAGCCACTGCTGGACGGGCTCAACCCGACGCTGCGGCCCATCGTCGAGCAGGCGATGCGCAAGGACCCCGCCGATCGCCCGACCGCGCAGGAGCTGTTCCTGCGCCTGGTCAGTACCGGCCCGGCGACCCATCCCGATCCCGCGGTCTCCGCGGTGATCCGGACGAGTAGCCCGCCAGCCGCCGCCGGTGGGGCAGGTACCCCCGGAACCGCTTCGGCTGCCGGCGGCGGAACGGCTGCCGCCGACGATGCGGCGGGCACGACAAACCGCCCGCCCGGCACACCGGGCAGCCAGCCAGGCGGCGTCGCCGTCCCACCTCACACCGACAGTCCACCTCACACCGAAGGCCCGTCCCGCGCCGGTGACGGCTCGAGCGGCGCGTTCAGTGGCCCGCCCGGTGCCACTGCCGATCTGCCGGGATCAGTCGGGATGCCGGGCGGACCGGCCRCTACCGGTACCCCGTCGGCACGCTCGCTCGCCGACGTGCCGGCGCAGCCCGCTCCAGAGCACGACCTCGCCACCGGTCCCCGGCACCCGGCCGGCACCGGGAGCGGGAGCGGGAGTCATGGTGACGCGGGCCACGGTGGCACGGGTGTCACCCGGTTCCTCACGCCGACGGCGCGTCGCCGGATCGCGCTGTTCGCCGCGCCGGTGCTCGCGCTGCTGCTGATCGCCGCCCTCGTCCCGCTGGCCTTCACCGGTGGCGGAAGCGACGAGAACACACGAGAGGAGGTGGCTCGTCGTGTCGTGTCCATGGCCGAGGCGATCCGCGACTCGGACTCCGAACGCGCCGCGCGCCTGAGTCTCGCGGCGTTCCGGATCAGCCCCGCGCTGGAGGCCCGCGCGAGCCTGYGGACGTCCTTCTCGCCCGCCACCGCGAGCGTGCTGAGCGGGCACAGTTCCTCCGTCCTCGGCCTGGGAGTCAGYCCGGACGGGCGCACCGTCGCCACCGGTGCTGCCGACAACCTGGTGCAGCTGTGGGACGTCACCGATCGCGCGCGCCCCGAGAAGCTCTCCACCATCACCGCGCACACCGGCTGGGTGCTCGACGCGACGTTCAGCCCGGACGGAAAGCTGCTCGCGACCGCCAGCTACGACCGCACCGTGCGCCTGTGGGACATCAGCGACCTGGCCCGGCCACAGCAGCTCTCAGTCCTGCTGGGTCACAACGGCTATGTCCTCGACGCCGAGTTCTCCCCCGATGGGGGGATGCTGGCCACCTCGGGTTACGACAACACCGCCCGGCTGTGGGATGTCAGCGATCCGGCCGAGCCGAGCGAGCTCGCCGTCCTCGACCGGCACACCAGCTGGGTCAACGAGGTGGCGTTCAGCCCGGACGGGAAGCTGCTGGCCACCGCCAGCGCCGACCGCACCGCCCGGCTCTGGGACATCACCAGCCCGCGCCGGCCGCGTCCGCTGGCCGCCATCACCGCCCACACGGACTACGTCTGGGCGGTGGCCTTCAGCCCGGACGGGCGGCAGCTGGCCACCGGCGCCTACGACGGGCTGGTCAAGCTCTGGGACGTGACCGACCCGGCCAGGCCCCGCGCGACCGCGTCGGTCCCCGCCGACGAGAAATGGATCTTCGATCTCGCCTACAGCCCGGACGGCCGCACCCTGGCCACCGCCGGCTGGGACACCACCACCCATCTGTGGGACCTGACCACTCCGGGCCAGGCGACGTCTGCCGGGCGGATCTCCGGCCACGGCGACTGGGTCCAGGGCGTCGAGTTCACACCGGACAGCGCGTCCCTTGTGACCATCAGCGACGACTACTCGGCCCGCATCTCCCGCATCGACGACGCCGGCCTCGTCGCCCGCGCCTGCGCCGACCCGGTCAACCAGATCACCCAGGCCGAATGGCAACGCGACATCGTCGACGTCCCCTACCAACCTGTCTGCTGATCGGCGTGGGCCCGCCCACGGGACACAGACAGGCACACGCCTAGATCAACAACTCCGGTGCTGCCGGAGAACGCCGAGCTACCCTGAGAAGGGCCGTCCGGCGCGCGAGGTGCAGATGGGCGAGGGGTGACCAGGCGATGAGCATTGCCATCGACCACGTCGGGCCGTGGACCGTCGCCGACGTCCTCGCTCTGCCCGAGGAGCGGACCACCCGCTTCGAGCTCCTGGGGGAATCCCTCGTGATGTCTCCCGCGCCAGGCCTGCGTCATCAGCGTGCCTCGCTCCGGCTGGCCATGATCCTGCACGCGGCTGCCCGCGCCGCCGACGCGCCGGTCGAGGTCCTGGAGGCCGTCAACGTCATCCTGCCTTCCGGTCTGGTGGTGCCTGACCTGGTGGTGCTCGACGCCGCCGCGGCCACGGAGGATGCCGTCAGCGTCGACGCCGAGGCCGTCCAGCTCGCGATCGAGCTGGTCTCGCCCGGGAGCCGCACCGTCGACCGGAAGTTCAAGCCGATGCTCTATGCCGAGGCCGCCATCCCGCGGTTCTGGCGCGTCGAGCTCGCCCCGGCGCCGGCTCTCGTCGCCTACGAGCTCGACAGTGGTCGGTACGTCGAGCGGATCACGGCCCTCGCCGGCGCGACCGCCCACCTGAACGCCCCGTTCTCGGTCGACATCGATCCGGCCGACCTCGCCCGGCCTTAGCCGGTAACCGCACGGTCTCATACGCTCGGGGGCGTGATCGAGATCGGGAACCGGTGCCGGCGGCAGCCGCCCCCGCCCCGCGTCGTGTTCGAGGCGCTGGCCGAGCCCGGCCGGGACCCGTACCGCCCCTGGCTGGTGCTCCTGGGCGACGAACAGCGCCCGCGCATCCTCACGTCCACGCCGCCCACCGAACTGACCTGGTCCTCGCTGTGGCGCCGACGTCCGGACGCAGTGGTCCGCTTCCAGCTGGAACGCAGCGCCGACGGGGGCACCGACCTGTGCTGGATCCTCCACGTCGAGGAGCCCGTTCCGGACGAAAGTCTCGTCGGCCACATGCGCAGGCGTCTCAACCAGCTCATCAACGCGAACCTGCGTTACACGTTCGGCCAGTAGACGCCACGACAACCCACACACCCGCGCTGCGCGGGGACCGGAGCGGCTTCAGTTCGGGCGCTCGAGAGCCAGGCGCGGACGGCGACACGTCCGGGAGTTTCCTCGACGTCGAAACCGGCGAGCACCTCGTCCCGGTAGCTGCTCACCGTGAACGACAGCTCGTGGCCATCGAGCGTGACCGAGCAGGAACGGACCGTGGACTGCCAGCGGTGCCGGACCGGGTGGATCGGACTGTCGGCGCGGGACCACCAGGTGTCCATCTCCATGTTCGGGAGCACGCGAACGTCGAGGCGCCTGCCCGCACCACTCGTATCCGGCGCGGTGCCGTGACCGGAGTCCGTGTCCATGGCCTCGCTCTCGTCCAGGCCTCGCTCTCGTTCAGATCTCGCGCCCGGCGGTGGTGTCGGCCATCAGCTCCCTGGAGTCCGGCGTCCCGGGTCGCTGCCGGTGGACTTTCCGTTGAATCCGCCGGGTGCGCGGTGCTCGACGAAGCGGGACAGGCCTGCGCCCAGGCGGACGACCGCGGCGCTGCCGGGCCGGCCGCCGCCAGCCGGAGCCGCGGGGTCACGGGTGGCGGGGTCATCGCCGAGGCGTGAACGCAGGGCGGCGCGGGCGATGCGGGCGGCGGTGACGATCTTTCGTTCGTCCGGGGAGGCGGGTGCCCAGGGTGGCCGGGGTTGCCGGCGCGCCGCCGCGAGCTCCTGTTCGAGCTCGCCGATCCGGTTCAGCCGCTGCAGGTCACGGGCGGCGAGCTCGCTGCGCTCGGCGTCCAGGCGGGCCCATTCCCGCTGGCGGCCGCGGGCCGCGGCGACCGCGTCGTCCTGCAGTGCCAGGACGCGCAGGTAGAGGTCGATCCGGTTGCGTTCCATCCGGGAGAGCAGGGTGTTGGACACCCACGGGGCGAGCAGGTCCGCGACGCGGCGGGCCCAGGGGGCACGCCGGTCGAGCAGCACGCCGAGGCCGAAGACCGGCGCCACGGTGATGAAGCGCAGGTCGGGATGGTCCGCCGCGAAGTCCTCGACGGCCGTCCGCACGCCGTTACGGGGCCCGCCTTCGGTGAGCGCCCAGGAGAAGGCGCCCATCCCGCGGAAGCCGCGGCCGGGGATCGCGTCGGCCTTGTCGATCTCCACGCCGACGTCCCACGAGTTCGGCTGGCGGTCGGCTTCGGGGATGCGGTCCGGAGAGTAGTACTGGTCCCGGCGGCCGGCGGGCCAGCCGACGTCGTGCAGGATCACCAGCGGGAAGTAGGCGCGGTCGAAGTCGCGGACGGCGGCGCCGATGGCCTCGAGCTCACCGTGGACGGTGGCGTAGTTGTGGTCACCGTCGATCAGGTAGGCGTCGGTCGGCGCGTGGCCGTCGAGCGCTTCCGGGCTGTAGCCGCGGATCACCTCGACGTCGAGGCCGCCGCCGGAGGTGGGTGCGACCCCCGGCTCGGGGTCGATGACGACGAGACGCCCACCGCCGCCGCGGCGCAGCAGGTTGACCAGCAGCGAGGTCGTCGCGCCGCTCTCCGAGCCGACCTCGGCGACGCTGCGCGCGCCAGACGCCTCGAGCAGCGGGATCCAGATCTCCCGCAGGTCGGTCAGCGAATGCAGCAGGAGCGGCGCGAGTGTCCGTTCCGTGATCTCACCGGGCTCGGCCGCGTGGTCACCACCGTCGTACGCATCAACGGCGATCTCGGCGAGGCTCCCGTGCACCTTGCTGGACGTCTCGGCGTCCGGCCCGGTCGGGTCGGCGAGGGTGGGGGTCGGGGTGCCGGCCGCATGGATGTCACCGCCGCGGTCGACAGGTCCACCCCTGCGGTCGGAACGGTCGCCGCGCCGGTTGGCGGGTTCCCGCTCTGCCGCGGCCGCCTCGAAGGCGCGGGCAGGTATGACCGGGTCCTGTAGCGGGTCGAAGGTCGCCGAGGTCCCGGGGGTGACCGGGTACCCGGACGGCGACTGCGGAGCCGGCGGCTCCGGGGTCCAGGGCGACTCCGGCGGAGCGAGCCGGCCCGGCGGTGCGGGTGACGCAGGAGGGGCGAGCCGGCCCGGCACCGCAGGGGTTGCCAGCGGTCCTGTTGGCGGTCCTGGCGGAGTTGGCGGGCCTGGCGGAGTTGGCGGGCCTGGCGGAGTTGGCGGGCCTGGCGGAGCGGGTGGTGCCGACGGGGCGAGCCGGCCGGGCGCTGCGGGAGAGACGGGCTGCGTGGTCTCCGCGGACCGGCGGGCGGAGCGCGGAGTGAACAGGGACGGCGGCGGCGGAGAGACCGACGGGAGCGAACCGGCGCGGATGGCATCGGACGGCGGCTGGCCCGGGCCCGCCTCGCCCGACTGCGCCGGGTCGGAGCGGGCCGGGTCGGAGCGGGCCGGTTCCGACAGGTTCTGGGTCGGACGGAACCACCGGCCGGCCGGCCCGTCGGCGTCACCGGATTCGGGGCCGCCGGGAAGGCGGCCGTCAGGGCTGCGGTAGCCGGGATCGCGATCGCCCGGACCAGCGTCGTCGGGGCTGCGGTCGTTCGGGTGGTGGTCGTTCGGGTCGTCGGCCTCGGCCGTCATCGAAGCCCTCCCAGCTCACGACGGATCTTCCGGGCGGCTCGGGTGGGGAGAGCGGTGCGGGCGACGTCGCCGGTGCGCACCTGGAGCGGGTCGGCCCGGATCCCCAGCCAGCCGAACGCCATCTCGACCTCGATCGCGTACGTCCCGCCGAGCTGCGGCTGCGTCGCGAAGTCGATCGAGTAGATGATCTGCGGATCGTCACCGACGATCTCCATCAGGTTCGCCTGCAGCGGCCGCAGGCCGAGCAGCGCGAGCTGCTGGCCGGCGAGATCGTCCAGCGAGGTGATGGTGACCTTGTACGGCTCGGGCGCGTTGTGCAGGTGGAAGGAGAGGGTCAGCCAGTCGATGCGGAGCAGGCCGCGCCGGCCGGCCGGGTCGATCCGCACCCGGCGGGTGCCGACGCCCTCGACCCGCAGCCGCACGATCGACCCGCCGTCGCGCCCGGAGCGGGTGACCACGGACTTCTTGGGCCCGTTCACGAAGTCCGAGCCGGTGTCGACGTACACCTCGACGGGGCCGGCGGCGGCTTCCGGGGAGACCTCCTCGGTGGGCACTCCGGCCGCGGCCGCCAGCCCGCTGATCACTGCCAGCGAGCGGTTCGCGACACCGGCGACACCGGCAGGCCAGTACAGCTCCTGCATCGTGATCTTCTCGAGGTCCGCCGGGGTCAGGTAGGGCATGCGGCGGACGAGCTCGGGGGGCAGCAGGCCCTCGGTGGAGTCGGAGCCGAAGTTGTCGTCGTGAGCCCACGCGCCGAACGCCGAGGCCTCGGCGGCGGTGGGCCGGGCGACGAAGCGGGTGAGCATCCGCAGCGCGGCGTGGCGGGCGCCGGGCTCGGACAGCGACGGCATCGTCGTCTCCGAGCGCCGGTAGCGCAGCCATTCGCGCTGGAAGGCGAGGATGCCGTCCTGGACGGCCACCCGCTGGGCGACCTGGGTACGCGAGGTGCGGTCGATGCTGAGCACCGGGCGGCCGTCGTCGTCGAAGGAGACCAGCGAGCCGATGTCCGGCATACAGAGCTGTTCGAGCACTTCGGGGCTGCGCATGAGCTGGTTCGCCATCAGCTCGGGCTGCCCGCCGGAGGCGGCATACCCCTCGATCTGCAGGCCGGCGAGGCGGTGCGTGCCGGCGGCGGCGTTCGTCGCCAGGTAGAGGCCGATCACCTCGAAGTCACGCCCGGTGGAGGCGAGCAGCCGGGCGAGCAGGGCCTGGATGGTGCCGCCCCAGCCGAGGTCGGCGAGGACGATACGGCCGGACTCGGGCAGCTGCGTGTCGAGGTACTCGACGTACCGGTCACGCAGCCGGCCCGCGGTCAGGACGATCTCGCTGCGGATCCGCTCGTCGGAGCAGAGCGCCTCGAGGGTGTCGTCGAGCAGGCCGGGGACGTCGAGCCGCCGGTCGGCCAGCGAGGAGATGCCGGCGACGCCGTCGATGGCCACCCCGAGCTGGCGCAGCAGCTGCCCGACGCTCGGCGCGTGCCGGCGGACGAGGAACCCGCGCAGCTCCTCGGGGGTGCCCTCGAACACGTTCGCCAGCGCGCACACCTGGCGGGACGCCCAGAGGGTCGAGGTGGTGACCCCGCTGTCGACGCCCGGCTCGGCGATCAGCCGGGAGAGGAACTCGCCCTCGCGCATCAGGCAGTAGACGTGGTCGGCGCCGTGGTCCCTGGTGCGTTCCACCGCCCAGTCGCCGAAGCCGGTGAAGACCGGGCCGAACACGGTCGCCCCGGACTCCCAGTAGCGGCGCAGCCCGGGCGGGACGGCGGCGGCGTCCGCCCGGTGCAGCACGCGGGCCCGCAGCGCGGTCATGCCGTAGTCGCCGTTCCCCGAGTCGAGCGGGGTGTCGTCACCGGGGCCGGTGAGCAGGCCCTCCAGCGAGATCGTGGACTTCAGCGACCCGGAGTACTTCGGGTAGTGGATGGCGACCAGCCCGTGCTCGCGGGCRCTCTCGACGTCGGCGACCGGGTGGTCGCCGAGGTGCACGACCCGGGACGGCTGCAGGTTCGAGGCGGCCAGCATGTGCCGGAACAGCCCGTCGCTCTTGCTGATCCCCGCGTCGGAGGAGGTGAAGATCTGGGTGAACGGCACCCCGGCCAGCTCCGGGCGGCTGAGCAGGCGCTCCAGCTGGGCCGCCGAGAAGTAGGTGTCGGAGAGCAGGTAGACCGGCAGGCCGAGCTTGGTCATGGCCAGCTCGGCGAGCTCGACGACCGCGAGGTCGGCCCGGCACAGGTCGCGCTCGACGGCGAGCTCGATGTCCATCAGGTCGCCGAGGCTGCCGGCGCCCGGCAGCGCCGGCACCAGGACCTGCCAGATCTCGTCCAGCCGCACCTCGTAGGTGCCCCGGACCTCGTGGGAGTGGTCGCGGGCCTTGTGCTCCGCGTAGATCCGTAGTCGGGYGAACTCCCCGGGGGTGACGCCGGACGGCAGCTGGCCGACCTCGGCCAACCGGTGCCCCAGGGTGATGAACGCATGCACCGGTTCGGGAACCATGCGCCACAACAGGGTGTCGAACACATCGAGAGTCAGGGCCTGGGCACCGCCCGACTCCAGATGCGACCAGACCTCGCGAAGCCGGACGTCGGTGAACACTGCCCGCCCCTCCCCCGGACGACCGATCCCCGGTCGCCCATTCTGGGCCGGCCAGGCACCCCGTCGGCGTGAGGCCACCAGCTGTCGATGGCGGTTCACCCGTGGAGCGGCTGCCGGCCGGAGCCAGATAGACGGCTCGATACTATGAACCACCGCCGGAGTAGCAGTCACCGGACTGGGGGCACCGTCGTCGGGTGGCTTCGCGGTACGGTCTACGGCCATCGTCACCGAACACGGTGACGGCACTCGACGCGAGCCGGTGACGGTTGCGCTGGGCGGAGGAGGAGCCGAGCACGGTGCGGGTCCGCATTGCACGCCCGACGCGGGAAGAAGAAGGTCATGTCGCRGGTCGCTGACCTGTCCACGCTCCCCCCGTCGCCGCCGCCGGGCCAGGGCGGTCCGTCCCCTGCGCAGCGTCCGCGCACGTCGCGGTCCGGCGCGCGCCACGTCGATCACCGCAGCCGCGCGCAGACCCGGGTCCGCTGGGAGCTGCTGCGCAACCTGGTCCGCAAGGACCTGAAGGTCAAGTACAAGGGCTCCACGCTGGGTTTCGCCTGGTCGCTGGCGAATCCGCTGCTCCTTCTGGTCGTCTACACCTTCGTCTTCCAGGTCGTGCTGGACACGGGGATTCCCCGGTTCGGCATCTATCTGATGTCCGGCCTGCTGGTGTGGAACGCCTTCTCGGGCAGTGTCTCCGCCGCGTGCGGTGCGGTGGTGGCCAACGCCAACCTGGTGAAGAAGGTACGTTTCCCGCTGCTCGTACTCCCACTGTCCGCGGTCGGTTTCTCCGCCGTGCACTTCCTGCTCCAGCTGCTGGTGCTGTTCGTGGTCATCCTGGGGCTGGGCTACAGCCTGTTCGGGCCCGAGCTGCTGCTGCTGGTGCCGGCGGGGGCGGTGGCGCTGCTGTTCACCGTCGCACTGTCGGTGCTGCTGGCCGCGCTCAACGTCCGCTACCGCGACACCCAGCATCTGCTCGACGTCGCACTGGTGGCCTGGTTCTGGATCAACCCGATGGTCTACGCGTACGGGCTGATCCAGAACCAGCTGAACGACTGGACCTGGGTGTACCTGCTGAACCCGATGGCGGTGGTCGTGGTCACCTTCCAGCGGGCGATCTACGACCCGCCACCGGGGAACACCACCGGCTCGGCGTCGGTCATCGCCGACACCGGGTACGTCTTCTACCTCGAACACCTGGCGATCGCCGGGCTAATCTCGCTGGCCCTGCTGTGGCTGGGGCTGCGGGTGTTCCGCCGCTTCCAGGCCGACTTCGCCGAGGATCTCTAGTGTCGTCACCGCCACTCGCCCCGCCCGCGCAGCCGGCGCAGCCCGACGGGCCCGGCCGGGCCGCCGCGCAGGTTTCGCCGCCGGGCTCCCCGACCGTGATCCGTGCGTCCGGCGTGGGCAAGAAGTTCGTCGCGTACCACAAGCGCGCGACCAGCCTGAAGGAACGGTTCGTCCGCCGGGAGGCCGCCAACGGGGACGACTTCTGGGCGCTGCGCGACATCGACGTCCAGATCGGCCGCGGGCAGACGGTGGGCCTGGCCGGGGCCAACGGCTCCGGCAAGTCGACGCTGCTCAAGGTGCTCGCCGGCATCCTGCGCCCCACCCACGGCGAGGTGGCGGTCAACGGGCGGATCGCCTCGCTGCTGGAGCTCGGCGCCGGGTTCAACGGTGAGCTTTCCGGTCGCGACAACGTCTACCTGAACGCCTCGCTGCTCGGCCTGTCCAAGCGCGAGATCGACCGGCTCTTCGACTCGATCGTCGACTTCTCCGAGCTGCGCCACAAGATCGACGACGAGGTGAAGCACTACTCGTCCGGCCAGTACGTACGGCTCGGCTTCGCCGTCGCGGTGCACGTCGACCCGGACATCCTGCTCGTCGACGAGGTGCTCGCGGTCGGTGACGAGGCGTTCCAGCGCAAGTGCCTCGACAAGATCGCGCAGTTCCGGTCGGAGGGGCGGACGATCCTGTTCGTCACCCACTCCCTCGACCTGATCGAGAGCATGTGCGACCGGATCCTCGTGCTGGAGTCCGGCAACATGATCTTCGACGGCCAGCCCGCCGTCGGTACAAAACTGCTGCGCCAGCGGCTGGGGAGCCTGCCCGTCGAGGGCGTGGCCGTGCCCTACGACCTGGCGCCGGTGAAACCGACGGCGGTGACGTTCAGCCACAGTCCGGGCAGCCCGGCGCAGGTGCAGTACGACCCGGGCGAGCAGCTCACCGTCAGCGTCGAGCTGGACCTCACTGACCACGCCCCTCCGCACGTCTACCTGCACGTGGAGATCATGGGTCAGGGCGAGATCCCGATCTGGATGATGGAGACCCCGGCCGGTGGGATCAGCCCCGGCCCGGGGCTCTCCGTGGTGGACTTCGTCGTCCCCCGGCTGCCGGAGCTGCTCGGGGCGTTCGCGGTCAACGTCCGGGTGTCGGACGCGTCCACCGGTCAGCCGGTGACGGCACGGCGGTTCGAGGACCTGTTCGGTGTGAGCGGCCTGCAGGGCGCCGGGCTGCTCCGGGTCGACTACGAGGCGAGGCTGCGCCGGTGACGGCCGGCCGAGGGCGGATGGTTCGATGAGCGTCGGTCCGAACAGCGGTTCCCACCCCGGTCTCAACGGGCACGGCCCGCGGCCGCTGGGGACGGAGGCCGTGACAGCAGCGGGAGCGGCGAAGGCGGCGGGGGAAACCTCGCCGGCCGCGGCGGCCGCGGCGGCAGAGCCCGCACCGGCCACGGCCGCGGCCACCGAGGCGACACAGGTCGCGGCGCAGATCACGTCCCGGACCGGGCTGGAGGCCGCCGGCAGCGAGCCGCTCGCCACCGTCGTCATCGTGAACTGGAACGGGGCGCACCTGCTCCCGCCGTGCCTGGACGCGCTCGCCAAGCAGGACGCACCGTTCCCGTTCGAGACCCAGGTGGTCGACAACGCCTCCGCCGACGGCTCCCGGGAACTGCTCGCCCGCCGGTACCCGTGGGTCACGGTCGTCCCGTCGGACCGCAACCTCGGCTTCGCCGGCGGGAACAACCTCGCTCTGCGGGGCGTCACCACACCGTTCGCGGTGCTGCTGAACAATGACGCGATCCCCGAGCCGGACTGGTTGGCGCGACTGCTCGCCCCGTTCGGCGCGGCCGGCGGCAACCGCCTCGGCGCGGTCACCGGCAAGGTCGTGTTCCTCCCCCGCTTCCTGCGTCTCACCTTCTCGGCGCCGACGTTCTCCCCAGGCCCGCACGACCCCCGCGAACTGGGCGTGCGGATCAGCTCGGTGACGGTGGACGGGCGCGAGGTGTTGCGCGAGGTGCTCTGGGAGAAGCTCACCTTCGGCGCGGAGGGCCCACCGAAAGCCCCGTTCTTCTGGACCCGCGGCGAGGGCGAGCTGTGCGTCCCGGTACCCGAGGGCGGTCCGGTCACGATCGGTATCACCTGGGCGGCGGACACCGCCAAGCAGGTCACCCTCGGCTGGGAGCCGGACCCGGAGCCGGGCACCGAGGCCGGAGCCGGAGCGGCGGGGCCGTCGCGCACCCTGCCGGTGGGCGCCGAGCCGAGCACCGTCACGTTCACCGTTGACGCCGGTGCGCCGCGGGTGGACGTCATCAACAACGTCGGCGGCATCGTGCTGACCGACGGGTACGGCGCCGACCGTGGCTACCAGCAGATCGACACCGGCCAGTTCGACAACGCCGAGGAGGTCTTCACCGCCTGCGGCAACGGCATGGCGATGCGGACCGAGCTCGGCCATGATCTCGGCTGGTTCGACGACGACTTCTTCCTCTACTACGAGGACACCGACCTCTCCTGGCGTATCCGGTCGCGCGGCTACCAGATCCGCTACGTGCCGGACGCGGTGCTGCGCCACGTCCATTCGGCGTCGAGTGTCGAGTGGTCCCCCCTGTTCGTGTTCCACACCGACCGCAACCGGCTGCTGATGCTGACCAAGGACGCGACCGCCCGCACCGCACTGCGGGCCGTGGCGCAGTACCCGCTGACGACGGCGTCGATCGCGGTCCGCACCGTGCGCCAGGCGTGGCGCGCGCGGAGCCGCCCGGCGGTACGGCCGACGGTGCTGCGGGTCCGCGTGTTCTCCTCCTACCTGCGGCTGCTGCCCGCGATGCTGCGCCGCCGCCGCGAGATCGGCGCCGCGGCGACCGAGCGCCGGGTCAGCCTGCAGAGCTGGCTGGTCGAGCGATGAGCACCCCCGTCGACCCGGCCGGCGGCCCGGCTGTGCCCGATGGCCTGCGGGCCGCCGTCTACAACCGCTTCTGGCACTCGATGGGCGGCGGCGAGCGCCACAACGGCATGATCGCCCAGGTGCTGGCCGCCGACGGCCTGGACGTCGACATCATCGGGCATTCCGACGTCGACCTCGCCGCGCTCGGCAGCCACCTCGGGCTGGACCTCTCCGGCTGCCGCTACCGGCGGCTGCCGGACCGCGGCGAGGAGGCGGTGGCGGCCCTGTCGGACGCCTACCACCTGTTCGTCAACGGCTCGTACATGAGCCGCCTCGCCCCGCGCTCGCCGCGTTCGGCCTACCTGTGCTTCTTCCCGACCCCGTTCGACCACGACATGGCGCCCTGGCGCAAGGCCGCGGTGCGCACCGCCGGCCCGCTGCTGCGTGGCGCGACCCCCGCCGTCAGCTTCGGCCAGGGCTGGTACCCGCCCGAGGGTGGCCGCCGCCGGCAGTGGACCTGGACGAACGGCGCCGGGATCCTCGCCGTCAACCCCGGCGGCGGGCGGACCCTGCGGGCGGACATCGGACGTCCCGGCGCGCCTGAGGGCGTGCGCCTGCAGGTCCTCGACGCGGACGGGACGGTGCTCGCGAAGCTGACGATCAGCCAGGAGTTCACCCCGTTCGAGGTTGCCCTGCCGTCCTCGAGCCGTGGGACCGAGCTGACCCTGGTCAGCGACGCCTTCTCGCCGGGTGAGGCGGACGTCCGCGAGCTGGGGGTGGCGGTGAGCCGCCCCCGGGTCGCCGACGCCGACGAGGGCCCGCTGGAGCGGATGGCGCTGCGCTTCCCGTGGCTGCTGCGTGACCCGGCGGACCTCGGCTACCTCGACGGCTACGACACCGTGATGGCGAACTCGCAGTACACCCGGGGCTGGATCCAGCGGCTGTGGAAGCGTGACTCCGACGTTCTGTTCCCGCCGATCCAGGTCGAGCGACTCACGCCGGCGACGGAGCGGGAGAAGGCCGTCATCACCGTCGGGCGCTTCTTCGCCCCGGGGCTCGGCCACGCCAAGCGGCAGCTGGAGATGGTCCAGTGGTTCGGCGAGCTGTACCGCTCCGGCGGGCTGCCCGGGTGGCGGATGTACGTCGTCGGCGGCTGTGAGGACTCGCAGAAGCCCTATGTCGAGCAGGTCCGTGCCGCCGGGGCGGGGCTGCCCGTCGAGGTGCTGCCGAACGCGCCGCGGGCCGAGGTCGAGCGGCTGCTGTCCACCAGCTCGGTGTTCTGGTCGGCCACCGGCTACGGCGAGGACGACCGGCGGAAGCCCTGGACGGCGGAGCACTTCGGGATGACGACCGTCGAGGCGATGGCCGGCGGCTGCGTGCCGGTGGTCATCGACCGCGCTGGCCAGCGCGAGATCGTCCGGCACGGGCGGGACGGGTACCGCTGGGAGGGCCCCGAGCAGGTCGCCTCGTTCACCCGCCGGCTCGCCGCCGAGGACGGGCTGCGTTCCCGCCTGGCCGCCGCCGCCGTCGAGCGGGCGCAGCAGTTCTCGGACGCCGCCTTCGCCGAGCGCTGGCACGACATCGTCGAGCGCCGCCGGCTGTACTCCTGATCGGCCGCTGACGTGCGCGTCGTTCTGGACGGCACCCCGCTGCTCGGGCAGCGCACCGGTGTCGGGCGCTACACCGCCGCCCTGCTCGCCGGCCTGGCCGCGCTCGGCGACCCGAAGCTCGACCTGGCCGCCACCGCCTTCACCTGGCGCGGTGGCGGCGGGCTGGCGCAGGCGCTGCCACCCGGGGTGGAACCCGCGGTCCGCCGGGTCCCCGCCCGCCTGCTGCAGGATGCCTGGACCCGCTCCGAGCACCCGCCGACCGAGTGGTTCACCGGCCCGGCGGACATCGTGCACGGGACGAACTTCGTGCTGGGCCCGCTGGCGTCCGCCCGCGGGGTGGTGACGGTGCACGACCTGTCCTACCTGCGCACTCCGGACACGGTCTCGGCGGCGTCGGCCCGCTACGCGACGCTGGTGCCGCGTGGGCTGCGCCGCGCCGCCGCGGTGCTGACCCCGAGCCAGGCGGTGGCGGACGAGGTCATCGCCGCCTACCGCCTCGACCCCGCCCTGGTGACCCCGACCCCGCTCGGCGTGGACGCCGCCTGGTTCGACACCGCCCCGCCGGCCCGCGGCTGGCTCGCCGCCCGCGGGCTGCCCGAGCGGTACCTCCTGTTCGTCGGCTCCGCGGAGCCGCGCAAGAACCTGCCGGTGCTGCTGGAAGCCCTGCGCCGGCTGCGGGCCGACGACCCGGACACCCCGCCGCTGGCGCTGGTCGGCCCGCCCGGCTGGGGCCCGGCACTCGACACCGCCGGCCTGCCTGCGGGCGCCGTCGTGACCCTCGGCTATCTCGACGAGGCGGAGCTGCGGACGATCGTCGCCGGAGCGGCGGCGCTGTGCTTCCCTTCCCGCTACGAGGGCTTCGGGCTACCGCCCCTGGAGGCGCTCGCTGCCGGGACGAGGGTCATCGCCGCCGACATCCCGGCCGTGCGCGAGGTAGTCGGCAGTGCCCCCGGCGTCCGCCTGGTCACCCCCGGACGGGCCGACGCCTTCGCCGACGACCTCGCCGGCGCCCTCGCCACCACCCTCGCCGAACCGGCCGGGGTCAGCGCGACCGCCCAGGGCCGCGACCACGCCCGCACCTTCACCTGGCACCGCACCGCCGAACTCACCGCCGCGATCTATCGCCGCATCGCCGTCTGAGCCCTCCCGCGCACACCGGCGGACGGTTGCGGCAGGCGGCTTGCGGCAGGCAGTGCGCGGTGCGCGGGCGCAATCTGACGGGCCGTCCGCGTCCGGCGGGGGCGACAGAAGCCCTGGTCCGCGGCCTGACGTTCCTCTGAGCCTCCGGTACCGGAGGCTGAACCCCGCCTCGGCCAACCAGCACCGCCGCGTCGGCACCACCGACGTCCCGCAGCTCGGCCACCGCTGCCCGGGCACCTGGCCGGGCCGGCCACCCGGCGTCCAGCTGCTCGTCCTGCCCTTGGCAGAGAGCTGTTTCTGACGCCGCGGTCATGTCGACCAAGAACGGCGGCCGCCCAGTCGTGGAAGGCCGGCGACCTCCCTGGAAGGATCCACACCCGTCTGTGATCCCGGCGCTGGCCACGCTGGGTTTCCAGGCCAACAAAACCCGAGGACCTTCGACTGGCCGGCACGGACAGCTCCCGCACCAATACGGGCTACCTTCTCGTCTCCGAAGCACGCCCGGACGCCAGCGCCGGTTCGGCGGTGCATGATCGACAGGCGGACACACTCTAGTGGATCTTCATCTGGGCGGTAAGGTCGCGCTCGTCACCGGGGGTTCCCGCGGCATCGGACGGGCGATCGCGTCCCGCCTGGCGGCCGAGGGCGCCCGGATCGGGATCTGCGGACGCGACTCCGAAGCCCTCACCCAGGCCACGGCGGACCTCCACCTGGCCGACTCCGACGTCTTCAGCCTGAAGACCGACGTGACCAGACCTGGCGACGTCGAGCGTTTCGTCGATGCGGCTGCCGAGTACTTCGGGGGCGTCGACCTGCTGGTCGCGAACGTTGGCGGCACCGTCGGAGGGGATCTTCTCGACTCCACCCCGCAGGACTGGGCACAGACGTTCGAGCTCAACGCCGGCCACGCCGTCCGGGCGATCCGCACCGCCGTCCCGCACCTGAAGAGGAACGGCGGCGGGTCGGTGGTCATCGTCTCGTCGATCACGGGCTCGAAGCCGTCACCGCGGGCGCAGTACGGGGCGGCCAAGGCCGCGGAGATCTACCTGGCGGCGGCCTTCGCCCGGGAACTGGCACCGTTCAACGTGCGGGTCAACGCGGTGAGCCCCGGGTCGATCCTTTTCCCCGGCGGCGGCTGGGAGAACTACGCCCGTCAGCACCCGGAGGACTTCGAGACGTTCGTCCAGCGGGACCTCCCCGCGCACCGACTGGGCACCGCCGAGGAAGTCGCCGACGTGGTGACCTTTCTGCTGTCGGATCGGGCCAGCTGGGTCAACGGAGCCGACATCGCCGTCGACGGCGCTCAGGGCCGCCCGAGCGCCCGCGGCTACTGACCGAGATCCCAGTCCTGCAGGCCGCTGTAAGGGATGAGTCGACCGGTCAGGCCCTCCGGCCGGCCCACGATCCGGGGRATCAGCCGGCGTCGGCTGAACCGCCAGCCCTCCGGCAGGCGTACCAGGTCGTCCTCGTAGACGCCGAGGAACTGGATCGGCCGGCCATCCGAACGCCGCCGGGCCCACTCGGTGACCGGGAAGCGGGCGCGGGCCGCGTCGCCGTCGACGTGTACCAGCCCGAGGTGCACAGTCTGGAACACGAACTCGAGATCGGCTGTCGTTGCCCGGACCAGGGCGGCGATGGCCACCGGCCCGACGGCGTCCTGGGTCGTGGGAGAGGCGAGCACCCCGTCGGGGGCGTAGACCTGCGTCGCCTCCTCTAACGCACCGCGGGAGACCGCCTCCGCATACGAGGCGGCCAGGTGCTGGATGGCAACGACGTCGGCGGCCTGGGTGGGCGTCGGGGTGGGTAGGAGCACACGCCAGATTCTCGTCCGTCCGGATTGCCCGTACCCGTCCGGCGGCTCTCAGGCTGACAGTGCAGTGCTGGTGGTGCGTCCTGCGCTGGACGGACGCCCGACTCAGCCGCCTGTTCGGCGTGTCCTGGCCGGACCATTAACAATCACACAGCCGAGTGGCCCTCTCGGTCCGATTCAGTTCCGAACTGACCGCCGCCGTCTACCGCCGCGCCGCCGGCTGAGGCCGGGGCCGGGGCCGGGGCCGGGCGCCACTGGCACGGCGGGACCGTGCAGGCGGCGAGATTCCACAGGGACAGCCCGAGCAGGAAGATGCCGAGCACGCCCAGAGTGATCACGATGGCCAGGATCAGTGGTGTGCGGCCCGTCCCGACCGCGGTCACCTCGAGCGCCCCGCGCAGCTGGGCGAACGGGCCGAGTCCGTCCAGGCGCGGATCACGCCGGACGAGCTCCCGGCCGAGCATGATCACGATGTTGCCGCCGAGGGCCAGGACCACCAGCAGCGTCGGGATGCCGCGGCGGGCCAGCGGGAGCGCCGAGCAGCCGGCGGCCACGGCCAGGGCGAGGACGGGCAGGGCCGGCAGCAGGTAGCGTGTGAACGTCGCGCCGCCGGCGGCGACGTACCCGACCAGCGTCGCCAGGGCCAGCGCGGCCTGCGCAGCCACCACGAGCCAGCAGAAGACGTCCACCGCCCAGTCGCGCCGGCCCGACACCCGGCGGGCCCGCACGGCCAGCAGGGCACGGGCGGCCGCGGCGAGCAGGCCCAGCACCGTGAGCAGCCCGACGCCGATCACGATCCGGTGCGGCACGCCGTGCTGAAGACTGAGTCGGCCGAAAAGGCCCTGGTAGATCGTCCACCAGAAATCCCGGGCCGTGAGCACCTCCCACACCGACCGGTGGCCGTAGCCGGTGGGGAACATCGACGCGACGCGTTCGCTGCCCGCCGGGTCGCCGTACAGCCGGTTGTTGCGCGCGTAGAACCAGCCGGCCGCGGCGACCGTGAGCAGCCCGGTGGCCGCGCTCGCGCCGAAGCCCGCAAGCAGCGGCCGGCGCCAGGCCGGACCAGCCGCGGGACCGGACCGGCTCCCGAGTACCGCGGCGATGCCGACCGCGGGCACGAGCACCGCCGCGGCCAGTGCACCGCTGGCGCGGCTGAGCGCCACGGCGGGGACGAGCAGGACTACCGGGAGCAGTCTGCGGACGGACAGGCCTCGGCGCGCGAGCGCGAGCGCGGCCGCGGTCGCCGCGGTGATCAGCGCGACCGCGAACGCGTCGTTGTAGACCTGGGACGTGACCGCGATCAGGATCGGCGCCACCGCGATGACGGCGGCCGCCCCGACCGCGAGGTCCGGGCGGCCGGGCAGCAGGATCCGCACCAGACCGGCGGTGGCCACCACGGCCGCGATCCCGACCGCGAGGTTCAGCACCCGGGCCGCGTAGAAGCCGGCCACCGGATGGTCCAGCGCCCGACCTGCGCCCAGTGGCAACGCCTCCAGCAGGTAGAACAGCGGCGGGTGGTTCGCCGTGTACATCAGGTCGAAGGTGGTCAGCAGGGCACCCGACCGCTGTGCGCACGCCGGGAGCACCGAGACGTCCCGCCGGCCGATGGCGGCGCGGGCGTCCGCGGGCGCTACCCGGCAGTCCGGCGGCAGGCCGGGCATCCCCGGAACAGTGGAGCGGACGAGTGTGTCCAGTTCGGGCAGCCGGCCTTCGGTGAGCTCCAGCGCGTAGGCGGTGTGCTGGGCCTCGTCCGCCGCGGCGAAGGGCTTCGTCGCGAACGCGCCGGTCAGCCCGAGCGCGCCGAGCAGCAGGCCCGCGGCGACGACGCCGAGCGCCAGCCAGCGCCCGGACGCCGTCGGACCAGGCCGTTGGTGTCCGGGGGCCGCCGTCGGGCCGGGCCGCTCAGGCGGGGCTGGGGACATCCGCCGCGGCCAGTGCGGCGAAGTCGTCCTGGGCATGGCCGGCACGTTCGGCGGCGGCGGCGAGGCCCAGCGTCGCCTCCGCGATCGGCAGCCGGCCCGGGACGGACGCCGTCGCGAGCCGGACGTCCTTCGCGATACCGGTGACGGTGAACGCGGCCGGGGAGTAGTCGCCCGACTCCAGCATGGCCCGCTTGTAGGTGACGAGGAACCCGAGCGGCCCGGCGGCGAGCTCGGTCAGCAGCAGCCCGCGGTCGACACCGAGTTCGGTGCCGTAGCGGAGCACCTCGGCGACGGCGGCCATGCCTTCGGCGAGGCCGAGATTGAAGACGGTTTTGAGCGCACTCGCGGCGCCGACGGGGCCCACATGGTCGATACGCTCGGTATCGCCGAAGGTCTCGAGGAGGCTGCGGGCCGCGGCCAGATCGGCGTCGGTGCCGCCGACCAGCACTCGCAGCGTCCCGGCTTCGGCTGGGCCCACGGTGCCGATCACCGGGGCGTCCAGGTAGCGCAGCCCGGCGGCGGCGGCCGTCCGTCCCAGTTCACGGGCGGGTTCGGGGCCGACCGTGGTGCAGTTGACCAGCAGCAGGCCCGGGGCCGCGGCCGGGATGACCGCGGCGAGCACGTCGGCGGCCGACTGCGGGTCGAACAGCATCAGCACGGCGGCGTCGGCCCCGCGGACGGCGGCGGCGGGATCCGCGGCCTCGGTCGCGCCGGCGGCCGTCAGCTCCCCGGCGCGGCCCGGGGTGCGGTTCCAGACGACCAGGTCATGCCCGGCGGTCAGGATGTGGCGGGCCATCCGGCCGCCCATGCGTCCCAGGCCGAGAAACGCGACCCTCATCTGGTTCCCCCATCCGTCGTCGCAGCCGCCTTCCCGCGAAGCACGGCGTCGTCCTGATGCGCCTGTTCTACCCGCGGCGTCGCCAGCGGCCGAGGCGAGCCCGGCGGCGAGCCGATGTCTGCAGGCAGCGTGCCCCGCACCGCCGGCCGCGGCCGGGACGACGCTGGAAGCACCCGGAAGAGGCCGAGTCCGCCGAGCACCGCGGCCGGGCCGAGCAGGCCGGTGACGGAACCCAGGTAGCGGTAGTCGAAAGCCGAGGTCAAGGAGGCCAGGAGCAGGGTCGACAGGCCCGCGCCGGCCGTGAGCCAGAACAGGCGGCCGGGGCCGGGACGCCCGCGCCGCCAGCCCACGGCGCCGGCTGCCAGCCCACCGAGGAGCCCCAGGCCGACCAGCGGCATCGCCGCGTAGGACAGCCCGGAGTAGCTCGCGAGCGGGCCGGCGAGGTGGTCGTTCAGGTCCCGGACGGTGAAGTAGCCGTCGGTGGCGTGGGGCTGGCCGTCAGGCAGTCGGTTGCTGCTGCTCTGTGGCAGTTCCCAGGTGTCGGCGCGGCTGGTGAGCACCGTCTCGTAACGGACGGGCCAGAAGTACCCGCCGAGGTAGCGGGCGGTGCTGGTGACCATCGTCCACGGCTGGGTGCGGATCATCTCGCCCGCGAACTCGCCCGCCAGCTCCTCCCGGCCCGGCGGGACGAGGTCGTTGCCCTGCCGCAGCAGCGAGTCGTCGGGCCACAGGTAGGTCACCGGGGAACCGCGCTCGCCGACCGGCCGGGGATCGCACAGCGACCGCAGATCCTCGTCGTCGGGGAGCCGGGCGCAGTCGGCGAACGGTGCGACCCGCCCGTAGAGGAAGAACCCCGAATGGGCGGAGACGGTGAACCCCTTGCCCTGGCTGGCGCTCCAGGCCGAGTAGGCGACCACCGGCACGGCCGCCGCCAGGACGAACGCGGCCACCGGAGCGCCTCCGGCCATCAGCCGGAGACCGGCCTCCCTCCAGGTGCCGGCGCCGGCACCTGCCCCGCGGCTGCCGGTGCCGGCAGGAAGGCGGCGAGAACGACCGGTGCGGCCAGCGTGGGGGGAGCGGTCGGTGCGGGCGGTGCGGGCGCGCAGGGCGAGGACGATCGCGCCCAGCGCGCCCAGCGCGATCGGGCCGTAGCCGACCGTCCGGACGGTGACGCTGGCGCCGAGGAGGAGCCCACCGAGAGCCCACCGCCATCCGGCCGGAGACCCCGGCCAGGCCAGTGCCAGGACGCCGCCCAGAACCAGCGTCCCGAACAGGCTGTCGGCAAGGACGAACTGGCCGAGGTCGAGCACCCAGGGCGCCAGCAGCGCCGGCGCCGCCACCAGCGCCGCCGGCCAGCCACCCCGCCCCCGGGCCAGGGTCAGGGCCGCCGGGTCATACCGGTCGAACAGCCGCCGCACCGCGGCATACAGGGCGACGCCGGCCAGCAGCGTCAGCATGTGCTGGACGACGACCAGCCGGGTCAGGTGATCGGGCGCGCCGATGACCCGCAGGAACATCGGATAGCCCGACGGGCGCCAGTCACCGGCCCACAGCCGCCGGCCCGCCTGGTCCAGGTAGGCGGGTGAGTCACCGTGGTAGAGCAGCGCGGGCCGGTAGGCCGCGATGACGACCACCCGGGCGGCGACGGCCAGTACCAGCACCGCGACGAACGCGGCGTGCCGGCGCAGCAGCCGCCCGACGGTCCCGCGGCCGCGGTCCGCGGATGAGCTGGCCATTACCCGTCAGTCTCCCAGCCCCGCCGCGACCGCCGCGATCCAGCCCCCGGGGGTTCCCGGCCCACGCCGTGCGTCCTGCGGCCAGCGGCTCGGCGGGGTCAGGCGTGGGCTTCTGCGCCCGCGGAGGGCTCGGGGCCCAGCGCGTCGGCGTCCAGTTTGGTGAACAGCCCGCCGGACCACTCGAGACGCCGCCCGGCCGGCACCGGCTGGCGGGCCCAGACGTCCAGGTCGATGCCGAGAACCTCGGCGACCCGCGCCGAGCTGAACGGCAGGAACGGTGCCAGCGCGGTCGTGATGCCGGAGATCGCCTGGACCGAGACCGCGAGGCTGTGCGCCGCCGCGTCCTTGTCGACCTTGACGGTCTTCCAGGGCTCCTCGCGGTAGAGGTAGGCGTTGACCTCGGCGGAGATCTCCATCGCCGCGCGCAGCGCCGCCCGCAGCTCGACCCGGCCGAGCAGCTCGGCGACCCGCACCAGCCCGGCGTCGACGGAGGCGAGCAGCTCGGCGTGCACGCCGTCGAGTTCGCCGGTGGCCGGCAGCTCACCGCCGAAGAACTTGTTGATCTGCGCCATCACGCGGTTGACCAGGTTGCCCCAGTTCGCGATCAGTTCGTCGTTCACCCGGCGGACGATGTCGGCGTCCGAGATCTCGGTGTCGTTCTGCTCGGGCAGCACCGAGGCGAGGGCGAAACGCAGCGCGTCCGGCTGCAGGAGGTCGAGGTACTCGCGCACGCCGCGGCCGATCCCGGYCGACTTGGACGCCTTGGCTCCCCCGAAGGTGACGTACTGGTTCGCCGGGACGTCCGTCGGCAGGTTCAGCCCGCCGTAGCCGAGCAGCATCGCCGGCCAGATGACGGTGTGGAAGGGAATGTTGTCCTTGCCGACGAAGTAGTACGCCAACGCCTGCGGATCTTCCCACCAGGCACGCCACGCCTGCGGGTCGTCCGTGCCGGCCGCCCACTCCTTGCTCGCCGACAGGTAGCCGATGACCGCCTCGAACCAGACGTACAGCCGCTTGCCCGGGCCGAGCTCGTCGGTCGGCAGCGGGACGCCCCAGTCCAGGTCACGGGTGATCGCACGGTCGTGCAGGCCGTCCTTGACGAACTGCACCGACCAGTTCAGGACGTGCCGGCGCCAGCCCTGACGGGTCTGCAGCCAGTCGAGCAGCTGGTCGGAGAGGCCGGAAAGACGCAGGAAGAAGTGCGTCGTCTCCCGCATCTGCGGCACCGCGCCGGTGACCTTGCTGCGCGGGTCGATCAGCAGCTCCGGGTCGAGCGTGCGCCCGCAGTTCTCGCACTGGTCACCGCGCGCCTGCGGGTAGGAGCAGTGCGGACAGGTGCCGACGACGTACCGGTCCGGCAGGAAGCGGCCCGCGTCAGGGTCGAAGAACTGCGAGGTCTCCTTCGGGTAGATGTACCCGGCCGCCTGCAGGCGGGTGAACACGTCCTGCGCGGTGGCCTCGTGGTTCTTCGTGCGGGTGGTCGTGAAGAGGTCGAAGCTGATCCCCAGCCCGGACCAGATCCGCAGGAACTCCGGGTGGTACCGGTCGACGATCTCCTGCGGGGTGACGCCCTCCTCGTCCGCCCGCACGGTGATCGGTGTGCCGTGCGCGTCGGACCCCGAGACCATCAGCACCCGGTTGCCCGCCATGCGCTGGTAGCGGGCGAAGATGTCCGCAGGCAGGTAGGCACCGGCGATATGCCCGAGGTGCGGCTGCCCGTTGGCGTACGGCCACGCGACGGCGACAAGGACGGGACGGCCCTCGGGCCGCGCCGCCGTGCCAGGGGTCTGAGTGCTCACCACATCAACCTACCCGCCGTATGACAGTCGAGATCCACAGGCGCGGGACGGCGGTCGCGAGCCCCGGCCCGGACCCTCGGCCCACCGGAACCCGCAGCTCAGCACATCCAGCTCAGCCGGGCAGCTCAGCCGGGCAGCTCCGGGCCGAAGTCGGCGACCGCGGCGGCGAACGCCTCGTCCCAGGAGCGCAGCGGGCGCAGGCCGGCGTCCTGCCACGACCGGGCGGAGAGCACCGAGTAGGCCGGGCGCTGGGCCGGGCGCGGGAACTCCGCCGTGGTGGTCGGCGCCACCTTGGCCGGATCCTCGCCGATCGCGGCGACGATCGCGCGGGCGAAGCCGAACCAGGTCGTCTCGCCGCCGCCTGTGCAGTGGTAGATCCCCGGGGCGGGGCGCGCCGTCACCAGGTCGAGCAGGCCGGCGGCCAGGTCGGCCGACCAGGTCGGGCTGCCGTGCTGGTCGGCAACGACGCTGAGCTCGTCACGCTCCCGGGCCAGTCGCGCGATCGTCTTCACGAAGTTGTTGCCCGACCGCCCGTAGACCCAGGCCGTGCGCACCACGTACGACGCCGGGCACAGGGCCAGCACGGCCTCCTCGCCGGCGAGTTTCGTGCGCCCGTAGGCGGAGACGGGGCCCGGCGGGTCGTTCGTCTCGTACGGCTTCGAGGCGGTGCCGTCGAAGACGTAGTCGGTGGAGAGGTGGACGAGGGCCGCGCCGGCCTCGGCGCACGCCGCCGCCAGGTGCGCCGGGCCGGTGGCGTTCACGGCATAGGCACCGGTCTCGTCCGCCTCGGCGCCGTCGACGTCCGTCCACGCGGCGGTGTTGATGACGACGAGCCCGCCCTGCACCTTGGCCGGCCGGGCCTGGTCGGCGATGACCGCGCGTACCCGGGCCGCGTCGGAGA
Source organism: Parafrankia colletiae (assembly GCF_001854655.1). Classification (GTDB taxonomy): domain Bacteria; phylum Actinomycetota; class Actinomycetes; order Frankiales; family Frankiaceae; genus Parafrankia; species Parafrankia colletiae. The sequence goes on along the minus strand of NZ_MBLM01000139.1, from coordinate 34,030 downwards.
GATCGAGGTCGGAGCGGGTCAGCCCGGCCCAGGCGAGCACGCGCGTGTCGCGCGTGCGCTCGGTGCGTGACTCCGCGTCGAGGAGACGACACAGATCATGACCAAGCTGTCCACCGGCACCAGTGACGAGGATGCGCACCCCGCGAGTCTGGCAGACGTGGACGAACGACTGGTGACGCCCCGTCAGCGGCGTCGCCGGGGCCGCACCCGCCGGGCCGGACCGGCATCGATCGACGCGAGGGGCGTGAGACTACCCTGCTCCCTGATGACGCCCGAGACGCCCACGACGGACAAACCCGAACCGCGCGGGGAAGAGCCGCTGGCGGCGGACGCCGCGGACCATCCGGCGGGCACCGGTGCGACCACCGGGACGGGCACCGCTTCCACCGCCGGAACCGGCACGGAAGCGGGAACCGGATCGGGTGGTGGGGTAGCCGGCCGGCGCCCCGCCGTCCCCGCGCTGGTCCTCCTCATCACAGCCCTGCATGTGGCACTTCTGGTGACCTATGCGTTCGTCTACCCGACCTGGACGGGCTACGACGAGGCACAGCACGTCGACATGGTCTACGGCCTGCAGCACGGCGCCGGGTGGCCCGCGCCCGGCGAGAAGATGATCGCAACCGGGGTCGCGGCGACGTCCGACGACTTCGACCGGGGCCGGTACCAGGACATGTTCCAGTCCGGAGGCAAGCGCCGCGGGTCGCCGTCCTTCGCCGAGATCGCGCCCACCCCGCGCGGCGAGCGCCGGTCCTTCGACGAACTCGGGGGGGCGACGCCGGTCGACGACGGGCGGCTGTCGAACCAGATGATCCAGCACCCGCCGCTCGTCTACGCCGTCGGCGCGGGCCTGCTGGAGATCCTGCCCGGTTCCGCCGGCTGGGCCTACGACCAGCAGGTCCTCGCGCTGCGGCTGCTGAACATCCTGATCGTCGCCCCACTGCCGCTGCTCGCCTGGGCGGCCGCGCGCCGGTTCGGCCTGCCCGGGCCGCTCGCCACGGCGGCGGCGGCGCTGCCGCTGGCGGTACCCGGCTTCACCCGGGTCGGCGCGACCTTCAACAACGACGGCATCCTCATTCTTGCGACCGGGGCGCTCACCGTCATGCTGGCCGGGGTCGTGCGAGGCGACCTGCGCCGGCGGACTGCTGCCTGGGCCGGGCTCTGGTTCGGCGTGGCGATGCTGTCCAAGGCGTTCGCGTTCGCGCTGCCCGTGACGATCGCCGCGGCCTACCTCGTCGGCTGGCTCCGCCTCCGGCGGCGCGTCCAGGCCACGGACGACGGGAGCCCGGCGCGCGTTCCCTCGCCGCACCGCCTGCCTGTTCTGCGCCGCCTGCCTGTTCTGCGTGATCTTCCCGTCCTGCCCGCGACCATCGCGGTCGGGCTGGGGCTGGTGATCGGCGGCTGGTGGTGGGTGCGCAACTTCGTGCTCTACGACGCCCTCCAGCCCAACGGCTGGGCGACGAACCCGCCGCGCCGCGAGGCGCTGTTGCTTCCCGACTCGTTCCTCACCTGGTTCGGGTACTTCTTCCGGACAATGATCAGCCGGTTCTGGGGCGGTCTCGGGATGTTCGAGCCACCGCAGCTCTCCCCGGTGGCGATCGTCGCCGCCACCGTGGCCGTGGTCGGTCTGTGCGTGACCGCGGTCGTCGCGGCCGCTCGGCGCGGTCAGCCGGCAGCGGGCGAACCCGGACGGATCGCGCGCCTGGGCGCACCGCTCGTACTCCTCGCCCCGGTGGCCTTCGCGTATCTCATGGTCGGCCAGCGGAGCTGGGCCGAGTACGAGCGTTACACCCGGGGCATCGCGGTCCAGGGCCGCTACCTGTACCTGGGCCTGGTCGGGCTGGCGGTGGTCACCGCCGCCGGGCTCGGGCGCATGCTCGGCGGCCGGGCCCGCCTGGCACCGTTGACCGTTCTCGCAGGCGCGGCGCTCATGCAGGGGCTCGCGCTGCTCGCGGTGTGCAGCTACTACTGGCTTCCGCGCGGCGTCGCCTTCACCCCCGCCCAGGTGCCGGACATCGTCTCCGCGGCCGCCCGCTGGGCACCCCTGCCCTTCGGTGTCACCGTGACCGTGTTCGTCCTGACCGCACTGGGCTGGATCGCCGCCCTCACGCTCGCCGCACGCGCAGCCGCGGGCGGCGGCCGGGCCGACGGAGCCGAGGCAGGCCCGGCTGCCGAGGATCCGGCCGCGCACCTCGCCAGGCAGGAGACGCCGGCGCGTTCCTGAGCGCCTCGTCCGGAACCGCCTCACCCCGAGCGCCTCACGCCGAACGCCTCGCTCTGCCTGGCTCGTTCTGCGGCGTTCGGCCCCGCCGTGCCGGCCGCGCGCCGCAAAGACTCCGACCCCGAATCGCATGTGGCGTGACCCTGCGGGTACTTTCTGTAATCGAAGGCTGGGTGTCCACCGCCCGGAACGCGGAACCGCGACGACGCGCCGCGTGCCGGGCCCCGCCCCAGCCGGACATCAACGGGCACGCCGAATACCCGGCATTCACCACCGAGGGGGACGCGGTGACCGGCGCTGGACCGCGCGCCTCGACCGGGCCCAGGCCTGGCCCCGAGTCGTCTCGCCTCGGCCTTGCCGCCGCGGCGGGCGGCCGGCGCCGGCCGCGCTCCCGGTCGCGGGCACGTTCGCACGAACCGGCCTCGCCGGATCCGACCCGTACGGGGGACGTCAGCCAGGCCACTGCCAGCGGAAGCCAGGCTGCCGCTTCCGGTGGCAGGGACCAGGACCTTCGCGGTCGCCCGGCCGGCGACAGGGCGAGAGCGGTGACCGGCCGCGGCAGGCCCCGCGACGGCGCCGGCACGGATGCCGGCTCCAGCGGGAGCGGGGATGGCGGTTCCGGCAGGGGTGGCGGTTCCGGCAGGGGTGGCGGTTCCGGCAGGGGTGGCGGTTCCGGCAGGGGTGGCGGTTCCGGCAGGGGTGGCGGTTCCGGCAGGGGTGGCGGTTCCGGCAGGGGTGGCGGTGCCGCCCGTGCCGCGGGCACCCGTGCCGGCGGAACCAGGCCCGGCCGCGGCGCACTCGCGGGTACCGGGACCGGTCTGGCGCCGCGGCGCCGTCGGCTGCCGGGCCCACCGTCCCGCCGCCGTGGGTTCGCCGCCCGGCTCGTCGCCACGATCTGCGCCGTCATGTCCTGCCTGATCTTCGCCTTCGCCGTCGGCGGGTTCGCGCTCTACGAGCACTTCGACCGCCAGATCAACCGGCTGCGGCTGACCCTGGACGGTGAGCGCCCCGCCAACCCGATCGAGGGGACGACGAACTTCCTGCTGGTCGGCTCGGACAGCCGGGCCGGCACAGGCGGCGAGTTCCAGCGCGGCGGGGAGGTTGCCGGTCAGCGCTCGGACACCACGATCCTCGCCCACCTGGACGCGAACGGGACAACGACCCTGGTCTCGTTCCCCCGCGACACCCTCGTCCACATCCCGGGCCACGGCCGGGACAAGCTGACCCAGGCGATCTCCATCGGCGGGCCGTCCCTGCTCATCCGGACGATCGAGAACCTGACCGACATCCGCGTCGACCACTACGTCTCCGTCGACCTCGCCGGATTCCGCGACATGACCGACGCCATCGGCGGGGTGACCGTCTGCGTCAAGGCGCTGCCGAACGGCTCGCGGAGCAACCTGCGCGACGAGTGGTCGCAGTGGCGGGGCCGGGTCGGCGAGAACCATCTCAGCGGCGACCAGGCCCTCGCCTTCGTCCGCCAGCGTCACGGGCTGCCCGACAACGACTTCGACCGCATCCGCCGCCAGCAGCAGTTCATCGGGGCGGTGTTCCGCAAGGCCACCAGCGACGGGGTGCTGACGAACCCGGCCCGGCTGGAGAACCTCATCAGCGCGACGACGAAATCGCTGACCATCGACGACGGCACGGACATCGACGACATCCGGCTGCTCGCGAAGCGGATGAGCGCGATGAGCACCGACCAGATCCGGTTCGTCACGATTCCGGTGCACGCGCCGACGCCCGCCGAGGGCGGGAACTCCCTCGGCGAGCTGCCGCGGTTCGGCTCGGTGCAGCTGTACGACCCAGCGCAGCTGGACACCTTCCTCACCCCCCTGCGCGGAGGCGCACCCGCCCGGCCCGCACCGGCGGACCCGGTAGCCATGCCGCCGCGGGACGTCGCGATCGATGTCTTCAACGCCGCGCAGGTCGGCGGTCTGGCCAGCACGGCCAGCGACGATCTGGCCCGACTGGGCTTCCGCGTCGGCGCGCCGCGCGACTGGCCGGACGGCACCAGCCCGGCCACCGAGGTCCGCTACGGCCCCGGGAAGGAGGCCGCGGCCCGCGCGGTCGCCGCCGTGGTGCCGGGCTCCCGCCTGGTACGCGACGGCCGCCTGACCGATCGTGTGTCGCTGGTGCTCGGGACGTCCTTCAGGCAGGTGAAGGCCGCCACGGGCGCCCAGGGCCAGGGCGGCGCGGCGGGCATCGTGCGGCCCCAGGGCGGCGGCGCGGGAGGTGACCGCCCGGGCTCCGCGCCGAGTGTCGCCCCCCGGTCGACAGCGCCCGTCACCGCGACGCAGCTGACCACCGGCTGCACGTACTGAGCCGATCGCGACACCAGCCCTGGTCCGGGCGGGCCAGGAACGCCGGCCCGGACCAGGGCGACGCCCGTTGGTGCCAGCTGTGGGGTCGGATCGGACTGGTCCGGACAACCACACGGTGGTCCTCGACGTCGAACTGTCCTGATGGCGTGGAACGCTCTGGATCAGTCGCACCTGCCAGAACCGGCCACGCCGGCCCGCCGGCACGCTGCGTGCACACGCGGTACGGGCCGGGTGCTGCCGCCGAACCTGGACCCGCGGATCACCCACCGGCGGCGATCACCACTGCGCCGGCTGTCCGTCACCCTCGTGGCGCTGGTCTCGCTGACGGTCCTGGCCGTCACGTCCGTCGGCTGGGCGGCCTACCGACATTTCGACAGCGCCATCGACCGCAACAACTGGGAGCCCACGGCCGGCGCCCGGCCGGCGGAGGTCCCCGGCGACCTGAACATTCTTCTGCTCGGCAACGACAGCCGGGAGGGGACGCACGGCGAGTTCGGCGACCCCGGCGGCATGCGGGCGGACACGACGATCATCGCGCACTTCGACGCGGACGGCAGCGCGACCCTGGTCTCCTTCCCGCGGGACACCCTGGTGCCGATCGTGCCGACGTCCGCCGCCATCGCCCGCGACGGACTGTCGAAGATCGCGGATGTCGTCCCGCTCGTCGGCGTGCCCGGGCTGATCTCGACCCTGGAGGGGTTCACCGGCCTCAAGATCGACCACACCGTGTCGATCAACCTGGCCGGCTTCCGCGCGATGACGGATGCGGTCGGCGGTGTCACCGTGTGCGTCCAGCCGCTACCCGACGGCAGCACCCGCAACCTGCGGGACGCCGAGTCCGGATGGCGGGGCCAGCTTGGCGAGAACCGATTGGACGGCGGGCAGGCGCTCGCGTTCGTCCGCACCCGCAAGGCTCTCGGTGAGGAACGCCTGCGCATCCTGCGCCAGCAGCAGTTCCTGTCCCGTCTCCTGGACGCCGCGACCAGCACCGGTGTGCTCACCAGCCCGTCGCGGATCGCCAGCCTGCTGGGCGCGGTCGGCGGCGCACTGGAGATCAGCCGGAGCCTCTCCCAGGCCGAGATGCTGCGCCTGGCGCGGCGGGTCGCCGAGCTCGGGCCGGGCGGCCTGCGGTTCGTGACGATCCCGACCCACGTACCGCTGCCCGGCGAGGGGGYGGTCGACGGCATGGGCTCGATCCCCCCGCACGGGATGGTGCTGCTTCACGACCCGGCCGGGCTGGAGGCCCTCCTCGGCCCGATGCGGGCCCCCGGCGCCGGAGGCTCCACCACTGCCCCACCCCCCGACCGCCTCATGCTGGCTCGACCGCTGCCCGGCGGCGCCGCGCCCACCACCGCACCGCACGGCATGACCGGCACCGCGCAACCAGCCATGGGCACAGCAGGCACGGACACCGGGGGGACGAGGGCGGCAGCCGTGCCCCCACCGGCCGCCGACACGTCCTGCACGCCCTGAGCACTGCCGATCCGGCAGACCCGAACGGAGCTCGCGATCGTGTCGCCACCGCGGACGGGGCGGGCCGGGCGCCCGAGTCGGTAGCGTTACCCCCGCGGCGGGTCACCGGCGCCCGGGACACCCGGCAACCCGGTCGCCGCCGGGTCCGCCCGCTGCCGAACAACGGATTGGAGACCGGAAACCGTTGGACGTCCGGTTCGTCCCCGCATCCTCGCGCCTGCGCCCCGCGGCACCCGCCGGCACCGCACCCGCCGGCACCGCACCCGCCGACGCCGCGCCCGCCGCCCCGTTTCCCGGCGTCGCGGCGGCACTGGCCGCCCGTCTCACCCGCGACCCGGGCCGCCCGATGATCACTTTCTACGACGACGCGACCGGCGAACGGGTGGAGTTCTCCACGACGACGCTGGACAACTGGGTCGCCAAGACGGCGAACCTGCTGGTCGACACGCTCGGGCTCGCCGCCGGGGATGTCGTCGGGGTCGACCTGCCGGCGCACTGGACCAGCTGCGTCATCCTGCTGGCGGCCTGGTCGGCCGGCCTGGATGTCGAGGTCGTCATCGGTCCGGAGGACGGCGCCGACGACCCGGCCGGAGCTCGGACGGGCCYGGGGGCCGCCCCGGGCAGTCCCGGTGTGGTCTTCGTCAGCGAGGACCGGATCGACATCGCGACCGCGCTCGGCATCGACGAGATCGTCGGCCTCTCCCTGCGCCCGCTCGGCGGCAGGATGCGCGACGCTGTGCCCGGCGTCCTCGACTATGCCGTCGAGGTCCCACCGCACGGTGACCGTTTCCTGCCCCCACCCCCGCCTCCGGGGCAGGCCGAACTGCTCCGCCTCGCCGCCATCGTCGCCCGCCGCGACGCGCTGGGCCCCGACGACCGGATCCTCACCGCGGGCGGCCCCGCCACCGTGGCCGGGCTGCTGATCGCGACGCTGGTGCCGCTGGTGAGCGGAGCGTCGGTGGTGCTGTGCCGCAACCTGCATGGCACCGACGCCGCGACGCTGGCGCGCCGGGTCGACACGGAGCGGGTCACCGCCGTCGACTGGTCCGTCCCGCGGCCGCTTGCCGAGGTGCTACCCGCCCGGGTCCGCCGGCTCGACGTCCTGGACGCGGGTGCGCCCCCCGGTTGACACCTGCATCGCTCGTGCCGCCCGGCGACATGGCCGGGCGGCGGCGCGTGGCCCACGAGCCCCGGAGCGCCCGGGTTCTCAGTGGCGCTCAGTGGCGCTCAGGGGCTCTCAGGAACAGGCACAGGCGTTCAGGAGGAGCTGGTGACCTGCTTGTGGGCCGCCAGCGACTCCTCGGTGACCTCGGTGAGCTCGCTGGTGTCGACGTCGTAGACGAAGCCGCGGACGGAGGTCGACGCCCGCAGGAACGGCGACGAGCGCAGCGTCTGCATGCAGGCCCAGACGTCCTCGGCGACGTTGGTGAACGAGCGCAGGCGCCAGGACGGTCGCACCCCGGTCTGCTCCGCCAGCGAGGCACTGAACCCCTCGTCGGTGAGCTGCTCCATGCCGCACTTCGTGTGGTGGAGCAGAATGATCTCGGTCGTGCCGAGCGCGTGCTGGCTCACGGCCAGCGAGCGCTCGATGTCCTCCGTGACGACCCCGCCGGCGTTGCGCATGATGTGCGCGTCGCCCTCCGCGAGGCCGAAAAGGGCCTCGATGTTGATGCGGGCGTCCATGCAGGCCACCACCGCCACACCGGTCGCGGGCCGGGTCGGTACCGCCTGGCCCGGGCCGGTGGCGCGCCGCAGCGCGGCGAAGTCCGCTGCCCGGGACAGTAGGGCGCCGGTCGCATCCTGGGCGGGTCCGACATTGTCGGGCGCGCTCGTCACCGCAGGTCACCTCCGTCGGGTACGTCGCTCACGCGGCGGACGGGCCGCGGGAAAGCCAGTGGCACAAGCATGCAGCGCGCGGACCGCCGCCGCCACCCACATTGCCGAGTTCGCCCAGCGTCACAGGTCAACACGAGGACGACGTCCCGTCACGGACACGAGTCGGATCACGGACAGGGGGGCGGGGTGTATCGACCGTCGGCACGCCGGGAACACTGAGGCGGTGAGCCATCACCCAGCGCGATCCCGCCGGCGCCCGGCCCGCCCGGCACGCGCCGCTTTCCACAAGCAACGGACGCCGGTACGTAAACGGACGATTCGGGACGGCGACGCGACCGGCACTCATCGGCCTCGTGCGCGGGGGTGGCGGCCGGGCGCGGATCAGTCGTCGGTAGTCTCTCCTGGTGGTCAAAATCGATGCTCGCAAAGTCGATCGGCGCCGCCTGTGGTGAGCCACCGGATGGCACGTTCACCACTTCAGGTACTCATCCATGAGGTGGGCAAGTTCGGCGTCGTCGGCGCGATCTGCTACGCGATCGACTTCGCCGTCTCGAACCTGTGTCACACCCTTCTGGGGATGGGGCCGCTCAGCGCCAAGACCGTATCGACGGTCATCGCGGCGACCTGCGCCTACGTCGGCAACCGGCAATGGTCGTTCAACCACCGGGCACGTACCGGCATTCGCCGCGAGTACACCCTCTTCGTGATCCTCAACGCGATCGGCCTGGTGATCGCGCTCGCCTGCCTGGGCTTCGCGAAGTACGTGCTCCATCTCGAAGGGGTCCTCGCGTTCAACCTCTTCGGCAACGTTCTCGGCACGGGCCTCGGCACGATCTTCCGGTTCTGGACCTATAAGAAGTACGTGTTCCTGCACCCGGACCACCCGAAGGTGGCAGTCCTGCCGGTCAAGGACCAGCGGATTCCCGAGCCGGCCGCTCAGGCCTGATCCGCCGCGGCGGATCGGTCGGCTCACCAGGTGGTCTGGTTCGAGCGGAAGGTCTGTGTCAGGCCGTCAGGTGCCGGCGGGGCCGGGCGGCATTCCGCTCGGCCCTGGTCCCAGCGGGACACAGGGGTCACCCCGAGGGACATGACGGTTCCGGTACCGATCAGTTCTCCCGGAGACCGGCTGCGCTAGGCTCTCGTGACCAGCCCATGCACAGCGTGCCGAGTTCTCCACCTGAGGTGACGCCGTCACCTGGGTCCGCGGCGCGACCGGCTCGAGGTCCAGGAGGGTGCGCCGTGGCACGGCCGACACTCGCATCGCCCAGACCAGGCGGTCGCCCCCGAGATGAGAGCCGCGACCACACGATTCGCCAGGCGGCCCTCGAACTCCTCGCCGAGCACGGCTACGACGGCGTGACAATGGATCGGGTGGCAACCCGGGCCAAGGCCGGGAAGGCCACCATCTACCGGCGATGGCCATCCAAGATCGCCCTGGTGATGGACGCGCTGACCCAGTTCACCGAACAGACCATGCAGGTTCCGGATGCCGGGTCCCTGCGCAACGAAATGGTCACCTTCCTGCTGTCGTTCGTGGAGCTGGCCGGGAGCGAACAGGGCCGGATCATGGCCGAGATGGTCTCCGAGATGCCGCGCAATCCGGAGCTGCGGTCCGCGGTACGCGAACGCATGTGGAGTCAGCGCAGGTCCTCATCCGAGTCCATCGTCAACCGCGGGATCGCGCGCGGCGAGGTCAGCCCGGAGGCGGATCCCGCCATCCTGATCGAGCTCGGCACCGCGCTGATCCTGCAGCGTCTGCTCATCACCGGGGACCCGGTCGACCGGTCCTTTGTCGAGCACATCGTCGACGACCTGATCATCCCCTACGCGGCGCGCAACTGATCCGCACCCGCACAATCCGTTCCGGCCGGCATCGCGCCGGGACGTGGCGGGACGACCACCCCTCCGCGGAGAGCGGTTACTGCCACGGCTCCGCGCGGTGACGATTCCGGAGTCGGATCCGGACAGCCATGTCCGGAATGCGACCCGCGCCCGCCCGGACCGGGGCGAACTCCTACTCTTGGGCGGGCACCTGTCATCGAACCCCCAGCGAATCCTCCGTAGGCATACCTGTCAGCTCGCGGATTCGGGGTCGACCGGGCGCTCACGCACGCCCAGCAGCTCGACGCCCGGCACCTGGACATCCCGTCACGCGGCGCCGTCACGCGGGGCTGACCAGGGTCAACCGCTCCACCGCCGGCACGGTCACTCGGATCGTGGACGCGGGCGGCACAGGAACACCAGGAGGGACGTCATGCAGCCACCGAACCCGGGTCCGCACGACCCGGACGCCGAGACTCGGCGGGTCGACAGCGGTGGTCATGGATTCGGCGACGATGYCGAGACCCAGCTCGTGAACGACGGCGGCGGCTACCAGCCGCCAGCCGGCGGTGGGTACGGCCAGCCCGGCCAGGGYGCGGGCGCCGGCCAGGGCCAGCCCGCGGGCCAGCAGGGCTACCAGCAGACCGCGCCGTACGCGCAGCCCGGCGGCTACCAGCAACCCGGCTACGACCAGGGCGGCTACCCGCAGACCGGCTACAACCAGCAGGGCGGCTACCCGCAGACCGGCGGATACCAGCAGGGCTACCCCACCGAGGGCTACCAGCAGCCCGGCTACGACCAGCCGGGATATGACCAGGGCGGCTACCCGCAGACCGGCGGCTACCAGCAGGGCGGCTACCAGCAGACCGGCGGCTACCAGCAGGGCGGCGGCTACCAGGGCGAGGGTTACCAGCAGCAGCCCGGGTACGGCGGCGGTTACCCGCCCCAGGGCTATCCCGGTGGCCCAGGTGGCCCGGGTGGGGCGAACCCGAACCGGCGTCGCAACATCATCATCGTGGCGGTGGCCGCGGCGGCCGCGCTGGCCATCGCCATCCCGGTGGCCCTGGTCGCGACCAGCGGCTCCGACGACGATCCGGACGGGCCGGTGGTCGCCACGACGCTGGCCCCGTCCGCCCCGGCGACCAGCGCCACCGCCAGCGCCACGCCGAGCGCACCCCCGACCAGCGCGACGCCGAGCCCGAGCGCGTCCCCGAGTTCCGGCGCCTTCACACCCACGCAGTCGGCGCTGCTCGCAAAGCTGGACACGACGACGATGACCGACTGTGAGGCCAACCCCGAGGGTGAGGACGAGGACATCGACGCGTCGTTGTTCTGCACCGCGGACAACGGTCAGCTCGTCGCGGCCTACCACTACCGGGACTCGGCCTCGCTCACCAATGACGTGGACGCCCGGGAAGGGCTCGTCACCGACCAGGGTGACTGCAAGAACGGTGACCCGGACATCTTCACCTGGAACTTCGACGAAGGCCACACCGAGGGAACAGCCCTTTGCTACTACTACCAGAACGACTTCTTCATCTTCTGGACGTACGACGACGAGCTGGTCTCCTTCATGGCACTGGATGACGACGCCGGCGCGCTCTACGAATGGTGGACCCGGTTCGACCCGGTGCCGCGGAGCTGACCGCGGACTCGACTTCGGATGTGACGTCCGGAGGGCGGCCGGGCAGTTGTCCGGCACGCCCGCCGGACGCCCTCCGCACACCCGCGCCCACGCCGCGGACCACCCGCCGCCGCATCAACAGCTGACGTTGCGGGGTGGTACCGGCAGATCCGGCGTGACATGTGCGCCTACCCTGTGACGCACGCCATCGTCACCCAGGCGTCTCCATTCATCCCGGTTTCCATACGTCCGGCCGGATACCCTCCCAGGAGGAATCGTGCCCAGCCAGAGTCCCGGCGACGGCGCGTCGCCCGTCCCCGAGCCGCCTGGCCCTTTCCCGCCGGTCAGCCACATCCCTGACCCGGAGGACGCCGAGGGCTCGGCGGACAGCACGCAGGTTCTGCGGCCGGACGCCTTCCCGTTGGCGCCCGCAGCGAGCGGCTTTCCCGGTCTCCACGCCGCCCCACCGCCAGGCCCGGCCGGCCCCCCCGTTCCGCCGGTGCCCCCGGGCCCACCCGGCCAGGCCGGTCGCCCAGGTCTCTACTTCCCGGCGCCGTATCCGCCCGCCCCGGCCAACCAGGGCTGGCCGCCGCCGGCTCCCGGCCCCGGCCCCGGCTTCCCGCCCGGCCATTCCGGCCCGCCTGCCGGCCCACCTGGCCACTTCGGTCCGCCGCCCGACGGTTTCGGGCCGGGCGGTCCGCCGCCCGGAGGCTTCGGCCCGCCCGGCTCGTTCGGGCCGCCGCACATGACGGGAGCGGCGAGCGGTCCGGCCTGGCCCGGGGTGTCCCCACCGCCGGGGCAGCCGTCCCGCGGCGGCCCGGAGTCGCCCGCGGAGGAGCTGACCTACCGCCTGGCGCCCCCCGGGCCGGCGTCCGCCGCCCGCGGGCCCGTGGGCCCCACCCCGCCCGGCTCGCTGCCGGGTGTCGGCGAGCGTAGAGCCGGCGAACGCGGTGTCGGCGAACGCGGAGCAAGCGGCCACGACGCCGGCAGCAGCCACGGCGGGCAGCGTGACGGGGAGGCGCCCGAGCTGCCACCGCTGACCGGCCCGCACCCGCTGCCCCCACCGCCGCAGGAGTCATTCACCGTGCGGCGGACGCCCCTCCCGCCTCCCGGGCGCATCGCTGACGGGCCGTCCTGGCCGTCTCCGCCACCGAGCTATCTCGACTCGCCCTCCGGCGGTGGTCTTCTCCCGGCCATCCCACCGAGGATCACCTCGCCGGGCGGTCCGCTGGGCGGGGAGCCCCCTGCCCGCGTCGGGCAGGCCGGTCCCGGCCACGCGCCTGGCACCTCGGGTGCGCCTGGCACCCCCGGAGGGTTCGCAGGCCCCGGCGCACCGGACGGGTCCGGGTCGTCGCCGCGCAGGCCGCAGGTGCTGACCCTGATAGCCGCCGCGGCGGCGATCGTCGTCGTGATCGCGGTGGTCGGCATCATTCTGGGTACCCGGACCGACAGCGGAGGGGACACGACGTCCGCCGCGCCCGCCCCCGCGGGCCCGACCGGCCCCGCGGACCCGGCCGGTGCCGGGCCCGCCCCGGGCGCGCCGCCATCGCAGCTCAGCCCCGAGGACACCCTGCGCGGGCTACTCAACACCGTCACGATGACCGGCTGCTCCGCGTCGGCACAGAGCGACATCATCTACGCGGACGCCACCCTGAGCTGCATCGGCGCCGGCGGCATCGAGGTACTGGCGTTCCACTTCCCCGACCGTTCCGCCCTGGAGCGCCAGGTCGGCGCCCGCGCGACCTACTACGCCGATGCCGGCAACTGTGACAGCGGCCAGGAGAGCGCCGAGGAGTGGACATCCCTGCAGGAGCCGAACGGCGGGGCGCGCCTGTGCTACAAGTACGCCGACCGGTTCGTGACCTTCTGGAGCATCAGCGACTCCCTGGTCGCCTTCGCCGCCTCTGACCCGAACCCGGCCCGTCTGATCGCCTGGTGGCACGGGTTCGACCCGATCCGCCGGTGAGACTGCGCCCGCCGCGCCTGCTGGTCATCGTGGCGCTGGCCACGGCCGCGCTGATCGGCGCGGTGCTGCTGATCGTCCTCGCGGCCACCCGGGGCACGTCCCCGGAGCGGCCGGCGGCGAGCGGGTCCCCGCCGGCCGCGGGCACCACTCCCTCGACGCCCGGGCCGGCGGTCACGGCGTCGTCCACCGCGCCCGCGGCGCTGGACGACGCCGAGCAGGAGCTGCGGGACCGGCTGTCCTCCTTCGAGCTGACCGACTGCCGGTCCGCAACCGGAGAGGCCGGCGGGACGGGCGGGGCAGGCGGCGCGACCGACGTCCGGGCACGTGGTGTAACGGCCGCACTGCGGTGCGTTCCTGGTGTAGCCGGGGCGGGGCGGCCGCCGGCCGAGGTGGTTGTCCTCGGCTACGCCGACAGCGCGGCGATGGCCGCCGATGCGGCACGGCGGTCGTCCGCCGTGGTCGACGTCGGTTCCTGCGAGAACGGCCAGACGAGCAGTGAGGCGTACCTCCTGCCGTCCCGCCGTACCGGGACGTTCGTCTGCGACGCGCGCCCCGGCGATTTCACCGCCTACTGGAYGATTGACCGCGAGCAGGCGGGGTTCATCGCCGGGTCCGACGATCCGACCGGCCTGCTCACCTGGTGGCGCGCCTTCGACCCGCTCTGACCCACGCGCCCGGGCCGGTCAGCCGGGGTGCCCTCCCCCGGAGCGCCGGCGGATGTCGGCCTCCTCGGCCAGCTCGTACAGGGTGGCGTGCACGGCTTCGACCCGCGGCATGTGGGAGAGCACCGTCCGCCCGCGCTCACCGGCGCTCTCGATGGAGAGCGTGCCGGAGCCGACCACCCGGTCGGACAGCGACTGGGCGAAGGACACGTCACTGAGCCAGACCAGCGGGATGTCCCGCCCGGAGCGGTTCACAACACCCTCACGAATCATGATCCGCTCTGTGGTGACCACGTAGTGGGTGGTGATCCAGCGTAGCCACGGGGCCACGCCGTAGTACCCGATGGCGGCCAGGCCGAGCGCCAGGACGAGGTACTGGACCGCCTCCCTCAGGAAGCCGTCAGGCACGAAGAACACGCCGAGGGTCATGAGTGCGAGCGCGGCGACGACGGAGAGTGCCGGCACCACCAGGCTGCCCCAGTGCGGATGCAGGTGGAGGGCGACTTCTTCGCCGTCGGTCAGCTCGTCGTCCGGGAACGCCACCGCCCGATCGTCGCATCCCGGACGAGCGGGCCACGACGGGCCCGGTCCGGCAGGCGGCGGACGGACCAGGCGGGCGCGCGGGAGACGGGCGGGCTGGGCGTGGGCGGGTGTCGGGCCAGCCGGTCAGCGCAGGTGGACCACATCGGCGGCACTGAACGCGCGGCCGTCGACCAGCAGCCGGCCGAACTCGTCGACGTCGGTGGCGATGCCCACGACCGACGTCCCGTCGGGAAGCTCGACCCGGACCGGCCGCCCGAGCGTCGCGCACACGCCGCGGTAGTCGTCCCGGGCCTGCCCGGGTGCGGACACCCACCGGGAGACCGCGTCGGCGAGGTCGGTGAGGACGGCGCCGAGCAGCTCCGTGCGGTCCAGCCGGGACGGGTCGACGTCCAGCAGCAGCAGGCTGGTCGAGTTCGGCGGGAGCTCCCCGGCGCGGGCGGTGACGTTCAGACCGAAGCCGATGACGGCGGCCGGCGGCGCGGTCGGGCTGGGCGCGAGCTCCACCAGGATGCCGGCGATCTTCGCCCCGTCCACCTGGACGTCGTTGGGCCACTTGAGCACCGCGGGCACCCCGGCGTGAGCGCGCAGGGTGCGTACCAGCGAGGTGCCGACGACCAGCGGCAGCCAGCCGAGCTGCCGGGCCTCGACCGCGGGGCGGACGAGCACGGACACCATCAGCCCGGCGCCGTCCGCGGACTGCCATGACCGGTCGAGGCGTCCGCGGCCTGCGGTCTGCCGCTCGGCGACGAGGACGGCCTGACCCGTCCGCGCCGTCACGGACAGTGCCGGCACGCTGCCGGGAAGCCCGCGAGCGAGCCGCCCGAGTTCGGCGTTGGTCGAGTCGATCTCGTCCACGACGGCGAGGGCCAGTCCGAGGCCGGCGGCGAGAGGGCTCAGCGCGGCGGCGTCAAGGGGGCGGCGCGACCTGCCGACGGCCGCCTCCACGCGGGCCGTGACCACGTCGGCCAGGGCCCCGGAGAGCGCTGCGTCGGAGACCCCAGCCGACCCCCTGCCAGGCCTCTCACCTGCAGAGGGAGTCTTCGGGACGGCTACGGAAGGAGGCGTTGGTCGTCCGTCGGACGCGGTCGGCTCTACAGGCACGGGACCACCCTCCCAGAGCCCTGGTGTGGCCGAGGTGAGACGGTCTCCACATCAATCGCGCACGTGGACCACCGACCGCCGTACGCTTCGCACTATGGCTCTCCCGGCTTCCGTTCCCGAACCGACGCCCGAACCGCACAGCACGGCTGGTCGCCTCGCCCGACTGCAGGCCGTGACCGAGGAAGCTGTGCACGCCGGTTCCCAGCGCGCGGTGGACGCGCGGCACGCCAAGGGCATCATGACCGCGCGCGAGCGGATCGAGGCCTTCCTCGACCCCGGCTCGTTCGTCGAGACGGACGCGTTCGCCCGGCATCGCTCGCACGACTTCGGGCTGGAGCGGAACCGCCCGTACGGCGACGGCGTGATCACCGGGTACGGGACGGTCGACGGCCGCCAGATCTGCGTCTTCAGTCAGGACTTCACCGTGATCGGCGGGAGCCTCGGTGAGGTCTTCGGTGAGAAGATCGTCAAGATCATGGACCTGGCGCTGAAGACCGGGGTTCCGGTCGTCGGCATCAACGACTCCGGCGGTGCCCGCATCCAGGAGGGCGTCGTCGCGCTCGGGCTGTACGGCGAGATCTTCTACCGCAACGTGATGGCGTCCGGCGTGGTGCCGCAGCTGTCGCTCATCATGGGCCCGTGTGCGGGCGGCGCGGTGTACTCCCCCGCGATCACCGACTTCACGCTCATGGTCGACCAGACCAGCCACATGTTCATCACCGGTCCCGACGTGATCAAAGAGGTCACCGGTGAGGACGTCGGCATGGAGGAGCTCGGCGGAGCGCACACGCACAACTCGCGCAGCGGCGTCGCGCACTTCCAGGCCGCGGACGAGAACGACTGTCTGGAGCTCGCCCGGGCCCTGCTCTCCTACCTGCCCTCGAACAACATGGACGAGGTGCCGGCGTACGCCGAGGTGGCCGACGTCGAGGCCGAGGTGGACCCCGAGCTCGACACCTTCATCCCGGACTCCGCGAACACCCCGTACGACATGCACCAGGTGATCGAGCGGGTGCTGGACGAGGAGGACTTCCTCGAGGTCCACGCCCAGTTCGCCCAGAACATGATCGTCGGATTCGGTCGCATCGACGGGCGTTCGGTCGGTGTCGTCGCCAACCAGCCGATGCAGTTCGCCGGCACCCTGGACATCGACGCCAGCGAGAAGGCCGCGCGCTTCGTGCGGACCTGTGACGCCTTCAACATTCCGGTGCTGACCTTCGTCGACGTCCCCGGTTTCCTTCCGGGGACGTCACAGGAATGGAACGGGATCATCCGGCGCGGTGCGAAGCTCATCTACGCGTACGCCGAGGCGACCGTTCCGAAGGTGACTGTCATCACCCGGAAGGCCTACGGCGGCGCCTACGACGTCATGGGCTCCAAGCACCTGCGCGCCGACATCAACCTGGCGTGGCCGACCGCCGAGATCGCCGTCATGGGTGCCCGCGGCGCCGTCAACATCATCTATCGCCGTGAGCTGGCCGGCTCGGACGCGCCCGACGAGCGCCGCGCGGAGCTGATCCAGGACTACACCGACCACTTCGCGACCCCCTACATCGCGGCGGAGCGCGGCTACCTGGACGCCGTGATCCAGCCGTCGGTCACCAGGCGCGAGGTGATCCGCGCGTTGCGTCTGCTGCGGACCAAGCGCGAGACGCTGCCCCCGAAGAAGCACGGCAACATCCCGCTGTAGCGGGCGTGCGGCCGGCCACCAGGCGGGTGCCGCGGCGTCAGGCGATCAGGGACGACGGACGGATGACGGACGGAGGAGGGCGGCCGGTGGCCGACAGACCCGAAGGGCCCCCGGCCCGGCCACACCTGCGGCTGGTCCGGGGTGACGCGACGCCGGAGGAGATCGCCGCGCTCGTGGCCGTCCTCACCGCGCGGGCGGCGGCGGCACCGCCGGTGCCCCGGACCCGGTCGACGTGGGCCGATCCGGCGCACTCGGTGCGTGGCAGGCTGCCCTCCGGCCCGGGTGCATGGGCCCGCTCGGCCCGCACCGGCGGCATACGCTCCCCGGCAGGCGGATGACGCCGGCAGGCGGATGACGCCAGCAGGCGGAAGACGGCAGGTAACGACGGGCCCGGCTGCCGGTGGCTGGCCAGTCGTTGTTTCACCTTCTCCGGCAATGAAGGAACATGGTGCGGCCCGACTCGCCTAGACTCAGGCCGGACGAGACGGGAGGAACGTGCGTAAGATCCTCATCGCCAACCGGGGTGAAATTGCAGTCCGGGTGGCGCGGGCCTGCCGCGACGCGGGGTATTCAAGTGTCGCCGTGTATGCAGAGCCCGACATCGACGCAATGCATGTCCGGGTCGCCGACGAGGCGTATGCCCTGGGCGGCACAACCCCCGGCGACTCGTATCTGCGAATCGACAAGATTCTGCAGGCATGTGAACTCTCCGGAGCCGACGCGGTACACCCGGGCTACGGATTCCTCTCCGAGAACGCGGATTTCGCCGAAGCCGTGATCTCGGCGGGGCTGACCTGGATCGGCCCGCCACCGGAGGCCATCCGCCGCCTCGGTGACAAGACCGCCGCCCGGCATATCGCCCTCGCCGTCGGCGCCCCGCTCGCTCCGGGCACCGCCGATCCGGTGGGCGGCGTGGACGAGGTCGTCACCTTCGCGAACGAGTACGGCCTGCCGGTCGCGATCAAGGCCGCCTTCGGCGGCGGTGGCCGCGGTCTCAAGGTCGCCTGGACCGCCGAGGAGCTGCCCGAGCTGTTCGACAGCGCCGTCCGCGAGGCCGTCGCCGCCTTCGGCCGCGGCGAGTGCTTCGTCGAGCGGTACCTCGACCAGCCACGGCACGTGGAGACGCAGGTCCTCGCCGACACCCACGGCAACGTGGTCGTCGTCGGCACCCGCGACTGCTCCCTGCAGCGCCGCTACCAGAAGCTCGTCGAGGAGGCCCCCGCACCGTTCCTCACCGACGAGCAGAACACCGCGCTCTACGAGGCGTCCAAGAAGATCGTGCGCGAGGCCGGCTACGTCGGCGCGGGCACGGTGGAGTTCCTCGTCGCCAAGGACGGGCTGATCAGCTTCCTGGAGGTCAACACCCGGCTCCAGGTCGAGCACCCGGTCACCGAGGAGACGTCCGGCGTCGACCTCGTCCGGGCCCAGTTCCGCATCGCCGAGGGTGAGGCGCTCGACCCGGTCGACCCGGCCCCACGTGGCCACTCGATCGAGTTCCGCATCAACGGCGAGGACCCGGGCCGCAACTTCCTCCCCGCGCCCGGCACGGTGACGACTTTCACCGCCCCGGCGGGCCCCGGCGTCCGGCTCGACACCGGCATCGAGAGCGGCAGCGTCATCGGCGGCGCGTTCGACTCGCTGCTCGCCAAGCTCATCATCACCGGCGCGACCCGCCAGGAGGCTCTGGACCGGGCCCGCCGCGCCCTCGACGAGATGGTCGTCGAGGGCATGGCCACCGCGCTCCCGTTCCACCGCGCGGTGGTGCGCGACCCGGCGTTCGCGCCGGAGGCCGCCGACGAGCCGTTCCGCGTGCACAACCGCTGGATCGAGACCGAGTTCGACAACACGATCCCGCCGTTCAGCGGTGGCACCGACGCCGACACCGACACCGAGCCCCGGGAGACCGTGGTCGTCGAGGTCGGCGGGAAGCGCCTCGAGGTCGTCCTGCCGGCCGGGTTCGGCGCGGGCGGCGGTGCGGCTCCGGCCGCCGCGGCCGGGGCACCGAAGCGCCGCTCGGCCGGTGGCAGGGCCGCGGCGAAGGTCACCGGTGACGCGCTGACCAGCCCGATGCAGGGCACCATCGTCAAGGTCGCGGTCAGCGACGGTGACACCGTCGAGGCGGGCGACCTGATCGTCGTCCTCGAGGCGATGAAGATGGAGCAGCCTCTCAACGCCCACCGCGCGGGCACCATCAGTGGGCTCACGGCAGAGGTCGGGGCTGTCGTGACCAGCGGAGCAGTGCTCTGCGAGATCAAGGACTGACCGCAGCACCAGCCATCTGCCGGCGGCGCTCCCGAGTCCGGGGGCGCCGCCGGTTGCTGTCAGATCACGGGACGCGGGCCACGGCCACGTCGCTACCGCCGGGTTCGCGGAGCGCCACACCGCGTGGCGCACCCCGGCGGCCGTGCCGTCCGTAGGCTCTAGCCCATGAACGGCCAGGGACAGCATCCCGACACCGACAAGACGGAAGCACAGGTCTCGGGATCTCAGCCCGCGGCTGCTCAGCCCGCGGACGAGCGTCCCGCCGACGGCGGGTCCGGAGGTGGCCTGGCCGCGGCAGAGCAGGCCCCGGTGGCCAGCGGGCAAGCGCCCTCCGCGCTGGTGGACGACGCGGTCGTGGACCCTGCCGAAGAACCCGCCGGAAAGGCAGCCGAAGGCCCGGCTGGGGACGCAGCCGGCGATGTGGTCGGGCGCGAGGCGCCGCCGCTCGGGGGCCGGATCCACTACCTGCTCGGCGGCACGCTGCCGCCGCGGTACAGCGCCTGGGTCTCACACGACCTGACCGGCCCGGGCTGGCGGTATCGCCAGGCGCTGCGGCCCTTCTTCCTCATGCTGCCGTTCGCCGTGGTGTTCGCGCTGCTACCCGGCCAGGTCGGCGTGCGGGTCACGATCGTTGTCTTCCTGCTGTTGTCCGGCGTCGGGCTGGGTCTTGCCACGAGCGGCTACTTCCGCAACCGCCGGCTGGAGCAGCACAACTTCCCGCCGGTCTTCCCGCCCTCCGACTAGTCGCCGTCCGCCCCCCTCCGCCAGCCAGCCGCCAGCCAGCCGCCAGCCACCGGCCAGGCGCTGCCGGCGCCCGGTCCGCCCGGTCGCGCGGAGATTCAGACGGCGCCGTAGATGCGGTCGCCTGCGTCACCGAGGCCCGGGACGATGTAGGCGACGTCGTTCAGGCGCTCGTCCACCGCCGCGGCCACGAGACGGATGTCCAGCCCGCTCCGCTCCAGCGCGTCGAGCCCCTCCGGAGCGGCCACGACAGAGACCACGACGATGCCGGTGGCGCCCCGGGCGGTCAGCAGCGAGAGGGCGTGCAGCGCCGACCCGCCGGTCGCCAGCATCGGGTCTAGCAGGAACACCGGCCGCCCTGCCAGGTCCGCCGGCACCGACTCCAGGTAGACCGTGGGCTGAAACGTGATCTCGTCGCGGGAGAGCCCGATGAAGGCGGTGCGAGCGTCCGGCATCAGACCCAGCGCTGCCGGCAGCATGCCGAGCCCGGCCCGCAGCACCGGCGCCACGACCGGTTCGGCGGCGAGCACCGTGCCGGTGGTGGTGGCCAGCGGAGTGGTGACCGAGACCGGCATCGTGGGCAGCCCACGGGCCGCCTCGTAGACCAGGATCGATGCCAGGTCGTCCAGGGCCGCGCGGAACTGTGGCCGCGCCGTCCGCTCGTCGCGCAGCACGGTGAGTGCCACGGCTGCCAACGGATGATCGACGACCTGTACCTGCACGGTGTTGCTCCTAGCCGGGAGGTGGACGGATCCGGCCGGCAGAACGGGCCGGCGATGGGCAAGAATGCACGCTATGACAACGGACCCCGCCGTTCCCGGCCGTCCCGCGCCGGACACGGGCGCGGCGCCGGGCTCGGGCGCGGGCCCGGCGCCGAGTCCGGCACCGCCGCGCCGCGCCGAGCTCGCGCGGATCATCGACCACACGCTGCTGCGCCCCGAGGCGACCGGCGAGGAGATCGTCACCCTGTGTGCGGACGCGGCGAAGCTCGGCGTCGGCACGGTCTGCGTCGCCCCGACCCATGTGTACCTGGCCGCGGCGAGTGCCCGGCAGGACGGGAAGGACGTCGAGCCGGCGTTCGCGGTGGCCTCGGTCATCGGCTTCCCGCACGGGACACACCTCACGGTGATCAAGGCCGAGGAGGCGCGCCGCGCGGTCGCCGACGGCGCCAGCGAGATCGACATGGTCATCGACATCGCCAACGCGATGGACGAGAACTGGCGCGCCATCGAGACCGAGATCACCGAGGTCCGGTTGTCGGTGCCGCCGCATGTGCTCCTCAAGGTGATCCTGGAGACGGCGCTCCTGCCCGACGAGAGCATCACCGCCGCCTGCCGGGCCGCGGAGAGCGGTGGGGCCGAGTTCGTGAAGACCTCGACCGGTTTCCACGCGGCCGGCGGCGCGTCACTGCGGGCGGTGCGGGCGATGGTCGCCGCCGTCGGCGGCCGGCTCGGGGTGAAGGCCTCCGGCGGCATCCGCACCTCGCAGCAGGCGCTGGCGTTCGTCGAGGCCGGCGCCACCCGGCTCGGGCTCTCCGCGACGAAGGACATCCTGGCCGAACTCCCCGTCTGATCCCGTCCGGCACGGGCGGGGCTATGGCACGGACAGGGCTGCGGCGGCACGGACAGGCGGCCGCGCCGCGCTCAGCCTGGTGGCAGGTCCAGCAGGTCGCTGACGGCGGTGCGCAGGACGGCCAGCTCCGTTCGGGCACGCTCACGCGCCGCCGCCAGGCCGGCTGCCGCCACCTCCGCGGGGCCGACCACGGCCTGCAGGTAGACCTTGAGCTTCGGTTCGGTCCCGCTCGGCCGGGCGACGACCCGGGCAGCCCCGTCCAGCTGCAGGATCAGGACGTCGGCGGGCGGTAGGCCGTCCGTCCCGCCGAGCAGATCGCGGACGGCGGTCACCGCCCGGCCGCCCAGCCGTGGCGGCGGGGCGGCGCGCAGGCCGCGCATCGCCGCGCCGATCGCGGCCAGGTCTGCGAACCGGGCCGAGACCTGGCCGGTGGCGTGGACGCCGACGCGGCGGTGCAGGTCGTCGAGGACGTCCAGCAGGGTCCGGCCGGACCGCTTCGCGTGCTGGGCCGCGCGGGCGAGCGCCAGCGCGGCGGTGAGGCCGTCCTTGTCCCGCACCAGGTCCGGCGCGACGGCGTAGCCGAGGGCCTCTTCATAGCCGAAGGCGAGGCGCGGGTGCGCCCTCATGATCCACTTGAAGCCGGTCAGGGTCTCCGTGCAGGGGACCCCGTACAGCCGGGCGAGCGCCGCGAGCGCGGCGGAGCTGACCACCGTTGTCGCGACCGGTCCGGGCCGCCGGCGCAGCACGTGGTCGGCGAGCAGCAGGCCGACCTCGTCCCCGGTCAGCACCTGCCCACCGACCGCCGCCGCGCAGCGGTCGGCGTCCGGGTCGTTCGCCAGGACCAGGTCGGCACCGATCCGCCGGCCCAGCGCGAGGACGGCGTCGAGCACCCCCGGTTCCTCCGGGTTCGGGAACGGGGCGGTCGGAAACGCCGGGTCCGGTTCCCGCTGCTCCGGCACGGTCACCGGCGCGGCCAGCCCGGCCCGGGCGAACACCGCCTCGAGAACCGCCGCCCCCACTCCGTGCAGCGGGGTGTAGGCCACGAGCAGCGGGCCTCCGCCCACCTGAGCACCCGGCAGCAGGTCCGGCGGCCCGCCCGACAGCAGGTCCGGCAGGCCGTCGACCGCTCGCACGGCCTCGTCGACATACGCGTCGACGAGCGACCGGTCGAGGCGTTCCCATCCGTCGGAGAGCGGGATGTCCGCGGCCGCGCCGACGGTGGCGATCGCCTGCTCGATCTCCCCGTCGGCCGGCGTCACCAGCTGGGCCCCGCGACCGGCGTCCTCCCCCCGGCCGCCCAGGTACACCTTGTAGCCGTTGTCGGCGGCCGGGTTGTGACTGGCAGTGATCACGATGCCGGCGTCCGCGTCGAGATGGCGGACGGCGAAGGCCACCACGGGGGTGGGCGTGGGGGCCGGCAGCAGGAGGGCGCGCGCCCCCGCGCCCGTGAGGACCCTGGCGGCGTCGAGGGCGAACCGGTCACTGCGTCGCCGGGCGTCATAGCCGATCACGACGACGGGGCGTGGAGTGGAGCGGCGCAGCCAGACCGCGAGGCCGGCGGTGGTCCGCCGCACGACGGCGGTGTTCATACCGGCGGGCCCGGCCCGTAACGGCCCGCGCAGACCGGCAGTGCCGAAGGTCAGCGGGCCGGCGAACCGCTCCGAGACAGCCTGGACGTCCCCGGCGGCGGCGAGGCGGGTCAGCTCCGCCCGGTCCTGCGGGTCGGGGTCGGCGGCGAGCCAGGCCGCGACCCGCGCCGCCAGGGGCTCCGGCAGACGTTCCGGCCGGCGTTCTGGCCGGGTGGAGCCGGAGCCGGTCACAGCGCTGTGACGAGCTTCGCCAGGATCTCGCCGACTCGGCCGGCCGCGGCGGCACCCGCGGCGAGCACCTCGGCGTGGTTCAGCGGCTTGCTGGTCATGCCCGCCGCCAGGTTCGACACCAGCGACACGGCGAGCACCTCCATCCCGAGCGTGCGGGCGGCGATCGTCTCGTGCACCGTCGACATGCCGACGAGGTCGGCGCCGAGGCCGCGCAGCATCCGGATCTCGGCCGGCGTCTCGTAGTTCGGGCCGGGCATGGCCGCGTAGACCCCTTCGGTCAGGCCGGGTTCGATGCTGCGGGCCAGCGAGCGCAGTCGGGGCGAGTAGGCGTCGGTGAGGTCGGTGAACAGCGGGCCGACCAGCGGCGAGCGGCCGGTCAGGTTGAGATGGTCGGCGATCAGGACCGGCTGGCCGACGTACATGTCCGACCGCAGGCCGCCGGCCGCGTTGGTGAGGATCACCGTGTGCGCCCCGGCCGCGCGGGCGGTGCGGACGTTGTGCACGACCCGCGACAGGTCATGGCCCTCGTAGGGATGCACCCGGCCGAGGAACAGCAGCGCCCGGCGCCCGCCGAGCAGGACGGAGCGGGCGGCCGGGGTGTGCCCGGACACGTCCGTCGGGGGGAAACCACCCAGTTCGGCGAACGGGACGTCGACGGTCTCCCCGCCGGCGCCGCTGATCATCTCCGCCGCGGGCCGCCAGCCCGACCCCAGCACGATCGCCACCTCGTGGCGTGCCACTCCGGTGATCTCGGCCAGTCTCGCCGCGGCGGACTCCGCCTCGGGCCCCGGCCCCGGGCCCGGGCCCTGCGCCTGCGTCACCGCGCTGCCAGGTCCGTCAGCGCGTTCAGGCAGGCCGCTGGCGTGACTGTGTCCTCCGGGGGAGCCGCCGGCGCGGCCGCGTTCCGCCACCAGGCGACTGTACGGGCACGGTCCGACCACGCCGGGGTGCGGCACGGCACGGCACGGGGCGGCATCCACGGAGCACACTGTGGGTGTGTCCCTCGTGCCGTCCGTGCGCAAGCCGCCGCGGGTCCCTCTGGAAGAGGGCGAGTTCATCGAGGTCGTGCTCCGTGGCCGGATGACCGACCCCGGCGGCGGCGGGCGCGCGATGGCGAAGGCGGAGCGCTTCGTCGGCCACCGGCTGGGCATGTCGCGCTGGATTCTGCTGACGACCCGTCGGCTGCTCGTCGTCGCGCCGTTCCCCCGCGAGGGCGACTGGTTCGACGTGTCCTTCGACCGGCGGGACGTGTCTGCCTCTCGTGGCCTCCGCCACGGCGAGGTGATCGTGGTGGAGCTGACGACGCCCAGCGGCCGCCAGATCCTGCGCATTCCGAACCGCCTGCGGTCGGAGGCCGCACGTTTCATCCGCGCCCTGCGCCGCTGACCAGGGACGCGAAGCCGGCTCCCGCTCACCTCCCGTCGCGGCACCCGCACCCTTCCGCCGGCGGGCCGGGTTCGGAGGCGGCGATCATCGGTTGCACCGTCCGATAGGGTCGGCGATGAGCGCGGCTCGACGACGTCCAGCTCGGTGACATCGTCGGGGAGCGCGGCTCGGTCACCTCGAACAGCAGTCATCTCGAACAGCGGTGACCTCGAACAGCGGTGGCACAGGCTCGAACAGCGGTGACACAGGACGGATGGCAACACAGATGGCAATGTCGGCGGCCGCCAGCACGCCCGGAACGCACAGCACCGCGATGCGTACCCACCTGTGCGGTGATCTGAGGGCCGACAATGCCGGCCAGCGGGTGACGGTCTGCGGCTGGGTCGCCCACCGGCGCCAGCACGGCCAGTCCCTGATGTTCGTCGACCTGCGCGACCATTCGGGTCTGCTGCAGTGCGTCGTCGACGGCTCGGTGGACGCCCGCTCGGAGTACGTCCTGCGGATCACCGGCACGGTCTCCGCCCGCCCGGAGGGCACCGCGAACCCGGCGCTGGCGACCGGTGCCGTCGAGCTGACGGACTGTTCGGTCGAGGTCCTCTCCGTGGCCACGCCGCCGCCCTTCCCGCTGGACGACCGCGCCGACTCCGTGGAGGAGAGCACCCGGCTCGCCTACCGTTATCTGGACCTGCGCCGCGAGCGGATGCAGCGCAACCTGCGCACCCGCTCGTCGGTCCTCGGTGCGCTGCGGGCCGCGTTCGCCGGCAACGGGTTCGTCGAGGTGGAGACTCCGCTGCTCATGCCGTCGACGCCGGAGGGCGCACGGGAGTTCGTGGTGCCGTCCCGGCAGTTCCCGGGCAGCTTCTACGCCCTGCCGCAGTCGCCGCAGCTGTTCAAGCAGCTGCTGATGGTCGGCGGGGTCGACCGGTACTTCCAGCTCGCCCGCTGTCTGCGGGACGAGGACCTGCGGGCCGACCGCCAGTACGAGTTCACCCAGCTCGACCTGGAGATGAGCTTCGTGGACGTCGACGACGTCCTCGGCGTGGTCTCCGCGGCGGTTCTCACCGCGGCGGGGGCGGCCGTCGCGGGCTCCGGCCGGGCGGTGCCCGAGATCGAGCGGCTGACCTGGCACGAGGCGATGAACCGGTTCGGCGTCGACAAGCCGGACCTGCGGTTCGGCATGGAGCTGGTCGAGCTCACCGCGATCTTCGGCAACAGTGGTTTCAAGGCGTTCTCCGGTGCGCCGGCGGTCAAGGGCATCCGGGTGCCGGGTGGTTCCGCCAGCCACAACCGCAAGGCGCTGGACACCCTCACCGACCGCGCGAAGAAGCTGGGGGCGAAGGGCCTGGTGTGGATGCGGGTCGCCGCCGCCGGGGCGCTCGAGTCACCGGTGGCGAAGTTCCTCTCCCCCGAGGAGCTCACCGCGATCGTCACGGCCACCGAGGCGCGCGAGGGTGACCTGCTGCTTCTCGTCGCGGACGAGTGGGAGACCGCCTGCGAGGTGCTCGGCCAGCTCCGCAACGACCTGGGCCGCCCGCCGGCCGGCGAGGGTGATCTGCGTTTCGCCTGGGTCGTCGACTTTCCRCTGTTCGTCGGGGTCGACGCGACCACCGGGCGGCCCAAGCCGGGGCACCACCCGTTCACACGGCCGCATCCCAGCGACGTCGAGAAGATGGAGTCCGACCCGCTGGCTGTGCGCAGCCTGGCGTACGACCTGGTCCTGAACGGGTGGGAGCTGGGTTCGGGGTCGATCCGRATCCATGAGAGCGACCTGCAGCAGCGGATCTTCGGGCTGCTGGGCGTCTCACCGGAGGAGGCGAAGGCCCGTTTCGGGTTCTTCCTGACCCCGTTCGGGTACGGCGCGYCGCCGCATGGCGGTTTCGCGTTCGGTATCGACCGGCTGGTTGCGATCCTCGCCGGTGAGGACAACATCCGCGAGGTCATCGCCTTCCCCAAGACCCAGTCCGGGCTCGACCCGATGACAGGCGCACCGACCACCGTCGACGACCGGCAGCTTCGCGAGCTCGGCATCCGCGTGGTCGCGCCGGGCGCGCCGGTCGTCCCGGCCGCCGCGCCCGCGAAGCCGGCGCCGTAGGTCGTCCCGCCGGGTAAAAAGTCCGCCGTTCCGGCGTTCCCGGCTACCCGCACGAAATGTGACCTTAATATCGCTCTCAGCGGGGCAGCTCCGGGAACGGCGGCCGCGGGATGCCGTGAGCKTGGTCACGAAGTGGCCAGTTGTCGGCATCCGTCGGGGGGTACGACCGCGCGATCTGGGTAACCAGCCCGGAGAGCTCGCTGCCCGAGTTCCGGGTCCGCCCTGGGGCGTGCCCGCTCACCCGGAGGAGCCGCGGTGCACATTCCCTTCTCGTCGTCGCCGAGTTCTAGCCTGGGAATCGAGTGGGAGCTCGAACTCGTCGATCTCCGCAGTCGCGACCTGCGCTGTGGCGCGTCCGAGATCCTTGACGACCTGCGCGCGAAGGTCGGCGACGAAGGCGCGGCAAAGGCCAAGCACRAACTGTTCGAGTCGACGATCGAGGTGATCACCGGAGTCTGCTCGACGGTGCCGGAGGCGCTCGACGACCTGCGCGGCACCGTCGACCTGCTGCGCGACCTCGCTGACCGGCGCGGTCTCGGGCTGATGTGCTCCGGCACCCACCCGACCAGCGACTACGCGACGCAGCGCATCACCGCGGACGAGCGCTACGAGCGCCTGGTGGGGCAGATGCAGTGGCTGGCCCGTCGCCTGCTCATCTTCGGGGTGCACGTGCATGTCGGGGTGCGCTCGCCGGACAAGGCAATGCCGATCATGAACGCGCTGATGGCGTACATTCCGCATTTCCTGGCACTCTCCGCGTCGTCGCCCTACTGGAAGGGCGCGCACACCGGACTGGCGTCCTCGCGGTCGCAGATCTTCGAATGCCTGCCGACCGCCGGACTCCCTTACACGCTCGACGACTGGGCCGCGTTCGAGGGGTTCATGGAGACCCTGATCGCCGCCGGCACCATCGAGACCATTCGGGAAGTGTGGTGGGATATCCGCCCGCACCCGAACTTCGGCACGGTGGAACTGCGGATGTGCGACGGGCTGCCGACGCTGATGGAGATCGGCGCGGTCGCGGCGCTCGCGCAGTGCCTCGTCGACCGGATGAACACCCAGCTCGACCGGGGGTACACCCTGCCCGCGCCGCCCCGGTGGGTGGTGCAGGAGAACAAGTGGCGCGCCGCCCGCCACGGGCTGGACGCCGAGATCGTGGTGGACGGCCACGGCGGGCTGCGCCCGGTCCGCGCCGACATCGAGGATCTGGTCGAGGACCTGCTTCCGGTGGCCCGCCGGCTCGGCTGTGCCAGGGAGCTGGGTGACGTCCACCGCATCCTGCACGCGGGCGCCAGCCACACGCGTCAGGAGGAGGCCGCGCGGCGGGCCGGCGGTGACCTCACCGCCGTGGTCGATACGCTGCTGAGTGAGATGAACGTGGGCCGGCCGGTTACCCCCGGGTAGCCGGCCGGAACATTTCGGCGGAGGGCCCGGCCCGGTAGATGACAGCGGACACAGCGGACATGGCACACAGGACCGCCGCGGCGATGGCGCCGACCGCGGCTGCCTGGCTGGCGGAGCACGAGGGCGAGCTGATCGCGCTGCGGCGTGACCTGCACGCCCACCCCGAGCTCGGCCGCCAGGAGCACCGCACCACAGCTGCCATCGAGGCCCGACTGCTCGCCGCCGGGCTGAGCCCGCAGCGGTTCCCCGACGTGCCGGGCCTGTGGTGCGACATCGGGGCAGGCGTCGACGCGGGGCCGGGCGTCGACGCCGAGGCCCCGGTGGTGATGCTCCGTGCCGACCTGGACGCGCTGCCGCTCGCCGACCTCAAGGACGTCCCGTACCGCTCGACGGTGCCCGGGGTGACGCACGCCTGCGGGCATGACGTGCACACCACAGTGGCGCTCGGCGCCGGCCTCGCCCTCGCCGCGCACGCCCGGCTCCACCCGCTGTCCGGGACCGTCCGGCTGCTCTTCCAGCCGGCGGAGGAGACCATGCCCGGCGGCGCCCTGGACGTGATCGACGCCGGGGTACTCAAGCCCGTGACGGCCGCGATCACCGTGCACTGCGACCCGGCACTCGACGTCGGCACCATCGGCCTGCGCTCCGGCCCGATCACCTCCGCCGCCGACGCGGTGGAGATCACACTGGCCGGGCCGGGCGGGCACACCTCCCGCCCGCAGAACACGGTGGACCTGGTCTACGCGCTGGCCCGGCTCGCCGTCGACCTGCCGGCGGCGCTGTCCCGCCGGGTCGACCCCCGATCGGCGCTGTCGCTGGTCTGGGGCCAGGTCCAGGCGGGCACGGTCACGAACGCCATCCCGCGGACGGGGAAGCTGCGCGGGACGATCCGCACCCTCTCCCGGGAGACCTGGGAGACGGCGCCGGAGCTGGTCGAGCGGCTGGCGGAGCAGATCGTCGCGCCCTACGGCGCGGAGATCGCCGTCGACTACGTGCGAGGGGTGCCACCGGTGGTCAACACCGCCGAGGTCGTCGACGCCTTCGGCGCGGCCGTCGACACCGTGCTCGGGCACGGGGCGTCGACGACCGTCGCCCAGTCGCTGGGCGGCGAGGACTTCGGCTGGTACCTGACGCACGTGCCGGGTGGCCTGGCCCGGCTGGGCACCCGCACCCCCGGTGGCACCACCTTCGACCTGCATCAGGGCACCTTCGACGTCGACGAGCGGGCCATCGGGGTCGGTGTGCGTTTTCTCTCCGCCGCGGCCTGCGAGCTGCTCGACCGCTACGCGGACCCCGCCGGGCCGGGCCCGGACGCCGTCTGAGACGGACGCCACCCCTGAGACGGACGCCGCCTGGGGACGGGGACGCCGGCCCGGGGCGGGCGCTCAGGCGTTCGGGCGGCCCCGCAGCTCCTGGACGTACTCGGACGGCGCCCCGGCCTTCTCCGCCGCGTCCGCGATCATCTCCACGTGGTTGCGCGACGGCAGCCCGCCCTCGTAGGCGTTGAGGATGTAGGTCCAGGCCAGGCTCTCGCCGTCGAGCGTGGACACGCGCACCCGGATGCGGGTGTACAGGCCGGTGTCGGCGCCCTCCCAGACGTCGAGACGCTCCAGGTCGTAGCGGTCGAGGTCGTAGAGCAGCACATACACGTGCGAGCCGGGGGATTCGACGATGGTCGAGAGCGCCCCGTCCCAGCCCACGTTCTCACCGCCGAAGGTCAGGCGCCAGCCTCGGATCCAGCCGGTACCGATCACCGGGGAGTGCGGCGCACGTTCCTTCATGTGCGCCGGAWCGAGGTTGCTCGCGTAGGCGGCGTACTTCGTCATCGTCGGGATCTTCCGATCTCCCCGCTCGGTGCTGCTGCGCGGGGTGGCTGCCACGCCGGGAGCGGCCGCCGGCGCGCGGGGACTGGGTCGCGAGGATGGGTCACGGGATGAACGACGTCACTCCAGGTCGTCCGACGTCGGTGCAGATACTACGGAGCCGCCCGGACCGGAACGAGAGGGACGTCGGAAGAGGGGCAGACTAGAGGGGTACCACGAGCATTGGGAGGACCACACGTGACGCGCATCGTCATCCTCGGCGGCGGGCCGGGCGGCTACGAGGCGGCGCTGGTCGCAGCCTCCCTGGGCGCGGCCGTGACCGTGATCGACTCGGACGGGATCGGCGGCGCCTGCGTCCTGACGGACTGTGTGCCGTCCAAGGCGCTGATCGCCACGTCCGAGACGATGACGAACTTCGCGATGGCGCCGGCGCTCGGCGTGCGCCCGCACGGCGACCCGGCGGTCGAGGCGGGCAGCTGGGAGTCCACCGCGCGCGGCCACCTGACCCCGCCGGATGTGGTCTCGGTCGACCCGGAGCAGGTCAACGAGCGGGTCCGCGCGCTGGCCCTGGCCCAGTCCTCCGACATCCAGCGCCATCTGGAGCGCGAGCAGGTCAAGGTGGTGCACGGCGCGGGGCGGCTGGTCGGCCCGCACGCCGTGGAGACCGCGGACGGTGAGACCTTCGTCGGTGACGTGGTCCTGGTCGCCACCGGGGCGTCCCCCCGTGAGGTGCCGGGGTGCGAGCCGGACGGCGAGCGGATCCTCACCTGGCGGCACCTCTACGACCTGAAGGAGATCCCCGAGCACCTGGTGGTCGTGGGGTCCGGGGTCACCGGCGCCGAGTTCGCCAGCGCCTACCGGGCGCTCGGTGCGGAGGTGACCCTCGTCTCGTCCCGCGAGCGGGTGCTGCCTGGTGAGGACTCCGACGCCGCCCGGGTGATCGAGGACGTCTTCGTCCGCCGCGGCATCCAGGTGCTCAACCGGTCCCGGGCGGCGTCCGTCCGCCGGATCGGCGACGGTGTGCTCGTCGAGCTGACCGACGGCCGGACGGTGACCGGCAGCCACGCCCTGATGGCGGTGGGTTCGGTGCCGCGCACAAAGGGCCTCGGCCTCACCGAGGTCGGCGTCCGCCTCGGCTCGGGGGGCCACATCGTGGTCGACCGCATGTCCCGGACATCGGTGCCGGGCGTGTACGCGGCCGGTGACTGCACCGGGGTGCTGCCGCTGGCGTCGGTCGCGGCGATGCAGGGGCGCATCGCCATGTGGCACGCGCTCGGCGAGGCCGTCACCCCGCTGCGCCTCGGCACCGTCTCGTCGAACATCTTCACCGAACCCGAGATCGCCACCGTCGGTGTGACCCAGCGGATGAAGGATTCCGGCGCGATCGCCGCCGAGGTCACGACGGTGCCACTGGCCCGCAATCCCCGCGCGAAGATGATGGGGATTACGGATGGTTTCGTGAAGTTGTTCTGTAGGCCCGGAAGTGGCAGCGTCCTCGGTGGCGTCATCGTTGCTCCGCGTGCAAGTGAACTGATCCTCTCAATTTCACTCGCAGTAGAGAACGGTCTGACAGTGGACCAGGTCGCACACACCTTCTCGATCTATCCCTCCTTGTCCGGATCCATCACGGAAGCGGCCCGTGTCCTGCGGCCTCGCGACCTGTTCGCCGGTTTCGACACCCCCGCCTGAACAGGCCGCCCACTCCCGCCCAGGCCGGATAATGGGCCCATGAAAGGCGTGTTCGTCGGCCTGACGACGCTGGATTCCATCTACCTGGTGGACCAGCTTCCGGGTGCCGACGAGAAGTGTGTGGCCCGGGATTTCGTGATGAACGCGGGCGGGCCGGCGACGAACGCGGCGGTCACGTTCGCCTACCTCGGCGGACGGGCCTGTCTGGTGAGCGCGATCGGCACCTCGCCGGCCGCGGCGCTCGTGCACGACGATCTCGCCCGCTCCGGGGTCCGGCACATCGAACTGGTGCCGGAACCGGGCGGTGCCGGGGCCGGGGCCGACCCGGCGGCAGGTGCCTACGGGGCGCTCGCCGCGCCGGGCGCGGCCGGCGGCGGGCCGCGCAGCGGCCGGCTACACAAGCCATCGGTGGTCAGGGCCAGCGGCATCCGCTCCAGCCGGGGCCCGACAGGACCGGTGGCACCCGGCGGTGCTCCCCTCGGCCCGGTCGGCCATGGCGGCACCCTCGGGCACAGCGGCATGGGCGGGCCCGGCGGTGCCGGGCACAACGGTGCCGGGCACGGCGCGCACCCGGGGTACGGCGGGCACCCGGGGTACGGCGGCCCTGGCGGCCCTGGCGGCGTGAACGGGCACGGCGGTGCGGGCGGGCACAGCGTGGCGGCGGGCGCGCCCGCCGGAAGCGGGCCCGCCGGGTCGAAGCTGGCCGCGGCCCACCCGACCGGGGCGTCCCCGATGTCCTACGCGCTGCCCATGTCGGCGGTGATGGTGACATCCGTGACCGGGGAGCGGGCCGTGACGTCCACCCACGGCATGGTGCCGCGGTGCACGGCGAACACCGCCGCGGCGGCGGCCGTCGCCGACGCCGACGTGGTGCTCGTGGACGGCCACCAGGTGGACGCCGCGGTCGGCCTGCTGCGGACACTGCGCGGCGGTGGCCCCCCGGTCCTGCTCGACGGCGGCAGCTGGAAGCCGGGCACCGAGCAGATCCTGCCGTTCGTCGACGTGGTGATCTGCTCCACCGCCTTCCGGCCACCGGGTTTCGACCCGGCCGCGGACATTCTGGACCTGTTGCTGCGGTACGGACCGTTCTTCGTCGCGATGACCGACGGGCCGGGGCCGATCCGCTGGGCGACCACCGACCGGCGCGGCTACGTCCTGCCTCCGGTGGTGACCGCCCGCGACACCCTGGGCGCTGGCGACGTGTTCCACGGCGCGTTCGCCTGGCTGATGGCCCACGGTGCGCTCGCGACCGACGAGCTGGTCGGATCGCTCGGCGAGGCGTCCCGGGTCGCCGCCCGCTCCGTGCAGACCTTCGGCCCGCGCAGCTGGATGACCTGATCCAGAAAACGGTTGGCAGGGCTGTTCGCGGAAGGCTCGCTCCCACAGCCGAGTCCTGGCTTCGCTGTCCTCGCCGAACGCGAGCGGGAGCGGGACGGCTGGAAGGAACACCTGGTGCTCGGACCGGAGTCCGAGGCGGGACTGTCACAATGATCAGCGGCTGGATGCTGTCGYCGGGTGGGCCCGATCTCGGCCTGGTTCCCACGGGTCGCGCCCGGGGATCTGACACCGTGGCCGGTTTCTCGCCGCGAGGTCGTGTGTTGCGTTCCCGCGGCTAAAGGGCCACTCGTGTCCGTTGCCGCCGACCCCTTGACGGATCGAGGCGACGAGGGTCTCGCAAGCCTTCACAGACAGCGGACCCGAAGAGACACCATCCGCCACCCCRGCCCCCGAGGGGACCCTCTCCGCGCCCGGCGGAGACACCAGAAGCCCTGGTCACCGGTCTGACGCACCCGCACCCTCCACCGGCGCCGGCGTCGCAGGACCGCCCAGGCCTGCCCCCATCACCCGACCCACCCCACCGGCGTCCACCCACCCGGCCGCCACACCCCGGACGCCCTCCCGGACCGGCCGCCCCGACGTCCCTCTGGCCGCCCGACCCACAGCGGGACCGTTTCAGACACCGTTGTCACCTCGACCGGCAAC
>NZ_MBLM01000138.1 GCF_001854655.1 Parafrankia colletiae | reverse complement strand
GCCCCATCGGCCGCGGCCAGCACGATCCTCGCGCGCAGCCAGTCCCGGCGAGGCACGGTCCGGGAACGGACGCGGGCGGTCAGTACCACCCGATCCGCGTCGGTCAGGGTGATCGGAGCAGCGCGACGCGACACCATCACGTCCTACCGGGCGGATCACACCACACCCGCCCCGCCACCACGCCCCCGGGGCAACCACACCCGAAGCCCCGGCCACAATCAGGCCGTGGCCGGTATCCCGGAATCGACGAAGATCTCCCTGCGTCAGCGCCTCGCTGCCCACGCGGCCAGCGAGTGGCCCGGGATCAGCCAGGTCTCCACCCGCTACCGGGGCCGGTTCGCCTACATCGACGCGACCGGCCCCGACGGAGACAACCAGCCGCTGTGCCGGCTGCGTTACGTCGGCTATGCCAACAGCTGGGGCTTCGCCATCTGGCGCGCCAGCCATGACGACTACGCCGACTCCGTCCTGATCGACGGAACCTGGACCGGCACCGCCGAAGCGGCTCTCGATCTCGCAGCCGGTCTCTACCTACCCGACGCCACCGATCACCGACGAACTAACACCGAAGACCACTAGCAGTCGCCACCACGAGCACCGGACGAGGACGGCGGCAGCTCGTTCCGCGGCCGGGGCGAATCCGGCAGGGCGAGTTCGTCCTGCAGGACGTCGCCAAGTGAGCGGAGCAGCTCCAGGGTGCGGTGCGCCTCGACCTCGTCGACCAGGTTGAGGGCGAAGCCGACGTGGACGATGACGTAGTCACCGATCCGCGCGTCGGGCACATAGGCCAGGCAGACCTCGCGGGTGATCCCGTCGAAGTCGACGGTGCCCATGAGCAGGCCGGCGACGTCGACGGTGGCGACGATCCGGCCAGGTATCCCGAGGCACACGGCGCCTCACCCCCCTTGTCGAGCAGTGCTTCGCGGCCGGCGGACCGGATTGCTGGTCGGGGGTTCGGCGTACCAGTCTCCGCCGCCGACCCGGCGACGACAAGGGACATCCGGCCCTGCAGTTCGGCTCTGATGGACTCCCGTCCGCATCCGATGAGGCTCCTGTCTGGCGCCGCGGCGCGCACTAACGTCCACTCGCACAATGCGCCGCGGCGCCGGCGGCCGGCCTGGGAGTCGGCCAGAAAGTCACACAGGACAGCCGTACAGGACCGCACTAGCGAAAGTCCCGGGCGGGAGGCACCCGAATGACGCGCGAATCCGGCCGTCCGTTGTCCGCGAGGCTCGCGGACGCCGGGGTCGACCGGCGATCGTTCCTGAAGTTCTGCGCGGGAATCACCGCGACGCTCGCACTGCCGGCCCAGATGGCGCCCCGCGTCGCCTACGCGCTGGACAGCGTCGACCGTCCCGCTGTGATCTGGCTGGAGTTCCAGGACTGCGCCGGTGACACCGAGGCGTTCCTGCGCTCACGCAACCCCTCGGTCGCGGACCTGCTGCTGGGCATGATCTCGCTGGACTACCACGAGACGGTGATGGCCGCGGCCGGAGTGGCGGCGGAGAAGGCCCGTGACGACGCGGTGGCCCGGGGCGGGCATCTCGTGATCGTCGAGGGTTCCATTCCGACCGGAATTCCCGGGTCGTGCACGGTCGGCGGCCGGTCGGCGGAGCAGATTCTGCGTGAATCCGTCCGGGGTGCGGCAGGCATCATCAACGTCGGGACCTGTTCGGCCTTCGGTGGTATTCCGGCGGCCGGGCCGAATCCGACCGGGGCGGTGCGGGTCGAGGACGTCGTCAGCGAAATCCCGGTCGTGAACCTGACCGGCTGCCCGGTGAACGCGGACAATCTGACCGCCACCATCGTGCATTTCCTGACCTTCGGCGAGTTCCCGGCGCGGGACAGGTTCAGCCGGCCGCTGTTCGCCTACGGGGAACGCATCCACGACACCTGCCAGCGGCGCGGCCACTTCGACGCGGGCCAGTTCGCCGAACAGTGGGGAGACGAGGGCCACCGCAGAGGCTGGTGTCTGTACCGGCTGGGCTGCAAGGGGCCGAGCACCTTCCACAACTGCCCGAGCGTGCGGTTCAACGGCGGGACGTCCTGGCCGGTCGCGGCGGGGCACGGGTGTGTGGGCTGTTCGGAGCCGAGCTTCTGGGATTCGATGTCCCCCTTCTACGACCGGCTGCCGCACGTGGCGACGTCCGGTCTGGACCTCACCGCCGACCAGATCGGGGTGGGCGTGCTGGCGGCGACGGCGACCGGCTTCGCCGCGCACGGGGTCGGCAAGGTCGTCCAGCACCGCGTCGCCGCACACCGGGAGCGCCAGGCCGCGGACCGCCTCGCGGAGGACGCCGAGACGCCTGCAGCCGAGACCGACGGCCACGGCGACGGCGACGGCAGCGGCGACGGGACAGCCGGTGCCGCAGCGCCAGCAGGTAAGGCAGTGCCATCCAGTGAGACCGACGGCGGCAGAGAGACGGGCGAGGTGAAATGAGTCGGCTTGTCATCGACCCGGTGACCCGGGTCGAGGGTCACCTGCGCGTCGAGGTGCAGGTGGACGGCGGTCAGGTCACCGAGGCCTACGCGTCGTCCACGATGTGGCGCGGCATCGAGACGATTCTGACCGGCCGCGACCCCCGGGACGCCTGGCTGTTCGCGCAGCGGATCTGCGGTGTGTGCACCACGGTGCACGCGCTGGCGTCGGTGCGGGCGGTGGAGGACGCCGTCGGCGCCGTCCCGCCACGCAACGCCCGGCTGCTGCGCGACATCATCGCGGCGTCCCTGAGCGTGCACGACCACGTGGTGCACTTCTACCACCTGCAGGCGCTGGACTGGGTCGACCCGACGGCGGCACTGGCAGCCGACCCGACCCGCGCGGCGGCGCTGGCCCAGTCGATCTCGAACTACCCGCGGTCCACCGCCGGCCTGTTCGCCGCGGTGCAGACCCGGCTGCGGGTCTTCCTGGAAAGCGGGAAGATCGGCCCGTTCACCAACGGCTACTGGGGGCACCCGGCCTACCGGCTCAGCCCGGAAATGAACCTGATCGCGTTCAGCCACTACCTCGACGCGCTCGACTTCCAGCGGGACTACGTGCGGGTGCACGCCCTGCTCGGCGGCAAGAACCCACATCCGCAGACGTACGTGGTCGGCGGCATGGCCTCCCCGATCGACCTGAACAGCCAGGACGCGATCAACGCCAACACGCTGCAGGAGGTCGCCCAGATCCTGCAGCGGGGCGTCGAGTTCGTCGAGCAGGTCTTCCTGCCCGACCTGGAGGCCATCGCCGGTGCCTACCCCGAGTGGACGACCTACGGCCGGGGCCTCGGCTCCTACATGGTGTTCGGCGACTACTCGGCGTCCCCGCCGCGGGTCGCCCGGCCGCCCCGGGACGGTCTGTTCCCCGGCGGCGTCATCCGCAACGGGAGCCTGGCCGTGGAGCCGTTCGACCCGGCGGGCATCGCCGAGTCCGTCGCGCACTCGTGGTTCCGCTACGAGCAGTCCGACGCCGCCCTGCCGCCCTGGCTCGGCGAGACGCAACCGCAGTACACCGGCCCGGAGCCGCCGTTCGAGCAGCTGGACGTCGCCGGGAAGTACTCGTGGCTGAAGGCGCCGCGCTACCAGGGCATGGCCGTGGAGGTGGGCCCGCTCGCCCGCCTGCTCGTCGGCTACTCCCTGAACGACGCCCGCATCCACCCGCTCGTGCAGGG
The DNA here is from genome assembly GCF_001854655.1 of Parafrankia colletiae. Lineage (GTDB taxonomy): Bacteria > Actinomycetota > Actinomycetes > Frankiales > Frankiaceae > Parafrankia > Parafrankia colletiae. The sequence continues at coordinate 70,943 of NZ_MBLM01000138.1, read as the reverse complement.
CGCGCTGGACCGCCTGCACCTCCCACCCGAGGCGCTGATGTCGACGCTGGGCCGGGTGCTGGCCCGCGGCCTGGAAACCCGGCTGATGGCCCAGCACTCGCTGGACCTCGTCGCCGAACTGCGCGACAACGTCGCCAGCGGCGACCTGGCCATCGCCGACACCGGCAGATGGCGCCCCACCTCCTGGCCGGACGGCACCCTGCGCGGCGTCGGCTTCCACGAGGCCCCCCGCGGGGCGCTGTCGCACTGGGTGGTCATCGAGGGCGACCGCATCCGCAACTACCAGGCCGTGGTGCCCACCACCTGGAACGCCAGCCCCCGCGACGCGGACGGGAACCCGGGCGCCTACGAGGCGTCCCTGGTCGGCACGCCCGTCGCCGACCCGCAGCGACCGCTGGAGGTCCTGCGCACCCTGCACTCCTTCGACCCCTGCATGGCCTGCGCGGCGCACCTCTACGACGCCGACGGCAACGACATCATCCAGGTCCGGGTCCAGTGACCGCCCCCGCGCCCGCCACCGACGGCCCCGCCGCCCACGAGCCCGCCGCCCACGAGCCCGCGGGTGACGAGCCCGCGGTCCACGGGGCCGCCGGCGGCGGGCCCGCGCCGTTCGTCCGGGTCCGGGTCTGGGACCTGCCGGTCCGGCTCATCCACTGGCTGCTCGTACTGGACCTCGTCGCGCTGTCCGTCACCGGCTTCCTGATCGGCACCCCGGTCATCGACCCGGGCGGCGGCGTCTACTGGATGTCCTGGACACGGACCATCCACAAGGTCACCGCCTACCTGTTCATCGCGTTGATCTTCGCCCGGCTCTGCTGGCACCTGCGCTCGCCGAACCCCTGGTCGCGATGGACGGAGTGGATACCCAGCACCCGGGAGCGGCTGGGCCAGATCGTCCCGTCGCTGCGGTTCTACATGTTCCTGACCCGGGAGGCGCCGCCGGTAGTCGGCCACAACCCGCTCGCCGGGCTCACCTACTGCGTGCTGTACACGATGTTCGGCGTCGAGATCGTCACCGGCCTGGTCCTGTGGGGCGCCGAGGGGACGGGCTGGGCCTCCTGGCTCACCGGCTGGCTGCTGCACATCGTCCCGCTGCCGACGCTGCGTCTCATCCACCACCTGATCATGTGGCTGACCTGGGGCTTCATGATTCACCACCTGTACAGCGCCATCCTCGTCGACCGGGTGGAGGGCACCGGCGTCATGACATCGATCTTCTCCGGCAACAAGTTCCTGCCGAAGGACCACCGGTGACGGCCGCGACCGGACCCCACGGCACCAGCCACGAGACCACCAGCCCGGCGGTGCTGCGCGAGACCGTCGCCGCCGCCGACGGACCGGACGCCCCGGTCCTGGTCCTGGGCATCGGCAACGAGCTGCTCGGCGACGACGGCGTCGGCGTGGTCGCCGCCCGGCGGCTCGCCACCCCGCCGCTGCCCGGCGTCGACGTCCTCGACGGCGGCACCCTCGGGCTGATGCTCATGCCCTACCTGGCGGGCCGGCGCGCCGTGCTCATTCTGGACGCGGTGGCCACCGCCCACGGGCGCCCCGGCGACCTGGTCGTCATCCCCGACGGGGACGTCCGGCGCGGCCACGGTGTGCGCGCCACCGCCCACGACATCGGGCTCGTCGACGCGCTCGCGGCCACCGAGCTCGCCGGCTGCGCCCCCCGGCACGTCGCCCTGGTGGGCGTCGTGCCCGAATCCATCACCGACCGCTGGGGCCTGAGCGCCCTTCTCGCCTCCCGCGTGGACGCGATGGTGGACGCGGCCCGGGCCGTCCTCACCGACTGGGAAGTGCAGGTACCCGGACATGCATGAAGCCGGCCTCGCCCGCGCCGCCGTCGGCGCCATTATCGAGGCCAGCGCGGGAACCCCGGTGCGGGCCGTGGTTCTCGCCGCCGCGACCGGCGTCGACATCAGCTCGGCCTCCGCCGCCTGGCACGCCGCCGCGGCCGGCACCTGCCTGGAGGCGACCGACCTCACCTGGGAGCACGCGCCAGACCAGCTGCGCTGCTTCGCCTGCGGCCACGAGTACGACGGCGCCCGTCTGGACCCGTGCACCTCCTGCGGGGGCAACGGCCTGGTCGTCGCCCCCGCGGACGAGCTCGCCGTCGTCAGCTGGACGACGTAGCCGGCGGGCGCCCACGGCGGGACGCGGGCCGGCCGCCGCCAGCCGCCCCCTACCAGCCCCCTGACACCCCCTGTGGCAGGGGACGACGTCCTGTGTTCCCCCCTCGGACGGGTGCAGGCTGACGGGAGTACGCCCGACGCCTGTGACACCGGCCCGTCCCCCACGGTCTCCACCCTCGGCCTGCACGACCCGCTGCGTGCCTTCGAGGACTACTCGACCCTCGACCATCTCGCCGACGGGCGCGTCGACCTCGTCATCGGCAAGGGCGGCTACGCCGAGACCCACCGCATCTTCGGTGTGACACCAGATGACCAGTGGGTCCGGCTGCGCGAGAACTACGAGGTCTTCCGCGCGCTGTGGGCCGACACCGAGATGAGCTGGGAGGGCCGTTTCCAGCGGCCCCTGGTCAGGGTGACCGGGCTGCCCCGGCCGGGACGACGCGACCTGCGGATCTGGCACGGCGCCAACACGAACCTGGAGAGCGCCGACTTCGCCGCCCGGCACGGCGACCCGGTGTTCACCTCGCTCGGGAGCGCCGTCGCCGGCCGGTACCTGGAGGCCGTGCAGTACTACCGGGAACGGTTCGCGTTCTACGGCCACAGTCCGGACCGTGCCCTGGTCGGCGTCGGCACCGGCGGCTTCGTCGCCGCGGCGACGAGCCAGGAGGCGGGGTCCGCAAGTTCACCCCGGAGGACTACCGCGCCACGCTGGAGACCTTCGCCACCGAGATCGCCCCGGTCGTGCGGCGGGAGGTCCCTCACAAGCCGGTCACCGACTGGCGCACGCCGCCCTCCCCCGCAGCGGTGCCGGTGCCGGTCGCCGCCGACCGCGGCTGACCTCGGGGGCGGGGGCGGCGTCCGGCAGGCCGGCCTCAGGGCCTGCGCCGCAGGACCGGGCCCAGGGCGTCCAGTACGGCGGGGTCCTCGATGGTGGGTGGCACCGGCTCGTCGCGGCCCTCGGCGATCGCGCGCATCGAGGCGCGCAGGATCTTGCCGGACCGGGTCTTCGGCAGGGCGTCGACGACGGCGACCTCCCGGAACGCGGCCACGGCGCCGATGTCCCGGCGGACCGCCGCGACCAGTTCCGCGCGCAGCACCTCCGGGTCGACGTCCACCCCCGCCTTCAGCACGATCAGACCGCAGGGCACCTGGCCCTTCAGCGCGTCGCGGACGCCGATCACCGCGCACTCCGCCACCGCGGGATGCGCCGCCAGCACCGCTTCCATCGTGCCGGTGGACAGCCGGTGCCCGGCGACGTTGATGACGTCGTCGGTGCGCCCCAGCACGTACAGGTAGCCGTCGTCATCGAGATACCCGCTGTCGCCGGTCAGGTAGAAGYCCGGGAAACGCGACAGGTAGGACTCGACGTAGCGGTCGTCGTCGCCCCACAGGGTGAGCAGCGCGCCGGGCGGCAGGGGCAGCCGCAGACAGATCAGTCCCTCGGTGCCGGGCGGAACCTCGCGGCCGTCCGGGTCGAGGATCCGGATGTCGTAGCCGACGACCGCCACGGTCGGTGAGCCCGGCCGGACCGGCATCGGTTCCAGGCCGCGCGGGTTCGCCGCCACTGGCCAGCCGGTCTCGGTCTGCCACCAGTTGTCGACGACCGGGACGCGCAGGGTGTCGGTCGCCCACCGGTAGGTGCTGGGGTCCAGCCGCTCGCCGGCCAGGAACAGGGTCCGCAGCGACGCCAGGTCGTGGCGGGCCGCTTCGTTTCCGTCCGGATCGGCCCGCCGGATCGCCCGGATGGCGGTCGGCGCGGTGAACAGCCCCCGGACGCCGTACTGGAAGATCACCCGCCAGAAGGCTCCGGCGTCGGGGGTCCCGACCGGCTTGCCCTCGTAAAGCACGGTCGTCGCGCCGACGAGCAACGGTCCGTACACGATGTAGGAGTGGCCGACGACCCAGCCGATGTCGGACGCCGCCCACCACACATCGCCCGGGCCGATGCCGTAGATGTTGGCCATCGACCAGGCCAGCGCCACGGCGTGCCCGCCGCTGTCGCGCACGACCCCCTTGGGCCGCCCGGTCGTGCCGGAGGTGTGCAGCACGTACAGCGGGTCCGTCGCCGCGACGTCGACACAGTCCACCGGCCCGGCCGAGGCCATCAGCGTGTCCCAGTCGCTGTCGCGCGGGCCGAGCGTCGCCTCGGCCTGGGGACGCTGCAGGACGACCACGTGGTCCGGCGGGTCCGCGGCGAGCGCGATCGCCTCGTCGACGATCGGCTTGTACGCGACGACCCGGCCGGGCTCGACGCCGCAGGAGGTGCAGACCAGCACCCGGGGGGCGGCGTCGGTGATCCGGGCGGCCAGCTCCTTCGCGCCGAACCCGCCGAAGACCACGGTGTGCACGGCACCGAGACGGGCGCAGGCGAGCATCGCGACCACGGCGCGCGGGACCATCGACATGTAGATCATCACCCGGTCGCCCGGCCCCACGCCCAGCCCGCGCAGGACGCCGGCGAACCGCGCCACCTCGTCACGCAGCTCGGCGTAGGTGTACTGCCCAGCGGCGCCCGTCACCGGCGAGTCGTAGATCAGCGCGGCCCTGTCCCCGTGCCCGGCGTCCACATGCCGGTCGAGGGCGTTGTGGCAGGTGTTGAGCCGGCCGTCGGGGAACCAGCGGGCGGCCGGCGGGCGGCTGTCGTCCAGGCCCACCTGCGGCGAGCGCGACCAGGTCACCGCCGCCGCGGCGGCCAGCCAGAAGTCGGACGGATCCTTCTGCCACGCGTCGTACACATCCCTGTATGCGCCCATCGACCATCCCGTCCCCTCTGCGCCGCCGTGCCGGCCGCCCCTGAGAAGGAGCACCGTAGCGGGCGCGATGTTGCACCCTCGTTGCAGCGGACGGCGCAGCGGACGGCACCCCCACCGTGGGGGGAGACCGGGCGGCCACGCCGCGACGCGCGCTTGCMGACGTCCTGCCTGGCCGGTCATGCTGGAACGGTGCCCACCCGGCAGTGACGGCTGCGCCGACGAGTCGCCCCTGTCAAGACCGCCGCGGAGCGCCCATCATGAAGTCACGCAGCACTGATGTCCCGGCCGCGACGACCACGAAGAACTCCCGTGCCGCGAAGAGCGCCACGGTCACCAGGGCCGACGGCACTCCGCCGGACGGCGACCCGCGGACGCACGCGGTCGCGCTGCGGCGGTTACACGAGGCGGTGCTGGGTGACGCGAAGTTACTCACCGCGCCGCGATCGGTCATCTCCGAATCCTGGCGCCGCTCGCTCGCCGCCCGGGTCAACCCGGACAGCTACCATCCGATCATCGTCTACCGGTCCGACGAGATCGCGGACGTCCGGTCCGCCCACCCCCTGCACGCGGTGCTGCCGCTGCTGCGTGACCTGCTCGTCAGCATCGCCGACGCCTCCCGGCACGTCATGATCGTCACTGATGCCAAGGGCACCATCCTCTGGCGCGAGGGGGCTCTCGACCTGTGCCGGCGGGCCGACCCGGTCGGGCTGTGCGAGGGCGCGCGGTGGGCCGAGGACACCATCGGCACCAACGCGATGGGCACCGCGCTGGCCATCAACGCTCCGGTGCAGATCTACTCGGCGGAGCATCTGGTCCGGGCCTACCACAGCTGGACCTGCGCCGCGGCGCCCATCCACGACCCGGACACGGGGCGCGTGCTCGGCACGATCGACGTGAGCGGCCTGCTGGACGAGCTGCACCCCGCCTGCATCTCGCTGGTCAACGCCGCCGCGAAACTGGCGGAAAGCCATCTGTGGCACCAGATGGAGCAGCGGGACGAGCGGATCAGGGCCCGCAACCTGGCCCATCTGGCCGGCCTGCACGGCGAGCCGGGCGCGCTGGTGACGCTGTCCCAACGGGTGATCGCCGCCGAGCCGCACGACGGGTGGCCGCGGCGGATCCCGGTCGAGCCCGGCGTCGACCGGGTCCTGCTCGACGACGGCCGCGAGGCGCGGGTCGAACCGCTTCCCGACGGCTACCTCCTCCGGCTCACGCATCCGGCGCGGACGGCCCCGCGCCGGCCAACCCTGTCGCTGTCGTTCCTGAACGAGCGGCCGGCGGCGGTGCTCGACGGTCGCGAGGTGCCGCTGACGCTGCGGCGGGCCGAGCTGCTCGCCCTGCTCGCCCTGCATCCGGGCGGCCTGACCGGCGAGCAGCTCGCCACCATGCTCTACGGCGACCAGGGCAATCCCACGACGGTGCGCGCCTCGATCCACCGGCTGCGCGCCATGCTGGGCGAGTCGATCATGTCGACCCAGCCGTACCGGTTGCGGGCCGAGGTGGAGGCGGACTTCCTGACCATGCGCGCGGCGCTGGACGCCGGCGACGTGCGGGCGGCGGTGGCGGCCTGCCACGCGCCCCTGCTCCCCCACTCGGACGCTCCGGCGATCCGCGCGGAACGCGACCAGATGGTCGCCGCCCTGCGGTCGGCAGTCCTCGGCCACCATGACGTCGACGCGCTGTGGACCTTCGCGCGCAGCGAGCCGGGCAGCGGTGACATCGAGGTGTTCGAGCGTCTCACCCGGACACTTCCCGCTCACGACCCGCGGCACGGCCTCGCCGCGGCCCGGCTCGCCTGGCTTTTCGCCGACGAGGACTGACCTCGCCCGAGGCCGGACGTCGGTCGGACGTCGACGCGAGGCTGGCCGCCGATGCCGATGCCGACGGCAGCTGTGACTGTGGCTGTTGGCGGGCGTGGAGCACGTCGCCGATGAAGAAGTCGTAGACCAGCGCGCCGACCACGGCACCGACGAGCGGCCCGGCAATGGGCACCCACAGGTAGTTGTGGAAGTTCAGGCCGCCGCCGGTGACCGTGCCGGGCAGGGCCACCTCGCCCCAGCCGGCGAGGAAGGTGAACAGCCGCGGCCCGAAGTCACGCGCCGGGTTGATCGCGTACCCGGCGTTCGCGCCGAAGGACATTCCTATAGCGGCGACGACGAAGCCGAGCAGGAGCGGCACGGCCTTCGCCGACACCGACCTGTTACGGCTGTCGATGAGACCGAACACCACCGCCACGAACAGCGCGGTTCCGACCACCTGGTCGAGCAGCGGTCCGGTCCAGCCGTCGAAGTAGCCCGCCGGGAAGGTCGCAAAGATCGAGAACGAGGCGACGGCGGCGCCGCCGTCCCGCGGGGTGTCCGCCGCGGCCTCGAAGGCGGAGATCGCCGGGCTGTAGACGGCGTACACCAGGGCCGCGCCGGCGAAGGCGCCCACGACCTGTGCCGCCCAGTAGCCCGGGACCCTGCGCCACGGGAAACGCCGACGCACCGCCAGGGCGAGGGTGACGGCCGGGTTGAGATGGGCTCCGCTGATCCCACCGGTCAGGTACACCGCGAAGGCGACGGCGAACGCCCAGCCCCAGACGGGGAGCAGCCAGTCACCCGCCGCCTGGAAGATCACGGTCGGCCCGGCGGTGCGTCCCGAACCGGGCAGGCCGGCCACCAGCATGGCGACGCAGCCGGCCCCGAAGGCGATGAGCAGGAAGGAGCCGAAGAACTCGGCGAGCACGTCGCCGTAGCCTCCCCGGACGCGCTCCAGGCGTCGTTGGTCACGTAAGGGCGCGGACTCGGTCACGTTTCTCCTCCACACGCTGAGCCGGGCTGGGTGCCGGAACGCGGATCACTGTGCGGGCGGCGGGGTTCCAGGCGCGTTGCAGTCCGGACGTCGGCAGGTGCAACGCCGCAGCAACGTGACGCTGCTTACTGTCTCGAACCGTCGGCGCGGCCCACGGCGCACAGGCACACAGGCACGGCACGGGGGCGGCGCACCGCGGCACCGTGATGAAGGCAGGAGCGAAGCCCATGACGTACGTCGAAGTGGACGTCGACGCGAAAATCGACGCGGAAGTCGACGTCGACCTGGACCCGCGGCGGGACTACCCGCTGGCAGCCCACCGCCCGGACCTGCTCCGGACGCCGACCGGCAGGCGCATCGACGAGATCACCATGTCCGCGCTGCTGGCCGGTGAGATCGGCCCCGAGGACATCCGCATCACGCCGGCGACGCTGCGGCTGCAGGCCCAGATCGCCGAGAAGGTGGGCCTGCCGCAGCTGGCGCAGAACTTCCGCCGGGCCGCCGAGCTCACCTCGCTGTCGGACGAGGACGTCCTGACGATCTACAACACGCTGCGRCCGCGGGCCGCGACCCGGGAGCAGCTGACCGACATCGCGGACCGGCTCGAACGGGACCACGGCGCGACGCTGTGTGCCGAGCTCGTCCGGGAGGCCGCCGACGTCTACGAGCGACGCGGCATCCTCGCGGGCTGACCGCCCCCACACGCGCCAGCCGATCCGGATTTCGAGTCCCGGGTTCCGGGTTCCAACAGGAGGGTGAGTCGCAGATGAGCACGACGGACGCCACGAGCCGAGCCGAGCACAGCACACAGGCCCCGGTGTCGGGGTCGGCACCGGCGCGACGGTCCCGCCGGACCGAGATTCTGGAGAACCGGCCGGTGAACCTCGACGGTTTCGTCGAGGAGTGGCCCGAGGTCGGCATGGTCGCCATGGACAGCCCGTACGACCCGACCCCGAGCGTGCGGGTCGAGGGCGGGGTCATTGTGGAGATGGACGGGCGGGAACGCGCGGACTTCGACTTCCTCGACCAGTTCATCGCCGACCACGCCATCGACGTCACGGCCACCGAGAAGGCGATGGCGCTCGACCCGGTCGAGATCGCGCACCTGCTGGTGGACCCGAAGGTGTCCCGGCGCGAGGTGCTGGATGTCTCGCGCGGGCTGACCCCGGCGGCGTTGCTCGAGGTCGTCAAGACCATGAACGTGGTCGAGATGATGATGGCCCTGCAGAAGATGCGGGCCCGGCGCACCCCGGCGAACCAGGCGCACTCGACCAGCGCGCGGGACAACCCCGTCCAGGTCGCGGCGGACGCCGCCGAGGGCGCGCTGCGCGGCTTCCGCGAGCTGGAGACCACCCTCGGGGTGGTGCGGTACGCCCCGCTGGTGGCGATCGCACTGCAGGTCGGCGCGCAGGCCGCGGTTCCGGGCGCACTCACCCAGTGCGCGCTGGAGGAGGCCACCGAACTCGAACTCGGCATGCGCGGCATCACCGCCTACGCGGAGACGATCTCCGTGTACGGCACCGAGTCGGTCTTCTGCGACGGGGACGACACCCCGTGGTCGAAGACCTTCCTCGCCTCGGCGTACGCGTCCCGCGGCATCAAGATGCGGTTCACCTCGGGGACCGGCTCCGAGGTGCAGATGGGCAACGCCGAGGGCCGGTCCATGCTGTACCTGGAGATCCGCTGCATCCTGGTGACCAGGGGCGCCGGCGTGCAGGGCCTGCAGAACGGTTCGATCAGCTGCATCGGTGTGCCCGGCGCCGTGCCGGCCGGGATCCGCGCGGTGCTGGCGGAGAACCTGATCGCCAGCACGGTGGGCCTGGAGTGCGCCTCCGGCAACGACCAGTCGTTCTCCCACTCCGACATGCGGCGCACCGCCCGGCTGCTCCCGCAGCTGCTGCCCGGCACCGACTTCATCTGCTCGGGCTACTCCGCGGTGCCGAATTACGACAACATGTTCGCCGGCTCGAACCTCGACTCCGAGGACTACGACGACTGGAACGTCATCCAGCGCGACCTGCAGGTCGACGGCGCGCTGCGGCACGTCGGCGAGGCGGAGATCCTCGCCGCCCGCAGCCGGGCCGCCCGGGCCCTGCAGGGTGTCTTCGCCCACCTCGACCTGCCGCCGATCACCGACCGGGAGATCGAGGCGGTGACCTACGCGCACGGCAGCAAGGAACTGCCGCTCCGCGACGTCCTGGAGGACCTCAAGGGCGCGCAGTCGGTCATGGACCGTGGCATCACCGGGCTCGACATCGTCAGGGGGCTGGACGCCGCGGGCTTCCCCGACATGGCCGAGTCGTTCCTCGGGGTGCTGCGGCACCGGGTCTCCGGCGATCTCCTRCACACCGCGGCGATCCTCACCCCCGAGCTGGAGACCCTCTCGGCGGTCAACGACGCCAACGACTACGCGGGGCCCGGCAGCGGCTACCGCCCCACCGGGGCCCGGTGGGAGCAGATGAAGCGGCTGCGGCACGTGGTCAGCGCGCGGAACCCGGAAGAGGAAGTCGGCTGATGACGGACAACACGACGGCGACCGAGCGCACGCTGGAACTGACGAGCCGAGGCCCGGCAGCGGCGGGACGCCGACCGGACGAGGTGGTCATCGGCCTCTCGCCGGGCTTCGGTGACCTGTTCACGAAGACCATCGTGGACGTGCCGCACGCCGAGGTGCTGCGGCAGCTGCTCGCCGGCGTCGAGGAGCAGGGCGTGCACGCCCGGGTGGTCCGGTTCCCCGGCAGTTCCGACCTGGCGGTCATCGGGCACGGGGCCGCCCGGCTGTCCGGCTCGGGGATCGGCATAGGCGTCCTGTCCCGCGGCACCACGATGATCCACCAGAAGGACCTCCCGAAGCTGTCCAGCCTGGAGCTGTTCCCGCAGGCGCCGCTGATGGACCTGGAGGTCTTTCGCAGCGTCGGCCGCAACGCCGCCCGGTACGCCAAGGGCGAGTCCCCGGAGCCGGTTCCGTCCCGCAACGACTACATGGCCCGCCCACGCTGGCAGGCGAAGGCCGCCCTGCTGCACATCAGGGAGACCGGCCTCGTCCGTCCCGGCGCCGCCCCGGAGGAGCTGACCGCCCTGATCCGCCTGGCGGCGGCGTCGTGACGGTGATGGTGGGGGCATCGTGACGCTGGTCGTGGGCGTCGACATCGGGAACTCGACGACCGAGGCGTGTGTCGCCGAGGTCGACGCGGACGGGCGGGAGATCTCCTGGCTCGCCGGGGCGCTCGGTGCGACGTCCGGGGTGAAGGGCACGACGGAGAACGTGTCCGGGGTCGCCGACGTCGTCCGCCGGGCTCTGGCCGCCGCCGGGCGTGACCCGGCGGAGCTCGCCGTGCTCCTGGTCAACGAGGCGACTCCGGTCATCAGCGGGCTGGCGATGGACACCATCACCGAGACGATCATCACCGAGTCGACGATGATCGGGCACAACCCACGGACGCCCGGCGGGGGCGGACTGGGTGTCGGTGTCACCGTCGCCCTCGCGGACCTGCCCGGCCGCGACCCCGCCGAGCCGGTCATCTGCCTGGTCGGCGCCGGCGCCGACTTCGACGACGCGGCGGTGGGCATCAACAGCGCGGTCGCGGCCGGAATCCAGGTCACCGGGGCCGTCGTGTGCGCCGACGACGCGAACCTGATCGCCAACCGGCTGCACACCCCGATCCCGGTCGTCGACGAGGTCAGCCTGATTGACCGGATCCCGCTCGGGATGCTCGCCGCCGTCGAGGTCGCCCGACCCGGGCACACCATCCGAACCCTGTCGAACTCCTACGGGATCGCAACCGTGTTCGGGCTCGACCCTGACCAGACCCGGATGGTCGCGCCCGTCGCGCGGGCACTGGTGGGCAACCGGTCCGCCGTGGTGATCCGCACACCCACCGGGGACATCACCGACCGCAGGATCCCCGCCGGCCGCCTCACCCTGATCGGCGCGACAGCCCGGCGGACGGTCGAGATCAGCGCCGGCGCCGAGGAGATCATGGCCGCACTGCGCCGGGTCCAGCCGCTGGCCGACGCCACCGGCGAGGCCGGAACCCACGTCGGCGGGATGCTCGCCCGGGTTCACGACACCATGTCCGACCTCACCGCGACCCCCGCCGACGCGGTGCGCATCCAGGACGTCCTCGCCGTGGACACCGTCGCGCCGCAACCGGTGACCGGTGCGCTGGCGGGCGAGTCCGCGCTGGCGAACGCGGTCGCGCTCGCCGCGATGGTGCGCACCAGCCGAGGACCGATGGAACTGCTCGCCGCCCGGCTGCGGGAGGCCCTCGGCCTCGACGTGCTGATCGGCGGTGTCGAAGCCGACATGGCGGTGCTCGGCGCCCTAACCACCCCCGGTACCGACCGCCCGATCGCGATCCTCGATCTCGGCGGCGGATCCACCGACGCGGCTGTCGCCGGGCATGGCGACGAGGTCCGTTCCGTCCACCTGGCCGGTGCCGGCGACCTGGTCACCCGGCTGATCGACGCCGAGCTGGGGCTGGGCAACGTCGACCTCGCGGAGGAGATCAAGAAGTATCCGCTGGCGAAGGCCGAAAGCTTCTTCCACCTCCGGATGGAGGACGGCACGGTCCGCTTCCGCACCGACCCGCTGCCCGTCGACGCGTTCGCCCGAGTCGTCGTGCTCGCCGACACCGGGGTGCACCCGATCCCCACCCGGCACACCATCGAACGGATCCGCCAGGTGCGCCGGGCCGCCAAGCACCGGGTGTTCGTGGTCAACGCGCGCCGCGCGCTGGAGATGGTCTCCCCCGGCGGCAACCTGCGCCAGCTCGGGTTCGTCGTGGTCCTCGGCGGATCCGCGCTCGACTTCGAGATACCGGACATGATCTCCGAGGCGGTCGCGGAGTTCGGGATCGTCTGCGGGACGGGCAACATCCGTGGCCGTGAGGGCCCGCGCAACGCGGTCGCCACCGGGCTGGTGGCCCGGCACGCGGCGACGGCACACGTCGCGCGCGATCCCGCGCCCACCGCGGGAGTGTGACCGGGTGGCCACCCACCCGGGCACTCCCCCGGCCCCGCCCCCGTCCACGGCCCCGTCCCCGTCCACGGCCCCGGCTGTGCCGGGGGACCGGCGCGTGCACGACCGGCGTGCGGACCGCGCGCGACGCGGCCGTCCCACGATCGTCGTCCGCTACGACCTCGACCAGTCGGATCCGCGGCTGGTCCGGGAGATCCACGCCGGGATGGAGGAGGAGGGCGTGCCCTTCCGAACCGAACCGGCCCACGGCGACCACAGCCATGGTGACCACAGGGGCAACAACGACCACGGCGGTGAGGCGGCGGCGCTGGCCTACGCCGCCGCCCAGGCCTCCGCGCTCGACGTCGGCGTCGGCGTGGACGCCCACGGAACCGTCTGCGTGCACCACGCGAAACTGCCGCCGGCCGCACCGGTGCTGACCGGCCCGGCGTCGGCCGCCCGTGTCCTCGGGCACAACGCGGCCCGCATCGTCGTCGGGCTCCCGCTCAGACCGCTGCCCGCACCGTGAAAGGAGACCACGCCATGCCCGGACGTCTCGCTCTCGACCAGGCCCGCGCCCTGATCGACATCGCACTGGTCAAGGCGGACGCGGTCGGCGTGCCGATCAACGTCGCCGTGGCCGACGACGGCGGCCACCTGCTGGCGTTCGCCCGCCAGGACGGCGCGATCCTCGCCAGCGTCGACATCGCCATCCGCAAGGCCCGCACCGCGGTACTGCTGCGCATGACCACCGACGAGCTGGGCAAGGCCGCCGCGGTCGGTGGCCCGCTGTACGGCATCGAGGGGACCAACGGCGGCCTGGTCGTCTTCGGCGGCGGCATCCCGCTGTTCACGCCGGATGGCGACCTGCTCGGTGCGATCGGGGTGAGCGGCGGCACCGTCGAACAGGACATCACGATCGCCCAGGCCAGCGCCGACCGTCTCAGCGCCGATCACCCCGGCACCGCCGCAACGTCTCCGCAACGTGCACGGGCCTAGCGTCCGCGCCAGCCACCTCGGCCGGAATCGACCGGAACCAGCAGATTCCCGAAGGAGTTCCGAGACATGACCGTCTACGCCCGCCCCGGACAGCCGGAATCCCCCACCCGTTTCGCCTCACGCTACGACAACATCATCGGCGGCGAGTACGTGGCGCCGGCGAAGGGTCAGTACTTCGAGAACACCAGCCCGGTCACCGGTCAGGCCTTCACCGAGATCGCCCGGTCCACCGCGGAGGACGTGGAGAAGGCCCTCGACGCCGCACACGCCGCCGCGCCGGCCTGGGGACGGACCTCGGTCGCCGCCCGCGCCGACATCCTCAACAAGATCGCCGACCGGATGGAGGCGAACCTCGAACTGCTTGCCGTCGGCGAGTCCTGGGACAACGGCAAGCCCGTGCGCGAGACGCTTGCCGCCGACATTCCGCTGGCCATCGACCACTTCCGGTACTTCGCGGGCGCCATCCGGGCGCAGGAGGGCTCGCTCTCCGAGATCGACGCGGACACCGTCGCCTACCACTTCGCCGAGCCACTGGGCGTCGTCGGGCAGATCATCCCCTGGAACTTCCCGCTGCTCATGGCGACCTGGAAGCTCGCGCCCGCCCTCGCGGCCGGCAACGCCGTCGTGCTCAAGCCGGCCGAGCAGACCCCGGCGTCGATCAACCTGCTGTGGGACCTGATCGGCGACCTGCTGCCACCCGGCGTCCTCAACGTCGTGCAGGGCTTCGGCGTCGAGGCGGGCAAGCCGCTCGCGTCCTCACCGCGCATCGCGAAGATCGCCTTCACCGGCGAGACGACCACCGGACGTCTGATCATGCAGTACGCCAGCCAGAACCTGATYCCGGTCACGCTCGAACTCGGCGGCAAGAGCCCGAACATCTTCTTCCGGGACGTGTTCGCCGAGCACGACGACTTCCAGGACAAGTGTCTGGAGGGCTTCACGATGTTCGCCCTCAACCAGGGCGAGGTCTGCACCTGCCCGTCGCGGGCCCTGGTCGACCGCGAGATCTTCGATGACTTCCTCGACGCGGCGGCGATCCGCACGAAGGCCGTCCGGCAGGGCAACCCGCTCGACACCGAGACCATGGTCGGCGCGCAGGCCAGCGCCGACCAGCTGGAGAAGATCCTCTCCTACATCGACATCGGCCGGAAGGAGGGCGCCCGCCTCGTCCTCGGCGGCGAACGCGCCGAGCTCGGCGGCGATCTGGCCGGCGGCTACTATGTCCAGCCGACGATCTTCCAGGGCGACAACCGGATGCGGATCTTCCAGGAGGAGATCTTCGGCCCGGTGGTGTCGGTGACCTCCTTCGACGGCTACTCCGACGCGATCGCCCAGGCGAACGACACCCTGTACGGGCTCGGCGCCGGCGTGTGGACCCGGGACGGCACCACCGCCTACCGCGCCGGCCGCGACATCCGCGCGGGCCGCGTCTGGACGAACTGCTACCACCTCTACCCCGCGCACGCGGCCTTCGGCGGCTACAAGCAGTCCGGCATCGGCCGGGAGAACCACCGGATGATGCTCGACCACTACCAGCAGACGAAGAACCTGCTCGTCAGCTACTCCCCCAAGGCGATGGGCTTCTTCTAGGAGA
This sequence comes from Parafrankia colletiae, assembly GCF_001854655.1. Taxonomy (GTDB): domain Bacteria; phylum Actinomycetota; class Actinomycetes; order Frankiales; family Frankiaceae; genus Parafrankia; species Parafrankia colletiae. The sequence goes on along the minus strand of NZ_MBLM01000138.1, from coordinate 55,712 downwards.
CAGACCATGACCGACGTCCAGGGAACCGACGTCGGGGGAAGGGCCACCCGGGTGGATGCCACCCCCGCGGCGCTCGCCATGCTGCGGCGACTCGCCGCGGAACACGGGCCGCTGATGATCCACCAGTCCGGCGGATGCTGCGACGGCTCGTCCCCGATGTGCTACCCGCGCGGCGAGTTCCTCGTCGGCGACCGCGACGTCCTGCTCGGCGTCATCGGCGCGGACAGCGCGGACAGCACGGACAGCACGGACAGCACGGATGACGCCACGGTCGGGGGCATCCCCGGCGATGGCGTGCCCGTCTACATCGGTGCGGCCCAGTTCGAGTACTGGTCCCACACCCACCTGACGATCGACCTGGTGCCGGGGCGCGGCGCCGGTTTCAGCCTGGAGGCGCCCGAGGGCTACCGATTCCTGACCCGGTCCCGCCTGTTCACCGACGCCGAGGTGGCCCGGCTGGACGCCGTGCGGCCTGGCTGACCGCCGCGCTGCCCGCGGGTGCGGGTGCGGGCAGCGCGACCGCCGGGTCAGGGAATGTCGTCGCGGTGGGCCTGCGCGATCGTCGCGGCGGCGTCCGCCTGGACGACGTAGCCCCGGGCGACGTTGCGCACGGTGGCGGCGGTGACCTTGCCGACGTAGTCGCTGTGCGACCGGTACAGCTGGTCCAGGGTCGCCTCGTCGAAGGGGACATGGGTGCCGTACAGGATGCAGAAGCTTTCTCCGCCGTTGGCCCCGGTGTTCACCGCGGTCGGGGCGTCCACGGCGGCCAGCCGGATGCCGCCGAGAGCGATCCCGTGCTCGTCCCGGGCCAGCACCTGCCGACCGTCCGGACCGGTGGTGAACGTCAGGCCCGGCGCGGAGGGCGGGGAGGCACCGAAGCGGGCCCACCGCGCGAGGTGGTCGATCGCCGCGTTGGTCACATGGTGCAGCGGCGCCCGGCTGAACGGCGGGCTGGTGCAGTCGGGTTCGAACGCCCCCTCGGGGTAGTCCCGCTCCAGCAGGCTGTACAGCGCCGACCGGATGTTCGCGTCGAAGTGCGAGGTTCCGGCCACCTCCCAGCGGCGGAAGGTCGCCGAGTCGGGCGTGGTGGACGGCGTGCGGACGTCCGTCTCGCTCAGCACCTGCAGGACCTTCAGGCCGACGTCCGTGCGCAGCGCCCCGCCGCCGACGGTGAGCAGCAGCGAGTCGATCACCTTGTGCAGCGGGTGGATCGCGTTGTGGTAGACCGCGAGCCGCCCCGCGGACTGGGAGGCGCCGGCCCCCATCACGTGCCGGGCCGTCAGCGGGCCGAGTGGACGGACCTGCGTCGGCTTCGGGCTGCGCACCGCCTGCACGGCCTGGGAGAAGATGTCGTAGGACAGCGCGTCGGGGGGCGTGACAGTGCCGCCGGCGGTGGTGTCCAGAGCGCCGTAGCGGTCCGGGTTCCAGGCCCTGAGATGGTTCACGCCGCCGGTCTGCGCCGAGACGCCGACCCAGGCGTAACCCTCGCGCAGGAAGTGCTCCCGGTGCGGGAGCCAGGCAGCCTCGATGTCGTAGCCGGCCGAGACGTTCAGCCACTCGACCACCACCACGCCGTTGAAGCGGCGCGGATCCGTCGGACGCCGCACGATCATCCGTGAGGTGTACGGGATGTCCGGCGTCGCCACCGTCGCGTCCGCGAGCGCGGGGATCGTGTAGATGTTGGCCTTGCCGCTGAACGAGAACTCCTCCTCGACGTACCCGTGCCTGCGCAGGTCCGTGTCGCTCAGGAACGGCTTCGACTGCGCGGTGGTCGGGATGGCGGTCACGGCCGGGTTCGGCACGGCCGACGGCGCCGCCGGGCCCGGCCGTCCCGGCGCGGACGGCGCGGACGGCGCGGACGGCGGCGCGGGCGTCGCGTCCGCCGGTAAACGGACAGTGGCAGCCGGTGCAGCCGCGGTTGCCGCAGGCACCGCGACACCCAGCGGAATGATCATGGACGCCGCGACGAGCCCGGCGCTGGCCACACGGCCGAGGGGCGAGCGGGGCATAGCGCTCCTTCCGATCACGGCCGGGCCGAGCGCCCAGCCGCCACCACGATCGGTGAGCGGGCCACGACAGGTCAGGAAACCACCACGTTCCGGCTAGCCCAAAAGGGGAATCATCGATCTTCATCTGCGCGGCAGGTCGCAGTCGTCTCCGGGCTCGTGGCCGCCGATGCTCGGCAGTCGCGCCTCCGCGCATCCCCGGCCGAGGGGGCGTCGGCCGGGGCGCCGGGCGTGCGGGAGACTGGCGGGCGTGGCGAGGGAGCGCGGAAGTGAGCGGGCGCATGCGAGTGTCTCGGTGCCGCGCCCGGCGGGTGGGGGGCCGGGCCGGGCGATCGCACGGCGGCTGGCGCTGGCCCTGCTGATCCTGGTGGGGACCGTGGCCGTGGTCTACGCGGGGCGGGACGGCTATGCGGACAACCAGGGGAACCCGCTGAGCCTGCTGGACGCCTCCTACTACGCGACCGTCAGCCTTTCGACGACCGGGTACGGCGACATCGCGCCCCTCACGCCGAGCGCGCGCCTGGTCAATGTCCTGGTGGTCACCCCGGCTCGGGTGATCTTTCTGATCGTGCTGGTCGGCACGACACTGGAGGTGCTGACCGAGCGTTCCCGGGAGGCCTTCCGGGTCGAACGGTGGAGGAGACGAGTGGACCAGCATGTGGTCGTGGTCGGCTACGGGGTGAAGGGCCGCAGCGCGGTGCGGGCGCTGCGCGAGGACGGCGTTCCCGCGGAGCAGATCGTTGTCGTCGACCCCGACCGGCGGGCGCTCGCCGACGCGGGCCGTGACGGGTTCACGACCGTCACCGGGTCGGGCACCCGTTCGGCCGTGCTGCGGGAGGCGCTGGCCGAGCGCGCCCGCGCTGTGATCATCGCCACGAACTCCGACGAGGCCAACGTTCTGATCACCCTGACGGCACGGGAGCTGGCACCGAACGCGGTGATCTCGGCGGCTGTCCGCGAGGCGGAGAACATCCCCCTGCTGCGCCGCGGTGGGGCGGACCAGGTGGTGACCAGCTCGGACGCCGCCGGCAGGATGCTCGGACTCGCGACCCGCAGCCCGCAGGTCGTCGACGTGTTCGAGGACCTGCTGACCTCCGACGCGGGGCTGCGGCTGGCGGAGCGCCCCGCGGCCGCGGACGAGGTCGGGCGCGGCCCCCGGGAATGCTCGGATCCGGTGCTCGCCGTCATCCGGGACGGCCGTCTGCTTCGGTTCGACGACCCGGCCGCGACCCCGATCCACCCCGGCGACCGCCTGATCACCGTCCGCAACGTCGGTTGACACCCCGCAGGACGAGCTCCTGCCGGGAACACGACCACCCCCCGACATCGGTACCGGGGGTAGACCTTGGGTGGTCGCGGTGTCGCTGTCGGCACGGCCGGTCCCTATAAAGTTGCTGGCACTCAGCTAGGTCGAGTGCCAACCTCTGGTGTGACGGTGCCGGGGCCACCTGGCCCGTCGTCTGGCGTCGTCAGGCACCCGCCAGCGACCGGCATTCCTCCGCGCAGGCCTGCCCCCCAGGAGGACTCACCACGCATGTCAAAGATCATCGCGTTCGACGAGGAGGCACGGCGCGGCCTGGAGCGCGGCATGAACCAGCTGGCCGACGCGGTCAGGGTCACGCTCGGCCCCAAGGGCCGCAACGTCGTCCTCGAGAACAGGTTCGGGCTGCCCACGATCACCAACGACGGCGTGAGCATCGCGCGCGAGGTCGAGCTCGAGAACCCGTACGAGAAGATCGGCGCGGAACTCGTCAAGGAAGTGGCGAAGAAGACCAACGACGTCGCGGGTGACGGCACCACCACCGCGACGATCCTGGCCCAGGCGCTGGTGCGCGAGGGCCTGCGCAACGTCGCCGCCGGCGCGAACCCCCTCGGCCTGAAGAAGGGCATCGAGGCCGCCGTCGAGCGCGTCTGCGCGGAGCTCGTCGCCGCGGCCCGGGAGGTGGAGACGAAGAAGCAGATCGCCGCAACCGCGTCCATCTCCGCCGGCGACCCGGCCATCGGCAACATGATCGCCGAGGCGCTGGACAAGGTCGGCCGGGAAGGGGTCATCACCGTCGAGGACAGCAACACCTTCGGCCTGGAGCTCGAGCTCACCGAGGGCATGCGGTTCGACCGGGGCTACATCTCGCCGTACTTCGTCACCGACGCCGACCGCCAGGAGACCGTCCTCGAGGACCCGTACATCCTGCTCACCACCGGCCGGATCTCGTCGGTCAAGGACCTCGTCCCGCTGATGGAGAAGGTGGCCCAGACCGGGCGGCCACTGGTGATCATCGCGGATGACATCGAGGGCGAGGCCCTGGCGACCCTGGTCGTGAACAAGATCCGCGGCACCTTCAAGAGCGCCGCGGTGAAGGCCCCCGGTTTCGGTGACCGCCGCAAGGCCATGCTCACCGACATCGCCGTGCTGACCGGCGGCCAGCTCATCTCCGAGGACGTCGGCCTCACCCTGGACGGCACCACGGTCGACCTGCTGGGCCGTGCCCGCAGGGTCGTCATCACAGCCGACGAGACCACCATCGTCGAGGGCGCCGGCGACCCGGACCAGATCACCGGACGCGTCAACCAGCTCCGGGCCGAGATCCCGACCGCCGACACGGACTTCGACCGCGAGAAGCTGCAGGAGCGGCTGGCGAAGCTCGCCGGCGGCGTCGCGGTCATCAAGGTCGGCGCGGCCACCGAGGTCGAGCTCAAGGAGAAGAAGCACCGCATCGAGGACGCCGTCTCGAACGCGAAGGCAGYGGTCGAGGAGGGCATCGTCGCCGGCGGTGGCGTCGCCCTGCTGCAGGCGTCCACCCGTGCGTTCGAGAACCTGGGCCTGACCGGCGACGAGGCGACCGGGGCGCGGATCGTCGAGCAGGCGCTCGCCGCGCCGCTGCACCAGATCGCCTACAACAGCGGCCTGGAAGGCGGTGTGGTGGTCGAGAAGGTGCGGGGCCTGCCTACCGGCCACGGGCTGAACGCGGCCACCGGCGAGTACGTCGACATGATCGCCGCCGGGATCATCGACCCGGTGAAGGTCACCCGCTCGGCGCTGCAGAACGCCGCGTCGATCACCGGGCTCTTCCTGACCGTCGAGGTCGTCGTGGCGAACTCCCCGGCCACGGCCGCGGCGGAGGCGGCGGCGGACGCAGCCGCCATGGCCGGCCAGATGGGCGGCATGGGAATGTGACCCACGGGTCCTCCCGACCACAGCCGTGCCGGTACAGCACGAGGCCACTTCCGCTCCGCGGAAGTGGCCTCGTGCCACGACGAATCCTGACGTCCTGATGCGCCTGCGGCTGGCAACATCGGGCGCTGTGGAACACGTGCTGATCACGCAACGGCTGGTACTCACGCCCGTCGCGGACACCGACCAGGCAGAGCTGGCGGCGCACTGGACCGATCCGGACGTGCGGCGGTTCCTGTTCGACGGCACCGCGCTGTCACCGGCCCAGATCACCCAGACCGTCGCCGACAGCGCCGCGTCGTTCACCGCCCACGGGTACGGACTCTGGCTGGCCCGCGGACGCGGCGGCCATGACGAGCCCGGCGGGCACAGGGGCGAAAGCCTGGTCGGCACCGCCGGGCTGCGCCCACTCGACGACCTCGGCGTCGAGGTCCTCTACAGCCTCACCCCCGCCGTCTGGGGCCACGGGTTCGCGACGGAAGCCGCCCGCGCGGTCATCGACCACGCCCTGGGCACCGTCGGCCTCCCCGAGGTGCTCGCCGAGGTCGACGAGGGCAACACCGCCTCCATCCGCGTGATCAACCGCCTTGGCCTGACCCCGTTCGCCACCGTCCAGGGCGAACTCGGTCCCCTGATCCGCTACCGCCTGCGCCCCTGACCCGCCCGAGCCGAAGGCGGCGGGGGACTCACTGCCACCGGTGCGCGCCCGTGGTCTCCGACGGCCTTCCGTTGCCGTCACCATGGTCGCGCTCACCGGCCTGAGCAGCGTCATCGACCGCCATGTCGGCTCCTCACTCCGGCGGCCCGACGTCATCCCTGGTAGACCTGAGTTCTCCGGCGGTGGGAGGAGAACCGATGAAGGCGGTACGTGGGTACGAGGGGCGGCCGGTGGTCGTCGATGTGGACGACGCCCCCGGGTGGGACGACGGCGAGCTCCTCGACATGGCCGTGGCCGGGATCTGCGCCTCCGACCTCAGCTACCTGAAGTACGGGACCGCGTTCGTCCTCGGCCACGAGCTCGCCGGGCGGCGGGCCGACGGAACGCCCGTGCTGGTGGAGGGCCAGTTCGGCTGTGGGACGTGCGACCTGTGCCGGGAGGGCCGGAACAACCTGTGCGGCCAGACGACCAGCATGGCCCTCGGCATGAAACGTGACGGCGGCATGGTGGAGCAGTTCCGGGTGCCCGCGAACAAGGTCTTCGACGTGCCGGCCGGGCTCGACGTCGCGGACGCCTCGCTGGCCGAGCCCGCCGCGGTCTCCTGGCACGGGGTCCGCCTCGGCGGGGCCGCGCCGGGCCGGACAGTCGCCGTCGTCGGAGGCGGGTCGATCGGTCAGCTCGCCGCCGCCGCGGCCCAGACCCAGGGCGCGGACGAGGTCGTGCTGGCGGCCCGCTACCCCCACCAGCACGAGATCCGCGAGCGTCTCGGGGTGGGCGAACCCGCCGAGGGGGCCCTCTACGACGTGGTGATCGAGGCCGCCGGGTCGCCCAGCTCCCTGCACCGCAGCATCGAGCTGTTGAAACCCGGGGGAACGATCGCCCTGCTCGGTGTGTACTTCGACGGCATGGATCTCCCGCATTCTGCGCTGCGCGGCAAGGAGGTCACCCTCGTCGTCTCCATGGGGTACTGCGGCCACGCCGGTCGCCGCGAGATGCTCCAGGCCGCCGAGATGCTCGCCGCCCGTCCCGAGATTCCCGAGGCGCTCATCACCCACCGATTCCCACTGGCGGACGCCGCCGAGGCGTTCCGGGTGGCGTCTGACCGCAGCACCGGCGCCGTCAAGGTCGTCGTGGAGGTCACCTGAACCCACTGCGCCGACGTGGGCACCCTCAGGTCGAGATCCGGTCGTGCACCCCGGACCCGGCCGTCGGTGCGGCGGTCGACGACACGACCGGCGTGGCGGCAGGCGGCCCGGCAGACCGCCTGCCGCGAGTTGCCGGCCCGGTGGATCCTCCGGTCAGGCGCGGGTCGACGCGCTGCGCGGTACGTCGCGGAACGGGCGGTCGCGGTCAGGCGTGCGCTCGCGGGGCATGCCGAGCACCCGCTCACTGATGACGTTGCGGGCCATCTCCGTGGTGCCACCGCCGATGCACGACGTCTGCCGCATCAGGAAGTCGTCGACGCAGTTCGCGGCCGCGCCGTCGTCCGATGTCCAGGCTGCCCCCGCGGAGCCGGCGATCTCGAACGCGATGGTGGCCTTCCGCGCGGACGAGACGCCCGCGAACAGGCGCGTGATCGCGGCCGACTGTTCGGAGATCCGGCCCGCGGCGACACCCCGGCCGATCCGGCGCCGGAGCGTCTGGCCGACGAGTTCCAGCATGTGGGCCTCGCCGAGAAGGTCCCGGACGCAGCGATCGTCGAACCGTCCGGCGTCCCGGGCGACGTTGACGATCGAGGCCGCACCGACCTCGCCGGGAGAGGCTCCCACGGGGATGCTGACGAACGGCGAGTTGAAGAGCATCCGCTCGTGGAACATCCAGCGGGTGCCCACCGTCCAGCCGCCGTCGACATCGCCGATGCGGTCGCTGTCCGGGACCCGGACGTCGGTCAGGAACTCCTGGCAGAACTCGGTCGAGCCGTTCAGCATCTCGATGCGGCGCACCTCGATGCCCGGCTGGTGAATCGGGAGAATGAACACGGTCAGGCCCCGGTGCTTCGGGACGTCCCAGTTCGTCCGGGCCAGGCACAGGCCCCAGTCGGCGGTCGAGGCGCCGGTCGTCCAGACCTTCGAGCCGTTCAGGATCCACTCGTCGCCGTCGCGGACGGCGCTGGTGAGGGCGGCCGCGACGTCCGACCCGCCGCTGGGTTCGGACAGCAGCTGCATCCAGATCTCCTCGCCTTTCAGGATGGCGGGGATGTGCCGGCGCTTCTGCTCCTCGGTGCCGAACTCCAGCAGCACGGCGCCGCACGGCGAGAACGTCGGTGCCTGCAGCCGCGCAGGGTATTCGTAGCCCACGATCTCGGCGTTGAACGCGCGCTGGTGGTCCGCTGTCAGGCCCTGCCCGCCGTACTCACGGGGAAAGCCGATCCCGGCGAGGCCGGCGTCGAAGACCATGCACTGGATCTCGCGTTCACGGGCGAGCGCGGCGAGTTCCTCCTCCTCGGTCTGGACCGGTAACGCGACGGTGGGCGCGGCCGTCTCATCCGGCGCCAGCGGGCGGAGATTGGCGTGGATCCAGGTACGGGCCCGCCGCCGGAAGCTGTCGACGTCCTCGGTACCGTCGGTCATGCCCGCTCCTTCTGGTTCTCGAGCACGGTGCTGATGCGTTGGCGGTGGTCGGCCGGCGTGCCGTACAGCGCTCGGTTCACGGTGACGCGGCGCAGATAGAGGTGCAGGTCGTGCTCGAAGGTCACGCCGATCCCACCGTGGATCTGCACGCAGTCCTGGACCAGCTCGGAGCCGTAGTCACCGATGAACGCCTTGGCGGCGCTGACCAGCTCCTTCGCGTCGGGCGATCCTTCGTCGACCGCCGCGGCGGCAGCGTCGTTGACGGCGTGGCAGGCCTCCAGCCACGTCTTCTGGTCCGCGAACCGGTGCTTGAGCTCCTGGTAGGAAGCCAGTGGGCGCCCGAACGAGTAACGGTCGAACGCCCACTGGAGGGTCATGTCGAATGCTGTCTGCAGGGCGCCCACCGCCTCGGCGTTGCCGATGACGACCGCGAGCTGGAGCTGACGCTCGAGAAGGTCGTCGGCGTCACCCGGCTCCCCCACGATGGCCTCGACGGGGACACGGACGCCGTCGAACGTGACCGCGCTGAAACGGCGGGTCAGGTCCGCCGTCCGCATCGGTTCGCGGGACAGCCCGGCGGCGTCGGTCGGAACGAGGACCTGCGTCAGCCCCGCCTCGCCCCAGGCCGTGACGAGGATGTGGTCCGCCTGCCCGGCCGCCTCGACGGGGCGCTGGGTGCCGTCGAGGACGACCTCACCGCCGGCGATCCGGCAGCGCGGGCCCGCAGGACCCTGGCCGTCGGTGGAGAGAGCCGGGCCGAAGCACCACGCCGCGACCGACGTGCCGGCCAGGAGGGACGCGAGGACGGGCCGGTGCGTGTCGCCGCCGACAGCGCTCAGCGTCCCGGCTACCACGTTGGTCGGCACCAGCGGGCCGGGCGCGGCGTGCACCCCGAACTCGTGGGCGATCGTGGTGAGGTCCACCAGCCCCGCGCCGCTGACCGAGCCACCGCCGTGTTCCTCGCTGACCAGCAGCGACGTCCAACCGAGATCGGCCCCCTCGCGCCAGTAGTCGGGATCGAAGCCGGCGGGGTGGTTCCGCAGACTCCGGACCTCGTTGATCGGCACCCGACTGGTCAGGAATCTCGCGGTGGTGTCCCGAAAGATCTCCTGGTCGGCGCTCAGTTCCAACAGCATGTCGGGTTTCCTCCAGGTCGCTGGCGGCACCGGCGGGGCCGGGCCGGCCGAACGTCGGTCCGGCCGGCCGGCCGAAGATTCGGTCCTACCGGCCGAAGAAGAAGCGCACGTTCTCCACGGCGGCCGGGTAGCTCCCCGTGATGCCCGAGCTGCAGTAGCCCGCATCGGTGATGACGGTGATCCCACTGACGGCCGCGGCGGCGTCGCTGCAGAGGAACAGCAACGGGTAGGCCTGCTCCAGCGGCGTCGCCGCCTCGATGCCGATCTCGGCCCGGTAGTCGGCGCCGAAGCCGAGCCACATCTCCTTGTTGGCCTGGGCCAGGGGCGTGTCGGTGGGGCCGGGGCAGATGGCGTTGACGCGGATGCCCCGCTTCAGCAGCGTGAACGACTCCCGAGCCACGTAGGCGCAGACCGCCTGCTTGCTCCACATGTAGTCGGCCTTGCCGTGCTCGTGGACCCACGCCGTCGCCGCGTCGAAGTCGGTGATGTCGAGGAACTCCCTGAGCAGCGGGAGATTGCCCTCCCAGCCGAGGCCGGCCGCCGACGAGATGAAGCCGATGGCCGAGCCCCGGGGCAGCAGGTCCCCGGCCAGCAGGCGGTCGATCAGATACCGGTGGCCGATGAAGTTGATCCGCTCGATGCCCGGCGTGCCGTCGGCGACACCGGCGGCGGAGAACAGCGCGTGCACCGGCCCGCCGACCTGCTCGACGGCCGCGTCGATCGACGCCGCGTCCGCCAGGTTGACGTGGATGGACTTGGCGCCGGGCAGCGTGACCTCGGCGTAGTCCATGACCACGACCTCGGCGCCGGCGCTCTGTGCCAGCTCGGCGGCGGCCGCGCCCATGCCGGTCGCCCCGCCGACGACGAGGACCCGCTTCCCGTCGTACCGGAAGGCATCGAACAAGGTCATGTCACTTTCTCCTACCTGTCAGGTCGAATGACTGATCCGCGGACGGCCCGGGCGGCCGCTACGCGACGACGCCGCGCACCTTGAGGTCCACGACCGTGTCCCAGTCGAGCCCGAGCTCCGCGAGGATGGCGTCGCCGTGCTCGTTGAACTGCGGCGCCCGGTGGGCGGGCGGCGGCTGCTCGTCGAACTGCACCGGCGCGGCGGCCAGCTGGAACGGCACGCCGGCCGCCGTCGCGCAGTCCTGGATGTAGCCGTTCGCGACGGCCTGGGCGTCGACCGCGGCCTCGCGTGTGTCCTGCACGACCGCCCACTGGCCGACGAAGTCGGCCAGCCGCGACCGCCACTCCTCGAGCGTCCGCTCCGCGAAGGCCTCGCGCAGCAGCGCGATCGCCTCGGCGCTGTTGTCGCGCAGCGCCGCGTGGCCGGCGAAGCGGGGGTCGACCGCCAGCTCCGGCCGCCCGATCACCTCGCAGATCGGCGGCCAGTACCTGCCCGCCTGCAGGCAGGAGAACGCCAGCCAGCGCCCGTCCTTGGTCAGGTAGTTGCCGACGAGCGGATTGGCCAGCGCGTTCAGCGGCGGCGGCTCCCAGGGCAGGTCCAGCAGCAGCGAGAGCCCGAGCGCCTGGCCCATGGCCCACAGTCCCGTGCCGAGCAGGGACACATCCACGATGCTGGCGACGCCGGTGCGCTCCCGGTGGAACAGGGCGCCCATGATCCCGCCCGCGATCGTCATCGCGCCGATCGAGTCACCGAAGCCCGGGGCCGGCGGGCTCGGCACATGGCCGTACTCGGGCCGGGTCAGCCCCGCGGCGATCCCGGCACGCGCCCAGAACGCCAGCGAGTCGTACGACCCCCGGTCCGCGTCGGGGCCCCGCTCACCCTGGCCGGTGCCACGCACGTAGACGATGCGCGGGTTGTGCGCACGGATCGACTCGACGTCGATCCGCAGCTTCGTCCGCACCTTCGGCAGTTTGTTGGTGAGGAAGACGTCGGACGTCGCGGCCAGCCGGTAGAGGAGATCGCGACCCTCGGCGGAGGTGAGGTCGAGGCCCAGGCTCCGCTTCCCGCGGTTGGAGTGCTCCAGCAGCACGTGGACGTCCGCCGGAACGGGAACGACCCCGGCCGCGGCGAGCCCGCGCATGGCGTCGCCGCGCTCGACATGCTCGATTTTGATGACCTCGGCGCCCCAGTCGGCCAGCAGGGCCGACGCCGCCGGTACGAACGTGTGCTCGGCGACCTCGAGGATGCGGACGCCCTCCATGACACCCGTCATCGAAGCCCACCCACGTCCTGGAGCCCGTCGGCCTCCACCCGGCCCACTCCGGCGGCCTCGTTGCGCCGACGCCACTGGGCACGCGACATCCGGGTCACATCCACGTCGGTCGCCTGCGCACGCAGCGCCCCCACCGTCGCCTGCTCCTTCGGGACGTGCCCGAAAGGGTCCCAGTTGAAGAAGCGGGCGCTGTTCTCCCAGGTGATCTGGTGAATCTCGGCGTCCGGGACACCGGCGTTCTGCAGCTCGTTCCACACGAACTCCGGCGACTCCGGCCAGGTCGTGTCGGTGTGCGGGTAGTCGCACTCCCAGGCGATCACGTCGACGCCGATGTCGTGCCGCATCTTGAGGCCGGCGGGGTCGGTGATGAAACAGGCCAGGAAATGCTCACGGAAGACCTCGGATGGAAGCTTCCCGCCGAAGTCACCCTCGATCCAGGTCTGGTTCTGGAAATGCCGGTCGATCCGGTCGAGATAGAACGGGATCCAGCCGATACCACCCTCGGAGAGGGCGACCCGCAGCTTCGGGAAGCGGCGCAGCGTGGGACCGAACAGCAGGTCCTGCGCGGTGAGCATCGTCAGCTGTGACGGTATCACTATCGAATGGTCCACGGGCGCCTCGGGAGCCAGCTGCACGATGTCCCAGGCGCCGCCGATGTGCAGGCAGAGCACCATGTCCTCGTCAACGAGCGCCTTCAGCATCGGATCCCAGTAGCCCGACAGGAAGCTCGGCCAGCCCTGCCCGTGCGGCGCCTCCAGGAAACTGATCGCGCGGCACCCCTTCCGCGCGATTCTCCGGACCTCCCTGACCGCCAGGTCGACGTCCCACATGGGGACGATTCCCAGCGGGATGAACCGGCCGGGGTAGGTGGCGCACCACTCGTCGATGTGCCAGTCGTTGTACGCCTGGAGCATGATGAAGGAAAGCTGCTTGTCGGCGGCCTCGCTGAAGGTCCGGGCGTTGAAGCCGGCCATCGTCGGGAAGCACATCGAGGCCAGCACGCCGTTCACGTTCATGTCGCGGACGCGCTCGTGGACGTCGAAACAGCCCGGCCGCATCTCGGACATCGAACCGGGATGGAATCCCCACTCCTCCCGGGGCCAGCCGACGGTCGCCGCCATGCCGAACGGTGTCGCGGTCGCCTGCCCCTGGAACACCCAGAGATCCGCGCCCTCCGAGCCGCGCACAACCTTCGGAGCCTGGTCCAGCCATTTCGCCGGCACATGCCGCTGGTACATGTCCGGAGGCTCGATCGAATGGTCGTCAATGCTGATCAGGATCATGTCCGACTGCTGCATTTTCCCTCTCCCCTGGGGGCGGCGGCGGAACGGTACGGAAACACGGGCGCCGGGACGGCCGGTCAGCCGATGAGGACGGGCATCTTCTCCCAGCCCCGCACGGTCGAGGTGCGGGCCTGGACCGCGTTGTCCCAGTCGACCTCCCAGTCGGGGAAGCGCTGGAGCACCTCGTCCAGCGCCACCCGGCCCTCGAGGCGGGCCAGTGCGGCACCGAGGCAGTGGTGGATGCCGTAGCCGAAGCCGAGATGGCGACCCACGGAGCGGTGGATGTCGAAACGGTCGGGATCGGGGAAACGGCGCTCGTCCCGGTTGGCGGAACCGTTGAGAAGAAGGACCACACTGCCCGCGGGTATTTTCTGGCCGTGCTGTTCCACATCGCGTTCGATGTACCGTGCCTGTACCGGGGAAGGCGCTTCGTACCGCAGCACCTCCTCCACCGCGTTGGGAATCAGCGATCGATCCGCGGCGAGTTCGCGGCGCTGGTCCGCGTGTTCACCGAGGAGCTTCCCGGCCCAACCGACGAGCCGCGCCGTCGTCTCGTTCCCGGCGCCGGCCAGCAGGTTTATGTAGGCGATCACCTCGTCTCGCGTCAGCGTGCGGACGGCCCCGGTCTCATCCTCGAACTCCGCATTCATGAGTTCCGTCATGAGGTCGTCCGAAGGATGTTCTGACCGCCATTCGATGTAGTCGACGAACGCACCGTCGATACCGATGTCTGGCGGCCTCGGGTTGTCCGGGTCCTCGATGCGCAGATTATCGTCGAAGAGGCTTCCGATCGCCTCCTGGTCCTCCTCCGGAATACCCAGGAGATAGCCGATCGTGCGCATTGCCATGTGCGTTCCGAGATCTCCGATGAAATCAAAGCCAGCGGTCCCGACAAACGGATCTAGGGATCGCCCGCAGAATTCACGGACTTTCGACTCGAGGGCGTTCATCTTTTTCGGCGTGAACACGCGGGCCATGACACCACGGTGAGCGTGGTGCACGGGAGGGTCCTCGAAGAGAATGTTCCCGGAAGGTATGGGGACGTTCGCCTTGATGATTTCAAGGAGGGTGCCCCGTCCTGAGAGAAAGGTGCCCCACTCAGTCAGGGCGCGCTCGACGTCCTCGAAGCGGCTCAGCGCATAGAAGTCGTGCTTCTCGTTGTAGTAGAGCGGCGCCTCGTCGCGCATCCGCCGCCACACCGGGTAGGGATCGGCGTCGATACTGAAGTCGTAGGGGTCGTAGTAGACGTCGTCTAAATGGCTGGTGGGTGACACGGTTGCTCCTTCACTGGGGCGAGCGGCTTTCCGGAGATGCCGCACGCCTCGGCGTCATCCGCGGGGGGTCGTCGTCACGGTGTTTGTCCGGGCATGCCGCCGGCGGCGGACCCCGCGGTTCCTGCCCTGCGGAGCGTGCCGGTGGGCCGCGGGTCGCGTCCTGAAGCGGGAAAGGAGAGTTCGCGGTGACGGTCGCCGCCGGAGGTGCCGCCGGCATCACCGACAGCACAGCAGCGCCGGCGCCTGCGGGATCTGCGGGATCTGCGGGATCTGCGGGATCTGCGGGATCTGCGGGATCTGCGGGCCGCAGACTAGGCCTTCGGCCAGGCGAGGGACTTGGTCTCCAGGTACTGCTCGAATCCCAGCGTGCCGTTCTGCCGGCCGATCCCGCTGTGCTTGTAGCCGCCGAACGGCAGGTCGGCGCCGTAGGGCGTCCCGCCGTTGACGCACATTCCCCCGGTACGCACCCGGCGGGCCACGGCGAAGGACCGTTCCAGGGATCCGGAGAAGACACCGCCGCTGAGTCCGTAGACACTCTCGTTGGCGATCCGGACGGCATCGTCGTCATCGTCGAACGGAATCACCACGAGAACCGGCCCGAAGATCTCTTCCTGGGCGATCGTCATCGAGTTGTCCACGTCGGTGAACAAGGTGGGCTCGACGTACCAGCCGGTGGGCAGGTGCCTGGGCTGACCGCCACCGAGAGCGAGCGTGGCGCCCTCCGCCACCCCCTTCTCGATGTAGCCGAGCACGCGATCCCGCTGCTTCGCCGAGATCAGCGGGCCCATCATCACGTCCGGGCGCTGCGGGTCGCCGTAGGGAACCGCCGCGAAGGCGGCCTTCAGCACCTCGACACCCTCTGCATAGCGCGACCGCGGCAACAGCATCCGGGTCTGGACGGCGCAGCCCTGACCGGCGTGGTAGCACACGCCCAGGCCAGCCATGAGCGCGCTCGGGAAATCCGCGTCGTCGAGGACGATCGTCGCGGACTTGCCGCCGAGCTCGAGGAACACCCGCTTCATCGTCGCGGCGCCCTTGGCCATGATGCGCTGCCCGACGGTGGTCGATCCGGTGAAGGAGACGAGGTCGACCTGCGGGGAGAGCGTCAGCTCCTCGCCCACCAGGTGGTCCGAGGAGGTGACGATGTTGACCACGCCGGGTGGGATGTCCGTGCGCTCGGCGACCAGCCGGCCAATGCGGGTGGCGTTCCACGGCGTGTCCGGAGCGGGCTTGAGCACCACCGTGTTCCCGGTGGCGAGGATCTGGCCGAGCTTGTTGAGAGCCACCTCGAAGGGGAAGTTCCACGGCACGATGGCGCCGACCACACCGGCCGGCTCCTTCCGGACCCGCCGCCGGTTCAGTACGCCCATCGCCAGGCCGTCCGGGAGATCCGACTCCCAGGGGAACTCGTCGATCAGCTTCGCCGGGTAGCGAAGCGCACTCTCCAACGGATCATCCAACTGAGGGCCGCTGGTCACCATCCGTGGGCAGCCGACCTCGAGGATGAGCTCCTCGCGCAGCTCCTCCCGCTCGCTTTCCAGCGCGTCCTGCAGCTGTTCGAGACAACGCTTGCGGAAGGCATGGTTCGTCGACCAGTCAGTGGTGTCGAACGCGCGTCGGGCGGCCGCGATCGCCCGCCGCATCTCCGCCGTGGAGGCGTCCGCCACCTGGCCTAATAACTGTTCGGTCGCGGGGTTGATGTTGTCGAACCGCTTGCCGGAGTCGGCTTCGACGAGCTTGCCGTCGATGAGCATCCTGGACTCGGGCCTGACATCGGTCACCGCGGTCACCTTTCTCAAAGGGCTGGGCGTCGTTCCGTCCCGACGCCAGGGGCAGCGCTCACACCGGGTGAGACGCCACGTCGGGATCTCGGCGACGCCACCGGCGGAGATACCTGCGCGGTCATGACGTCGCGGGGGGTTGTGATCCGTATCCGCCCGGGGACGCGAGGCGGGTGCCATCGGGTTGTCAGGGGAGGCCACGTGCTCCGGCTGTCGACTCCGCGCCGCGTGCGGTGTCGACAGCGGATCACGAGAGCCGATCCCCGCTGGTGTCGTCGGTTCAGGTCCGCTGGTCAGGCGACAATGCTGGTCAGGTAACGAGGCCGGTCACGCGAGGAAGCCGTTGTGCCGGGACGCGACGTACTAGCCGCTGTCGTCGCGCCGGCGGCGCTTCTTGGGGTCACGAAGTTGCAGTGCGTTGATGAAGATCTTGGTGATCTGGTCGACGGCGGCATCGAAGTCGTATCTCGAGCCCTCCTGCACCAGGGACTGTTCGGCGAAGCGCAGTGTCATCGTGGCCAGCGCGTCGGTCGCGATGACCGGGTCCAGGGTCGCGTCCGCCAGGCCGCGCCGCTGGAGCTGGGTGATCGAGGCAGCCATCTCCTCGCAGTGCCGTTGGTAGAGCTCGCTCCAGAGCGCGTTGATCTGCTCGTTGTATCGCGCCACCTGCTCGATGACGTTCATGATCCGCGCTTCTTTGCGGTGTGCCTCGAAACGGATCCGGATCGCCTTCGTGAGGCGCTCCCGCGGTGTGGCCGTGGAAGACGGATCAAGGATGACGTCCATCCCCGAGTTGAGAGCATGATCTATCGCAGTGACCACCTCCCGGAGGATGTCCTCCTTCGAGTCGAAGTAGTGGTAGAAGGCGCTGTGCGTCAGGCCGGCACGCTCGCCGATGTCGGAGACCCGCGCATCGTGGAAGCCCTTCTCCTMGAAGATGGTCTTCGCCGCCTCCACCAGGCGGGCCCTCGTCTCGACCCCGCGACGTGAGCGCGGCAGGTCGTCGTCCCAACGCTGCGTTCTGAGCTGGCTGTCGGCGCCGGAGCTCCAGACCGGTTCCGTCGCCGGCTGCGGCGGGGGAACAGTTGTCATCGGTACTCCTCCAGGGCCATCGGGTTGGCGCCGCGGGTGCCAGGTCCGGCAACGTGGTCGAACCGCACGCCCGCATCCGCCTCGGGCCAGTGTGTGCCGGCGGGCGCTCGTCGGCGCCTGCCGGCCTCCGCTCACCTTCGGCATCTCGATCACCGCTCACCTGTTCACGAGGCCGGGCCCGGCGCCGCTCCGCACGGTCGTCGAACCGCTGCCCCTCGCCGGCCTGTCGAACCGACGAGCCCGTCACACCAAAACTGACATGATCCTGAAAAAAAATCGACGATCATGTCTGGAATGTTGACGACAATCTAGACGCTCGCCGGTCGGACAGCAAGCACCTTCCGAACGGGCACAGGGGGTCGGCCGAGGGCAGCCAGCCCATCTACCAGGCGCGGAGCAGCCGACCTCGCCGTCGGACGGGCCGCGCGCCGGACGGGCAGCCCCCGGGCCAGGCGGCCCCGAGTGGGCCCACCGCGCACCACGACGCCACCCCCGCCGCACAACTCCACCGCCGCACGACGCCGAAGGCCGCCGCCGCACGACGCACGACGCACGACGCCCATGCGGCATGACGGCTCCGACTCATGATCTCCCCGCGTCACGACGACCTCCGGGGAATCCGCGACTCCCCCGACGCCGCCGACGCACCTCTGGGGCCGTCACCCGGCCCTCAGCGGGGAATGCCGCTACCAACGGAGCGAAAGCGGCATCAAGGAAGATGTCAGACAAGGCGGACAGAGTCCGGCAGCATACGCATCTGCGCATCGCGACCAGCCGGAAGCCGAGAGTCACAGCTATCGCTTACTTGACTTTCAGATCGGGAAATGTAAGCCTTCCCACACGTTCCGGCCGAACCGACAGGGAGTCGCGCCGGCGCGGTCCGGTAATTGTTCGCCCACCGGCGCATGTCGGCAGGCAGAACAGCCGCGTACTGGACCGCAGCCGACCTGTCACGGCCTCTTCGGCTTCCAGAGACCGTGGGCGCCCGTGTTCACGGTCGCCGCCACGGAATACTTCGCCACACCACACTAGTTTGGCGTCACCCGGATTCTGCGCCGACCGGCGAGCGGTATTGGCCGCTCGTCCAGTTCCCCATCTACAGGCGCGGTCCGGCGCACCGCGGATTTCGGCTGCGCCGAAGAGGACGACGTTGCGGCAGGCGTCGTGACTGCCGGGCCGTCCGCGCAGCGACTAACCAGAGGAAGGTCGTCCAAGAAATGAATCCCAGGAAAGGCCTGTTACCGGTGCTGGCGGCGGCACTCGCCCTGGTGGCCGCCTGCGGGAGCGGCGGGGACGGCGGGGACGGCGGCGGCAGCACGGCGGCGCCCGGCGCGGACGCCGCGACGACGGCGACGCTGTCCCGCTCCTCCGCCACGGAACCCGCCACGTGGAAAACCCTCCCGGTGTCAGGCACTCTGCCCTGCTCCGGTCCCTCGCCCGACCCGACCCGAGGGATCACCCCCACCAGCATCAAGGTCGGCGGGATCGGCACTCTCAGCGGCGGCGGCACCTCCACCTACCAGGAGGCGGACCTCGGCGCCCAGGCCCGGTTCGCCCGGGAGAACGCCGCGGGCGGCGTGTTCGGCCGCACGATCGACTACACCGGCATGGTGGACGACGCGCAGAACGCCCAGCAGAACGCCGACGCCGGGAAGAAGCTGGCCGAGAACGAGAAGGTCTTCGCCGCGGCCCCGGTGACGACCACGATGGCGGGCTACGTCGACGCGCTGTGCAAGAACGTGGTGCCGGCGTTCGGCTGGTCGTTCAACAGCGGGTTCTGCGGCCGGGCGAACACCTTCGGCTTCACCGGCTGCCTGCTGCCGGACAAGTACAACTCGATCCAGGTCGGCCCGTACGTCGAGCTGCTCTCCGGCAGCTCGGACAAGAGCGTCGTCCTGCTCGGCGTCGACAACGCCTCGGCCAAGCAGGGCGTCGCCGACACCAAGGACGCCCTGGAACGGGCCGGGCTGGACGTCGTCATGACGAACACCACCCTGCAGTACGGGCAGCCGCCCTCGGACCCGTCATCCCTCGTCCGGCAGATCATGACCGCCAACGACGGCAAGCCGCCGGCACTCATCTACCACGTCACCGACTTCGTGAACGTGACCGCGCTGGCCCAGACGCTGACCGCCGCCGGCTACCAGGGCATCCAGACCAGCTCGGTGGGCTACGACCCGCGGCTGACCGGTCTGGAGGCGCTGGACAAGACCTACACGAGCGTCCAGTGGCTGCCGTTCGAGGAGACCGCCAACCCGACGGTGCGCCAGATGACCGACGACATCAACAAGTACGGCAAGGGCGCCAAGCTGTCCCTGACCTCGGCGATGGGATGGCTCTCCGCCGACATGCTGATCTCCGGTCTCAAGGCGACCGGCAAGGATCTCACCGTCGACAAGTTCCTGAGCACAATGAACAGCCCGGACTACCACTACGGTGACGGCATCTTCATCGCTCAGTCGACGTGGCCGGAGAATCATTTCTACGGCGCGCCCTGCAGCGCCTCCACCCAGTTGAAGGACGGCCAATACTCGCTCGCCGTTCCGCTCGTCTGCAACAACCCCTACACCAACTAGGCCGGCAGCCGCGCGACGTGGGCGGAGAGCGGACCACAAACCCTCCGCCCACGGAGCGATCCAGTCCGCACGGAGGCCGGGCCTTTCCCCGCTTCCTGGACCGTTACGGGCCCGCACGGGCGGAAAGGAGTGGGTGTGGCTGCGACGAGTACCGACGGCGGCGTCGCCGGAGTGACCACGAAACCGGCGCTGGAGGTCCGGCACATCACCAAGCGCTACGGCGGGCTGACCGCCGTCAGTGATGTGTCCCTGCGGGTGGACCCCGGCGAGGTCTGTGGCTTCATCGGCCCGAACGGCGCTGGCAAAACCACCCTGTTCGACATCATCTCGGGCCTGACGCCGCCCACGTCGGGGACCGTACGCCTCGACGGGGTCGACGTCACCCGGCAGCTACCGGAACGCCGCACGCGTTCCGGAGTGCGTCGTACCTTCCAGCGCGCCCAGCTGTACAGCCGCCTCTCGGTGGAGGACAACGTCCTGGCCGCCATGGAATGGCGCGGCGGCGGGGGCGGGCTGCTCGCCGACCTGTTCGCCACGCCCGGCAGGCGGCGACGCGAGGCCGAGCGGCGGGAGCACGCGCTGTCGGTGCTCACCGCCTGCGGGCTGGCCGACCTGCGGCACAAGCCCGCCGGCTCGCTGCCGATCGGTCAGGCCCGGCTGGTGGAGCTGGCGCGGGCGATCGCCGACCAGCCCCGGCTGCTCCTCCTCGACGAGCCGACGTCGGGGCTCTCCGCCCACGAGACGGAGCTCTTCGGCGAGCAGATCCAGCGTCTGCGGACGACCGGCGTGGCGGTCGTCCTCGTCGAGCACGACGTCGGCTTCGTCATGGGCCAGTCGGACCGGGTCGTGGTGCTGAACCTCGGCTCCGTCCTGGCCGAGGGCACACCGGACGAGATTCAGGCCCACCCCGCCGTCCGAGCGGCCTACCTGGGCTGACCGCCAGACCGGATCTCCATCGAAGGGCCACACAATGGAGGAGTTCCTCAATCTCATCGTCGGCGGCGCCGTCGCCGGCGGTCTCTACGCCATCCTGGCGGCCGGCGTGGTCCTGACCTATCAGACGTCGGGCATCTTCAACTTCGCGCACGGTGCGGTCGCCTTCGCCACCGCCTATCTGTTCGTGCAACTCAATGTCACCGCCGGCGTGCCGGTCGTCCCCGCGGCGATCATTTCCATTCTTGTCTTCGCGCCGCTGCTGGGCCTGTTACTGGACAGGCTGGTCTACCGGCGGCTCGCCCACGCCCCGGTGGCCGTGAAGATCGTGGTACCGATCGGGCTGCTGATCGCGGTGCCCGGGCTCTGCCTGTTCATCTCCAGCCGGCTGAACCTGTGGTTCCACCTGGACATCGCCGGCATCGAGGATCTGTTCCTGATCCCCGGGCTGGGGCCGACCCCGAAGAGGACGTGGACGCTCGGCGGGGTGCTGCTGGACAGCAACCAGATCGCCGTCTTCGGCGCCGCGGTGCTCACGGCCATCGGTCTGTGGGTCCTGCTGCAGCGCACCCGGCTCGGGCTCCAGATGCGGGCCGTGGTGGACCGGCGGAGCCTGGCCGCCCTGCGCGGCATCGATCCCGACCGGACCTCCGCCGTGTCGTGGATGCTGGGCAGCTTCCTCGCCGGGCTCGCCGGTGTGCTGGTCGCCCCGATCTTCACGCTCAACACCCCGGTGTTCACCACGGTCGTGCTGATCTCGACGCCGGCCGTCGTGTTCGCCCGGTTCCGTTCGATGCCCCTCGCACTCGCCGGCGGCCTGCTGATCGGCGTCCTGCAGAACCTCATCGTCGGCTACGCGGACTTCGCCCAGAGCATCTCCGGGTTCAGCACGTCGGTGCCGTTCATCCTGCTGCTCGGGCTGCTGTTCGTGTTCGCCGTGGACCGCAGCCGGCGGGCCGGCGCGCACGCCGACGACGACCCGCCGCCGCCGTCCTACGGGACGGAGTCGAAGCGACGCAAGGTCATCGCGTGGACGGTGTGGAGCGTCGTCGTCCTCGTCTTCGCGCTGTTCGTGGCGGACGAGTACTGGCAGTCACTCATCATCCGCGGGCTGGCGCTGTCGCTGGTGCTGCTCTCCTTCACCGTCGTGACCGGAGTCGGCGGGATGGTAAGCCTCGCGCAGGCCGCGTTCGTGACCGCCGCCGGCATCACGGCCGGCTGGGCGGTCAGCCACCACTGGCCGTTCGCGGTCGCGCTGCTCCTCGGCACCGCGGTCGCCACCGCGATGGGCGTGCTGGTGTCGCTGCCCGCCCGGCGGCTCGGCGGGCTGCCCCTGGCGCTGGCGACCCTGGCCCTGGCGTACCTCTGCCAGAACCTGTTCTTCCAGCTCAGCGGCGTGAGCCGGAACGACTTCGGTGGGTGGGTGCTCAGCCCGCCCGCCCTCGGGCCGGTGGACCTCGCCGACCCCCGCTCAATGATCATTTTCCTGTCGGTCGTGCTGGGTCTCGCCCTTCTCCTGGTCAGCAACCTGATCCGGTCGAGCTCCGGCCGGGCGATGGCCGCGCTGCGCTCCACCGAGCCGGGCGCGGTGACCATCGGCATCTCGGCGGGCCGCACGAAGACCGCGGTGTTCGCCCTGTCCGCGGCGATCGCCGGGTTCGGCGGTGTGCTGCTCGCGAGTTCGTCCGGGCGCATCACCCACCTCGACTATCCGGTCGAGACGGGCCTGTTCTGGCTCGCCACGGTCGTGCTGTTCGGGGTGCGCCGGCCGGCCGCGGCCGTGATCGCCGGGCTGAGCGCCGCCGTCAGCCCCGAGATCCTCAGCCACGTCGCGGAGACGTCCTACCTGCCGCAGGTGCTCTCCGGACTGGCCGCGATCAACCTGGCGCAGAACTCCGACGGCATCCTCGCCCTCACCGCGCAACAGCGGTTCGAGCGTCGCCGCAGGCGGGAGCAGCGGGCGCTGCGCCGGGAGACCGCCGCCACCGCGGCGACCCCGGTCGGCGTGACCCCGAACAGCACGGTCCCGGTCGGCGCGACCCCGAACAGCGCGGCCGCGGTCGGCGCGCCGGGCACCGAGGCCTCGGACGGTGCCTCGACCGTGCTCGAGCTGCGCGGCGTGCACGCCGCCTACGGCGCCGTGGAGGTGCTGCACGGGGTCAGCCTGACGCTGCGGGCGGGCGAGGTGCTCGCGCTCATCGGGGCCAACGGGGCCGGCAAGTCGACGATCTGCGGGGTGGTCACCGGCGGCGTCCCGGTGACACGGGGCACCGTGCGGCTCGGCGGCCAGGACGTCACGGGGCTGCCACCGCACCGCAGAGTCCGGAGCGGCGCCTTCCTCATCCCCGAGGGCCGCGGCATCTTTCCGGCCCTGACCGTGGACGAGAACCTCTCCCTGTGGCTCCCGTCGACCGATGACCGGGACGCCGCCTACCGCCGTTTCGCGGTGCTCGGCCGGCGCCGCGGCCAGCTCGCCGGATCTCTGTCCGGCGGCGAGCAGCAGATGCTGGCCCTGGCACCAGCGCTGGTGAAGCCCCCCGCCGTCCTGATCGTGGACGAGCCCTCGCTCGGCCTGGCCCCGCTCGTCGTCGCCGAGGTCTACGGCGCGCTGGAGGAACTACGGGCCACGGGGACCGCGATCCTGCTGGTCGAGGAGAAGGCCCACGACGTGGTGGCGCTCGCCGACACCATCGCCTTCATGGCCGTCGGCCGGGTGGCCTGGGCGGCGCGGACCGCGGATGTCGACGCCGACCTGCTGGTGCATTCCTACCTCGGGATCAGCGACACCCCCACCGGGCCCGCCGGGTCACCGGCAGCCCTCGCCGGCAGCACGACCGGCTCCAGCACGACCGGCCCCACCGTCCCGCAACCCGTGAAGGAGCGTCCATGAAAGCCGTACGTGCAGCCGAAGGCGGCGTGCAGCTCGTCGACCTCGACGAGCCTCCCGGCACCGGCGAGATCCTGCAGGTCCGCTCGGCGAGCATCTGCAGCTCCGATCTGATCTACATCAGCCAGGGCAGCCGCCACATCCTCGGCCACGAGCTGGCGGGCGTGCGCGCGGACGGCAGCGCCTACATCGTCGAGGCGCTCTTCGGCTGCATGGAATGCGAGCAGTGCCTGAACGGCAACTACAACCGCTGTCCCACGCACGGCGAGCGGGCGCTCGGCTTCAGTGCCGACGGCGGCATGGCCGAGCACTTCCGCGTGCCCACAGCCCGATTAGTCCCGCTGCCGGCCGGCCTCGACGTACGCGACGCCTGCCTTGTCGAGCCGGCGTCGGTGTCCTGGCACGCCATCCGGGTCGCTGGCGCGACCCCCGGAGCCCGGGTGGCGGTCGTCGGTGCGGGCGCGCTGGGTCTGCTCGCCGTCGCTGCCGCCCGCCGGGCGGGCATCACCGACGTCGCCATCGAGGCGCGCTATCCGCACCAGATCGAGGCCGCCCAGCGCCTCGGCGCCAGCGGCCCGCCCAAGGGCGAGTACGACGTCATCATCGAGGCGGCGGGAAGCCCGGCCAGCCTCGCCCGCGCCGTGGAGCTGCTGGCGCCCGGCGGCACTGTCGTCGCCATCGGGGTCTACATGGGCACCATCGAGGTCGACTGGCTCTCCGTCTTCCTCCGCGAGGGCCGTCTGGTGTCCTCCCTCGGCTACTGCCGCCACGGCGGCGGCCGCGAGATGGAGGACGCCGCGGCCATGCTCGCCGAGGACCCCGAGATCGTCGAGACCCTCATCACCCACCGCTTCCCGCTCGAGGAGGCCGAGGAGGCGTTCCGGGTGGCGAGCGACCGGAAGTCGGGCGCCATCCGGGTCGTGCTGGAGCCCTGAGGACGCCCCCGGCCCCGCCGGCCCACCCCATCCATACGACGTCAACGCAGAAGGAGCACCGATGAACCCGACCTCGGAGGTGGCCGCCGGGCCGACCGTCCTGCCGGGCGCCGTCCGCCAGATCGGCTACGTCGTCCGTGACATCGACCAGGCCGTGCGCAGCTGGCTCGAGCTGGGCGTGGGCCCCTGGTACGTCCTGCGTGGGCAGCGCGAGACCGCCAGCTACCGGGGCCGGACCTGCTCGGCCCCGCTGTCCATCGCCTTCAGCAACTCCGGTGACCTGCAGGTCGAACTGATCTGCCAGGAGGACGACACCCCCACCATCTACACCGAGTTCCTGCAGGCGGGGCACGAGGGGTTCCACCAGCTGGCCTGGTGGACCGACGACTTCGACGCCACCATGCGGTCCGTGGCGGCCGCCGGCTGGCCCGTCGTGTGGTCCGGTGACGGCGACGGCGCGGCCCGCTACGCCTACGTCGAGCCGCCGGCCGGGCCCGCCGCCATCGTCGAGATCATGGAGGTCACGGCCGCCACCGACGGCATCGCCACGCTGGTCCGCCAGGCCGCGCAGGGCTGGGACGGCAGCGACCCGGTCCGCACGCTCAGCGTGTAGGCCACCTGCCCGTGGGCGGGGCCCGGTCCGGGACCACCCGGCCGGGCCCCGCCCACGGCGGTCCGCACACCACGCCTCGCACGGTCACCTCGCACAGGGAAGTGGAGAAGCCTTGACCAGAAAAGGGAACCAGGCCGCCGCCGGGACGGTGGGCATCGTGACCGGAGCCGGCCGCGGTATGGGCCTGGCCTGCGCACAGCGCCTGGACGGCGCGGTCGACGCGCTGCTGCTCGTCGACCGGGACGAGTCGGTGACCGCGCTGGCCCAGCGGTGGCCGGCGAGCACGACCGCCGTCGAGGCGTTCGTCCTCGACGTCACCGACAGGGAGGGACTGGCCCGGCTCGCGGCGCGGGTCGGCGAGCTCGGCACGCTGCGCGCCGTCGCGCACGCCGCGGGCATCTCACCGACCATGGCCGACTGGCGCCGCATCTTCGCCGTCGACCTCGTCGGGACGGCGCTGCTCGCGGCGGCCCTGCGCCCGCTCACCACCGCCGGGACGGCGCTGGTGTGCTTCGCCTCCATGGCGCCGTACCTGCAGATCAGCGAGGCCGATCCGGCCGCCGACGCCGTGCTGGACGACCCGCTCGACGAGAACTTCCTCGACCGCCTGCACGAGACCCTCGGGCCCCTCGTCGAGGACACCGGCATGGCCTACTCGTGGGCCAAACGCGGGGTGCAGCGCTTCGCCCGCCAGGAAGCGGTGCGGGTCGGTCCGCTCGGCGGGCGCGTCTACTCCCTCTCCCCGGGGATCATCGACACTCCGCAGGGCCGGCAGGAGGCCGAGACCCACACCGTCATGCAGACCCTGGTGGACCAGACTCCCCTGGGCCGCATCGGGCAGGCGGAGGACGTCGCCGACGTCGCCGCCTTCCTGCTGTCCGACAGCGCCCGTTTCGTGACCGGTGTCGACATCCTCGTGGACGGCGGCATCTGCGCCGCGCTGAGCGGGTCGGCGGCCGCCGCCACCCAGTAGGCCCTGTCAGGTGCGACGCGCCCTGGGTGGGGCCCACCGCCGGCGCAGCCCCCAGCGACGGCCCGTTGCCCGCCGACGACCGCACCGGCACCTGTGGGCACCGGTGCGGCGCGCGGACCGGCTATGATGGCTCCATCAGCTCGTCGAGCTCCTGCCGCGAGTTGTCCGCGCGTCGTAGCACCCGTTTCTCAGCATCGGGCCTCCGCTCCGCGCGTAACCGGCCGAGATCCTCGGATCCCCGGTTGTCGGCGGGACACCCGCACAGATAGAGATTCTTCTTGTCTTCGTTCACCGATCTCGGCGTGCCCGCGCGCCTGACCGATGTTCTCACCCGTCTCGCCATCGAGACCCCCACCCCCATCCAGCGGGCGACGCTGCCGGACGCGCTCGCCGGACGTGACGTCCTCGGCCGCGGCCGCACGGGGTCCGGCAAGACGCTCGCGTTCCTCCTGCCCGTGGTCGCGCGGCTGTCCGGCGGGCCCCGGGCCCGGGCCGGGGCTCCGCGCGCGCTGGTTCTGGCGCCCACCCGCGAGCTCGCCGCGCAGATCGAAACGGCGCTGCGACCGTTGGCCGCCGCGGCCGGCCTCACCTCGTGCACCGTGTTCGGCGGCGTCGGTCAGGAACCGCAGGTGGCCGCGATCCGGCGGGGTGTCGACATCGTCGTGGCCTGCCCCGGCCGGCTGGAGGATCTCCTCGCGCGGGGGCGCTGCTCGCTGGCCCAGGTGAAGATCGTCGTGTTGGACGAGGCCGACCACATGGCCGATCTGGGGTTCCTGCCCGCGGTGCGGCGGTTGATCGGCCAGACCGCGGCCGGTGGGCAGCGCATGCTGTTCTCGGCGACCCTGGACAAGGCCGTCGACGCCCTGGTGCGCCAGTACCTCAGCAGGCCCGCGGTACACGAGGCCGACTCCGCCCAGTCCCCGGTGGGCACGATGGCGCACCATCTGCTGCACGTCGAGCGGGACAACCGACTTCCCGTGCTCGTCGACCTGTCCAGCGCCCCGGGCCGCGCCGTCGTGTTCACCCGCACGAAGCACGGCGCCAAGGCTCTGGCCCGCCAGCTCAACCGCGCCGGCGTGCGCGCGGTCGAGCTGCACGGCAACCTGAGCCAGAACGCCCGTACCCGCAACCTCGACGACTTCCACACCGGCCGGGCCTCGGCGCTGGTCGCCACGGACATCGCCGCCCGCGGCATCCACGTCGACGACGTGGCACTCGTGATCCACGCCGACCCACCGGCCGACCACAAGGCATATCTGCACCGTTCCGGGCGCACCGCGCGCGCCGGCAACAGCGGCACCGTCATCACCCTGGCGACCACGGAGCAGATCCGTGAGGTCATACAACTGGCCCGCGCCGCCGGCATCAGGCCGACGACCACCCGGATCGCATCCGCCGATCACCCGATACTGTCCACGCTCGCCCCCGGTGCCCGGTCGCTCACCAGCCCCGTGGTCGCGGCACAGGCGGAGGCCAGAACCACTCCAGCCCAGCGCCCACCGGTCGGTGAGGACCACGGCGCCGAGCCGACACCTCGAACGGGCAGACGGCGTGGGCGCCGCCCCGCCGGCAACCACCGCCGCGCCGGGCGGTCCACGGCGTCTCGACCGTCCAGGGTCACGACTCGTACCACCTCACCCGAGCGCGAGGCCAGCCCGTCGACCGCGGAGCGGTCCAGGTCGCAACCGACCCACAGCGCCGCGACGTTCAGCGCACGCCGCGCCCGCTGACCGGACTCGCTCACACCCACTCACCATGAGCCCGGGTCCGCTCGGGCGGCGTCACCACAGGGCGGCGCTCCCACCCCCGGTGGGAGCGCCGCCCTGCGCCGTGCCCGGGGACGGGTCCGTGGCCCGCCCCCGGGGAGCCTGTCCGGCTAGGCCGGGACCGGGATGTTCATCAGCCGGGCGAGGTTGCCTCCCATGATCTTGCGGGTGGTCGCCTCGGGCAGGTGCCTGAGCTCGTCGAGGTAGGTCAGCGGGCTGGCCAGCCCCTCCGGGTGCGGGTAGTCGGAGCCGAACAGCACCCGGTCCTCCCCGATGAGTCCGGCGAGCGCGCCCAGGTCCTCCTCCCAGAACGGGCTGATGTTGATGTTCCGCCTGATGACCTCGATCGGGTCCTCCGCGAAGTCCTGCGGCAGCTTCTTGTAGAGGTCCCTGATGGACAGCAGCAGCGGCGCGACCCAGCTGCTGCCGTTCTCSACGACGGCGATCTTCAGCCGGGGGAACCGGGACAGCGCGCCGTGGCAGACCAGCGCCGCCACCGCGTCCTCCACCGGACGCCAGGCCTGCAGCATCCGGAACGCGCTGGGCTTGAACGGCAGCATCTCGGAGCTGGTGCCCGTCCAGTCGCTGTAGTAGCGGTCGTAACCGCTGTCCGACGAGTGCAGCGCGACCAGGATGTCGGCCTCCTGCACCCGCTCCCAGAACGGGTCGAACTCCGGCAGCCCGAACGAGCGCGCCCCGCGCAGGCCGGGCACCGGCGCCGGGCGGATGAGGACCACCCGGGCACCCCGCTCCAGCACCCACTCCAGTTCCTCGATCGCCCGCTCGACGATCGGGAGCGTGATCACCGGGGTGGTGAAAATGCGGTCGAGGCCCTCATAGTTGAACTGCCAGGTCTCGTACAGCCACTCGTTGAGGGAGTGGATGACGGCGTGGACCAGGTCCGGGTCGTCCCGCATCCGTTCCTCGATCAGGCTGGCCAGCGTCGGGAACATCAGCGTGCGGTCCAGGCCCTGCTCGTCCATGAGCTTCAGCCGGGCGGCCGGCTCCCGCCAGGCGTCGATGCAGCGCACCGGCGCGCCGAAGATCTCCCGGTAGGACTTCCCGTCGGGATTGCCGTGGCGGTAGTAGTCCTCCTGCGCACCCGGGCGGGCGACCACGTCGAAGGTCGGGTTCGGGATGTAGTCGCTGATCTGCCCCCGGACCACGATCTTCGTCCGGCCGTGGACCTCGACGTAGTCGACGGCGCCCTTGTACCGGTCGGGCAGGAACTTGGTCAACGCGTCCCTGGTCTCGTACAGATGGTTGTCGGCGTCGAACACCGGGATGTCGTTGGCGGGCATCATGGCCTCCTCGGGCACACGAAAAGCAGCGTGCGGGGCACGGCGCGGAGGAAGAGAAAACGCGGAAGTGGCGGAGCGATGAACGCGCCCCGCGGGCATCCGCCGGTTGGCACGGGCCTACTTGGGCTGTATTGCCAGGGCGATGTCGACGAGCATGTCCTCCTGGCCGCCGACCAGCTTTCGGCGGCCCGCCTCGATCAGGATGCTGCGGGCGTCCACGCCGTAGGTCTCGGCGGCGATCTCGGCGTGCCGGAGGAAGCTTGAGTACACGCCCGCGAAGCCGAGCGTGAGGGTTTCGCGATCGACGCGGACGGGACGGTCCTGCAGGGGCCGCACCAGGTCCTCGGCGGCGTCCTCCAGCGCGAGCAGGTCGCAGTCGATATCCCAGCCGAGCAGCAGCGCGACCGCGACGAACGGCTCGATCGGGCAGTTGCCGGCGCCGGCCCCCTGCCCGGCGAGCGACGCGTCGACGCGGTACGCGCCCTCCTCCACCGCGGCGAACGAGTTGGCGACCGACAGCGAGAGGTTCTCGTGCGCGTGAATGCCGATCTGGGTGTCCGGGCTGAGGACGTCGCGGTAGGCGCGGACCCGCTCGCGCACGCGGTCGGTGGTCAGCCGGCCGCCCGAGTCGGTGACGTAGACACAGTGCGCCCCGTACGACTCCATCAGCCTGGCCTGGGCGGCCAGCTCGGCCGGCTCGGCCATGTGACTCATCATCAGGAAGCCGGACACGTCCATCCCGAGCTCACGCGCCGCGGCGATGTGCTGGGCGGCGACGTCCGCCTCGGTGCAGTGCGTCGCGATGCGGACCGAGCCGACACCCATCGCATGCGCCCGGCGGAGCTCGGCGATGGTGCCCACCCCCGGCAGCAGCAGCGTGGTGATGGTGGCCTGCGCGGCGTTGGCGACCGCCGCCTCGATCCACTCCCAGTCGGTGTGGCTGCCGGGGCCGTACGTCAGGCTGGAGCCGGCCAGCCCGTCGCCGTGGGTGACCTCGATCGCCCGGACGCCCGCCTTGTCGAGAGCGGCCACGATCGCGCCGACCCGCTCCGGGTCGACCCGGTGCCGGATGGCGTGCATCCCGTCTCGAAGGGTGACGTCCTGCAGATAGATGTTCGGCCCGGTCATGCCGTCACCTCGGATCCGGCGATGCGCTCGGCGACCCGCACGGCGGCCGACGTCATGATGTCCAGATTGCCGGCGTAGGCCGGCAGATAGTGCGCGGCACCCTCCACCTCGAGRAACACGCTCACCTTCCAGCGGACGTCGACCGTGTCGTCCGGCAGGAGTATGCGCACCTCGGCCGGGTCCACGGGGTTGAACTGCACGTCCTGCTTCAGGCGGTAGCCGGGCACATAGGCGGCGACGTCCGCGATCATCCGGTGAATCGATTCGGTGACCGCCTCCCGGTCGACGTCGCCGACCAGGCACAGCACGGTGTCGCGCATGATGAGCGGCGGTTCGGCGGGGTTCAGGATGATGATCGCCTTGCCGCGCCGTGCGCCGCCCACCGACTCCAGCGCGTGCGCCGTCGTCTCGGTGAACTCGTCGATGTTGGCGCGCGTGCCGGGCCCGGCGGATTTCGACGCCACCGTGGCGACGATCTCCGCATAGGCCACCGGGGTGACACGCGAGACCGCGGCGACGATCGGGACGGTGGCCTGCCCGCCGCAGGTCGTCATGTTGACGTTGGGGGCGCTCAGGTGCTCGTCGAGGTTGACCGCCGGCACCACGAACGGCCCGAGGGCCGCCGGGGTGAGGTCGATCAGCCGCCGGCCGTACGGGGCCAGCGCCGCCGCGTTCGCGCGGTGGGCGTTGGCGCTCGTGGCGTCGAGCACGATGTCGGCCTGCTCGAACTCGGGCATCGCCAGGAGACCGGCCACCCCGTCGGAGGTCGTGGCGACCCCCAGCCGTCTCGCCCGGGCGAGGCCGTCGGACTCCGGGTCGATCCCCACCATGGCCGCCACACTCAGCGACTCGGACCTTCGTTTGATCTTGATCAGGAGGTCGGTGCCGATGTTCCCCGACCCGATGATCGCCACATGCCGCACCGTTTCAGCCTTCCTTCTCGAACGTCGCCGTTACCGGGCCCAGGGGGCCGACCTCGGCTTGGATCACATCGCCGGGCTCGATGGGGACCAGCGGACCGAGCGCCCCGGAAAGGACGATGTCGCCGGCCCGGAGCGGGTCCTCGAAGTCCAGTGCCGTGCGCGCGAGCCACGCCAGCGCGGCGAGCGGGTCGCCGAGGCACGCGCGCCCCGTCCCGGTGCTGGCGGCCACGCCGTTGCGCAGCATCCGCATCGACACGTCGGCCGGGGTGAACTCGTCCAGGGTGAGATGCCGGTCGCCCAGCACGAAGACACCGCTGGAGGCGTTGTCCGCCACCGTGTCGGTGATGCTGATCCGCCAGTCCGCGACCCGGCTGTCGACGACCTCGATCGCCGCCACCGCACTGCCGACCGCCGCCCGGACGGCGGCGGGCGCGGGGTCGACGATGTCCGCGGCGAGGACGAAGGCGATCTCGGCCTCGGCCCTGGGCTGCAGCAGCCGGCCGAACGGCACCGTGGTACCCGAGGCGTAGTGCATGTCGTCGAAGAGCACGCCGAAGTCGGGCTGGTCCACGCCGACCTGGCGTTGGACGGCCGGCGAGGTGAGGCCGATCTTCCGGCCGACGATCCGCGCGCCGCGGGCGACCCGCAGCGCGGTGAGCGCCGACTGCACCGCGTAGGCCGCGTCGATGTCGCTCGGGCCGATCAGGTCGGCGACCGGTGCGCACGGAACGTGCTCGGCGGCCGCCCGGTCGAGCCGCGCGACGGCGGCCTCGATCGCGTCGCGTCCCACGACGCCTGTCACAACCCTGCTTGTCACCTGGCACCTCGGAATCGTTGGGGCGAGCACCGCTCGCGGCTGCACGCCGGCCTCATCGCGGGAAGGCCGTCCGGACGGCGAAGCCGGCGATCAGCTCGGGCGCGGGCCGGTAGTACCGGGTCCGAACCCGGTACGGCCCCACTGCGGCGAGCGCCGCGAACGCGGCCACCCACGTGCGGATCTCGTGCGCGGAGTTGCCGCCCTCCCGCGTGATCGCGGCGTTGCTCCACCCGTCCAGCTCGGCCAGCCGGCCCTGGTCGAGGACGTCGAGCACGCGCTGGTCCCACCCGGGGTTGAGCGGCCGCAGGTCGGTCTCGCCGCGGGCGAAGCCCGCCGCAGCCTCGATCACCGCGGTCTGCCGCGCCTGCCGCTCCCCCGCCGTCGGCGGCCGGCCGTGCACGATGCGCTCGAGCACCTCCGGCGGGCTGGCCAGGGTCGGGACGGGCGGGTCGTGCGACAGGCCGCCGGACCCGATCACGAGCACCCGCCGGTCCAGGCCGGCAAGGTAGCGGCCGATCGCCGCCCCGAGCAGCCGGGCCCGGCGCAGCGGCGCCAGCGGGACGGCGACCGAGTTGACGAAGACCGGGACCACCGGACGGGCCGCGATGTCGCCGAAGAGCAGCTCCAACGGCTGCGCCGTGGCGTGGTCGACGTCCATGCCGGTCGAGACGGCCACGTCGACGTCGGCCGCCCACGCCGCCTCGGCGCAGCCGTAGGCGAGGTCGGACGGGACGTCGAGCGCGCCGCTCTGCGTCCCGTAGTCGCCGACGCCGCGTGCCGCGGTCCCGACGCAGAACGGCGGCATGAGCCGGTAGTAGAAGCCGTTGTAGTGGTCCGGAGCGAACAGGACGACCAGGTCCGGGTCGTAGTCGTGCACCACGTCCCGGGCGGCGGCGAGCGCCGTGCCGACGTCAGCCAGCAGAGACGGCGGTGGGCCGGGCAGGCCGAGCAGCGGGCTGTGCGACATACAGCAGAGGGCGAGCGCCATCCTCGGCTCCCGGGGTGAGGGACAGCGCGCCGGTGAGCGACGCGGCCAGTTCGGAGGTCAGCTGGGCGACGCAGGCGCCGGACACACACCGGTCGGGCCGCAGGAAGAGCACGGACTCCTCGTGCGCGTCGAACCAGGACTTGAGGGCGCCGGTGCGGTCCCCGACCACCACGACGTCCGGGTGGTCCTGGCCCGCCCAGTGCAGCTGGGTCACCGGCCGCAGCGCGACGAAGGTCGCGCCGAGGGCCTTCCACCTCGCGAACGTCTCGGGGCCGAGCAGCTCGTACGGGTCGTTGTTCCAGCACAGCACGGCGAACCAGGGCCCGAGCACGTCGTCGAGGCGGACGTTCTCGCGTTCGCGGGTGTCGACCCGCGGCTGGATGAACAGGGTCCCGACCGGCGAGTCCGCACGGATCGGCTCCGTGTGCACCACCGCGCCCTCGGCGTACCGCGGCATCGGCTTGAACCGCATCTCCACGACGTACTGCTTCAGCGCGGGCACGGCGGAGGCCGTCCGGGCGATCCAGTCCCGCACGGTGGCGACCCGCCGGCTGGTCGGGGAGATGATGCGCCCGACGGTCGTCGACAGGTCGATCATCGCCTGCGCGTGCCGGCGCCGCTCGACGTCGTAGGTGTCGAGCAGGGCGTCACCGGCGAGGCCGTTCGCCACCGCGGCGAGCTTCCAGCCGAGGTTGGCCGCGTCCCGGATGCCGCTGTTGTAGCCCTGGCCCTGCCAGACCGGCATCAGGTGGGCGGCGTCGCCGGCGATCAGGACCCGGCCGTCGCGGAAGGAGCCGGYGATCCGCGAGTGGTGTGTGTACACCCGGCGCCGGATGACGGTCACCCGGTCCGGGTGCGGCACGAACCGGGCGAGCATGGTGGCGACGAACGCCGGGTCCTCCGCCGCCTCGTCGGCCTCGTCCGCGTGCAGCATGAACTCGAACCGGCGGATGCCGTGCGCGATGGACACCGACACGTAGGGGCGCGCCGGGTCCGCGCCGACATCCACGTTGGGCCGGCCGAGCGGGTCGGGGCGGATGTCGACCACAAGCCAGCGCGTCGGCGACGTCGTGCCCTCGAACGACATCCCCATCAGCTGGCGGGTGGCGCTGCGCCCGCCGTCGCAGCCGACGACGTAGCCGGCCGTGACGGTCGAGGGGCCGGCGGGCCCGGACAGCCCGACAGTGACCCCGCCGGCGGACTGTTCCAGCGACTCCATCCGGTGGCCCCAGCGGACCTCGACATGGTCGAACCGCCGCAGGCCCGCCAGCAGCTCGGCGTCGACCAGCGGCTGGACGAAGCCGTTGCGCTTCGGCCAGCCGAACGGCTCGCTGGTCGGCGCGATCTCGGCGAGCACACGCTGCTTCGCGTCGACGAACCGCATCACCTGGTTGGGGTTCGTGTGCGGCAGGATCCGGTCGACCAGGCCTGTGGTCTGGAAGGTGCGCAGCGACTCGTCGTCCAGCCCGACCCCGCGCGGGTAGTCGATCAGCGTCTCCCGCTCCTCGACCACCAGGGTGCGCACGCCATAGCCGCCGAGCATGTTCGCGAGGGTCAGCCCCACCGGCCCTGCGCCGATCAGCACGACCGTCGGTGCGGCGGCCTCGGTTCCAGGTCCGGTGCCGGTGCCGGCTCCAGGCCCGGAACCGGCTGCGGTGCCCGCTCCGGTGCCGGGCAGGTCCGCGGTCATGGTCAGCGCCCCAGCAGGAAGTCGAGGTGCAGGCGGTTGAAGGTCTTCGCGTCCTCGTACTGGGGCCAGTGGCCACAGCCGGGCATCACCTCGAACCGGGCACCCGGGATCATCGAGGCGATCCGGCCGCCCTCCTCGACGTCCGCGGTCGGGTCGTCACTGGTCCACAGCACCAGCGTGGGTGCCGTGATGGCGCCGTACTCGGCCGGGCCGAGCAGGTTGCGCGCCCTGATCACCGGGTCCTGCAGCGCCATGATGTCGCTCATCGCCGCGGTGAAGCCGGGCTGCCGGTAGATGCGCTGCCGGCTCGCGACGAGGTCGTCGTAGTCCCGGGTCTTGTCCGCCATCAGCCATGTGATCCGGGCCTGGACGACCGGCCAGGTCGGGTTCTCCACCGCCGCCATCGACAGCGTGCGGATGCGGGCCATGACGGCCGGATCCGCCTGCGACCCGCCGGCGGTGTTCAGCACCAGCCGGTCGACCCGGTCCGGATGGTCGACGGCCGCGCGGGCCGCGACCCAGCCCCCGAGCGACTCGCCGCTGATGTGGGCGCGGTCCGCGCCGATCGTGTCGAGCACCGCCAGCAGGTGCTCGACGTAGTGCGCGACCTCCAGGGGGTGACCGGGCCGGCCGGTGTACCCGTGGCCGAGCATGTCGATCGCCCACGTCGAGAAGTGCTGGGCGTGGGCCTCCAGGTTGCGGACGTAGGCCTCCGCATGCCCGCCCGAGCCGTGTAACAGGACGAGCACCGGTCTGCTCTCGTCGCCGGCATGCAGGTATCTCGTCCGCACGCCCGCGGCGTCCAGATATCCCTGCGAGAACGGGACGCCCTGAAGGTCACTCCAGATGCTTTCGTACTCCGACACGCGCCTGGCCCATCCCTCTCTCACGCCGCACCCCACTCACGCCGCCCTGGCTCACGGATGCGCCCCGGCTCACGCTGTGCGCACGCCGTGCGAACTATCGTTGTGCGAACTATAGAACGCGAGTGTTCGACATATGCACAGTAAGATCGGCGTTCCGGGGTGTCAAGACCGGAGCGACGCCCGCTGTGCCCGCCCGTCCGCCCCCGGCGGGCGGGCACAGCGGGCGGGCACAGTGCAGCGGCGCCTACCGCCGGCAGCAGTGGGCGCACAGACACAGGGATCGCGGGAAGCGCGGAAGAGGGAAGACGCGGAGCACCGCTGGAGCCGGTTCGCCCGGGGCCTCCGCTGGAGCCGTGCCGGCCCGGTGTGGCGTCGTCATGATCGGCACGTTGGGACCTCGACCGAACTCGAGGTCAATCGGCCGGCGACGCTCGGCCTGCTCGCACTACCCGGGTCGGGGCGGTTCGAGCAGCACGCTGGGCACGGCGCAGGCGGGCAGCGCGTCAGCCATCCGGGCGGTGATCGGATAGCCGTCTTCGGTCTGGGGAACGATGATCGCGACCGAGCGGCCACCGGGGCCGGCGGGGCCGGCCAGCAGTGCGTGCTCGGTGTCGCCGCGGGCGCGCAGGAGCGCTTCCCAGTCGGCCAGCCAGTCCAACGCCGGCGGGTCGCTGTCCAGCGTTTCCGGACCGATCGCACGGTCCCGCGCGATCATCGCGGCCACGGCCGCGTCCTGGGCGGCCATGCTGGCCGCTACATCGGTCGGGGCGCCTGAGGGCGGCGGTGCCAGGCCGGCGAGCGACCGCTTCATCTCGTCGCAGGCCGCGGTCAGCGGCTCGACAAGGGCAGCATCCTCGATCACCCACGCGTCGTCCATCGCGGCGTGTGTCCTTCCGGAGGCCCACGCGTACAACACGAGGAGCGCAACCATGGCTGCGGTGCTCAGAACGGTCAGGAGCGCGGCGTTCTTCTCGCGCCGCCGCTCCCAGCTTCGCGGGGGCAGCCAGTTGTCGGGCCGCGGGTAGGGGGCAACTCGTCGAGCACAGGGAGCACCCGTCATCCGGTGAGAGCACGCCGAGGCGACGGCCGAGGCAGCCGCCACGACCAAAGGATGACAGCCAGCGGGGCGAACGGGCACCCGAACAGGACGCAGTGCCTCGGGGGCTGGCGGGCTAGCCGGCCTGGCCCAGGCCGGACACGCGGGCGCCCGACAGCCGGTCGCCTCCGTCGAGAAGCCGGCCGATCTCGCCGGCGGCGTGCACCATCACCGGGCCCGCGCCGGCCGCCGCCTCGGAGCGGAAGGTGACCAGGTGAAGGCACAGCGGTGGGCTCGGGGGCCGGGTCGGGATGAGCGCCGCGACACCGTGTGCCCCGGCCTCGATCTCACCGCTGCTGGTCGCGAAGCCGCGCTCGCGCGCGAGCGTCACCCCGGCCGGCTCGTCAGACTGCGGCGGCAGCGCCGACGCGAGCGCGTAGGCCGCGGACCCCCGGTCCAGCGGGGTCCGCATGCCGGCGCGGAAGGACAGGTGATGGGTCGTGTTGGTGGGCTCGACCAGCGAGATCGCCACCGCTTCGGAACCCTCGGCGATGAAGAGCGCGATCGTGGAGCCGAGCCGCTCGGCCAGCCTGCGCATCGACGGCAGGGCGATCTCGCGCAGGCCCGGCAGGTACGCGTCCGACAACGACACGAGCCTCGCGCCCGGCTGGTAGACGCCGTTGTCGGTCCGGGTGAGAAAACGGAAGTCCACGAACGTCTGCAGCAGCCGGTAGGCGATCGACCGGTGAATGGAAAGCCGTTCCGCGACTTCCTGGGTGGTCAGACCCGTCCCGGATTCCGTGACGGCGATGAGGGCCCGCAGACCGCGCGCGAGCGTCTGGCTCCCAGGCTGCGCTTTGACGATCTCCGTCTGGTCGGCTTGGGCCATGGGCTGATGGTATCCGGCCCCGTCAGGGCCCTGCCGGGCGGCGCGGGCTCTCATCCCCGCGCCAGGCGCATGATCGCCTGGGACTCGGGTGAGCCGTCGAGGACGCGGTTGCGGCGGTCCCGGATCCGCCAGCCGGYGGGAGTGCGCAGCAGCGTCCAGTGGTTGATCGCGGCCCGCCACAGGAACCACCGCTCGCCCTCTCTGCGGACCACGAAGGAGTAGCCGACGGCGTCCGCCGTGTCACCGCTGACGGTGATGCGGGGGGTGGCGGTGAGGTGCGCGACGCCGTCGGCGACCAGCCCGGTGTGCGGCTCGGTCCGGTAGAGGTCGGCCAGGCCCGGCGGCGCCTCCACCCGGACAGTTCCTCCGGCCGGAAGACCGAACTCGTAGCCGCCGCCGGTCACCCACAGGTCGGCCGCCTGGTCCGCCGACCCGCTGTCGACCAGCGGGCCGTAGCTGTTGAGCAGGCGGAGGATCTCCAGCTGGTCCTCGGCCGCCCGCAGCCGGGCGTCCAGCTCCCGGAGTCTGCTCTCCACGTCCATCAGGGCCCCTCCCCGGTTTCCGGGGAGCCGTCCGCCGGCGCGAAGGCGGCGGCCAGCGCCGCGTAGACGTCCCGTAGGAACTGCGCGGTGCGCGGGGTGCGCGGCGGTGCGCCGAACCCGCCGTGCACGACCCCGGGGTACACATGCAGCTCCGTCGGCACACCGGCCCGCGACAGGCGCGCCGCGTAGGCGACGTTCTCGTCGAGGAACCCGTCGACGTCACCGATCGCGAGGAAGGCCGGCGCGAGCCCGGCGAGGTCCTCGGCCCGCGCCGGCGCCGCGGTGGGCGGGACCTCGCCGCCGGCGAGCGATCCGAGGTAGGCCGCCCAGCACATCCGGTTGGCCCGCAGATGCCAGAGGCCCCAGTGGCCCGGGTCCTCGAGCGCGCGGATCGAGGGTGTCAGCTCACGGTCGTCGAGCATGGGGTAGATCAGCAGCTGCAGCGCCGGCTGGGGGATGCCGAGGTCCCGCAGCCGCAGACACAGCCCGGCGGCCAGGCCGGCACCCGCGCTCGCCCCGCCCAGGACCAGGCGGGACGGGTCGACCCCGTAGCCGGCCGGGTTCGCGCTGACCCGGCGCCAGACCGTCTCCGCGTCCTCCAGCCCCGCCGGGTAGGGATGCTCCGGGGCCAGCCGCCAGTCGACCGAGACGACGGCGCAGCCGAGCTCGACGACCATCCGGTCGAGGCGGTCGTCGTTCTCGTCCAGGTTCCCCATGATGTAGGCGCCGCCGTGCAGCCAGAGGAGGAAGGGCAGCGCCACGCCGGCGTCGGCGTCGTCGGTGGCGGGACGGTACCAGCGCACCCGGACGTCGGGACGGCCGTCCAGGCCCGGGATGACCTCGTCGGTCCGTCGGACCCGCGGGTCCGACGGCGCGGGCGGCGGGCCGACCGCCGTGTACGAGCGCCGGATCGTCGCGATGCTCGTCAGGTCCCAGCGTGCCAGTCGACCGAGCAGCGCCACGGTTCCGGGTTCGACCCGCCTGTTCACCTCGATGGCGGACATCAGCCGCCGTCGGTCCGGTCCGGGTCCATCGGCTCGACGCCGACCTCGATCGCCTTGATCAGCAGCGCTGTGAACCGGGTGTAGAAGCGGGCCATCCGGATGAACCCGGTGCCGAACCACAGACCCGCCTGCGCGGACCGCCGCCACGTGTTCGCGTACTCACCGTCCGCCGCACGGCCGTAGGCCCGGTCGATCCGGTCCGCCGCCGGACCCAGCGTCGGCTTGATGTGGCCCCAGAACTGGTGGTATCCGGTGGCGAAGACGATGAGGTCGACGTCGAGCGTCGAGCCGTCGGTGAAGACCACCGTCCGCTCCCTGACCTCGGCCACCTCGACACCCTGTCTGAGGTGCACCAGGCCGTCCGCGATCAGCTCGGACGCACCGATGTTGATCTGGTAGGCGTCCCTGCCGGACATGTGGGCGCCGATGATGCCGGTCCCGTCCGGGCCCCACTCGAGCTTGAAGCCCCGCGACGTGAGGCCGTCGAGCAGATCCCGGTCGGCCTCCGCGGCGAGCTTCACCAGCTTCTTGTTGAGCTCGTCAACCCGCTCGTTGGGCAGCGCGTAGGTCATCTGGTCCGCGAAGTCCGGGGTGTAGGGCATGTCCTCGGTGAACAGCGTCGACCAGTACCGGTGGTAGGAGGTGTAGCTCACGACGTAGGTGGCGCTGCGCTGCAGCATCGTGACGTCCGTGCCGTGTTCGTACAGGTCGTGCGCGATCTCGTGGCCGCTCACTCCGGCCCCGATCACCAGCGCCTTCTTGCCCCGGAAGTCGGCGCCGTACTGGAACTCGTCCGAATGCGCCGTCATGCCGGGGAAGGTCTCGATCCCCCTGATCGCGGGGATCTTCGGCGATCCGAACAGGCCGCCCGCCACGACGAAGTGCCGCGGGTGCAGCTCCCGGATCGAGCCGTCCCCACGCCGGACCCGGATCGTCCACCGCTGGGCGTCGGTGTCGAAGTGCCCGTCGAGGAACGTGGTGGACGTCCACACGTTGAGGTCGAGCAGGTTCGCGTAGGACTCCAGCCAGTCGGCGAACTTGTCCTTCGGGGTGTGCGCCGGCCAGGACGGCGGCAGCGAGAGGTAGGGCAGATGGTCGCCGAAGACGGTGCTGTGCAGGGCGAGCGACGCATAGCGCCTGCGCCAGGTGTCCCCGACGCGCTCCTCGCGGTCGATGACGAGCGTCGGGACGTCAAGCGCGCCGAGCCGGGCCGCTATGGCCAGCCCGTTGTGTCCCGCCCCGAGCACGAGCACCGCGGGCTCGCTGTCCTCGAAGGCGATCTCCTTCTCGCGGTCGCTCGACCACCGGGTGCGGTCCGGCACGATGCCGTAGACCTTGCCGTCCCGGCGATGGTGGCGCACCCGCTCCGGATGGGCCTGCAGACCGATCACCTGGGTCTGCAGGATCGACACCACGAAGCGCCCCGCGCTCGGCACCAGCAGCACATAGCCGCGGTCGATCCGGTCCGTGGTGGTGAAGTCGAAGAAGGCGTTGACGGCGCCGTCCGTGACGACCGGCGGCTGTTCCCGGCTGGGCCGGAAGTCGGCCGCGTCCCAGGCCTTCGCCAGCTCGGCGAGCCGGCCGACGGTCTCCGCCTGCCCGACCGTGTGGTGGAAGTCCCAGGGGAAGGCCATGAAGTCACGCCAGGTCGCTTCCGGCAGGAAGAGCGCGGCGAGGTCGGAGGTGGATCCGCTTCGCAGGGCCGCCGCGAACTCGGCGAGCCATCCGGCGAAGATGTCCTCGGCGTCCCGCGCGGTGATCGCCTCGGTCGGGATCTCTAAGGTCTCGGTCATTGCCCCAACTTCCGGTGGTCTGCTGGCTTCGAATCAGCTTCCGAATCGTTCGCTCAGGACCGGCGGCCGGGAGCCGGCCGCCGGGTCGCGCGCCGCCGCGCGCCCGGCGTGCATACCCCACACCCCTGCCACCGCCAGTGTCGCTCCGGCACCGCCGTACACCATGCCGGACGGACTCGCCATCACGTTGCCCGCGGCGTAGAGCCCGCGGATCACGTCGCCGTCGACATCCAGGACCCGGCCTTCCTGATCGGTCCGGGGCCCGCCCTTGGTACCGAGTGCCGACGACCCGACCTCGACGCCGTAGAACGGCGCGGTCTCGACCGGGCCCAGCGTGGAGTGGACCGAGTCGGGGTCGAGCACCCGGCCGCCGGGGAACCGGTCGTAGGCGTTGTCGCCGCGGCCGAAGTCGGGGTCGGTGCCCGCGCGGGCATGCTCGTTGAACCGCTGCACGGTCGCGGCGACCTCGGCCGCGGGAAGGCCGAGCCGGCCCGCCAGCTCGTCGAGGGTGTCGGCGCGCACCAGCCAGTCCGGCACCGCGCCGCCGGGCGCGCCGCCGAACACACCGAACCGGTCGACGGTCGACTGGTCGAAAATCATGAAGCTGGGCAGGTTCGGGTACTCGAACCTCGACGCGTCGAGCTGGTGGTAGGCGCCTCCGAAGGCGTTGTAGTTCGCCGCCTCGTTGGCGAACCGGCGGCCGTGGCCGTTGACCATGATCGAGCCGGGAAGCGCACGTTCCCGCGCGGTCAGCAGACCGTTCCGGGCGCCGTCACGACGGTGCCCGGGAAGGCTGACGACCGGGGCCCACCAGGCCTCCCGCATGTTGCCGAGCTGGGCGCCGACCCGCATCGCCATCCGCAGCCCGTCCCCGGTGTTGGTCGGCGCGCCGATGGCACGGGTCAGCGGCCCGCGCAGGAAGTCCCGGACGAGATCGGGGTCGTACTCGAATCCGCCGGTGGCGAGCACGACCGCGCCCGCGCGCACCGACCGGACGCCCTCGGGCGTCCCGATCTCGATCCCGGTGACGGTGCCACCCTCGGTGATCAGCCGTAGGCCACGCGACCGGGTGGCGACGTGCACCCCGCGCCGCAGGCAGGCCTGGAGCAGACCGCCGACCAGCGCCCGGCCGAGGCCCTCCGCGCGGTTCCTCTCCCGTTCGGCGAGCACCTCCGGCGCCAGTGCGCCGGTGCCCCCGCCGAGAGGCATCTCGCGGATGAGCAACCGGCGGGTGTCGCCCGCGATGCGGTCCTCCCACTCCTCGAACCCGAGGAAGGAGAAGAGGCCGACCTCGATCGACCGCCCCCCGTCGGGCCGGCCGCCGGGGCGTTCCGGGTGGTAGTCGGGATAGCCCTCGACCAGCTGGAAGCGGAGCTCCGTCTGCTGCTCGACGAAGTCGACCAGCTCCGGCCCGCCGTCGACGAGCGCCTCGGCCAGCTCCGGGATGATCATCCCGTTCGACAGGCTGGCGAGGTACGCCAGGCCGTCCGCCCGGGAGTCCTTGATGCCGGCCGCCCGGGCCGGCTGGTTGCCGGGCACCCAGATCGTCCCGCCGGACAGCGCGGTCGTGCCGCCGAGCAGCTCCGCCTTCTCGAAGACGGCGACGCGGGCGCCCTCCACGGCCGCGGCGAGCGCCGCGGTCAGCCCTGCCGCGCCCGACCCGAGAACCACCACGCCGTACGTCTCATGCTCCTGCATCGCATGCCCCCGTCACTGGGAAGGTTCCGGAACCGTTGTGACTGCGTCGGCGCGGCGCCGCGGGCTGTGGTGGCCGACCGGTGCGCCCGCTCGCGTACGACTGCTTGGGCACCATGACTCCGCGCTCCACGACTCCGTGCGCCATCATGACGCGCGCCATCATGACCCTGTGCGCTATTTGATACATGGTGTTCAATAACTGCTCAAGGTAGTAAGCTCCCGGAGGGGTGTCAAGCCTGACCGGATTCCGCTCAGCCACCTTGGGCCACGGCGTCCAGACCCACCCGGACCCACCCGGACGCACCCGGAGCGACCGCGCGGGCCGCGGCGGAGGGCTCCGCCGCGGCGGCGGCCCACGTATCGAACGCTGGACGCAACGCTGGACCAAACCCTGCGCAGACCCGAGGGACTGATCAATGCCGACCGATTCCGCGAGCGAGGACGTCCTCTCGGCCGCCCGGCCGTGGCTCGCCACCTATCCACCAGGGATCGACCCGTCGCCGCACCCCGCCCACTGTTCGATCGCCGCCGCCTGGCGGGACCGGGTGTCCAGCAACCCCGGCAGGCCGGCAGTGCGGTACTTCGACGGGTCTGTCAGCGCGGCCGACCTTGACGCCCACGCCGACGCCCTCGCCGCCGACCTTCAGGAACGGGGCGTCCGGCCGGGCGACCGCGTGGGCATCTACCTGCAGAACGTGCCGTACTACCCGATCAGCCTGCTGGCGATCTGGAAGGCCGGTGGCATCGCGGTGCCGCTCAACCCGATGTACGGCGGGCGCGAGCTGCGGCGCCTGATCGACGACTCCGGCACCACCGGGATCATCCTGGCTCGCGGCACCGACACCCAGACCCGCGAGACGCTCGTGGGCAGCACGGTCCGCTGGTTTTTGTCCGCCTCCGCACGCGATTTCCAGACAACGAACGACCCGCGCGTCTTCGACGCCGCGGGCGATCCCGCACCGTCGCCCGACGGCGATCTCGCGGCGATCCTGTCGGAACGCCGGGGGCAGCGCCCCCAGCCGGTCGAGACCGCCCCGGACGACACCGCTTTCCTCACCTACACCTCGGGTACCACGGGCCCGCCCAAAGGTGCGCTGAACACACACCGGAACTACCTCAACGCGGTTCTGAACTACGGCCGCTGGCTACTCCTCCAGCCGGGTGACGTGGTGTTCGCGATCGCCCCCCTCTTCCACATCACCGGCCTCTCCCTGAACGCAGGCATCGCGCTGCTGAACGACACGACCCTGAGCATGAGCGGCCGTTTCGAGCCCTCGGTCGCGCTCGAGGCCTTTCGCGACCACGGCGTGACGACCACCATCGGCTCGATCACGGCGTTCAACGCCTTCTCCCGGCTGGAAAGCGCGGGCCCCGAGCATTTCGCCACGGTGAAACGGCTCTACTCCGGCGGCGCGCCCATCCCGCCGTCGACGGTGGAGGCCTTCCGATCGAGGTTCGGGCCCTACCTGCACAACATCTGGGGCATGACCGAGACGACGGGCGGCGGCATCGCCGTCCCTCCCGGCGCGACGGCCCCCGTGCACAGCCCGAGCGGCACCCTTTCTATCGGCGTGCCGATGCAGAACGTCGACGTGTGGATCACCGACGAGAACGGCGCGCCGCGACCGCCGGGTGTCGAGGGCGAGCTGGTCATCTCCGCCCCGCAGGTCATTCCCGGCTACTGGCGCAACCCCGAGGCGTCGGCGCACGCGCTGGCGGACGGGCGGCTGCGCACCGGAGATGTCGCCGTCCTCGACGCCGACGGCTGGGTGTATCTCGTCGACCGGGTGAAGGACCAGATCAACACGTCGGGCTTCAAGGTCTGGCCGCGTGAGGTGGAGGACGTCCTGTACGAGCACCCCGACGTCTTCGAGRCCGCCGTGGTCGG
Organism: Parafrankia colletiae; assembly: GCF_001854655.1. Taxonomy (GTDB): domain Bacteria; phylum Actinomycetota; class Actinomycetes; order Frankiales; family Frankiaceae; genus Parafrankia; species Parafrankia colletiae. The sequence goes on along the minus strand of NZ_MBLM01000138.1, from coordinate 11,311 downwards.
CCTGCCGGACGCCTACCGGGGCGAGAGCGTGGTGGCCTACGTGTCGCTGCGCGACGGCGCGACCACCAGGCCCGAGGACCTGACCGCCTTCGCCCGGGAGCGGCTCGCCGCGTACAAGTCCCCCCGCCAGGTCTCGATCCTGCCGGAGCTACCGAAGACCGCGACCGGCAAGATCCAGCGGGCGGCGCTGCGCGAACAGCACCCGCGGCACGCATAACCTCGCGCGGACGCGGCACGCCGCGCCCGCGCGAGCAAGCCAGTCCCTTCAGCGCAGTACCGCGTCCGCCACTTTCATGATCTCCGCGATGTAGTCGATGTGGCGGTCGACACCGGCGAAGCCGCGTCCCATCGTGAACAACGAGGCGTGTGTCGCGCCTGCCTCCCGAAGCCGCAGCAGGCCACCCGTGATCTCCTGATCGGTGTAGGGCCGGCCGGGCGAGTGCAGGACGAACTGCGCGCCGAAGCCCTCCACGGGCCGACCCGCGGCCGACAGGAGAGCCCGCAGGCGGATCCAGCCGTCCATCGCGGCCTGCTCGAGGCCGTAGCCGAAGATGAAGCCGTCGGCCAGGGCCACGGCCCGGCGGAACGCCGCCTCGGCGAAGCCGCCGCACCAGATCGGGATCCGCCGGGTCGGCCGGGGGACGATGTTGGCGCGGTCGATCTGGTCGAACTCTCCCTCGAAACTGATCAGCTCCTCGCTCCACAGCCGTCGAAGGTAGGAGATCTGCTCGGTCAGTTTCCGGCCCCGGGCGGAGAAGTCCACACCCATCGCGTGGTACTCGACCTGGTTGTACCCGGCACCCACCCCGAGCCGCAGGCGCCCCCCGGACATCAGGTCGATGTCGGCCGTCTGCCGGGCGACGAGAACTGTCTGGCGCAGTGGAAGGACGAGCACGCCGCTCACGAACTCGATGCGCTCGGTCAGTCCGGCCAGGTAGGCGAAGGCCGTGAGGGGATCATGGAACGGGCTCCGTTCCCCGTAGCGGCCCCGGATCGGCGGGTCGCGCCCCTCGCGCAAGGCGCCGATGACGTGGTCGTACAGGACCAGATGGTCGTAACCAAGCTCCTCGGCTGCCCGAGCGAACCTGGCGAGCGCCGACGGATCGCCCTCGAGCTCGATCTGCGGATAGACGACCCCGAGCCTCATCGCACCCCGCCAGTCCCTCTCGTCTGCCACCCCGAAGATTCCGATCAGGCTATCAGCCTCATTTCTTTTATTACAACTATCAGTTCAAATAACGCACATCCGCCCGCACCACGAATGGCAGCCGTCCGGTCCGGTCGGGGTTCGACTACATTCAGTCATTAACTCTCGCCGGACGAACACCTGGGCGTCCAAGAGTGGTTGACACCGACGCACACATGACCGAACGTCACGACCTGTTCACCGAGCGGGCGCCGAAGGGGTACGAGGACCGGGTCCCCCACGTCGAGCGGATCGACGGCACGGACATGTGGGTCATCGAGGGCAAGACCTTCGGCAAGGCCGGCTCCGGCGGCACCGTCGACCACGACGGCAAGAAGCACGCGTTCCGCTGTTCGTGAGGCCGAGCGGTGCGCCACCCTGGGCTGCGGAGGGGGTCCGGGCGAGCACYCGGGTCAGTGTGTTGTGCCCGACGTCGACGCTGGCGTCGGAGTTCGCATTCACACGTGACACATCACGTCGACCTATATCGAGCACATCACGGACCTTCGAGATAGGAACAGTTTTTATTGCTATGTTCCCGAATCGGGAAACGGAAGCAGGAACCTGAAACAGGGACGATTGTCGGGATACCGAGGGCCGCAGCCGTTTCCTTCGCTACCGTCATCCGAGGAGTATCTGATGGACAAGATCACCTGGGCGGTCACCGTCCCGCCCGGATACCTGGTGGGACGGTGGCGGGTCGTCGATCGGCCGAATCCCTGACGGCCGTTTCGCAGGCTGAACAATGCTTCGCAGGCTCCTCGTCGCCTGCGTCGCCCCCTACCCCGCCTCGGGGCGGCCGATATCGGCGAGGGCGGCGTGTGCGCGTGGCAGGGCCTCCCGTTCGAGGCGCGCCCGGGTGTCGACGTCCGTCTGGTGCTGTCCGGTTCTCTGGACTCGGTACTGTTCTTCCAGCCGGTGCAGGTCCGTGGACATGCCCGTGCTGTGGGCGCACTCCGCCTCGGCGACCGCCGTCCGCACCTCCTGTGGGCGATCCGCGCTCTGCGGTGGCCGGAGAAAAGCCTCGCGGGCCCCGCCCGGGGTGAGGTAGTCGAATCCGCGGGCCTTCATGCAGGACGACCACCGTCGAACAGCCGACTGGAAGCGGCCGTCGCCGGTGACGTCAGCGCGCCACAGGGCGGCGAGGGAGTCGGTCACTGAGGTGGCACGAAACCAGGCGGCCAGGTCGCCGTAGATTTCCTGTTGAGCCTGCGAGGTACAGCCGTCGGAGATCCGGCCCATGGTCACCCCGTCGGGCGTCCTGACCTCAAGCCGGGCCGCGGACTGCCGTCCGTTGAGGGTTTCCAGGGCGCGTTCCTGGTCCGCCGGCGGCAGGCTCTCGAAGTACTGCCTGTTGGGGTCGGCAGCACGCAGCCGCCGGCGTTCGGCGTCGATGTCGCTTCCATACCCATGCTGCGAAGCCCATTCGATGTCGTCGATCACGTAGGGAAAGTCGCGGTCCTCCGGCAGTGGCCGTCGGGGCACAGACCACATCTCGAAGCCGTGGTCTTCCATACAGGAACGTGTCAGCATCTGCTCCGCCTCGTGCAGCAGCTCCTTCTCCGGCTCGGTGAGAGGGGTCCCAGCCGCCTGACGAGGTGCGGGTGAGCCGCAGGAAACCGTCGCCAGCACGGCCACCATGCTCACCATTCGGGCGACTCGTCGCCGACGGCGCATTTCCCCTCCTTCGACCGCAGGGCCGGCTGCCCTCGACAGGAGCTTTTGTGCCTGTCGTCATGGCACCGAATATGCCGGCGATTCCGCTGGCCGCCATCCCGCAAGACACCAGGTAGACAGTTGCGCCGTGGCGTGCTAACACCGCTGGTCCCCACCGCTTCGGACCACGCGAGAGAGGCAATGTTCGAACAGATGGTGCCCARCACGGGTGAGCCGCCGTCGGAGATGCTCGCGGCACCGATCCGTGATCGGGGTGATCGGCCCTGAGGCCAGGTTGCGATAATCACCCGCAGCACCTCAGGCGTCGAGAGCCCGTCGATGCGTCGCCGCACCCTCCTCGCACCGTCAGGCGCCCTCACGGCCGGTCAACCTCGGGAACGGGCCTCGACTCCCACCCGTTGACGTGCCTACCGCCTGGCAGGTGGATCCGGAGCCATTTCGCCGCGAGGAGACGCCGACGTGCCATGTGCGATGGTGAGACCGTCAGCCGCAGAACCATCAGGGGAGAGAACGTGACGGTGTCGCGCATCGAGGTCGGTCTCGTCAGTACCGACGAGACCCTGGTGAACTTCTTCGCCACCGTCTTCRACCTCGAACGGCTCCCGGTGATCACCTCGAGTTCCGGAGTCGTCCATCCGCTCCAGGCATCTGGCGTGACAATCAAGATCATGGTTCCGCTGCGACCGCCGACGGTGGCCGAGCCACCCGCCGTCTTCATCGGCGCCACCGGTATTCGGTACCTCACCATGCACGTCACCGACCTGGGAACGATCACAGATCGTGTCCTGGCTGGTGGAGGGCACCTGCTGACCGGCCCCATCGACCTTGGCTCCGGCGTACGCCTCGCGGTCTTCCGTGACCCTGACGGCAACGCCCTCGAGGTCGTCGAGGGTGCCCCCTGAGCTCAGCCCTGCACCGGGTCGTACGAACGTCTCACCGCACCACTCGGGATGCCGGATTATCCGGCATGGCGCTCTCTCACATCGAGGAGGAGGACGAAACCGGTGGTAGACCTGGGAATCGAGTTTCCCAGCGTTTTCGGAATGCCGCCGGTCGAATTTGTCTCCCTGGCCGCAGATCTCGGTTGCCGGCACATCTCCACCGACGGGTGAGCTGCCGTTGCTCGACATGCTCGCGGCACTCCCCCGCGACCGGGTGATCGGCCTTGAGGTACCGATCCGCTCCCAGGCGGAGGCCGGTGTCGGTCCCGCTGACCGGCTCGCCCGGTGCGTCGAGGCGACTCGAGGCCTCCTGGCCCAGCTGTAGCTCGCGGCACGGCCAGGCCCGACAGAATCGCATCCCGCGGCTCGGCCGAGACAACGCGCCCAAACCTCGGCGACTGGCCGCGCGATCAGAAGGAAGTCGGTTCGGACACCCGCTTCCCAGGGGTGAAAACAAGCGGGACGGACTCCGGCGCCCGATTGAACGTCGACATAAAACCGATATCGGCACCCGGCTGCACCTGGATGTCGTGCAGCCGCCGGACAATCTCGACGAGGGCGACCCGCAGGTTCATCCGTGCAAGGTTGGAGCCGGCGCAGCGGTGCGGCCCGGCACCGAAGGCGACATGCGCGTTCCTGGCTCGCTCGAGGTCGAACACGTCGGGGTTGTCGAACTCGGCCTCGTCGCGGTTGGCCGAGACCCAGTACATGAGAACCTTCTCGCCCTGCCGGATCAGCTGGCCGCCCACCTCGGTGTCGTTCCGAGCTGTGCGGGCGATGCACACGAAGGATCCGTCGAGCCGCAGGAACTCCTCAACGGCGTTCGGAATCAGCTCCGGTCGCTCCCGCAGCGCTGTCAGGATCTCGGGGTGCTCGCAGAGCCGCAGCATCGCCATCCCCAACACACCGGCGGTCGTCTCAAGGCCGCCGAGGACCAGCAGCTGAATGGTCCCGACCACCTCCTCGGGGGTGATCGGACGGCCCTCGATCTGTGCGGCCATCACGGCGTCGACAACGTCTCCACGCGGGCCCTGCCGGCGCCGTTCCTCGACGAACCGGCCGATCCAGCCGGCCAGTTTCAGCAGACACTCCCGGGCCTCCGGGCGGTGCATCTGCGACGCCATGATGGCATACCCGTTGACCTCGTCGAGATCCTCGGCGGGGGCGTGCAGCGCCAGGTCGAAGAACGTCAGGCCGGGGAACGGCCGAGCGAACGCCTCCATGAACTCGCAGGTGCCGTCCTCGATGAAACCGTCGATGAGGCGGTTCACCACGGCGCGAGTCGGTTCCTCCCACTCCTTCACGACCGTGGGCCGGAAATAGGGGTTCGTCAGCTGCCGGAACTCACGCTGCAGCGGCGGGTCGACCGTCACGGGAAGGATCTTCATCGGCGGCCCCGGCGGCGACGGCACCGTGATGCCGCGCTCGGAGGTGAACGCCTTCCAGTCCTGGGCGACGCGGAGGACGTCCTCCTTCCGGGTGACCACCCAGAAGCCTCCGTGCTGGTCACTGTGCGCCACCGGACACCGGGAGCGGGCCCGGGCCAGCGTCGGGTGTAACTCCCGGGCAAGGTCGGGCGACAGATGGTCGAAGTGTTTCTCGACCCACTCGTCGTCGATCAGCACCGGGCCCGCGATCTTTGTCTCCATCACACCTCACGCTCTTACCGATGGCAGCCGTACAGGTTCGGTCGGGTTGCCGGGCGCCAGCCAGTCACCGGCCGTCGCCGGGCGAACGCGCAAGCGTTCAGCTCCAATGTAGTGAGTACTTGCTTGCCAAGCCACGCATCGCCGACGTCGCCGCGCCTCGCCTCCCGGGGGGTGACGCTCCGCCCTGTCAGCCGGCGGCGGCGTTGGTGCCGTCCGCGCGCAGCACCCCACGCCGGATCAGCTCACCGATCACCTGTTCGGCCGCGGCACGGGTGTCCTGCAGGCGGGCCCGCGAGGCCTTCCGCGGGTCACCCGCGACGATGGCGTCGATGACCCGCCGCTGAGCCTCGATGATCTCCCCGGGGGGACGCCGGTCGCTCTGGCGCGCCGCCCACTCCAAAAAGCCGCCGGCTCCCCGGAGATCCGCGAGCAGGCGCGGGGTGGCCCCCGCACGGTGCTGGACCAGGACGATCTCGGCCGCGAGGTCCAGCAGGTGCCCGCCGTCGGCGCCGCCGGCGCCGCTGTCGTCCAGTGCCCGGAGAAGACCCTGGAGCCGGGCCAGAACCTCGGGGTCACGGTCCTTCGCCACCCGCGCCGCCGCGACTCCGCCCAGGAGGCCCAGGACGTGGAAGTCCGCACGCAACGTGCGGGCGTCGAAGTGCTGGACGAACGCCACCCGGTGCACACGGGTCGCGATCAGGCCGTCCCGCTCGAGGAGCACGAGGGCCTCGCGGACAGGGGTGGGGCTCACCCCGAGGGTCGCGCCGATCCGCTCGACGTCGACGCGGTCACCGTAACGGAGGCTACCGGCGAAGATCTCCTTCTGCAGGTACTCGACGACCGCAGCGCTCGTCCTGGTCCGCCGCAACACGGCTTCTGCCACCACATCGCCCATCGTGGTCGACACCGCCCCCAGCGGGCAATCAACAATCAAAAATTGGCGATTGCGGTCCAGAGGTAAGTGAGCATACGCTCAGGTTCTGACGCAGCACGGCCGCGGCCGCACCGACCGAAGGAGACCCCGCATGAGCGAACTGGCTGGTCTGCGCGTGGTTGACGCCGACGCACACATGACCGAACGTCACGACCTGTTCACCGAGCGGGCGCCGAAGGGGTACGAGGACCGGGTCCCTCACGTCGAGCGGATCGACGGCACGGACATGTGGGTCATCGAGGGCAAGACCTTCGGCAAGGCCGGCTCCGGCGGCACCGTCGACCACGACGGCAAGAAGCACGCGTTCCGCGACTCCCAGGGCGGCTCGTGGGGCATCCGCGACGTGCACCCGRCCGCGTGGGACCCGAAGGCACGGCTGACCCTGATGGACGAACTCGGCATCCACACGCAGGTCCTGTACCCGAACGCCATCGGCATCGGCGGCCAGAACCTGCGCAACTCGGTGAAGGACCCGGTACTGCTCCGGCTCTGCGTCGAGCTCTACAACGACGCGATGGCCCAGGTCCAGGCCGAATCGGGTAACCGGCTGCTCCCCATGCCGATCATGCCGGCGTGGGACATCGAGGCCTGCGTCCGCGAGGCCGAGCGGTGCGCCACCCTGGGCTACCGCGGCGTCAACATGACCGCCGACCCCCAGGACTCCGGATCACCGGATCTCGGCCACCGCGACTGGGACCCGTTCTGGGAGGTCTGCGCCGGCCTGCAGCTGCCGGTGCACTTCCACATCGGCGCCAGCCAGACCTCGCTGTCGTACTTCGGCACCACGTACTGGCCCAGCCAGGACGACTACGTGAAGCCCGCCATCGGGGGCGCGTCCCTGTTCCAGAACAACTCCAGGGTCCTGCTCAACAGCGCCTACTCCGGGATGTTCGACCGGCACCCCGCGCTCCAGATGGTCTCCGTCGAGAGCGGCATCGGCTGGGTGCCGTTCATGCTCGAGGCGATGGACTACGAGCTTGCGGAGAACGCGCCCAAGCACGCCGCGAAGCTGCAGAAACTCCCCTCGGAGTACTTCCGCGACAACTGGTACGCGACCTTCTGGTTCGAGACCGGCCGCGGCGACCTGCAGCACCTCATCGACCAGGTCGGCGAGGACAGAATCATGTTCGAGACGGACTTTCCGCACCCCACCTGCCTGCACCCCGACCCCCTCGGAATCGTCAGCGAGAAGATCCTCAGCCTGCGTCCGGAGACGCGGGAGAAGGTCATGGGCGGTAACGCGGCCAAGCTCTACCGGATCTAGGCAAACGGTGCGGGTCCTGGTGGTGGGTGGGACGGGGCCTACCGGGCCGCACGTCGTGCGCGGTCTCCTCACCCGCGGCGACGACGTCACCATCTTCCATCGGGGCTCCCACGAACCGCCCGAGCTGGCCGAGGTCGAGCACATCCACGGCGACCCCCATTTCCGCGCGTCGATCGATGCCGCCCTCGGCGGGCGGGACTTCGACGCCGTGGTGGCCATGTACGGGCGGCTCAGGCATCTGGCGCCCGCGCTGGCCGGGAGATGCGGCCAGTTCGTCGCCGTCGGCGGGGTACCGGTGTACCAGGGGTTCTTCCCGAGCCCCGGCCAGAGCCCACTGCCGGTCCCGGTGACCGAGGATCATCCGGTCGTCCGGGACGGCACCGGCGCGGCGGCGCTGGCGTTCTCCAGYCGGCTCGCGGAGGCCGAGGCCGCCGTCTTCGCGCACCATGCGGGGGCGACGGTCGTGCGCTTTCCGATGTTGTTCGGGCCGAACAACCCCCGGCCGGCCGAGTGGTCGGTGGTACGGCGGGTGCGCGACAGCCGTCCTTTCATGATCCTTCCCGACGGTGGCGGCCAGATCCACACCCGCTGCGCCGCCGCCAACGCGGCCGCGTTCGTCCTGGCCGTGGTGGGCGCCCCGGCGGTGGCCGGCGGCCAGGTCTACAACGCGGGCGAGGCGACGAGCTGGTCGCTCCGCGACTGGGCGTCGACCATCGCCCGACTCATGGGAGCCGACCTGGAGCTGGTCGGGCTGCCCCGGGAGATCGCCGTCGAGGCGACCACCACGCTGCTGCCGCTCGCCGGCACCACCGCGACCCACGTCGTCGTCAGCACCGAGAAGGCGCGCCGCGAGCTGGGCTACACCCCGGCTGTCGACCCGTTCGACGCCCTGGCCGCACTCGTCGACTGGTACGGCGAGCACCCCGACTTCGATCCGGCCGCCAGCCCGTCGTTCACCGACCGGTTCGACTACCCCGGCGAGGACACGCTGCTCGCCGGGTACCGCGCGGCGGCGGAGCGGCTGGCCGCCGTGGTCGAGCAGCGCGCGGCGCCGCCGGTGCACAGCATGCCCCACCCGCAGGAACCCGGAAAAGCGGACCACCGCGGCCGCTGAGGGAGGACATGAGTGACCACTCACCCAGTTTTCCACGGTTACCGCCGTGCCTGACCTGCTCACCACCCGGGTGGCCGTCGTGACCGGCGGCGCCAGCGGCATCGGCCGGGCCAGCGTGCTGCGCTTCCTCGCCGAGGGCGCCCGGGTCGTCTTCGGCGACCTCAACGAAGCGAACGCCGCGCAGCTACTGGACGAGGTCACCGACCCGGCCCGCGTCCGGTTCGTGCCCACCGACGTCACCGCCGAGGCGGACGTGGCCGCGCTCGTCGGCGCAGCCGTGAACGCCTTCGGCCGGATCGACGTCATGTTCAACAACGCCGGTGTCGGCGGAGCCTTCGGGCCGCTGGTCGAGACCGACCCGGCCGACTGGGACCGGACCTTCGCCGTGATCAGCCGCGGGGTGTTCCTCGGGACGAAGCACGCCGCCCGAGCGATGATCGCTCAGGGTGACGGCGGTGTGATCGTGAACAACGCCTCCGTCGCCGGCATGGGCGGCGGTGGCGGCCTGACCGCGTACTCGGCGGCCAAGGCCGCGGTCATCAACTTCACCGCCAACGCCGCCGTCGAGCTCGCCGCCCACCGCATCCGGGTCAACGCGGTCTGCCCCGGCCTGGTCGACACCCCGCTGGTGATGGGCCGGGACGCCGCCGCCATCGAAGCCCAGCTGGCCACGTTCCAGCCGTGGCCGGAGCTGGGCCGGCCGGAGGACATCGCCGGCCTCGTGGCCTTCCTCGCCGGCCCGGACAGCGTCTTCCTCACCGGGACGGCGGTGCTGGCCGACGGCGGCATGGTCGCCTGGGGCCCTCGCATGACCGGAACCTCAGACCCCCGCGGCCGGACCCGCAGCTTCGTCGGCTTCGCCGAGGGCTCGACCGGCCGACCCGCAACCAGACGACCCGTCGCCGACGTCTGATGCGGAGCCCGGGCCGACGTGGGTGGCCAGCCACCGCAGCATCCGGTCCCAGGCGTCGCGGGCGGCCTGCGGGTGGTGGGTCGAGGGCCGCTCGGGCGTGTGGAAGGCATGCTGCGCGCCCGGATAGCTGATCAGCTCGGTCGGCACCGAGGCCCCGGCGACCGCGGCACGCAGCCGCCCGATCTCCTCCAGCGTGACCCAGGTGTCGTTCTCGCCGTACAGCCCGAGCCACGGGGTACGCAGACCGCCGGCGACGTCCAGCAGCGGCGGCGCTCCGGACCAGTAGGGCTCGGTGACGGCGCCGCCGTAGAAGGACACCGCGGCACCCAGGCGGCGGCGCGCGGCGGTGAGGAACGCCGCGGTACCACCCATGCAGAAGCCGATGACCGCGGTCCGGCTTGGTGGGAACCCGGTGGCGGCCAGGTGCTCCAGGCACGCGTCCAGGTCGGCGGCGATGCCGTCCGCGGTCAGGGTCCGCATCTTCGCGGCGCCCTCGGCCACGGGCACCTCGGAAACGCCGTCGCGGTGGTAGAGGTGTGGCGTCAACGCCAACCATCCCTCGTCACGCAGCTGCTCGCACACCGAGAGCACGTACCCGGTGATCCCCCGCGCGTCCGCAAGGACGATGACCGCACCGCGAGCCGCCGACCCGAGCGCGGACGTGGGTGGCCGCGGAGCGGCGACGGTCACCGGGACGCCCGCCTCCGCCCTCCCCCCTCGGGTCTCCCCCACTGCGTGGCCACCGGCGTCCGTCGCGCCGCTCGCGGCAAGGCGCATCGTCTCGGGCGTCATGGCGACATCATCCGGCACGCCGGACACGAGACGTCGGTCGCACCCGGCCCCGCCCAGAGACGCTACGCCGACAGACATCGAGGGGTGTACGTCGAGTTCCGCTGTACCTGCCGCTCGATTACAAGACGGATCACCGCGTATCCGGATATACCGGAACGTGTCGCGTCGTGCCGCAAAATCCGAGGTCGGGGCGATTTCCGTGCCGGAAAATGCCGCGCCGTGCCGGGACATCCGCGCACAGGCACTGTTGCATCGGTGATGTCCACCTTCGCGTGGCCGCCGATCAGCCATGATCAGAGGATGCGTCGACGTCGTGTCCGTCCACCGGTTCCGACGTCGGAGTTCGCCGGGTTCCGGTTCCCGCCGGAGGTGATCGTGCTGGCAGTGCGGTGGTATCTGCGGTTCGCTCTGTCGTACCGGGACGTCGAGGAGCTCCTCGCTGAACGCGGCCTCGAGGTCGATCACGTCACGATCTACCGGTGGGTGCAGCGCTTTACACCCCTGCTGGTCGAGGCCGCGCGGCCGTGYCGGCACCGACCCGGCGACAGGTGGTTCATCGACGAGACCTACGTGAAGGTCGCCGGCCTGTGGACCTACCTGTACCGGGCCGTCGACCAGCACGGTCAGGTCCTCGACGTCCTCGACGTCCTCGCCAGCACGCGCCGCGACCATGCCGCCGCCCGCCGGTTCTTCGTCCGGGCGCTGTCTCATGGCCGGCGGCCGGTGGAGGTCACCACCGACAAGGCCCCGGTCTACCCGCGGGTCCTGGACGACCTGGTGCCCGAGGCCTGTCACGTCGACGCGGCCCGGGAGAACAACCGGATCGAAGCCGATCATGGCC
>NZ_MBLM01000137.1 GCF_001854655.1 Parafrankia colletiae | reverse complement strand
AAAAAGGTTGTGCCGTTCGCACTCGCTTTCAGCACGCTTCCATGCCCACCTGGCAGATGTCTCCCATGATCACACGCACACATCTACGTTCTCACTACCCCCGACGGGGGTGGCGAACAGTGGAGGCGGCGGATCCTGACGACGCGCCCGGCGGACATCCGGCCGGGGGCGCTGCCCAAGTGGACCACCCGTCGACGTGTGCCGGGTCACCTACAGAACGGAGCGGTCACCAATGGGTGGAGAAAGCGGAACCGGTGAACTTCCGATGGGCCCCGCCACGCGGCCGGTGCCCTTCCAGCCGATGCCCTTCCAGTCGCGACCGGACCGCCCCGCCACCGGCCCGGTCCCACCCGACTCGCCGATGGACCGTACTGTGCACATCCCGCGCCCCCGGGATCTCATGGACCCCGATCTCCTCCGACTCGGTCCCGGCCTCGCCCGGCCCGCCGGGCACAGTGGGCCGGGCGGGATCGCCGGCCTCGAGAACGTCACGGGTTCCCCTCGGGTCGGCGGGGTCGTCCCGGCCACCGGCTCCCCGGAGCCGCCTCTGAGCGGCGACGCCCGGCGCGGCGCTGCCGGTGCCGGATCGCGCCCCGGCGCGACAGGCACCAGCACCAGCACAGGCCCGCGCGCAGGCGCGGGCACCGGCACAGGCGCTGGCACCGGCCCGCGCGGCACCGCGGAGCCGACGATGCGTGGAACCGTCCCGCCGGGACTCCGTAGGGCCACGGGCGCCGGGCAGGGCGACGTCCTGCGCACGTTCGTGACGTCGGTGCGGCCGGACATGCGCCGCTGGTACACGATCTGCGACCCGGGTGCGCTCGGCGTGGGGCCGCGCCCGGCCGCCGTCCATGGTTACGGCGGGCCGAACGGGGTGGCCGTGCCGTCCACCCCGCCGCCCGGCCGAAACGCGGCCGGCCGGGGCAGCACCCGCTACTCCACCCGGTGCCCGTACGAGTACGAATCCGAGGCAGCGCGGGCCGATCTCGCCGAACAGCGCTCGGTGCGGGTCGCCACCACCGTGACCGTCGCCGTGATCGCCCTCGCGCTGGTCATGCTCGGCCTCATGGCCTTCGGGACCACGATGTAGTCGGCCGAGTCGGCCTCCGCCACTCTCGCCCCACCTCCCGCCCACGACCGCGCCGCTGCGGGCGCAGCCGCTGTCTCAGCCGTCACTGCCGTGCCTGAGGAGGTCGACGACTTCCAGCAGCTCCGCGTGGACACCGGAGGCCGCGAAATCCGGTGCCGCGRCCCTCCGACGCGGATCATCGCGGTAGGCAAAGAACCCGTCCTGGCTCTCGAACGAGATCAGGTGCGCTTCGGTCCGCCCGTCCACCGATCGCACCCGGCGGTCAAGCCACCCACCATGGCAGGCGAGAAGGGGCAGCACGGACTCCTCGTATGCGTCGAAGGCGCCCAGCCCACCATCGGGAATTCGGGCGATCATCAGGAAGGTCACCGTCACGAGACCATCCTGGCGAAGCCTCCCTCGCCTTCCCTTGCCTCTCCTGGCCCGCCGGCTCTCAGGTTGCCCCAGTTCCGATGACGTAGCACCCTGGCTACCTAAGGTAGTCGATTCGGGGGTGGACGGGATGGACAGGGTCGAGATGCTGCCGGCGATCCCGCTGTCGGCCTGGGCGGRCACGAAGGAGACGCTGCACCGCTACCTGCAGGTGATCGGGAAGGTCCGGCTGGCCGCCARCCAGCGCCGCAACCACTGGTGGAACGTCCCGCTGCACCTCACCGGACGGGGTCTCACCTCGCGGCCGATGGGCCAGGTCGACGGCAACCCGATCTTCACCATCGACGTCGACCTCGTCTCRCACGAGCTGGACGTCCACTGCATCGACGGCGAGCGGGTCACTTTTCCCCTCGCCGGCGGGTCCGTCGCCTCGTTCTACGCGCATCTGATGCGGGCCCTGAGCGATCTTGGAATCACTGTTCGCCTCGACCATCCGCACCCCTTCGACCTGGCCGACTCCGGGCGCCCGTTCGCCAAGGACACCGAGCACGCCGCCTATGACCCGGTGATGGCCCTGCGGTACTGGCAGACGCTCAGCCAGGTCTTCCTGCTGCTGGAGGAGTTCGCCGCCGGGTTCTCCGGCAAGGTCAGCCCGGTGCACCACTTCTGGCACACCTTCGACATGGCGCACACCCGGTTCCGTGACCGCGCCGTCGAGCCGGCGCCCGACACGGACCCGGTGACCCGTGAGGCCTACTCGCGGGAGCTGATCAGTTCGGGCTTCTGGTTCGGCGACGAGATGCTGCCCGAACCGGCGTTCTACTCGTACACCAGCCCGGAGCCGCCGGGCCTCGCCGAGACGCGCCTGCACCCGTCGGGCGCGCGGTGGATGGAACGCGGTGGCAGCCACCTGGCCGTGCTCCCGCTGTCCGCGCTGACGGACGACTCGGCGGCCCAGCGGCGTTCCGCCATCCTGGCCTTCCTGGGTGACGCCTACCAGGCCGGTGCGGTCCTCGCCGGCTGGGACATCGACCGCTACGCCTCCCCGGGCGGGGTCACCGACCCGGAACTGCTCCCGGCCCGTGTCACCCAGGGGGCGTCCGGCGGGGCAGGTCCGTCCCGTTGAGCCAGGCGAGCACGGCGAGCACGCGGCGGTTGTCGTCGGCGGCGAGCGGCAGATCGAGTTTGGTGAAGATGCTGTTGGTGTGCTTGCCGACGGCCTTCTCGGTGATGACGAGCCGGGCCGCGATGGCCGTGTTCGACCGCCCCTCGGCCATCAGTGTCAGGACCTCGCGCTCGCGGGCGGTGAGCCGGTCGAGCGGCTGCTCGCGCCGGGAGACGAGCCGGGCGACGACCTCGTGGTCCAGAACCGTCCCGCCGGACGCCACCCGGCGCACCGCGGCGAGGAACTCGTCGACGTCGGCGACCCGGTCCTTCAGCAGGTAGCCGACCGCCCCGTCGCCGGAGGCAAGCAGGTCCCGGGCGTAGAGCGGCTCGACCCACTGGCTCAGTACCAGCACCGGCAAAGGCCCCGGCCCGGGACCGGAACGCGGGCGGCGGTGGACCTGGCCACGGGCCCGCCGGGCGTCGATCGCCGCCTGAAGCCCCTCGGTCGTCCGCGTCGGGGGCAGCCGGACGTCCACGATCGCGATGTCGACGTCGTCGCGGGCCAGCGCCGCGGTGAGCGCGGGCCCGTCCTCGACCGCCTCGACGACGTCGACGCCACCTGCCGCCAGGATGCGGACGATCCCGACCCTCAGCAGGGCCTGGTCCTCGGCGACGACGGCTGTCAGCGGGCGCAGCGGACCTGGCGGACCCGGCGGACCCGGCTGGCTCCCCGGGCTCAGGTCCGGCACGGGATCTCCAGGGTGGCGGTGGTCGGCCCCCCGACCGGGCTGTCGACGCGGAACGTCCCGTCGAACGCGGCGAGGCGGCGGGCCACCCCGGTCAGGCCGGTACCGGTGGCGTCCGCGCCGCCGACGCCGTCGTCACCGACGACGAGCCGCAGCAGCGTGCCGTCGTAGCTGCCGGCGACCTGGGCGAACGTCGCGCCGGCATGCTTGATCGTGTTGGTGAGGCACTCCGCCACCGCGAAGTACGCGGCGGACTCCACCGGGTCGGGCAGCCGGCGGTCGATCGTCAGGGAGACCGTGACCGGCAGCGGGAGCGTCAGCGCGAGTGCCTCGACGGCGCCGGCGAGCCCGCGGTCGGCGAGCACCGGCGGATGGATTCCGCGCACCACCGCCCGCAGGTCCTCCAGCGCGGAGACGGTCGTCGCGCGGGCCTCACGCAGCAGTTCGACCGCCGCCTCCGGGTCGCTGCCGACGAGCTTCTCGGCGAGGCCGACGCTCATGCCGACGGCCGCGATCCGGGCCTGAGCCCCGTCGTGCAGGTCGCGTTCGATCCGCCGGATCTCGGCGGACGAGTGGTCGAGCGCCGCACTGCGCGTCTCCGTCACCTGTTCGACCCGCCGTTCCAGCTCGGCGATCCGGGAGCCGCCGAGGATGCCCCGCTCCGTGAGCGCCCGGGCCCGGACCAGCACCGGGGTGACCAGCCACCACACGTAGACCGCGGGCCCGGAGAGCAGCGCCAGCAGCAGCCACACCCAGCCGGGGTCGAGCACGAGCAGCAGCAGGTACATGACCGGCCCCGTCAGCAGAGCCGGCGGGACGAGCGACATGGCGAAGCCACCGCTCGCGGAGAACCACAGGAAGGCCACGTCGCGCCAGCGGGCCCCATCCCGCAGCCAGTGCAGCGGACGGGCCAGCAGGACGAGATCGGAGGTGTCCGCGTACTCGGCGGTGAGGCGATGGCCGAGCAGCGCGCCGCTGACACGCCGGTGGGCGGCGGTGAGCACGGCGGTCGCCGGCACCACCCCGAGGGCGAGGACGAGGCCGACGGTCAGCGGCCCCAGCGCGACGGCGAGCACGGACAGGATCGCCAGGGCCAGCGACGGCGCCATCGACAGGGCGTAGCCGAGAGAGACGGCGGTCAGGCGGAGCCGCTCGCGCAGCGCGGCAGTGGTGACCGGCGCCGGGCCGACACCGCGGATCGGCGCGAGCAGCCCGCGCCGGCCCTCGGCCCCGCCGCCGATCACCTCGCGGCTCGCCGGACCCACACTCGCCGGACCAGCGCTGACGGGGCCGGTGCTCACGGGACCGGTGCTCACGGGACCGGTGCTCACGGAATCAGTATCGCGGCGGAGCGGGTCGCACGGCGGACGAGTGTGCGCGCGGTCAGCATGGTCAGCGCGGCCACGCCGGCGACGAGCAGGGGCGGTAGCCACAGCTGCCCGTCCGGCAGCACACCCTCGCCCCGCGCCAGCCCGAACGGGATGATCGTGGCCAGCGACCCGACCAGCCCGAGCACGACTCCGACCGCCGCCACCAGCGCGGCCTCGGCCACCACCGACCGCTCGATCTGCGCGCGGGTTCCGCCGACCAGCCACAGCTGGCGCAGCTCCGCCCGCCGGTGCGCGACCACCGCGGCGAACGAGTTGATCACCATGATCGCCGCGAACAGGCTGATCATGCCGACCACCACGTTGTTGAGCAGGTTGATCGTCTCGGTGCCTTCCGGTGGCTCCCCGACGAGGGTGCGCCCGTCCGCGCCGACCAGCATCAGCGTGCCGACCGCACCGGACGTCAGCACCACCACCGGGCCGAGCACCCCGCCGAGCAGGTGCGCGCGCCGCGACGCGGTGTAGCCGGCCAGGTAACCGGCACCGTCGCCGCCGCCGAGGAAGGGGCGGGCCAGCCGGGCGCCGACCGGCAGCAGCAGCGGCCCGAGCAGGGCCAGGCCGACACCGACCAGCAACGAGCTCGAACCGGACGTCGCCATCGCGTCGTACGGGTCGTCGGAGTTGCCGCTCACCGTCACCGTGACGACACCCATACCCAGCCCGTACGCGATCAGGACGAGCGCCAGCGCCACCCGCCACCGGCGGATCGGACGTGCCCCGGCGAGGTCGTCGGCGGCGGTGACCGAGGCGGGCCCGCGGGTCGCCCGGCGACCGGCGATCGCCGCCGCGACCAGGCAGACCTGCAGGATCCCCACCACCGTGAGCGGCAGCGACACCGCGCCGCCGCCGAACTCGACATCGCTCACCACGTCGCCCGCGACCAGCGCGGCGAGCAGCGCCCGCCCGCCGGCGGCGGCGAGCAGCGCGCCGAGCACCGCGGCCACCAGGCAGACCACCAGGGTCTCCGCCCGCACCAGCCGGCGGGCCTGCCGCGGGGTGGCACCGATCGTGCGCAGCAGGCCGATCTCGACGTCGCGCTGACCGACCGTCAGCCCGACCGTGGACGCGACCGAGAACAGCACGATCACCGCACCCCAGCCACCGACGACGGCGCCCATCACGGTGAGGGACTCCGCGTCCTGCGCCGGCACCGGGCCGGCGGCCGTCTCCACCAGCGTCGCGAACGACCCCATCAGCGCCGTCCCGAGCAGCACGGCGACGAATGTGGCGGTGAACGCCGCGTAGCGATGCCGCAGCGAGCGCACCGCAAGCCAGACCATGCCCATCACGCGACCCACTCGTCGAGACGGGCCAGCTGGCCGGCGACCGCGGTGGCGGTGGGGCGGTCCATCCGGCCCGCGACCCGCCCGTCCACCAGGAACAGCACCGTGTCGGCGTACGCCGCGGCGACCGGGTCGTGGGTGACCATGACGACGGTCTGGCCCAGCTCGTCGACGCAGCCGCGCAGCAGCTCGAGCACGGAAGCGGCCGTGGCCGAGTCCAGCGCACCGGTCGGCTCGTCGGCGAGGATCACCGCCGGGTCCGCGACCAGCGCCCGCGCGATCGCGACCCGCTGCCGCTGCCCGCCCGACATCGCGGCCGGCAGGTGCCCGGCCCGCTCGCCGAGCCCGACCCGCTCCAGCAGGGCACTCACCCGCACCCGGTCCGGACGTCGCCCGGCGAGACGCAGCGGCAGGCCCACGTTCTGCGCGGCCGTCAGGTAGGGCATCAGGTGGAAGCCCTGGAAGACGAAGCCGATCCGCTCGCGGCGCAGCCGGGTGCGGCGTTCCTCGTCCCAGTCGGTGATGTCCGCGCCGTCGAGCACCACCCGGCCGGACGTCGGCGGCTCCAGCCCCGCGGCACAGGTCAGGAAGGTGGACTTGCCCGAGCCCGAGGGTCCCATGACGGCGGTGAAGGTGCCGCGGGCGAAGGCGGCGGACACCCCGGCCAGAGCGGCGACCGAGCCGGTGCCCTCGCCGTAGGTGCGCGCCAGATCATGTACTTCGAGGACGGCGGTGGAGGCGTTCAACGTGTGCTCCCAGGGGTGGAAGGCCGGTGTGAACCTGCACCCACGACGCTATGGATCATGCCCGTCCCGGTCGATGGGCCCAGACCGCGTCCTGCTGGTGGGGTTCTCCCCACCCCCGGCCCGCCCCCTGGCTAGAGGGGCCGCCCGCCGCCGTGCTCCGCCAACTCCGCGGGAGGGTCGCCGACGGCGACGACAACCAGCGAGGTCACCGTGCGGGTGAGCGCCACGTAGAGACGACGCAGCCCGTGCGTCCGCAGCGGCTCTCCCTCGATGACGGCGGCCGGGTCGGCCAGCACCACGTGGTCGAACTCCAGCCCCTTCGCCAGGGAGGCCGGTACCAGCGACACCCGCCGGGGAGCGGCGTCGTCCGTCAGCTCGACGAAGGGAAGCCCGGCGTCGCGCAGCGCCGCGCCGATCACGGCCGTCTGCCCGTCGGGCACCACCACCGCCGTCGAGCCCTCGTACGCCAGCACCCGGCGGGCATGCGCCGCCACCTCCGCCGCGAGCGTGCCCGAGGCGGCCCGCACCACCGTCAGCGCGCCCGCCACGCTCCGGACCGAGGTCGCCGCCGGCACGCTCGCCGCGATGTGCGGCAGCAGCCGGTTCGCGAACTCCAGGACCTGCGCGGGCACCCGGTGGCTGCGCTCGAGCACCTCGAGGTGCGCGGCCGGCTTGCCCAGGTGGCCCAGTGTGGTCGCCCAGGAGCCCGCGGCCCAGGCGGTGGTCCCCTGCGCCAGGTCGCCCAGGACGGTCAGCGACCCGTCCGCGCACCGGCGCCCGATCGCCCGGCACTGCATCGCCGACAGGTCCTGGGCCTCGTCGACGATCACATGGCCGTAGCCGGGGACGCGCTCGATCAGGTGCCGTGCCTCGTCGACGCAGTAGGCGTCGGCCAGTGACCACCAGGTGGCGCGGGCACGGGAGGCGGCGCGGGCGGCGAGCAGCAGTGCCTGCTCGACCTCCGTGAGCACGCCGTCGGCCGCCGCGGCCAGGAAGGGCGGGTCCRTCAACAGCCGGCGGACGAGCTTCGCACCGTCGACCTTCGGCCAGATCGCCTCGACGGCCTCGCGGACCGCCCGCCCGCGGGCGAGTGTCTCGATCCCGCCGTCGCTGATGTGCGTCCCGGCAAGCTCCGCCCGCCGCGCCGCCGCGGCGGCGATCCGCCGGGCGAACATGGCCCGGCCCGCGCCGTACCCGAAGGCGCCCGAGCGGGTCGCGCGGAGCAGGTCCGCGACGTCGTCCGCGCCGACCGTCCAGCGGCCCTCCCGCGCGACCACCGTGACGGGCCTGGTCACGTCGCCGATGGCGCCGTGGAGGGCACGGTGGATCACGACCGCCATCCGCGCGTCGCCCTTCAGCGCCGCGACGTCGTCCGGATCCGTGGCCCGCACGGGTGTGCCGTCCAGGAGGTCGCCCACGCTGCGCTGCTCGACGGTGAACTCCCCCAGCGCCGGCAGCACCGCCGCGATGTACCCGAGGAAGGCACGGTTGGGCCCGACGACGAGGACGCCCGAGCGCCGCAGCCGCTCGCGGTACGTGTACAGCAGGTACGCGGCCCGGTGCAGGCCGACGGCGGTCTTGCCCGTCCCCGGAGCACCCTGGACGCAGATGCTCACCTCGAGGTCCGCCCGGACGATCTCGTCCTGCTCCGGCTGGATCGTCGCGACGATGTCCCGCATCGGCCCGGACCGGGGCCGTTGGATCTCCTGCTCAAGCAGGCTCTCGCCGCTCGTCGCCCCCTCGCCCGCCCCGACTGCCCCGCCCGTCCCGCCCGTCGTTCCGGCGCTGCCAGCGCCGCCGGGCTGGAACACCTCGTCCTCGAAGGCGGTCAGCTCGCCGTCCACGAAGCCGAAGCGGCGGCGTACACGGACGTCCATCGGGTCGGCCCGGTGCGCACGGTAGAACGGGCGGGCGACACCGGCCCGCCAGTCGACCACCAGGGGATCGTCGCCCGCGTCCTCCCGGACATGGCGGCGCCCGAGGTACACCGGCTGGGCCGGCACCGCGGAGGACTCGCCGGTCCGGTAGTCGAGACGTCCGAAGAACAGCGGCACCGCGTCGTCGTGCGCGGTGAAGGTGGCCAGCCGGCGTGCCTTGTCGGCCCGCAGGTACGCGATCGTCACCTTGTCCACGACCGGGTCGCCGCCGGGGATGTCGGTGTCCCGTGCCTGCTCGTGCATCCCGCGCAGCGCACGCAGGCCACGTCGCAGGTACGCGCGCTCCGCCGACAGCTCCCCGGTGTTCTCAGCGTTCTCAGCATTCTCGGCGTTCTCATTCTCGGCGTTCTCGGTGCTCTCGGCGTTCATGGGAACTCCTGACCTCCGTCCGGGCAGCTGCGTCCCGCGGGTTCAAGCGAACTCGGACAGCCCCTTCCGTAGCGCCCCGAAGGCCAGTCGGGCCTCCGCGACGGCGTCGGGGAGAACGTCGGCGGCGACGGCCCGGGGCTCGGAGAGCCGGCGCCAGTTCTCCCGGGCGAGTACGCGGCGGACAGCCAGGATCTGGCTCGCGGCCAGGGCCGCGGCGAGATCACCGGCAGTCGGCACGGCTTCGCCGAGGGCGGCCGCCAGCGCCTCCTCGTCCCGCGACGCGTACTGCGCCACCCGCCCGGCCAGGCTCGGGGTGGCGAAGACCATCCCGTGGAAGGCGAGGACCTCCGGGTGGTCGTTGAGACCGGTCACCGGGTCATGCCGCGCCAGGCCGGCGAGGAGGTGCTCCTCCAGCGCGGGCAGCGGCGCGGTGCCTGGCGGCCGGGTCCGTACCACCCGGGCGGCCTCGCCGTCGTGGTCGGCGATGCGGTGGAGGACGAGGTCCTCCTTGGTGGGGAAGTACGCGAACAGCGTCGGTTTCGAGACCTCCGCCGCGGCTGCCACCTCAGCGACGGACACGTTGTCGAACCCGCGCTCGAGGAACAGCGCGATGGCCGCCGCCGACAGTGCGTCGTGGGTGCGCTGCTTCTTCCGCTCCCGCAGCCCTACCGGCTCCCGGGTCACCGCGGGCGCCGGGTCACATCCCGCCCACCGGTGCCGCCCTTCGCCCACCCGTCAGCCGACGGGCTCTCCGACCTGGCCCGTGACCTGTTCCACGACCTGTTCCACGGCCGGTCTCCCGGCCCACACCTGGACGCATCCCTGACACCTCCACCGATCACGACCGACCCGCGATCAACCCACGACCGATCGCGAAAGAATCTTTACCGAGTCATTTATTTGCCTCGGATCGTACCTGAACCCGGTAAGGAGAAGTCCGACCACCAGGTGTCCGCCTTGACAGGTAGCGGAATCTGGATTCCACTTCTCGGTGGCCGAGGCGGATGCCCGCCGGCCAGGGCGGCCGCCTGGTGCTCCGGGGCGGCGCGGAAGGGGTATGGATGAGACCCGGTACCTACCGGTTGACCTTCGGGGTCGTCATGGCGGGGACGGCGGCGTTCGCGCTGCTGCAGTCGCTCGTCGGTCCGGTGCTGCCGACGATCCAGCGGGAGCTGCACACCGACCAGAACACGGTCACCTGGGTGATGACCTCCTATCTCCTCGCGGCCTCGGTGGCCACGCCGATCCTCGGCCGCGTCGGCGACATGATCGGCAAGAAGAAGGTCTTCGTCTTCGCCCTGCTGCTCCTCGGCCTGGGTGCGCTCGTGTCGGCGCTGGCCACAGGCATCGGGCTGATGATCGTCGGTCGGGTGATCCAGGGGTGCGGCGGTGCGATCCTGCCGCTCTCCTTCGGGATCCTGCGCGACGAGCTGCCCGCGGAGAAGCTCGGCTCCGCCGTCGGCATCGTGGCCGCGCTGACCGCCGTCGGCGGCGGGGTTGGTCTGGTGCTCGCCGGTCCGATCGAGTCGGCCTTCGGCTATCACTGGCTGTTCTGGGCGCCGATGATCGTCATTCTGCTCGCCGCGGCCGCCGCCGCGAAGTTCGTCCCGGAGTCGCGCAACCGCAGGCCCGGGCGGGTCAGCTGGTTCGGCGGCGTCCTGCTCGCGGGCTGGCTCATCGCCCTGCTGCTCGGCGTCAGCGAAGGCAGGAACTGGGGCTGGACGTCGCCGGCGGTCCTGGGGCTGTTCGCCGCGGCGCTCGTGCTGGGCACCCTGTGGCTGATCGCCGAGGACCGCGCCCGCGAGCCACTGATCGACCTGAAGATGATGCGGCTGCRCCCGGTGTGGACGGCGAACCTCGTGGCGCTGCTGTTCGGCATGGGCCTGTACGGGACGATGTCGTTCCTGCCGGCGTTCCTGCAGACGCCGACCAGCACTGGCTACGGCCTGGGAGCAAGCGTCACCGAGTCCGGTCTCTACGCCCTGCCCATGACGCTCACGATGTTCCTCATGAGCATGGTCAGCGGGCGGGTCACGGCAGCGGTCGGGTCGCGTGTCGCGGTGGTCGGCGGGTCGCTGCTCAGCGTTCTCCCGCTGGTCATGTTCGCCTACGTCAACGACCACGCCTGGCAGATCGTGCTCGCGTCCTCGTTGTTCGGCGTGGGGATGGGGTTCGTCTTCGCCGCGATGGCGAACATCATCGTCGAGTCAGTCCCGCCCACGCAGACCGCGGTGGCAAGCGGCATGAACGCGAACATCCGGACCATCGGCGGCTCGATCGGCGCCGCCGTGATGGCGGTACTGGTCGCGGGCGGCGCGAGCGCGGGCGGGCTGCCCAGGGCGAGCGGCTACAGCCACGGGTTCCTGTTCCTTGCCGTGGCGAGCGCTGTCGCCGCCCTGGTGGCGTTGCTCATTCCCCGCGTCAGGAACGAGACTGTCATCCTGAGGCGCTCAGGCGCCCACGAGCATCCGGAGACGGCGCTCGTCGCCGGGGCCGAGCTGGTCGACTAGCGGAGGCTCCGACGGCCCCGCGGCCGAGGCCGGTCGACCAGCCAGCAGGAGGGGACGCATGAGCAGCCTGAGGGCACCGGCACCGGCACCGGCCGACGTCGACCCGTCGAGCCCCGGCGCCCAGCGGCCCTCCGGAGGTCCGGAGGTAGCCGCTGCGCCGCTGACGGCCGGCGGCCAGCCGGCGGGTGGGGTCGACGACGAGCCAACGAGTGGGGCCGCCCACCGGCCGCCTCGCCTGCGGCAGGACGCGGCGCGCAACCGCGACCGGATCATCAGCGCTGCCTGTGCCGTCTTCGCCGAGCGCGGCCTCGACGCCTGCGTGGAGGACATCGCCCGCCGGGCCGAGGTGGGGGTCGGCACGCTCTACCGTCGGTTCCCCACCAAGGAGCATCTGCTCCGCCAGATCGCCGAGGATCTGCTGCGCGAGCTGTTGGAAGGTGCCCGGGCCGAGCTCGGTGCCGCCGACGGCGCAGGCCTGGAGCGGACGCTGCGCCAGTGCGCGCTCCTGCAGGTCAGCAAGCGCGGCTACATGATGCGGGCGTTCGACACGGCGATGCCCGACGAGCTGCGCACCGCGTTCCGTGCGACGCTCGGCGAACTGCTCACCGAAGCCCAGGCGGCCGGCACGATCCGTCCGGACGTCACCACGCTGGACGTCGTCATGGTCCTCTGGTCGCTCCGCGGCGTGATCGACATGTCCGCCGACACCAGCCCGGCGGCCGTCCAGCGCTACATGGATCTGCTGCTGGCGGCGCTGCGCCCCGGGGCCGCCCCGCTCACACATCCACCCGTCACCAACATCTGACAGTCCGCGCGGTCGGGCCGCGCTGCCCAGGTGGTGCGGCTCCACGACGCCCGACCCGGCGCCTCTCGACGCCGGGCCGGTACCCCGATCACATCAGTGGATGATCACCGGGCCGTCCGTCGGACGTCCGCTGGACCGGATCAGCGGGGCGGCCAGCGCGCCGAGCAGGGCGATCACGGCCCCCACCAGCAGGGCGACGTGCAGGCCGGACATGAACGCGGCGTGGGCGCCCGCGGTCACCGCGTCGGCGAGCTGCGGGGAGGCACCCGGTGGCACAGGTGCGAGGCCCTGGGTGACAGCTTCTCCGCTCTGGGCGACCTGGGCGGCGACGTCCGCGGGAGCGCCGGCGTTCACCGTCTTCTGGGCGAGCACACCGTCGACCCGCGCGGCCAGGATCGAGCCGAGCACGGACGTCCCGATCGCGCCGCCGAGCTGCATGGCGGTGCTCTGCAGACCGCCGGCCACACCAGAGAGCTCCAGCGGCGCGTTCCCCACGATCGCCTCGGCCGAGGCGACCGCCACGAACGCGATGCCGATGCCGATGCCGAGCAGCGGCGGCCACAGCAGCATGTAGGACGAGTCCGTGCTGAGGCCCGTCATCCAGAACAGGGCGGCGGACRTCAGCAGCATGCCGATACCGATCGGTACCCGCGGACCGTAACGGGTGGTGAGYGAGGCGGCGACGGGGCTGCCGAACATGAAGACCACGGTGAGCGGGAGCAGCCGCACACCGGTCTCGACAGCCGAGTATCCGTGGACGTTCTGCAGGTAGAGCGTGAGGAAGAACAGCACGCCGAACATCGCGAAGAAGTTGACCATCACCAGCACGCTGCCGAGGGAAACCGATCTGTCGCGGAACAGCGACATCGACAGCAGCGGCTGGGACACGCGCAGCTCGACGAGGACGAAGAGCACCAGCAGCACCGCGGCACCACCGAGGAAACCGATCGTGTTCAGACTGCCCCAGCCCCACGACTGCGCCTTGACCACGCCGTAGACGAGCGCGAACAGACCGCCGGAGAGCAACAGCAGGCCGGCCGGGTCGAACTTCTGGCCGGGCTCCTCGTTGCGGCTCTCCCGCACCACCGCGATGCCGACGATCAGCGCGATCACGCCGACCGGGACGTTCAGGTAGAACACGGACTCCCACGAGACGTTCTCGATCAGCAGGCCACCGACGATCGGCCCGGCCGCGATGGAGATCGCGGAGCTCGCGCTCCAGATGCCGATCGCGGAGTTCAGCCGCTCGGCGGGGAACACCGAACGCAGCAGCGCCAGCGTGTTCGGCATCAGCAGCGCACCGAACACGCCCTGCAGCGCGCGCCACACGATGACCTCACCGATGCTGCCGGACAGGCCGACCATCAGCGAGGTCGCCGCGAACCCGGCGATGCCGACGAGGAAGACCTTCTTGCGGCCGAAACGGTCACCGAGCTTGCCGCCGACGATCAGCAGGACGGCCAGCGCCAGCAGGTAGGAGTTGGTCACCCACTGCAGGCTCTGCAGGCTGGCGTCGAGGTCACGGGCGATGAACGGGTTCGCGATCGACACGACGGTGCCGTCGAGGCCCACCATGATCACACCGAGGGCGACGCTGACCAGGGTCAGCCACGGGTTGGACCGCAGCTGTTCCAGCCTGCCGGGCTGCTTCCCCGGGCCGGTGGGCTTCCCCGCCGTGGCGGCGGGCCGCCGCTGGGCAGGCGCGGAAGAGGGTGCGGTCATCAAGCTTCTCCGCTCAGTCGGAAGGGGGCTCGTCAAGCCTCACACCCCGACAGGAAAGTGGCAACCGTGTGCCATTTAACATTCGACTGCCACGATTGCTAGGATGGGCCGCCTGAAAGGGGGTGCCGGCGATGGGTCTTCGAGAAGCGAAGAAGGAACGCACACGCGAGGCACTCGCCGCCGCCGCCACCCGGCTGTTCACGGAACGTGGCTACGAGGCGACGACGATCGAGGACATCGCCGCAGCGGCGGAGGTCTCTCCGCGCACGTTCTTCCGCTACTACCCGACGAAGGACGACGTCGTCACCGAGATCTTCCGGATGGGCGGCTTCGAGACCATGGTGGCGGCCCGCCCGTCCGACGAGCCRGTCATCGCATCGTTACGCGCCGCGGCCATCACCGTGCTCAGGGAATGCGCCGACAACCCCGCGCCCACGCTCGCCGTGCTGCGCATGGTCGCCAGCCAGYCGGCGCTGCACACCCGCCTGGCCGAGGCGCAGCGGGAGTGGACCGCCGTGCTGACCGCCTCGATCACCACCCGGCTGGGGGCCGCACACGACCCGCTCCTCCCCCGGCTGCTCACCAACTGGGCGCTCGCCACCCTGGATGCCGTGCTCACCCACTGGGAGTCCGCCGACGGCCAGCTCGACCTGCTCGAGCTCACCGGGCGGGCCTTCGACCGGCTCGCCCCGGCCCTCGACGCCATCCTCGTCAGCGCCGACAGCCAGGTCGCACACACGGCCGGCACAACCGTTTCCTGACACCGCGCGCCCCGGTCGCGAGCCGCGACTGCGACCCCTGGCTCGGGTTCGAAGCAGCAGCGGTCAGGACCGCGTGCTGGGACGTATCACCGCGGGGATGTCCGGCTCCGCATCGAGCACCCGCAGCAGCAGCGACAGCAGCTGCTCCTGTTCCGCCGGGGAGAGCACCTCGAACGAGGGCGGCGCGACCGCCATCTGCTCCCGTGCCCGGGCCACCATCCGCCGCCCCTCCTCGGTCATGACGACCGTCTTGGCCCGCCTGTCGGTCGGGTGCGGCTCGCGCCGGGCGAACCCACGCCGCTCCAGTGCGTCGACCATGYTCGTCAGGTAGGAGGGGTCCAGGCGGAAGGCGCTGACCAGCTCGCGCATCGGGCGTGACCCGTCGGGCAGCATCATCAGCACCTTCAGGGCCCCGGGCGGGATGTCCGCCTCCTGGCAGACACGGTGCATCTGCCGGTGCCCCGCCCCGCCGAGGACCAGTGCCTGCACCGCAAGCCACGCCTCCCCGGCGACTGGACTGATCACGCCTCGACGGTACCTTCCCGGGGCCCCACGCACCCCCCACATCATGGACACGACTAAATATTTGACGATCCTCAACGAACGGCGGATGCTGGTCGACGTCAGAGCCGCCGGGCTGCACCGGCGACCATCGGCGGATGCATCGGAGAGCCCGTGCCCGAGCACGCACCGGGAAAAGAACCGTCCAGCGAGGCAGGCGCGCCCGCCCGGACCGCGATGGCCGACGGCGCGGGTAGGAGCCAGCCGCCAGCCGGCCCCAGCACGGAGATCGACCCGGCGCTGCGCCGCCTGGCGCTCACGGTCACCCTCGGCGCGATCATGGCGATCCTGGACACGACGATCGTAGCCGTCGCCATCGACACCCTCGGCCGGGACTTCGACGCCTCCCTGTCCACGGTCTCCTGGATCACGACCGGCTATCTGCTGGCGCTCGCCATCGTCATCCCGCTCACCGGGTGGGCCATCGAGCGCTTCGGCGCGACCCGCATGTGGAACATCTCGCTGGTCCTGTTCCTCGCCGGCAGCGCGCTGTGCGGCGCGGCCTGGTCGGCGGAGAGCCTGGTGGCCTTCCGGGTCGTGCAGGGCCTCGGCGGGGGGATGATCCTGCCGATCTGCATGACCCTGCTGGCTCGGGCCGCCGGGCCGACGCGGATGAACCGCATCATGAACGTCGTCGGGATTCCCACCCTGATCGCGCCGATCCTCGGTCCGGTCATCGGCGGGCTGATCGTTGACAACCTCGACTGGCGCTGGATCTTCTTCGTCAACCTGCCGCTCGGCGCGGTCGCGCTGGTCGCCGCCTGGCGGGTGCTCCCGCGAGACGATCACGGGCAGGCACACCACCGGCTCGACGTGCCCGGCCTGCTGCTGATCTCCCCCGGCCTCGCCGCGCTCGTCTACGGCCTCTCCCAGGCCGGCTCCGACGGYGGCTTCGGATCGGTGGAGGTCCAGGTCAGCGTCGCCGTCGGCGTGGTCGCGCTGGTCGGCTTCGTCGTGCACGCCCTGCGGCGGGCCGACGCCCTGCTCGATCTGCGGCTGTTCCGCGACCGCACGTTCAGCTTCGCCGGCGTCGCCACCTTCATGGTCGGCGCCACCCTGTTCGGCGCGATGTTCCTGCTCCCGCTCTACTTCCAGATCGCACGAGGCCAGAGCGCGCTGGCCGCCGGCCTGTCCCTCGTCCCACAGGGGCTCGGTGCGATGGTCGCGATGCCGCTGGCGGGCCGGCTGGCCGACCGCCGCGGCGCCGGGTACGTCGTCCCGATCGGCATGGCCGTCAGCCTGCTGGGCACCCTCGCCCTCACCCAGATCGACGCCCACACCAACGAGATGGCGCTCGCGGCCTTCCTGTTCGTGCGCGGGCTCGGGTTCGGCGCCTCGATGATGCCCGCGATGAGCGCGGCCTACCAGACTCTCTCCCCCGCGGCGGTGCCCCGGGCCACGACGACGCTCAACATCCTGCAGCGGGTCGGCGGGTCGCTGGCGACGGCTCTGGTCGCCGTCGAGCTGCAGCACGCCATCTCCACCCGCGTGCCAGGTGCGGGCGGCGGCGGGCTGGAGGCCGCCCGGCAGACCGAGCTGCCGCCGGCGGTCGCCGACGAGATCGGCAGCGCGTTCGGCGCGACGTTCTGGTGGGTGGTCGGGCTGACCGCGGCCGGCCTGCTCGCCGGCCTGTTCCTGCCCCGCCGGCCTGCCGCGGCCGCCGGTGGTGCCGCCGTCGTCCCGGCGCAGAACCCACCGCCGGCACAGGTTCCGCCCGCGGTGCAGGACCCGCTGCTGGTGAAAGAGCCGGTACCAGTAGAGGAGCCGGACGCGGAGCCGCTGCCGGAGGCGGACGCGGACGCGGAGCCGCAGGCGGACGCGACCGAGGAGCCGGACGCGGACGCGGAACCAAAGCCGGAGCCGGAGCCGGAGCCGGACGCGGAGCCGCACGCGGACGCGACCGAGGAGCCGGACGCGGACGCGGAACCAAAGCCGGAGCCGGAGGCGCAGCCGCACGCGGACGCGACCGAGGAGCCGGACGCGGACGCGGAACCAAAGCCGGAGCCGGAGGCGCAGCCGCACGCGGACGCGACCGAGGAGCCGGACGCGGACGCGGAACCAAAGCCGGAGCCGGAGCCGGAGCCGGACGCGGAGCCGCACGCGGACGCGACCGAGGAGCCGGACGCGGACGCGGAACCAAAGCCGGAGCCGGAGGCGCAGCCGCACGCGGACGCGACCGAGGAGCCGATCGAGGACGACCAGACCAGCCCGTCCGCCGGGGCCGAGAAGGCCGTCACCACCGCCGCCGCGACCTGAGCCTCCGGCACGACGTCATGAAGGGGCGGCACCGGCGGGCGGCACCGCAACCGCCGCCCGCTCGGCCTCGGCGACCGCCGTCGTCGCGTCGTAGCGCACCAGCGCGGGCACGGCGACGGCCGCCGCCAGGACCCCGCCGATGCAGGCCAGTCCCCCGCTGACCACGGAGAACGCCGGCGAGACCAGGGATGCTGCGGTACCCGACTCCAGGTCGCCGATACGCGGGCCGCCGGCGACGACGACCAGGAAGACCCCCTGCAGTCGTCCGCGCAGGGCGTCCGGTGTGGCGACGTTCAGGATCGACGTCCGAAAGACCGCGCTGACCAGGTCTGCGGCGCCGGCGACGGCGAGCAGCAACACGGCGAGCGCGATGTTGTGAACCAGTCCGAACGCGGCGATCGCCCCGCCCCACACCACGATGGCCGCCACGACCGCCGCACCCTGACGGCGAACCCGCCCGAGCGGACCGGACAGCCCGGCGCCGAGCAGGGCCCCGGCGGCGACCGCGGAGTACATCAGCCCGGCGGTCGTGCTCCCGCCTCCGAACTGGGTGCGGGCGAGCTCCGGGAACAGCGCCCGTGGCATACCGAAGACCATCGCGATGATGTCGACGACGAACGTCATCATGAGGACGGGCTGGCCGCGCAGGAACCGCAGCCCCTCACCGACGCTGGCCACCCGCCGTCGGGATGTCACCGCCGCTGCCCGCACCGCCGGCGGCGCGGACGGATCGGGGGGCGCGGGGGCCGCGGGGGGCATGGCGGGCAGCCGGAAGAGCCCGTACAGCGCCGCGGCGAAGGTGACCAGGTCAAGGCCGTAGGCGAGCGGGTAGCCCCCGGCCGCGATGCTGGTGCCGGCGATCAGCGGCCCGACGGTCATCGCGGCGGTGAACCCGATCTGGGTCAGGGCTGTCGCGGCCGGCAGGTCGCGCAGCGCCACCAGGTTGGGGGTCATCGCCCGCCGCGCGGGCCCGTCGACCGCGGCCAGCCCCGACTGCGCGGCGACGAGCAGGAGGAGCGGCCAGACAGCGCCGAGGCCAGCACCGACACCGGGTGCGTCTCCCCCGCCGGCCACGTGGCCGTGGCTCTGGCCGTGCCGGGCGAGGGCGAACAGGACCAGCCCGGCCGAGACCGCCGCCAGCCCGCCGGAGGTCAGCAGCGCGAGCCGGCGCCGGTCGACACTGTCCGCGATTGCACCGCCGATCAGCCCGAACCCGACCAGCGGCACCAGTGCCACCAGGCTGGCCAGGCCCACCAGGAAGGACGATCCGGTGATGTYGTAGACCTGCACCGCGACCGCCGTGGTGGTGATCTGGGTACCGATCGTCGACACGGTCTCGCCGGCCCACAGCCGGCGGTAGGCGGGGTAGGCCCGGAGCGGCGTGAGATCGGCCAGCATCCCGCGGACGGCGCGACGCGCGGTGATCCGTCTACCGCCCGCCGCCCGGCCCGCTGACGTCAAGCGAACCTCCCGCTGGCCCTCGGCGCATCGGGCTGACCGGCCGAGCGACTCGGTTGGCCACTGTACAGAGAACGTAACGTGTCATTACCGGTCGTAATCCGCGAACAGGCGAGACCGGTGGCGCCGGCTTTCAGGTGGCGGGTGAGCCGACAAGTTCGAAGGCGCGCCACATCGAGGCGTAGTGCCCGTCGGCGGCGATCAGTTCGTCGTGCGAGCCGATCTCGGCGACGGCGCCGCTGTCGAGGACGACGATCCGGTCGGCGGTGCGGGCTGTCTGCAGCCGGTGYGCGATCACGATCGTGGTCCGCGTGCGGGCGAGGCGCGCCGTGGCGGCGGCGACCCGGCGCTCGGTCGCCAGGTCCAGGTTGGAGGTCGCCTCGTCGAGCAGGAGCAGCACCGGATCGACGAGCTCGGCCCGGGCGAGCGCGATGAGCTGGCGCTGCCCGGCTGACAGCGAGCGGCCCCGCTCGGCGACCTCGTGGTGGTAGCCCCCGGGCAGCGCGGCGATGAACTCGTGCGCGCCGACCGCGCGGGCAGCCGCCTCCACCTCGGCATCGGTGGCCTCGGGCCGCCCGTAGGCGATGTTGTCCCGGACGGCCCCGCTGAACAGGAACGCCTCCTGCGGCACATAGCCGAGCCAGCTACGGAAGGCGCCGAGGTCGAGAGCCCGCAGATCGGCCCCGTCGAGGCGGACGGCGCCGTCGTCCGGGTCGTAGAAGCGGGCGATCAGCTTCATCACCGTCGACTTGCCGGCACCGGTCTCGCCCACGAGGGCCACGGTCTCCCCGGCGGCGATGCGCAGGTCGACCCCGCGCAGCGCCTCGGGTGCCCGGGTCGCGGCGGCGGTCTCCAACCGGGCGAAACGGGGGTCGGCGGGGCCGACCGCACGGGCGCCGGAGCCGGGGCCGGTGGCGAGRCCGCCGCCGGCGGAGCGTTGCGACGGCGTGGCCTGCAGCGGCGTGGGCGTGGCCGGGTAGGCGAAGCGCACCCCTTCCAACACCAGCTCGCCACGCGGCCGCCCGGGTACCAGCGGGTTCTCCGCCGGTGGGGTGAGGGTCCGCAGCCGCATCAGCTCGGCGATGCGCGCCACCGACACGCGGGTCTGCTGCCAGGCGTCGAAGACCTGGGACAGCTGCTGGATCGGCGAGAAGAACAAGTCGATATAGAGGATGAAGGCGATCAGCACGCCAACGCTCAGCTGGCCGTGAACGACGAGCGCGGACCCGACGCCGAGCACGATCGCGTCGGCCACCGCGGAGAGGAACTGGACGAACGGGAAGTAGATGGCGACGAGCCGCTGTGCCGCGAGCCGCGAGCTCAGGTAGTCACGCCCCAGCCCGCGGAAGTGCTCGACGGTCGCCGCCTCGTGCACGAACGCCTGCGCCTCCCGGATGCCGGACAGGCTCTCCTGGAAGTCGGCGTTGACGATCGCGATGCGTTCTCGGGAGAGGTCGTAGTACCCGGCGGCCCGGCGCCGGAAGACCACGGTCGCGGCGGCCAGCGGGACGATGACCAGCAGTGTCAGACCGCCGAGCTCCGGGTTGATGGTCAGCAGGGCCACACCGACTCCGGCGAACGTGACGAACGAGACCAGTGCCGCCAGCAGCCCGTTCTCGATCAGCGACTCGAACTGGTCGATGTCGGTGGTCATCCGGGTCATGATCCGACCGGACATCTCGCGCTCGTAGTAGTCCAGGGAGAGACGCTGCAACTGCGCGAAGATCCTGATCCGCAGCGAGAGCATGATCCGTTCGGCGGCGCGGCCCGTCACGAAGGTCTCGCCGATCTGGTCGAGCAGGTCGGCGAGCGTCACCACCAGGAACGCGGCGGACGCCGCCCACAGCACGCCCGAGGAGCCGCGGGCGACACCGTTGTCGACACCCGTCTTCACCAGCACCGRCCCGGCCAGGCTGGCCGCCGCGTCGCCGATCACCAGCAGCAGCCCGAGCAGCAGCGGGCGGYGGAACCGGCGTAGCACCCTCAGGAGGCTGAACTGGGGGTYCGGCTGGCTTTCGGCCGCGACGTCGATGTCGGCGACGTCCCGCACCGGCGGCAGGGCGGCGACCCGGGCCAGCAGCTCCGGTGTCGGCGCCAGGTTCAGCCGCCAGCTGCCCCCGCCACCGAGACCGGCGCCGAGGCTCGGGACGCCGACCCCGGCGCCACCATGCCCACGCCGCGGCGCTGAACCGGGTGCGGGTACGGTCGCTGGAGCTGTGGCAGACACCGAGCTCGGTCCGGCCCTCTGGTCCCGCTCGGCGGTCGCGGAGGTCCGGGCAGCCAGCGATTCCGCCTGGTCGGCCGGGGCGTCCGCCGGATCGGAGTCGAGGCCGGCCAGGAGCGTCCGGTAGGCGGCGCTGCGTCC
Organism: Parafrankia colletiae; assembly: GCF_001854655.1. Classification (GTDB taxonomy): domain Bacteria; phylum Actinomycetota; class Actinomycetes; order Frankiales; family Frankiaceae; genus Parafrankia; species Parafrankia colletiae. Next base: position 55,697 of record NZ_MBLM01000137.1, on the reverse strand, counting down.
CGTCAGTTCCTCGTGGGCCCCCGCATCGATGACCTGTCCGTTCTCGACCACCACGATCCGGTCGGCCAGATGCAGTGTCGAGACACGGTGGGCGATGAGGATCGTGGTACGCCCGGGCAGCAGCTCCCGCAGCGCGGCGTGGATGTGTTCCTCGGTGTGGGCGTCCACGGCACTCGTCGCGTCGTCCAGGACGAGGATGCGGGGGTCGGTGAGCAGCGCCCGGGCCAGCGCGATCCGCTGACGCTGCCCGCCGGACAGCGACAGGCCGCGCTCGCCGACGATCGTGTCGTAGCCGCGGGGCAGGGCGAGGACGAACTCGTGCGCGGCCGCCGCCCGCGCCGCCGTCTCGACCTGCTCGTCAGTGGCGTCGGGCCGGCCGTACGCGATGTTGGCCCGCACCGAGTCGGAGAACAGGAAGCTCTCCTCGAAGGCGACGCCGACCTGCGAGCGCAGCGACCGCAGCCGGACGGACCGCAGGTCCTGGCCGTCGATCGTCACCCGGCCGGCATCGGGGTCGTGGAAGCGACTCAGCAGCGCGGCCACCGTGGACTTGCCGCTGCCGCTGGCCCCGATGAGCGCCACCCGCTCCCCGGCGACGATGTGGAGGTCGAAACCGCGCAGCACCGGCGGACCGTCCGGGTAGGCGAACTCCACCCCCTCGAAGCGGATCTCGCCGCGCGTCGGCGGGAGCTCCACGGCTTCGGGAGCGTCCGCGATGGCCGGGGCGAGGCGCAACAGCTGGAAGATCCGTTCGACGCCGGCCCTGGCCTGCTGCCCGACCGTGAGCACACCGGCCAGCTGGCGGGTCGGGGCCGCGAACTGCCCGACATAGGTGGAGAAGGCGAGGAAGGTGCCGATCGTCAGCTGGCCGTTCAGGGCCATCCAGCCGCCCACGGCCAGGATCGCCACCTGGGCCAGCGCGGGAACGGATTCCAGCAGCGGCTGGTAGCGGGCCCGCAGCCGCACCGCCCGCATCCGGGACCCGTAGAGGTCGGCGGCCGCCTCGACGACGCGGCCCACCTCGCGATCCTCCTGGCCGAACGCCTTGACCACCCGCACGCCGTTGACGTCCTCGTCGACGATCTGGGCGACGGCGCCCTCACGCTGCTGGCCGTCCCAGGTGGCAGGGAAGACCCGCGACCGCAGCCGGTAGGAGAGCGCGAACAGCACCGGGATGACGACGAGGCTGATGAGCGCGAGGGGCGGCGAGAGAACGATCATGACGATCAGCGCGGTGATCATCATGATGACGTTGCCCATCATGATCGGCAGCAGGCTGAGCAGGCCCTGCACAAGCGCCGAGTCCGAGTTCGCCCTCGCCACCAGCTGCCCGGTGGGCATCCGGGACAGGCTGTCCTGGTCCAGGGTCTGCAGATGATCGTGCATCGCGTTGCGCAGGTCGAACTGCACGCCGAGCGCCACCCGTCCGCCGCGGTACCGGCGCACGTAGGCGAAGCCGAACGCGCCGGCCGCAGCGAGGAACAGCACAAGCAGCCACGGCCACAGCGGGGATGCCCGCCGCACGATCACGTCGTCGACGATGTGGCGCGCGATCAGCGGGACCACCGCCTGACAGGCACTGCCGAGCAGCGCCGCCAGCAGCGCCAGGACGAGATCGCGGCGATGGCACATCAGGTAGTGCCACAACCCACGCAGCCAGCCGGCCTGGGCGGGCACGGGCACGGGCGTGGGCGTGGGCGTGGGCGTGGAGGCGCTCATCGATCCTGCCACCGGGCGCGTTCGCTCAGGATCTCCTCGAGGGCGTCGCCAAGCTGCAGAAGCACGGTGCCGGCGGCATCAGCGTCGGGGGTGTGGGCGAGAACCTCACCCAGCGCCTCGGTCATCACCCGCTCGGCGGCGTCGAGGACGGACCGGCCCTGCGGGGTCAGGCTCAGCGGTGTGACCCGCCTGTCCTCGTCGAGACCGCCCCGGACCAGCAGGCCTCGCTGGCGCAGCGACTCGACGGTCGCGCTCACAGCCGGCTTGCCGAGCGCGAGCCGGCGGGCGATCCGGGACGCCCGCTCGTCGCCCGCCGCGATCTGGGCGAGCACCCGGTACTGGGCCAGGCTCAGGCCGTCCAGCGACCGCTCGAACAGGCGGGACAGCCGCACCACAGCCCGGACCGCGTCGACGGGGACGTCAGACAACACGGTTCGACACTAGCAACTGGTTCGAGGTCCGAACTAGTACCACGAGCCCGCACCGCAAACCGCATACACACCCATGTCGGGATCACTGGGACCGCCGGAGCGCCGGACCCCGGGATCGCCGGGACGGAGACGGCGCGGGCCACCGCGGCAGACCGGCCCACCACATCGGGACGAAAAGTCACGCAGCGCATCAGGACCAACTGTCGCCGTAACGCGGAAGGTGGCCCGGCTTAACACCGGGTACATAGCCGAGTGTAATTCTGGAAAAGTTCAGCGCGCCTGGACGGACCAGGTGACGTGGCCGAGAGCTCTGACAGGCGGTGTTCCCATGGCCGATATCGTCACGATAGCTGCCTCGATCGACGGTGTTCCCACCATGACGGAAACCGACGCTATGCTCGAGGAGCTGCGCCGACTTCCCCGCACGAATGACAACCAGGCGCTGATCGATGATCTTCTTGAATTCCGGTCGCTGCTCGCGGGRCGTCGCGTCGAGACGGTCGCCGGCCCGCAGTAGCGCGGCATCAGACGGGCACAGGATGCCCGGCCCGGGCTGAGTGCTGCCCGGGCCGGGYGGGACCGGACCGGCGCGGCGGGTGGAGTCGTGTTCCTCGCCGCGCCTGCCCGGTGGAAGTGCTAACTACGCAAGAGCTGACTACTGGTTGCCGAACGGCTGGTTCTGCTGGCCCTGCTGGCCCTGGTCACCGCCGCCGAAACGCTCGCCGGAGAGCCCGCCCTGGGCGCCGCCGACGCCGACCAGCTCGCGCAGGCGGTTCTCGACGTACCGCTCGCTGTGGTGCGTCTTGTCCGCGATCCGCGCGACAAGGTCGTTGATGCCGGTGGCAGCGTCCAGGTCCGCCGTGCTGWCCTGACCGAACTGGTCGAGGAGGCGGTAGCGCAGCTGACGCCAGTTCTGACGAAGCTGCTGCTCCACCTGCTGACGCTGCTGCTCCTGCTGCTGGGTCATTTAGTGATTCCTTTCACCATGAATGTTTCAGGAGGTGGTGAAGACGCGAGGCGAACGCTACCCCAGGGGGTTCGGGGAGCGCTAAACGAGCAGCGGCACCGGCATGTTCACCCGCAGCCCACAGCACTGCATCGGAATCGGTAGCCGCCGGACATGGCATGTTCGTACGAAGCCTGCCGGCGGRCGGGTTTCATGGGCTTTTCAGCGTTTCTTTTCATGCCCCTTTGCCGTGCTGTGCGGGGCGCTGCGCCACCCACAGGCGGTGCAGGGTGTACCGCGCCGATGTGGTGAACAGGGTCACCGCACGCATGACCGAGGGCTCCACCCGTTTCAACGGATACGTCCACCGGACAGCGACGAAACCCAGCAGGCCGCCCTCGTCGGGAAACGGGATCACCAGCGCGGAGCCGATCTTCAGCTTCTGGACCCGCTCAGCCGGGATGAGCGGCGTCCCGGTCGGATCCGCGATGAACAGCGGATCACGCAGCTGGGACAACGCGCGCAGGGCGGCGTCGTCGTCGGGGTTCACCCGGGCGCCCACCTGGGTCAGCGGCTCGGTTCCCGGCGACACGGACGAACCGGCGGCCTCGAACACCGTCGCGCCCGGCAGCTTCGCGAGCATCACCCCGACGGCGTCCGCGCCGCTCAGCGAGCGCACGACGTCCGCGATCAGAGTGGCCGCGGCGGGCAGGTCCTCCGGATGCCACAATTCGTCAAGCTGGCGCAGCGCCTCGGTGATCTCCTCGCCCATCAGACGTTCGCGGCGTGCGTCGCACAGTCGCACCGTCTGGTCCGCGAGGCGGTGCAGCGCGCGGCGCTGGCCCGGCGCAAGCCTGCGCGGCATCCGGTCAGACACGCACAGCGCGCCCAGGACGTGCCCTTCGGACGTCCGCAGCGGCGCCCCGGCGAAGAAACGCACCGGGACATCCGGGTCGACCTGGACGATGTGGGCGAAACGCATGTCCTTCCTGGCGTCCGCGACCTCGAGATAGTCACCCGACGAGACCGCGTGGGAGGCCACGCCCACCCGGCCGGCCAGAACATCGATCTTCAGGCCGTGCCAGGACTTGAACCACTCCCGGTCGGCGTCGACGAGTACGACGTGGGCGTAGGTGCATTCGGCGATCTGGGCTGCGAGGGTCGCCATCTGGTCGAACTCGATCTCCGGCGGGGTGCCGAGGAGCCGCTGGCTGTGCAGCGCGGCCAGCCGGGCATCCTCGTCCACGGGGAGGGGCGCGGCCAGGCCGCCCTCGGCCCAGCACCGCTTGGTCCGCCCGGTGGCCTCGACGTCCGCCTGCTCGTCGTCCTGCGCCACGGCTGACCATGGCGCCGTCGGTGTCCCTGCCTCCACTACGGGTGGCGGCGCCGTACCCGCGGCGCTGTTTCGTGCCTCGGCAGCCTCCCGCGCCACGGTCGGCTGCTCCGTGGTCGGCCGCTCGGGCCGGCTCCGGCAGGCCGCTGGCGCGTAGCCGGCGACGGGCGACCCGTGGCGGGTGTCGCGCTGTGGTCCGGCGGCGAGCAGCGGGGCAAGGTCCCGCGCCGGCAGCGGAGGCGACAGGGCGTCGCCCTGGAGGAGGTCGCAGCCGAGCTCGGTCAGGATCCGCTCGCTGGGCTCGTCCTCGATCCCCTCGCCGACGACACGCAGCCCGAGGCGGTGCCCCAGGTCGACGACCGAACGCACGATCGCGATGTCCGGCAGGCTGCCCTGGGCGTCCGCGACGAAGCTCCTGTCGATCTTGATCTCGTCGAAGGTCAGCGCCTTGAGGATCTCCATGGAGTTGTAGCCGGTCCCGAAGTCGTCCATGGACAGCTTCACCCCGGAGATCCGCAGCTCGCCGAGCATCGACGCGGCCCGCGCCGGCTGGGAGACGAGCGCGTTCTCGGTGATCTCGAGGGTGAGGATGTCGGGCGGGAGGTCGTAGGCCGCCAGCCGCTCGGCGACGACGGCGGGGAGCTCGTCCACGACGAGCATGCGCGGCGACAGGTTCGCGGAGACATCCACCCGGATGCCCTGCGCGCGCCAGCGGGCACACTGGCGCAACGCCTCGTCCAGCTCCCACCAGGTCAGTTCGACGATCAGCGAGGAGCGCTCGGCCATCGGGAGGAACGAGCCTGGCGGCAGCAGCCCGCGGACGGGGTGCCGCCAGCGCATCAGCGCCTCGACACCGACCAGCCGCCCGGTCGCCGTCTCCCGCATCGGCTGGTAGAACAGCTCCAGCTCGCCCTCGTTGATCGCGGATCGCAGCTGTGCGTGCAGGGCGAGTTCCCAGGGCTGGACGGCGGCCATTCCCGTCGTCCACACGCCGACCCGCTCGCCGCTGCGTCTCGCGTCGGCCAGCGCGGCGTCGGCGCAGGACAGCAGCGAGGTGATCCGGTCACCGCTGGCCGGGGCGGCGGTGACACCGACGGTGGCCTCCACCTCGACGTCCACGCCGCCGATCCGCAGCCGCCCGTCGAGCTGTTCGAGGATGCCGCGGCCGAAGGCGGTGAGTGCGGGGTCTGCTGTCGCCGGCGGGCACGCCCCGCCGTTCTCCATCGGCCCTCCGGGCAGCAGCAGCGCGAACTTGTCCCCGCCGAGCCGGGCGGCGACCAGCGGGGCTGGTTTCACCAGCCGCAGCCAGCGGGCGAACCCCCGGAGCACCTCGTCGCCCGCCTCGTAGCCGAACGCGGTGTTGATCTCCTTGAAGTGGTCGAGGTCGACGACCATCAGCACGGCCCGCCGCCCGGTCACCAGGATCTCGGCGACGACTGGATCGCCCGCCTGGATCAGCCCCGCCCGGCTCGACAGCGCGGTCAGCGGGTCGGTGAAGGAACGTCCGCGCCCCCGCTGGAACAAGGTGTAGGTGAAGTAGGCGGCGGCGAGGACGCTCAGGCCACAGGCGGCCTTCGCGAGCGGGAACGCGGCCAGCCGCCCGTAGCCGCTGAGGGCGCCCAGCACGACGACCGCCACCAGCGCCGCGTGTGTCAGGGCGACGCTGAGCCGGGACCAGACAAGCCCGATCTGGCCGCCCACCCACGGAAACCAGAACAGCAGGGTCAACGCCAGCTCCGCGGAGCCCTCCCGGAGCAGCGCGAACACGATGGCAGCCGTCATCGTCACCGACGAGGCGAGAGCCAGGGCACGGAACACCCGCAGGTTCTCGCCGGGAACGGCGACGGTCGCGGCCACCGTCGCCGCGCCCAGCCCGGCCGCCACGGCGAGGGGCGGGCACAGATAGCCCGGCGAGCCGGGAACGACCAGCAGCACCAGCAGGAACACACTGCCGACCAGCGGTGGCATGAGAAAGAAGCCGCGGTCACCGACGAGCACGCCGCGGAGCGCCCCGCCGGCCCTTGCCGTCGACACGATGCCGCCCCCCTCCTGCGGGGGTTCGTCCGACGCGCTCCGCCCCGGACGAACGCCTTGGCCGTTGTCGCGGTTGCGGCCGCGAGAGCCGTTTCCCGTTCCCGGGCCTGCGCCCGTCCACTGCCAAGCCACGCCCCTCCATTACCCGGTGACACTGCTCCGGAGCACACTGTCGACCCGACACTGAAAGAATCTGTCAACAGACAGCGTCGAGTCGGTGTCCCTGGGTAACGGAGAGGCTAGGGGCTGGTCCGAGGAGYGTGCTCAGAAGCCAGCGCGGGTAGCGAGGCGGGCCGTGCTGGCGAGGCGGGCGGCGGAGGTGCCCAGCCCGGTCGGGGAGCCGAAGGGCGGGACGCCGGCCGCCGGATGCGCCCGGAGCTCGCCCTCGTCGTACCGACGGGTGCGCTGATGCCACCGCAGTACCGCGGCCAGCCAGTTCTTCAGGTCGGCGACATACCGCAGCAGCCCGTCCCTAGCCTGGTCGGTCAGGCCGTACGCGGCGAACAGGGCAGGCAGCTCACGATCGACAATGTGCTCGAACTGGTGCATACGGGCCGTCATGAGGTCGTTGACAACCGCCACGGCACGTTCCGTCGAGCAGTCGAGAAAGGTACGCATCACCAGCACGCCGTTGTTGAGCTCTCCCTCGAACTGGATCTCCTTCTGACAGGAGAAGATGTCGTTGAGCAGCGCGGCGTAGTCCGCGGCGGAGTTCTCCAGCGCTCGGACCGGCCGCGCCGCGAACACCTCGGCCGGCACGGCCGGTTCCTCGTCCGACCCGGCCTGGCCCGACCCGGCCTGGCCCACGCGGGCGAGGCTCAGGCGGGCCAGGCTCATGGTCAGGTCCGAGCCGAAGGTCGCGCGCCGCATCTCCAGATAGTCGATCGGGTCGGGTACCCGGTTCGCGGCGTGGTTGTCCAGCTCCCAGAGCCAGCTGTCGATCATCACCTCGATCGCGGCCCGGAAGACGCGGCGCCCGTGCGGGCTCAGCGGCGACGCGGTGCGCACCCACAGATCGGCCAGCGCCCGTTCCAGCGGAATGACCGGCGGCGGCATCGCGTCGGTCACCGCCCCGAACTCCACCGGCAGGAACTCCTTCAGCCGCTCGGTGCACGCCTTCGCACCGGCGAGGTCCCGCGTCCGCCCGAAGACCACCGGGTAGTAGTCGTCGGCGTAGGTGCCCCAGGTGAGCCAGTGGGCGGAAAGATCCAGCTCGTCCCGGCCCGCCGCCGGAGCGATTCCCGCGGAGCAGAGCGGGAAGTCGTAGGAGCGGAGCTTGTGCTCGTCCCAGATGCCGGGCACCGGGTCAAGCAGGCCCATGGCGCGGGACCAGCGGACAGTCTCCCGACGAGCGCCGGCCAGATGCCGGTTCTCGCCGGCGGAGAAGGGCATGTACGGGTCGGGTGCGCGCACCTTGCCGATGACCTCGAAGGGCACGTGGCTGAACGCGCGCAGCCGCTGCGGCGCCGTCACCACGATCGATTCCAGTACTCGGGCGGCGGACGTCCCCAGCCCCGCCGGCCCGGCCGGGAGCACCCCCGCCCCGGCCGGGAGGGCCACCGTTCCGGCCGCGCCCTCGTTCATGTAGCGGCTGGAGCGCAGGTGCCACTCGTGACCCCCTGACTGCCAGTCCTGCAGGCCCTTCACGTAGGCGAGCACAGCTGCGCGGGCGGCCGGGTCGACCCCGCGTTCCTCGAGCATCGGCGGGACCTCGCTCAGCGCCGTGTGCTCGAACTGGTGCAGCCGGGAGGTGAGCAGGTCGTTGACGAGGTCGGCTGCGGTCTGCGTGGGGCAGCCGAGGAACCGCTCGGTGACCAGCACGCCGTTGCTCAGCTCGCCTTCGGACTCGACCTCCCGCTGGTAGGAGAACAGGTCGTTGCGCAGGTGGATCGCGTCGGCGAACGTGTCACGCAGCACCCGCATCGGCCGCAGGCCTGCGATCCCGGCCGGCACCTCGGCATCCGCGGCGTGCTCGACGAGGTTCGCCGACCAGGGCGCGCCGCCGACCTTGCGCCGCATCTCGATGTACTCGACCGGGTTCGCCACCCGGTTCTCGTTGATGTTGGCGAGTTCCCACAACGATTCGTCCAGCAGGTTGCGGGTGCTCTGCACGAAACGGTGTCGCCAGGCCGCCGTCCGATCCGGCACCGTTCGCACCCACAGATCGCCCAGGCCCCTTTCGACCGGGTTCTCCGGTGTTGCGTCGATCGCGCCGTCGAGGGGCATGAAGGCACGAAGCCGATCGAGGTAGCCGCGCGCACCGGCCATGTCGCCGGTCCTCTTGAAGAGTTCGAGAAAATGATCGTCGAAATAGAAGACCCAGACGTACCAGTCGGTGATCAGGTCAAGCCGTGCGGGAGACGCGTCCGGATGGGTGTAGGCGCACAGCAGGGCATAGTCGTGCGCGTCGAAGTCGCGCTCGCTCCAGACCATCACCCCGTCGCCGGGGGCTCCGATCATTCCCATCTCGGCGGCCCACTCCCGGCTGTGGGTGYGGGCCGATGCGAGATTCGGGCTGCACCGGGCCGGATAGGGTACGTAGAAACGCGGCAGCGTGAAGGGCTGCATGCCCTAGCGACCGATCTCCACGTTCTCCAGCACCCCGAGCGCGTCCGGGACGAGAACGGCGGCGGAGTAGTAGGTCGTCACGAGATAGGAGATGATCGCCTTCTCGTTGATGCCCATGAACCGCACGGAAAGTCCCGGCTCCAGYTCGTCGGGCAGGCCGACGTGGTTCAGCCCGATCACGCCCTGGTTCTCCTCGCCGGTGCGCAGCGCGAGAATCGACGTRCTCCCCGCCGCACTGACCGGAATCTTGTTCACCGGCAGCAGCGGAACGCCGCGCCAGGCCGGCACRTGCTGGTCGTGGAACAGTGCGGTGGCCGGGTAGATGCCGCGCGCGGTGCACTCCCGCCCGAACGCGGCGATGGCCCGCGGGTGCGCGAGCAGAACATGGGTGCTGCGGCGGCGGCTCAGCAGCTCGTCGAGGTCGTCCGGGGTTGGCGGGCCGCTCCGGGTGTGGACGCGCTGGCGCAGGTCGGCGTTGTGCAGCAGACCGAAGTCGCGGTTGTTCACCAGCTCGTGCTCCTGGCGCTCGCGCAGCGCCTCGACGGTGAGCCGCAGCTGCTGCTCCAGCTGGTTGATCGGCTCGTTGTACAGGTCGGCGACCCGGCTGTGGACCCTCAGCACGGTCTGCGCGACGCTGAGCTCGTACTCCCGGGGAGCCAGCTCGTAGTCGACGAACGTCCCCGGCAGGACCTCCTCGCCGACATGGCCGGACGAGATCGAGATCTCCGCCTCGCCGTGCCGGTTCTGCGCGGGTGCGGGGCGGCTCCGGTAGTCGTCCACCCAGGCCCGCAGCGTTTCGGACGCGTCGAGGATCTCCTGGAACCGCTGACGGGGAAGCACGAGCACGGTCGTCCCTGTGAGGGCGCGGGCCGTGTGGTCCCAGGTCGCGTCCGGCTCGGTCAGCGCCTGCTCGCCGAAGTACTCGCCGGTGCTGAGGATGCCCAGCGACCGCTCCTCGTCGTAGGCACCGGGGCCGAACCGGCCCACCTTGCCGTAGGCGACGAGGATGACCTCGTCCGCGGCGTTGCCGGCCTCGACGATGACGTCCCCGGCGGAGTACTCCCGCTGGACGAAACTGTCGGCGAGCGTCGTGAGCTCCCCACCGTCGAAGCCCCGCAGCAGCGGCAGCTCGGTGAGCTCCGCCGGGACGACGCGGATGTCGGATCCGGTGTTCGTGAAGGAGACCAGACCGTCACCGGCGATGTAGGTCAGACGCCGGTTGACGCGGTACACACCACCAGCCGTGTGGACCCACGGCAGTACCCGCAGCAGCCAGCGGGAGGTGATCTCCTGCATCTGCGGCACGGATTTGGTGGTCGTGGCGAGATTCCGCGCGGCCGCGGTGCTGAGGCTCAGCTGATCAGCGAGATCGGTTCCGGTGGTGACGTTCACAGGCTCGGTCATGGCATGCATCACCCATCTGTCTCTCACGTCTGTACACGACGAAAAAACTGTTATGGTTACCCGTTTCCACGGCACCACAGGTCCACGGAACGGCCATGACAGGGCGGCGGACATGCCGACGGCAAAATCCCCCGATGTGCTTCACGACATACATCGCCGGACATACATCACCGGCAGAACGCGCATGGTGCGGGGCGCCGACTCGGCCGCGTTGAACAAACGCCATCCGGCGCGATGTGAGCTTYCCGCACCTCCCCCGGGCGCGGCAAGAACTTCCGATAACCAATCAAGGGCTGGTTCGAGGTGATGGTCCGTCCTGGTCCAGCCCTTTTCCTGTTCCGAGCACACCGGGTGAGGAACCTCGTCACGCATCCGGACACCGGTCTCCGGCGGTACGGCCGCCGGCCGGTTGCCGGTAGATCAACGACGCCCTGGGCGCGCCGCCGTCTCCCGGCAATCTTCTCTCCTGCGGGTGYCGCCGCCGTGGCATTGGTGGAGGCGTTTGCCGTTCCCTGTCGAATATTTCGGCGCGACATTCCAGCGCGCCGGGCACCRCCGCTTCGGTTCCTCCGCCGGACGACGCGGGGAAGCCGACCGGCAGCCACGCACAGTCCGTAGCCACCGCACCTCGGGTACCGGCCCGGACTGAGGATGTCCCGGGAGCACCCATAGCTCGATCTGGCTAGCCGGAGAGCTACCGAGGGCACCCGTCACGGCCCTCGAACGCCACCGCCCGGGTACCGGAGGACAAGGATGCGGACCCGTTCCGTGGTCCAGGCAGGCGCGCGCAGCAGTGGCCCGGTACGGGCCCTCGAACGCAGACGGCCGGTCGACCCGACAGCACCCGCGGTCAGGTCGACCGGCCGACAGCCGGCGGGCGGCGCTCAGACCGCGATCGGCAGCTTCTCGTAACCGCGCACGGTGCTGGTGTGCAGCCGCACCGCGTTGTCGTGGTCGACGCCCCAGTTCGGGAAGCGGCGCAGGGTCTCCTCGATCGCGATCCGCCCCTCCAGCCGGGCCAGTGCGGCACCGAGGCAGAAGTGGACGCCGTGGCCGAACGAGACGTGACTGTCGAAGTTCCGGCGGACGTCGTAGCGGTCGGGGTCGTCGTACTTGCGCTCGTCCCGCCCGGCCGAGGCGGTCAGCATCAGGATCCGGGAGCCGGCGGGCACGGTCGTCCCGTACAGCTCGACATCCCGCATGACCTTGCGCGCCTGCACCGGAGAGGGCGCCTCGTACCGCAGCGTCTCCTCGATGGCGTTCGGGATCAGCGAGGAGTCGGCGGCCAGGTCGGCCCGCTGGTCGGGATGGGCGTCGAGCAGGACGCAGGCCCAGCCGAGCAGCCGGGCGACGGTCTCGGTGCCGGCGCTGACCATCTCGTTGGTGATGGTCGCCGCCTCGGAGGTGGTGAGGCTGYGGKTACCGTCGCCGYCCTTCACCTCGGCCTGGACGAGCGCGGTGATCATGTCGTCACGAGGGGACGCGCGGCGGTCCTCGATCTGCGCGGCGAAGAAATCCCGCAGCCGCCTGGTGGCCGCCATGGAGACCTCGTTGATCATCCCGGCGCCCTCCTCGATGTGGAAGGTCGTGTCGATCATCCGGCGGACCTCCTCCCGGTCGGAGGGGTCGACACCGATGAACGCGGAGATCACCATGGACGGGAGCACCGCGGCGAAGTCCTGGATGTAGTCGAATCCGCCTCCGCCCACCTGCGGGTCGAGCAGCTCGGCACACACCGAGCGGACCTGCCCCTCCAGCGCGGCGATGCGCCGGGGTGTGAAGGCGCGGGAGACCAGCGTCCGCAGCGTGTTGTGCACCGGCGGGTCGGAGAAGATCAGGAAGCCGGGCGGGATCGGCTCCTCACCCATGATCTCCAGGATGGTGCCGTAGGCCGAGCTGTACGTCTTCGGGTCCAGGTGGACGGCGTCGACGTCGGCGTGCCGCGAGACCGCGAAGAAGTCGTACCTGTCGTTGCGGTACAGCGGATGCTCGTCGCGCAGCCGGCGCCAGACCGGATACGGGTCGACGTCGATGACCTTGTCGAACGGGTCCCAGTACACGTCATTGGCATCCTCCCCTCCCTGAAGAGAGGGGATTCCCGGACCTCGCGATACAGGTTCCTGCTTCACTGACAGACGCCTCCCCGCTCTAGGAGCGGAGTGGTCTCACTCCGTCTCCACAGGCTTTCACGGCGAGYCCCGCCGCGAGTATGTTCCTGGCCGCGTTCACATCCCGGTCGTGGTGCGCGCCGCACCGGTGGCACGTCCACTCCCGGATATCCAGCGGCAACGATTCGGCCAGCGCCCCACACGCCGAACACGTCCTGGACGACGGGTACCACCGATCGATGGCGATGACCGTCCGCCCATACCAGCGGGCCTTGTACTCCAGCATGGCCCGCAGATCCCGCCACCCCGCGTCCGAGATCGCACGGGCAAGGCTGTGACTGCGGACCATGTTCCGAACCGCCAGGTCCTCGACGACCACCACCTGGTTCTCGCGGATGATCGCCGTGGACAGTGCGTGCAGGCCGTCGCGGCGACGGTCCGAGATCCGCCCATGGATCCTCGCGACCCTTGCGCGGGCCCTGGCCCGGTTGCGGGAGCCCTTCTGCCTGCGGGACAGGTCCCGCTGCGCGCGGGCGAGCCGTTCCCGGTCGCGGCGCTCGTGCCTCGGGTTCGCGGCCTTCTCTGCGTTCGACAGGGTGACCAGCGACGACACACCCATGTCGAGACCCACCGCCGCACCCGTCGCAGGCAGGTCGGACACCACGTCCTCGACGAGGATCGACACGTGGTACTGGCCGCGGGAGTTCCGCGACACGGTGACCTGCGACGGGTCGGCCCCCTCGGGCAGCGGCCTCGACCAGACGACCTCCAGCGGCGCCGACTGTTTCGCCAGCGTCAGCCTGCCATCCCGGAAGGCGAAGCAGTTGCGGAAGTAGGTCGCCGAGTCGGTCGTCTTCCCCTTCTTCTTGAAGGAGGGGTAGCCGGCCCGCTTCTGCCAGAAGTTGACGTACGCCGTCTGCAGGTGGCGCAACGTCGCCTGCAGCGGCCCCTTCGACGGCTCGGCGAGCCACAGCGTGCCCGGGTCGCGTTTCCACCCGGTGAGCATCCTGTCGGTCTCGGCGTGGCTGACCCGGCGCTGTTCCAGGGCCCATGCCCGGTGCCGTTCGGCCAGTGCCCGATTGTAGACGTAGCGGACACAGCCGAACGTCTTCGAAAGATTCTCCGCCTGTTCCGGATTCGGGTAGAAGCGGTAGTGATATGCCCGCTTCACCACCCGAATCACCATAGCCGGCAGAATACATCACGCCGCTGTCACCTTGACACCRGAGTCGATGCACTAACCCTGCCCTGAGGGGCGGGGCCTGCGGGCTACCTTTCTCGGTCACCGGTCGGACCTTTCTGTCTCGGAGCCCGCGCCGGACCGTTCCCCGGAGTCGGGATACCGGCGGGCGAACCTGCGCCTCTGCTGCCCTCGCCCGGCACGCGAACATCCGCAGCTGCGAGACCAGAAACTTGTGTTGTGTCACAGTACTGACGCGAAATCACTCACGTCAACCTCTCCGCATCCCGGCTGCACGGTCGGGCTCGCCGGGCCCGCGCGCAGGCTCCCGGCGCAGGCGCACGGCGTGTGCTTATGGGCGGAACCCACCTGACACGAAAGCCAGGCGCGGTCCGCGGCCCCGGAGCGTGCCGGGCGGGCCCGGCATCCGTCTACACCCTGTGGAGATCCCGTCAGTAGACTGCCTCCACATGGCCGCGTCGGCACACCCTGACGATGACACCGCCGGCATCACGCACACCGCCGGCACCGGCACCTCCGTCCACACCACCGACGGCGGCGACGGTTCCGGCGACGACGGTTCCGGCGCGTTCGGCGGTGACGATGACGACCGCGCCGAGGGCGAGAGCGAAGAGGACGGCGCTTCCCCGGACCGGCGCCGGTACGACAGCCCGCTGCGGCGCAGGCGTGCCGCCGAGACCCGCGAACGCATCGTCGCGGCCGGGTCGGCGCTGGTCCACGGCTTTCCGACCTGGGACTGGAGCAGCCTGACCTTCCGCGCCGTCGCGGACCGGGCCGGCGTCAGCGAACGGACCGTCTACCGGCACTTCGCGACGGAGCGGCAGCTGCACGACGCGGTGATGGGGCGGCTGGAGGAGGAGGTGGGCCTCTCCTACGACCAGCTTCGACTGGACGACCTCCCGGCCCTGGCCGACCGTGTCCTCGCGTCGCTGTCGACGTTCGAGGTCTGGCGCGGCGTGGCCGCCTACCCGCAGCCCCCGTTCGTGGCCGAGGACGAGCGCCGCCGCGCCGCGCTGCTGCGGGCCGTGACCGAGGCAGCGCCGTCCTCCTGGTCCCAGGAGCAGCGCCTGGAAGCCGCCGCCGCCATCGACGTGCTCTGGAACCTGCCGACCTTCGAACGACTGATCACCGGCTGGAAGCTGGACGCCGCCCAGGCGACCAGCACCGTCACCTGGGCCATCGGGCTGCTGGTCGAGGCGGTCCGCGGCCGGCCGCCGGGCACCCTCCCGGTGCCCGGTCAGCCGGCCCCAGACCGACCCCCGGCCGTTCCCCCCGTACCCGGCCAGATCGGCCCGGACTGATTCCTGGGATCCCGGCTGATCCTGGGATCAGCTCCGGCAGGATGCCCCGGAGCAGGTGGCCAGCCTGTCGAGGCGCGCGTCGAGCTGGGCGACGAGGGCGGCGTTCTCGTGCCGGCCCTGCGGAGTCGCCAGCAGGTTGACGAGCTGGTAGGGGTCGGCGGTCAGGTCGTAGAGCTCCCGCTCGTGGACGCGGGGAGCCCGGTCGGCGTCGTACCAACGGACATAGAGGTGGTCTTCGGTCCGAAGGCCACTCCACGGCGGCAGGTCCAGGAACACACCGGTGACGTTCTCCACCTGTTCCTGGACGACCCCGTCCTGGCCGTCGACGCCCGGACCGGCGTACTGGCCGAGGAGGTCGGTGCGCCAGGACTGCGGCGCCTCACCGCGCAGGAGCGGAGCCAGCGACTGGCCGTCGATGTCGGCGGGAACGGGAACTCCCGCCAGATCGAGGAAGGTGGGGGCGAGGTCGATGAGCGCGACCATGTGCCCGTCCGTGCCGGGGATCACTCCCGGCCCCGCGACCACCAGCGGGATCCGCATGGACTCCTCGTACGGGGCCATCTTCTGGGTCAGCCGGTGGGAGCCGAGGTTGTAGCCGTTGTCCGAGGTGAACACCAGATAGGTGTTGTCGAGTTCGCCGGTGTCGCGCAGCGTCCGCACGATGCCCTCGACCATCTCGTCGAGCGCGTACAGCGAGCCCATCCTGTCCTGGTAGTCCAGGTCGTTGACCGCCGCCACCCGGGCCGATCGGGCCTGCGCGCTTTCCTGCAGCCACCACGGCTTGTCGGAGACGTCGGCCTCGTCGTAGTTCGGGGTGCGCGGAGCGGCGGCGCCGGCGAAGGGATTGTCCGCGTGCCGCGGTGCCGGGGGCAGCGGCAGATGCGGGGCGGTCGAGGCCRCATACCAGAAGAACGGGGTGTCGTCGGCGGCCGCGCGGCGGATGAAGTCGGTGGACTTCGCGGCCACCACGTCGGTGGAGTAGCTGGTCGTTTCATCCCCATAGTCCACGAGGGTGCCGTTCTCGTTCAGCGTGTAGTTGTAGCCGGTGTAGAAGTTGTTGTCGACGCTGCCGTACCACTCCGACCAGCCCGGCGGAATGTGCGTCGGGTCGTCCTCGATACCGTTCATGTACTTTCCGGCCAGACCGGTGCGGTAGCCGCCGTCCTCGAGATACCGGGCGAACGTGTGCTCCTCGTTGCCGTTGCGGGCGAACGTCGCCCATCCACCGGTGTCACCGGCGTTGGTGAGCACCCCGGTGTTGTGGCCGTACTTCCCGGTCAGGATGGTGCCGCGGGCCGGGCAGCAGATCGGCGTCGGCGCGAACCCGTCCGTGAAGGTCAGCCCGGTGTCCCTGATCAGGGCGGCGGTGCGCGGCATCGCCTCCCAGTACGGCGAGGTCGTCTGATCGAGGTCGTCGGCGAGGATCATCACGAAGTTGGGCTGCTCGCCGCCGGCCGCCGTGTCCGCCGCCGCCAGTCTGGTGGCCGCGGTATCCGCTGCCCCGCCGGGCGTGGCGGTGGCGCTCAGCGCGGCCAGCGCCGTCAGCGCGACGCAGCTCGCCAGGCCAGCGGCCCCGAGACGGGCCCGCCGACCGAGACGGCGATGCCGTGCCATCACCGGTCTCCCGTCCGGGCACGGACCGGGGAGTGCGCTGCCTGTGGACCACTGTTCGGAGTCTGCTTCCGCATGCGACCAGCCCACCCTGCGGTCGTGTACGGAGAATGCGGCCCGGATGTGGAGAACATGTGAGGAGCACATGTGGGGCACACGCGCCTCAGACGGGTTTCAGAGGCATGACTGATGCGCTGGTCGGGTCGGTATCCACCGGCACCGGGGCCGGCGCCGCCGCCGGCCGCCGCCGGCCGGAGAGATCCGGCCGGCGCACCGGTCACATGGCTCACCCAGTCCAGGAGAATGTCATGCATCAGCAGCGACGGGTCCGTGCCGGTGCGGCGGTGCTCACCGGCGGGCTGCTCCTCGCCTCGGCGGCCTGCCGAGGGCAGGTGGGGGACACCACCGCCGACCCGCCCCCGCCGGCAGGGGCGAACTCGCCGGCCGCCTCGACGCAGTCGTCCGCGTCCGCAGCCGCTGCGTCCGCAGCCGAGCCCGAGGCGGCGCCGGCCGGCGCGGGAACCGGGGGCGCCGGCTCGCTCAGCATCAGCATCACCAGCCCGGTCACCATCGCGGGCCACGTGAGCACCCCGGTCAGCTGCCAGACCGGCGCGCGTCGCTATGTCGAATCCGCGACCGGCGCCACCGGCGGCGCAACTGTCACGCAGAGCGTTCGAGTAGCCGCCTACAGCGGACCAGGTACCTACCCGGCGCTGGTCACCGTTTCCGTACTGGCGGCCGACTCCGAGCGGTACGCCGTCGAGGCGGCGCCCGCGTCGGTGACCATCACCCAGACGGGTGGGTCTGTCGACTTCAGCGCGGCCACCGCCGCCGGGCGTTCCCTGTCGGGATCGATCAGCTGGGCGTGCTCGGCGAACTGATCGCGATACCGTCGGCGCCGGATGGCCCCGCGGGCAGTGTGATCCGCACGGTCAGGCCCTGGCCGGGGGCGCCCGTGGCCTCGGCGGTGCCGCCGTGGGCGGCGGCCACCGCGGCGACAATGGACATCCCGAGGCCGCTGCCACCCCGCCCGCGGTCCCGGCCGGCGGACGAGCGGTAGAAGCGGTCGAAGATTCGTTCCAGGTCCGCGGGCTCCAGCCCGGGCCCTTCGTCGCGCACCTGGAGCCGTACCCGTCCGGCGGAGACGTCCAGGCTGACCTCGCCCGGTGTTCCCGCCGGGGTGTGCACGCGGATGTTGGTCAGCAAGTTGCCGACGACCTGCCGCAGCCCGTCGGAGTCGCCGCGGACCTGGCATTCCGGCGGGGCGTGCACCGCCAGCGGGCGGTCCGGCTCGACCGCCGCCGCGTCGGCCGCGGCGTCCCGCACGATCGCGGCGAGGTCGATGGTGCGGTGTTCGGGCTGCCGCTCCTCATCCAGGTGCGCGAGGTAGAGCAGGTCGTCGACGAGAGTGCCCATGCGCCGGGTCTCGTCCTGCACCCGCCGCAGCGCGTCGTCCCTGCCGGCCGGCGGGACGACCCCCTGCCGCAGCAGGTCGACGTACCCGCGGACCGACGTGAGCGGGGTCCGCAGTTCGTGGGACGCGTCGGCGACGAACCGCCGCAGCCGGTCCTGCGAGCGTGCCCGCTCCTCGAAGGCGCGCTGGATCTGCGCCAGCATGACGTTGAGCGCGGTGGCGAGCCGGTCGGTCTCGGTCCGGCCCGGGCCGTGCGGCACCCGCCGGGCGAGATCGCCGTCCGCGATGGCGACCGCCGTACGGGTGACGTCCCGCAGCGGGCGCAGGCCGCGGCCGAGCAGGAACCAGGCACAGCCGCCACCGAGCGCCAGCACCGCCGACCCGGCCACGACCTCGATGAGGATCAGCTGGCTCGTGGTGTCCCGCACCGGTCCCAGCGGAAGTGCGACGAGGTCTATGAGGCCGCCCGGCAGCGCGCCGACGACGACCCGGTACGGCCCCCGGGAGGTCTCCAGGGTGAACGGCCCGCCGGACGCGATCCGGGCGTCGACGTCGTCGACCTGGGGCAACAGGCCGTCCCCGCCGGCCAGCGCGAGCACCGAACCGTCGGGTTGGCGCAGCTCGATCACGAAGTCCGTCGGGGCCACCGCCCGCTCCAGGCCGGCGGCGCCGAGCAGAGGCGCGAGCCGGGTGAGCGCGGTCAGGCCCCGGGCGCCGAGCAGGCTCTGCGCGCTGTGCAGCCGGGTGTCCGTCTGGCTGACCAGGTGCGAGCGCAGGGCCAGCACGCTCGCCGTTCCCACGATCGCCAGACAGGCCGCCAGCAACGCCAGCAGACCGGCGATCAGGCGGACCCGCAACGTCACGGCGACCCTCCGGCGGCGACGTCCAGCTGTGCCCTCAACCCGGAGCCAGGCCCGCCTGCCCGGCCTGCCCGGCCGGGCCAGCCGTTCGCAGGGCGTAGCCGAAGCCGCGGTGGGTGTGGATCAGCGGCGGGCCGAAGGCCCCGAGCTTGCGGCGCAGGTAGCTCACGTACTGGTCGACGACGGTCGCCCCACCGCGGTAGTCCTGGCTCCACACGGCGTCGAGGATCTGCTCCCGGGACAGCACCCGGTTCGGGTTCACCAGCAGGTAGCGCAGCAGCCTGAACTCGGTCGGCGCCAGCTCGACCGGGTGGCCGGCACGGGTGACGCGGTGTTCCACCTCGTCCAGGACGACGTCGGCGAAGGTCAGCGCGGTCGCGGTCGCGGGCCCGGCCAGCTCCGGGCGCCGGCTGCGGCGCAGCACCGCCCGGACCCGCGCGACGAGCTCGTCGATCGAGAACGGCTTCGTGATGTAGTCGTCCCCGCCGTAGGTCAGCCCGGCGACCTTGTCACTGTGGCGGTCCCGCGCGGTGAGGAACACCACCGGGACGTCGATGCCCTGGTCGCGCCAGCGGCGGCACAGGTCGAGGCCGTCGCAGTCCGGGAGCATGACGTCGAGGACCAGCAGGTCCGGGCAGTCCGCCGCCACGGYCGCCGTGGCCTCGCGGCCGCAGCGGGCCAGGGTCACGCCGAAGCCGTGGAAGCGCAGCGCCATCCCCAGCATGTCCAGGATGTTCGGCTCGTCGTCGACCACGAGCAGCCGCGGCGCACGCCCGTCCCCATACACGTTCCCGGCGACTTCGCCCATGTTCCCGGCGCCCTCCGATCCGGTGGCCTGACCCCGCGCAGATCATCCCGACCGCCGCGGCCCGTCGCCGACGGGCCGCGTCGCTGGCGGGCGCCGTCGCTGACAGGCCGCGTCGGTCCGGCATCCATATCATCCGAGAAAGATGTGAGTCCCGTTCGAGGCCGCCGTGGGGACGCCCGGCAGGCCACCGCTCACGTCACAGAGGCGCCGGCCTCGCTCACGCCGCGTAGGGACGCTTGTCCCTGGCCTCGGCGAGCGCGACCGCCCACCATGCCAACTGCGCGATCATCTTCTGGGCGGCGCCGTTGCAGCCGTCGGGATCCTTCGGCGTGCCGTCGGGGTGGAACCGGTTCCAGGCACCGTGGAAGCTGACCGTGTCGCGGACGGTCACCGCGTGCAGCTCGGCGAACACCTGGCGCAGGTGCTCGACCGCGCGGAGCCCGCCCGACTGGCCGCCGTAGGAGACGAACCCCACCGGCTTCGCCTGCCATTCGTTGAAATGCCAGTCGATGAAGGTCTTCAGGACAGCCGGGTAGCTGTGGTTGTACTCGGGTGTGATCACGACGAAGGCGTCGGCCGCGGCGAGCTGCCGGGTGACGTTCGCCAGTTCGTCGACGTCCGGGCCGCTGGCGGTGCCCAGGCGCTCCGGCAGCCTGACGTCGTCGAGGTCGATGACGCTCGTGACGACCGCATCGTGGGCGGCGGCCTGCTTGGTGAACCACTGCGCGACGACCGGGGCGAAGCGCCCCACCCTGGTGCTTCCGACGATTACCGCCACATTGACGGGCTGCTCCAGCATGGATGTCCCCTCGTTTCGCAGGTCGGTGAACCTGCTCTTCTCGAACTCTGTCCCGGACGCTAAAAGCTAAAGCCAGGTCGAGGTCAAGGATGTCTCCGGCGAAGTCCTGACCCGGCGCCGTTGACCTCAACAGAGGTTGAGGTTGCACACTCGGCCGGTCGCAACGAACAGGAGATCGTGACCCATGAAGGCAGCCGCGTTCTTCGCCCCCGGCCCGCCCGATGTCCTCCAGCTGATCGAGCTGCCCAGGCCCGAACCCGGCCCCGGCGAGATCCGGGTGCGGGTGCGCGCCGCCGGCGTGCAGCCGGCCGACCTCGCCGTCCGCCAGGGCTGGGGGCCTCCCGGCATCGAGGTGAGCTATCCCCAGATCCTCGGCAACGAGTTCGCCGGGACGGTGGACCTGCCCGGCCCCGGCGTCACCGGCCTCTCCCCCGGCGACGAGGTCCTCGGCTACCGCACGCTGGGCTGCTACGCGGAGTACCTGGTGGTCCCCGCCGACCAGGTCGTCGCCCGGCCACCATCGCTGCCCGCGCGGATCGCCGGCGGTCTTTCCGGCGCCGGGCAGACCGCCCACACAGCGGTCGAGGAACTCAAGGTCGGCCCGGACGACACCTTCCTCGTCCACGCCGCCGCCGGCGCCGTGGGCACCGTCGCCGTCCAGCTCGCCCGGCTCGACGGCGCCACCGTGATCGGCACCGCCAGCCCCGCCAACCACGACTACCTGCGGTCCCTCGGAGTGATCCCCGTCGCCTACGGGGACGGCCTGGTCGACCGTGTCCGTGCCGTGGCGCCGCACGGAGTCACGGCGAGCCTGGACGCCGCCGGCGCCGACGGCCTGCGCGCCGCCGTCGAGCTCGTCGCGGACCGGCACCGCATCGGCACCATCGTGGCCTTCGACCTCTACCGGGAGCTCGGCGTCCGCTGGCTTGGCAGCAAACGTTCCGCCGCCCGACTGTCCGACCTGGTCACCCTGTACAGGCAGGGAAAACTCAGGATCGAGCTTCGGCAGGCCTACCCCCTCGAGCAGGCCGCCGCAGCCCACCACGATGTCGGCACCGGCCACGGTCGGGGCAAGGTCGTGCTGACCTGCTGACCTACTGACACCTACTGACCCCTCCCTGACCGACCGCGAACGTTCATCTGCACGTGGTCGCGCCCCGCCGGGCAGCCGGGACAGGTCCTGTTGTTCCGACGCTCGTCAGATGTAGTTGACCCGCGACCGGGTAGCCGTGCGTCATGGACCTCACCACCGTCTCACTGGTCGGGCTCGTCGCGCTCGCACTGCTGTTCGACTACACGAACGGCTTCCACGACGCCGCGAACGCGATCTCGACGGTGGTGGCGACCCGGGTACTGCGCCCGCGCTGGGCTGTCGCCTGGGCGGCCTTCTTCAACCTGGTCGCCTTCGCGGTGTTCGGCACGCTGGTCGCGAACACGGTGGCGGCCACGGTGAAGGAGGAGTTCGTCAGCCTGGCGGTGATCTTCGCGGCGCTGCTCGGAGCGATCACCTGGAACTATCTGTCCTGGCATCTGGGCATACCCACGTCGTCGTCGCACGCGCTGGTCGGCGGGCTGGTCGGTGCGGGCCTGGCGGCCGCGGGCACCGACGCGATCAAGGCGTCCAGCGTGCAGAAGACCCTCCTGTTCGTGGTCATCTCCCCGGTCGCCGGCCTGCTGGCGGGAATGATCATGATGGCAGTGCTGCGGCTGCTGCTCGCCCGCCGTGACGTCGAACGGACCGAGCGAGGCTTCCGGTTCGCACAGCTGGCATCCTCCGCGGCGGTCTCGCTCGGGCACGGAGGCAACGACGCGCAGAAGACCATGGGCGTGATCGCCGCCCTCCTCGTGGCGACCGGGCACCTCGAGGGCGGCGACAAGATCGATATTCCGCTGTGGGTGGTGCTGGCGGCGCACGTCGCGATCGCCGCCGGGACGATGTCCGGCGGCTGGCGGCTGGTCCGCACGATGGGCATGAGCATCACCGAACTACGCCCCGTGAGCGGGTTCGCCGCGGAGACCTCGGCAGCGGCGGCCATCTTCGCGTCGACGGCCGTGGGGGCGCCGGTCTCGACCACCCACACCGTCGCCGGGGCCATCACCGGGGTGGGTACGGCGAACGGAGCCGCGCCGGTGAACTGGACGGTGTTCTCCCGGCTGATCGTCGCCTGGATCGTCACCATCCCGTTCGCGGCCGGCTGCGCGGCGGGCATGTACGCACTCACCCAGATCCCGCTCCAGCCGCTGGCCGCGAGCCTGATCACCGTCGTGCTGCTGGCCCTGCTCGCAGCGCTGTGGCTGGCCCTGCGCAACGCCCCCCGGGCCGGTGACATCAGCTCCGATCTCGCCGAAGGTCCTGCCGGCCCCGCCGGGGAGGAGATCGTCCCGATCCGGCCCGGCGCCGGATCGGTGATCGCCCACGGCGGCCCCGGCCCGTCCGCCGGCAGGGACAGCCGGTCCGCAGGCACGGACAGCGGGTCGGAGGGCGCGGGTGAGTCGTCCACCGCGGGCCGGGGTTCTCGCACGGACCCGCGCTCACCTCTGTAGCGGTCGCCCACCGAACAAGTCAGCCGCCTCCCCGACAGGAGCAGGATGCCGGACAGCAGCAGCACCAGCGCACCCACGCGCCACGAGACCGGTGTCAACACCGACACCGGTCGCGGTGCGGCGACATCCCACACCGTGGTGATCGTCCGACATGCCCTGGCGCTACCGAAGAAGACCTGGACGGGTGAGGACGCCGCCCGCCCGCTCACCGCCCGCGGGATCCGTCAGGCCGCCACCTTCGCCACCGTGGTCACCCGCGATCTCGCGGTCCGGCAGGTGCTGACCAGCCCGACCCTGCGGTGCGAGCAGACCGTCGCGCCGCTGGCGGACGCGCGCGGGCTGCCGCTGCGCCGGAGCGCGATGCTCGGCGTCGACGGTTCCACCGAGGCGCTGCTGGACCTGCTCACGTCCGACGAGACGGACGGCAGCGTCCTGTGCACGCACGGCGAACGGATCAACGACCTGTTCCGAGCCTGGCAGGCACGCGGATGGCGGGGCTGGCCAGGGGCCGACGGCCGCACCCGGAAGGGCGACGCGTGGCTGCTGCGGGGGCAGCCTGCCCTCGACGCCACGGTCGAGTACCTCGCCACGCCGGAGCATCGAGACCCCCGTCCCGGCCCTGACCACCACCCCGGCCCGGTCCATCACCTCTAGGTCTCCACCGACCCATCGTGGCCTGTGGGCTACCCGCGGATCAGCAGGACGATCAGGGCTGTGACCACTCCCAGCGCCACCGCGCCGGCGCCGTGGACGAGCCGGTGCGAGCGCAGGACGGGCAGGAACCGGTCCGCCGCGTAGCCACCGGCCCCGATGAGGGCGACGGCGGCACCGGCGACGGCGAGGAACAGCTCGTACTCAAGGCCCCCGGGCGCGAAGAACCCACCATCCCACTTCACCGCCGCCGCATTGA
Source organism: Parafrankia colletiae (assembly GCF_001854655.1). GTDB lineage: Bacteria > Actinomycetota > Actinomycetes > Frankiales > Frankiaceae > Parafrankia > Parafrankia colletiae. The sequence goes on along the minus strand of NZ_MBLM01000137.1, from coordinate 31,706 downwards.
TCATCGTGCCGATCACCGCGGCGGCGGCCAGCGGAGTGAGGAAGCCGAGGATGAGGCCGAGCCCGCCGAGGGTCTCACTGAGCCCGGCGATGACCGCCATACCCTTGCCCGCGGGATAGCCCGACATGGCGAAGAACTGGCCGGTGCCGTCGAGACCGCCACCGCCGAACCAGCCGAACAGCTTCTGGCTGCCGTGCGCAATCATGATCACTCCGAGACCGAGCCGGAGCAGCAGCAGCCCGATGTCGGATCCGAGCGAGGGCGCCACCGAGGCACCCGGACGAGAGGATCCGGGGACAGTCGAGAGGCCTCGCACGGTCTGGGTGTCGGCCAGAGATGGCACCAGCACTTCTCCTGTCTCTGCCACGCGGGTCGTGGACCCGCGTGTCCGTCTGTCTCCGGTCCGCCGACGGCAGGTCGCGCCCGACCGAAGATCGTTCAATTTTGAACGACTTGGGGGGACCTTACCTGGTCGTTCAAATCTGAACCACCTACGGAGAGTGGTTTTCCTGTCCGCCGCGACACCTTCGGGCGGCACGCGATCACGACATCGGACCACCCGGGCGGCGGCACCGGAGCTGCCACGGCGCAGCTCGAACCGATTCGAGACTCCCGCAGGGGGGCAGGCGGCCGCCCGCCGAAACCAGCATCAGCTCCGGGCGCGGAGCCTCAGCGTATCGTTGACACTACCCAAAGCGACGGCGATGGTGTCCCGCTGCTCGGGCGTGAGAAGATCGATCAGGCAGTCGCGCACCAGGGCCACATGCCCGGGCGCGGCGGACTCCAGTTTCCGACGGCCGTCGTCGGTCACGACCGCGAGGATCCCCCGGTCGTCGGTGGGGCAGGAGCGGCGCTCCACCAGCCCGGCCTTCTCCAGCTGGGCTACCTGGTAGGTCAGGCCGCTCTTCGAGGTGACCATGAGATCGGCCAGCTCGGTCATGCGCAGCGCACCGTCGGGAGCACCACTGAGGCGGACGAGGATCTCGTACTGCGCGTGGGAGAGCCCGCTGTCGACCTTGAGCTGATGTTCGACAAGACGCATGAGCCGGTTGCTCGCCTCGAGGAAACCGAGCCACGCGGCCATCTCCCGCTCGTCGAGCCAGCGGGGTTCCTGCATGAACCCAAGCCTAGCCGGACCGGCCATCGGCCAGAGCGGGGAATGTCGTGCGGAAGGCGGCCACGAACGCGGCCGCCTCTCGACCTCCTGACCCGCCGAAGACGAGCGAAGACGGCTACGGCTTGCGGCCGACCCCGCCGAAGATGTGCAGCGGCTGCGGCTCCGACCCGGCGGCCGGCCGCCAGAGCGGCGTCGAGACCACACCCGGCTCGACGAGTTCGAGGCCGTCGAAGAAGGACGCGACCTGCTCGGGGGTACGCAGGTTGTAGGGGTGCCCGTCCGCCTGGGTGATCTCGATGGCCTTGTCCACGTCCTCGCCGTGCGTGCCGTCGTTGAGCGCGAGATAACTGCCCGGCCGCACCGCGTCGAGCAGCCGCTTCACGATGCCACTCGCCTCGGCGTTGTCGGCGACGTTCCCCACGATGCCGAACATGACGAGAGCGACCGGCTCGGAGAAGTCCAGGAGCTCGGCGGCCTCCGCGAGGATCCTGTCGGGGTCGCGCACGTCGGCGTCGACATAGGCCGTGGCGCCGCCGGGCGCGCTGGTCAACAACGCCCGGGCATGCACCAGCACCAGCGGATCGTTGTCGACATAGACGATGCGGGAGTCCGGGGCGATCCGCTGCGCAACCTCATGGGTGTTGTCGGCGGTCGGCAGGCCGGTGCCGATGTCCAGGAACTGGCGGATGCCCATCTCGCCGGCGAGGAAGGTGATGGTTCGGACGAGGAACTCCCGCTGCGCGCGGGCGACCCGCACGATGTCCGGGTAGACCTCGTAGACCTTGTCGCCCAGCTCCCGGTCGGCAGGAAAGTTGTCCTTCCCGCCGAGCCAGTAGTTCCAGACCCGAGCGGAGTGCGGAACGCTCGTGTCCACTCGCGACCATGCGCTCTGCGCCGGCTCGTCAGCAACCATGCAGTCCATCATGCACCCCCGGATTCATCCCGCGGTGGGAAGGCCACTGCCCCCCCCAGCCGAGATACGGCGGGTGTTGTCCGGCGTCCGGCGGCCGGTGTTCAGCTCCTATCGCGCGGTCACTCAGCGGTGCGCAGCGACCGCCTGTCAACGATGCAGAGGCCGGATCCCCGGAAGAGGTAACTGTGAGACTTCGGCCGCGATCAGAATGACGCGACTGCTTCAGCCTCTTCCGGTTCTACGGCTCCACCCAGGTGTTCTTCGATCGCCGCTACCGGCCCGGCGACTTCGTCAGGATCCAGAACTGACGGCAGGACCGCACGCGGGCAAAGCACCTTCCGGGCCCGTCTCGTCAGGCGGGCATGGCCTCGCGGATGACGGCGACAGCCGCACCGGGATCGGGCACGGTGACGGTCACCGTGCGGCCGGTGCGAAGGGTCAACCGCAGGGTCGGCCCGGAGCGGACTGTGCAGCAGGTGCGGCGACCGGTCCACCAGAACCCGTAGACCACATACCAGGAGTGGAGGTCGATCACCTCGGCACGCTCGATCTGGTCGAGACCATAGGTGCAGCGCGGCCACCCGAGCAGCCCGAACCGGATCGAGACCCCGCCTGGCCCCGCCGTCGTCCTGACACTCGACCCGGTCAGCACGTTCACGAGCACGGCGACGATGACCACCAGAAACGGCAGGACCAGGCCGCGTCTGCTCCCGTCCGACGACCAGCCCAAGGCCAGGAGCGGCACCGCCAGCACGGCGCTGAGGGTGACCAGAGGCCAGTTCGTGGCCCGTCCGGTGTAGATCGAGTACTGGCCCCGGCCTGGGAACGCGGATGCCGTCACTGGACACCGTCCTTTCGGTGGGTCACGTCAGGTCCTCGATGAGACGGATCAGTTCGCTGCGCCCGAGCCCGTGCTGGCGGGCCACGGCCACCAGCGCCTGAGCTGCCTCGGTGACCGGGGTTGGCTTCGTGACGGCGGACGCGACCCGCGCACCGCGGCCCCGGCGGAACTCCAGCACGCCCTCGTCCCGCAGCTGCCGGTAGGCGGCGAGGACCGTGTTGCGGTCCACCGACAGGGCCGCCGCCAGCTCGGCCGCCGGCGGAAGCTGCTCCCCGACCGGCAGGTCTCCCGAAGCCACGCCCTGACGGACACACCTGGCGATCTGGTGCTGCAGCAGCTCTCGCGAAGAATGATCGATCTGCCATCTCATGGTGCTAGCATTATTAGCACCATCTGGAGCGTGGGTCCACCCAGGACCCGTTCGCGGCCAGCTACTCCCCCGTCAGACCGCCGGGTGGCTTGCGGCCGCGGACGCGGCCCGCACCACCCAGGCGCGGTACTCCTCGGGGGACCAGCCGCGCTGGACGACCAGGAGGCCATAGACCTGCGGCGAGAACATCGTCCAGATGGTGTCCCGGATGCGTTCGACCGCCTGGGGGTCATCCCGAACACCGAGTCGCTCGGCGAACGCGGCCGCGATGATCCCCGTCCCGGCCAACCGCTGCCGGTCCAGCTCCTCGGCCAGCGCCGCGATCTCGGGGTCGGCGTCCGCCGCCGCACGGACGACCTCGAACAGCGGATTCACCCGCGCAGCCACCTCGGACCCGGCCGCGGCGAACCGCTCGAGCACCTGATCGGCGGTCGTCGCCTGGTGCACGCGCAGCATCGCCGGCCGCTGGTGCAACGGCACCTGCTCGTCATCTCCCGCGATCGCGACGTCAACAGCGACCTTCAGCAGGTTGGCCTTGGACGCGAAGTGGGCGAACACCGTCGGCGCCGACACCCTCGCGGCCGCCGCGACCTGGGCGATCGAGGTCGACGCATACCCCTGTTCGACGAACAGCCGGGTCGCCGTGGCGATCACCCGAGCCCGGTTCTCCCGTGCCTGCGACTGCCGCCCGGTGGCGTCGTAGCGGCGGCGCGGCTGTCGGCTCGACGTCATTGCCTTACCTTAACCACTATTGGATATAGCTTGAGTAAGACGAAAGGAGCCGGCGATGAGACTGGCCTACGACGTGTTCGGGGAAGGCCCGACGATCCTTCTGATCCACGGCGGCGCCGAGGACGCCGACATGCTTGCRCCGCAGGCCGCGGCGCTGGCGGCGAGCGGCTGGCAAGCCGTCGCCTACGACCGGCGCGGCACCGGTTCGAGCACCCGCGACGACTGGCCGGGGAAGGGCGCCGACCAGCACGCCGACGACGCGGCCGACCTGCTGCGCGCGCTCGGCGCCACTCCCGAGCGCCCGGCGACCGTGCTCGGGTTCAGTTCCGGTGGCGTCGTCGCGCTGGCGCTGGCGGCCCGCCACCCCGGCCTGGTGCACGAAGTGATCGCCTGGGAGCCGGCCACCCTCGGCGTGCTGCCCGGCGGGGCCGAGACCCACGCCGCGATCAACGCCGCCGGGGAGCGGTACCTCGCCGATCACCCACAGGACTGGGTCGGTGCGTTCAGGACCACCCTCGCGGTCCTGTCCGGCGGGCAGGCAGACCTCGACGGCCCCGAAGTCGCCCGGATGTCGACGAACGCCGAGGCCGTCGTGCGGGACGATGCGCAGCTGATCACCAAGCACGTCTTCGCTCCCGGCGAGCTACCGGCCGACAAGGTCATCGTCGCCCTCGGTGCGGGCGTCAACCCGCTGCACCAGCAGATCGCCGAGTGCCTGAACATCCAGCACGGTCTGCCTCTCGTGCAGGTTCCCGACGCCGACGACCACGAGATCTACCTCGCCCGACCGCAGGTGCTCTCAGTCTTCCTCGCCACCCGGGCCGCACAGCGGCGAGACGAGGCGTGATGAGCACCGCCTGGAAGCCAGGGTCCGCCGCGGCGCCGCATCCGCCTCCGTGGCGCGAAGGGGACCTCCCCGCCACGCCGTCGGACACCTCCGCGAAGATCGACGCCTACCGGGTCGGTCTGCTGTGGGTGGCGGGTGTGGCCCTGGCCGGGATGCAGGCCGGTGGTGCGCTGTTCCCCACCCCGATCTTCCTGGTCATCGACGCGGTCTACGTCGCGGCGGCGGTGTTCGTGACCCGACGGGCGAAAGCCGCGGCCGCCACCGACCACGACGCCACCCTGGCCACCCCTCTGATCGCGTCGGCCGTGTTCGTGTTCGCCCTTGCGTCGCTGACCGGCATCCCCACCGCGGAGCATCCAGGCGCGATGCTCGCCAACACCACCGTCCTGCTCGTCATCGGTGGAGTCCTGCTCGCCAGCACAGTTCTGATCACGGCCAGGTTGTGGGACGGGCCCGGCCGGGCGCCCGCCGCACTCGCGCTCACCGCGCTCGGACTCGGCAGCGCCGGCTATCTCGCGAACCTGGTGGCCAGAGCCGCAGTGATCCTGTCCGGGGCGTCGCCGGCCCAGGTCGCCGTCGAGAAGACCGCCTGGCAGGCGAACGCCTATCTGCGGGGTCTGCCCGGTGATCCGGAGCCGATGGCGATCATGCTCGTCTGGCTGGATCTGCTGCAGCTGACGTACGTGATGCTGACGCACCTCGCCGTCATCGCGCTGACGATCGGCCTGCGGCGCGCCACGCTGATCTCGACGCGAGCCGCCGACCGTGTCGTCCTCGGCGGAGCGCTGCTCGTCGGCCTCACGACGACAGCGGCGGCCCTCGGCGTCACCGGCGCGTTCGACGTGCCCGTGCTGGGCGCGGCGAGCGAGGCAGGAGCCACCGCGGCCTACATCCTCACGGCACCGTTCATGACCACCCTGCTGCCCTTTGCCCTTGGCGCCGCGCTGCTCTGCCGGTCCGGCCGCCCGTCCTCGGGCCATGCCACGACCGCGCCCTCGAAGACCTTTGGCAGCACCGAACCGGCCACGGGCGGTCGCGTACCGGTTGCGACGCCCGTGGCCGATTTCTTCGGAGCCGCGGGAACTCGTGGTCCTGAGGCGCTGGTCGCCAACGCCGGCATGCCGCGCGGCCCGCTTCCTGCCCAGCCCTGACCGGACTGCGCCCCGTCACAGCACCGGCTCTCGGGCTAAGGTTGCCGCTCCCCCGCAGACCACCCACAGGGGATCGAGGACAGATCCAGCTTTCGGGAAGCGTGACAGGACCATCTGGTGGCGCCTGTTCGTTGCGTCTTCGGATGGAGAGGACGCGCACCATGAGCATGATCGACRGGTGAGGGGTTGGTTGCGGTGCGCGACAAGGGCTGGTCAGCCAACGTGGATCTGCCCTTTGATGCGCGGGCTGCGGGGGCTGCCCGCGAGGTGCTGCGGGGGTTGCTTCTCGCCTGGGGGCACGACCGGCAGACCGACGATGCCGTGCTGGTGGTTTCGGAGCTGGTGACGAACGCTGTGCAGCACGCCGGTGAACGGGGCCAGCTGCGGCTGGCCCTCCGGGTCACCGGCGAGGTGCTGCGTCTGGAACTCGCTGACGGGTCGTCGGTACAGCCGGTGGCCCGAGAAATCGTCGATTCCGACGAGCGGGGCCGTGGGATGCACATCGTCGACCAGCTCACTGCCCGGTGGGGCGTCGAGACACACGGCGACGGCAAACGCGTCTGGGTCGAACTCGACTGACCCCACGGCGCCGGTACGGCGAAGCGGTTGGCCGACGATCCGTGCCTGCTCCAAGCCGGTGGCAGCCCGGCCCACCATGCATGTTCCACCGCCGCTGCCGGTAGGAGGAGCCCACGTCCTGGCCGATGCGCCGGCCTGCCTGCCGGTCAGGGCGTCTCGGCGGGCGGCGGCGGGTCAGTTGCCGGTTGGCGTAGCTGCTGGTTGAGCCGCTGGGCTTCGGCGAGCTGGTCTTCGAGGATGACGATGCGGCAGGCGGCGTCGATCGCGGTGCCCTGATCAACGAGTTCGCGGACGCGGGCGGCAATAYGCAGCTGGTACCGGGAGTAACGGCGGTGGCCGCCCTCCGAGCGCAACGGCGTGATCAGGCGAGCCTCGCCGAGGGCCCTCAGGAAGGCGGGCGTGGTGCCGATCATCTCGGCCGCGCGGCCCATGGTGTAGGCGGGGTAGTCATCGTCGTCGAGACTGTGTGTTGACTTACGTGTGCTTTCAGGGGTCATCGCGCCTCTCATGACACATCGAGGGGCCCTGGCGCCATACGGCACCAGGGCCCCGAGGGTTCAACACCATCTACCGGCCAGAATGCGCCGGATCCTGGAACCCGCCTACCCACCCAGGACGGTGGGAGTGCGGGGATCGCGTATGCGTGACCGGGGACCACCTTCCAATCCGGGGCCTGCGCGGTATCCGAGCGAGCTAGACCATCGCTCGGGCGATCCTGATGGCGTCCGCTCCCCTCTCCTCATAGATCACCTRCCGGGTACTGCCGAACTTCTCTCGAAGATGCTCGGCGGCCTGCCCTGACCGCCGCCCTGCTCGCGCCAGTTCGTATCTGCCGCGACCRTGGACTCTCATGGCTACCGCAGGAACTCTACCCAGGGCGATGCCTGGATGTCTACTGTAGCGGAGATAGATTTTGCGCGGCCGAGGATACAGGTAGCCTGACCGCCCGACGGGGGCCCGACGGGGGCCCGACGGGGCCCGCTCACCCCCGACGACGGCGCCCGTCCAGCCGGCGGGCGCCGCGAACAGCCAGGCGGGTGGGTGGGACCGCCGATCACCCTCGCGGACGGGCACCCGAGTGTCACACCCGAGCCAGGACACCCAAAGAGACCCAAAGAGCCCTGGTGTCATCTGACACCAGGGCTCCGAGGGTTGATCATCTATTGGGCTAGATACGACGGGTTCTCTGCGTCCGCCTGACCAGCCCCGGCGGGGCAGGTGCGGAGATCGCTATGCGTGACCGGGAACCACCTTCCAATCCGGGGCCTGCGGATGGCCGAGCGAGTTGGAGACCATCGCTCGGGCGATCCTGAGGGGGTCCGCTCCTCTCCTCATCGCCTGGTCGGGTACTTGCCGGCCTTCTGTGGTGGTGCTCGGCGGCCCGTCTGGCCGCCGTCCTCCTCGCGCCAGTTCATGTCTGCCGCGACCATGGACTCTCTGGCTACGACAGGAACTCTACCCAGGACAGCACCCAGATGTCTACTCCGACGAGAACAGATTTCACGATGTCGGGGAGGCAACTACTCTGCACTGTCCGATCATGGCTGGATCGTCGACACCGGCCCCCGGGGGAGGCGGGTGCGCATGAGCTCCGCGGCGGAACGCCCGCGGCCTGGCCTATGAGGGAGCCGGTGCCTCGAGAGAGGCCGTGGAGAGGCAGGCCGCTGACATCAGCGATCGAGACGCCGTGGGGGTCATGTCACCAGAACCGATGGTCGTGGCGTGGGGCTTGTAACTTTCGGCTGCGCGCCGGACCTAAGGGAGGACGATCGAGGAAGGACTGCTCCCTGTGCCCCCACGCTCCCGCGAACAAGCCTTCGAGGCGTTGTTCCGAGCTCACCAGCTGGCAGTCCTGCGGTTCGCGCAGCGTCGTCTGTCGGATGACGCTGCCGCGTGGGACGTGGTGTCGGAGACCTTCCTGACGGTGTGGCGGTCGTGGGAAAACCGGCCGACGGACTCCGGCGAGACCCTGCCGTGGCTGTACGCGATCGCCGGCAACGCGGTACGCAACCGTCACCGTTCGGACGTTCGCGTGCGACGACTCACGGCGCGGCTCTCGGCCGCGGGATCCGTCGCCGGGCCGGCACCCGCCACCGATGTCGTGGCGCACGAGGCGGTTGCCCGGGACCACGCCCGGTGGGCTCTGGACCAGCTCTCGGACCGCGACCGGGAGATCCTCACCCTCGCTGTCTGGGAGAAGCTGGACCTGCCCGGCCTCGCCGCCACGCTGGGGATCTCCCCGGCCGCGGCGAAGATGCGTCTGCACCGCGCCCGCCGCCACCTCCAGGACCTCATCGCGGCACCCCCGCTGGTTCCCGCCCCGTCCTCCGTCCCGGGAAGGCGCTCATGACACCCGACTCCGCCGACCTGTCCGGCGAGGACCTGCGCATCGCCCGTGCTCTGCTCGCCGGAACGAACCCGTCACCCCGGACGGAGGCAACGGAGGAGGAACGCCGAGAGGCACAGCGGCTGATCCAGGCCCTCATCGCCCACCCAGGTCAGGAGATGCCGGATGGCAGGCGCCGCCGACCGGGCCGGCGAAGCACGCGAGCACGGGCACTGCTCGCATCGGCGGCCGCGGTCACCGTCATGGTGGTGCTCCTGGTCACAGCCGTCGTGGTCGGTGGTGGAGGAAGCGCCGTCGCCGCGCCCCTGCTACCCGCGCCGCTGCTGACCGCGACCACCGGCGACCACGAGACGGCCGTGGGGATCCTCCTGGACGCGGCACAGCGGCAGCGAGAGATGACCGTGCCCGGGACGGGACAGGTCCACTACACACGCCTGCAGTCCTACGGCCTCCAGACCAGCGTCGCCCGGTCCGGCGCGACGACGGTCATCGTCACACGCATCATCCAGATGTGGCGCCGACCGGACGGGTCCCGCCTGATCGAACAGTCCCTCCAGGGCGTGGACCGCGCCGGGCGGGCCGTCGGCGGCCCCACACCACCAGAGGAACCCGGGTACCGGCGCATCGAGGCACCCCCCGCGGAGGCCGGCGTCGAAGTCGCGCTGCTCCCCACCGACCCCGACCAGCTCTACGCGCACCTGCTCTCCTCCTACCAGGCGAACCAGGGCGTCACCGCCACACCCGCAGACATCACCCGGCTGGCCTACTCCCATCTGAAAGGCGGCGGCACCAGCCCACAGCAGAACGCCGCACTGTACGAGCTGTTCGCCCGTGACCCCGCCGTCTTCGCCACCGGCCCGGTCACCGACCGGGCGGGACGACCAGCCCGCTCCGTCGGAATCCGACTGGCCGGCACGGACGGCTCCCGTACCAGCACGGGCTACCTTCTCGTCTCCGACGACGGGACACCGCTGACCGCGGAGACGGTGTTCGCCCCCGACGCCCCTCCCGGCCTGGAACTGCCACCTGGACCCACCGTCGCCGAGTACAGCCAGTTCACCGACGAACGCCAGGTCATCACCGTAGGCGACCTGCGTTGATCCCGCGTCAGGGGACCAGCGGCGGAGCCTCGGCGTCCAGCGTCGGGGAAAGGCCGAGCTTCTCCTTGATGCGCTTCTCGATCTCGTTGGCCAGATCAGGGTTGTCGCGGAGGAACGATCGCGCGTTCTCCTTGCCCTGGCCGAGCTGGTCACCGTCACAGGTGTACCAGGCACCGGACTTGCGGATGATGCCGTGCTCGACGCCCATGTCGATCAGGGAGCCCTCACGGCTGATACCGCCGCCGTAGACGATGTCGAACTCAGCTGTCCGGAACGGTGGGGCCATCTTGTTCTTGACCACCTTGACCCTGGTCCGGTTACCGACCGCCTYGGTCCCGTCCTTCAGCGTCTCGATGCGGCGTACGTCGAGCCGGACCGACGCGTAGAACTTCAGCGCCTTTCCACCGGTGGTCGTCTCCGGCGACCCGAACATGACGCCGATCTTCTCGCGGAGCTGGTTGATGAAGATGGCGGTGGTGCCGGAGTTCGCGAGCGCTCCGGTGAGCTTTCGCAGCGCCTGCGACATGAGTCTGGCCTGCAGGCCCACGTGGCTGTCGCCCATCTCCCCCTCGATCTCGGCGCGCGGTACGAGGGCCGCGACCGAGTCGACGACGATGATGTCGAGCGCGCCGGAGCGGATCAGCATGTCGGCGATCTCCAGCGCCTGCTCACCCGTGTCGGGCTGGGAGACGAGCAGCGCGTCGGTGTCGACACCCAGCTTCCCCGCGTACTCGGGATCAAGGGCGTGCTCCGCGTCGATGAAGGCCGCGATRCCCCCGGCCGCCTGCGCGTTCGCSACRGCGTGYAGSGCRACSGTSGTCTTTCCSGACGACTCCGGCCCRTAGATCTCGACGACGCGCCCACGAGGAAGGCCCCCGATACCGAGCGCGACATCCAGCGCGATGGATCCGGTCGGGATAACCCGGATCKGCGGCCGGATATCGTCGCCCAGCCGCATGACCGAGCCCTTGCCGAACTGCTTGTCGATCTGCGCAAGAGCGTTCTCCAACGCCTTGTCGCGGTCGGGTCCCACCATTGGAGTTACTCCATGCTGACTGAGGTCGGCGGGTCGTGACCACGAGCCGACGCTTGGCCGTGGGACCGACGGTTTCGGAAGCCGGGTCGGTTCTGTGGGCGGCGGAGGGTCTGCGGCCGACAGTAGACGAACATCCGTTCGAAGGTGCGGCGACACGCCGGTACACACCCGCGTTGGGCTGGTACCTGGAGGACCCCCGCATCGCCCCGCGGCGGCGGACGCGGCGGACGCGGCGGTCTCGCCGGCACCGGCAAGGCCCGAGGTCTGGACGGTGTGGAGGGCAACCGCGACGGCGAGGGCTTCGCGGTCGTCGAGCATCAGCGGGGGGCCAGCCGTCCCGGGGCGCGGGCTGTAGCCGCCGGTGGTGCCGGGATTGCGCTCCTGGCCCGTCCGGAAAGCCGGTGGATCACCGGACAGAACCTGCACGCCGACGGCGGGCTCACCTGAGCGTGCCGCGCGGCCCAGTTCCTGCTCAGTGCACGGCAGAACCCGGTGTCGGGGAGCCCGGGGGGCCGTGYCGGGCCATGAACCGGTAGCGCGTCACCTCGTCGGCGCTCGGCCGGCACACCCCCACATCATGTGACGTCCCTCGTTCGGCAAAGGAATCGATACCCGGGCTTCGATGAGAGACATTACCGTGACAGGGCGCGCCGGATCGCTGGCGTAGATCCGCGGAATGTACATAACGTACCGCTACCGCTACAGCCGAGATACCTGCTGCGCGAACCTCGGTACCTCGCGAGCAACCCCTTGTCCTGTTGCTGCCATCTTCCTCGTCAGTCTGCCATCACCATTCAGTCTCCTCCATACTTGCGAGAAGTGCGATAAGTCCAGAAATCCAACCTGGATTATCTGCATGAATCCAATAGCTACCGGAGAAGAGGACCCTGTGCCAGACGGCGGGACGAGCGAGCGACGGGCCGCGGTAATTGGCGGTGGTATAGCTGGACCTGCGATCGCCATCGCACTGAAGAATGTCGGTATCGAGTCGACCGTCTACGAGGCCGAGACAGCGCCCCGCGCCGACGGAGGATTCTTTACTCTTGCTCCGAACGGGCAGYACGTACTGGCCGAGATGGGTCTTCTGGAAGAGACAGCTGCGCGCGGAGAGTATTGTAGCGGAATCACCTTCCTTGACCAGAAGGGAAACGAGGGCGGCACGATACCGGACCCGCGGATTCTGATCGAGCGGGCGRCCCTGCATGATTTGCTGCACGTGCACCTCGCCAAGCTGGGTATCCCGGTCGAGTTCGGCAAGGCTGTCACGGCAGTCCGGACGGACGCAGAAACCGCGGTAGCCGAGTTCGCCGACGGCAGCACTGTAACCGCCGACCTGATAATCGCATGCGACGGCATACACTCCGCCGTCCGGCRCAGCCTGTTTCCCGATTTTCCGGCACCCACCTACATAGGCCTGGTGCACTCCTCGGGATTCTCCACCGGCGGCGGTTTCGAGCAGATAGCGCCCGAGGCCCTGTACATCGCAAATGGCCAGTTCACCAGTATGGGCTATCTGCGCAACTCGGACGGCGACGTGCTCTGGTGGGACGTACGCGCCTGGCCGGGCGAACCACCCCGCGCCGAGGTTGCCGCTACCTCCGACCAGGAGTGGTTGGCCCAGCAGGTCGAACTTCACCAGTCCGACGCACCACTGATGAGTCAGATCCTCGAGGCAACCCGCGGACCTGTTTCCAGGTTCTTGAACTTCAAACTCGACGATCTTCCTCTATGGCATTCTGGTCGAGTCTGCCTGGCCGGAGATGCGGCACACGCAATTTCGCCACACGCAGGCCAGGGGCTGTCGATGGCTCTGGAGGATTCAGTGGCCATAGCCCGCTGCCTCCAGGATTCGCCGGACATCCCGGCCGCGTTCGCGCAGTTCCAGCTGGCCCGCCAGGAACGAGTCCGCGAGGTAGGCGGCCTTGGCCGCATGAACGACGAAAGAATTCTCAAGGCGAACGGAGCCGACATCGCCGGTGGGCAGGGATCGAAACCGCCGGCAGAGGTGCTCGAGGCCTTCAAGAAGATCCAGGCACACCGGATCTGATCGGAGAGCGTCGACGGCATGATCGGTTGCCGGTAGGCGGCTGGAACTGCTGGCGCGGTTCCAGCACCCCCGCCGGCACCCGCGCGGCAACTCTGGTCCTGTCTCCCCGCGGCAGTGGAGTCCACCTGCTCCTGCGTCGACCGGCTGCGCGGGATCAGGGGTGTCGTCGTGGGGTGCATCGATCAGATGTGCAGACCCGCGGTGCCGTGGTACGGTCCGGCCAGACCGGTCATTGACGAATGTCGCTGCCTGAGCGATGTCGTCACCGGTCATGGCCGGCCGGCGGTCTTCATCGCCGGGGTTGGGTGGCCATCATGGCAGCAGGCCAGCTGATTCTTTTCCTCGATCGTGCCGATTTCACGCCTTCTGATGAAGGCACCTCCGGAGCACCGTGCGGATAGCGATGCTCGCGCCGGTCGCCTGGCGAACTCCGCCCCGGCACTACGGCCCCTGGGAGCAGGTCGCCAGCACCATCACGGAGGGCCTCCTCGGGCACGGGGTGGACGTGACGTTGTTCGCGACGCTGGATTCGGTGACGGGTGGCGAGCTGGACGGCGTGTGCCCGCACGGGTACGCCGAGGACCCGTCCCTCGACGGTCGGGTGTGGGAGGCGCTCCACGTGGCCCACGCGCTGGCACGCTCCAGCGAGTTCGACCTCGTGCACAACCATCTCGACTGGCTGCCCCTCGCGTTCGCGCCGAGCTTCCAGGCTCCCATGGTCACGACGATCCACGGTTTCTCCGATCCGCGGATCGTCCCGGCCTACGCGCGGGCGGCCTCGGCCTATGTGTCGATCTCGGACGCCGATCGCAGCCCCGTGCTGAACTACRCCGCGACCGTTCACCACGGCGTCGACCTGGACGGTCTTCCGTTCTCGGCAGCGGGTGGTGACGATCTGGTCGTGCTCGGCCGGGTCCACCCCGACAAGGGCACCGCGGTCGCCGTCGACATCGCCCGCCGGGCGGGGCGGCGCCTGGTGATCTGCGGAATCGTCCAGGACGAACGGTACTTCGCCGAGCAGGTCCTGCCGCACGTCGACGGAGACCGGGTCCGCTACCTCGGCTCGGTGGGACCGGCCCGGCGGGCCGAGGTCCTGGGATCGGCCACGGCGCTGCTGCATCCGATCTCGTTCGACGAGCCGTTCGGGCTGGCCGTCGTCGAGGCCATGGCCTGCGRCACGCCGGTCATCACCTACCCACGCGGAGCGATGCCGGAGGTGGTCGACGAGGGGGTGACCGGCTTCCTGGTGGACGGGCCGGTGGCCGCGGCGGCCGCGGTGGACCGCGCCGCGACTCTTGACCGCGCTTCCTGCCGGGCCATGGCGCAGCGGAGGTTCTCCACCGCGCGCATGGTGGCCGACTATCTCGCCGTCTACGCCACCGTTCTCGCCGGTCCTGCCTCCTGATGTCGCCGTCGCTCCCGCGGGGGCCGGTCACACGGCGGGAACCATGCGTGCGAGGAGCCGGTCGACGGGCACGCTGGCCATCCCGATCCGGGTGTCGCCGATGCCRTACGGCAGCCACAGCAGACCGTGGTGGACCAGGCTTCCGCAGGAGTAGACGACATTGGGGACATAGCCCTCGGTCTCCTGCCCGATCGGGGCGAGCAGCGGTTCGGGCAGGGCCGCGACCACCCTTCCCGGGTCGTCGAGATCAAGCAGGATCGCGCCGATGGTGTACGTCCGCATCGGCCCGACGCCGTGGGTGAGCGTGAGCCAGCCGGCCGCCGTCTCGATCGGGGACCCGCAGTTGCCCACCTGGAGCAGCTCGAAGGCGGCCCGCGGCCCGTGAAGCGGCCGCGCCGGCTCCCAGACCTGCCCGTCGTCGGAGGCCGTCAGTCCGGTCGACTCGCCGTCGGAGCGGCAGAGCGCAAGGTGACGGCCGCCCACCAGCCGTGGGAACAGCGCCATGCCCTTGTTCCGGGCGGCCGGGCCAGCGAGCGGTGCGGTGGTGAAGACCCGCAGGTCGGGGCTGGTGAGCAGGCGCGGGGAGATGTCCGTGCCGTCGAAGGCGGTGTAGGTGGCCCGGTAGTCCACGGTCCCGTCCGGTGCGGTGAACCGGACGAATCGCGCGTCCTCCATGCCGTTGCTCTCGCTGCTGACGGTGGGCCACAGCACCCGTTGCGGCAGGGCGCTGTCGGACGGGAACTCGACCCGCCGCAAGGCTCCGGCGATCGAGCGGATCCCGGCGAGGATCCCGGGCGCCTGGGGGCGTCGGAGCAGGTCGGGGGGAACCGCGGCGAAGGCACGGGAGAGATCGGGATCGGGTTCGCTGCCGGGCCGGGGTGGGTCCAGGCTCTGCAGGACCGCACGGGTGACCTCGTCGTCGAGCCCGTGCTCGGTGAGCACGGCGCGCAGCCGGGCGGCCTCCCACTCGACGGGTACGGCGACGCCGGTGGTCAGTGGGCCGGTCCGCGGCTCCAGGCGCACCGCCGGGCCCGGGCCGATCACCGCGGCGGCGAAGCCGATCGAGGAGAGATGGCCCTCCCCGACGGCGCGCAGGCTCAACGCCAGGCGCAGTGCGCCGGACGGCAGCCCGGCCTGGTCGGGGTGCTTCACCGCCGAGGGGTTGGTGACGGCCGCGCCCTCCACCGCGTACTCGGCGGTGAAGCACGCGCCGAGCAGCAGACTGCGCGCAGGGGAGAGCTCCGCGGGTACCGGCACCCGGGGCACCACCACCGCGGCGTGCCGCGCGAGGATGCCCCGGTAGTCCTGGTGGCGCGGTTCGAACCGGTCGAGGAGGTCGGCGACCAGGCTGTCGACCTCCCGCTCGGGCAGGGCGAGGGCGCGGGCCACGATGCCGGCGGCCCGGGAGTGCGGCTGGCTGCCCTCCTCACCGGGGAGGAAGAGCTTCGCGACAACCCGGTCGCTRCTCGGGGCGAGCCCCAGCGGATGCCGCGTGACCAGGTCGTTCTGGGCCGACCCGGTGGCTGTGGCCCGGGTGTTCCCGATCAAGGCATCAATGCCAGGAGGCGGCGGGCGTGCTGGCTCGTGGAGAGCAGCGCAAGCGTCGATTCGGCGCCCTGGTTGAGGTTGCGGCCGCCGGCCTCGAGCCCGTCGTAACAGCCGCCGGTATCGGGGTTGAGTAACGCCGTCGAACTGTCGTTGTCCCCGAGGAACCACCCGTGGGCGCGGCCGAGGCCGGCCAGCCATCTTTTCCGTCCGGTCGCCGCGTGGGCACGGGCGCAGGCGTCCGCGATCGCCGCGGCCTCGATGGGCTGCTGGTCGAAACCGGGCCCGGGATCTCCCCCCCGCCGGCGACCGCCGACCGGGGTCGGTGACAGGTTCCCGTCCCGGGTCTCCACCTGGAGCAGCCACGCCAACAGCCGCAGACCGTCCGCGAGCACCGCCTTGTCGGGCAGGCACATGCCGGCGAGGATCAGCGCCTCCGGGACGGCCCCGTTGGCGTAGCGCAGGGTGGGCTCCGGCCACGGCCAGCCCGGGTCGGCACCGACCGGTCCGATCGCCTCGACGGCGGCGGTGAGCAGCGCGTGCGCCGGCTCGTCATCCGGATGGGCGAGCAGCACCTCCCCGGCACCGAGCGCCGCGAACGTCATGGCCCGCGGCCAGGGCGAGCGGCCCCCCGCGCTGGCGAGGAAACCGGCCCGCGCCGAGGCCCGCAACCGCCGCGTCGGCGCGGAGGCGGCCGCGGTGCCCAGCCCCCACAGCGCCCGGCCCCAGCAGTCACCGAGGCCGGGATCATCCCGCCACCGCCCGTCGCTGTCCCGCCGGTTGCGGACGGCGCCGTCCGCCCCCTGCGCGGCCAGCACGAAGGCGAGGTAGCGCTCCAACAGCCGCACCAGGTCCACCCCGGGCGACGGCTCGCGGGCGAGGACGACCAGCCCGCGCGCGACGTCGTCCACGCAGTAGCCGTGCTCCCGGCGTGGCACCGAACCGAGGGCGTGCTCGAACAGTCCGATGTCGTCGGTGAGCCGGAACAGATGGTCGAACGAGACCGCGGAGCTCACCGGGCCGCCGGCATCGGCGCGGGGGCGGGGGCGGGCGCAGGCAGCACAGGCACGGGCGCCGTCGACGGCCGGCTCCCGGTGCGGGCGACCAGTCCGGCGGCCAGCTGCCGGTAGCGGCCGGCGACCGCCGGCCACAGCAGGTCGGGTGCCTGGACGGCCGCGGCACTGGCCAGGCCGGCGCTCACCGCCTTGTCGGTCGCTATGCGACGCACCGCGGCGGCGATGGCCGCAGGGTCCCGGTGCGGCACGAGCAGTCCGCTACCGTCGCCGAGAAGCTCGACCGCATGCGGGAACCGGGTCGCGACGATCGGCCGCAGCGCGGCGACCGCCTCGATGAGGACGCCGGAGGTCACCTGGTCCACCGAGTCGTACGGCAGCAGGACGACATCGGCCCGGCGCACGAGCTCCGCGAGGGACACCGGGTCCAGGTAGCGGTCGTCGAAGCTCACCGAGTCGGTCAGGCCCAGGTCACGGATCTGAGTGGCCAGCCCCTCCCGGTATGCCTCGCCCTCCCGGGCAAGGACCTTCGGATGGGTCTGACCCGCGATGACGTAGTGCGGTGCGGGATCGAGGTCGGCAAGGTCCGCCATCGCGGCGATGCCCCACTCGATGCCCTTCCCCGGCCCGATCAGGCCCCAGGTGAGGACGGTCGGCCCGCCGCTGTGCTCCGCCGGCGCCCGGCGGTTGTCCGCCGCGCCGTGCGGGATGACCACCACCCGTCGTGGATGGACCTGGAAACCCTCGACGAGCCGGACCCTCGCGGTCTCGGTCATCACGACCACCGCGTCCGCCGACGCGACCACGGACTCCAGGACCTGCCGCTGGTGCGGCGTCGGCTCCACCAGGACGGTGTGCAGGACGACGATCACCGGCACGTCGAGGGCGTCGAGYACCGCGAGCACCTCGTCGCCGTCCGGGCCTCCGTACACGCCGTACTCGTGCTGCACCACGACGACGTCAAAACCGTTCAGGAGCCGTGCCGCCGCCCGCGGACCGCCCGGCGTGCCGGCGACGAGATCCCCGACCAGAACCGRCCGGCCCGCCGGCCCGGATCGACCCGGTGGGCGCGCCAGCGGTGCGGCCAGCCCGGTCAGCCCAGCTGGCCCTGCTGGCCCTGCTGGCCCGGCCGTGGCACCGGCCCGGTCGGGGGCGTCCAGGAGACGTACCACCCCACTGGACGCACCGAGCGCCGGGCTGTTCAGCTCATCGATCAGAGCGGCAGTGAAGGTCGCGAGACCGCACTGGGTGGGCGGATACGTGCTGAGAAAGCCATAACGCAGGGGCACGAGCTGATTCCTCCCAGGCTTGAGCCGTGTGGAGGAGTGCCGGCCGCCAGCGGGGCCCACAACGAACACGATGATCGGGTTGTGACCCGGGCACCCGTCGCGCCGGAGGTTGACACTCAACCTTGTCGAGTGTTAGCCCACTTATAGTCTTCGGGAATATCGAAAGCAAACCGGGGGACCATCCGGCACCGCTCGCTGCCGGGTCCGGGCATTTTTGGCGGCCCGCCACCCTGGCCGAGGCCCTTCACCCGATCGGCGTGCCACGGCGTGTGCGCGGCCGTCGTGGTCGCCGCCGGGCCCACCAGTCAAGGAGACCAGTGATGGCCACACCCTCGACGCCCTACTCCCGCACCCTCGACCCCGCAGAGATCTATGAGGCCCTGCTCCCGGACGGACACTGGCATCTCCTGCGCGAACCCCGGTTCGAAAACGTCGAGATCGGCGAGCAGGTGGTCCCGTGCCTGCGAGCACTCCTCGAGAACAGGACCGGAGAGATGCTTGTCCCGATCGACCAGATCCGCGGGTGGATGGTCCAGAGGCCCGACCCGCGATGAGCGACGTTCGGGCGACGGAGACCCAGGCCACGCGGCGCGCCACCATCGAGGAGATACCCGCCATGACTGACACCCGGTGGGGCTACCGCCCCCACGACAGCGCTGTGGTTGTCCTGTGCGACTCCGAACAGGCCGCACGCAGGCACGCCGTGGACGGCGCGACAGCAGTCGTCCACCGAGACGGGCGATGGGTCGGGCTCCCCGCCGAGCCGCCTGAGACACCCGACCGTGACTGACCAGCGTGCGGCCAGCGTGCCCCGGGTATTTTCCTCTGAGCCTGCGGTTGAACGTCCGGTGATCCCAGATCGTGGAAGACAAGGCGGAGGCGGTGACGTCGGGCTCGGAGCAGGGGCTGACGCCCCTTGAACGTCGGGCCGAGCAGCTGTTGCGCTCGATGCCGGTGGGGTTCATTGCCTGGGACGCCGACTGGCGTTGCAGCGGAGTCAACCCCGAGGGGGAGCGTCTGTGCGGGCAGTCCCGCGGCGACCTGCTCGGCAGATCGTTGTGGGACGTCTTCCCCGCGGTCGTCGGCACCGACTTCGAGACCGTCTACCGCCGCGTCGCGGCACACCGGGTGCCGGAGAACATCGAGATCTTCTACCCTGAGCCGCTGAACCGATGGCTCGACATCCACGTCACGGGTGACACCGACGAGGCCGGCGGAGTCGTGGCCTACTTCTTTGACGTGACGGAACGCCACAAGGCGATCGAGCGGGAACGATTCACCACCCAGGCGCTCCTCGTCGCCTCAGCGGCCCGCGACCTCGCCGCGCGGCAGGCGGCGAGCCTGGCGGAGGTCGCTCTCGCTCTGACCTCCGTCGACACCATCGAGGCCCTGGAAGCCGTGGTGGTCGGCCGGGGGCTGGCCACCCTGGGCGCCGACGGCGGCGCCGTGATCTCACCCGACGAGACCGGCAACTGGCGCATCACCGTCAACGCCGCTCTCGGCGAGCAGGTCCAGCTCACCTACGGCACCGCCCCCCACGACAGCCCGCTGCCCGCCTGCTGGACCGCCCGCACCGGCCAACGGCTCCTGCTGCCCACCGTGGCGTCCGGGCTACGGTTCGACCCGGTGATGACCGCCGTCTACGCCGACACCGCCCGCAAGGGGTGGGCCTTCCTCCCCCTCACCGTCCAGGGGCAGGTCCTGGGCAGCCTCGCCGCCTCCTGGGCCGAGGAACACGCCCCCACCGCAAGCGAGATCGATCTCCTCGCCGGCTTCGCAGCCCAGTGCGCGCAGACCCTGCACCGCGTCCGCGCCATCCGACAGGAACGCCGTACCGCGCTGCAGGTACGGGAACTCTCGGAGGCGCTGCAACAGGCCCTGCTGACCCCACCGCCACGCCCGGCCGGCCTCCAGATCGAGGTGCGCTACCAGACCGCGCAGGACGTCGCCCAGATCGGCGGCGACTGGTACGACGCGTTCGAACACCCCGACGGCTCGACAGTCCTCGTGATCGGTGACGTCACCGGGCACGACAGCACCGCGGCCGCACAGATGGGGCAGCTACGCGGCCTCCTGCGCACCCTGGCCTACACCGCCGACCTCACCCACACCGCCGACCTCACCCACACCGGCGCCGCGGACGAACACCGCGCACCCGGTCCGCTCGCCGGCATCCTCGGCACGCTCGAACACGCCGCCCAGGGCCTGGGCATCGACACCCTCGCCACCGCTGTCCTCGCCCAGGTCGACGCCTCCACCAGTGCACGGACGGTGYGCTGGAGCAACGCCGGRCACCCCCCGCCGATCATGATCCACCCCGGTGGGATCACGGAGGTCCTCGAAACGGAGAAGACCGACCGCCTCCTCGGCCTCGACACCCACGCCGACCGCCACGACCATGCCGTGCCCCTACCGCTCGGCGCCACCCTGCTGCTCTACACCGACGGCCTCGTCGAACGCCGCGACGCATCGTTCGACGAAGGACTCGACGACCTGCGCGCAGTCCTGGCGGACCTTGCGCGCACGGATCTCGCCCGTCTCTGCGACGGCGTCCTGAGACGGATGGCACCACTCAACGGAGAAGACGACATCGCCCTTCTCGCGATTCGCGCCGTGCCGTTGTCCTGACAATGACGAAGAACGTGTCTTCTTCGTCCTCGGGAGCGCTCCGCGGCGGGCTGACAGCATTCCTACGGAACTTTCCTCGATCGAAAGGGACGGCTGTCACCGCCGGCAGTTGTCGTCATGCCCACGGTGGCGGGAGCGGATCAGGCCAGGGCGGTCGTCGCCCGGGTCCGGCGGCTGCGGGTGCCGACATCCACCTGCCGGGCCGGAGCAGCACCACCAGCGACCGCGTCCAGGTCCTCGGCGATGCTGGTCCGAATCAGAGTAAGCATGTGGTCACGGTCGTCGTCGCCGAACTCACGCAGCAGGCTGGCCAGCAGGCTCACAGGTACTCGTTTCCAGCTCAGGGCCACGGCTGGGGAACTCGCACGGCCTGAAGTACCACCTACCCCGCAGACCCGCCACACACTCGCACCCGCCTTACCGCCTGCCGGCGGACGAGGCACCTTGTCGGTTTTTCGCCCGCCTACGCTTCGCGCTGTACATGCCGGTATCGGCCTGATGGAGTAACTGTCCGGCGGAGGTGGATGGCTGCCACCCGTCGGCAATCGCCAGACCGATACTGATCTGGATCTGCCGAGGGCGACCGCCGAGAGTGACGGGCCGGAGCATGCCGACCGCGATACGTTGCGCGCACTGTTCGCCGACAACATGGGGACTGGCCTCGGTACTGGTGCCGGCGAGGAGGACGGCGAACTCGTCGCCGCCGACGCGGGCGGCGAGGTCGTCGTGACGTATCGCGGTGCGGAGGCGGGCCGCGACCGTACGGAGGAGTTCGTCGCCAGCGGAATGACCATACGTGTCATTGACGGTCTTGAAGTGATCGATATCGCAGAACAGCACGACCACGGGTGTTCGGTGTTGGCTGTGCGCGGTCACCGCCTTCTCGAGCTCACGGGTGAACAGGACACGGTTGGCCAGCCCGGTCAGCCCGTCGTGATACGCCTGGTACTCGAGCCGCTGGTGCGCACGCTGCACATCGCTGACCAGCCGGCGGTTCTCCGCGATGATGACTATCTGGCGGAGGCTGACCAGCGTGACGAGGCAGGTCGCAAGGTAGAGGGGCGGCCCGTGCAACGCACCGTCGCGCAGGGCACTCGCCAGAACGAGCGCCGCGGCGACGCCGAGCGGCAGATAGGGCAGATAGGCGTGCAGCCAGTTGCGGACCGCCCGCCCCGACCAGATGGATCGGCTGGTTGCGGGGCGGACGGCCGGAGGCACGAGTGGCCGGCCGCCTCGCTCGGGCGCGATCATGGCGAGGGCAACCAGCAACGGGGCCAAGGCCGCTCCGAGCCATGTCGGTCCGCTGCCCTCCAATCCGACCGGATCAGGCAGGCTGAGCTGGACCAGCACCGTTTCGGACGCGGCGAGCACGACGAGGCCGGCGCCGAGCAGGGCGACCGCACGGCCGTTTCTGGGCTGACGAAAGGTCGCCACCAGCACCAGAACCACCACCAGCAGCGCCGAGGTGAGCGTGAAGCTGACTGCGATGACGAACGACGTCCCGCTGATCCCGCTGTGGGTGATGTCCCGCAGCGCGGCGAACCATGCGATCATGATCATCGACAGGACGATCATCAGGCTGTCCAGGGCGATGACCGCGTGGGAGTACCGCAGCCACCAGCCGCCGGTCGGAGGTGGAGGCGCTCGCGTCGGCACGTCGTCGGCGCGGGCGGGAACACAGATCAGGCCCGCGATCGTGAGGAGCGGAGCGATCAGAAACAGGCTCTCGCTCGCCGTCAACTGAAGTTGCAGTGGATTGCCGGACGAGTATTGCCGTGTCCATTCGAACGCGCCGGGCAGCGCGGAGAGCGGGCCGGCAGCGACCAGTAATCGCCACCTGCGGTCGACGCCACGAGTGCGCACGATCCCGATGACCGCGAACACGGTCGACGCCACGCCGCAGACGAACAGAGCCGTCGCCTGGACGACCAGCCGCAGCTGCCCGGAGAGAACCAGCTGGCCCGCCGCCGCCAGTACGAACAGCGCTGTCACCAGCGCCAACAGGGTGCGGAAGGTCCGCTCCGTGACGGGCTGGACCCGCACACCACGCGCGCTGTCCGCCGGGGGCTTCCTGTCCGTCTGCCTGTCGATGCCGCCATCTGTCAAGGGCCGGCCTCCTTCAGTCATGTACGCCCACGATGCCTGCTCCGCAGATGGCGCGCATGTCCGACGATCACGCTGCGCGACCGAAGTCGAGCACCGCCTCTCCCTGGTGCTGCCCACGCCTCATCCCCAGGCGTTCCGGCCCACGGAGCCGGCGTCCACATCCGCGACGCCGCTGACCTCATCGGCCTGGAAGACCTCCCCAGAAACGGAATGATCCAGGAGACCCTGAAGGTCCGCGCCCAGGCCTCCAGCCGCCACCGGTCCGAGCAGGGCTACTGGTCTGGGGTCGCGCCGTACAGCGTGGTCACCGCGGAGAGCGCCTGGGCGGCTGCCGCGATGTCGTCGCGGCCGAACCGGGCGTGAATGTCGGCCGAGATGAGCACGGCTTTCCGGAAGGCGGGAACGTGACGGGCCACGTGAGCCGGCGTCCGGTTGATGGCCGCCGAGTTGCGCAGGAAAGCGCGAATCGCCTGGTCAGCGGCCGCGACCGCGAGATCCGGGTCGCCAAACTGGTGCAGCACCTCGGACAGCGGCATCAGGACGGAATAGGTGACAATGGTGCTGTGACCGCCCCGGGCGCGCCTGTCGGCCTACCAACCGAGTTGGCCGATGCGCTCGACGCTACCGCCGATGCCCGGGAGCAATGGGGGCTGCAATCAGAGGAGACACGCCAGCTATACGCGAGGTGGGTCGCGAAGGCTGCCGCCCGCCACACCCGCCGGAAAAGGGCGGAGCGGACGGCGAACTACGCGGCGGCGGGTGCCCTGCACCGATCGGTGCAGCGACAGCGAGACCGCGGCATCACCCAGGAAATGATCAGCGCACTCCGGGTCTCTCTCGTCATCAGCCCCATCGTCGGYGTCGCGACGCTGCTGGTCGATGGCCACATCAACTGGCCCATCACGATCACGATGGGCCTTGCAAACCTAGGTACAGCCGTCCGGGAGACGTGGCGCCATCCTCGCGCGCCGGTCGCGCCCACCATGACGGGCAACGGCACCGGCCGAGACACTGCTCAGGACCCGCACACCCGTCACTGTCACGGATCTGCGCGCGAGGGAGCAGGCAGCGGTAGGCACCACCAGGCGAACGCGGACAAGAACGAGGATGCCGGCAGCACRTGAGCTCCAGCCGTGCATGGTGACAAGGCAGGCGGGACGGGAACGGCGAACGGCGAACGGCCCGACACCGTGACGGTGTCGGGCCGCTTCCGGGACAGGGCTCGGCATGAGCCCGGTGGATCAGGTGCCGACGGACTCGCCCGCACCGGGGTTGCCGGACTGGTCGTCCTCCGCCGGGTCCAGCAACGCAACGAACGGGCTGTCGGCTGCGAGCCTGGGTACGCGACCCGCACGCACGGCGCACGTGCCGGCCCCGCCGTGGTCGTCCTCACCGTCGTCGTGTCCGTGCACCTTGAACAGAAGCTCGCTACTGCCACCGCTGGTGGCTGAGACGAGTGAGACCGGACAAGGGAACGCACTTACTGTCCCGTGTCTGTGAGCGGTGAGTGTGAGCTGGACCTGATCGACGTGTCGGATGTCGCCGTGATGCTGGGTCTGGGACGGAGTCGGGCGGATTCGCTGCTTCCTCACCTACGACCACGTGGCGATCCGCAGAGACATCCCCGACTTCGTGGACTTCCTGATGAGCACCGGTGTCCGGATCGGTGAGGCCGCTGGCCTCACCTGGGGTGCCGTCAACCTCGACGAAGGCTGGATCGAGATCCGCTCAACAGTCGTCCGCATCGCTGGTCAGGGCCTCATCAACAAGCCGAAGCCCAAGACGAAGAGCGGCTACCGGCGTCTCATCCTGCCATCCTGGATGCTCACCACTCTGCGACGTCGCCACGATGATCAGTCCGCCGACGCTCCTGTCTTCCCAGCGCCACTCGGTGGGCTTCGGGATCCGTCGAACACGCAGGCCGATCTGCGGGATGCCTTCCGTAAAGTCGGCATGGAATCGGCGACGTCCCACGTCGTTGGTCGGAAGTCCGTCGCGACAGCGATGGACTTCAGCGGCCTTACAGCCCGCGCAGCGGCAGACCAGCTCGGCCATTCCTCACCCAGCATCACCCAGGACCGCTATTTCGGCCGCAAGGTCGCGACCACCGGCGCTGCGGAGATCCTCGAAGCACTGACCTTCTGATCTGGAAATGCGACGCGGAGAACCGGACCGCGGCACACTTCCTATCAGTCAGAGGCTTCTATCGGGCAGAGAAGGAGCTTTCATTCCATAGACGGATCTTTCCGTTGTCGCCAGTGCTCGCCAGGATGGCACCCGTCGGTCTGAATGCGAGGCCGCCGACCCACCCGTCGTGACCACTGAAGGTGGCCCCTTCCGCGGGATTTTGGAGATCGCTGATATCCCAGAGCCGAACAGCCTTGTCGATGGCGATGGCGAGAGTCCTGCGATCAGGGCTGAACGCGACCGCCAGAGCCCTGCCGTCCGTCGGAAGCGTCGCGGCCAGCCGCGGACGGCTGGGATCTGACACATCCCATAGCGTCACGGCGTGGTCGCCGAACTGAGTGACCGCGAGGAGGGCGTCATCAGAGCCGAACACGGTGTCGTCCACACCGCCAACTGATTCGGCGACGACGGCAGCGAGAGTCGGCCGGCTCGGATCCGCGACGTTCCACAGCTCGACCGCCACAGACGATGCAATAGCCAGAGTCCGACCATTGCTACCGAAAGTGATCGCCGTGATGTTACCGCCACGCCTGGCGTCAAACGTCGCGAGTCGGACAGGGTTTGCCGGGTCCGCTAGACCCCATAGTTGCACCGTATGGTCGTTGGTAGCCTTGGCGAGGACCTTTCCGTCAGACCTGAGGTCCATCCCGGTAAAAAGGCCGGCATTACTGGGAAGAGTCGCGGACTCGGTCAGGGTGGCGGAGTCGACCACGTTCCAGATAGTCACCTTGCCGTCATAGCGCGAGGCGACCAGGATCCGATGATCCCCGCTGAACGCGACCTTGTCATACGAGTTCAGGAAGTCATCAGCGATGACCGACGTCAGAAGCTGGGGATGCACCGCCTCCTGGTCAACAGCCCACAGCCGCACCGCGCCGTCGTGGCCGGCGCTGGCGAGCAGACGGCCATCAGAACTGAAGGCTACAGCCCCGGCGGAACCCTCGTGGGCAGCAATGGTGGCGACGGGGTCAACCTCATTGGCTTCGCGCCAGATCAGCGTGATCGCTACTGCGGCCAGTGGCACCAAGACGGCCAGCGTACCGACAAGATCGTGCCGGGAGAACCGATGACCCTGGCGACCGCTGACGGGAGCCGCTCCTACATCCGTAGACGCTGGCTGTCCCGTTCCGCCCGCCACCCGGCTCTGCGCACGTCCCAGTACCAGCCAGGCGTAGATCAGCAACGCATTGAACACTCCACAGCATGCGAGGAAATAGGCGTACTCCACATCATCGAGGTCAAGTAGAAACCCCAGAAAAAGCCATGGAAGTGCAAGCGGAAACTGAAAGAAGTAGTTCAGTCCGTCAATGTCATCGTGAGCGAGCGAGTAGAGAGTGCCCTTCGCGGCGAGGCCAACGAGAATCAAGTGGGTCAGTGCGACCAGCTCAGGGCCGGCGCAGGACCAGACGCGACGAACTCTCCAGGTTCGGGTCCCGGCTGGTGTCACTGGGCCCGCGCTGTGAGACGTCATGCAATAGACCTCCGTTTCGCCCCAGCGCTGGACCCCGCCAAGGTTGGCCTATCCGGTCGTGGTGGGGCAGGCCTGGATACTCGGCAGCACGCAATTACTGGCGACGCTACATGAACCGTTGGACACCAGGAACATCGGACATCGAGTCTCCGGATCGGCGCTGTTGCATTCGGAGGATCCGACGCACGCCAGGGGCCTTGGCGACCACGGTCAGACGGCGCGGGCGAGCTCGGTGAACGCGGTAGCAAGGCGAAGGTGYGGATCGGTGTCGACGGCAAGTTCGTAGTGGCCGCGGCGGATGTTCTGCACGAGGGCGTGTCCGGCACTGACGGTCTGGGCGGAGCGCAGCCGTTTCAGTCCGCGCATCGGGCGGAGCCGGGCTTTCAACCGGCCGTGGTCGGTTTCGATCCGGTTGTTCTCCCTGGCGGCGTCGACGTGGCAGGCCCCAGGGAGCAGCTCGTCGAGGATCCGCGGGTAGACCGGCGCCTTGTCGGTGGTGACCTCGACCGGCCGGCGGCCATGGGACAGCGCCCGGGCGAAGAAGCGGCGTGCCGCGGCCTGGTCACGGCGGGTGCTGGCCAAAACGTCGATGACCTGGCCGTGCTGGTCAACGGCCCGGTACAGGTAGGTCCACCGGCCGGTGACCTTCACATAGGTCTCGTCGACGCACCGCCTGTCCCCAGGGCGGTGCCGATCGGAGCCGGTGGACGGACACGACGTCGACGCATCATTCGATCATGACTGATCGGCAGCTTCGTGATGGCGGACTTCGCCGATGCAACAGCCCTTCTGCTGTGGGGAGGGCACGTTCACAGGCCGGGATCGTCGACCAGGACGGTGCGGTGCAGGACGACCGGAATCTGCCCATCGGGGTCGGGACGGTGCTGCGAGTGATCGGTGATCCACGTCCATGCGGCTCACGCGCCGCGTCACGGGCCGGTGGTGGCAGGTGTTTCACGCCTGCCCGGGGGCACGTCATCCGCCCGCGGCGTCCTCGGGCTCCCAACGCAGCAGGTCGCCCGGCTGGCAGTTGAGCACCTCGCAGAGCGCGGCGAGGGTCGCGAAGCGCACCGCCTTGGCGCGGCCGTTCTTGAGTACCGCCAGGTTGGCGGGAGTGATCCCTACACGGTCCGCGAGCTCGCCCACGGACATTTTCCGCCTGGCCAGCATCACGTCGATGTCGACGGCGATCGGCATCAGATCACCTCGTCCAGCTCGGCCTGCAGCTGCGACGCTTCGACGTCGCGTGCGACGGCCTGGGCGAGCAGCATCCGCAGCACGAGCACGAGGAGCGCGACCCCCAGGATGGCAAGGCCGACACCGCCCATGATGACGGTGACGCCCGGGTCGTCCCGCTGGCCCGGCGCATTGAGGACCGTGACCGCGAACCACACGAGGGCAGCCGCCACGATCGCGCCGATCACGACGTCCACGTATCGGAAGGCGGCATGGGAGAACACGGTTCCGCGGCGCACCATCGTCACCAGCCGCCATATACAGAGCAGGACGACCTGGACCGACACCATGCCCAGGATCGTGATCACGCGCAGTGGGGTCAGCGGGAGCGACCCGTCCTCCGGGTCGCTCCCGCTGACCAACGCCCACACCATCCCTGCCTGTACGAACACGGCGCCGGCCAGCACCACCACGAGCACGGCGCGCAACGCCCCCACTGTCAGCTTTCCCATGACCCATCCTTCCCATCGAATCACGATGGGAATCTATCGATTTTCGATAGGTAGAGCAAAGGTCGGGACGGAGGACAGGCGGCGGTTTCGCGCCGTGGCGGGACGCCGCCGCCCCTCCCACCTACCATGATCCTTGGGAAGTACGCGACGCGCCGGGCAACCCGCGCCAGCTCCCATCGAAGTTGTCCGGCCCCAGGCCAGGTCTTGATCGCAGACATGACCCTGAGGAACGGACACGTCGCAGGTGCGGCGAGTGGTCGCCGGCCCGGTGGGGGCTGCCTGTCGCGGCACCGACCGCACCAGCCGGCTACGTGCCCTGACCGAACCCGGTGGAGTTCATGCTTCGATCTCAGACGAGCCTTGAGGGATGACGGTGCTCGATCTGCGGGAAACCCCTGTCCCGGACGTGCTCGACCACTGCACGGCAGCGCTCCGCGTGGATCTGGACCTTGCGAATCCGGCCTTCGGGTGGGGCGGAAAATCGATGGGATTCGCGACGAGCCGGGGAACCTGGGTCAAGATCCTGTTCCGCCCAGTGTCGCGGATCAACGAGCGGATCTGGACCGGGGAGGAATGCGCCTCCGTCCTCACCGGCGTGCCGAAACCGCGGCTCCTGGGGTCCGTGCGCTGGGCCGACCCCACGCGGGACCTGGTGTGGCGGGCCGACGAAACGACCCGCGTCGAGGCACCTGCGGTCAGCTCCACTCCGGAACTCCGAGAGGAACCGCAGGGCCTGTCTGCCGCATGGTGGGAGACCCTGCGCGGATCGCTCACCGCGTTGGCCGGTGCGACCACGACCCGCGTCGCGGTCCGGCAGGACCTGATCGACAGGAGGATCTCTGAGTACGCCGGTACGGCGGTGGACCCGACCGTGGACGAATGGTCGACGGCGCACGCCGATGTGCACTGGGCGAACCTGACCGCGCCACGCATGGTGCTGTTGGACTGGGAGGGCTGGGGCCTGGGGCCGCGTGGGCTCGACGGCGCGACCTTGTGGGCGTTCTCGCTGCTGGTCCCGGCCGTCGCCGCGCGGGTGTCGGACCTGTTCGCCGAGGACCTATCGTGCCGGTCCGGCGCCCTGGCCCGGCTGTTCCTGTGCGTCGAACTGCTGAGGATGACCCGCCACTTCGGCGATCACCCGGACTTGGCCGGTCCACTGACCCGTGAAGCGGACAGACTCGTGATCACACTCTCGGCGGCGAACTAGAGCGCCGTTCGGTATCGCTGTCGATCCCGTGGACGGGCAGCTCGGTCGTCACCCTCGAGCGCGGCGTGGATCCGATGGAGGCGCTGACCTGGCCCTCCTCGCCGGCCATCTACCAGGAAGCCGCCCGCACCGAGCCGGACATCGCGCGCGACAGCGAGACCATCGCCGCCAACCGCGAGCGTGCGTTCCGCCGCCACCTCGAAGGGTCTGTTGCATCCAGCGAAGGCAACCGATCTTGACCGCAAATCTTCTCGCGAACAGGCCCGCTGACGGCCTCCGCGGTCGCCATCGAGCATCCTGCCGGCAGGCTGAGAGGTCTTCAGGCCGGAAGATTTGCGGTCAAGATCGGCTGTTTCGGCTGGATGCAACAGACCCCCCCTGTCTACCCGCGGGTCCTCGACGAGCTGCTTCCCGGGGCCTGCCACGTCGACGCCGCACGGGAGAACAACCGGATCGAAGCCGACCACAGCCGCCTGAAAGCCAGACTCCGACCCATGCGCGGACTGAAACGGCTGCGCTCCGCCCAGACGATCAGCGCAGGGCATGCATTCGTCCAGAACATCCGCCGCGGTCACTACGAACTCGGGATCGACACCGACCCGCACACACGACTGACAGCCGCGTTCACCGAGCTCACCCTCGTCATCTGATCACACGATCGACAGGGTCAACCATGCCCTGCCATCCCCCAATGCAACAGACCCGCTCGGCGGTCGAGGTCACCGGACAGGAGCCCTGCGGCAGGCGGCGGGCGTCGACCGGCAGCGTCCACGAGGAGCGGCCCCATTCCAGGGCGGACACCCACTGGAACTCCCAGCCCGGCACGACCTTGCGGTCGCCGTCGCAGCGGCACGGCGCGTAGTGCAGGCCCCGGTCCGGTGAGCATTCGGCGTTCGGCCGCGGGAAGGTCGTGACGTCCACACCGAAGATCAGCGGACTGTCGGGTGGGAGCTGGTCAGCGAGCAGGTCCCGCAGCCGCTCCTCATCGACCGCGCCCTGCGCCAACGCGTCATAGAGGGCTCCGTGGCCACGGCGGAACACCGACGCCAGCGACAACTCGACCAGAGAGGTCACCGGGCCTTCCGTGCAGATCACYGCGTCCGCCAGTTCGAACAGCGTGTCCGCCCGAGAGTCCAAACAATCGTAGAACCCATCACGGAAACGGGCCAATRCAGACAACGATTCAACATTGGCGTTCTCGTGCAGCAAACTCACCTCTACGACCTTCGCGTGACCCGGGTTGTCCTCAGCGAGGAGACACGATCACGCGAACAGGGCCCACCTGTCCGGCAGATCGCTAAAGTCGTCGAAGTCGATCATGTGATGGTTAAATCTCAAGCCAAGAGCACGCGCGCTTTTCCCATGATATCCAGCGCGGTCTCCGTCGTCGCGAGCTTTGCTTTCAACCCCTCGTTCTCCCGACGCAGTTTCTCCAACTCGATCTGCTCCGCCGACTTCACCGGCTTCTTCTCCCGACCCTGCGCCACCTCACGTGCTCCTCCTCCGAACGCGCCCGCGTCACGGGCCCGGGTCCACTCCACCACATGTGAGGAGAACAACCCTTCCCTGCGCAGAACCGCGCCTTTCTCTCCGTGCGGGGCGTTTTCGTACTCGGTGACGATCCGCAGCTTGTACGCCGTGCTGAACACCCGCCGCGACGGACGTGGCGCAGGGTCAGGCCGCGGTGACGACGTGCTCGCCCGCTCCTGCGGCTCTGGCTCCATGAACACGAGGGTCTCCGATCACGCCCCCTGTAGCCAACCCGCACCGGGCAGGTGTCTCACCCGAGACTGACACAGAGGGGTCTTCGTGCGCAGGTGCCGGAAATCGCGGCGGACGCGTGCAGGTGTCAAACGGTCGGGTGGGCTGGGTTTCTCCCACGGTCGACGTCGGTCGGCGGCCAGGGGTCGAGCCAGCCGCAACTGTGTRTAGGCGGCGAGGATCAACCAGGTCCAGCGATCGGCCGCCTCGGGGGTGCGGACCCTCGGGGCCGTCCAGCCGAGGGTCTGCTTGAACAGCCGGAAGGTGTGCTCGATATCGAAACGGGTGGTTTCTAGCGGCGGTCGCAACACTGCCTAGGTTCGGGG
>NZ_MBLM01000136.1 GCF_001854655.1 Parafrankia colletiae | reverse complement strand
TCGAGCGAGCAGGGCGATGGCCCGGTGGGGACCAGGGGCGTGTCCGAACTCTCCCATTCGCGAGTTCCGACACGAGGAAGGTGCACCAGTGAGCAATGTGGAAGAGGTACCGACCGAGATCCGGTGCCAGGCCGAGAAGTCCGCCGGCCCGGGGGTGGAGATCATCACCCCGCACCGGGTGCCTCTCGGCGGCAGCCTGGAGGTACGGCGCACCCTCCCCCGGCACACCCGTTCCATGATCGGCGCGTGGTGCTTCGCCGACCACTACGGCCCGCACGACGTCTCCGCCGGTGGCGGTGGGATGAACGTCCCGCCGCACCCGCACACCGGGCTGCAGACGGTGAGCTGGCTGTTCGAGGGGGTGGTCGAGCACCGCGACAGCCTGGGCACGCACGCGCTGGTCCGGCCCGGCGAGCTGAACCTGATGACCGGCGGCCACGGCATCTGCCACTCCGAGGTGTCCGCGCCGGGCACGGCTGTCCTGCACGGGGTGCAGCTCTGGGTGGCGCTGCCCGACGCGCACCGCGACGCCCCGGCGAACTTCGAGCACCACACCCCGCCGGTCGTCGAGATCGACGGCGCGGCGGTGCGGGTCCTCCTCGGCGAGCTGGCCGGCGAGCGGTCTCCGGTCCCGACGTTCAGCCCGCTGCTCGGCGCGGAGCTCGTCCTGCCCCCGGGCGCGCGCCTGCGCCTGCCGGTCGATCCGGGCCACGAGCACGGCGTCCTAGTCGACAGCGGGACTCTCGAGCTCGCCGGGCGTCCGGTCGCACGCGGTGAGCTGGGGTTCGTCGCGGCCGGCCCCGCGGGCCTGGAGCTGGCGAACCCCACCGGCGCGGACGTCCGCGTGGTGCTGCTCGGCGGTGCCCCCTTCACCGAGGACATCGTGATGTGGTGGAACTTCATCGGCCGCAGCCACGACGAGATCGCCGCGTTCCGCGAGGAGTGGCAGCGCCAGTCGGAACGGTTCGGCCGGGTGGAGGGGTACACCGGTGGCCCCGCCTGGCTGCCGGCGCCACCGCTGCCCGGGACGAGGATCAGGCCCCGCGCGAGGCCCTGACCGCGCCGGCGGAGCGCACGCCCGGTACCAGCGCCGGCCTCGTCCCGCGACCATGGCCGAACGGATGCGCGGTCGATACCGGACGGGGAAGACTGAAGGCGGACACAGGTGGTGGGCGGCGCACGTCGCCCGCCAGGAGAGGAGGACCGGTGAAGCGGCGTCTCAGCTGCCCGTGCGGTGAGTTCATCGTGGGCGAGGACGAGGACGATCTCGTGGAGAAGACCCAGGCCCACCTGGCCGAGAAGCACCCGGGGCACGACTACACCCGGGACCAGATCCTGTTCCTCGCGTACTGAGGTTCCGGCGCCACGGACGCCGAGGTCCACCCGCGGGTTGCCGGCGGACCTCGGCGGCCCGCCCGCGGCCCGCATCGTCACCGGCCCGCATCGTCACCGGTCTCCGTCGTCACCGGTCTCCGTCCTCGGCAGTTCGCTGCCAACTGCGGTGATCCCCCGCACGGTTACCCGGCTGCGGTGTAGAAATGCGCGGTCCAGTCGGGATGGTCCCGATGTGTGGGTGCCGCGGAATGCCGGCGGACACGCAGCACCTGGATGCCGGAGAAGCGGGAATCGGGGCATGCCGGAGTCGTCCGCGCTTGACGTCCTTGTCGGACTCGCGCTCATCTTCGCCGCTTTCAGCCTTGCCGTGTCGCGCATCAACGAGACGGTGCTGGCCTTGTTCCACTACCGGGGCAACCGCCTCGAAGCCGAGCTCCGCGCGCTGCTGGGCTCCCCCCGTCCGGGACAGGCCACGGACCACCCGGACGTCACCGCCGAGCTTCTCGACGGCCCGCTGCGGGTCATGCGGACCACCGGCCGCCAGAACACTCCGGCGTCTGTCGCCGACGATCCGCCCGTGGGCGGGGCGCTGGCCTCGATGCATCGCGCCCGCCGGCTACGGCTGCCGTCCTACCTTCCGTCCACGACGTTCGCGCAGGCTCTGCTCGACCGGGTGGATCCGCCAGCCCGGGTGATGCTGCACCAGCTGCGCCCGGACACGCTGCCCGGCGACGTCCCGGCCGACCTCCGCGCGGCCTACCGGCGCGCCTACGAGACGGCCCGGCGCGGCCTGGACGTACGCGCCGCCCAGGCGCTGTACGAGGCGATGCCGGCGGACCACCCGACGGGGCGGGTGGTGGCCGCCGCTCTCGTGTCCGCCGTCGGGTCCGGCCCGGTGGCCACCCTGGAGGAGGGCCTGGCGGCGTTGCCGCCCTCCCCCGCGCGGACCGCTCTCACCGCGGCGATCGTCCAGGCGGGCGGTGACCGCGAGAAGATCGTCGCCGAGCTGGCCCGCTGGTACGACGACGCCATGGACCGCCTCTCCGGCTGGTACAAGCGGCGGATCAGCGCCTTCCTGCTCGGCTACGCGATCGCGCTGTCGCTGGTGTTCAACCTGGACGCGGTCTCCATCACCCGGGCCCTGTGGCAGGACGGCACCGTGCGCGAGGCCGCGGTGGCCGCCGCCGTGTCCGAGGTGACCGAGATGACCACGACCGAAGCCGGGGAGCCCGGTGCTGCCGCGGGTTCCGCGGAGACGCCAGCCGGGGAGCAGGGGGTCGGCGCCGCGACCGAGCGGACGATCGAGGCGGTGCGGGACGCTTCCGGGCTGTCCATCCCGGTCGGCTGGGTCCAGGCGGACGACGGGCGCGACGACCCGCGGGAGGTTCCGACCTCCGCCAGCGGATGGCTGTTGAAGATCGCCGGTATCGCGATCGCCTGTTTCGCGCTGACGGCGGGCGCACCGTTCTGGTTCGACCTGCTGGGACGGCTGGTGAACATGCGTTCCACCGGCCCCCGGCCCCGCTCCGCGAACGCCTGATTCCGCCGAACGCCTGATTCGGTCGACCACCTGATTCCCCCGACGGCCGGACGGGCCACCCGCGCATTCCCGTGAGACCGCCCGTGAAACCCGCGCGCGGCTTCCGGTCATTGCCACTGCGTCCCCTACCCGTGTCAGATATCGGACCGGCGATGACGTTCTCTCCGAGCGCCGGCGGAAGGGGTCCCGCGCGATAGTCAGAACCGGGACGAATCAACCGGCAGGCAAAGGAGACCCCATGCGCCCGGCAACCGACCGACCGTTGCAGCGACGGGCCCACGCGGTACTGCCCCGCCGGCAGGTGCGGCCCCGCCCGCGGAGCAGTTCCGCGCTGCCCCGCCGCCCGTTGCTGCTCCCGTCGCTGCTCCCGGTGCCGCTGCTGGTGCTCCTGCCACTGCTGGTGTTCCTGACCGCGTGCAACGACAGCTCGTCCACCCGGAACTCGACGACCCGCGGCAAGGCGACCGTCCGCGCCGACGGGCCGGACGCCGGGCCGGGTTCCGCGAACACCACCGGCAGCCGGCCGAGCAGCGGTGGGCCGTCCGGGTCGCCGGCGCGGTGCGTGACGGCGGACCTGACCGCCTCCGTTCCGGACACGCCGGAGGCGGGCACGGCACAGCGGCACGCGCGTGTGATCTTCACGAACCGCTCGGCGCGGCAGTGCACCCTCCACGGCTTCCCCGGCACACAGCTGCGGACATCCGGCGGTGAGGTCTGGGATCTGGTGCGCTCCACGCAGGTCCCCGCGACCCGGATCGTGCTGGCGCCCGGCGCGGCGGCGCACGCGACGCTGAGCTATCTGCCGTTGGATCCCACGCAGCGCGACGCGGTCGCCTTCGCCCCGGCGACCCTGGTGCTCATCCCACCCGACGAGCGGACGTCCCTGCAGGTGCCCTGGACCCGCGGGCCGCTGCTGCGCCAGGACGGCGCCACCCACCCGGGGACGTACATCTCGGCGCTGCAACCCGGCGCCTGACGAGGCCGGCGCCTGACGAGCCCGCAGTCTGCGAGCCCGGCGCCTGACGCTTCGAGCGAACGCCCCCGCCCTACGTCCGTGCAGGTCGGGACGTATGCGCATGCTCCGGGCGGCGGGTGGGCGTGAGGTCTGATCATTACGGTGCCAACCCCGCCATCGGGGCAGACTGGCCGTGTGGGGCTGACAGAACTCCGCGCGGACGGCGCGGAACAGCAGGCCGGCAGATGACTCCGGGCCGCGATCCACCGGCAGCACCGGAAACGGAGGTGGCAGCGCCGCTGCCGGATACGCCGCCGGAGGTGCTCGCCGAGACCGAGCTGACCCGGGTCACCCGGGTGCTGCGGCCGGGCGGGCCGGTGATCAGGAAGGAGGCGCTGGGCCGGGGCGCGGAGCTGCGGCTGCGGCACGAGCGGGAGACCCTGCGCTGCCTCGTCGGCGTCGAGGGGGTCGTCCAGCTCGCCGCCGGGGCGGAGGCGTTCCCGGGATCCATGCTGCTGGTCGACATCGGCGGCACGGCGCTCTCCCGGCGGGTCACGCCACTCACACCGGAGCTGCTGGTCACGATCGCCGAGGCGTTGGCCCGGGCAGTAGCGGGTGTGCACGACCGCGGCGTGGTCCACCGGGACATCTGCCCGTCCAACATCGTGGTGAGCACGGACGGCAGCCGCCTGTGCCTTATCGACTTCGCGCTCGCGACCACGCATTCCTCGGTCCGGCCCGAGTTCACCCACCACAACGCGATCGTCGGGACGGTGCCGTACCTGGCACCGGAGCAGACCGGCCGGACCAGCCGCCCGTCCGACCACCGGGCCGATCTGTACGCCGTCGGCGCGACCCTGTACGAGCTGGCGACGGGCACGCCCCCGTTCGGCGTCCAGGAGCCGCTGCGCGTCATCCACGATCATCTCGCCCGGGTGCCGGTACCGGTGGCGCGGCGCAATCCGGCGATGCCGCCGGAGCTTTCAGCCATCATCGCGCACCTGCTGGAGAAGGAACCCGACGATCGTTACCAGAGCGCCGGGGGCCTGCTGCACGACCTCGCGCTGCTGCGCAGCGGCACCCCGCCGGAGCAGCCCGGCAACGGCGATCTGCGGACCCGCCCGCTGGTGTCCACGCTGCTGTTCGGCCGTGAGCCGGAGATCGACGCGCTGAGCACCGCGTTCACCGAGGCCACAACAGGGCACACACGCGGGGTGCTGGTCAGCGGCCCGCCAGGAGTCGGCAAGACGTCTCTGGTGAACGAGCTACGACTGATCACAGCGGGCCGCGACGGCTGGTTCGTGACCGGGAAGTTCGACCAGTACCGCCGGGACCAGGCGCATGACGGCCTACGCCAGGCACTCAGAGCTCTCGGCCGGCTGCTGCTCGCCGAGCCGGAGGACCGCCTCGGCGAGCTGCGTGACCGGCTGCGCCGGGTGCTGGGGGCGAACGCCGGCCTCGCCGCCGCCGCCGTCCCCGAGCTGGCACTGGTGCTCGACGTGTCACCGGAACCGGGTGATCTGATGTCGGCTCGGGCCCGGGCCACCCACGCCGCGGTCGAGAGCCTGCGTGCGGTCGCCTCACCGAAGCGGCCCGTGGTCTGTTTCGTGGACGACATCCAGTGGGCCACCCGGGCACCGCTGGAACCCCTCGACCAGATCTTCACCGGCGCGGCGGAGATCGACGGGCTGCTGCTCGTGAGCGCCTTCCGGGACGGCGTGCTCGCCCCCGCCGCCCCCCTCGCCGAGGTATTCGGCCGATGGCTGCGCGATCCGGCGGCGCCACGCCACCTGCGGCTGGAGAATCTCTCGCCGTCGGCGCAGGCGATGATGGTGGCGGACGTCCTGCACCTCGCCCACGGGCCGGCCGCGGACCTGGCGCAGACCATCGCACCGTTCACCCAGGGCAACCCGATGGACACCGTCGAGCTGCTCAACACGCTGCGGTACGAAGGTCTGCTGAGCCCGGCGCAGGGCGGCTGGCGCTGGGACCGGCAGGTGGTGCGCCGCCGGCTCGACCGCGACGGGCTCCCCGCGATGCTGGCGGCTCCGGTCAGGGCGTTACCCGGCCCGGCCGCGGAGCTGCTGGCGGCGCTTGCCTGCCTTGCCGGCCAGGTGGATCTCGACCTCCTGACCGCGGCGATGGCRCTGCCCGCGGACGAGGTCGAGCGGCGTCTGGCCCCGGCACTCGACGCGGGCCTGTTGGTCATCGCGTCCGCGTCCGGCGGCCGGCACGAGGTGCGCTTCGTGYATGACCGCACGCGGGAGAGCATCCTCGCGGCCCTCACCGCGCGGCCGCGACGGACCGCACGGCTGCGGCTGAGGCTGGCCCGCGCCCTGGCCGACCACCCGGAGTACTGCTCCGCCGCGGCCGAGCAGTACCTGGCGGTCATCGACGTCGGCACCTCGGGCGGCCTGGACGTCGCGGACAGCATGAACATCGCAGACAGCGTCGACGTCGCGGACGGTTCACAGGCCGTCCCGGAGGACGTTGCCAGTGTCGGCGCTCTGGCGGACGACGAGCGGCCGCGGGTGGCCGCGCTGCTGCGGCGGGCCGCCGACGAGGCCCGGACCGT
Organism: Parafrankia colletiae; assembly: GCF_001854655.1. Lineage (GTDB taxonomy): Bacteria > Actinomycetota > Actinomycetes > Frankiales > Frankiaceae > Parafrankia > Parafrankia colletiae. Next base: position 81,303 of record NZ_MBLM01000136.1, on the reverse strand, counting down.
CGGCAGTCATGCGCAGGTCGAGCGCCTCCTGACCGCCGCGGCGGAGCTCCTCGATCCGGCGGACGTCGACGAGCTGCTCGCCGTGCACACGGAGCGGCACGCCGCCCTGCACAACCTGGGCCGGCTGGACGAGGCGGACGCCGCCTACCGGACCATCACCCGGCTGTGCACCGACCCGGTGCGGCGGACCGTGGCCACCGGGGCGCAGATCAGCAGTCTCACCTTCCGCGGACACGCCACCGAGGCGATCCAGCTGGGCATCGACCAGATCCAGCTGCTGGGCCTGCGCGTCCCCGAGCACGGGGAGCTGGCCGCGGAGATCGACCGCGGGCTGGACCGGCTCGACCGGTGGATCAACGACACCAGCGACGCGGACGACGTGCGCCGGCCCGAGCTGACCGATCAGCGCCAGCTGAGCATCGCCACGATCATCTACCGGCTGATGCCAGCCATCTTCCTGCACGACCAGATGATGAGCGCCTGGTTCACGGTGATGACGCTGGAGATCTGGGCCTGGTCCGGTCCGTCCGAGGTCCTGCTCGGCCCGGCCAGCCACGCGGCGTTCGTGACGACCGCCCGCCGCGACGACCGGCGGACCGGCCACCGGCTCGTGCGGCGGCTGCTCGCCGTCGGGCACGCCCGGGGCTACGAGCCGGCCGTGTGGCAGGCCCTGCTCGTCTACACGGTGAGCTCCGGCCACTGGTTCGAGCCGTTGGAGGAGAACCTGGCCGGCGCGCGGCGCGCACTGGCGGGGCTGCTGGAGGTCGGTGACTACCAGTCGGCTTCCTGGGCCCATCCCGTCGTGCTGTTCAACCTGCTCGACTCCGCGCCGTCGCTGGACGTCGTCCTCGCCGAGGCCGAGGCAGCCGTGGAGCTGACCGTCCGTACCGGTAACCAGCAGGCGGAGGAGCTGCTGCTCACCTACCACCACCTGTTGGGGGTGCTGCGCGGCGAGGCGGAGGACACCGCTGCCGACGAGGCGGCCGATCTGTCGCTGCTGGCGGGTAACTCCAGCGCGCTGGCGCACTTCCACCTCACCAGGGCGTTCACCGCCGCTGTCTTCGACCGGCCGGACGACCTGAGCAGGCACCTCACCGCACTGGAACCGCTGTGGCCCCCGATGGAGGCGACCTACCCGACGCTGATGGCCGTCCTGCTGCGGATGCTGTCGTCCGCCTGGCGGATCCGTTCCGGGCAGACGGAGCCCTGCACCACCGGTTCGACCGGTGCCGCGGCCCCGGCCGCCGGCGCGGGCCCGGACAGAACGCCGAGCTGCGCCGAGCTGGCGGCGCTCGACGAGACGATCACGTGGCTGGCCGCGCGCACCGCGGACGCGCCGCAGAACGTCCTGCACCTGCTGAGCCTGGCGCAGGCGGAGCGGGCCTGGGCGGTCGGCGACTTCCAGCAGGCCGCCTACCTGTTCGACATCGCCCAACGGGAGGCCGTCTCGCGGGAACGGCCGTGGCACCTGGCGCTGATCCTGGAGGAGGCGGCCCGCTTCTACCTGGCCCACGGGATGGAGGAGGCCGGCCGCCTGCTTCTCACCGCGAGTCGGCGGGTCTACGCGACCTGGGGCGCCACGGCGAAGGTCAACCTGCTCGACTGGGGCAGTCCCACGCTGCGGTCGACGCCCGGTGTCGAGGAGCCGTTCATCCAGGCACTCACGGACCGGCCCACCCGCCGGTCGGTGCTCACCTCGGGCGCGATCGATCTGCGGGGCATCGTGGCCGCCTCCCGGGCCCTGAGCTCCGAGACGAGCGTGATCGGGCTGCAGACCCGGGTGGTGGCGATCCTGTCGGAGATGACGGGCGCCACCGACGTCCACCTGCTGCTGCGCGACGAGGAGCGCGAGACCTGGACGGTGTCGACCGGCGCCGGGGACGGCATCCCGCTGCGGGAGGCGGGCCAACGGCGCCTGCTGCCGCCGTCGGTCGTCTGGTACGCCGAGCGCACCCGGGAACCGGTCGTCGTCGCCAACGCCGCCGCCGACGAGCGGTTCCGCCGCGACCCGTGCTTCCACGGGCTGGACCGCTGCTCGCTGCTCGCCATCCCGATCACGACCCGCGGGCGGCTCCGGGCCATGCTCATGCTGGAGAACCGGATGATCCGCCACGCCTTCTCGGCCGACCGCCTCGAAGGGATCATGGCAGTGGCCGGGCAGCTGGCGGTCTCCCTCGACAACGCCCTGATGTACGCCTCGCTGGAACGCAAGGTCGCCAAGCGGACCCGCCAGCTCGCGGCGGCTAACCGGCAGCTGCGCCGGCTCTCCGTGACCGACCCGCTGACCGGGCTGGCGAACCGGCGGCGCCTGGACGAGATCCTCGAGGCCGAATGGCGCCATGCGCGGCGGCAGCCGGCACCGATCGCTCTCATGATGATCGACATCGACCACTTCAAGCTTTACAACGACTATTTCGGGCACATCGAGGGTGACAGGTGCCTCCAGCGGGTTGCCGGAGCCCTCAGCCGGAACCTGGCCGACCGGATGGTCGCCGCGCGGTTCGGCGGCGAGGAGTTCACCGTGGTGCTGCCGGGCACCGACGCGCTGGCCGCCGCGCGGCTCGCCCGCCACCTGCGCGCGATCGTCGAGGAGCTGGACGAGGCGCACCCGCGCGCCGCCGGCGGTGTCGTCACGGTGAGCATCGGTGTCACGGCGATCGTTCCCGGACCCGACGACACCCTCGCCGACTTCATGACGTGCGCCGATGTCGCGCTCTACCGGGCGAAGCGCAGTGGACGCAACCGGGTGGAGGTGGTCCTCGAGCAGCACGGACCGGGGTGAGCCCCGCACCCGCGGCAGGACGCCCGCGACAGGGCGCCAGCAGGGAGCACACCCGTGAAATGTGGTCTACCGCCCGGATCGGTCACGCCGGTGAGTCCGGCCCCGGCCCGCGCGTAGGCTCCAGAAGCCAGGCACCCGGAGTGACCTTTACCTCACAGTCGACGATTGCCCCGCAGTCGCCGAGCGGCACACGGAGGAGGGCAGCGATGACCGTTCCCGAACGTCCGGACGTACCGCTGGCATCGAACAGACCGCCGGCGCCCGGCCATCGACCGACGCCTGGCAGGCCGGCGCCCGGACGGCAGCCGGCACCTGGAAGGCAGCCTGTGTCGGACAAGCGGTCGGCATCGGACGCCCGGCTGACCTCTGACACGCGGCCGAAGCCCGACCGGATGCCGGTCGCCGCGAAACGGCGGGCGGCGGACGGCCGGCGCGCCACGGAGATCATGACGGCAGCGGAACGCCGGCTGCGCACCGCCGGGTCCCGGCTGGCCCACGGGCCGCGGCGCCCGGCCGACTTCGAGGGGTTCTACCAGGTCACACCGCCCTGGGACATCGGATGTCCACAGCCGGCGTTCCTGGCACTGGCGGACGCCGGCGTGCTGCGCGGGCGGGTCCTGGACCTCGGCTGCGGTACCGGCGAACACGCCCTGCTGGCCGCCGGCCGCGGCCTGGACGCCGCCGGTGTCGACACCTCGGCCGTGGCCATCGGGCGTGCCCAGGCCAAGGCCGCGGAGCGCGGGCTCGCGGCACGGTTCCGAGTCTGGGACGTGCTGGACCTGCCGGCCCTGGGCGAGAACTTCGACACCGTGCTCGACTGTGGCCTCTTCCACGTCCTGGCCGACGACGACCGGGCCGCGCTGGTGCTGGCCCTGGGCGCGGTGGTCCCCGCCGGCGGCCGCTACTTCATGCTCTGCTTCAGCGACAGTGTCCCGGGCGATCTCGGCCCGCGCCGGATCAGCCAGGCCGAGATCAGGAGCAGCTTCGCGGACGGCTGGCAGGTCGACGCGATCGAGCCGGCCACCCTGGCCGTCACCATCGACCCCGCCGGCGTTCCCGCCTGGCTGGCCTCGCTCACCCGGCGGTAGGCGCCGCGACCGGCCGGCCCGCCCAGCGGCGGCGCGCCAGCACCAGCGCGCCGACCGCCGCGGCCAGCGCGACGGCGGCCAGTGCCCGGCCCGTCGCGTACTCCGCGTGGCGGGTCGAGCCGCCGTCGCCGGCTGCCGTGAGGAACACCGTCCCCACCACCGCCACGCCGATGACCTGGCCGAGCTGCATCAGGGTGAGCAGCAGCCCGCTGGCGTCGGCCGCATCCTCGACGGGCACGTGCTCCAGCGTCACCGACATGATGATCGACATCACGCCCAGCCCGAAGCCGATCAGCGCTGTCAGGACCTCGTACCGCACTCCCCCACCGGCCAGGGGGCCGATGAAGAGATAGGACACCGCCGCAAGGGTGAAGCCGGCGGGGATCAGGCAGACCTGCCAGCGGGACGGAACCCGCTGCCAGTTCAGGCCGACGAACGCGAAGGCCACGACACAGGGCACGAACGCCAGGCCCGACATCAGCGGGCTCATCCCGAGGTCGCCCTGCAGGTGCAGCGTGGTGGTGAACAGGAACCCGGCCCAGGTCGCCGGGGCCAGCAGGAGGATCGCGGCGGCCGGGCRCAGCCCGGGAGCAGCCAGCACCCGTCCCGAGATCAGCGGACGCCGGCCCCGCGCAGCCACCCGCCCCTCCACGTACACGAAGAGCCCGAACACCGCGACCCCGGCGGCGAGACACACCCACGTCCAGACCGGCCAGCCCAGCTCGTGCCCCAGAACCAGCGGCATCACGACCAGCAGGACCGACGCGGCGAGCAGGACCAGCCCCGGCAGGTCGAGGTCCACCCCGCGCCGCGCCTCGTCGACCGGCATCACCCGGGAGCCGACGGCCAGCAGCACCGCGCCGATCGGGACGTTCACCAGGAAGACCGTCCGCCAGCCGGCACCGAACAGGTCGGCGCTGACCAGCAGCCCACCTGCGACCTGGCCGACGACCACGCCACCGGCGATCACCGCGGAGAAGTAGCCGAGCGCGCGCAGCCGCGCCGCCCCGGCGAAGTTCCGCTGGATCAGGCTCATGACCTGGGGGGTCATCAGCGCGGCGAAGGCGCCCTGGAGGAACCGGAAAACAATCAGGGTGGTCGGCCCGACCGCCAGGCCGCAGGCCAGCGAGGCGAGGGTGAAGCCGGCCAGGCCCAGCAGGAACGCCCGCCGGTGGCTCAGCACAGCACCGAGGCGCGCCCCGGTGATCAGCAGGACCGAATAGGCAAGGGTGTAGCCCGCGACCACCAGCTGCAGGCCCGCACCGGAGACGTCCAGGTCCGCGCGCAGAGTCGGCAGCGCCACGTTCACAATGCTGACGTCCAGAATCGCCATGAACTGACCGAGGAGCACGACCGCCAGCAGGGCCCCACCGGCCGGCCGGTGGGGGATGGGTGACCTCCGCGGCCGGGGCTGTCCGGCGGGTCCGGCGGGTCCCGCGGGTACGGCGGGTACGGCGGGTACGGCGGATCTCGCGGGTCCCGCTGCCGCGGGGGTCCGTAGTGCATCAACCATGACCAGCAGCTTCGAGGCGCGGGAACACTGGTAACGAGAGCCCGCTGATACTGGTAGTGGCACCACCTGGCACACCGCGCCTGCGGCGGACACTCTGGAGGGGTGACGACGATCGTAGGCGTGCCCGGACCGCGGAGGGAGCAGCGGCGCCGCTCCGACCTGGCCCTCTTCCTGCGCAGCCGACGCGCACGCATCTCCCCCGACGACGTCGGCATGCCGCCGGGGCTGCGCCGCCGCACCCCCGGGCTGCGCCGCGAGGAGGTCGCCCAGCTCGCCGGCGTGGGCGTCACCTGGTACACCTGGCTCGAGCAGGGGCGACCCATCAACGCCAGCTCCCAGGTCCTCGACGCGGTCGCCCGGACGCTGMGGCTGGCGCCCGCCGAACGCGAGCACCTCTACCGCCTGGCGGACACGCCGCTCCCGCCGCCCGCGTCTGACGAGGATCCCCAGGCGCTCCCACAGGACATCCGCGCCATTCTGGACAGTCTCGACCCGCTGCCGGCGRCTCTGGTCAACGCCCGTTCCGACCTGCTGAGCCACAACGCCACCTTCGCCGCGCTCGTCCCCYGCCTGGCCAGCGCGACCGGCCACACGCGCAACTCGGCCTGGTTCTCCTTCACCGCGCCGCCGTCCTGCAACCCGGTCGTGCACAGCGACGAACTCGCCGCCGAGCACGTGGCCATCTTCCGGTACCGCTACAGCCAGCATCTGGGCGAGCCGGGCTGGCGGGAGTTCGTCCACGACCTGTGCGCGGCCAGCCCCGACTTCGCCCGGCTGTGGGCCCGGCAGAACGTCGCCCAGCCGCGGCCGTGCAACAAGGTCTTCCGCTACGCCGGGATCGGCGACATCGCGACCCGCTCCACCAACCTCGAGCTGTCGGCCCAGCCCGGAACGAGGATCATCGTCTACACCCCGATCGACGACGCCAGCCGGGCCGGCATCGCCTGGATCCGCGAGCACCCCGAGGCCGCGAGCCCCCCGCACGACCACTGACCTCCGGCGCACCCGCGCGCGTCAGAACGGCCAGGACGCGGTCGGCTCAGTCAGCGCGGTCGGCGCGGTCAGGCGGCCTCGTAACTGAGGGCCGGCCCGAGCAGGAGGCCGCCGTCGACGACGAACTCCGAGCCGGTGGCGAAGGACGCCTCCGCCGAGCTGATGAACAGCAGGAGCCGGGTGACATCCGCGGGCTCGCCCATTCGCGGGATGGCGAACGGCTCGGGCGAGTAGAAGTCCGAGATCGGCGCGTCGCTTCCGGCCGCCGGTTCCGTGATGAACGGGGTGGCGATGACGCCGGGGTGGATGGCGTTGACCCGGATGTTGTCGCGGCCCAGCTCAAGGGCGGCGGTCCTGGTCAGGCCACGCACCGCCCACTTGCTGGCGACGTACGGCGCATAGCACGCGGTACCGCCGATCCCGGACGTGGAGCCGATGTTGACGATCACTCCGCCGCCACCGCGGCGCAGCGACGGGACCGCGGCCCTGATTCCCAGGAAGGTGCCGGTGAGGTTGATGTCGAGGATCCGTTCCCAGACCCGGCGGTCGGTGGCTTCGACCGGCGCGGCGGGGTTCTGCGCACCGGCGTTGTTGACGAGGACCGACAAGGGGCCGAAGTACCGCTCGGTCGCCGCGATCGCATCTGCCCACGACGCCTCGTCGGTGACGTCGAGCCGGACCGACAGGACCCGCTCACCGCGTTCGCCTCGCCCACCGAGCTCGTCGGCGAGCTCTCGGCCGCGTTCTTCCGAGACACCGGCGATCACGACGTTCGCACCCTCCGCATGGTAGGCGCGGACGTGGCTGGAGCCCTGGCCGCCGGCACCGCCGGTGACGAGCACGGTGCGGTTGTCGAATCGTCCCATCGGATCTTCCTCCCAGGTAGGCGAGTCGAGCGACTCATCTCACCTCGGAAGGTAGCCACCTCCAGAGAGGCGAGTCAAGTGACTCACCTCGCATATAATGCCGCCATGACGACCGCACCCTCGGCCTACCATCGGCGCCTCGCCGAGCAGAAGAGGGCGGCAATCCTGGCGGCAGCCACCCGGTTGTTCCTCGACACCGGCTACGACGGGACCTCCCTGGCCAGGATCGCCGAAAGCGCCGAGGTGTCGAAGGCGACCCTCTTCAAGCAGTTCCCCACCAAGGCAGCGCTGTTCGACGCGATCGTGGCCGCGTCCTGGCAGACCGGCGAGGACGATGCGACACACCCGCCGGCCGGCGACCTGCACGGCGGTCTCACCGCGATCGGCCGCCGCTACGTCGCCCTGCTCACCCGCCCCGGTATGGCCGATCTGTTCCGCATCGTGATCGCCGAGCTGCACCGTTTTCCCGAGCTTGGCGAGGCCCAGTTCACCCGCGGCAAGATGCCCTACTTCGACTCCGTCCGGCGCTACCTGGAGGCCGAACGCGCGGCGGGGACCATCGTGGTCGATGACACCGAGCTGGCCACCACCCAGTTCCTCGGAATGATCTCCAACTTCGTGTTCTGGCCCCGGATGCTGCTTCCGCACTGGTCACCAGACGAGGCGGCCATCCTCCACGTCGTGGACGAGGCCGTCCTGATGATGGCGGCCCGCTACGCCGCGCCGCGCCGCGACGGCGACTGACGGGGGTCGCCCGCCGGAGCGTCATGACGCGGCGAGGGCGACAGCCTCCCGGCGCAGGGTCGCGCCGGTTGCGGCGTCGAAGAAATGCAGCCGGTCGGCAGCGGCGTGGAGTCGCAGTCTGCCGCCGCCGGTCACCGGGATCCGCGGATTCAGCGCCGCCGTGAACCGGCCGGGGCCGGCGGGGCCAGCAGGAGCGGCGGGAGCGGGAATACCGATCGCGAGCTCTCCGTGGGCGAGGGTCTCGGTGCCGAGCCGCTCGACCAGGTCGACCTCGAGGTCGAGGATCAGCGCCGGTTCGGTCGGAGGCTCGGTCTGGACGTCGTGCGGCCGGACCCCGACGATCACGTCGGTGCCGGCCGACGGAGCGAGCGACGCCAGCACCGACGCGGGCACCGACGCGGGCAGCTCGAGGGTCTGGGCGCCGACCCGCAGGGTCGCCGCGTTCCCCGACAGGGTCAGGTGACCGGGGACGAGGTTCGTCGGCGGGCTGCCGATGAAGGTCGCGACGAAGACGTTCGCCGGCCGACTGAACAGCTCGTCCGGGGTGCCGAGCTGCTGCAGGCGCCCGTCGTGCAGCACCGCGATGCGGTCGGCCATCGTCATCGCCTCGGTCTGGTCGTGCGTGACGTAGAGCGTCGTCGTACCCAGGGTGCGCTGCAGGCGGGCGATCTCCGCGCGGACCCGCACGCGCAGCTTGGCGTCGAGGTTCGACAGCGGCTCGTCCATCAGGAACGCGCGCGGCTGGCGGACGATGGCACGGCCCATCGCGACCCGCTGGCGCTGCCCGCCGGACAGCGCCTTCGGACGCCGGTCGAGCATCTCGGTGAGGCCGAGGATCTCGGCGGCGGTGGCGACCCGGCGGTCGCGTTCCGCCCGGTCGACGCGGGCCAGCCGCAGGCCGAACTCCATGTTCCGGCGCACGGTCATGTGCGGGTAGAGGGCGTAGTTCTGGAAGACCATCGCGAGATCACGGTCCGCCGGGGGGACGCCGGTGACGTCCCGGCCGCCGACCAGGACCCGGCCGGCGGTGGGCGCGAGCAGGCCGGCGACGATCCGCAGCGCTGTCGTCYTCCCACTGCCGGACGGGCCGATCAGGACCAGGAACTCCCCGTCCTCGACCTCGAGGTCGAGCGCCTCGAGGGTCGGCCGGTCGTCGCCGGTCCGGTCGGCGTAGGTCAGGGTGACGTCGCGTAACTCGATCGTGGACATGGGGCTCCCTCTTCCCTTGGACACCCGCGGGCTTCCCCGGGGCACCCGAGCAGGGAAACCGCGCCGCCGTCTGGCCGCGGCGCATGGTTCGCCCACGTGGGTCGCCGGTGGGAGCACACGGCACCACAACGACAGCGCGCGACCAGCCGTGACGGACGTTCGGATGAGGGAGGTACCGATATCCGCGTCGACGCGCCGTGACGCACAGGGTCGCATGGGCGCCCCGACCCGTCCAGGGGTTCGCCCGCCCATCCACAGACTTTCCGTTGCGTGGTCACCGTTGAACCGAGAGTGCCCACGACATCGGTTCGTGGCCACCACTTGACAGTTTCGTAACGGGGCCCCACAGTTTCGAAGCCATGAGAGCGCTCACACGCGATCAGTGCGGTGGGCGTGAAGCCAGAGGGAGGGCTTCATGAAGGCACGACGAGGCCGCCATGGGGCGATGGCCGGGGCAGCCGTCCTGGCCATCGCCTTACTGACCAGCGCCTGCGGCGACGACGGAGGGAAGACCAAGCTCACCGTCAACACGTTCGGCGTCTTCGGCTACACGGAGCTGTACAGGGAGTTCGAGGCAAGTCACCCCGACATCGAGATCGTCGAGACCGTCAGCGAGTACAACRACCATCACAACAACCTGGTCAACCATTTGGCCGCCGGCTCCGGCGCCGCCGATGTCGAGGCGGTCGACGAGGGTTTCATCGCGCAGCTGAAAGCGACGCCGGAGCAGTTCGTCAACCTGCTCGACCTCGGCGCGGGCGACCGGGAATCCGACTACCCCGAGTTCAAGTGGGCGGCGGCACTGTCCGCCGACGGCCGGTCGCAGATCGGCCTCGGAACCGACGTCGGCGGCCTGGCGATGTGCTACCGCACCGACCTGCTCGCCGCCGCCGGCCTGCCCACCGAACCGTCCGCCGTGAGCGCGCTCTGGCCGACCTGGAACGACTACTTCCGAACCGGCCGCGACTTCACGGCGAAGAACACCGGGGTCAGTTTCTTCGACGCCGCCACCAACATCTACAACGCCCAGGTCTTCCAGATCGACGAGAGCTACTACACCCCCGGGACCACGGAGGTGATCGTCGGGTCGAACCCGCAGGTCAGGGCCGCCTTCGACACCACCGCCCAGGCCATCGCGGACGGGCAGTCCGCCGGGTTGGTCGCGTTCGAGGACGAATGGGTGACGGCGATGAAGGAAGGGACCTTCGCCACGATCACCTGCCCGGCCTGGATGCAGGGCTACCTCAGGGAGAACGCTCCGGACACCGCCGGGAAGTGGAACATCKCCGCGATTCCCGAGGGCAGCGGCAACTGGGGCGGCTCCTGGCTGACGATTCCCGCTCAGAGCGACCACCGGGACCTGGCCTACGAGCTGGTCGCCTTCCTCACCGCGCCGGAGCAGCAGACCCGCATCTTCCAGGAGACCGGGAACTTCCCCTCCAGCGTGCAGGCGATCGAGAGTCCGGCGGTCCAGACGTTCACCAACCCGTTCTTCGACGACGCCCCGACCGGAAAGATCTTCGGCGAGTCCGCGGTCAGCCTGACCCCGCAGTACCAGGGACCGAAGCACGGCGCCATCCGGCAGGCGATGGAACACGGCATCCAGCGCATCGAGCAGGAGGACCAGGCTCCCGCCGACGCCTTCCGGGAAGCCGTCGCGGAGGCGGAGCGGGCCGCCCGCTGACATCTTCCGCCCCGCGGGCGGCAGTGGTCCGCCGGACGTGGCACCAGGTTGACGCCGCGCCCGGCGGGCCGAACGGGAAGGAGAGAAGGGCGATGACAATCGCAACACCGGCGGGTGCCGCGCGGGACGGGCACACCGACCGTTCCGGGCCGGACACGCCACCGCCCCAACTGCCGGGACCAGACCGGTCAGACCGGTCCGACCGGACCGACCGGACCGACCGGACCGGACCGCCCGCGCTGCGGCGGGCCGCGCGGGCGACGGTCCCCTACTGGCTCATCGCCCCGTTCTTCGTTCTCTTCATCGCCTTCGGGCTGTTCCCGATGCTGTACACCGCCTGGATATCGCTCACGGACCGGGACATGCTCCGCCCCGGCGCCGAGAAGTTCGTCGGTCTACGCAACTACACCGACCTGCTGTCCGACGACTTCTTCTGGAACGCGGCCGGCAACACGTTCCTGCTGATGGCGATGTCCTCGGTTCCGCAGCTGGTGCTGGCACTGGTCCTCGCGCACACGCTCAACGCACGGCTGCGCGGGCGGACCCTGTTCCGGATGGGCGTTCTTCTGCCCAACATCACCTCGATCGTCGCGGTGACCATCGTGTTCAGCCAGATCTTCGGCCGCCAGTTCGGCCTCATCAGCTGGGCGCTCGACACGGTCGGCCTGGACCCGATCAACTGGCAGGCCGGCGAATGGACATCCAAGATCGCCATCGCGGCGATGGTGATCTGGCGGTGGACGGGCTACAACGCCCTGATCTACCTGGCCGCGATGCAGGCGATCCCGCGCGAACATTTCGAGGCCGCGGCCATGGACGGTGCGGGCACCTGGCGCCAGCTCTGGCACATCACGCTGCCCGCACTGCGCCCGACCATCGCATTCACGGCACTCGTCTCGATCATCGGGCAGATCCAGCTCTTCACCGAACCACTGCTGTTCGACACCTCGCCGGGCAGTGTCTCCGGCGGTAACAGCCVCCAGTTCCAGACCCTCGCGCTGCTGCTCTACGAGGAGAGCTTCCGGCTGCACAACTTCGGCTACGGCTCCGCCATCGCCTGGCTCATGTTCCTGGTGACCGTGGTGTTCGCGGCCGGCGCCTACATCGTCACCCGCAACAGCTCCCGCCTCACCAGGGGTTCCCGATGACCTCCCGCATCCGTGGCACCGGTGATCGTTCCGGGCCGCTGCGCTACCCACTCCTGCTCGTGGTCGTGTTCCTCTCCGCGTTCCCCGTCTACTGGACGTTCATGATCCCGTCCCGGACGAACGACGCGGTCGGGCAGCTGCCGCCGCCCTTCCTGCCCGGCGGGCACTTTCTCTCGAACGCCGCCCGGGTCTTCGACACCGTCAACTTCGGCAAAGCCCTGATGAACTCGTTCATCGTCGCCGGCACCATCACCCTCTGCACACTTCTCTTCTGCTCGCTGGCCGGTTTCGCGTTCGCAAAGCTGAAGTTCCGCGGGCGGAACGCGCTCCTTCTGGTCGTGATCGCCACCATGATGGTGCCGATCCAGCTCGGCATCATCCCGCTCTACATCGAGATGCAGGAGCTGGGCTGGGGGAACCGCCTGGTCTCGGTGGTGCTGCCGACCGCGGTGACGGCCTTCGGCGTCGTCTTCATGCGGCAGAACGTCCTGCAGGCAGTACCCGACGAACTGCTCGAAGCGGGCCGCATGGACGGCTGCGGCACGCTGCGGCTGTACTGGCACGTCGCGCTGCCCGCCCTGCGGCCCGGGCTGGCGGTGCTCGGGCTGCTCACGTTCATGCAGGCCTGGAACGACTTCATGTGGCCGCTGATCGTGCTGAACTCCGAGAACCCGACGGTCCAGGTCGCGCTCAGCACGCTGGCCTCCGGCCACTACCGGGACAACACCCTTGTCCTCGCCGGGACCGCTCTCGGGACGCTTCCCGTCCTGGTGATATTCGCCCTGTTCGGCCGCCAGATCATCGGCGGCATCATGGAAGGCGCGGTGAAGGGTTGACGAACGAACCGATCGTGACGCGGATAGCCGGCGGGCTTCCGGCGGAGTTCGTCTGGGGCGCCGCCACGGCGTCGTACCAGATCGAAGGTGCCTTCGACGAGGACGGGCGCGGGCCGTCGATCTGGGACGCCTTCGCCCGCACCCCGGGAAAGACCTGGAACGGCGAGAACGGTGACATCGCCGCCGACCATTTCCACCGCTACCGTGAGGACGTCGCGCTCATGGCCCGCCTGGGCCTGACCGCCTACCGGTTCTCCGTCGCGTGGCCGCGGGTCGTCCCGTCCGGTTCGGGGCCGGTGAATCCGCGCGGTCTGGCCTTCTACGACCGGCTGGTCGACGAGCTTCTCGCCGCCGGTATCGACCCGTGGCTGACGCTGTACCACTGGGACCTCCCGCAGCCGCTGCAGGACGCGGGCGGCTGGCCCAACCGGGACACCGCCCTGCGCTTCGTCGACTACGCCGAGCACGTGGTCACCGCGCTCGGTGACCGGGTCCGGCACTGGTCAACACTCAACGAGCCGTGGTGCTCGGCGTTCGAGGGCCACCTCACCGGGCGGCACGCCCCCGGTGTGCGGGACGTCCGCGCTGCCGTGCGCAGCGTGCACCACCTGCTCCTGGCACATGGCCTCGGTACGGCGATGCTGCGCACCCACGGCGCAGGCGACGTCGGCGTGACCCTCAACCTCATCCCTGCCGAGCCGCCCCCGGCTGGCGACGGCGGGACGACCGGGCCCGACTCCGGTGTCGGCGGCGGCGCCGAGGACGCCGTCCGGCTGGTGGACGGGCAGCAGATCCGACTCTGGCTGGACCCGGTCCTGCGCGGCGTCTACCCGTCCGACGTGATCGCCGACTTCGCCCGCGCCGGCGCCGAGCTGCCGGTCCGGGACGGCGACCTCGCCCTCATCGCCGCCCCGGTGGACTGGATCGGGGTGAACTACTACGCCCCGCACCTCGTCGCGCCGGGCCCGGACCCCAACCCGGCGCCGACCCCGTTCGCCGGTGCGGACGCGATGACCCGGGTCGAGACCACCGATGACGTCACCGCGCTCGGCTGGCCCGTCCGCCCCGCCAGCTTCCTGCGCCTGCTGCGCCGGCTCGGCGCCGACCACCCAGGCGTCCCTTTCTACATCCACGAGAACGGGGCGGCCTACGACGACGAGGTCGCCGCGGACGGCACCGTCCACGACCCGCTCCGGCTGCGGTACCTGGCCGAGCACCTGGACGTCGTGCGGCAGGCGTCCGAGGAAGGCGTTGATGTTCGGGGATACTTCGTCTGGTCGCTGCTCGACAACTACGAATGGGCGGAGGGGTACCGGATGAGGTTCGGGGTCGTGCACGTCGACTTCGACACCCTTGTGCGGACGCCGAAATCCAGCGGGCTGTGGTACTCACGGCTGATCGGCGAGCACCGCGCGGGCAGTGCCGGTACCGGGCGCGGTGCACGCAGCGAGCGCGACGGGCACCCCGGGCGGCTCAGCCATGAGGCAAGCGGACAGTCATGAGCGTCGACGAGGGCCCGTCCGCAGCGCAGCGGCGGGCGCCGACGCTGGAGGCCGTCGCCGAGCTCGCCGGGGTGTCGCGGGCGACCGTGTCCCGGGTGGTGAACGACTCCGAGCGGGTCTCCCCCGAAGCCCGCGAGGCAGTCACCGCGGCGATCACGGCGCTCGGCTACGTCCCGAACCGGGCGGCCCGCAGCCTGGTCACCCGGCGCACCGACACCATCGCACTGATCGCGCACGAGCGGCCGGACACCGTCTTCGCCGACCCGTTCTTCGCCAGTGTGCTGCGCGGCGCGAACCAGGCCCTCAGCCTCACCCAGCTCCAGCTCGTCCTGCTCCAGGTGCAGGGTGACCAGCAGCGCGACCGCGCGCTGCGCTACGTCGGCAACGGCCACGTCGACGGCGTGCTCCTCCTCTCGCTGCACGGCGACGACACGCTGGCCACCTCGGTCTCCAAGGCGGGCGTGCCGCTGGTGATGGCCGGGCGGCTGCTCACCGGGGAGGTGGTCGACTCCGTCGACGCCGACAACGTCGGCGGGGCCGGGCTGGCGGTCCGCCATCTGGTGGCGACCGGGCGGCGCAGGCTCGCCACCATCGCCGGCCCGCTGGACATGAGTGTCGGCGTCGACCGGCTCCGCGGCTACACCGAGGCGGTGCTGGAGGCCGGCCTGCCCGACGCCGCCACCCGGATCGCGGCAGGTGACTTCACCGAGGCAGGTGGCCGGGCGGCCGCAGCCCGGCTGCTCGCCGAACACCCCACCCTGGACGCCCTGTTCGCAGCCTCCGACCTGATGGCCCTCGGCGCCCTGCGCGCCCTGCGCGCCGCGGGGCGGCGGGTCCCCGAGGAGGTCGCCGTGATCGGCTTCGACGACGCGGCCCCCGCCGCCTACACCGATCCGCCGCTCACGACCATCCGCCAGCCGGTGGAGCGGCTGGGCCAGGAGATGGTCCGCCTGCTGCTGCGCCGCATCGGCGACGGCCCGGGTGAGCCGGTAGCCGTGGTACTGCCGACCGAGCTGGTGGTCCGCTCGTCCGCCTGAGCAGCAGCCCGGTGGGACACCGCGCGCAGCGCCACCAAGGGACACCGCGCGCAGCGCCACCGGGGACAATGGCGGGAGGAGGTCGGCGGTGGCGGAGATCAGGATCAGCCCGGGTGAGGYGCATGTGCTGCGGGCGGTGGCGGCACGCCGCGTGGAGTACCGGTGGCGCAGCGGGCGGATCTCGGACTGCTACACCATCGGCGACGAGAACATCACCGTCACCGCCAGGCCACTGGCCCGCCGCGGGCTGATCTGGAATCCGCCCGGCAGCACCCGTCCCGAGCTGTCTCCCGTCGCCGCGGCCTGGGTCGCCGCCCACCCGGCACCGGCGCCCTGATTTCTGCCTGACCGGGGTCGAGAGGGGGCTGGTGACGATGGTGGCGGGCCGACCCGCGGCGTGACCATGCCCGGGAAACCCGGTTGCGCTCACGCACGCCACGAAGCGATCATGCTCCGATGCGGAAACATGCTGGAGACCAGGCGGACGAACAGGGCGCCCCACCCGCGATCGGCATGCGGCTGCCCTGGTCGGGTGTGCCAGCGGATCTGGCTCGCATGGTCGAGTCCCACCTGGGCGCCCCGGTAGCCGAGGCGACCACCCAGACCGGCGGTTTCTCCCCCGGCGTCGCTGCCAGGCTGCGGCTCGCCGACGGCAGACGGGTGTTCGCCAAGGCGGTGGGGCCGCGACCCAACCCCGATTCACCCATCCTCCACCGAGCCGAGGGGAGGATCGCGGCGCGACTACCGCTGGCCGCGCCCGCGCCGCGTCTGATCGCGACGTTCGAAGCCCACGGCTGGGTGGTCCTGGTGTTCGAGGACGTCGATGGAGCGCCGCCCGACCTGCCCTGGAAGAAGGACCAGCTCGACCGGGTCCTGGCCGCCCTCGCCGACCTCGCCGCGGTACTGACACCGTCGCCGCTCGAGGCCCCCACGGTCGTCGAGCGGTTCGGCGAGGACCTCCGCGGATGGCGCCGGCTCGCCGCCGGCTCGCCGACGGCCGGGCGCGCACCGGACGCCACCACCACAAAAGATGATCTTGAAACTCTCGACCCGTGGGCCTGTCGACACCTGGACGCCCTGGCGGATCTCGAGACCAGATGGACGGACGCGGCCACCGGAGACAGTCTCGTCCACGCCGACCTGCGTGCCGACAACCTCCTGCTCACCCCGGACCGGGTCGTGGTGGTCGACTGGCCATGGGCGTGTGCCGCGGCGCCGTGGTTCGACCTGCTCGCGATGCTGCCGAGTGTCCGGATGCAGGGCGGTCCCGCCCCCGAGGACGTCTTCGATGTCCATCCGGTGGCACGCGGCGCGGACGCGGACGCGGTGACCGCGACCATCGCAGCCCTGGCCGGGTTCTTCGTCCGGCAGTCGCTCCAGCCCGCCCCGCCTGGACTTCCGACGCTGCGGCCGTTCCAGGCCGCCCAGGGGCGAGCCGCACTCGACTGGCTGCGGATTCGGACCGGCTGGTCGTAGGAGCCGGCAGCGGCACTGATGCGTTGCGAGGAGGTGGCGGCGCCGGCGGTACGCGCCTGCCGTCTCATCGAGGACGAGTTGTCCACAGGCACCGGTCGGCTCGCCACTGCCGGGGAGGCGCCTTCTACAGTGGCCCCGTGACCTTGCCTTCCGTTCGCGCCCCGCGTGACGCCACCGACGTGCTGCGCCGCGTCTTCGGCTACGAGTCGTTCCGCGACGGCCAGCAGGAGATCATCGAGCACGTCGCCGCGGGAGGCGACGCACTGGTCCTGATGCCGACGGGCGGCGGCAAGTCGCTCTGCTACCAGATCCCGGCGCTGGTCCGGCCCGGCACCGGGGTCGTCGTGTCGCCGCTCATCGCTCTGATGCAGGACCAGGTGGAGGCGCTGCGCGCCCTCGGCGTCCAGGCAGGCTTCCTCAACTCCACCCAGGACGACAGCGCGCGCCGCGAGGTGGAGGCCGCGTTCGTCGCGGGCGAGCTCGACCTGCTCTACCTGGCACCCGAACGGCTGCGGCTGCGGTCGACCGTGGAGCTGCTCGACCGCGGCGAGATCGCGCTCTTCGCAATCGACGAGGCGCACTGCGTCGCCCAGTGGGGCCACGACTTCCGCCCCGACTACCTGCTGCTGTCCGAGCTGAGCCAGCACTGGCCGCAGGTACCGCGGATCGCGCTGACCGCCACCGCCACCCCGGCGACCCACAAGGAGATCACGGCCCGGCTCGGGCTCGAGAACGCCCGCCATGTCGTCGCCGACTTCGACCGGCCGAACATCCAGTACCGCATGGTGCCGAAGAAGGAGCCGAAGGCCCAGCTCCTCGAGTTCCTGCGCACCGAGCATGCCGGCGACGCGGGCATCGTCTACTGCCTGTCCCGCGCCTCGGTCGAGAAGATCGCGGACTTCCTGGCCACCAACGGCATCGCGGCCCTGCCGTACCACGCCGGTCTCGACGCCCGGGTCCGCGCCGAGCACCAGGCCCGCTTCCTGCGGGAGGACGGCCTGGTCATGGTCGCGACCATCGCGTTCGGGATGGGGATCGACAAGCCCGACGTCCGGTTCGTCGCCCATCTCGACCTGCCCAAGTCGGTGGAGGGCTACTACCAGGAGACGGGGCGCGCGGGGCGGGACGGGCTGCGCTCCACCGCCTGGCTCGCCTACGGCCTGCAGGACGTCGTCCAGCTCCGGCGGCTCATCGACACCTCGGAGGGCGACGCGGCACACCGCCGGCGGCTCGGCCACCACCTGGACGCGATGTTCGCGCTGTGCGAGACGGTGGAGTGCCGCCGGGTCGGGCTGCTGGCCTACTTCGGTCAGCCGCGGTCGGCGCCCTGCGGGAACTGTGACACCTGTCTGGAACCCCAGCAGTCGTGGGATGCGACTGTCCCCGCGCAGAAGGTGCTCTCCGCCGTGTTGCGTCTGCATCGCGAGCGGCGGCAGAAGTTCGGCGCCGGCCATGTGATCGACATCCTGCTCGGCAAGCGCACCCCCAAGGTCGGCCAGCACGGTCACGACACCCTGACCGTGTTCGGCATCGGCACCGAGCTCGGCGAGGCCGAATGGCGGGGCGTCGTCCGTCAGCTCCTTGCCCAGGGGCTGCTGACGGTCGAGGGCGATCACGGCACCCTCCTGCTCACGGATGCGAGCGGGGAGGTCCTGCGCAAGGAGCGCACCGTGTCGATGCGCCGGGAACCCCAGCGCCCCGCGAAGGCCGCGGCAGCGGCGAAGAACCGCCGCGCGGCAGCACCGGTCGAGCTGCCCGAGCACGCGATGCCGCTGTTCGAGCGGCTCCGGGCCTGGCGGGCCGCCACCGCCAAGGAGCAGAGCATCCCCGCCTACATCATCTTCCACGACGCGACCCTGCGGGAGATCGCCACGGTCGCGCCGGCATCCCTCGCCGATCTCGCGACCGTGAACGGCGTCGGCGAGAACAAGCTCACCAAGTACGGCGACGAGATCCTGCGCCTGTGCACGGAGGAGGAACCGCCGCCCGGGGATGACCCGAACCGGGCGGAGTGACTCAGATCGGCTCGTGGCGGCGAACCTTCTCGTGCAGGCGGGCCGTCGCCGGCGCCGGGGCCACCCGCAGCTCCCGGGCCAGGAAGTCGGCGCAGGTGCGGAACTGCAGCAGAGCGAGGTGCGGCTGGCCCTGGCGGCTGTAGGACCGCATGAGGCGGCGGTGCGCGTCCTCCCGGCAGGGGTCGCGCTCCAGGATCTGCCGGCACAGCAGGGCGCACATCGCAGGGCGGCCGGCGTCCAGATAAAGGACGCTGAGCTGGTCGAGGGCGTCCAGGTAGGTGAGGCGCAGCTGCTCGCGGGCCGGGACAGCCCAGTCATCCGACCGGCCGTCGGCGAGGAAGTCACCACGGTAGAGCGCCATCGCCGCCTCCCACTGCACGATCGCCTCGTCGGGGCACCCGGCGTCGACCAGGCGGCACCCTGCCTGCACGTGGCCCTCGAAGGCGTCCAGGTCGACCGACACCACCATCTCGGGCGCGAGCTGGTAGACGCCACGGTCGAACACGACGATCGCGGAGCTGGTCACCGCGCGGAAGACACGGCGCAGCCCGTGGACAGCCACCTGCAGGTTGTTCCGTGCCGCGGCCGGGTCCGCGCCCGGCCACAGCGCCTCCATGACCACCTCCCGCGGCGGGGCGGCGGCCCGGTGCAGAACCAGATAGGCGAGCAGGGACCGCTGCCGCGCTCCCCAGCCACCCACCGGCTGGCCGTTCACCGCCGCCGCCAGCGGGCCGAGCACGTGGACGACCAGCTCCAGCCGACCCGGCACCGTGACGCCCGTCTCCGACGGCCCGCCCGCCGGACGGGATGACCCGGCCTCCGGGCGGGGCAGGCCGCGGCTGTCGCGGTCGATGTCGATATCGGGCTGGCGCTGCGTGATGACACCGAGGTCGGCCTGGTCCGCACCGGAGGCGGTGGTGAGACGCGCGTCGAACCAGCGCCGGGCGAGATCGGCTCTCCCACGAGACCACGTGACGTGCGCTGCCGCGTCCAGGAGCGCCGGCTCAGCCTCGATGATCTCGGCGGGCAGGGCGTCGAGCCAGCGTCCGAGAGTGCTCCACTGACCGTTACCGATCATCTCCGCCGCCGCCGGGCGGAGCGCCTCGACGAGAAGCTGCTGGTCGCCGAGCGCGATCAGCATCGGGACCGCGATCTCCGCGGCTCCCTCCCGCAGCAGGCGGACGGAGATGCCGCGCAGCGTGGCGGGGTCCAGCCGGGCGTCGTCACCGAGCGCGGCGACGAGCGGGCCATGCCACACCGTCCGCAGCCGCCACCAGCCGTCGGCGAGAGGCTGGAACCACGGCCCCTGGACCGGCCCGGTGACCGCGTCCTGGTCTGCGGGGGCGACATAACCCACCTGCAGGATGTGGGCAAGCGCCCTCCGCGCGCCGGTGTCCGCCCGGGCCAGGGCGGCCTGGGCCAGCGACGTCAGCACCGCGGCCGAGGACGAGCCGCGGAAGGCCTGGGCCACGTCGGCGTCGGCGAGGGACGTCCGGGCGAAGGCGAGTGCCGCCCGGACGGCGGCCGAGCCGCGCAGCATCCCGGTCGCGCGCCGCCGCCGCAGCCAACGGCCCGGGCCTGCGCCCGCTCCGAGCCTCGGACCCGTTCCCGGCCCCAGGCCCGGGGCCGGGAACGGCCCCGTATCCGGGGCTGTTCCCAGGCCGCCCCGGAGAGCCGGCCACATCTGCGGGATCTGCCCCGTGGGGAGCGCGAGCCCGCAGTTCCGGAGGGCGGGCCAGGAAGCGGTGTGTGCCGGCAGTGCTGTCGGCGCGCGACCGGGTCGCAGCAGGCGGGTCGCCGGCAGCTCCGCGTGCCCGATCACCACCCGTGGAATGTGCTCGGGCAGCGCTGCGATGACATGGCGGCAGGCCAGTTCCAGGGCGGGGCCGTATGGATCCACCCGGTCCGCGTGGTCGATCACCAGGGCCGCGTCAGCCGGGAAGGAGCCGGCAAGGGCCTCGCCCAGTGCCTGGTACAGCCTGTCCCAGCCGAAGATCGGGCCCGGTCTCGCCGCCGAGGCCCGCAGCAGATCCACGCCGAAGCCGGGGACCCGACGCCGTACCGCGGCCACCATCGTCAGCAGCAGGGTCGCCGGATCGCGGTCCTCGGTGCCCAGGCGGAGCCAGACGGGTCTGCGCCCGGCGTCCAGCAGTGACTGCGTCAGGCCCTCGGTGAGCAGGCGCCCCGGGGGCACGACAAGCACTGTCACACCACCGCGCGCCGCGTCGGTGAATACGGAATGCGCGGCGACGGCCTGCCCCCTGACGGGTTCCAGTACCTTGCCCGCGAGCATGCATCCCCCATGCGGCCCAGCAGTCGGCGAAAACAATCAGAGCGCCGATGCCATCTTTATCACCCGCCGGCCGGCGGCACGCGTGATTGCCGGCAACYATGCGTCCGACGCTACGGAATACCAGCCTTCGAGGGCGTGCTCACCCCCACTTGACTTCCCCGCCGCACCACTGGCGGACATCTTTCCGCAGCGCGGGCAGCCGCTACCACGCAGCGCCCCATCCGGCGCGAGGCGAGGAGCATCCGGCCGGCCGGACAGCAGCCAGCATCCGCGCCCTCGACGGACAGGTTCCARCCACAGCCCTCTGAACAGGCATTACTTCTCCAGAGGTACCGGGATTCCCGCACTTAACCAGCATCCGCCGGCTCTTAAGCCAGGGTCACATGATCATTAATCGGCCGGGTCTACACAGGGACACAGCCCGGCGCGCACCTGCCGCCGGCACAGACGCCGAAACGAAGGGAATGCACCGGTGGTTGACGGAGAACAGCAGGGCAAGATCACGATCAGCGAATTCGTGGAGGTGGTGGATGACACCGGATTTGGCCCGGCCAACATCATCGAAGTGGGCGACCCGTTCACCGTCTGGGTCGAGTTCGAGCTCTTCACGTACGAGATCCACGTGCTCGAGGATTATCTGAGCTACTCCGTGAAGTACTGGCTGAACGCCCTCGACGTGCCACAGCCGACCTACCAGATCCCGACCCGAAGCGGCGCGACGGTCTTCGGCCAGCACACCTACGCCCAGGCGGTCACGGAGCAGAAGATCCCCGCCAGCAGCCTGCCGGCCGGCATCTACCAGATCGGCGCAGTCGTCACCTTCGCCCTGAACGCGCCGCCCCTTCCGCAGCGCCGCTACCCGCTCACCGCCTTCACCCAGCCCCGCACCATCCAGATCTACGAGCCGTAGTCGGCAGCTCACCCCAGCACGGCTCCCGCAGCCCCGAGGCCGCCCTCCGCGCGCGGCCGGTGGTGACATCGGCCGCGCGCAGCCCGAAACGCCCCCAGCCGGAACGCCCTCCCCCGCCGGTGCCCGACACCATCACCGGCGGGCAGCGACGGAGGCAACGATGGACGACGTCCCGCCACCCCTCCCGCTCCCCACCTCGTCCACCGGCACAGCACCGCCCACCGGCACAGCACCGCTGCCCGGCGCCGACACGGCCGAGGGTGCGCGGGCGATCGAGCACCCGGACCGCCGGCACCCGGACCTTCAGCACGAGGAAAGCTTTGTCGTGCGGCTGCTCATGGAGGGAAACGCGGTGCGCAGTACCAGCGTCCGGCACTCCCGCGGGGGCATCGAGGCACGCTGGCCGTCGTGGGCACCGGCGAATCTCACGACGTTCATCGAGGCCCACCTGACACATGTCATGCCGGGCGTCCACCATGACCCGCAGGCCGACCGCGCGGGCAGCGGCACCGGACCTGCGCCGGGCGGAGCCCACCTCCACGCGCGCGTCGAGCCGGCCGCACCGCGCGCTGGGTCACCTTTTGACATCTGGTTGGCGCTGCGCGTCGGCGGCCAGGCCCTTCCACCCTGGGGATCACTCGACTATTTCGCGGTGGCTCGGGTGGATCCCGTCGACGTCCCCGGAGCAGAAGGAAACGGGAACGGATTCGGCGGTGGTATCGACGTCGAATCCGTTGACACAGGAGCGCCGGTTCGACAACACCCGCCGCTGCACTCCCAGGGTGCCGTTCTCGCGCCATCCGTCACGATTCATCTGGCGAGCCCCGGACTGCCTCCCGGCCACTACAGTCTCGCCGCCGCCATAAGTCTGCGAATTCCCGGCGTCCGGCGGCCACTCGGCGTCACCGGTGCCGGCCGGGCGACCTTCGAGATCAGGAGCCACTGACCGCCCGCGGCCAGCCCCGCCCGCCGCATCTCCGCGCCCCCGGCTCGTTCCAGGCGGCCGCGGCGCGGTTCCACCGTGGGACGACCCCGCGAGCAGGAGGCCGGATCTCACTCCCGATCCGAGTGACCAGGCGGACGCCCAACTCATACCACCGAAGCCCAGGGCGGCACCCGCCGRCACGAGCGGCCCGTGCAGGATCTGGTGCCCGTCAGGAGCGGTACCTGCGGCGAAGGGCCCGGACGGCGGCGACCCACGCATACGGACCAGCTGGCCACGGAAGCGGACAACACGGCCAGCCGGTCAACCGACCACATCCAGGATCCTAATATCCCAGGTTCGAGCAGATGTACAGAAACCGGCGACAACTTGTCCCAAATTTGTTCCGGAGTAGCAAGGACAACGATCCGAACCCACCTCGCCAGTGTGGGAACCGACCCGGCGGATGCCCATCACGCGGCCGAGGCTAATCAAAACGAGAAACAGCTCGTTCCGCCGGAGGTCCGTAGTCAGATGATCGAGAAAGTCGCAGTTGAACACAAACCAGTGCTTCTGGTTGCATAGCTCCCCAGCGGGGCTACCGGTGTCAGGAGAGTCCCATACCCGACGAGAGCAAGTGGGACGCGATGACGCCGCGAGCACGAGATCTGCTCAACCGATCACGCGCGCTCCTGGGAGCCTCCCGCGACAGTGCGTCCCCGCCGCCCGACGCCGAGGTCGAGTCACGCGAACAGGCGTCCGAGCCAGCCGGCGACGGCAGCGGCGACGGCGACCGGCCGACCCCGCCGTCTGCCAGGGCCCGCACCCGGCCGGGGGTTCCCGCCGCCGGCGCACCGCAGCGCGGGCCGTCATCGCCCGCGCCCGCGCGGCCGGGCACGCCGACGGCGCCCGCGGGACGGATCTCGCGCACGGCGAGGTCGCACCGGGAGGGGACCGGCGCCGCGTCCGCCGCGGTCCGCAACGGTGCGGCGCAGGGCGCGGCGGGCAGCGGCTCCGACGCGCTCGCCGCGATCTGCGCGGACATCGCGCTGCGCGATCTGAACCTCGTCGACCTGTTGCTCTCCCAGCTCGAGGAGATGGAGGCGAAGGAGGAGGACGCCGACCGCCTCGCCGAGCTGTACCGTCTCGACCACCTCGCGGCGCGGCTGCGCCGCAACGCCGAGAACCTGCGCGTCCTCGCAGGCCACGACGCCAGCGAGGACACTGCCGACAGCACCGCGCTCGTCGACGTCGTCCGTGCGGCGATGTCGTCCATCGACCACTACTCCCGGGTGGTGATCGGCAGGGTGGTCTCGCTCGGTGTCATCGGGTTCGCCGCCGAGGACGTCGGGCGTGTGCTGTCCGAACTGCTGGACAACGCGACCAGGTCATCGCCGCCCACCGCGCCGGTGCGGGTCGGCGTCCACCTGACGGAAAGCGGCAGCGCGCTGTTGCGCGTCGAGGACGACGGCATCGGCTTCCCGCCGGAGCGGCTCGCGCAGATCAACGAGCGGCTGGCCGGCGAGCCGGTCCTGGACGATGATGCCGTCCGCCACATGGGTCTCGCTGTGGTCCACCGACTGGCGATCCGGCACGGCCTGCGGACGTGGCTGGACACCCGCCAGCCGCACGGCACGACCGCCTCGGTACTGATCCCGCCCGGCCTGATCTGCGAGCTGCCCGAGGGCAGCTGGTCGGGAGCCCAGACGGTGCAGCCCCGCCCCGCAGGTGCCGCGGGCAGGGGATTCCCGGTGCGGGGCAACGCTGCCCGGAACGACGCCACCGGGGGCGCCGACGAGTCCGCGGCGACCCAGGCGGCGGGCACCGGTTCCGCCGCGGGGCCTGGCTCCGGTCCACACAACGGCGGTCCACACGACGGCGCTTTCCGGCTGTCGGCCCTCAGCCGCTCCGCGGCCGTCGATCACGCCACCCACAGCACCACGGGACGGTCACCGAGCTCGCTGTTCGGCGGTCCAGGCTCTCCGCCCGCCGACACCGCTCCGGATGCCGCCCAACGGAGCGGCCTGCTCTCCGGGCCCCCGTCCACGGAGGCGCTGACGAGCGGGACAACGTCGACGGGCCTCCCCCGCCGGGTCTCCCGCAGCCTGCGGACCGCGGCCACCGACCAGCCCCCCGGCCCGCCCGGAGACTCGGGCAGCCCCACGACGGCCGGCACGCCCGGCCCGGACGCGGGCGAGACCGAGACACCGACCGACACGGCTGACACGACCGCGAGTGACGCGGCTGCGGATGGCGCGGGCAACGACACCGCGGGGCCGGATCCAGTCCGCGCCGAGGACGTCGATGCGACGGCGTCAGCTCCCACCGGCTCAGCCGGTCACGACACGGCTGCTCCCGGTCCCGACGGTCCCGGCAGCAACGGACTGAACGGTCATCGGACGCAGCCGACGACCCCGGGCGAGGACCGGGCCGCCGACCACGCAAGGCTGCTCGCGGACCTCGATGCCTTCACCGAAGGCGAACAGACTGCCCACCGGCACCAGCGAGGGGACTAGGAAATCAGTGACGGATCAGAGCAATCGCCCTGCGGACTTCGACTTCCGCTGGCTGATCAATGACTTCGTGGGCAAGGTCCATGGCGTCTCCCACGCCCTGATCCTCTCCGCCGACGGGCTGTCGCTGGCGGCGTCCGACGGCGTCTCGTCGGCCGAGCGTGACCAGCTCGCCGCGATCGCGAGCGCGATGATCAGCCTTGCCCGCAACAGCGCGCAGCTGTTCTCCAAGGGAACCTGTGAACAGATCATCGTGCGCATGTCCAAGGGCTACTTCCTGTTCATGGGCATCAACGACGGGGCCGGCCTCGCGGTGCTGACCGGGCCTGACTGCGACATGAAGGTCGTCGCCTACGAGATGACCCAGTTCGTCCTGCACGCCGGCCACGCCCTCACTCCGGACCGTCGCGCCGACCTGCGCCGCGTGCTGGTCGGCCCGCAGCTACCAGGCCTGAGCTGAGCGGATGCGGCAACGCGGCGCGTCAGACCCCCGCGGACCACACCGGGCGCGACGAACCAGGAACGTGAGACAGATGACCATGTCCGAAGACGCCGCGCAGAGCACACCGGAGAAGCGGGAGAGYCAGGAAAGGCAGGAGAAGCAGGAGAAACCGGGCCCGCGCAGCAGGCGGATCCGGCCGTACGCCCTCACCGGCGGGCGGACGAGGGCCCGGCACCACCTCCTGATGGAAACCATGGTCTCCGTTCCACGCTACGATCCGACGCTCAGCGAAACACTGATGCCGGAGTCCCGGGCGCTCTACGAGCGGGCACGGTCGCAGCTGTCGATAGCCGAACTGTCCGCGATGCTCGCCATTCCGCTCGGAGTGGTCCGTGTACTCATCAGCGATCTCGCCGCGCAGGGAGCCGTGCTGCTGCATCCCACAGCCCACACCTACCACCACGACCGCACCGTTCTGGAAAGGATCCTCAGTGGCCTGCGTGAGCTCCCGGTCTGACGGCCGCGGGATCCGGCACCCGGGCGGACGCCCGTGAACGGATTCCGTCTGGACGGCAGCGCCGCGGCTGTGGCCAGCTCCACCGGTCAGGCCGCTCCGACGGCCACCGCCGGCGACCCTCCGCCCGCGATCTCCGCGAAGATCATCATTGCGGGCGGGTTCGGGGTGGGCAAGACGACGCTGGTCCGGTCGGTGTCGGAGATCCCGCCGCTGAACACCGAGGCGTGGTTGACGGAGGCCGGCGAGGGCATCGATGACCTCACGCTGAGCGAGACGAAGCACACGACCACCGTGACCATGGACTTCGGCCGCATCTCTCTGTACCCGGATCTCATTCTCTATCTTTTCGGCACCCCGGGGCAGCCACGCTTCTGGTTCCTCTGGGACGACCTGTCACGGGGCGCGCTGGGCGCCATCGTCCTCGTCGACAGCCGGCGGCTCGAGCAGTCGTTCACCGCGCTGAACTACTTCGAGCACGACTCGACGGTTCCGTTCATCGTCGCCGTCAACCGCTTCGAGGGAAAGCTGTGGCACGACGTCGGCGACGTCCGGGAGGCTCTCGGCCTGCGCCCGGAGGTCCCCCTCGTCACCTGTGACGCCCGGGATTCGGCCTCGACCGGGCAGGTGCTGCGGGATCTGGTCGTTCACACTCTGGCGCTGGCCAGGTCCGCGGACCGGCCGGACACCGGATCCAGCGGCTAGTGCCGGGGCCGGTCGCGGCCATCAGCGGTGCCTCCGGTCCGGCTGCCGTCCGTGCAGGTCACGGCAAAAAGTGGGGGACTGTAGGGGTGTTCCGGATGATCTCTCCGAGTGAAGGTGAACGGGCACGTGGGACGGGGTCCCCCGACCGCCGCACGGCCTGCGCGGTCAGCTGACCGCGGCTCATCCACGCCATTCGGAACCGGGCACGCCTTACACGGGGTAGGTCCTCTCATGTCCATCAACCGCGGCGAGCCGTTCGTGTGCAGGCCGGCATGAAACCGGCGCCGTTCGACTACCTCAGCCCGCGGTCGCTGGACGAGGTGGTGCGCGCGCTCGCCGAGCATCCCGGCGCCCGGGTGCTCGCCGGGGGGCAGAGCCTGCTGCCGGCCATGGCCCGGCGCGCGCTGCGCCCATCGCTGCTGGTGGACCTGCGGGCCGTGCCGGACCTGGACCGGATCGAGCGGACGGCACACGCGACCCTGCTCGTCGGCGCCCGGGTGACCCAGCGGCAGGTCGAGCGGGATCAGGTGGTCGGGCAGGAGTGCCCGCTGCTGACCGAGGCCGTCCGTCGGGTCGGGCATCCGCAGACCCGCACCCGCGGCACGGTCGTCGGCGGCGTGGTCCATGCCGACCCGGCCGGCGAGCTGCCCGCCGTGCTGGTAGCCCTGGACGGTGTGGTCCACGCCCGCGGTCCGCACGGCACCCGCCGGATCGACGCCGCCGGTTTCTACCTGGGTGCGGGCCACACAGCCCTGCACCCTGACGAGGTGGCCGTGGCGGTCGAGCTCCCGCTCTCGCCACGGTTCCCGGGCCGTGCGCCGGACACCGGGGAGGGTGCCGTGGCTGTGGGAGCCGCCTGTGTCGAGGTCGCGCCGCGGGCCAACGCAGCACTGTGCGGGGTGCTCGCCCAGGTCGGCGTCCGGGACGACGGCACGATCACCGCGGCCCGGATCGCGCTGTTCGGCGTCGCGGACCGGCCGGTGCGGGCGCGGCGGGCGGAACGGGCCGTCCTCCGCGGCGGATCCCCCAGCTGCGGTGGCCACCCGGACGAGGAACACCCGAACGCGGGCTACCCGGGTGAGGTCGTCGGGGAGCTGGTCAGCCGGGCGCTGCGGCAGGCAGTCCGGCGGGCGCACCGGCAGCCGTCTCGGCAGACACCCCCGCCGGCCGGCCGGGAAGCCCCGCGGGAGCCCCATGAGTGACCACCGCATCGGGACGACGGTGAACGGGACCCGGCACGAGGTCGACGTCCCGGCCCGGCTGAGCCTGGCCGACCTGCTGCGCGACCGGCTCGGCCTGAGCGGGACACATCTCGGGTGCGAGCAGGGCTACTGCGGCAGCTGCACCGTCCTGCTCGACGGGGCAGCGGTGCGCAGCTGCCTGGTCCTCGCCGTGCAGGCCGACGGCGCCGAGGTCACCACGATCGAGGGCGTGGCGCCGCCGGACGGCCCGCTCGACCGGGTACAGGCGGCCCTGCGCGAGCACCACGGGCTGCAGTGCGGCTTCTGCACGCCGGGCATCGTGCTCACCCTGCGCCACCTGCTCGACCAGCCGTCCCCGCCGGACGAGGCGGAGCTGCTCGCCRCACTCGACGGCCACCTGTGCCGGTGTACCGGCTACGTCAACATTCTCCGGGCTGCCCGCTCACTGGTGAGAACCGGGCCGGAGGGCCGGACATGACGGATGCCGTGGGGGCGCAGGATCCCCCCGGGGCGCCGGGTCCCCTCGGGGCGCCGGGTCCCCTCGGGGCGCCGGTGCGCCGGCGGGAGGACGACCGCCTGCTGCGCGGGCACGGCCGGTTCGTGGCGGACATCCGCCTGCCCGGTCAGCTGACCGCCGTGTTCGTCCGCAGTCGGCGGACGCACGCCGTGCTGCGCGCGGTGGACGTCACCGCGGCACGGCGGGATCCGCGAACGGTGGCGGTGGTCACAGCCGCCGACTTCCCGGACGGCCCGCCGCTGCTGCCCAGTGCCAGCGGCCCGGTGCCGGGGCTGGTCTCCGCCCAGCCGGCGCTGGCGATCGACCGGGTGCGCTATGTCGGTGAGCCGGTCGCGGTGGTGGTCGCCGCCGACCGCTACATCGCCGAGGACATCGCCGAACTGGTCACCGTCGACTACGAGCCGCTGCCCGCCGTGGTGGATCTCGACACGGCCCTGCGGCCGGATGCCCCGGTGCTGCATCCGGAAGACGGCAGGGCAGGCGGCGGAGTGCCCGCCGGGGCAGGTGGCGAGGCGGACGGATTTCCGGGACGCCCGAGCCCTGCGAATGTCGAGCAGGTCGTCCGGGCTGTCCGCGGGGACGTGGTGGCGGCGCTCGCGGCGGCGCCGTGCACCTTCTCCGTCCGCCTGTCGCTGGCCCGGCAGGCGGGCACGCCGCTGGAGACCCGGGGGCTGGTGGCGGCCTGGGACGCCACCGCGGGACGGCTGACCCTGTGGACGTCCACGCAGATCCCGCACGGGGTGAAGGACGCGGTGCGCACGGCGCTCGGCCTGCCGGCGGACGCGGTCCGGGTGGTGCTGCCGGACGTCGGCGGGGCGTTCGGGACGAAGATGCAGCCCTACCCCGAGGAGTTCGTGGTCGCCTGGCTGAGCCGGCGGCTGGGCCGGCCGGTGGCCTGGGCCGAGGACCGGGCCGAACATCTGGTGGCGACGACGCACGGGCGCGACCAGCGTCACGACGTCGAGGTCGGGCATGACGCGGACGGGCGGATTCTCGCGGTCCGTGACCGGATCGCCAGCGACATCGGGGCCTACTCGTTCACCAACGCGGCGTCCGAGGCGATCGGCACTCCCGCGGCGGTCCCCGGCCCCTACCGGGTGCCGGCCTACGCCGCCGAATCGCTGGCGGTGTTCACGAACAAGACCCCGTCGGGCTCGTTCCGCGGGGTCGGGGTCGCGCCGGCGACGTTCGTGATGGAGCGGATCATCGATCTGGTGGCGGCCCGGGTCGGGGCCGACCCGGCCGAGGTCCGGCTGCGCAACCTGGTCGGGCCGGAGCAGATGCCGTTCGACTCCGGCACCACGTTGCATCTTTCCGCGGTGTCGATCCCCTGGCCGCCCTACGACAGCGGCGACTACCCGGCCCTGCTGCGCCGGGCGCTGGAGCTGGCGGGTTACGAGGAGCTGCGCCGGGAGCAGGCCCGCCGGCGTTCCGCCACCGACACCGCCACCGCCACCGACGCCGACGGGCCGGGCCGGTGGCCGCTGGGGATCGGCCTCGGCATGTTCGTCGAGCCGAGCGGCGGCGGGACGGCGGAGCTGTCCCGGGTGCGGGTCGACGAGGAGGGCACGGTGGAGGTCACCGCCGGGATCGCGCCCAGCGGCCAGGGCCACGAGACGATGCTCGCCCAGATCGTCGCCGACGAGCTGCGCCTGCCCGTCGAGGACGTCGTGGTCCGGCTCGGCGACACCGACCGGGTGCGCTGGGGCGCGGGCACGATGGCCAGCCGTTCGGCGTCGGTGGGCGGCGGGGCAGCTCGGCTCGCCGCCCGGGAGCTGCGCGGGCGGGCGCTGCGGGTCGCGGCGTCCCTGCTCGGGGTGCCGGTCACGGACGTCACGCTGACCGGCACCGGGTTCGCCCGCACCGACGGAACCGGCCCCGTCCTCCCCTGGCGGGAGGTCGCCCGCGCGCACCGGCGCGCCGATCCGGACAGGCCGGCCGGGAGCGACGACGGCGGCCGGACCGAGGCCGAGACCGGGACCGGGACGACCGGGGAGGGGGCGCAGACAGGGGAACGGGAGCTGGCTGCCGAGGTGGAGTTCCGGCCGGCGGGCACGCCGTTCGGCTACGGGGTCCACGTGTCGGTGGTCGAGGTCGACCCGGGCACCGGCGCGGTGGTGCCGCTGCGCCACCTGGCGCTCGACGACTGCGGCACGGTCGTCAACCCGCTGCTGCTGGCGGGCCAGGTCCACGGCGGGATCGGGTTCGCGATCGGCGATGCGCTGCTCGGAAGCGTCCGGTACACGCCCGACGGGGCACCGGTGGATCCCGCCGCCGGCTATCCGCTGCCCACGGCGAGCGGCATGCCGGCCCAGCTGCGGGTGCACCATGCGGACGTCCCGGCGCGCACGCCGTGGAACGCGGACGGGGTGAAGGGGGCGGGTGAGGGCGGGGTGATCGGCGGCACGGCGGCGATCGCGAACGCCGTCGCCGACGCGATCGCCGCCGCGGCCGGCACGCCCCGGCCACCGGTGCCCGATCCGCAGGCGGCGGACCCGGGGACGGTGACCCGGCTCCCGCTCACCCCGCCGGAAGTCCTCCGGCTGCTGTCACTGCGCCGGGCGGTGACGAGCACCGGCGGCCGGCGGCCGCTGACCGGCCCCGCGACCGAGGAGGAAGATTGACGGCTCCCGACCACGCGCGGGTGCTGGCCGCCATCGACCGCCAGGCCGGACGGATCGCAGCGCTGAGCGAGGCGATCCTGCGCGATCCCGAGACCGGCTTCCGGGAGGTCCGGACCGCGGCCCGGGTCGAGGCGGAGCTGCGGGCGATGGGGCTGCGACCCGAGACGGAGCTCGCGATCACCGGGGTGCGGGCCCGGCTGCGGGGGCGCTGCCCCGGGCCGACCGTCGCGATCATCGGGGAGCTGGACGCGCTGGCCGTCCCGGATCACCCGTTCGCCGGAGCGGCCACCGGCGCCGCCCATGCCTGCGGGCACAACGCGCAGGTCGCCGCGATGATCGGCGCCGGACTGGGGCTGGCCGAGGTGATGGGCGACCTCGACGGCGACGTCGTGCTGTTCGCGGTGCCGGCCGAGGAGACCATCGAGGTCGGCTGGCGGCTGGAGCAGCGGGCCGCCGGCCGGCTGGAGTTCATCATCGGCAAGCCGGAGCTGATCCGCCTCGGCGCGTTCGACGACGTCGATCTGGCGATCACCTCGCACGCCACCGTGTCGACGCCGGACGGCCCGAGCATCGAGGTCCTCGGCGGGGCCGGCGCGAGCGCCAACGGGGCGGTGACCAAGCACGTGGTGTTCCGCGGCCGGGCCGCGCACTCGGGCCACGAGCCGTGGGCGGGGGTGGACGCGCAGAAGGCGCTCACCGTGGCGACCGTGGCAATCGACGCGCAGCGCGAGACGTTCCGCGACGCCGACCACGTCCGGGTGCACTACACGATCAGCGCCGGAGGGAACGCGATCAGCAGCGTGCCGGCCGAGGCCCGACTGGAGATCATGGTGCGGGCGGCGACGGTGGACGGGCTGCGCGACGCCTCGGGCAAGGTGGACCGGGCGCTGCGGGCCGGTGCGCAGGCCCTCGGGGCGTCCGTGGAGATCACCACGGCCGCCGGGTACTTCCCGCTGGAGGCCGACCCGGGCGGCGCGGAGCTCGCCGCCGCGGCGGCGCGGGCCGCGGTCGGCGCCGGGCAGGTCCGGGTGCACGAGATCACCGGGCATTCCGGGGTGAGCACGGACGTGGCGGACCTGGCGCGGGTCATGCCCGTGCTGAGCGTGCTGTCCGGCGGAGCCACCCCCGGGTACGGCCCGCACAGCAGTGGCTTCTACATCGCCGACTCCGACCGCGGCGTCATCGCCCCGGCGAAGGCGATGGCGCTGCTGACCGTCGAGCTGCTCCGGGACGGCGCGGCGCGGGCCCGCGCGCTGACCGCCGCCCGCCCGCGGATGTCCCGCGACGAGTACGTGGCCACCCGGCGTTCCCTGGAGGGCGCCGAGACCTACCCGTCGGCCCCGTCGGCCCCGCCGGCCGGCGGCGGGGCCGCGCGCAGCCGCGCGGTGGCGGCGTCGTCCACGGTGCCGGTGGCCGGGTCGAGGACCACGCCGTAGACGTCCAGGGCGGCCGCTGCCGAGACCAGGCCGTCGCGGACGTCGGTGGCGACCGCGGCGGGAAGCCGCTGGTGCGGGTCGCCGTAGCCGCCGCCGCCCGAGGTGTGGATCTCGACGACGTCCCCTCGGTTCAGCTGGATCAGCGAGTTGGTCAGCGGCTCGCTGACCCGCCCGTCGGCGTGGTGCACCAGGCCGCGGTTCGCCGGCGCCGGGTGGCCCCCGGCGACGCCGAACGGCGCGGTGAGGCCGAGCGTGCCGGACCCGATGCACAGGACGTCGACGTCGTCCTGGTCGATCCGCCAGAAGGACACCCCGCCGAGCCCGCCGCGCCACTGCCCCGCACCCGCAGAGTCGGTCTCGTACTCCTGGCGCAGGACGGTGGTGGGGGCGGCGATCTCGTGCAGTTCGACGTCGACCTCCCGCCCGCCGCCCATCGCCACCGGCGGGCCGACGACGTCCCAGCCGTCGAAGCCGGCGGTGGCGCCCGAGCCGCCCTTGAGCGCCCCGGTCACCCCGAACGGCCGGCCGGTGCGGGCGTGGACTCCCATCGCGGCGAAGGCATAGCCCCGGCACCAGGCGGCGTGCGTCGCCTCCGGATCCGCCCGGGCGATCGCCGCCCACACGGTCTCGACGATCGTCTCGCAGGCCGTCACCGTGCACAGGGAGGTTGCCGCCGGTTCCACCGCGTGCACGATCGTGCCCGGGGTGGTGACGATGTCGATCGCCGCCAGCGCGCCGCTGGTGCGGCGCTGGCCCGGGTCCGTCACGGCGAACAGGCCGATCAGCACTGAGGCGGCCGTGTTCGCGTAGGTGGAGTTGGCGTAGCCGACGACCTGCGGGTCGGACTCGGTGAAGTCGAAGGTGGCGTGCTCGCCGCGGATGGTCAGGGTGAGCCGGACGGCGATCGGCTCCCGGTGGTGGGCGCCGCCGTCGTCGAGGTAGCGGACGGCCCGGTACGCCCCGTCGGGGAACCGGCCGATCTCGGCGCGCATGTGCCGGCGGGAGGCCTCGAGCTGGTAGTCGATCGCGGCGCGCACCGGCTCGACCCCGAACGTGTCGAGCATGGTGACCAGTTCACGCTCGCCGATGGTGGCCGCGCCGATCTGGCAGAGCAGGTCGGCCTCGACCATGTCGCGCAGCCGCAGGTTCAGCAGAATCAGGTCCCAGACGTCGCGCTGGCGCTCGCCGCGGTGGTACAGCCGGACCGGCGGGATCCGCAGCGCGTCCTCCCAGCAGTTCTGGGCATACGGGTTGTAGCCCACCACGGTGCCGCCGACGTCGACGTGGTGCCCTTTGGTCACGCTCCAGAACCGCAGCACGCCCTGGTGGAACACCGGCTTCATGATCGTGATGTCGGGCGGGTGGTTGTTGCCGTGGTAGGGGTCGTTGAGGATGAACACGTCGCCGTCGTGGACGTCGCCGGCGAAGCGGCCGACGATGCCCGCGTAGGCRCTGGGCAACGAGCCGGCGAGCACCGGGATGTAGTCCTTGGTCGCGACCCAGTCGCCGTCCGCGGTGAAGATGCCGGTGACGAAGTCGCGGCTCTGGAACACCATCGAACGGCACGAGCGCAGCATCGCGTCGGCCATCTGCTCGGCGATCGCGTGCAGCCGGTTGTCGACGACGCTGGCCAGGACCGGATCCGGCCCGCCGCCCGGCACCGGCGGCTCCAGCG
The DNA here is from genome assembly GCF_001854655.1 of Parafrankia colletiae. GTDB lineage: Bacteria > Actinomycetota > Actinomycetes > Frankiales > Frankiaceae > Parafrankia > Parafrankia colletiae. Next base: position 46,657 of record NZ_MBLM01000136.1, on the reverse strand, counting down.
ACGCCGGCAGCACCGGCGGCTGGAGAGGCGCAGGCAGCGCTGTCACGGCGCCGCACCGATCGCGACCGCGCCGGCGGGCACAGCGCCGGCGGGCACAGCGGGCCGCGGGTCGGCGCCGCGGCGGAGGCGGTCGAGGACGGCGTCCAGGGCCTCGGTGGCGGGGTGGACGAGCGCGCTGCCGTCGTCCGCCAGCTCGGCGACGAAGCCGGGCGGGACGACCAGGGTCGTCGTCGGATGCGCGAACAGCGCGGGCCCCTCCACTCGCCGATGTGCGGGCAGGGTCTCCAGGTCGTACACGTCCACCTCCCGGTAGCCGCCCTCGAACCAGGCCTGCCGCCGGGCGATCGGCACGGCCGCGCCGGACACCCGCCGCGGCGGCGACGGGGACGGCGGCGCGGCGGGCGCCCGGGCGAGCAGGCGCACGTTGACGAACTCCACGGCAAGCTCCGGCTGGGCGTAGCCGTACCGCTCCTCGTGCTCGAGGTGGAAGCGGGCGAGCAGGTCGGCCACGGCGGCGGCGTCCGGACGCGTGCCGTCGGCGAACGCCACCGAGATCTCGTGCACCTGGCCGACGTAGCGCACGTCGGCGAACCGGGTGTAGGAGACGGCGCCGGTGGCGCCCTGTTCCCGCAGGTCCGCCTCGGCCTGCTGGACCAGCCCGTTCAGGGCCTGCTCCAGCACGGTCGCGGGCGGGTGCGGATCACGCCCGGCGAACGAGTGGACGTAGTAGCGGACCAGGTCGGCGTGCAGCATCCCGCGGGCGCACAACACCGACGCCGCCCCCGGCACGACGACCAGCGGGACACCGAGCTCGCGGGCCATCTCCACCGCGTGGGACGGACCGGCGCCGCCGGCGGCGACCAGGGCGAAGCGCCGCGGGTCCAGGCCGCGGCGCACCGTGGACAGTCGCAGCCGGTCCGCCATGGCGGCGTTGACCGTTCGGTGGATGCCGGCGGCGGCCTCGGTGAGCCCGATGCCCAGCCGCTCGGCGAGGGCGCCGACGGCGCTGGCCGCCGCGGCCCGCGAAAGCCTGATCCCGTCGCTGAACGCCGCCTCGTCGAGGTAGCCGAGGAGCAGGTCGGCGTCCGTCACCGTCGGTTCCGTCCCGCCGCGGCCGTAGCTGGCCGGCCCGGGCCGGGCCCCGGCGCTGCGCGGGCCGACGCGCAGCATGCCGCCCGCGGTCGCCCAGGCCACCGACCCGCCGCCGGCCCCGATCGTGGCGATGTCGAGGATCGGCAGGCAGATCGAATGCCCGCCGAGCACCCCCTGACTCGTCGTCTCGGTCCGCCCGCGCCGGGACAGGCTCACCTCGAAGCTGGTGCCGCCCATGTCCATCGCCATCGCCTGCGGCAGGCCGAGCGCGGCCAGGACCGGCGCGACCGCCGCCGGGCCACCGGCCGGCCCGGACAGCAGGGTCTCCACGGCCCGCTCGGCGGCCCGCGGCAGGCTGACCACCCCACCGTTGGACTGCAGGACGAGCACCGGCCGGCGGTAGCCGAGGTCCGCCAGCCGGCGGGCCAGCCGCTCGGTGTAGCCGCGCAGGATCGGGCCCACGTAGGCGTTGAGCGCGGTCGTCGTGGTCCGTTCGAACAGCCGTACCTCGGGCACCAGCCGGCAGGACGCGGTGACGAACACCCCGGGCAGCTCGGCTTCGAGGATCTCGGCCGCCCGCCGCTCGTGGTCGGGGGCGAGGTAGGAGAACAGGAAGCTGACGGCGACCGCCTCCACCCCGGCAGCGCGGAAACGCCCGGCGGCGCGGCGGACGTCCTGCTCGTAGAGGGGGGTGACGACCGTTCCGGTGCTGTCGACCCGTTCGCGCACCGTCTCGATGAGGTGACGGGGCACCAGCGGCGGCGGTGGGGCCGCCTTCGAGGCGAACTGGTCGTCCCGGCTGCCCTGCCGGGCCAGGATGACGTCGCGCAGGCCCTCGGTGGTCAGCAGCCCGGTGCGGGCCCCGGTGCCGGTGAGCAGCGCGTTGGTCGTGATGGTGGTGCCGTGCACGAGCAGGTCGGTGCCGGCGAGCAGGTCGCGGACCTCCCGCCCCTCGGCCGCGGCCAGGGCGTGCAGGCCGGCGACGAAGCCGACGGTCGGGTCCTCGGGGGTGGAGCTCGTCTTGTGGACGAGCTGGGTCCCGTCGGGCCGGCGCAGCACCAGGTCGGTGAACGTCCCCCCGACGTCGACCGCGATCCGGTACCCGACGCCGGGGCCGGGGTCCGCGCCAGGGCCGGTTCCGGGGTCCGGGGCGGTCATCCTGCCGGCCACGGCGGGTCGGGGATGGAGCGGCGCAGCTCCGGGGCGACGTCACTGGCGAAGATCTCGAAGCTCTCCCGCCGAAGGGCGTCGCTGAGCCCCTCGGTCTCGACGCTGAAGATCTGCGCGCGGTGGCCGAGGTGCTCGACCTCGCGGTGCACCTTCTCGATGATCTGCGCGGGGCTTCCGATCAGCGCCGGGCTGCGCTCGACGAAGTCCTCGAGGGTGGGAAAGTCGGGCGACGCGCCGATTCCGATGGCGGTGCGCAGCCGCGCCTCGTAGACCGGCCGGAAGTCGGCGAGGGCCTGCTGCGAGGTACGCGCGCAGTAGAAGGCGGGGGTGCCGGCGCCGGCGTAGCGGCGGGCGGGGTCACGGCCGCGGTCGGCCCACTGCTCGGCGTAGCGGTCGGCGAGCCAGGCGTACTTCGCGGTCGGCAGCGACGCGTTCGAGTACATGACCGGGTCGCCGTACTCGGCGGCGAGGTCCACCGAGTCGGTGGAGGTGCCGCTGCCGTGCCAGATCCGCGGCCGGTCCTGCAACGGGCGCGGCAGGGTCGTGACCCCGTGCAGCGGCGGACGGAACGTTCCCTGCCAGGTGACGTCGCGCTCGGTCCACAGCCGGTGCAGCAGCCGGAACTTCTCGTTCAGCGCGTCGCGTGCCTGCTCGCGGGTGAGCCCGAACAGCTCGGCCTGCTGCGGCCCGGCGCCCTTGCCGATGACCAGCTCGACCCGCCCGCCGGAGAGGTGGTCGAGCGTGGCGTAGTCCTCGGCGACCCGTACCGGGTCGAGCACCGACAGCAGCGTCACCCCGGTGAACAGCCGGATCGTCGACGTCAGCGCGGCGATGTGGCTGAGGACCACGGTCGGGGCGGTGGCCAGGARCGGTGTGTGGTGGCGTTCCCCGATCCCGAAACCGTCGAAGCCCAGCTCCTCGAAGAACACCGCGTAGTCGACCGCCCGGCGCAGCACCTCCGTCTCGGTCGGGATCCGCCCCGTGGCCAGGTCGGGCAGTTGCGCGAGTGCCGACAGGCCGATGAACTTCACGTGAGCACCTCCGTGCTTGCTGCTTTTCGGTGCGCCGTTGCCTCTGCGCGCCGGTCAGGCCGGGCGAACCGTGTTCGGATCGCGGAGAGCGTGCGGAACCGTGCCCGGGGGCGGGAAGTGGATCACTTTCTGCGGCACAAACCGGATGGCGATCCGAGAATTGTCGTCCACATCGTGCAGTTCGCCCAGGTATTTCAGGGTCAGTTCGTCGGCGAGCGGGTTCCCGTCCACCTCGAGCACTTCGGCGAGTCCCCGGATCTCCACCGAGGTGTACGGGTCCTCGCGGTCGTAGAGCGACAGGTTGACCCGTGGGTCGCGGGATATGTTCCGCTCGGTCCGCCGTCCGACATGTGTTGTGAAGAAGAGGATGTCGCCGTCCCGCTTGACCAACAGGATCGACGAGTGCGGACTACCGTCCTCGTTCACCGTGGCGATGACCGGAAGATTCTTCGCGTCGAGCATTTCTTTGGTCTTCTCGTCCAGTGTCGCGGCCATAGGGCGACGGTAGCATCGCCCACCCCGGAGCTAACCCCCTCATMCCCCCTTGTCGCGTCGCTCCGACACCCACCCGACCCGCCATATCGGCCGACGCGGCAGGGACGGCGAATCCCACCGATTCTCTCCGGAGAACCGGGGCCGGCTGCCGGCCGATATCACGGGCGACGCGAGGCGGTAACGCTTCAGGGGATGTCGAGGGCGGTGCCGTAGAGCCGCGAGACCCTGATCCTGATGACGAGGCGCCGGTCGGCGGCCATGTTGCGCAGGAAGGCCTGCTCGTCGGCTGGGTCCTCGAAGGCCGGCGCCAGGGCGARCAGCTCCCGGCCGGCCTCGTCCCCCGGCGTCGTACTCACCTCGGAGAGCTCGGCCTCGCCCTCTGCCACCACGAACGACACGAAGTCGGCGGTGCTGACGTACAGCGACGCCCGGGGATCACGACGCAGATGGCGCACCTTCAGCCGGTCGGCGGTCGTGCTGATCCGGACCGTCCGGCCCGCCGGGTCCCACACGTAGGCGACGGTCGAGAGCTGCGGGGTGCCGTCCCGCCTCGTGGTCGCCAACGCACCCACCTGATGCGCGGCGAGCAGCCGCACCAGGCCGTCCTCGGCAAGGACCACCGGCCCCGGCCCGCGGCCCGGTCCGTACGCCACCGGCTGATCGGTCGTGCTCACGTGGCTGCCTCCCGCTCGGGACGACCGGGACTCCGGCCATGGCCGGTCATCCGCCCGTCACCGTCCAGACCAGACTGTGTACCGCACCGGTGAGGTCCTGGATCGCGTAGCCCAGCACCAGGCCTGCGTCGTTGATGTCGACCGCGTAGCTCTGCGTGAAGCCGCTCGGGATCCCCAGGTCGATCAGCCGCCCGTTCTTCCACAGGGTGGCATGCGCACGGCCGTCGGACGCGCTCGCCCAGCCCGCGGCCTGCCCCGACTCGTTGACGGCGATCGCCTCGCTGCTGCTGCCGCCGCGCAGGACACCGAGGTCGGTCAGCCGGCCGTTCGTCCAGCGCACCGCGTGCCACCCGGTCTGGGTGCTGCTGCGGCCGACGACCACGCCCGCGTCGCTGATGTCGCGGACCTCGGTCTCCAGGCCGGCCAGTGTCCCGATGTCCGTCAGCGCGGCCGCGCGTCCGTTCCTCGGCGGCGTCCAGACGAAGCCGTGCGTGTAGTTCGGGCTGCGGGTGAGCGCACCGTTGCCGACGAGCTGGCCACCGTCGTTGAGGTCGACGGCGGTGGTCGTCAGGCCGAACGACCCGACGTCCACCGTGCCGGTGCGGGTCCAGACGAAGGCCCGGTCCTGGCCGTCCGTGCCACGGCCGGTGCCGAACACCTGGCCGGCGTCATTGAGCCCCACCGCGTTGGTGACCGGGAAGGGCGCCACGGCGGTCCGGGTTCCGTTGTCCCACAGCGCGGGACTGCCGCCCTCCTGGAGCAGCACCTGACCCGGGTCGTTGATGGCGAGCGGATGGCTGTTGCCGCCGGGTGCGGAGATGTCGGTGGGCGTACCGGCGTCCCAGCGCAACGAGTGGCGGGTGCCCCCGACCGTGGTGAAGCCGGCCACCTGGCCCTGGTTGTTGATGGCCACCGGGAAGCTGAACGCGCCGGGGTCGGCGGTCGGGGCGGGCAGCGGCGTCCGGGTTCCCTGCGACCAGGTGAACGCCTGGAAGGGCTGCGGGCCGCCGAGCAGGCCGTAGCCGGCCACCACGCCCTGATTGTTGAGATCCTCCGGGAACAGGCTGGCCGCGAGGAGGTCCGGCGCGCCGAGGTCGGTCACCGTCACCCGCGGTGCCCCACCGCCCGCCGGCGCGGTGGCCGCGCTCGCCACGCCGGCCCCGCCGACGGCCGCCACCGAGCCGACCAGGGACAGTGTGATCGCCAGTCCGGCCACGCGCGCCCGGCGCCTGACCCACCGCGAGGGTGGTACCGCCGTCTCGGACGGCAGGATCCGTGTAGGGAGCATCGTGCGATGGTGGCACCGCGGGCGCGCCGCGAACTCCCCTAATCACCCCTTTTCTCACGCACCGGCGAGGCTGTGCAGACAGGCCACCAGGCTGCGGGCCTGGACGTTGACGTAGTGGCTGTGTCGCAGCAGCCCGACGAGCTGGTGCAGGGTCAGCCAGCGATGGTCCGGTCCGGTGTCCAGGGCCGCTCCGGCGCCCGCGTCCAGCTCGATGATCAGATAGCGGTTCAGCGCGTGGTAGAAGCGGCCGCCCTCCTCGGAGAGCGCCGCCTCGAAGAGGATCTCCTCGGGACGGGCGGCCAGCACCCGGTCGAGGAACCGGGGCCGGGCCGCCGCCGGGAGCCACCCGTAGTTCTCCTCGTTGCACTGGACGGTCGGGGCGAGCTCGACCACGTCGAAGTAGCCGGGCTCGACCCGGGCGTGCACCAGGGCGTGCAGCACCCCACCGAACCGGGTGACCAGGAAGGCCACGATTCCGGTTCCCACCGGTTCGATCATCGGCTGGGTCCAGCTGGCGACCTCCCGGTGCCCGGTGCGCACATCGACGCCGATCACGCGGAAGAACAGGCCGGCCTCGTGTTCGATCGCCGTCGCGGTGTGCCGCCAGGAGGTGACGTCGGCCAGCGGAATCCGCTGCGCCCGGACCTGGTTGCGGGTCCGGGCGTCCGTCACCCAGCTCAGGATCTCACCGGTGGGGTGCCGGCCGGCCTCCTCCTGGCTGGACGAGCGCAGCACCGCTGTCTGCAGGCTGTCGACCGCGGCCGGGAACGTGGTCGCCAGCTGGACCGCGGCGAACGGCAGGCAGGACAGCACGGTGCGCGAGTCCATGTTGACGATGTCGTCCTCGGCGAGCAGCCGGTGCAGCTGGCCCAGGGTGAGCCAGCGGAACCCGTCCAGCAGCGGGACCTCGTCCTGAACCTCGACGACGACGTTCCGGTTGCGTTTCTGGTAGAACCAGGAGCCCTGTTCTGACTGGAGCGCGTCGGCGATGACTGTGCCCGGATCCGCGGAACGGAAGTACTCCAGGTAGGGAACAGCGGCGCCGCCGTGTACTCCGGTGTAGTTGCTCCGGGTCGCCTGCACCGTTGGGGACAGCTGCACGCCGCCGGCGTTGCCCGGCTCGTTCTTCGCCTGCATGAGAAAGTGCAGGACGCCGTCGAACTCCTTGGCCAGGATACCCAGAATTCCGATCTCGGGCTGGTTGATGATCGGCTGGGTCCAGCGCGGTACGGGCCCGTCCGAGTGGTTCACTGACAACCCCTCGACCACGAAGAACTTCCCGCTGTCGTGACCGATGTTGCCGGTGTGCGGGTCCTCGCTCCAGCGGTCGAGATCCGCAAGATCGATCCGGCGCACCTGGGCCACGTCGACCTGGCGGCGTTCCTCGAACCAGGTCCGGAACTCCGCCAGCGAGAGCACCCCCTCCGGAGTGAGCGCCGACTCGGTGATCCGCARCACCGTCCTGTGGTTGTCCGTCTGGAAGGCGACTGGTGTCGGCGAAATCCTGGACACGGAAACTCCTCACCTGCGGCCCGGCCAGATATCCGACCGGGCCACGGTAGCCCGTAGCGACGCCCCGCTCTTTCAATGATGAAAGACGGAAAAGCGCATGGCCAGAATCGCCGGAGACACAGGGGAGGGTTAGGGGAATTCTCGTCCGAACATGCCGGTCGACTGGGGTCGATGGTAGGGGTGCCGAGAGGACACCCGTCCCGCGCATCCGCCGCGGGCGCCTCGTGCGCTGCCAGCGACGTGGCTACCACCGTCATGCACGTCACGTACGGCCGGGGCGGGCGAGCCGGCCGACACGAACGGGATCACCCGAAGGCCCTTATGAACCCCCTGACTTTATCCGGACTGATCGGCGACGGTGGTTCCTGTGGCAGCATCCCCGGGGACGTTCCCGGACCCTCCGGCGGGAATTTCACCTCCGGTCGACCCGTGTCCGGGCCGCCACCGGAAAGGCGGCGAGGACGAAGCAGGAGGTGGGATGTCCGCTCCAGGTGGCCTGCGGGTTGAGCATCTGGTTGATCCGCTCGGTCTGACCGTGTCGGCCCCGCGGCTGAGCTGGTGGCTCCCGGAGGGGGCCACCAGGCAGGTGGCCTACCAGGTTCGTGGTGCGGTGGATGGTGTGGGCTGGGACGGTGGCCGGGTCGTTTCGGGTGACAGTTTGTTCGTTCTTTATGGTGGTCCGCCGTTGCGGTCGGGTCAGCGGGTGACGTGGGCGGTGCGGGTGTGGACGGATGCGGGGGAAAGTGCGTGGTCGCCGGCCGCGTGGTGGGAGACGGGATTGTTGGAGTCGGCGGACTGGGTGGCGTCGTGGATTCGGCCTGACGAGGGTGCGGTGGTGCCGCCGGCTGGTGGGCGGCCGGGGTATCTGTTGCGGGGCGATGTTCTGTTGGGTGGGCGGGTGCGCCGGGCGCGGTTGTACGCGACGGCTCACGGTCTGTACGAGGTGTTCCTGAACGGGGTCAGGGTGGGCGACGCCGAGCTGGCTCCGGGTCCGGCTGCCTATCGGACGCGGCTGCCTGTGCAGGCCTATGACGTCACCGAGCTGGTCACCGTGGGGGTGAACGTGATCGGTGCGGTTCTGAGTGATGGCTGGTATCGGGGGCGGACGTGTTATCACCGTCTGCCGGACGGGTTCGGGAAGCGTACGGCGTTCCTTGCCCARCTTCAGGTGGAGTACGAGGACGGCAGTACTGCTGTGGTGGGTACGGGTCCGGCCTGGCTTGGCGCGTCGGGTGCGATCAGGGCCGCTGATCTGTTCGACGGGCAGGAGACCGATTTTGGTCTCGACCGGCCTGGTTGGAACCTGCCGGGGGCGGACCTGGCTGGCTGGTCACCGGTTCTTCCCGCCGACGGGGCTGATCAGACCGACGGGCCGGGCGGGACCGACGGGGCTGACAGGCCCGGCGGGGCTGGCAGGACGGCCGGTGTGACCGCTGCGCGGCTGGTGTCGTCGCCGGCACCGCCGGTACGCCGGTTGGAGTATCTGCGTCCGGTGTCGGTGACCCGGATTGGTCCGGACCGGCAGGTGGTGGACTTCGGGCAGAACATCCATGGCTGGGTGCGGCTGTCCCGGCTCGGGCCGGCGGGCACGTCGCTGCTGCTGACCCACGCCGAGGCCCTGGACCCCGCCACCGGTGACGCCGACCCGTCCACGGGCAGGGCGACGCTGCTCTGGTACGAGCCGCCGCGTGGTATCCAGGGCGACCGCGTGGTCTCCGCAGGTCGGGCGGGTGACGTGTTCGAGCCGCGGCACACCCGGCATGGTTTCCGTTACCTGCGGATCGAGGGGCATCCCGAGGAGATCACCCCGGACGACGTCTCCGCGGTCGCCGTCGGCTCCGATCTTCCTCGCACCGGCTGGTTCCGGTGCAGCGACGAACAGATCAACCAGCTCTACGAGACAGCCTTCTGGACGCTGCGCAACCTGCACTGGGGCTTCCCGACATCCGAGATCACCCGCGAGTGCGCGGGCTGGACGGACTGGGGCTACAACGTTCCCGCCGCTGCGCTGGTGCATGACGTCTCCGGTCTGAGTGTCTCCTGGTTGCGGGATCTCGCGGCCGACCAGTGGCCGGACGGGACGATCAGGAACTACGCCCCCGACCCCCTCGGCCCGCGTAGCCTGACCGCGAGCCTCGCGATCCCGCACGGGCAGGCCGGCTGGGCGGACGCCGCCGTCGTCGTCCCGTGGGAGATCTGGCGGGTCTACGGCGACCAGGGTGTACTCGCCGAGCAGTACCCCTCCATGGTCGCCTGGGTCGACCATGTGGCCACTGTCGCCCGCGACCACCGCCACGCCACCCGGCAGGCGGACCGGCCCGACCCCGCATCCCACGAACAGTTCCTCTGGGACACCGGCTACCACTTCGACGAGTTCCTCGAACCCAGGCCGCGGCAACATCCCGAGGGTGGCGGTTCCGGCCCGGGAGCGGACATCTCGTGGATTCTCCGTTCCCACTCGTTGTCGGAACTCGACGTCCTCACCGCCTCCGTCGTGCGGCATGTGGAGTCCGTGGACCACGGAGTCTTCGCGACGGCCTACTTCCACCACTCCGCCAGCCTGCTCGCACRCATCGCCGCGATTCTCGACCGGCCCGCGGACGCCGACAGGTACCGCACACTCGCCGCCGACATCCGCGCCGCCTGGCAGGCCGAGTTCATCGCCCCCGACGGCACGCTCACCGTCGAGACCCAGGCCACCTACGTCCGGGCCCTCGCGTTCGGTCTGGTGCCCGACGAGCTGCGGGAACGCACCGCCAGCCGGCTCGTCGAGCTGATCCGGGCAGCCGGCACCCACCCCGGCACAGGCCTGCCCTCCACCCGGCTGCTGCTCCCCGTCCTGGCCGACAACGGTCACCTCGACCTCGCCTACGAACTGCTGTTCCAGGACACCGAGCCGTCCTGGCTGACCACCCTGCGCCGCGGCGGCACGACCTTCCCGGAGAGCTGGGACGGCATCGGCGCCGACGGCACCGCCCGGCTGGCGCAGAACGTGGGCGCCCGCGCGAGCGTCGTCGAGTTCCTGCACGGCTACATCGCCGGCATCCAGTCCGCCGACGACCCCGAGAACCCCGGCTACCGCCGGTTCCGGGTCGCCCCCCGCCCCGGCGGCGGCCTCACCTGGGCCGAAGCCCACCACACCTCGCCCTACGGACGCATCGAGACCTCCTGGCGCCTCGACGGGGACCAGTTCACCCTCACCGTGACCGTGCCCGCCGGCACCACCGCCGAGATCGCCCTGCCCGACGGCTCCCGCACCCTGGCCGGCCCCGGCACCTCGACCCACACGGTTCGCACTCCCAGGCCGGCCGCGGCGAGCTGACAGCACATCACCGAAGACGCCGAGGAGACACGACATGAGCACGGCCACACCGCCGGACGGGTTCCCGCAGGCACCACTGCGGGCGACCATCGGCTACGCGGCGCCGACCAGCAGCCCGGCCGAGAAGAAGATCCGGTACGTGGCCCACACGATCGACGTCCACGACGCCCGGCAGATCAGATCGGGACTCTCGCTGGACGGCGAGGGGTTCGTCCTGGCCGAGCACGAGATCCGGTCGGCCCACCTCGAGGATCCCGCTGAGCTCGCCCGGGTGTACGCACCCGAGATCGCCGAGGTCGTGCGAGAGGCGACCGGCGCCTCGTATGTCGTCCCGCAGACCACCTGGTGGAGCATCCTGCCGCGGACCAGCGAGCCGCTGCCGACCGAGGTGATCGCCCAGCTCTCACGGGACGGGCAGACCCACTACACGGTCGAGGGGGTGACTCCGCGCCCCGCGGGGAACGCGCACGCCGACTACACGCCACACACCGCCGAGGAGCTCCTGGAGCTGGTCAGATCGGATCCCCGGGTGGCGGTGCCGCCGTTCCGTCGTTTCGGCATCTACCAGACGTGGCACGTGCTGAACGACCCGCCGCACGACAACACCCTCGCCCTCGCCGACAGCCGATCGGTCCACGACGAGGATCTTGTCACGTATGACAACATTCTCGGCATCCCCGACGAGCCGGGCAACACGGTCAGGTCGCGTGCGGGGAAGGCCTCCGAACGGCACCGCTGGTACTACTTCTCCCACCTCAGAACGAACGAGATCATCGTTTTCGTCGGCTACGACCCCGCTCGGCCGAACAATGTCCTGCACACCGGGTTCAACATTCCCGATGCCGGGCCGGCGGCGCGCCCTCGACTCAGCCTGGAAGCCCGGTTCTTCGCCTTCTTCGAGTAGAAGGCTGACACGACGGACGTCAACCGGCGGGGAGCGGAGTGGGAGCCGCATCCGCCAGATCGGCATCCAGCCAGCCGCCGATTCGGTGCACGAGAGCGTTCCCGGTGGGGTCAAGCAGCTTTCTTCCGAGCRGCTCGTGACCCGCCGGGGAGGTGGTGTACCGAAAGTCCGGGTCGTCGCTGGCGAGCGCCCGGACGACGACGTCCGCGACCTCGGTCACCGGCTGGACGGCGGGCACATCCGTGAGCCTGCCCTCGGTGGCGTTGGCGGCCAGCCCSGCGAAGATCTCGCGATAGCCCTCCCCCGCCTCGGTCTGGAAGCGCGCCAGGTCGTGGCCCCGCCAGACGTTGGTACCGGAGACGGGACCCGGGTCGACCAGCGAGACGGCCACGCCCAGCCGTCGGGCGACCGGGGCGAGGCTTTCCAACGCGCCCTCGAGAGCGAACTTCGAGGCGGTGTAGGACTCCAGGAAGGGCGCACTGACCACACCGTTGATGCTGCCGATGGCGATGATGCGGCCGCGGCTGGTGCGCAGGTGGGGCATGGCCCGCTTCAGCAGCGCGAGGGGACCGAAGAAGTTCACCTCGAAGACCTGCCGGACACTCTCCAGGGCCTCGTTCTCGAACGTGGCCATGTGCGTGATTCCGGCGTTGCTGACGACGGCGTGCAACGCACCGTGGTCGGCCACGACGTCGGACACGGCGGCCGCGACCGCCTCCGCGCGGGTGACGTCGAGCTCACGGATGTCGAGGTCGACCCCGGCGGCCTCCATCCGGGCCCGGAGATCCCCGACCCGGGCGAGGGAGTGCACCGAGGCGACCACCTGGTAGCCGGCCAGCGCGGCCCGCACCGCGGTGGCCGCCCCGATTCCCGAACCACTCCCGGTGATCAGCACAGCCCCCCGCGCGGCGGGGTCGTTGCCGGGCGTCCTCGTCATGCGGCTTCCATCCCAGCTATCCGAGCGACAGATTCCCTCTGAACGATTTCACCGGCCAGATCATTTACATCCGGCGGATTCCATCGGATGAACCGGGCCCTCGCACCGATTTTGCCACAGCCGGCGGGACCTTCAGCCCCCGCCGGACAAACACGGGCCGACAAGGGACCTGAAGGCGGCCGACGACCTCCGCGGCCGCCCCTCGGGATCAGCACCCCCAGCCGCCCGCGGCGACACACAGGGGGGTAATGAGGGGAAACCGGCCGGCGCGGCGCCGCCTTACTGGGGTTGACGGTGCCGAAAAATCCGACCTACGGTGGGCCGGGAAACAGCCGGAGAAATCCGATACCGGAGGAGTTTTCTGACCATGAGCACCCAGCGGCTGCGTATTGGTGTCCTGGGATGCGCCGACATAGCCTGGCGGCGGATGCTGCCAGCGCTCGCGGCGAATCCGGACGTGGAGCTGACGGCGGTCGCGAGCCGGGATGCCGCGAAGGCGCAACGCTTCGCCGAGCGGTTCGGCGGCGAGCCGGTCGTCGGTTACAGCCGGTTGCTCGACCGCCCGGACGTCGACGCGGTGTACATTCCGCTGCCGCCGGGGTTGCACGCCGCCTGGGTCGAACGCGCACTGCGTTCCGGGCGGCACGTGCTGGCGGAGAAACCCCTCACCACGTCACGGGCGGATTCCGAACGGCTGACGGCCCTGGCCGAGACGAGCGGCCTGGCCCTCCTCGAGAGTCTGATGTTCCTCACCCACTCCCAGCACGCCACCGTGCGGGACCTGGTCGGGACCGGTGAGATCGGCACCGTCCGCGGGCTGACCGCCCAGTTCGCCTTCCCCGCCACACCCGCACGCGGGCGTCACTCCCCCGAGGTCGGCGGCGGCGCACTGACCGACGTGGGTGTCTACCCGCTCCGCACGGCGCTGCTGTTCCTGGGGGACGAGCTCGAGGTGGTCGGCGCCACGCTGCGGGTGGATGAGCAGCTCGGTGTCGACATCGCCGGCGACGTGCTGCTGGCCACCCCRACTGGCGTGACCGCGCATCTGACCTTCGGCACGGAGCACGCCTACCGCGCCCGGTACGAGCTGTGGGGAAGCACGGGACGGATCGCCGCCGAATGGGCGTTCACCCCGCCGCCCACGCACCCCCCGGTGATCCGGATCGAGCGGCAGAACCGGATCGAGAAGATCACCCTGGCCGCCGACGACCAGTTCGGCAACGTGGTCGCGGCCTTCGTGGCCCGGGTCCGCGACGGCGTCCCCTCGGTACTGGAGGGCAAGGCGGTGCTCGCCCAGGCGGATCTGATCGACCGGGTGCGGGACAGCGCCCTCGTCCTGCCCCGCCGGGAGGGCACGCCCACCGGCTCCTGAGCCCGCCAGGTGCCCGTCGCCGGGCCCTCGACTCGCATTCTGACGACCGATGCCTGACGGCCCTGCCTGACGACGACCGATGCCTGATGACGACCGATCGGAGCCCCGATGAGTGCGGCAGAGCGCGACCTGATCCTGGAGAGCGTACGAAAATACCACCGGGACAACGCGGGCAGTGGGGAGTTCGTGCCGGGCGAGACGCCGATCCTGTCCTCCGGCGCCGTGTTCGACGAGGACGACCGCGCCGCGCTGGTCGAGGCGGCGCTGGGCATGCGGATCGCCGCAGGCACCTCCACAAGCCGGTTCGAGCGCCAGTTCGCCCGGCTGCTGAACCGTCGCAAGGCCCACCTGACCAACTCCGGTTCGTCCGCCAACCTGCTCGCGCTCACCGCGCTCACCCAGCGGGAGCTGGAGGAACGCCGGCTCCTCCCGGGTGACGAGGTGATCACCGTCGCGGCCGGCTTCCCGACCACGGTCAGCCCGATCCTGCAGAACCAGCTCGTGCCGGTGCTCGTCGACGTGGAGCTGGGCACCTACAACACCACGGCCGAACGGGTGGCCGCCGCGATCGGTCCGCGCACCCGGGCCATCATGATCGCGCACGCGCTGGGGAACCCGTTCCCGGTGGCCGAGATCGCCGCGCTGGCCACCGAGCACGGCCTGTACTTCGTCGAGGACAACTGTGACGCCGTCGGCTCGACCTATCAGGGCCGGCCGTGCGGGAGCTTCGGGGATCTGGCGACCGCCAGCTTCTACCCCGCCCATCACCTGACCATGGGTGAGGGCGGCTGCGTGGTGACCGACAACCTGGTCCTCGCCCGGCTCGTGGAGTCCCTGCGCGACTGGGGCCGGGACTGCTGGTGCGAGCCGGGGGCCAACGACACCTGCCACAAGCGCTTCTCCCAGCAGCTGGGCCGGCTGCCCTACGGCTACGACCACAAGTACACGTTCTCGCACGTCGGCTACAACCTGAAGTCCACCGACCTGCAGGCTTCCCTGGGCCTCTCCCAGCTACGCCGGCTGGACGAGTTCGGCGCGGCCCGGCGGCGCAACTGGCGGCGGCTGCGCGCGGCGCTCGACGGCGTGCCCGGCCTGCTGCTGCCGGAGCCCACCGCGGGCAGCGATCCGAGCTGGTTCGGCTTCGTGYTCACCGTCCGCGCGGACGCCGACTACGACCGGGCCGGGCTGGTCGGCTTCCTGGAGTCCCGCAACATCGGCACCCGGATGCTGTTCTCGGGGAATCTGGTCCGCCAGCCTGTCTTCGCCGACGGCGATGTCCACTACCGGGTGGTCGGCGGCCTGGCGAACAGCGACATCATCACCGAGCGGACCTTCTGGGTCGGGGTCTACCCGGGCATCACCAACGAAATGATCGACTACGTGGCCCAGTCGATCTGGGAGTTCGTCACCTCCGCAGCGCAGCGCAGGAGCCGCCGGTAAGGAACCTGGCTGGCCGGGGTCACCAGCCACACCCAAGGGGGTGGTTAGGGGAGTTCCCGCCGATGCGCCGGTGCCACAATCGGCGAGGTAGTCGCCCGACGCGGCAGAGAATGGTTGACGTACATGACGCGTTATTTCCTGTGGCGGTTGCTGCAGGGTGTCTTCGTGGTCTGGGCCGCCTACACCCTGACGTTTGTGGTGCTGTTCGCGCTGCCGAGCGACCCGGTAAGCATCATGCTCGGCCCGAACAATCTTTACACCCCCGAGGATTTCGCGATCCGCCGGCACGAGCTCGGCCTGGACCGCTCGGTGCCGGTGCAGTACTTCATCAGCCTCGGCCACCTGTTCCAGGGCGACCTCGGCCGGTCGGTGCAGTCCGGCCAGCCGGTCTCCGACATGATCGCCGAGGCGCTGCCGCAGACCGCGGCGATGGCCGGGCTGGGTCTGCTCCTCGGTGCGCTGTTCGGGGTCGGGCTGGCCCTCGCCACCAGCCTCACCAGATGGCGGTGGCTGCGCCAGGTGCTGCTGACGCTGCCGCCGGCGGGTGTCGCCGTGCCCGGATTCCTGATCGGGCTGCTGCTGCTGCACTGGTTCTCGTTCCAGTGGAACCTGTTCCCGGCGCTCGGCAACGAGGGGTGGCGCAGCCTGGTGCTGCCCGCGGCTACGATCTCGATCCAGCCCGCCGCGGTCATCGCCCAGATCCTCGCCCGCAGCCTCGACAACGAGCTGCGGCAGAACTACGTCGACACCGCCAGGGCGAAGGGCGCCGGTCCGGTCCGGGTCAACGTCCGGCACGCGCTGCGCAACGCCGCGCTGCCCACCCTGACCATCGCCGGTCTTCTCGTCGGCGGCCTGCTGGCCGGGGCGATCGTGGCCGAGGTGGTCTTCTCCCGCAACGGGCTGGGCCAGATCTCCCAGACGGCGGTCAGCTCCCAGGACCTCCCGGTGGTGCAGGGCGTCGTACTGCTCGGCTCCGCCATCTTCGTCGTCATCAACCTGCTGGTCGACCTGCTCTACCCGCTGCTCGACCCACGGATCACGCAGGTTCGCCGGCAGCCGCGGAGCCAGCCGGTGACCGTCTCGCTGTGAGCACGGCCGGCCGCTGGGCACCCAGCCTCACCGGCAGGCTCATGATCCCCGGTTGCAGGGCGGACGGGACCCGCTCCACCGGCCCCACGATCCGCACGTCGGGGAACCGACGCAGCAGCTCCTCGAACAGCACCCGGATCTGCAGTCGTGCCAGCGGAGCCCCGAGGCACCAGTGCGGGCCGCCGCCACCGAAGCCGAGATGCGGGTTGGGCGTGCGGCCGACGTCGAAGCGTTCCGGGTCGGGGAAGGTCCGCTCGTCGCGATTGGCCGAAGCGTAGTACACCACCACCCAGTCACCGGCCCGCACCTGCTGGCCGCCCAGCTCGACGTCACGGGTGGCGGTGCGGCGGAAGTGGGTCGACGGCGTCGTCCAGCGGACGATCTCGTCAGTGGCGGTGTCGACCAGCCCGGGGTCGGCGATCAGGCGGTCCCGCTGCTCGGGATGCTCGAGCAGGGCCTGCAGGCCGCCGCTGATCGCGTTGCGAACCGTCTGGCGCCCGGCGAACCAGAACAGGACGAAGAACCCGCGGCGCTCGGCCCGGGTGAGCCGGCGCCCGTCGACCTCGGCATGCAGCAGTGCCGACACGAGGTCGGTGCCGGGCCCGCCGGCCCGCTCCTTCTCCAGGCTGGCCAGGTAGTCGAACATCTCCGACAACGCCCGCACGCCGACCGGGCTGAAGCCGACGACCTCGTCGACCCCGTCGGCCCCGCCGGCCCTCTCGACCAGGTCGCCGCCGGTCGCGGCGCCACCGGTCGCCGGCTGCGGGGTCCGCCGGACGTCCTGGGCCACGACCGTGGTCCATTCCTGGAGGAGAGAGCGGTCGGCGGGCGGGATGCCGATCATCTCGCCGATGATCTGCGCGGGCAGCTCGGCGGCGAYGTCGGCGGCGAAGTCACACGTGTCGGAGCCCGCGGCCCGGTCGAGGATGGCGGTGACCAGCGCGCGGCAGTCGGCCTCCAGCGCCTCGACGGCGCGGAGCTGGAACCCTCTACTGACCAGCGCACGCATCCAGCGGTGCTCCGGGTCGTCCAGATGGGACATGTTGACGAGGCTGTCGGCGAACTCGTCCATCTCCGGGCCCCAGCGGGTGATCTCGATGCCCTGGCCGGAACAGAAGATGTCCGGGGCCCGGGAGACTCGTACGACATCCTCGTACCGGGTGACGGCCCAGAACTCCCGGCCGCCCGTGACCGGGGTCGAGCGGTGTCGGAACACCGGCGCATGCTCGCGCAGCCAGGCGAACGCGGGATAGGGATCCCCGTGCCAGAACTCCACCGCCGTCAGGTCCACGTCGCCTGGGCCTGTCACGATCGGGCCCGTCACGAACCCCGTCATCGTGTCGACTCCTCCCGCAACAGACCGGTGGCCGGGTGACATTTCCGTCACCCGACCACCATAGGACCAGCAGGGCGGCCCCGGACCCGTGCGGCAGGGGAATCAGGAAAGCCAGACGTCCGCCAGCCCGAGCAGGCGGGCGTCGGCGTCGAGCCGGAAACCGTGCACGTTCTTGCCCACCGCCACCACGGCGGTCTCCTCGACCAGCGGTACGACAATGCCCTGCTCGGCGATCCGCTCCTGGATCGTGACGAGGAGCTCGCTGTGCTTCGCGGGATCGCTCGCCGCCGTCAGCTGACCCAGCAGCGTGTCGATCTCCTTGTCCTGGATGTTGTAGAAGTTCGGCGGGCTGGTGGCGAAGGCGCTCACGTCGGCCTCCGCATCGAGGCTGCCGGCCACTCCGGACAGGAAGGCGTCGTACTGGTCGCCGGCCTGCAGCGCCTCGACCGCGGCGGCGGCCGTGTCGAGCCGCAGCTGCAGGTCGACACCCACCTTGGCGAGCTGCGCCTTCACCAGTTCCACCAGCCCCTGGTCCCAGGCGTTGCCCCGGTCGAGCCAGCCGAACACGATGCGCAGCGGCTTGCCGTCCTTCTGCCGGATGCCGTCGCCCTGGCGCGTCCAGCCGGCCTCGTCGAGCAGCCGCTCAGCCGCCGCCGGATCGCGCTTCAGCACCCCGGAGGTGTCGGACCAGCCCGGCACCGTCGAGGTGAGCACACTGGTGGCGTTCGTGAAGCTCGGGTGCAGCACGGAGTCGCGGATCTCGGTGGTGTCGACCGCCCTGGCGATCGCCTGGCGCACCTTCACGTCCGACAGTGGAGCGCGGTCCGCTCCGGTGACCACGAGTGCCTCGGAGAGGCGGGGCTGCGACTGGCTGAAGATCTCGAAGCCGGCCTCCTCGACCCCGTCGATGTCACTCGGGTTGAGTGCGACGGCCACCTGCACCTGCCCGGTGCGCAGCGCGCCGGTCCGCACACTGGCCTCGGGCACCACCTTGAAGACGAGCCGGTCGAGGTAGGCCTCGCCGTTGCGTTCGCGGTACTGCGGGCCCCACTCGTAGCCGGCGCGCTTGGTGAGGACGACCTGGCTGTTCTTCTGGTACGACTCCAGGACGAACGGGCCGCTGCCGATGACCTTGTCGAAGCGGTCCTTGACCGGCAGGTCCAGGGTGGCCGGCGCCACGATGCCGAACCCGCTGCCCGCCAGCGCCGTCGGCCAGCCCAGGAAGGGCTTGCCGAACCGCTGGACGACCGTGCGCTCGTCGACGGCCTCGGTCCCCTCGTACTTCGAGGTCGTGAGGGTGGTCACCGAGGCCGAGCCGGTGAGTTCCGCCTTGGTCGCGAGGATGTCGTCGAAGTTCCGCTTGACCACCTCGGCGGTCAGCGGCGTGCCGTCGGAGAAGGTCACCCCCTCGCGCAGGTGGAAGGTGTACTCGGTCGCGTCGTCATTGGCCTCGAACGACTCGGCCAGCCACGGCACCGCCTTGCGCGTTTCGGGATCCAGCGCCACCAGCGAGTCGACGACCGGCCGGGACACCTCACGCACGATCGGGGTGACCGCACGCGGGTAGACACTGCCCGGGTCGCCGCTGAGCGCGACGGTGAGGGTGCCGCCGCTCTTCGGTTCACCCGATGAGCCGGTCTCCCCCGTCGTGGTGTCGTCGCCGCAGGCCGCGAGGAGCAGCGCGACGGCGGGAACGAGGACGAGAAGGCGGCCGGGCCGTCGTCCACGGTGCGATTGGTGCCGTACGGTACGGCCGAACATGCGGGTTTCCCCCTCAGAAGAAATTGCCTGACAAACCTGATGCGCGGGAGCCGGGCCTCGAACGGGGCCACAGCCGGGCCATCGCGGTCGATCCCGCGGTCATGCCCCGGCGGTGTGCCCGCTCCGGCCGGGGATCGCCTCCAGCAGCTCCCGGGTGTACGGCTCGCGCGGTTCGGCGAAGATGCGTTCGGTCGGGCCGGTCTCCACCAGGCGCCCGTGGCGCATCACCCCGACCTCGTCGGCCAGCCTTCGGACGACGGCGAGATCGTGCGAGATGAACAGGTAGCTCACCCCGAGCTCGTCCTGGAGCCGTTCCAGCAGGCCGAGAATCTGCGCCTGGACGGAGACGTCGAGCGCGGAGACGGGTTCGTCGCAGACGAGCAGGTCGGGGGCGAGCGCGAGCGCTCGCGCGATGGCGACCCGCTGGCGCTGCCCGCCGGAGAGCTCCGTGGGCCGGCGCCGCAGCATCCCCGTGGGCAGGGCCACCAGGTCGACGAGTTCGGCGGCCCGCTGCCGCCGCTGGGCGCGGGTTCCCAGCCCGAAGGACGTCAGCGGATCGGTGATGATCTGCTCGACGGTGAGGCGAGGGTTCAACGACGCGAACGGGTTCTGGTAGACGATCTGCATGCGCCTGCGCAGCGCACGCAGCGCCGCCCCACCGACGTCGGTGATGTCGGTGCCGGAGAGCACGATCCGCCCGGCGTCCGGGGCCGTCAGCCGCAGCACCAGCCGGGCGACCGTGGACTTGCCCGAGCCGGACTCGCCGACCAGCGCGAACGTCTGACCGGCCGGGATCGAGAAGCTCACGCCGTCGACCGCCCGCAGCACCCGAGGGCCGTCCGCGGAGCGCGGCAGTCGGTACTCCTTCACCAGCTGTTCGACCCGCACGTGTGGTTCGTCCCGCTGCCGCGCCGCGCCGTCGTCTCCGTTCCCGGGGCCGGGGCCGGGGTTGGGGCCGAGGTCGAGGCCGGGGTCGGGGCCGGGGCCGGGGCCGGGAGAGGCGGGCGCCTGCGGCGCGGGCTCGGTGACCACGGCTGGCCGTGGCGGGGCGAACGGATCGCCGGGCACACCGGCGCCGACACCGCGCCGCCCCCGGCCGGCGGCCCTGCGGGCCGGGGAGGGCCCGAGGCTCGGGGCCGCATCGATGAGCGCCCGGGTGTAGGGATGCTCGGGGTCGGTCAGGAGCCGCGCGGGCGGGCCCTGCTCCACCACCGATCCGGCCCGCATGACCAGCAGCCGGTCGGCGCGTTCGGCCGCCACCCCGAGATCGTGGGTGATCAGCAGGACGCTGGTCCCGGTGGTCGCGCTGAGCGTCGCGAGGTGGTCGAGGATCCGGCGCTGAACCGTCACGTCGAGCGCGCTGGTCGGCTCGTCGGCCACCAGGAGCCGGGGCCGGGCGGCGATCGCGATGGCGATGAGGGCCCGCTGGCGCAGCCCGCCGGAGAGCTGCGAGGGGTACTGGCGGGCGCGCAGCTCGGGCTCGGGCATGCCCGCGTCGGCGAGGACGCGCACCGCCTCCCGTCCCGCGGAACGCCGGTCGGCCAGTCCGTGTACCAGCAGGACCTCGGCGACCTGCACGCCGATCCGCATCACCGGGTTGAGCGAGGTGGTGGGATCCTGCGGGATCAGCGCGATGTCGCGCCCGCGCACCGCGCGGAACCGGCGCTCGCTGAGCCGAGTGACGTCCTCGCCGGCGAAGACCATCCGTGCGGCGACCTGCTCGGCCGACCGGGGCAGCAGCCGCAGCACCGCGTGCGCGGTGGTGGACTTGCCCGATCCCGACTCGCCGACGATGGCCACGGTCTCGCCGGCGGCCACCCGCAGGCTGACCGAGCGGACCGCGTGCACCACCTCGCCGCGCGTCCGGTAGCGGACGTCCAGATCGTCGATCTCCAGCAGGGCGGTGCCGGCCGGTGCGTCGGTACCGGCCGGTGCGTCGGCCGGCTTCGCCGCGGTCTCCGGGGTGGGCAGAGCACTCATCGGTCGGCTCCCAGATCACTGTTGATCTCCTGGGACAGCCGGTTGGCGGCGAGCACCGTCAGCGCGACCACCACGGCCGGCAGGATGGACATCCACCAGGCCTGCTCGAGATAGCTGCGGCCGCTGGAGACCAGCGAGCCCCACTCCGGCGTCGGGGGCTGGGTACCGAAACCCAGGAAGCTCAACGTGGTGACACCGAGGATCGCGGCGCCGAACACCAGCGTGGTCAGTGCCCACACCGGACCCATGGCGTTGGGCAGCACGTGCCGCAGGAGCACCCGCCGCCAGGTGGCCCCGCCGGAGTGCGCGGCCTCCACATACAGGCTCTCCCGCACCCGCAGCACCTCCGCGCGCGTCACCCGGGCGGTGTCGGCGACGGCGACGATGCCGACGGCTATCGCGACATTGACCGTGTTGCCCTTGCCGAGCACCGAGATCAGCGCCAGCGCGAGCAGCAGCGACGGGACGGACAGCAGCACGTCGACCAGGCGCATCACCGCGATGTCGACCCAGCCGCGCAGGAAGCCGCTGAGCATGCCGAGGACGGTGCCGGCGCCCAGGCCGATGACCACCGCGAGCAGCGCGGCGGGCAGCGTGCGGCTGGTGCCGTGCACCGTGCGGGTGAACTGGTCCCGACCGAGCTGATCGGTGCCGAAGAGATGGTGCCAGGAGGGTCCGAGCAGCCGGTCCGGCGAGTTGGTGGCCAGCGGGTCCCGCGAGGTGAACGCCTCGGGCACGACCGTCGCGACGACGAGAAGCAGCAGCCAGAGCAGGGCCAGGACCAACCCGGGCCGGCGCAGGACGGATCTGGGCAGCCGGGGCGTCCGACGCCCGGCGGGCCGGGTCGGCGGGTCGGTGACGGCGGCTACCGGCGGCGACTCGACCAGCAGCGACTCACCGCGGACCGTGGACATGAACGGACTCACCCCTGTCAGAACACGCGGATACAGCGACCGGCTGTCAGGGCTGGCGGGGCAGGACGGGCTGGCGGAACATCGGGTGACGCCTCCGGGTGAGATCGCGACTTATATCGGAGCGTTCTGGAGGGTGAGATCCGAACGCGTGGGATTCACGGACAGGGAATTCCCAGGCTGGCAGAGTGCGGGCAGGTTGAACGCCAGGATGAAACGCACAGACACAAAGTTCGGGTGCGCCGCCGTCGCGCCGGCCGGTAACACCCGCCGGCCGAAGTTCATAGTCCCGAACTCTGTACCTGGATGACCGGTGGGAGTACCCCTATGCCTCCCCACTTCTTCGCCGAATCCGCACGGTGTCGCGCCTTGTTGCAGGCACGGAGGCAGTGAGCGACCGTGCGGCGGACGTCGGCCCGGGACGGCGGGCGCTGGCCCGGGCTCGGCCGCCCGGCCCGCCGGCCTCGGACCGATGCCCGGCACCCGCGGCGCCGCACCCGCACACGAATCCCGCACAGCGGGGACGACTGTTCTCCCGCCGCTTTCCATCGTTTTATCTGTGGGGGTTGTTAGGGGTAGGCGCACCCAGACAGCGCAGCGCAAGGTGCTAGCCGGTCCGGTGATTGTCCGGAGACGGCAGATATCTTGGAGGAGCAGTCAATGGTGGGTCCGCTGTCTCGGAGGGACTTTCTGACTGCGGGGGTGGCCACCACCGTGCTCGGAGTCGGGGCCGTGGCCGGAGCCACGCAACTCGGGGCGGGCCCAGACGGCGCCGCGCAGGCCACCGCCGTTCCCGGCGGCCATCTCGGGCACGGCGTGGCCGCCCCCGTCGCGGCCTCGGTCGCGCCTCCGGTCACGCCCTTCTCGGTGCCGCTGCCGGTGCCGCCCGTCCTGGCTCCTACGCAGACCACCGCCGACTCGGATATCTACGACATCACCGCCCGGGTCGGCCAGGAGGAGCTTCTGCCCGGCTTCCCCGCCGAGGTCCACGGCTACAACGGCAGCTATGTCGGCCCGACCATCAAAGCCAGGGTCGGGCGCCGGGTCGTCGTCCGCCACCGCAACGAGCTGCCGCACGTGACCGCCGTCCACGTGCACGGCGCGCACGTCTCCGCCGCGAACGACGGGTTCCCCACCGACGTCATCAACACCGGCACGACCCGGACCTACGAATACCCGAACAACCAGGCGGCGGCGACGCTGTGGTATCACGACCACGCGCACCATCACGAGTCCGAGAACATCTACCGCGGGCTGCACGGATTCTACCTTCTGGAAAATCCGCCCGAGGCCGCGCTGGGACTTCCGTCCGGGGATTTCGACATTCCCCTGCTGCTGTCGGACGGGCATTTCGACGAGAGCGGACAGCTGGTCTACGCCGTCCAGGACGAGGCGGGCCGCACCACCGTTCTCACGAACGGGCGGCCCGCGCCGTACTTCAGGGTGCAGGCCCGCAAATACCGGTTCCGCCTGCTCAACGCCAGCAACATGCGGATATTCAACCTGATCCTCGGCCAGAACGAGGAGTTCACCCAGGTGGCCGGGGACGGCGGACTGCTGCCCGCCCCGGCGCGGATCCGTTCGGTGCTGCTCAGTGCGGCCGAGCGTGCCGACATCGTGATCGACTTCTCCCGCTACCAGCCAGGTGCCCAGGTCGTGYTGACCAACACCCGTAACCTTCTCGACCCGAGCGTGCCGATCTCCCAGCCCGTCCTGCGCTTCGACGTGGTGGCCCGGGAGGGGACCGACACGAGCCGGGTGCCCGCCGCGCTCGCCACGCTGCCCGCGCTGCCRCCGGCCACCCGGGTCCGCGACATCGTGCTCTCGTACCACACGGTCGCCTTCCCCTTCRCCATCAACGGGAACCTGTTCGACCCGAACCGGGTGGACTTCCAGATCAAGCGCGGCACCACCGAGATCTGGCGCATCACCAATCCGGTCACCCCGGTCGCCACCTACCACAATCTGCATCTGCACCTGGTGCAGTTCAGGGTGCTCGACCGAAATGGCATCCCGCCCGGCCCGACCGAGCGGGGACTGAAGGACACCGTCCTTCTCGCGCCCGGTGACACAGTGCGGGTACAGGCCACATTCACCGAATTCCTGGGCAAGTTCGTATACCACTGCCATGTCGTGGACCACGCCAGCACCGGAATGATGGCCGTCTTCGAGACGATTGCATGACGACAGGCCCCGCCGTGCGCCGGGCGGGTACTCCCGTCCGGCCAGAAAACGCAACTGCTAGGATTCTTCCGTGTCAGCGCACCCATCGTTCCCACTCAGCCGGCGCGATTTCGACGACATTTACGGCCGTGTGCCACGGCTGTGCGTGGAGGTGGTGATCCGGGAGCCGGACGGTGTACTGCTGGTCAGGCGGGACATCGAACCGGCCCGGGGGCAGTGGCACCTACCCGGCGGCACGGTGCTTTTCGGAGAGTCCCTGCCGGCCGCGGTGGCCCGGGTGGCCGGCCGCGAGCTGGGGGTCACCGTCGCCGCCGGGGAACTGCTCGGCTACGTCGAGTACCCGCTGATAGCGGCGTCCGGTTACCGGGGCTGGCCGGTGGGCCTCGCCTTCGCGGCCACCATTGTCAGCGGGCACCTCGTGGGCAGCGACGAGGGCCGGCAGATCGGCTGGTTCCGCGACATTCCCTCCGACACCATCGGCGAACAGGCCGACTTCCTGCGTCAGCTCGTCGCCCTGCCATCCTGACCCCGCCGCCGGCCCGGTGCGTGTGACCTCACTCGAAGAACGCGAAGTAGCGGGACTCGATGCTGGTCCGCGGCAGCAGCGTGCGCCCGGCCGCAGGGACGTCGAACGCGGTGTGCGCGACGTTCGTCCGCCCCGGGTGTGCCGAGTCGAAGCCCAGGAACAGCACCAGCTCGTCGGGGCGGGCGTCGGAGAAGTAGTACCAGCGGTGCGCGTCGTCGCGGTCGCACAGCAGCGACTCGAAGACGCCGCCGAACGCCTCACGCGGGCCGATGACGTGCTCGACGACCCGCGTCCGGGACCGGCTCACGCTCCGTCCGTCGGTCAGGGCCAGCTGGCTGTCCTGCGGCGGCCCGGACAGGGAGCGCCAGGTCTGGTACACCGCGAAGCGGCCGTGCGCCGGCACCCGGTCGCCGCCGCTGCGGCGGATGTGGTCGGCGAACCGGTACGCGTCGGCCTCGCTGTAGTCCAGGTGGACGAAGCGGCCCGGCCGGGGCCGGGCCGTCCCCAGGGCGTTGCCGGTGGAGCGGATCAGGACGTTCCACCAGGTCGGCTGCGGCGCCACATGGCTGGCCCCGGTCACGCGCCGGATCAGGTCGGTCGTCTCCGCCAGGTAGTCGTCGACCAGCGGCTCGGGGTCCGCCGCACCGGCCAGGACGCTCTCGTGGGTCAGAAGCACGAACCCCTCCCGGTCCAGCGACAGCTGGTCGCGGACCGGCCGCACGTCACGGATCTCGACCGTGGCCGACGCCCACACGACGTTCGTCCCAGACGGGTTCAGGTGGTCGAACCGTGCCTGGCCGCGGATGTCTCCCGCATAGTTGATCTCAGCCGAGACCCGAGGCAGATCGGCCACCTGGGATGTCGCGGTATCCATCGTTCCGTTCCTCACTCGCTCCGGATGATCAGGCGGTCGTGCGGCTCGCGGCTCTCACTCGGCGGGCACCGGGCCGGCGGGCACCGGGTCAGCAGGCACTGGGTCAGCAGGCACCGGGTCAGCAGGCACCGGGTCAGCAGGCACCGGGTCAGCGAGCGCGGCAGGTGTGGGTTGGCGGTCAAGCCAGCTGCCGGTCCGCGCGACGAGGGTGTCGCCCGTCGGGTCGACCAGCTTGCGGGCGAGCAGCTCGGTTCCCACCGTGGACGTCGTGTAGCGGAAGGCGGGCTCGTCGCTGCCCAGCACGCCGACAATCACCTGGGCGACCTCCGCCGCGAGCTGGCCGGCGGGCAGGTCGGTGAGCAGCCCGTCGGCGGCGTTGGCGAAGTACCGGTCGATCACCTCGGTGTAGGGGCTCGTCGCCGCGGCCCGGAACCCCGCGATGTCGATCGTCTGCCAGATGTGGGTGTCGGACGTCGGCCCGGGGGCGACGACGGAGACGTCCACACCCACCCGGCGGGCGACCGGGGCGAGGCTTTCCAGCGCGCCCTCGAGGGCGAACTTGGAGGCGTTGTAGGCCTCCTGGAACGGTGTGCTGACCACTCCGTTGAGGCTGCTGACCGCGATGATCCGGCCATGGCTTGCCCGCAGGTGCGGCATCGCCCGCTTGAGCAGCGCGATCGGGCCGAAGAAGTTCACGTCGAAGACCCGCCGGTAGCTTTCGACAGGCTCGTTCTCGAAGGTTCCCATCCGCGTGATCCCGGCGTTGCTGATCACGGCATGCAGTGCGCCGTACCTGGCCACGATGTCCGCCAGCAGAGCCGCAGCGGCCTGCTGGCTGGTCACGTCCAGCTCCCGGAACTCGATGTCGAGCACGCCGGCCTCGGCGGACGCGATCCGGGAGCGCAGGTCGTCGACGCGGTCGAGGGAGTGCACGGAGGCCACGACCCGGTAGCCGGCGAGTGCCGCCGCCACGGCCGTGGCCGCGCCGATCCCCGACCCGCTCCCGGTGATCAGCACAGCTCCCGGCGGGCGCGGCCCGGAGCGTGCGGAAGCAGGGGACGCGGAAGCAGGGGATGTCGTCATGAGCGCACAGCCTCCGGCCGAAGCGGGACGGGCAGGGAACAGGTGTGAGCCGAGGTGCCGGTGACGGCCTCGGCACGCGAGCCATCGGGCAGGAGCACCTCGGCGGAGGTGCCGGGCGGCACTGCGACCGTGAGTGTGAACCGGTTGCCGTCGACCCGCCAGGACGCCTCGATCCGCCCGTAGGGCGAGTCGTAACGGGCCTCGGCCCAGGTCAGGCCGCCGCCGGGGCGTGGGGCCACCCGGAAGCGGCGGTAGCCGACCTGCTCGGCGCCGTCGTCCGCGGTCTGGATCCCGACGACGTGACCGTGCAGGAACTCCACGACACTCGCCCGGGTGGGGAAGTTCAGCGCCAGCCGGAGGGACCCGTCGGCGCCGATGCCGTCCCAGGCCTCCCAGAAGGTGGTGCCGCCGCGTTCGAAGGTCGTCAGCCAGGACGGCTCGGTGTCCTGCAGGAGCAGCTCGTAGGCGACGTCCAGATACCCGGTGTCGGCCAGCACCGGCAGCAACAGCCGGGTCGAGGACAGCCCGGTGCCCGGGTGGGTCCCCGCCTCCCGGATCAGCTCGACCAGCCGGGCGGCGGTGCGTTCCCGCAGCTCGTCCGGCACCAGCCCGAATGCCAGCGCCCGCACATGTGTCGCCTGGGTGTCCGGCGTCAGCGCACCGTCGGCACCGATGAACTCGGCCTGCCACGCGGAGCGGACCCGGGCTGCCAGCGCCCGGTACCGCTCGGCGTCCGCCTCGTGGCCCAGCACCGAGGCGATCCGCGCCAGCAGCCCGGCGGAGTGGTGGAAGTAGGCCGTCGAGAAGACCGCGTGGTCACGGGCGGCCACCCGCGCGACCTCGGCGGCGACGAGGTGGTCCAGGTCCGTCAGGGAGTGGACGTGCCCCAGCCAGTCGTACGGAGGGGAGGGCGGGTCGATGCCGGGAGCGCGCGGGGTGTCACGGTCGCCCGGGCGCCGCGTGGCGCCCGGCGGCGGCGCCGACACGGGGCGCAGCCCGAGGCGGATGGTCTCCCAGAGCTCGCCCCACTGGTGGCCGGTGTCCCAGAGGAACTCCTCGTGGGGCGCGGGCTCGGGCCGGGCGGCGGCCCGCGTCGGATGGCGCTGCTCCCGGGCCACGGTGGCCACGTGCTCGACCCATGCCCGCATGGAGGGGTACTGCTCCGCGAGCACCCCTTCGTCCCCGTAGATCCGCCACATCTCCCAGGGCACCAGGACGGCGGCGTCCGCCCACCCGGCCTGGCCCTGCGGCAGCGCGAGGTGCGCCGTCGCGCTGTTCGGGCCGAGCGGGTCGGGGGCGTAGTTCCTGATCCGCCCGTCGGGCCACTGGTCGGCCGCGAGATCGCGCAGCCACGAGGCGCTGAAGCCGGAGACGTCGTGGAACAGCGCGGCCGCGGGCACGTTGGTCCCCCAGTCCACCCACCCGGCACACTCGCGGGTGATCTCCGCGGTAGGGGTGCCCCACTGCTGGTTACGCAGCGTCCAGAACGCGGTCTCGTACAGCCGGTTGATCCGCTCGTCGCTGCACCGGAACCACCCTGTGCGGGGAAGATCGGAGCCGATGGCGGCGGCGGACACATCGTCCGCGGTGATGTCCTCCGGATGCCCGTCGATCCGCACGTACCGGAAGCCGTGGCGGGTGTGCCGCGGCTCGAAGACGTCACCGGGCCGGCCGGCGGAGATCACCCGGTCACCCTGCACGCCCCGGGGCGGCTCATACCAGCGCAGCGTGGCCTGCGCGCTGGACGGGTCGACATCGCCGGTCAGCGGGTTCAGCGCCTCGGCGTGCGTCAGCAGCAGGGACGTCCCGGCCGGCCCGAGCCGGCCCAGCCGCACCCAGCCGTGGATGTTCTGCCCGAAGTCGACGACCTGGGCGTCCGGCCGCGGGCGGCTGATCGCCACCGGACGCAGCCAGGCGAGGCGGCGGATCGGCGCCGCCGGCGATGACACGAGGTGGGTGCCATCCGCCGGCGCACCGGCCACGTGCACCGGGGACCAGCCGGAGACGTCGGCGCCGGGCAGGTTCCAGCCCGGCCGGTCGCGACGGAAGTCGGTCTCCTGACCGTCGAAGAGATCAGCCGCCGTGATCGCCCCGGCCRCCGAACGCCAGCCCGGGCCGGTACCGGCGACGGTGACGCTTCCGTCGGGATGCTCGATCCGCAGCTCGGCCAGGAACGCGACGCGCTCGCCGAAACCGTCCGGCAGCCGGTGATAGCAGGTCCGCCCGCGGTACCACCCGTCGCTGAGCACCGCGCCGAGCACGTTGGCACCGGCGGTCACCAGCGAGGTGACGTCCTGGGCCTGGACGTGGATCCGGCTGCGGTAGGCGGTCGGCCCGGGGGCCAGCTCGGCGTCGCCCACTCGGATGCCGTTGAGGAACACCTCGTAGACGCCGTGGGCGGCGGTGTACAGCCGGGCCCGCGTCACGGGGCGGTCAACGACCGTCTCCCCCCGCAGCAGGTAGCCGGGGCGCGAGCCGGCGGGGGGAATGCCGCCGCCCTCGTCCGGCCCGACCCACGAGGCCGTCCAGTCCCGCGGGGCCAGCAGACCGGCCTCCCACCAGGAGGCCGGCGACCACTCGCTCTCCCCGGAGTCCGACCAGACCTTCACCGCCCAGGTGACACGCTCCCCCGAGCGCGGGACCGGCCCGGGGTAGGGAACGAACAGGCTGCGGCCCGACGTGACCCGGCCGCTGTCCCACTCCGCGCCGCCCACCTCGCCCCGGAGCTGGTAGCCCCGCTGGGCGGTGGCTCCCGCCGGGAGCCACCAGCTCAGCCGCGGGGCAGGCGTGGTCAGGCCAAGCGGAGTCACCAGATGCTCGACCCGCAGATTGCTCGGCGCGGACACCGTCACCTCGTTCTCTCAGTCGCCCCGGTCGCTGCGGTCTGTCAGGAGGCCTGGCTTGGTGGCACCCGACACCGTGCCCCGGAGATTGTTCCGCCGGTCGCGGGAGATATTCCGCTCACCCGTCGCCCCACCTGTGCCCACAAAATAGTGGACGTCCCCACTCCCATTAATCAGGACGATTGACGAATGTGGACTTCCATCAGCATTCACGGTGGCGATGACCGGGAGATTCGTGGCGTCGTGCGGGGCTTTTGGTCTGCTCGTCCAGTGCAGCGCCCGTAACGCGACGGTAGCAGTGCTGACACCGCGACATACCCCCTTTACCCCCCTTTACTGTGGCACCGGCGGACGMCCGGGCCACAGTTCTCCGGGCGGGCGGCGGTCAGGGGTCGAGCCAGCCGGCGACGAGGGACTGGACCTCGTCGCCGTTGAGGTCGCGCAACTTGCGGGCGAGCAGGGCGGCGGTGTCCGGTGCCGTCGGCTGACGGAACGGGGGGTCGGCGGCCGCCAACACGTCGGCGATCGCCGTGGCCACCGCCTCCACCGTCTGCGTCGCGGGCAGCCCCGGCAGCGGGCCGGCGGAGGCTTCGGCGTTGTCGACGTACTGGCGCAGCACCGCCTCGAAGGGCCCGGCCGCGCCGAGGATACGCGGCCAGTCCAGCTTCCTGGCCGCGTCGGCGCCGGTCGGCCCCGGGGACACGATCGACACCGCCACACCGACCCGGCGAGCCACCGGCGCGAGGCTCTCCAGCACGCCCTCCAGGGCGAACCGGGAGCCGGAGTAGGCCTCCATGAAGGGCAGGCCGACGACCCCGGCGACGCTGCCGACCGCGACGATCCTCCCGTGGCTGGCCCGCAGGTGCCCGAACGCGGCCTTCAGCAGCGCCACCGGCCCGAACACGTTGACGTCGAACACCCGTCGGTAGCTGGCCAGATCCTCGTCCTCGAAGGTCTCCACACCGTGTACGCCGGCGTTGCTGACGACGGCGTGCAGCGAGCCGTGCCGGGCCACGACCCGCTCGACGAACGACGGGATCGCCGCCTCGTCGGTGACGTCCAGCTCGTCGATGTCGACCCGGGCAGCGACGGCGCCCGCGCCGTCGGCGGCCGCGCCGTCGATCCACTCCCGCAGCTGGGTGACCCGGTCCCGGGAGTGCGCCGCGGCGACCACCCGGTAGCCCCGCCGGGCGAGAATCACCGCGGTCGCGGCGCCGATTCCCGAGCCGCTGCCGGTGATGATGACCGCTCCGGCCGGCGGGCCTGTCGTCACGGGGGACGTCCTCTCCGATGTTCTTCGGGGCTTGCTCTTCGCGGCCGGCAGCGGCCCGGGTCAGCGGCGGCCGAGGTAGGCCTCGACGGCGTCGGCCGCACGCGGGGCCCCTCCCGCCGCCCGGGTGTGCTCCTGCAGGTCGCGCAGGCGGTGCTGCACCTTCTCGTCGCCCACCAGCGCCGCCACCTCCGCCAGCACCCGCTCGCCGGTCAGCTCCGCCGGCGCGACCACAGTGCCGACGCCCAGCTCACGCACGGTGTCGCAGTAGGGCAGGAAGTCCGGCGCCGGTGGCACGACGAGAACCGGGGTGGCGGTGTGCAGAGCCTCCAGCAGGGAGCCGTTCCCCCCGTGGGTGACGAACGCCCGGGCGTGCTCGAGCACACCGATGTTGGAGACCCACCGATGGATCTCCACGTTCGGCGCGAGCCCGGTGAGCTGGTCGAACTCGGCGGTGGGCAGGCTGTCCCCCACCGAGGCGACGACGTGCCAGGGCTGGCCGACAAACGCCTCGACGACCGTCCGGAAGAAGCCGGGGTCGTTGTTGCGCACGCTGCCGAGGGAGACGAGCACGACCGGCGGTCTGGTGCCGTCCGCCCGAGCGGCGCGGCCCGGGTCCCAGGCGCCGAGGAAGTCGCGCTTCTCCACGCTCGGCCCGACGAAGACGACCTGGTCGGGATCGAACGTCTCGTACGCCGGCTGGAACCGCGGCGGGACGAAGACGATGGTGAACTCGCCGACCTGGCGCCTGGTCCACAGGAAGTCCTCGACCTGGTCGGCGAGGCCGAAGCCGGCGAGCGCGGCGGTGATCTCCTCGACCGGGTCCTGCAGCCGGTGGCCCGGGACCAGGCGCTCGATGTGGTCGAAGTAGGAGTAGTGCGCGTTGGACACCACGCTCACCGAGAGCAGGATCGGCGGCACGTCCCACAGGCGGCTCAGGATCCGGCCGGCCTGGAAGGCGGCCTCGTCGTAGGCGACGGCGTCCGGGCGGTCGTCGCCGAAGTGCTCCCGGGCGGCCCGCAGGATGTCCAGGTTCTCCCGGAAGAAGGCGCTCGTCGCGGCCGCCGGGTCGTCCTCGGCGAGGCTGGCCAGCGGATCGGCTGACCGGTACCCGATGACCTCCGCGCCGAAACGGTGGACCCGGTCGGCCAGCCGGTCCGCGACCACGTAGCTCACCCGGTGCCCGCGGCGGACCAGCTCGTCGACCAGGCCGACCTTGGGGAGCACATGGCCGTTGGAGGGGATGTCGAGGACGAGAATGTGAAAGCCCACGGATTTCTCCGTTTCTGTCGATGCCGGAGGAGCCGGGTCGGGCCGGTGCACGAATGCACCGGAAAACGCGGTGCCCGCTCCTGGCCAACCCCTATGATGTCCCTTCTGGCGCTTACTCCCCACCCATATGCCACCCCTGTTCTCAGCCCTCGCACCGGACCCCTTACACCCCCCTGTTCCGGTCCGCCGCACCGAATACCGGTTCGACGGCACCACGAATCATCCCATAATTGGAGGAAATCTCGGCCAGCCGCACTTCCGGCGCTCCGGACACGATGGGAAGGCAGAGAATGACGAAGACGGGAACACCCCCCGCTGAGGACGTCGGCCGCTTCTACGACGAGATGGCCGGCTACAGCACCGCGGAACTCGGCGACGCCCTGAACCTGCACTTCGGGTACTGGGACACCCCCGACGACGACCGGTCGTTCGAGCAGGCCTGCCAGCGACTCACCGAGGTGACGACCGAGCAGCTGCGGATCGGGGTGGGCAGCCGGGCCCTCGACGTGGGCTGCGGAGTTGGCGCGCCGGCGCTGCAGGTCGGTCGGGACACCGGTGCGAGTGTGGTCGGGGTGACGGTCAGCAACGAGCAGGTGCGGCGGGCGAACGGGCAGGCCACGGCCGTGGGGCTGGC
This sequence comes from Parafrankia colletiae, assembly GCF_001854655.1. Lineage (GTDB taxonomy): Bacteria > Actinomycetota > Actinomycetes > Frankiales > Frankiaceae > Parafrankia > Parafrankia colletiae. The sequence goes on along the minus strand of NZ_MBLM01000136.1, from coordinate 13,657 downwards.
CGACCGGCTGTCGTTCCGGTACGCGGACGCGTCGGCGCTGCCGTTCGAGGACGGGTCGTTCGACGCAGCGTGGGCGTTGGAGTCGCTGATCCACATGGATCGGCCGGTGGTGCTGCGGGAGATCGCCCGGGTGCTGAAGCCGGGTGGACGTCTCGGGCTGACCGACTTCTTCGAGCGGGGCCCGCTGGACGGCGAGCGGCGCCGCGTCGTCGACAAGTTCTACCGCACCCATGTCACCACCGACGCCGGCCTGATCGACACCTACCCGACGCTGCTGCGCGAGGCGGGGCTGCGCCTGGTCGAACTGGTCGACATCAGCGAGCAGACCGTCCGGCGCAGCCTGCTGAAGGCGGCCGAGATGATCGGCGACGACCCGGACAACTACGCCGGGGCCTTCAGCAGCGAGACGATCAGCCGGGCTGACGCGCTCGCCCTTGCCGACACCTGGCAGCTGGGGTACCTGCTGGTCGTCGCCGAGCGCCCCGGCGAGACGCCGTAGCCGTAGTGCGAGACGCCCCTGGCGCGGGCCGTGCGGGGCCCGCGCCAGGCGGCCGCTCAGCCGGTGCGGGTGACGTCCGTCCACAGGTCGATGGGGAGATCCTGCCGGCGCTTGACGTTGAGCTTGCGGTAGACGCGGGTCAGGTGCTGCTCGACGGTGCTGGGGGTGACGTAGAGCCGCAGCGCGATCTCCCGGTTCGTGTAACCCATGACCGCCAGCGACGCCACCCGCCGCTCGGAGTCGGTCAGGCCGGTGATCACCTCCTGGTCGGCTCCGACCGCCGTGACCGGCCGGCCCTCCCCGGAGATCGCGAGCAGCTCCTGGGCGAGCGGGCGGGCCCCGCACATGGTGGCGATGTGCAGTGCCCGACGCAGCAGCAGACGTGCCCGGCGGCGCTGGTCCAGGTGGTCGTGCACGCGGCTGAGGTCGGCCAGTACCCGGGCCTGCCCGAACCGGTCACCGCTGGCCTCGAGCAGTTCGAGCGCCTCGGTGAGCGGCTGGAGCCGACGTCCCGGCGCACTGGCCGCGGCGAGCAGCCGCAGTGCCGGGCCCCGGGCCCAGGTGGCTCCCGAACGCCCCAGTTGCTCCTGGGCCAGCTGGCGGGCCTGGTCGACATTGCCGAGCCGCAGCCACGCCTCGGCCGCTCCGACGCGCCACGGGACGAGGGCCGTCGCGTCCAGACCCCAGCCCCGGACCAGGTCGCCGCAGGCGAGGAAGTCGGCGAGCGCGGCGTGGGCATGCCCCGCGGCCAGGTGGTAGTGGCCGCGGGCGTGCAGGTAGTCCAGCCCGTACCGGCTGGCAAGCATCTCCTCGGGGACGCTCTGGACCAGATGCCGCGCCGCCTCCTCCAGCTCCCCGGACCGGGTGGCCGCCAGCACCAGGGTGCCCAGCGGCAGGCCGATCGCCACCCCCCAGGCCTTGGCCGGCAGCTGGCGCAGGGCGGCGCGGGCATAGGCGGCGGCCGGTTCGAGATCACCCTGTTCGAGCGCCAGGGATCCCCGCACCGCGGTCACCAGCGCCCGCGCGGTCTGGTCCTCCAGCCCGGGATCGGCCAGGAACCGCTCGCACCAGGCGACCGCGGCCTCCATCCGCGGCGACCGCGTCAACAGCAGCAGGGACAGCAGCGCCGCCTCCGCGGCCCACGGGTCGGCCCGGGCCAGGTGCAGGTCACGCAGGATGATCTCGGCCCGTTCCGGGCCCGCGGGCCCGGCGGCCGACCGGCGGCCCTGCCCCTGTACCAGACCCTGTCCGTACGCCAGGCCGTGGTTCTGACCGAGGCCCTGGCCGCGACTGTGGCCGTGCCCGGCCAGCGTGCCGGCGGCTGCCGGCCCCGCGTCGCGGGACGCCCGGTAGCCGCCGGCGGCCACCGCGTCCGCGAGCAGCGCCACGGAGCGCAGCCACGAGTCGGCCGCCGGGGTCGCGGGCACCGCCCCGCCGGGCACCGGCCCGCGGCGGCGGGCCAGCGGCGGATGAACGGTGGCGAGCCAGATCTCCAGGTCGTGCACCTCGGCCGTGTCCTCGCCGGGCTGCGCCGCAGCCGCGGCCCGCAGCCGGTCCAGCAGCTCCTCGGCCTCGGCCGACCGCCCGGTCCAGAGCAGCTGGCGTACCAGTGCCGCGCTGGTGCGCCGGTCCAGCAGGCCGGCGTGCGCGGCGGCGAGCAGCGGGGAGAGGTGACGTGCCGCCACCGCCGGGCTCGTCTGCCACTCGGCATGCGCCAGCCGGGCCCGGATCGCGGCCCGCTCCCGCCCACCCACCGCGCACCGGACGGCAAGCCGCAGGCAGGTGGCCGCGCGCTCGGGCCGTCCGTCCAGCAGTGCCTGTTCGGCCGCCTCGACGAGCACTCCGGTCGCCCACGGCGGCCGGACGTCGTCGCCGGCGACCAGATGCATGGCCACCACCGCGGCCGGGGCGCCCTGCTGGTGACGAAGCCTCGCCGCGCGGCGGTGCAGGTCGATCCGCTCGGACGCGGTCAGGTCGTCCAGGACGACCGCGTGGGCGACCGGGTGCCGGAACCGGCCGCTGTCGAGCAGCCCGGCCGCGCCGATCGCGTCCAGCGCCCGGGCGACGGCGGCGGCGTCCGCGCCGATCATCCCCGCGAGGGATGCTGGTTCCGCCGGCTCGTCGGGGGCGGTCCCGTCCGGGGCCGACTCCAGCACGGCGAGCGCGCGGGCCACCTGGACGGCGACCGGCTCACCACGGTGCAGGCAGCTCAGCAGCGCCAGCCCGTAGCCCTCGGGGCGGGGCTGGGCGAATCCGCGCTGGTCCCGGACCAGCGCGGTCAGCAGCAACGGGTTGCCCCCGGTGAGCCGGTATGGATCCAGCTCCGGGGCAGGCCCGTCCATCTCCGGCCCGGCCACCTGCGGCGCGTCCGCTGCCGACACCTCCCGCACCGTCGCGCTGTCCAGCGGTGCGGGGTGGGTCGACCTGCCGTCCGACGGCGCCTCGTCCACCGGCCCTGCCGGCGCCGGCAGGGCCACCAGCCGCGTCGGAACGGCGGTACCTGCCTGCGCCGCGGCGACGAGCCGCAGCGAACCGGCCGGGGAGAGCGGACCCACCCGGAGCGACCGGAACTCGGGTGCCCGGGCGAGCTCCGCACGGAACGCCAGGTCCAGGGGACGCGAGGCCAGATCGCCGGCGAGCAGCACGGCGATGCGCGTCGACCCGATGCGGCGCACCAGATGCAGGAGGAAGTGCAGCGAGGCGACGTCCGCGTGCTGGACGTCGTCGACGGACAGCAGCACCGGCCCGCGCTCACTGAGGTCGAGCAGCAGCAGGGTCAGTTCCTGGTACACCAGGGCCAGCTCACGGTCCGGGCCGGGGCCGAGCACGGCCGCGCGGGCCGACCCGGCCCGGAGCAGCTCGGCGATGAGGGACGCACGCCGCTCCGCGTTGGGCCGCCCGTCACGGACCGGGACGTCGCGGCCACGTGGGCCGCCCAGGCCACGTGGGGCGCCCGGCGCGAGACCGACCGGAGCGGTTCGGACGGGCACCGGACCGGTCGGCGCGGAACCGTCGGGGAGCAGACCACCCGGGAAGACCCCCGTGGGAACCACGCTCGCCGGAACCACGCCCGCCGGACCAACACCCGCGGGAACCCGGCCCGCGGAGACCGGGCTGGCGGGCACGAGCCCGGCGGAGACCAGACCCGCCGGGACCAGACCAGCGGAGACGAGATCCGGAGAGACGAAGCCGGTGACGGAGTCCGCGGCGCCCGCCACATCCCGCCCCACGGGACCGGCCTCCCGCAGCAGCTGGTCGACCACCCCCAGCGGCAGGACGTGCTCGACCCGCGCGCAGGTGGCGGAACGGACCGTCACGCCGGCACGGGCGGCCACCCGGCCGCTGTAACGGACGAGCTCCGTCTTACCGGTGCCGACCGGACCGTCGAGGAGAACCACCCGTCCCTGGCCAGCCGAACACTGCGCCAGGACCAGGTCGAGCTGACGGAGAACATCGTCGCGTTCAACCAGAATCACTGAGCGCCCCTCGTGTCGTCCACGGCCGGGTCAGCACCCGCGCCGTAACCGTTGGATGGACAATTTCCGACGGCGCGGACTTCGGGGCCCGCCGCCTGTGTGTCGACACAGGCCGCCAGCTCCGAAATTCGGCCGGATCGCCTTTCCGCGCAGATACCGATAAGCCGCGGTCGGTATAACGGCACGCGTCTACGCACCCTGGACCGGGCCGTGTAGATGCGCACCTGGCAGGATGCTGCGTTGCCTCCCGCGACTTCTCCGCGCGGGCTCCCGGTTTCCGGGAATCGAGGCGGACTGACGGAACCCCGCTGGGCACAGCGGTTCCGTCCATTGTCAACGGTGCCGCCCACCGAACGGGAACTGTGCGCCCATTGCGGCCCCACCGGACACCCCGGGGTGGGGTCAGCGTCGTCTGGCGCCAGGTCAGCGCCCGCCGGCAGGCACCGCCACGCCGAGGGCTTCGAGCAGGTCCCGCACCAGCCGGTCAGCATTGTCCGGACCGGTGGAATCGACAGCGGCGGAATCCGAGACGGCGGCGGAATCCGAGGCGGCGGCGGTGCCGGGGCGCGCGACGCGGCCGAAGAGGTAATAGTCCGGCCGCACCAGAACGGCGCTGGCATCCGCGGCGGCGAGATAGGGCAGATAGACGTCATCGAGATCGATCACCGTGAGCACCGCCGCCGCGGCTCCGGACTCGACCTCCGGTGCCTCCGGTGCAGCAGGTGCCTCCCGCACTGCCGGTGCCGGGCCGGGCGCCGCGAGAACCCGCACCACCCGGCCACCGAGGCGCCCGAAGGCGTCCCGCGCCCGCGGGCCGGGCAGCGCGGCTGGCTCGCCGGTGGTCAGCAGCACGAAGCCCGGTTCGACGAACTCGTCGAACAGCCCGGTGCGGCTGCCGACGGCGACCCGGCCCTGCGGGACTAGGTCGCCGGCGGGAACCCTGCCGGCCGGCGAGGTCCCGCGAGACGACCCGCCCGGCCGGCCCAGCCCGCCCGGCCGGCCTGGGCCGCCCGCCGGCCGGCTGTCGGCAGCCTGGCTGTCGGGTGTCTCCGCGCGCGGTACCCGGCCGCGCAGTGCCCGGCCGCGCAGGACGCCGTCCGTCAGCGGCGCGACCGAGGACCGCGCGTCGTCCTGGCGCAGCCCACGCGCCCTGACCGCGATCATGACCTCGTCCCGGTCCCGGGCCGCGGCCGGATCGGTCTCGCAGATCACCCGGCCGAGGTTCATCGACATCCCGATGGCGTGCTGGACGTGTGCCCGCCGCTCCGCGGTGTAGGTGTCGAGCAGCTCCACCGGCGCCGTGCCGGCGAGAACCAGGTCGAGCTTCCAGGCCAGGTTCGCCGCGTCGCGGAAGCCCGAGCACATGCCCTGCCCGGCGAACGGCGGCATCAGGTGCGCGGCGTCCCCGGCGACCAGCACCCGCCCGGCCCGCCAACGGTCGGCGTGGCGGGCCTGGAACCGGTACACCGCGTGCCGCTCCAGAGTGGCGTTGCCCGGGTGCAGGCCGAACAGGCCCAGCAGCTCCCACGCGGACTCCGGACGTCCGAACCGCTCGACCGGCTCCTCAGGCAGCCGCATGAACTCCCAGCGCCGGTGGCCCGGCCCGGCCGAGACCGCCGTCCGCGGCCGGGCCGGATCGCAGATCTGCAGGTTGTTCGGCGTGTGCACGGCCGGCTCGTGCAGCACCACGTCACAGGTCAACCAGTCGTTGAAGTAGGCGAAGTCGGAGACGGGGATCCCCGCGGCGGCGCGCACGAAACTGTTCGCGCCGTCGCACCCCACCACCCAGCCGGCCCGGAACCGCCGGGTCGCCCCCGGCACGCCGTCCAGTGCCGCGGTCACCTCGACCTCGTCACCCCGGTCGGCGAGCGCGACGACCTGGTGCCCGCGCAGCACCCGCAGCGAGGGCAGGCTGGAGCCGCGCAGCGCGAGCGCCTCCTCCAGCGCCGGCTGGTACATGGACGTCGAGTCCGGCCAGCCCGAACGTCCACGCTCGGCGACGTCCACGTGCAGCAGCACGTCGCCCGCGGCGTTGCGCCAGGTGTAGTCCCGGGACGGCTCACCGAACCGGCCCATTGCCGCGCCCACGCCGGCCGCACCGAGGATGCGTGCGGACTCGCCGTCGAACGAGACGGCCCGCGGCATCGGGTACGGCCGCGGCCACCGTTCCAGCACCGTGACCCGCCAGCCGCGCCTGGCCAGCAGGATGGCCGTCGTCTGGCCCACCGGCCCGTACCCGACGATCGCGACGTCCGCGACCTGGGCTGGAACGTCCGCGGGAGGCCGGGCTGTCCCGGCAGAGCTCGTGGGACCGGGACCGGGACCGGGACCGGGACCGGGACCACTGCCGCTCACCGGGCGCCGCCGGACGGCACGGGCTCCGGGCCCGCGCCGCGGCCGAGGATCTCGGCGAGGACGCGTGCGTGCTCGGCGGGATCGGTGAGCACGCGCATGCTCTCCTGTCCGTCCTCGACGGTCACCAGCCGCTTGCCGATGAGGATCCGCTGCCCGCCGGCGGTCGCCCGGCCACGGACCAGCGTGCCGGCACCGGCGAGCGCGCGCGCGAACGCGGCGAGCTCCTCCGACGGCTGAGCCCAGGCCGCGAGCTCGCGGGCGACCGGGCGGAACCGGTAGACCGCGGCCCACTCACCGCGGCTGCCTCGACGTTGCAGGACGTGGTGGTCGGCACCGGCCACGATGCGGAACGTGGTGCCGAACTGGTGCTGCTCCTCGGGACCGAGGCGCAGCGGTTCCAGGTACGACGGCCCGACGAAGCCGACATCGACGAGCAGCAGCTCACCGTCGAGGCGGACGAAGCTGAAGATGTGCTCCAGGTCCGGCCCGAAGGACCCGTCGACCTGGCGGATACCGGCCGCGAACACCCCGGTCTCGTAGCCGAGGTCGGTCAGCAGCCGGCGGAACAGGCCGTTGAGCTCGTAGCAGACACCACCCCGCCCGCGGCGGATCACCGCGTCGAACACGGCGTCGTCGTCGATGTCGACGCCCTTCCACAGATCCGTCCCGCGGGCGGTGTTCAGCTCGCTGTCGTAGGGCACGGTCCGCAGGTGGGCGTGGTGCAGGCGGCGCAGCGTCTCCCGGTCCACGCCGACGGAGCCGTGGTGGCCGAGGGCGGCGAGGTAGTCGTCGACGTCAAACACGGGTGTCGACCTCCAGCTGGTCGAGCAGGAACACCGCGACCTCGCGGGGGACGGCGTAGTCGAACAGGAGCATCGCGGGCAGCGTCAGACCGGACTCCGCCGCGAGGCGGTTACGCAGGTCGACCGCGGTCAGCGAGCTGAACCCGATGTCGAAGAAGGCGCTGTCCGGCCCGATCTCGTCGGTGTCGGGATGACCGAGGACCGCGGCCGCGTGCGCCCGCACGAGGTCGATGAGCACGGCCGTCCGCTCGGACGCCGTCAGCGGCGCGAGGCGTTCGACGAGCTCGYGGCCCGCGTCCCGGTCGTCGTCCGGCGGAACCGCGTCGGGCGTGTCGGGCAGATCAGCGCCAGGCACGGCGATGCCAGCCACCTCATCGGTCACAGGGCCACCTCCGGAGTTCTCGTCGGGCACATCACCGCGGCCGCGGCCGGCCCCCGGCGCGCTCGGAGCGAGCCAGTAGTGCCTGTGCTGGAACGGATAGGTAGGCAGGTCGACCGCCCACGCCCGATCCGCCGAACCCGCCGGACCGCCGGCCGCATCCGTCGGACCGGCGGGTGCCGGGGGCGTGACCACCCGTGCCGCCGCGACGAGGTCGACGGGGACACCGCGGACGAACGCGGCCGCCGCGGACCGGGCGAAGCGGCCTGGTCCGCCGTCGTCGCGGCGCAGCGACTCGAGCACCGCGACGGGCGGCCCGTCCCACTGGTCCACCGTCTCGGCGACGGCCGGCGCGARCACGGGATGGGCGCTGACCTCCAGGAACACCCGGTAGCCCTCGTCGAGCAGGCTCCGCGTGGCGGCAGCGAACCGCACCGGGCAGCGCAGGTTGCGGTACCAGTACCGGCCGTCAAGCGGGGTGTCGTGGATCCAGCCGGCCTCCACCGTCGAGAAGAACGGCACCCGGGGCTGGCGCGGGTCGAGGCCGCCGAGCGCCGCGTCGAGCAGGCCGGAGATCTTCTCGACGCCCCGGCTGTGCGAGGCGTAGTCGACCGGGATGCGGCGGGCCCGGATCCCCTCGCCGTCCAGTGACGCCACCAGTGTGTCGAGCGCGTCCGGCTCACCGGCGAGGACGACCGAGGCCGGCCCGTTGACCGCGGCGAGCTCCACCAGGTCGGCGAAGGGCGCGAGCCGCTCGGCGGCGGCGGTGGGCGACAGGGCGACCGCCGCCATGCCGCCGTGCCCGGCCAGCCCGCCGGCGATGGCCTGGCTGCGCAGTGCGACCACCGCCGCGGCGTCGGCAAGGCTCAGCGCGCCGGCGGCGTAGGCGGCGGCGATCTCACCCTGGGAGTGGCCCACCACCGCGTCCGGGCGGACCCCGACCTGCGCCCACAGGCGAACCAGCCCGGCCGCCACGGCGAAGGACACCGGCTGCACGACGTCCACCCGGTCGAGGGACGGCGCCCCGGGCGACTGGCGCAGCACGTCGCGCACCGACCAGTCCACATGCCGGCGCAGCGCCTCGTCCGCCTTCGCGACCTCGTCGGCGAACACCGGCGAGGTGTCGAGCAGCTCCGCGCCCATGCCAGCCCACTGGCCCCCCTGGCCGGGGAAGACGAAGACGACCGGGCCGTCGACGTCCGCCGTCCCGGTGACGAGGTTCACCGCCGGCTCGGCCGCGGCCGCCGCGGCGAGCCCCGCGAGGCCGGATCCACGGTTCTCGGCGATCACCACGGCCCGGTGGCGCAGCGTCGCCCGTGTCGTGCGCAGGGCGGCGCCGATCGCGTCGACGGGCAGGTGCGGCTGGGTCTCCAGCGCGGTCCGCAGGTCCCCGGCCAGTGTCCGCAGCGCCCCGCGGCTGGCAGCGGTCACCGTCCAGGCCACCGGGACGGGCGCGGTGCCCCCCCGCGGGCCGTCCCCGGCCGCTGGGCTCCCGGCCGCTGGGCTCCCGGCCGCTCCGTCCCCGGGCGGGGCGAACTGCGCGGGCGGCGGGGCCGGGGCCTGTTCGAGGATGACGTGGGCGTTGGTGCCGCTGACGCCGAAGGACGAGACCGCGGCGCGCCGAGGCCGACCGTGCTCCGGCCACGGCTGCCGCTCGTGCAGCAGGCGGACCGCCCCCGACGTCCAGTCGACCTGGTCGGACGGGACGTCGGCGTGCAGCGTCCGCGGAAGCTCCGCGTGCGCCAGGGCCCCGACCAGCTTGAGGATCCCGGCCACCCCGGCGGCGGCCTGGGTGTGACCGATGTTCGACTTCAGCGATCCCAGCCAGAGCGGGTGGGACGCCGGCCGGCGTCCGTACGTCGCCAGCAGGGCCTGGGCCTCGATCGGATCGCCGAGCGGCGTACCCGTCCCGTGGCCTTCGACGACGTCCACGTCCGCGGCGGTGAGACCGGCGTCAGCGAGCGCCTGCTGGATCACCCGCTGCTGCGCCGGACCGTTCGGCGCGGTCAGCCCGTTGGACGCCCCGTCCGAGTTCACCGCCGAGCCGCGCACCAGCGCCCGCACCGGGTGGCCGCCGCGCCGCGCGTCGTCGAGGCGTTCCAGGACGAGGACCACCGCCCCCTCCGACCATGCCGTGCCGTCGGCACCCGCCCCGAACGACCGGCACCGCCCGTCCGGGGCAAGGCCGCGCTGCCGGGAGAACTCGACGAAGGGGCCCGGTCGGGCCATGACCGCGACCCCGCCGACGAGCGCCAGCTCGATCTCCCCGGCCCGCAGCGCGCGCAGGGCCAGGTGGACGGCGACCAGCGACGACGAGCACGCTGTGTCGACGGTGACCGAGGGCCCTTCCAGCCCGAGCACGTAGGAGACCCGCCCGGACACCACGCTCCCGGAGTTGCCCGTCCCGAGGAGCCCCTCCAGTTCCGGCGGGACGTCGGTCACGTCCGCCGCGTAGTCGTGGTACATCACCCCCGTGTAGACGCCGACACTGCGCCCGCGCAGCGACGTCGGGTCGATCCCGGCCCGCTCGACCGCCTCCCACGAGACCTCCAGCATCAGGCGCTGCTGGGGGTCCATCGCCAACGCCTCACGCGGCGCGATACCGAAGAACCCGGGATCGAACGCCGCGGCGTCCACGAAGCCGCCGGTGCGGACGTAGGACGTCCCGGGCCGGTCGGGATCCGGGTCGAAGAGCTCGTCGAGGTTCCAGCCGCGGTCCGTCGGGAAGGGTGCCAGGCCCTCACCACCGGTGTCCACCAGCCGCCACAGGTCCTCGGGCGAGCCGATCCCGCCCGGCAGCCGGCAGCCGGCGCCGACGATCGCGACCAGGTCGGGCGCCCGCGCCTCGGGCGCGGCCAGCCGGCTGTTCTCACTGCTCAGGCCGTCGTTTTCGCGCCGCAGCCGTTCGTTCTCCATTAACGAGGCGCGCAGCGCCTCGACGAGGGTGTCGTGGGACGTCGCCATGGGACTCTCCGGAACTCGGCTGGACGGCTTGGGTGGAAACGGCGCGGGGCGCGCGGGGCAGCGGCCGTCAGGCGGTCCGCCCGAGGGCCCGCGCGATCAGGGCGTCGGCGTCCATCCCCGCGATCAGCCGCGCCTCGTCCGACAGGCCCTCGGCACCGGTACGGCTGCCGCCGCCCGCCTGTGACGGGACGCTCTGCTGTACCGGAACGTCGGCGGGTGCCGGGACGTCGGCCGGGCCGGGGGCCTGCCCGGCCTCGTCCGCCCGCAGCTCGGCGGCGAGCCGGGCGGCGAGTGCGACCGGGCTCGGATGGTCGAAGACCAGCGTGGCGGGCAGCGGGATCCCCGCCTCCGCGGAGAGCCGGTTGCGCAGCTCGACGGCCGCCAACGAGTCCACGCCGAGGTCACGGAACGCCCGGGTCGCGCCGACCTGCTCGATGCCACGGTGCCCCAGCACCGTCGCGGCGTGCCGGCGCACGACTGCCAGCAGCAGCCGGTCGCGCTCGTCCGGCTCCAGTCCCGTCAGCCGCTCGCGCAGCGATACCTGCGGCGCCCGCCGCGCCGGCGCCGCGGCCAGGGTGCCCACCACCTCGCGCAGCAGCGCCGGCAGCCGTCCCTCGGCCACCTGACCGGCCAGCGCCGCCGCGTCGAACCCGCTCGCCACCAGCAGCCCGTCACCCGCGGGACCACCGCCGCCAGGGGTGCCCCCGCGGCCGGAAGTGCCCTCGGCGCCAGCTGTGCCCTCGGCGCCAGCTGTGCCCTCGGCGGCCGCCGCGACGGCGGCGTCGAAGAGTGCGAGCGCCTCGTCGTCTGGCAACGGCCGCAGCCCCTCCCGACCGAGCCGGTCCCGGCCCGCCTCGTCGAGATGGCCGGTCAGACCGCTGGCCCGTTCCCACAGGCCCCACGCCACCGACACCGCCGGGCGCCCCAGCCTCCGGGCGAGCCGCGCGAGCGCGTCGAGGTAGGCGTTCGCGGCCGCGTAGTTGGCCTGCCCGGCGCTGCCGAACACCCCGGCGCCGGACGAGAACAGGATGAACATGGCCAGCTCCGTGCCGGCGGTGAGCTCGTGCAGGTTCCACGCCGCATCCGCCTTGGGCCGGAACACTCCGTCCAGGCGGTGGGCGGTCTGCGCCGCCAGGACGCCGTCATCCAACGTCCCCGCGGTGTGGACCACCCCGGTCAGCGGACGGTCCGGTCCGATGGCGGCGAGCACCTCCGCGAGCGCCCCGCGGTCGGCGGCATCGGCGGCCACCACCCGGACCCGCGCACCCTGCCCGGCCAGCTCCTCGACCAGGTCCGCCGCGCCGGGGGCTGCCAGCCCGCGCCGGCTCAGCAGCACCAGGTCACGGACTCCGTGCGCCCGCACCAGGTGCCGGGCCACCAGGGTGCCCAGGACACCGGTGCCGCCCGTGATCAGCGTGGTGCCGTCGGCGAGCCCGGGCCGCCCCGCCGCACCCGGGCCAGGCTCGTCCGACCCGGGCGCCGGTGCGTGGCCGGCGACCGGAACGATCCGCGGGACGAACCCGCGGCCCGCCCGCACGGCCAGCTGTGGCTCACCCGCCGCGACCGCCTCGGCCACGACACCGCCGATGCCACCGATACCGGAGCCGCCGACCCCGCCAGAGCCCTCGATCCCGCCAGAGCCCTCGATCCCGTCGGAGCCTTCGATCCCGACCGGAGCATCGACGTCCACGAGGATGATCTCGCCGGGATGCTCCGCCTGCGCGGAACGCACGAGTCCCCACACCGCCGCCGCGCCGAGGTCGACAGCCCCGCCGGAACCGGCGGCGGGGTCGGACGGTGCGGGCTCCAGATCCGGGCCGTCGACAGCCCACCGGGTCACGACGACCAGCGGTGGGCCGGGCAGGCCAGCGGCGGTGGGCTGCGCCGGTGTGCCGAGCAGCCGATCCTGCAACCAGGTGAGGGCACGGGCGGCCAGCTCCCGGGCCGCGCCCGGGTCGACTACCGGCGTCCGTGCGCTCAGGTCGAGGACGCGCTCCGGAGACAGCCCGCGCGGCGCCGTCTCCGGCTCCCCGTCCCGCGTGGGCACGCCCGGCGTCGTGGACGTCGACGGCAGCGGGTTCCAGCCGAGCCGGAACAGCGAGGCCGCCCGCGGCCCGGCGCCGACCGGCCGGTCCGCGGCCAGTCGGTCGGCGGCGACGGACCGTAGCACCAGCGAGTCCACCGTGGCCACGACCGGGTCCGCGGCACCGCCCGCGGGGTCCACGTCCGCGGGGGCCAGCAGGGTGAGGGCGAAGCTGCTCGGCCCCGTCGGTACCGCCCGCACCCGCAGCCGGGCCGCACCCGCGGACTGGACAGTCACGCCCGTCCAGGCGAACGGCAGCAGGAGGTGCCCGGGTTCCGCCGCGGTGAGCCCGGCCGCACTGGTCGCCTGGAGTGCGGCGTCGAACAGGGCCGGATGCAGGCTGTAGCGGTCGGCCTCGACCCGCAGTTCCGCCGGCAGCGCGATGTYGGCGAAGACCTCGCCGCCGCGTGTCCAGAGTGCCTCGACGCCCTGGAAGGCGGGGCCGTACCGGTAGCCGCCGGCGGCCAGCCGCGCGTAGAACTCCGTGACGGGCAGCGGCTCGGCCCCGGCGGGTGGCCAGTCGCCCACCCCCGTCTCGTCCTCCGCCGTGCCGGACACCGCCGTGGCAGACACCGCCGTGGCAGACACCGCGAGGTGGCCGGTGGCGTGCCGGGTCCAGGCCGCGTCCGGCGTGTCCGCGCCGCGGGCATGTATCTCGACCGGCCGACGTCCTGACCCGTCCGGCTCACCGACCTGCACCTGGAACCGGACACTGCCCTGGTCGGGCAGGACGAGCGCGTTCTCGATCACCAGCTCGGCGAGCCGGGGATGGCCGGTGCGGGTGCCCGCGTGCAGGGCCAGGTCGACCAGGGCGGCTCCGGGGAGAAGCACGGTGCCCGCGACGGCGTGGTCGGCCAGCCACGGATGGTCCGGCAGCCCCACCCGCCCGCTCAGGACGGTCAGCGGCACGCCCGCCAGGTCGAGGGCCGCGCCGAGGAACGGGTGGTCGGCGCGATCCAGCCCCGCCACGCGAACATCTCCGCGGCTGCCGGCGGCCGGTTCCAGCCAGTAGCGCTCGTGCTGGAAGGGATAGGTCGGCAGATCCGGCCCCACCCCCACCCCGGCACCGGCACCGGCACCGGCACCGGCAGGCTCCGC
>NZ_MBLM01000135.1 GCF_001854655.1 Parafrankia colletiae | reverse complement strand
CGCCTGCACACCCCGCGCCCGCGCCGCCTCCAAAATCTTGAACAGCACGTAGTGGAACGGATCCCCCGGATAGTCCGGGCTCAACGCACCCACCACCAGCGACGGCATGTTCATCGACGCCATGAAATCCGCCGGACCAAAGATGATCGTCTCGATCCGCGGACTCGCGAACGCGATCTCCTTCACGTTCGACAACCCCAACGCGTTCTCGATCTGAGCCTCGATACCGATCCGCCCCACCTCGAGACCCATCACCTCCTCGATCTGCGTCAACAACAGATCCAGCCACTGCACCTGCGCCGCCGTCTGCACCTTCGGCAACATCACACAGTCCAGGTTCGCCCCCGCACCCTCCACCACCGTCACGACATCCCGATACGTCCACTTCGTCGTCAGGTCATTGACCCGCACCACCCGCGTCTTACCCGCCCAGTCACCCTCGTTCAACACCGACACCACGTTCCCACGCGCCGACTCCTTCGCCCCCGGCGCCACCGAGTCCTCAAGATCACAGAAGATCTGGTCAGCGGGAAGGCCCTGCGCCTTACCCAGCATCTTCGGATTGGAAGCCGGAACCGCCAGACACGACCGGCGAGCACGCAGAGGCATTCTTCTCGAAAACTCCTTCATCGAGCCGGCCGCCGGGGCGCCGACGGGGCCGACGGGGCCGACGGGCGCCCCGGCGGCCGGCGAGGCCGGCAGTCACTGCTGGTCAGAGGTGCTGGTCATGTCAGTGTTGCTGGTCGGGTCATCGCGCGGCGGTGACGGCCGGGGAGCCGTCACGCCAGTCGCACGCTCCACACGAAATCAGGACGTTCCCGCGGCGTCCTGCCGGTGTGCCTGTCGTCACACTGGCACCCGTCACACTGGCACACCTGAGCGCTCCCGACGACCCGACGACCACGGGACCGGAGCCGGGAAAGAGCCCGGCCGTGTTGCGCCACCGTTCCGGACAATGCATTCCCGGCTGTCCGGGAGGCGTGATTCCAGGTCGGCGGGCATACCGGCCCCGAATCTCCCGCCCGGGTCACCACCAACCGGACCGGCGGTCCGCAAAGGAAACCGGCGCCGTTTGTCGACAAACGGCGCCGGTCCCTCGAAGCGGGTGAGCGGATGAACGGGCGAGCGGCTGACCGGTTCGGGCCGGGGTCAGCCGCCGCGGGTCGCGACGAGTGCCCCCCGGTTCACCTTTGTGGCCTCACTGCGCGGGATGGCGTCCACGATCTCCACCGTCTTCGGCACCTTGTACGGGGCGAGCCGGCTCTTGGCGTAGGCGATGACCTCGCCGGCTGTCGGCGGGCGGGACGGGTCCGCGGGCTGTATGACGGCGTGCACCCGCCGGCCCCACTCGGGGTCGCGCAGGCCGATGACGACGACGTCGGAGATCTCCGGGTGGTCGATGAGGGCGATCTCGACCTCGGCCGGGAACACGTTCGCCCCGCCGGTGACGATCAGGTCCACGCGGCGGTCGACGAGGAACAGGTAGCCGTCCGCGTCGAGGTAGCCGAGGTCGCCCACGGTCTCGTAACCGTCGCCGGTCCGGCGCAGCTGCGGCGCCTGGCCCAGGTAGGTGTAACCGCCGTAGCCGGCGCCGGGGGTGCGCAGGAAGATCTCGCCGATCTCGCCGGGCGGCAGTGGCTGGCCGTCGTCGTCCAGGATCAGGACCTCGGTGCCGCGCATGCCGCGCCCGACGCTGCCCTGGTGGCGCATCCACTCGTCCCCGCGCAGCGCGGTGATGCCGATCGCCTCGGTCATGCCGTAGGCCATCAGGATGCGCTCCGGGCCGATCAGCTTCGCCCAGCGGTGGACCAGCGACGGCGGCATCGGCGCGGCGCCCTGCAGGATCCACACGAGGCTCGACAGGTCACGGCCCTCGATGTCGGGCAGGTCGGCGATGCGCCTGAGCATGGTCGGTGTCGCCGTGAAGGTGCTCACCCGGTGCCGCTCGACCACGTCGACGACCCGGGCGGCGTCGAACTTCTCCATCACCACCAGCTGGTCCCCGCCGAGCAGGCTGTAGAGGGTGGAGAACCCGTTCGCGTGGTACATCGGCGCGAGCACCAGGATGACCTGCGGCCGCGGCACCGGTTCGGTGCCCCACAGGTCGATGAACGGCGTGGTGAACCGCGGGTCGAACACGGCCGGGCGGGTGTTGAGAATGACCTTGGGCGTGCCGGTCGAGCCGCTGCTGCAGATCCCGTTCATCTGCGGGGACGTCGCGTCGGGGAGCTCCGGGACGGCGAGCTCGGCGGTCGCGTCGATCCAGCCGAGGTCCGCGGCCCCCAGGTGGACGGGCGCGCCGACCGTCTCGCGTAGCCGGGAGAGCTCCCAGTCCGGCAGGTCCCAGCGCACCGGGACGGGGACGGCCCCGAGCTTCCAGGCGGCGAGCACGCTGAGGACGAACTGCGGCGAGTTGCGCAGGCCGAGGCCGAGCAGGTCCCCGGCACCCAGCCCGCGGGCGGCGAGTGCCCCGGCGAGCTGCCCGGAGCGGCGGTCCAGCTCCGCGCGGGTCAGGACGGCGGTGGAGCCATCCAGGGCGATATGACGTAAAGCAGGTTCATCCGGACGTTCGGTGGCGAGCTGATGAATGCGGCGTGCGTAGCTGACCTGGTCGTCCACGGCGCGTCCCTCCGTCAGTCCCGCCGACCCCCGCGGAGGGACGAATCGAAACCAGCGTAAAAATTAGCCGTTTTCGTTGTTCGGAGGAAGTGTCCGGATCCGTCGCAGGCCGAAGCGGACGGTACGCGCCAGCACCGCCGGCGCCAGCAGCGTGGACGACGGCTCGACCAGGTTCACCACCCGCAGCAGCGCCCGGGCCAGCACCGGGTCGGCCCGCGTCGCCGCCTGCACACGCGGGACGTACGCGTTGATCACCCGGGTACGCAGGCCACGCCGCCCGGGGATCTCCCGGTAGCGCAGGTCGGAGTCGGTGGCGATCGACCACGCTCGGGATGTCGGCCCCGCCGCCGCGGCGAAGTACCGGCGCGCCAGCCCGTCCAGCCTCGCCGCCCCGGCCAGCCCAGCCGCCCCGGACACCCCGGTCGCGGCTGACTGCAGGCAGTCGCGCAGCGCGAGCGCCTGCTGGGCCGCCACCGTCATCCCCTGGGCGTAGAGCGGGTTGAACGCGCAGAGGGCGTCGCCGATCGCGAGGAAGCCGTCCGCGCCCGGGCGCAGCCGGTCGTACCGCAGCCAGCGCGACGTCCGGAACCGGTAGCGCACCGGGTCGTCGAGCGGCTGCGCGCCCTGGATGAGTCGGTGGATGTCCCCGGCGGGCAGGGAGGCCGCGAACCGGTCGTAGCCGTCCGGGTCGACCGGCGGGTGATCGCCCAGCATGCCGGCCAGCGTGACGATCCAGCGGTCGCCCTCCTGCGCCACCGCACCGCCGCCGCGCCGCCCCGGCAGGGTCGAGATGATGACGCCGAAGTCCCCGCCCAGCTCCCCGGGCCGGCGCCGGTAGGTGCGGGACGCGTACGCGAGGTCCACGTCGACGCTGTCCGCGCGCGGCCGGGCGAGGCCCAGCTCCTCGAGCCACTCGGGCCCGCGGGTGCCCCGCCCGGTCGCGTCGACCACGAGGTCCGCGGCGAGGACACGGGCCGGTGCGTCCCCCGCGAGCGGCCGGATCCGCACTCCGGCGACCCGGGTGGTCCCGGCCGGGGCGAGGCCGACAGCCCGCACACCGGGCAGCAGGCGCGCCCCGGGCCGGGCCAGGGTGCGGGCCCGCAGCGCCGCCTCGAGCACCGGGCGGCTGGCCAGCACCGAGGTCAGCCCGGTCGACGCCGGGGCGACCCGGGCGCCGTCGAAGTACCAGCGGGTGCCGACCAGGGTCTCGGCCGCCGGGACCCCGCCGGCGGCGAGCTCGGCGGTCAGGCCGGGGAACAGCTCCTCCAGGATCTGCCGGCCCCGTTCCATCAGGGCGTGCAGGTGCCGGCCCTGTGCCGCCCCGCCGCGGTGCCGGCCGTGGGCCGAACCGGTGACGTCGTCACCCTCGACGATGATCACCTCGTCGACGTGGTCGGCCAGCACGCGGGCGGCGAGCAGGCCCGCGACGCTGGCCCCGAGCACCACCGCACGCGTTCCGGCCGGGCCGCCGTTCACCGCGTGCCCCGGGCCGCTGTTCACCGGGCCGCCGCCGTTCACGTCCGGCTGCGTCACGCCGGTGCCGCGGCACCGGAGCGGCACTCGGCGATGAAGCGGGTGAGCTCCTCGACCCGGTCCGTCCGGGCGTCCACCGCGCGGTTGACGATGCGGATCAGGTGGTCGTAGGCATCGGTGTGGTCGTAGCGGGCCGTGTCCGCGATGCGCAGCGCCCAGCGCCAGTAGCCGCGCATCGTGTCCGCGAGCGGCATCCGGAACCGGGCGATCACGTCGCGGATCGGCTCCACCACCGCGTCGCCGTGGGTCCGCAGGTAGCGCTCGACGACGTCGGCCATGAAGGTGAAGTGGCGCGCCTCGTCCCGGCTGAGCCGGCCGAGCAGCTCGGCCAGCACCGGGTCGCCGACGACGGCGCGCAGCTGCTGGTAGTAGATCTGCGTCGCCTTCTCCTGCACGAGCGCGTAGGCGAACAGCGCCACCGCGTCGTCGTGCGGGAGCTCGAAGGGCTTGCGGCCCTCCACCGCCAGCTCCCGGCGCAGGGTGTCGGCGTCGACGATGCCGGACTCGGTCTGGTAGCGGAACAGCGCCCGGGCGTGGCTGTCCTCCTCCACCGCCCAGCGGACGGTGAAGTGGTACAGCTCCCGGTGGTGGGCGAAGTCGGCCAGGTCGACGTCCGCCGTCAGGGGGAAGCGGCGGGTGTAGACGGCGAAGTAGCCCGGCAGGTGATCCTCGATCAGGGTCACGAACCGCACGGCGGAGCGCTGCCCGTCGGTGAGCCGGTCGGCGTCCGCGGCGGACCAGTTGACGGCGGACTCGACGTCCCAGCGCCGTGCGGGAGAGGTCGCCAGGTGGTAGGCGGTGACGGCCTGTTCCATGTCCCCGGGGGGCAGGAACGGCCCCCGCACCGGGCCGCGCAGCACCGGGTCCGACGTGCGGGACGGGGCCTGGGACGGCGCGGGCGGCGCGGGCGGCGGGGGCGGGGCACTCGTGTTCGTCATGGCGTCCGTCTCTCCGGCTCGTCAGCGCGACTTCTGGCAGACCAGCGCGTAGTGCTTGGTGGTGAAGCCCCAGCCGGCGTTGGCGACCTGCAGGTAGCGGCTCAGGGTCTGCGCCGTGCCGGGCCGGATCGCGTCGATCTGGTCCGCGTGCGCCGCGACGTTGTCCAGCCAGTGCTCGATGGTGTGGCGGTAGTCCTCGGTCAGGTCGTCGACGGAACGGACCGAGAAACCGGCGTCCTCGGCCGCCCGGATGAGCTCCGACAGCGGGCGCATGTCACCCCAGCCGAAGATCGAGTTCCGGACGAACTCGGTGCCGCCGCGGCGGTCGAACTCGGCGTGCGCGGCCGCGTTGCGGAAGCAGGACTCGGACACGTACAGCCGCCCGCCACGACGCAGGAGCGCCCGGGCCCGGCGGAACACCAGGTCCAGATCGGGCATGTGGACGATCGAGCCGAGCAGTGACACCGCGTCGAAGGACGCCGGCGGCAGGTCGAGGGTCTCGAAGTGGCCCTGGTGGGTCCGGACCAGCTCGGCGACGCCCAGCTCGGCGGCGCGGGCGGCGATGTACGCGTGCTGCCGCCCGGCCGGGCTGACCCCGACCGCGTGGCAGCCCAGCTCCGCGGCCAGGAACAGGACGACCGACCCCCAGCCGCAGCCGACGTCGAGCGTCCGCTCGCCGCCGCGCAGCCCGAGCCGCTCGGCGACGAAGCGCAGCTTGGCGAGCTGCGCGGACTCCAGGGTCGTGCCGTCCGTCCGGTACAGACCGCTGGAGTACTTGCGGCGCGAGTCCAGGAACAGGCCGAAGATCTCCGGGTCGAGGTCGTAGTGCTGGTTGGTGTCCGCGACGCCGGCACTGGTGCTGGCACCGGCACCGGCACCGGCACCGGCACCGGCACCGGCACCGCTGAGCGTCCGGGCCGTGGCGAGGGTGGCCGGTGCGGCCGGGAGGGCGGCGGTCATGCCGCCGTGCCGCCGGAGAGGGCGCGCTCGACGACCGCGGTCACCTCGCGGACGGTCGTCACGGTGAAGACGTCCTCGTCGTCGAGCTCGATGTCGTAGGCGCGCTCGATGCGCGCGATCATGCGCAGCACCTTCACCGAGTCGGCGCCGGCGACGGTGCGCAGGTCGAGATCGGGGTCGACGGTGTCCGGGCTGGTCGCCAGCTCGGTGGCGACGATGCCGGTGACGGTCGCGAGAACCGGCTCCGCGGTGGTGGGCATCAGGACTCCTCGGCTGCGGGAACGGCGGCGGGTACGGGTGTCGTGACAGGGGCGGCAGGGGCCGTGAGGGCATCTGCCAGGCGGCCGGCGGCGCGGTCGCTGAGCTGGATGCGGTCGCGGGCCGCGTCCAGGTCCACCGGCCGGTAGGTCGCACGCGCCGTGGCGACGAGGTCGCCGGCGGCGTTCAGGATGTCCGCCTCGGCGCTGATCAGCCCGTTGGCGGGCAGACCGCTGCCGGGCGGGTCGGCCGCGGGCAGCTCGGTGGTGATCCGGGCCCGGCACTCGTGCGCGACGTCCACCGGCATCGGCGCCAGGTAGCGCACCCGCATCGCCGTGGTGAAGGCCGGCCGGCCGGTCCGCAGGACGAGGAGGTTGCCCATCGTCTCGTCGCAGATCACGCCGACGAGCCCACCGTGGACCACGCCGGGATACGACTCGTGGGCGCGGCCGAGCCGGAAGGAGGCGGCGAGACCGTCGGGCCGCTCCCGGAAGCGCAGCTGCAGGCCGTGCGGGTTGTGGGGCGAGCAGCCGAAGCACTGGTAGTCGTCCAGGACGGCCCAGGGGGTCAGCAGCTCGTCGGAGTCGGGGGACGTGTTCTCGCCGGCCGGCGCGGTCACGCGACGACCTCGATGACCTCGGCGAGACTGCGGCGCACCCGGGCGTTGGTGGTCAGGTCGAGGCCGGTCATCCCGCCGAAGGCCCGGCGGATCTTGTCCTGCAGGTGGGCGAGCTCCCCCTCGGTCGCGACCTGGGCGAGGAAGAAGTCGAAGCCGGTGTCGATGGTGTCGTGGTCGCGCAGCGCGTCCAGCTCGCCCTTGAAGACGCCCACCGGGTGCTTGATGCGCTGCTCGGAGGTGTAGAAGAACAACGTCTCCAGCACGGAGGCCAGCTCGTCGGGATGCGCGGCGAGACGGCGGCGGGTGTAGTGGATGAACTCGCGGGYGTGCGCGGCCTCGTCCAGGCTCGCGTTGGTCATGATCCGGCGCAGCACCGGCTCCTGCACCCAGGCGGCGACCRCACGGTAGACGTGGTTCACCGTCAGCTCGGAGATGATGTTCGTGGCGAGGGTCGCTGCGGGCGTGGTGCCCGGCGCGTAGGGCTCCCGCATCGCCTCGACCGGGCCGGCCTCGACCGGCTCGCCGATCGCCTCCAGCCAGGCGCGGAAGGCGAAGTGGTGCTGCAGCTCCTGGTAGCCCCACAGGGCGACGAACGCGGAGAAGTCGTAGTCGAGGACGAACTCGTCGAAGAACCCGTGCTGGGCGGCGATCGAGTTCGCCTCGCCCATCACCGCGCCGCGCGCGATCCGGATGTACTCGGGGCGGACGGCCTCCGGCCGCACCTCGTCGAACGGGATGTCGGCGAGCCGCCACACCTGGCGCTCGTAGTGACGGAACACGTCATAGCTGTGCATCTGCCAGCACCTGCCTGATCAGACCGCAGGAGCACGGTCGGTGGACGAGGTCGGGACGGGCGGTCGGGACGGTCGGGCGAGCCAGTCGGGCGAGACGGTCGGGCGGCAGGTCCTCCGCGCCGCCGGGGCTCAGCCCGCCGGGGTGGTGTCGCGGGCGGCGAGGCGCCGGAACTTCCCGCTGGACGTCCGCGGCAGCGCGTCGGGGCCGACGAGGTGCACGGCCACCTCGCTCAGGCCGAGCGTGGCGCCGACCGCGGACCGGATCCGGACGACCAGCGCCGCCCGCTCGCCCTCGTCCTCGTCGGCCAGGGCCGTCTCGGCGATCACTGCCATGGTCTCCGTCCCGTCGGGTGCGACGTCGGCGCAGGCGACGCACCGCCGGCGATGGATGCCGGGCACCTCGCGGACGGCGTCCTCGGCGTCGTGCGGGTAGTAGTTCACCCCGCGGACGATCACCATCTCCTTGACCCGGCCGGTGACGTAGAGCTCGCCGTCGTGCAGGAAGCCGAGGTCGCCGGTGCGCAGCCAGCCGTCGGCGGTGAACGCCCCGGCCGGTGCGGCACCGGACTCGGTCAGATATCCACGGGTGACGGAGTCGCCGCGGATCTGGATCTCCCCGACCATGTCGTCGGGCAGCACCTCGACCCGCGGGTCGGCGCCGGCATCCGCCCCCGGTCCGGGGTCGCCGGCAGGGGTCGTGATGCGGACGCTCATCGCGCGCACCGGCCGGCCCACGCCGACCAGCCCGCGCGCACTCGGCGCATCCGACGGGACGTCCCGGACGACACCGGCGCGGGCGAGCAGGTCACGGTCCACCCAGCGGAACACCGGCCGCGCCCGGCCGGGCGGCGGGAAGGTGACCGCCAGCGTCGCCTCGGCCATGCCGTAGACGGGCAGCATCGCCGCCGGGGAGAACCCGGCCGGGACGAACGTCGTGAGGAAGCGCTCCAGGGAGACCGGCGACACCGGTTCCGCGCCGTTGAAGGCGACCCGCCAGCCGCTCAGGTCCAGACCGGCCGCCAGCGGGTCGGGCACGGCGTCCACCAGGTAGTCGTAGGCGAAGTTCGGCATCGGTGCGATGCTGGCGCCGCGGCGCAGGAAGTCCGCCAGCCAGCCGGCCGGGTCCTTCACGAAGCCGGCCGGTGACCACACCGTCATCGGCATCCCGGCGAGAATGCCGGCGAGCGTGCCGAACAGCCCCATGTCGTGGAACAGCGGCAGCCAGATGCCACCGCCGCCGTCGTTCTCGGTGAGCCCGGCACCGCCGATGATCGCGGCCAGCCCGGCCAGGATGTTGCGGTGGGTCAGGACGACGCCCTTCGGCGCGGCGGTGCTGCCGGAGGTGAACTGGACCAGCGCCTCGTCGTCCGGCGACACCTCGTCCGGCGGGATGATCGCCGGCCCCGTCCGGGCCGCCACGGCGCCGCCGGCGAGGAACTCGGCCACCGGCGCGATCCGCACGCCCCCGCCCACGTCGAACGCCCCGGCGAAGCGGCTCGCCAGCCGGGCCGTGCGCCCGCCCACCAGGACGAGGCTGATGTCGGCGACGGCCGCCGCGCGGGACAGCCGCGCCGAGTAGCCGGCGAGGTCCCGGGTGGAGGCGGGCAGCGGCAGCGGGCACGCGGCGCCGCCTGCCCGGTTCACACCGGCCAGCGCCACCAGGAAGTCGGGCCCGTTGTCGCTGAGCACACCGACCCGGGCGCCGGGCCGGACCCCGCCCGCGGCGAGGGCGGCGGCCAGTGCCTCCACCCGGTCGGTGAGCTCGCGCATCGTCAGCGTCTCACCGGATGACGGGAAGGCGATGCTGACATCGGGTCGTCGCGCCGCGACGACCGCGAGCGCGGCGTGCACACTACCGGCGGCCAGCGCCGCAGCGGCCGTCGCTCCCGCTACCGCCACCGCTCCCACGGCCGTCGAGTCGGATACCGCACCGCCCGTTCCTCCCATTGCCACCGGTGTCCTTTCCTCGCAACAGCCGGAACGCGTTGTGATGCCATCCCCGGGGAGAAATGTTTACGTACCGCGCGGTGCGCGTCAAACATTCGACTGCTCCGACTATGGGCCCATAAGGGTCTCTAATCGGCCTGTGCGGGGCCACGCGAAGAACGGACGATACGGCCGGCGTAATCGCGGGGCCGGCCGCGCACCGCGGCGACGGGAGACGTTAAGAATTCGACAGGACGGATATCACCTGATGTTCACCACGGAGAACCCGACCTCCCTGCTCGCCGAGCTCTTCGACCCCGCGACCAGGCCTGATCCCTATCCCGTCTACCGGCGGCTACGCGAGGCGGGAGCGCTGCACGCGACGCCGTTCGGGCTGCCGGTCGCGACCCGGCACGCCGACTGCGTGGCCATCCTCGCGAACCAGGACTGGGGGCACGACCTCGAAGCCCACCAGATGCACCCGACCCTGCCGGCGGAAAGCTTCCCGACCACGTTCCTGTGGATGGAGCCGCCGGACCACACCAGGCTGCGCGGCCTGGTCAGCAGGGGTTTCACCCCGCGCAGCGTCCAGCTGCTGCGGCCCCGTATCGAGGCGCTCGTCGACGAGCTGATCGACAACGCGCTCGCCGCGGGTGAGTTCGATCTCATCGAGATGCTCGCCTACCCACTGCCGCTCACCGTCATCTGCGAGATCCTGGGAGTGCCGGCGGCCGACCATCCGGCGGTGCAGGTCTGGTCGCAGGCACTGGCGCGGGCCTTCGACCCCGACGCCCTGATGAGCCCGCAGGCGCTGGCCGAGCGCAACCGGGCGATCCCGGAGTTCCTCGGGTACTTCAGCGAGCTGGTGGAGCACCACCGCAACGAGCCCGGCGACAACCTGATCTCCGTTCTCGCCCAGGTCGAGGACGGCGGCGACCGGTTGACCGCCGACGAGCTTCTCGGCACCTGCGTGACGCTGATCATCGCCGGCCACGAGACCACGGTGAACCTGGTCGGCAACGGCATGCTCGCGCTGCTGCGCAATCCGGACCAGCTCGCGCTGCTGCGCGCCGAGCCCGATCTGATCGGCCCGGCCGTGGAGGAGCTGCTCCGCTACGACTCGCCGATCCACCTCAACACCCGCGCCGCGAAGCGTGAGCTGACCGTCGGCGGGCAGGTGTTCGCGCCCGGCGAGGGTGTCGTCGCTCTGATCGCCTGCGCCAACCGGGACCCGGCGGCCTACCCCGACCCGGAACGGCTCGACCTGCGTCGGTTCGCCGGCGGGCCGGGCAGCTCGGGCGGACCCGTCGGCGGTGCCGGGGCACCCCGGCACCTGTCGTTCAGCCTCGGGCATCACTACTGCCTCGGCGCACCGCTGGCGCTGCTCGAGATGGAGCTGCTGCTGGCCGGGTTCACCCGGCGGGTGGCATCCGCGGAACTGCTCGACGACGCACCCGCGTACAAGCCGAACCTGCTCATCCGGGGCCTGGCCGAACTTCCCGTCCGGTTCCGCGCCTGACCCGCCTCGTCGGCGCCGGCCGATGTGGCGACCGGTCGACCTGACAACGCGCCGACTACCCGCCATCTTCCGGTTCCCCCGCCCACACATGCGCGTCACCGGCGGTTAGCGCCCGCCGGTAGCGTGGTGGCCGCCAAGTGGGAGGATGGCCATGGAACTGCGATATCTCACGTCATTCCTGGCCATCGCGGAGGAGCTTCACTTCGGCCGGGCGGCGGCCCGGCTTCACCTGGCCCAGCCGTCACTGAGCCAGCAGCTGCAGCGGCTGGAGCGCGACATCGGCGTCGAGCTGGTCGCCCGCACCTCCCACGAGGTGCGTCTCACCGCCGCCGGCCGCGCCTTCGAGGTGGAGGCCCGCCGGCTGCTGGACGCGACACAGCGGGCCGTCACGGTTGCCCGCGAGGCGGCGTCCGGGCGTACCGGCATGATCAGTATCGGGTTCAACTACCCGGCCGGGCAGCGGGTGCTGCAGCCGACGCTGCTGCGGCTGGCCGCCGACTACCCCGGGGTGTCGACCACGCTGTGGGAGGCGCGCAGCGGCCCGCAGCTGTCCGCCCTCACCGAGGGCCGCCTCGACGTCGCGCTGGTCTTCGCCGGCCCGCCCTCCGCGCAGCTGCGCTCGCAGCGGGTGGCGACCATCCCGCTGGTCGCGGTGGTCAGCCGCCGCCATCCCTGGTCGGCGCGGGCCGAGGTCCCGTTCCGGGAGCTCGCCGACCAGCCGTGTGTGCTGTTCCGCCGGGAGCAGAGCCCCGCGATGCATGATGCGATCCTCGCGGCGGCCGACCGCTGCGGCATCGCCCTGACGGTCTCCGACGAGGTGGACGACTCCGGGGCGACCGGCATCGTCGTCACCACCAAGCCGGTGGTCGGGTTCGCCTCGGCCGCCCGCGGCGCGCATCCCCCGGGGCACGGGCTGTCCGCCGTGCGCCTGGTCGACCCGGTCCCGACGGTGGGGATGTACGCCGTCTGGCGGCCGGATCCGCAGCCGGTGGTGAGCGCCTTCCTCGACTGCCTGGAGGCCGCCGGCCCCTTCGTCGACCGGCCCCCGGCCGCCGCCGCGACCCGCCCCGATCCGGCCGGCGCCTGACCCCCTTGCGGGTGACAACCCCCGGCACCTGACCATGCCCTGGCCCGGCTCCGCTGTGACCCCCGGCTCCGCTGTGGCCTGAACGTCCGCAGGACGACCCCGGAAGCCGGGGCGCGCACCCTGCCCACGGCGGACGATTGACATCCTGAATTGTCYGTTCGGGATTCATGCGTTGCCGAGGAACTGCGTGGCGCAGAACATCGCTCAAACGGGCGGTACCGGCTGGTCGCCGTACCGAGCCCTGCTGTTGTCCCAGGTCCGCGGCATGTATGACGGCGGCACCCGGGTCGCGGCGTTCACGACAGCGTCGCCGGAGTCCCGACGCTGCCCGACAGAATGGACACGGACATGCAGTTGACGGTCCTCGGATGCCGGTCGGGGATGCCCGGTGCCGGCCAGTGCAGCTCCAGCTACCTGGTGGAGACCGGTGCGGCCCGCCTGCTGCTGGACTGTGGCCCCGGGGCCGCCACCGCGCTCAGCACGATCATGCACCCGGACCGGCTCGACGCGGTCGTCATCAGCCACCTGCACCTGGACCACTGCTACGACCTGCTTCCCGTCGGGAAGACGCTGCTGGCCGGCCACGGCCGGTTCGCGAACCTCTTCCCGTCCCTGCCGGAGCTGGCCGCCCGGGTCCAGCGGGCCCCGGTGCCGCTGTACGTGCCGGAGGGGGGCCGGGAGCGGCTGCGGGCGCTGGCCGCGCTGTTCCCGGTCGCCACGATCCCGCTGCTGGACCGGGCCTTCGAGGTGGCGTTCGACGTCCGCGAGTACACGCCGGGTGACACCTTCGACGTCGGCGACGCCACCGTCAGCCTGCACGAGCTGCGGCACGCCGTCCCCAACTGCGGCACCCGGATCGACGGCGCGTCGGGCAGCCTCGCCTACACCGGCGACACCGGGGTGACCGCCGATCTGGTGCCGTTCGCGCAGGACGTCGACCTGCTGCTCGCCGAGTCGACCCTGGAGCTGACCGACACCACGGACCACGGCCACCTCAGCGCCACCGACGCCGGGACCGTCGCCTCGGCCGCCGGGGTGGGGCAGCTCGTCCTCACCCACTTCGTGACCGCCGAGCCTGCGTGGCTGCAGGCGCGCAAGGCCGACGCGGAGCGCGCGTTCGACGGGCCGGTGCACCTGGCCACTCCCGCCGGCCGCTTCGCCGCCCGCGACACCGGGCCGCTGCCCCGAGTCGCCCCCGAGCTGACCCCACGTGCCTGACAATTCGCCCATGACCGATCCGACCGTGGCAGCGAACGTGGCAGCGAACGAGGCACCCCCTGAGGCAGCCGACGAGGCCTCCGGGGGGCCGGTGGTACAGGCGGTGCAGGCGGTCTGGTGTGACTACGGCGGGGTTCTCACCTCCCCGTTGCACGGCCTGTTCGGCCAGGTCGCGGCAGCCGCGGGGGTCCCCGCGGACGAGCTCCTCGCCGCGATCCGGCGGGTCGCCGCCCCGTACGGGGGCACCCTCATCGAGCCGCTCGAACTGGGTCTGCTCACCCAGCGGGAGTGGGGCCTGCGGGTCACCGCGGAGCTGGCGCCCGCCTGGACGCCGCAGCTCGACCTGACCCGTTTCGGTGACCACTGGTACGCCGGACGGACCGCCAACACGGCGCTGTTCGAGCTGCTCGCCCAGGTGCGCGCCCGGGGCCTGCGGGTGGGGATGCTGACGAACAGCATCCGCGAGTGGGAGCCGCACCGCCGGGCGCTGGCGCCGGACGTGCGCCCGTGGCCGTTCGAGGTGACGATCAACTCCTTCGAGGTGGCGCTGCGCAAGCCCGACCCGGCGATCTTCGCGCTGGCCGAGTCGACCTTCGGGGTCCCGCCCGCGGCGTGCCTGCTGATCGACGACGTGGCGGCGAACTGCGCCGCGGCCCGGGCCCGAGGCTGGCAGGTCATCGAGCACGCGGACCCGCCCCGCACCCTGCGGCTCGTCGAGCACTGGACCGCCGCCGGCACGGGCCCGACATTCCCGCTGAAGAATAAATAGTTTCCATCGATCCATCGAAACGGCCAGCGGCAACGATTGACACCGTTTACGGATCGTTTGCGACAAAGGCATTGCCAACCACACCGTGCCGCACGGAGACTTGATTCGGAAATTCACCCAGGAATTCCCCGAAGCTCGTCACGAATAGGTGGTCGGTGTGTCGCAGTACACCCTGGGCGCGGGTCTCGTCCTGCCTGATGACCGTGGCCTGTACTCCCTTGTCCACGACCGGGCGCAGACCACCCCGGAGCTGGTGGCCCTCAGCCGGCCGGTGGCGGCGGGCTGGGCGGACGTCACCTACCGCGATCTCGACGCTCATGTCCGCCAGGCGGCCGGTGGCCTGCTGCGGGCCGGCGTCGAGGCCGGTGACCGGGTCGGCCTGCTGGGCCGGACCAGCTACGAGTGGGTGGTGGCCGACCTCGCGGTGCTCGCGGTCGGCGCGGTCACCGTCCCGATCTTCCCGACCGCGTCGGCGGTGCAGGTCGCCCACATCGTCACCGACTCGGGGATGCGCTGGTGCTTCGTCGAGACGGCGGAACACCTGGAGCTGGTGACCGCCGCCGCGGGCGGCGCCCTGCACACCGCCCCCTGGCCGCTGGCGGACCTCGACGGATGGGGCGCGGCGACCGGCGGCGACCCGGCCGGCACAGCGGAGTTCACCCGGCGGCGCGACGCCGTCCGCGCCGGTTCGCTGGCGACGATCGTCTACACCAGTGGGACGACCGGCATGCCGAAGGGCTGCATGCTCACCCACGGCAACCTGTTCGCCTCCAGCGCCAACACCGTCGAGCACACCGGCGACCTGTTCCGCCTGGCGGGTGACGGCGGCGGGCAGGCGTCGACGCTGCTGTGCCTGCCGCTGGCACACGTCTTCGGGCGGACGATCCTGGTCGCCTGCCTCTACGCCGGCACACGGACCGGGCTGCTGCCCGCCGTGACCGAACTGCTGCCCGCCATGGCGACCTTCCGGCCGTCGGTGCTGGCGCTGGTCCCCTACGGCCTGGAGAAGATCCGCAAGGGACTGCGCCGGGCGATCGACACCGACACCGAGCTGGCGGCGGTGGCCACCGGCCTGGCCGCGGCGACGGCGGTGGCGGCGGCTGGTGACAACACCAGCGGCGGCGCCGACGGGAACGGCGACGGCTCACCGGTGCGCCTCACCAGCCGGCCGGACCCGGCGGCCCTGGCTCGGGCCAGCGCGGTCTTCGGCGGGCGGCTGACCCATGTGATCAGCGGCGGCGCGTCGCTGGACACCACCACCGCGGCCTACTACCGCGGGCTCGGTGTGGAGATCCTCAACTGCTACGGGCTGACCGAGGCGGCGACCGCCGTGACGGTCAACCAGCCCGCGACGAACCGCCCGGGCACCGTCGGCCAGCCCATCCCGGGAACGACGGTCGCGATCGCCGACGACGGCGAGGTGCTGGTCGCCGGTCCCAACGTCTCCCCCGGCTACTGGCGGGCCGGCCAGGATCCGTCCGAGGTCGCCGCCGCCGGCGATCCGGGCTGGCTGCACACCGGTGACCTGGGCCGGCTCGACGCCGACGGCTTCCTGGTCATCACCGGCCGGCGCAAGGAGATCCTGGTGACCAGCGGCGGCAAGAACGTCACGCCGACGCTGCTGGAGGACCGGCTGCGGCTGCACCCCCTGGTCGCCGACGCCATGGTCATCGGCGAGGCCCGCCCGTACGTCGCCGCGCTCTTCACCCTCGAGCCGGCCGCGCTGCGCGCCCTGGCCGACACCGCCGGCTCTGCCGACACCGCCGGTATCGACCTGGACGCCGACGGCTGGTGGGAACACCCCGGCCTGCTGGACCGGCTGCGCGAAGCGGTGGACGACGCCAACGGCCTCGTCTCCCGCGCCGAGTCGATCCGGCGGATCCGGGTGCTGCCCGACCAGTTCACCATCGACGCCGGCCATCTCACGCCCTCGATGAAGCTGCGCCGCGCGCAGATCGAGGCCGCGTTCGCCGCCGAGATCGAGGAGCTCTACGCGGCGGCCCCGCCGGCGGTGGCATCCGTGCCGGCCACCGTGCCCGCGGCCACGGCCGCCTCGACACCCGCCTGACCACCTGGCCACTCGGCCGCCTGGCCGCCTGGCCGCCTGGCCGCCCAGGTTCGCCCGCTCAGGTTCATCCGAGCCGAACCCGCTCCGCCCGAACCCTCTTCCACCCGCCTGTACGACGGGAGCTCCCAAGGATGTACGACGTCATCGTGGTCGGTGCGCGCTGCGCCGGATCGCCCCTCGCCATGCTGCTGGCCCGCCAGGGCCACCGGGTCCTGGTCGTGGACCGCGCCACCTTCCCCAGCGACACCGTCTCGACCCACTACATGCACCAGACCGGGCTGGCCCGGCTGCGGGACTGGGGGCTGCTGGACCGCCTGGTCGCCACCGGTGTCCCGCCGCTGCGGCACCTGACGTTCTCCTACACCGGCATCTACCTGGAGGGCTTCGCCGACCCGATCGACGGTATCGACGCCGTCTACTGCCCGCGGCGGACCGTGCTGGACAAGCTGCTCGTCGACGCGGCCCGCGAGGCCGGCGCCGAGGTCGTCGAGGGCTTCACCGTCACCGACCTGCTGTTCGACGACGGCCGGGTGGCCGGGATCCGCGGCCGGGTCGGCGAGGGCCCCGAGCAGGAGTTCCGCGCCGGGTTCGTGGTCGGCGCGGACGGCCGGACGTCCACCGTGGCGGACAAGGTCGGCGCGGACTTCTACAAGGTGGTGCCCGCCGCCGGCTTCATCTACTACTCGTACTACGACGGCCTGGACTGRCCGATGCACCACCGGACGGGCTTCGGTGAGCAGCAGTTCGGCACCTGKCCGACGAACGGCGGGCAGCACATGCTGTCGATCATCCGCCCGCGCTCGGCGTTCAGCGAGTTCCGCGCCGACGTCGAGGGCAGTTTCCACGCCATCTTCGACAACGTCCTGCCCGAGCTGGGCGAGGACCTGCGGGCCCGCGGCCGGCGCGCGGAGGAGTTCCGGCCCATGCGGTACCCGGACAACTACTACCGGCGCTCGAGCGGACCGGGCTGGGCACTGGTCGGCGACGCCGGCTACCACAAGGACCCCTTCACCGGCTGGGGCATCACCGACGCCTTCAACCAGGCGCAGCTGCTCGCCGACCGGCTGCTCGCGGCGCTGGCCGGCGAGCGGACGCTGGACGACGCGGCGGCCGAGTACGTCAAGGTCCGCGACGAGGAGAGCCACGGCACGTTCCAGCTGACCTGCACCCTCGCGCACCTCGTCCTGCCGCCGTTCCTGGACTCGGTCTTCCGGGCCACCGCGGAAAGCCCGCGGTACACGAAGAGGTTCTTCGCCATGATCGCCGGCGGCATCCCCGGCCACGACTTCTTCCACCCCGACAACCTCGCCGAGCTCTACGAGGAGGTCGGCACGCCCACCGAGAAGCGCCTGCTGTCGGCCGGCTGAGCCGAAGGACCGAAGACAGAAGGATCGGAGGCAGGCTGATGAGTACCGATGTCGGCGAGCTCGCCCGGCGCACCCGGGCCTTCATCCAGGAGCAGGTCCTGCCGGTCGAGCGGGAGCTGATCGTGGCGGGTCGGCACATGGACGACGACGTCCGGGTCGACCTCCAGCGCGCCGCCCGCGAGGCCGGGGTGTTCGGGCCGCTCACCCCGGTCGAGCTCGGCGGGCTCGGCCTGGACAACGCCGGCCTCGCCGAGGTGCTGGAGGCCGCGGGGACGAGCCTCATCGGCCCCACCGCCGTCAACTGCGCGGCGCCCGACGACGGCAACATGCACCTGCTCGCCGCCGTGTGCACCCGGGAGCAGGCCGAACGCCACCTGCACCCGCTGCTGCGCGGTGAGACCCGCTCGGCCATCGCGCTCACCGAGCCGGCGCCCGGTGCCGGCTCGGACCCGTCGATGGTCCGCACCGCCGCCGCCCGCGTCTCCGGCGGCTGGGTGATCGACGGGGCGAAGCACTTCATCACCGGCGCCGAGGGTGCCGCGTTCACGATCTGCATCGCGCGGACCGGGGACGGCGGCACCACGATGTTCCTCGTCGACCAGGACAACCCGGGTCTGCGGGTCGGGCGCCGGATGCCCACCCTGGACCACAGCGCGGCCGGCGGGCACTGCGAGGTGACCTTCGCCGACTGCTTCGTGCCGGACGAGGCGGTGCTCGGCGATGTCGGCGCCGGCCTGCGGTACGCCCAGGTCCGGCTGGCGCCGTCGCGGCTGGCGTTCTGCATGAGCTGGCTCGGCCTGGCCGCCCGGGCGCACGAGATGGCCGCCGCCCACATCACCGGCCGGTCCTCGTTCGGCCGGCCGATCTCCGAGCACGGGATGGCGCAGGCCCACGTCGCCGACAACGAGATCGACATCGCCGCCGCGCGGGCGCTCGTGCGGTCGGTCGCGCGGGTGCTCGACACCGACGGGCTGGCGAGCTCCACCGCCCGCCACGGCGCGGCGATCGCGAAGACGTTCGTCGCCGAGGCGGTGTGGCGTGTGCTCGACCGGGTCGTCCAGCTCTACGGCGGGCTCGGGATCTGCGAGGACCATCTCGTCGCCCGCTTCCTCGTCGAGGCCCGCGGGTTCCGCATCTACGAGGGCTCGTCCGAGGTCCTGCGCACCTCGATCGCCCGCCGGGTGCTGCGGGCGCACACCACCCCCGCGCCCGCCGCCCCCATCGCCGCCGCCCCGGCGTCCGCCGCCCCCACGCCCGTCCTGGAGAGCCGATGACATCGACGTCCGCACCAGCCACGCCGCCGCGTCACGCCGTCGCCGGGCCGGCGGGCCCGGACCCGACCGCGAGGGATGCGGCCGGCCCGTTCGCGGTCTTCGGCCCGGCGACCGCCGACACGTCCGCACCGGACTTCGACCGGATCCGGGAGATCGCCAACGCGATCGTGCCGTTCCGGCGGTTCGTCGGCATCGACATCACCGAGATCGACGCCGAGCGTTCCGTCGTGGAGATCCCGGACCGGGCCGACCTGACCAACCAGCTCGGCACCGTCCATGCCGGTGCGCTGTTCCTCGCCGCCGACCTCGCCGGGGCCGCGGCGGTGGCGGGCGCGCTCGCGGCACGACTGAGCCGGTTCGAGAGCCTCGTCGTCCGCGACGCACGCTCGGCGTTCCGCCGGCCGGCCCGCGGCCGCATCCGCGCGGTGGGCCTGGTGGACGAGCGGGAGACCCGCCGCGTCCTCGCCGGCACCGGGCCGGAGCGGTTCGATCTCGACGTGCGCGCCGTGCTGTACGACGACGCGGATGTCGTGGTCGCCCGGTTCCACTTCGACTACGCCTGCGCGATCGCCGGGGACTGACCATGGCCACGACCGAGTCGACGAAGGCCGCCACGGGCCGTGTGCCCACCGAGAAGGTGCCGGTGCCGGTCGGCGACGGCATCACACTGATGCTGCGGATCATGGCGCAGGAGGACCGGACGTCCCCCGTCGTCGCGCTGCTGCCGGCGATGGCGCTGAAGGCGAAGTACTACTTCCCGCTGGCGACGGCGCTGCACGGCGCGGGGCTGTCGGTGGTGCTGTGCGACCAGCGCGGCCACGGTGACAGCACCCCGGGCCTGCGCGAGCAGCCGAACTTCGGCTACCGCGAGCTGATCGAGGTGGACGTCCCGGCCGTGGTCGCCACGATCCGGGCCCGCTTCCCCGACGCGCCGCTGTACCTGTTCGGGCACAGCCTCGGCGGCCAGCTGGCGCTGTTCCACGCGGCGTCCGCGCCGGGGAACGTCGCCGGCATCCTCACGATCGGCACCGGCACGCCCTACTGGCGGGCGTTCGCACGCCGGGACTGGTTCGAGGCGTTCTGGAAGATCCAGACGATCGGTCTGGTCGCCCGGGTGCGCGGCTTCTGGCCGGGCGGCATGCTCATCGGCGGGGCGATGTCCGGCCAGGTCATGGTCGACTGGGCCCGCCAGTCGCGGACGAGCTGGTGCCGGCCGCGCGGCTCCTCCCGCCGGCACGACGACGCGCTGCGCACGCTGGGCCTGCCCGTCCTCGCGATCTCGCTGGACGACGACCGGCTCGGCCCGGCCTCGAACGTCGACTTCCTGTGCTCCCGGATGCCTGCCGCACAGCTCACCCGCTGGCATGTCGTGGAGTCCTCCGGCGTCGAGAACCGGGACCACTTCGCCTGGGTCAAGGACAGCGCGGTGATCGGGCGCGCCGCCGCGACCTGGATCACCAGTGGCCGGCTGCCCGCCGGCACGGACTCCCACGGGGGCGGACGATGACCCGCGCACGGCTGGTCGTCCTCGGCGACAGCTTCGCCGAGGGCCGCGGCGACCTGCGGCCCGACGGCTCGTACGGCGGCTGGGTGCCGCGTTTCGCCGACCTGTTCGCGATCCCGCCCGGCGGCTACCGCAACCTCGGCACCCACCAGGCCACCACCCAGCACATCCTCGACCGACAGGTACCGGCCGCCCTGGTCAACAAGGCCACCATGATCGGGTTCATCGGCGGCGTGAACGACCTGGTCAGCGACTACGACCCGGGCCGCTTCGCGCACAACCTGCGGGCGATCCTGCGTCGCCTCGCCGGCCCGGACACCGTCCTGTTCACCGCGACCTACCCGGACATCCCCGGGAACCTGGACATCCCGGCGCCGTTCCGGGCGCTGCTGCGCGACCGTTTCGCCCGCGCGAACGAGGACCTGACCCGGGCCGCCGCGGCGGCCGGCGCGCTGTGCCTCGACATCGGGGCGGCGACCGAGTGGCACGGCCCGACGCTGTGGGACGCCGACGGTCTGCACCCGAACCCGCGGGGCCACCACCACTTCGCCGAGACCATGGCCGACTTCGTGGGCCTGCACACCGGCATGGCCCCGGTCGGCCGCGAGCCCGCGGGCGTCGGCGCCGGGGTCGGGCTCCTGTCCTACTGACGTCCTGTCCCACCTGTTGAGGAAAGGGCCATCGTGCGCGAGAGCGAACCGCCCCGGCGACTCGCCGACACACCCATAGCCATTGTCGGGATGGCGGGTCTCTTCCCGCATGCCCGTGACGCCCGTGAGTTCTGGCAGAACATCGTCGACGCCCGCGACTGCATCGAGGACGTCCCGGCCAGCCGCTGGAACATCGACGACTACTACGACGCGGACCCGACCAGGCCGGACCACACCTACTCGCGCCGCGGCGGCTTCGTCCCGGACGTCGACTTCGACCCGCTGGAGTTCGGTCTCCCCCCGAACCAGCTCGAGGTCACCAGCACCCTGCAGACCCTCAGTCTGGTCGTGGCGAGGGATCTGCTCCGCGACGCCGGCGCACCGAGCTCCGCCTGGTACGACGCGGAGTCGACCGGGGTCGTGCTGGGTGTCACCGGGCCCGTCCCGCTGATGCACCCGCTGGCCGCGCGGCTCACGACGCCGGTGCTGCGCGAGGTGGTGCGCGCCTGCGGGCTGACCGAGGACGACGCCCAGGCCATCGCCACCCGCTACGCGGAGGCGTTCGCGCCCTGGGAGGAGAACTCCTTCCCCGGTCTGCTGGCGAACGTCACCGCCGGGCGGGTCGCGAACCGCCTGGGCCTCGGTGGGATGAACAGCACGGTCGACGCGGCCTGCGCGGCGTCACTGTCCGCGGTGCGGATGGCGATCGCCGAGCTGGTCGACGGCCGCGCGGACATGATGATCGCCGGTGGCGCCGACACCGAGAACTCGATCTTCGGCTACATGTGCTTCAGCAAGACGCAGGCGCTGTCGAAGTCCGACCGCATCAGCCCGTTCGACGAGGGCGCCGACGGCACCCTCATCGGCGAGGGCATCGGCATGCTCGCCCTGCGCCGCCTCGCCGACGCCGAGCGGGACGGCAACCGGATCTACGCGGTCATCCGCGGGCTCGGCTCGTCCAGCGACGGCCGTTCGAAGAGCATCTACGCCCCGCGGGCAGAGGGTCAGGAACGCGCGCTGCGCCGCGCCTA
Source organism: Parafrankia colletiae (assembly GCF_001854655.1). Classification (GTDB taxonomy): domain Bacteria; phylum Actinomycetota; class Actinomycetes; order Frankiales; family Frankiaceae; genus Parafrankia; species Parafrankia colletiae. Next base: position 66,527 of record NZ_MBLM01000135.1, on the reverse strand, counting down.
CGCCGACGCCGACTGCTCCCCGGCGTCCGTCGAGCTGTTCGAGGCGCACGCCACCGGCACCGCGGTCGGCGACCGCACCGAGCTCACCGCGCTGGACGGCGTCCTRCGCGCCGCGGCCGGCGGACACACGCACTTCGCCGCGATCGGCAGCGTCAAGTCGCAGATCGGGCACACCAAGGGCGCGGCGGGCACGGCCAGCCTGATGAAGCTGGCGCTCAGCCTCTACCAGAAGACGCTGCCGCCGACGATCAACGTCGAGCGGCCGGCCGGCCCGCTCGCCGACGACGCGACCCCGCTGTACGTGAACACCCGCACCCGGCCGTGGATCCGGGACCCGCGCCGGCCGGTCCGGCGCGCGGCAGCGTCCGCGATGGGCTTCGGGGGCACGAACTTCCACGTCGTCCTGGAGGAGCACAGCGCGCTGCGGCCGGCCGCCGGGATGGTGCACCGCACCGCCCGCGCATGGCTCTGGCATGCCGAGGACCCGGCCGCGCTGCGCGCCGCCCTCGAGTCCGGTGTCCCGCCGGTGGACGGCACCGCGGCACCGGTCCCCGCGGACCACGCCCGGATCGGCTTCGTCACCGCGCCCGGCGACGCGGACGGCGCGGACCTGCGCCGGATCGCGCTCGGGCAGCTCACCGCCGCGCCCGACGCCGACGAGTGGACCCACCCGGCCGGGGTGTACTACCGCCGCCGGGCCCTGCCCGACGCGCGGGTCGGGGCGCTGTACGCCGGCCAGGGCAGCCAGTACCTGGAGATGGGCCTGGACGCCGTCCTCGGCGTGCCGACCGTCGCGCAGGCCGTCGACGACGCGAACGCCGCGTTCACCGACGACGCGACCCCGCTCGCCGCGGTCATGTACCCGCCGCCCGTGTTCGACCCGGAGCTGCGCCAGGAGCAGGAGTCCCGGCTGCGCGCCACCCGGTACGCCCAGCCGGCGATCGGCGCGCTGTCCGCCGGCCAGTACCGGTACCTGACCGAGCTCGGCCTGCGCTGCGCCGGCCACCTCGGCCACAGCTTCGGCGAGCTGACCGCGCTGTGGGCCGCCGGGGCACTGGACGACACCGCCTTCTTCCGCCTCGCCCGCGCCCGCGGCGCCGCGATGGCACCTCCCGCCAACCCGGCCGACACCGCCGACACGGCTGCCAGCGGCCCCGAGGCTGCCGACCCGGGCACCATGGCAGCCGTCCAGGCCGGCCGGGAGCAGATCGAGGAGATCCTCGGCGCGTTTCCGGACGTGGTCGTGTGCAACCACAACGCGCCCGACCAGGTCGTCGTCGGCGGCGGCACGCAGGCCGTCGCCGAGGTGCTCGAGGAGCTGGCGCGGCGCGGCATGACCGGCCGGCTGCTGCCGGTCTCGGCCGCGTTCCACACCCGCCACGTCGGCCACGCGGTCGACCGCTTCGCCCAGGAGCTGGACGCCGTCGGCGTCGGGGTTCCGGCCTCGCCGGTGTACGCCAACACAGCCGGCGCTGCCTACGGCGCGGACCCGGCGGCGAACCGCGCCGTGCTCGCCGGCCAGCTGCTGGCGCCTGTCGACTTCGTCGCCGGTGTCGAGGCGATGCGCGCCGACGGCTGCAACGTCTTCGTGGAGTTCGGGCCGAAGCAGGTCCTCGCCCAGCTCGCCCGCCGCATCCTCGACGGCCAGCCGGTGGTGGTCGTCTCCACCGACGGTGGCCCGCTGCGCGACGGCGACGTGGCGCTCAAGCAGGCCGCGGTGCAGCTCGCGGTGCTCGGTCTCCCCCTGGCCGACATCAACCGGTACGACCCCGCGTCCCGCTCCGGCGACGCCGACGAGGCGCCTGCCCGCAAGGGCATGACCATCACGCTGACGGGCGCGGAGTACATCCCCGACTCCCGACGCGCGCTGTACGCGGCCGGCCTGACCGACGGTTTCCGGGTCAGTGCGCTGGCAGCACCGGCGTCCGTCGCGATCGCACCGTCCGCGGCTCCGTCCACCGCCGCCCCGCAGCCCGCGCCCGCTGAGCCGGCCGTCGCTGCGGCGCAGGCGGTGGACGGGTCGTGGGGCGGTAACGGATCCCACGCAGTCGCGCCGGTGGAGGCGGTCAGTGAGCCGCTGCTCGATCCGGCGGCGGTCACCGAGGCGGTGAACCGGCACCTCGACCTGCACGACCGTTACCTGGACGGGCAGCTCCAGATCGCCGGCGAACTGGTCGCCCTGCTGCGTTCAGGCACCGAGGCGGCGCTGCCGGGCTGGGTGCCGACGGCGGTCGAGCACGTGAAGGAGCAGAGCCTCGCCGCCGGCCGCACCCACACCCGTGCCAACGAGGTCCTCGCCGCGCTCGCGGGCCTGCGGCTGCCGGCCGGGCCGGACGGCCTCGCCGCCGGCGGCGGTACGCCGCCCGGCCGCACCGAGATCGCGCCGCCGGGCCCGGCCGTTCCGTTCGTGCCGCTGGTGCCGGCGCAGACCAACGGAAACGGGTACCGGCCCGAGGCGGCCCCGCCGGTCGCCGGGGCCTACGGCGAGGCCGGCAGCGGTCCCGTCGCCAGGTCGAGCGATGCCGGCCCCGCGGCGCCCACCGACGGCGTCAACGGCGCGGCCGCCGCGAACGGCGCGGCCCACGCGAACGGCGCTGTGAGCACGAACGGCGCGGCCGGCGTCAACGGCGCGGCCACCGTGAACGGGGCGACGGCTCCCGCGGGACCTGGGCCGGACGCGGTGCGCGCGGCGCTGCTGAGCGTCGTGGCCGACCGGACCGGCTACCCCGCCGAAATGATCGACACCACCATGGACCTCGAAGCCGACCTCGGCGTCGACTCCATCAAACGAGTCCAGATCCTCGGCGCCCTCCAGGAACACTTCCCCACCCTCCCCGCCGTCGGCCCCGAACGCCTCGCCGACATGCGCACCCTCGACCACATCACCAACCACGTCCTCACCTCGCTGACCACCGGCGCGCCCGGCATCCCCAGCACCAACGGCACATCCGTCATCACGGCCACCGCACCAGCCGCCGGGGCCGCGGTCTCAGTCAGCCCGGACGCGGTGCGCGCCGCCCTGCTCGGCGTCGTGGCCGACCGGACCGGCTACCCCGCCGAAATGATCGACACCACCATGGACCTCGAAGCCGACCTCGGCGTCGACTCCATCAAACGAGTCCAGATCCTCGGCGCCCTCCAGGAACACTTCCCCACCCTCCCCGCCGTCGGCCCCGAACGCCTCGCCGACATGCGCACCCTCGACCACATCACCAACCACGTCCTCACCTCGCTGACCACCGGCGCGCCCGGCATCCCCAGCACCAACGGATCCGCTGGCGGCGCCACCTCCACCCCCGTGGAGGCCGCGGACACGACAGCGACCGGCGCCCCCGCCGGCACCGGCCGACCGGACGAGGCCCCACTGGCCCGTCAGCGCGTCGAGCTGGTCGCGACCGCGGCTGTCGACATCCTGGACGCGAGCCCCTACGGGTCGGGCCCCGTCGCGGTTCTCGTCGACGCCGGGGGTGCGGCTGACGACGACGAGACCCTGGCCGCCCTGCGTGACGGGCTCATCGAGCGCGGCTTCACCATCCGCACCCTGTTCCTGCCTGGCAGTGCGCCCTCGGCCGCCGGTACCGGGTCGGAGGCGACCGACCTGGCCGACCCGTTCGCGGGCTGGGACGCGGCAGCGGTCGAGCAGGCTCTCGACGTGGCGCTCGGCGGTGACGGGACCGTCGACCTGTGTCTCCTGCTGCTCGCCGCGCCGCGGGTGGACACCGACTCCGCCGGGCCCGACGCTGCTGCCTGGGCGCCGGGGATTCGGCGTCTCGGCGAGGCCGTCCTGGTCGCCAAGCACGCCGCCGGCCCGCTCGCCCGCGCCGCGGCCCGCGGTGGCCGGGCCGCGTTCGCCACGATCACCCGGCTYGACGGCGGACTGGGGCTGCGCGGCACGGCACCCGCGGCGCAGGGCCTCCTCGCCGGGGTCGCCGGTGTCGTCAAGACGCTGGCCCGCGAGGAGACGGCCCTGTTCTGCCGCGCTCTCGACATCGATCCCGCCCACATGCCGGCAGCGCTGGCGCAGCTGGCACTGACCGAGCTGTGGGACGCGGCAACCGACCTGCTCGAGGTCGGTGTCGACGCGGACGGAACCCGCTGGACGGTGCGACCCGGCCCGTTCGGCGCCGGGGCACACCCCGGGGCCGGCCTGGCAGCGGACGCGGACGAGCCCCCCGCCGCTCCCGTGCTCGGCCCGGACGAGACCGTGATCGTCACCGGCGGAGGCCGCGGAGTGACCGCGGACTGCGTCAGAGCACTCGCGGCGCGGGTCCCGGCGCACTTCGTGCTGCTCGGGCGGACCGAGGCCGACGCCGATCCGGACTGGGCGGACGGGATCCCCGACGCCGGCCTGCTCGCCGCCGCCGCCGCGGACCTCGCGGCCCGCGCCGGCACGGGCGGAGGGCGGCCGACCCCCCGCCAGGCGGAAGCCGCCCGGCGCGACGTCCTGGCCCGGCGCGAGATCCGCGACACCCTGGCGGCACTGGAGGCCGCCGGTGCCAGCGCGACCTACCTCAGCGTCGACATCGCCGACCAGGCGGCGGTCGCGACCGCGCTGGCGCCCTACCGGGGCGTGGCCAGCGCGCTGGTGCACGGCGCCGGGGCGCTCGCGGACAGCGCGCTCACGGCGAAGACGCCGGACGCCGTCCGCCGCGTCCTCACGCCGAAGCTGACGGGGCTGCGCAACGTCCTCGAGGCACTCGGGGACGGGCCCGGCTCGCCGCTGCGCCACCTCGTCCTGTTCACCTCGGTCGCGGGTCTGATGGGTAATCCGGGCCAGGCCGACTACGCGGCGGCGAACGAGGCCCTCGGCCGCCTCGCCGCAGGGTGGAAGCAGGCCGAGCCCGCCCGGCACGTCACCGCGATCGACTGGGGCGCCTGGGACGGCGGCATGGTCGACGCCGACCTGCGGGAGCTGTTCCGCTCCCGGGGCGTCGCCCTGATCGACCGGGCGGCCGGGGCGCAGGCCTTCGCCGACCAGTTCACCCCGCCGCGCGACGGGGACGTCCGCGTTCTCATCGGCTCGGCCGAGGCGCTGACCGGCGCGGCGGGCAGCCGCCCCGCGACGGCGCTGGTGACCCGCCGGGACCTGACAGAGCTGGCCGCCGACCCGGTGATCCTGCATCACCAGGTCGGCGGGTTCCCGGTCCTGCCGGCGACGTTCGCGATCGGCTGGCTCGTCAACGCCGCCGAGCGGACCCATCCGGGACGCACCGTCGTCGAGGTCCGGAACTTCGACGTCCACAAGGGCGTCGTGTTCGACGGGACCGGGGAGCTGACCCTGCGCCTGCACGCGGCGGCGGCCGAGCCCGAGCCGGACCCGTCCGGTGACGGTGACCGGCTTGTCGTGCGGGCGAGTGTGCGCAGCCCGGGGGCGCGCCCGGTCGGGCTCTCCCGGTACGCGGCCACGCTGGTGCTCGCGCCGAAGCTGCCGGCTCCCGCGCAGGTGGAGGACTGGCCGCGGCTCGACGCCGTCTGGTCCGCGCCGGGCGAGGACGGGCTGGCGATCTACACCGGCGGCACGCTCTTCCACGGACCGCTGCTCCGCGGGATCCGGCGGATCCTCGACCGCGGCGCGAACAGCGTGCTCCTCGAGTGCCAGCTGCCCGCCGCGCCGGTCGCGCACGGCGCCTTCGCCGGCGCCGCGCACGACCCGGCGCTCGCCGACCTGCTGCTGCACGGCCCGTCCGTGCTCGGCCGCTGGCTGACCGGGCAGGCCTGCCTGCCACTGGCCGTCGGGCGGATCGACTACCGGGCGCCGCTGCCCGCGGGCGAGCCGTTCGCGGTGGTGGTCGACGAGGCGAAGGTCAGCGACACCGGCGTCGTCAGCCGGGTCACCGCCGTCGGCCGCGACGGGCGGATCCTCGTCCGCCTGCACGACGTGGCCATGGTCGGCACGCCTGACATGGCCGCGAAGTTCGCCGAGGGCGCCGCCCGCTGGCAGCAGGAGGTGACGGCATGACGCTGGCCGAGGACACCCTCCGGTTCAACGAGACCGTCCGGTTCGACGAGACCCTCGAGTTCGACGGCGAGCCGTTCGACCCCCTCCGTCTGACGGCGGCCGGCAGCAGCGCGCCGGTGGGCGCAGACCTGGCGCCCACCGGCGGGGCGGTGCCGGCCACGGTCCCGAGCCCTGGCCCGTCCGGCGGAAGCCGGTCCGCCGCGCAGATCGCCGCCGTGGTCAGGGAGGTAAGCGCTGCCGTGGCCGCCGCGCACGACTCCGCACTGGTCGCGCAGCTCGCGCTGAGCCGGCTCGCCCTCGCCGGTCCGTCCCGTTCCCTCGGGGCTGAGCTTCCGGCACCTGCCCGGCTCCCGGCGCCTGGGCGACGTCCCTCGGCACCGCCGGCCCTGACCGCAGGGCCGGCAGGACCCGCGACGGCGGCTCCGCAGGAGACCAGCCCTCGGATCACGGAGGCGTCCTTCAAGCCGCTGGCGCGCACGTCGCGTGACGCGCTGGACGCGGCCGACCTGGCCGCGCTGAGCCGCGGCGAGGTGGCGGCCGTCTTCGGGGCTCCCTACGAGCAGCACGGCGTCAACCCGGACGTCACGCTGACGGAGTCCGGAGTACCGACGCTCCTCGGCTGGGTCGCGGACCTGCGCCTGCGGGGCGGCGCCCAGAGCGCCGGCTCCCTGCGCGCCGGGCTGCTGCCGCTGGCAACCACGCCCGCGAACAGCGGTTCCACTGGCGGGGGGCCGGTGGGTGATGCGCTGGCCCGCGGGCTGCTGGCGGCGGCGGGGCAGGCGGTGCGGGTGTTCGCGCTGTACGCCGGGCTGCACCTGTGCCTGGCGGACGCACGCTTCGTCCCCGAGGCGCCCACCGAGGATCCGGACGGCCGCCCGCGCACCGGCCCGGCCCACCCCACCGCGTCGGTGCGCCTCACCGACGCGGGGCAGGGCTGGGACGGCGCGGGCGGGGAGATCCAGCTCGAGGTCGGCACGATCGATCTCCTGCCGCGGCCGTGGCTCGCCGCCCGTGTGCTGGTGCACGCGGACGGTCGGCTCGTCGCCGAGCTCGACGACGTCGCCGTCACCGTCCGGGAGCGGCCCGGCGCGCCGGTCGGGCCCGAGCACGGCGGTGCGGTGCCGGCCGACCTCGGCCGGCGCAACGCCGCCGGGGAGCGGGCCCTGCTCAGCGAGTTCCACATGGCGCACTGCGCCCGCGGGGACCAGGGCATCGGGCTCGGCCCGGAGTTCGGCGGCTACCGGGGCCGGCGGGCCACCCGGCTGCCCGGCGGCGGGCTGCGGCTCGTCGACCGGATCATGGCGACGGACTCCCGCCGCGGCGACCTGCGCGGCGGGGCCACCCACGTCACCGAGTACGACGCGGCGGCGGACTGCTGGTACTTCGCCGACACGGCGAACGCCTCCATGCCCAACTGCGTGTACATGGAGACGTCCCTGCAGTCGGCACTGCTGCTCGGCTACTACCTCGGGGCCACCGTGGCCGAGCCGGCCGAGGACTACAGCCTGCGCAACCTCGGCGGCAGCGCCACGGTGCTGCGCGAGGTGGAGCTGCGCGACGCGACCATCCGCCAGCACTCGACGCTGCTGTCGACGAACCCGATGCCCGGGACGGCGCTGCAGGACTTCTCCTACGAGATGGCGGTCGACGGCGAGCCGTTCTACCGCGGCGAGTCGATGTTCGGGTACTTCAACGCCCCGGCCCTGGCCCGCCAGACCGGACTGGACGGCGGCCGGCTCGTCCCGACCTGGCTGGACGCCTTCGACGAGCGGGAGCGGCCGGCGATCCGCACGATCGACGTGGCCGCGCGGCGCGCGGACCCGGCCGCGCCGCTGTGCGCGCGGGGCCAGCTGGCGCTGCTCGACGACGTCGAGGTCGTCGACGGCGGCGGCCGGCACGGGCGCGGCTACCTGCGCGCGCAGCGGCCGATCGACCCCGGGGACTGGTTCTTCGCCCGGCACTTCCACCTGGACCCGGTGATCCCCGGCTCGCTCGGGGTGGAGGCGGTGATCCAGGCACTGCAGGAGTGGGCCGTCGACGCCGGGCACGCGGACGGGATGGCACGGCCCGGGTTCGTCCTGCCCGTCGGCGTGACCCTGCACTGGAAGTACCGGGGCCAGCTGCTCCCCTCGGACGGGACGTTCACCCTGGAGGTGCACATTTCCGACGTCAGCCGCCGGCCCGGCCGGGTCCGCGTCACCGCCGACGCGAGCCTGTGGAAGCCGACGATGCGCATCTACGAGCTGACCGACATCGCCATCGAGCTTCGGGACGAGGGTGCGCCGTCATGGTGAGCGCGACTGTGCTGCCGGCACGGGTGCCGGTTCCGGTGCTCGCGCGTGCCCCGCGGGACGTCCACGAGGTGCTCGCCGACCTGGACCGCCCTGTCTACGTCGTGCGCGACACGACGGGGATCGCGGTCACCGGCGACGAGCGGGCCGCCGCCGCGGCCGGGCAGGTGCTGGCCGCCGCCGGGCCGCTGCCGCCGCGACGACTCGGCTCCCCCGCCTYCCGCCGCGACCACGGTGTGGACCAGGCGTACATGGCCGGGTCGATGGCGAACGGCATCGCCTCGGCCGACCTGGTCGTCAACCTGGCCCGGGCGGGCTACCTCGCCTCCTTCGGCGCGGCCGGTGTCGTCGCCGCGCGGGTGGACGAGGCGCTCGCCGACATCCGGCGGCGGGTCGGCGGACGTCGGTTCGCCTGCAACCTGATCCACAGTCCGAACGAGGCCGCGATGGAGCGGGACGTCGTCGACGCCTGTCTGCGCCACCAGGTGCGCTGCATCGAGGCCTCCGCCTTCCTGGACCTGACCCCGCAGGTGGTGCGCTACCGGCTGGCCGGCCTGCGCCGTGGCCCGGACGGGCGGGTCGTCGCGGACAACCGCGTCGTCGCCAAGGTGTCGCGGACGGAGGTCGCCGACCTGTTCCTGCGGCCGGCGCCGGCCGCGCTGGTCCGTCCGCTGGTCGAGCAGGGGCTGGTCAGCGCCGAGCAGGCCGCGCTCGCCGCCGCGGTGCCCCTCGCGGACGACGTGACCGCCGAGGCGGACTCCGGCGGCCACACCGACCGCCGGCCGCTGCCCGTCCTGCTCCCCGAGCTGCTCGCGCTGCGGGACGCCCGGCGCGCCGAGACCGGCGGCTGGCCCGTCCGGGTCGGGGCCGCCGGCGGACTGGGCACCCCCCGGGCCGTCGCCGCCGCCTTCGCCCTCGGCGCGGACTACGTGGTGACCGGCTCGGTCAACCAGGCGGCGGTCGAGGCCGCGCAGTCGCCGGCCACCAAACGCCTGCTGGCCGCCGCCGGGGTCACCGACTGCGCCCAGGCCCCGTCCGCGGACATGTTCGAGATCGGCGCGGAGGTGCAGGTGCTGAGCCGGGGCACCATGTTCGCCTCGAAGGCCCGCCGGCTCTACGACCTCTACCACCGGCACGACAGCCTGGACGACATCCCCGCCGACGAGCGCGCCGCGCTCGAGCGGCGGATCTTCCACCGGCCGCTCGACGACGTCTGGGCGGACACGGTCGCCTACTTCACGACCCGCGACCCCGACCAGATCGAACGAGCGAAGGATGACCCGAAGCGGCGGATGGCGCTGGTGTTCCGCTGGTACCTCGGCCTGTCGTCGGGGTGGAGCATCACCGGCACGCCGGACCGCGTCGCCGACTACCAGGTCTGGTGCGGGCCGGCGATGGGGGCGTTCAACTCCTGGGTGCGCGCCAGCTCGCTGGAGCCGCTGGAGAACCGGCACGCCGCCGCGATCGCCACCGAGCTGATGCACGGCGCCGCGTTCACGTCCCGGGTGGCGGTGCTGGCGCAGGCCGGCGTCCGGCTGCCGACCGCGACCACCACCTACCTGCCGCGCGCCCGCCCCCGCCCGGGCCATGCCCCCGGCAACGGCGCGGGCCCCGCTGGCCCCGCCGGCTCCGGCCCCGCAGAACAGGACCAACGGACATGACTGCACCCGTACTCCAGCACCAGCCCGAGGTGGACGTGGACGGCGGGACACCCGCCTGGCTCGTCTGCGACGGCTGCCGACGGATGATCTACGGGCGGCGCTTCGCCCGCGGCGGGCACGTCTGCCCCGAATGCGGCTGGCACGCCCGGCTGACCGCCGCCCAGCGGGTCGACCTGCTGCTCGACGAGGGCTCCGCCGAGATCGTCGCCACCCCGGTCACCGCGGCCGACCCCCTGGACTTCGTCGACACCCGGCCCTACGCCGACCGGCTGCGCGCCGCCCGCGCCTCGACCGGCATGCCCGAGGCGGTCCTGGTCGCCCGCGGCACCATCGAGGGCTGCCCCGTCGTGACCGCGGTGATGGACTTCCGCTTCCTCGGCGGCAGCCTCGGCGCCGCCGTCGGCGAGGCCATCACCGGCGCGTGCGAGATCGCCCTGCGGGAGCGCACCCCGCTGCTGCTGGTGACCGCCTCCGGCGGCGCGCGGATGCAGGAGGGGGCCCTCTCCCTGATGCAGATGGCCAAGACCGCGCAGGCCATCGGCCAGCTCGACGAGGCCGGCATCCTGACCGTCTCGCTGATCACCGACCCGACGTTCGGCGGGGTCGCCGCCTCGTTCGCCACGCTGACCGACGTCATCATCGCCGAGCCCGGTGCCCGGCTCGGCTTCGCCGGCGCCCGGGTGATCGAGCAGACCATCCGCGAGACCCTGCCGCCCGGCTTCCAGACCGCCGAGTTCCTGCTGGAGCACGGCGTCGTCGACCTGATCAGCCCGCGCCCGGCGCTGCGCCCGACGCTCGCGCGGCTGCTCGGCGTCGCCACCCGTCGCCCGACGTCCACACCCGCCGCCACGATGCCCGCCGCCGCGCCCGGCCGGGATGTCGTTCGGGAGCCCGGGCTTCTGGTGCAGCGGCACCCGTGGGAGGCAGTGCGACTCGCCCGCCGGCTCGGCCGCCCCAGCGCGCTGGACTACATCGGGGCGCTGGTCGAGGACTGGACCGAGCTGCACGGCGACCGGGCCGCCGCCGACTGCCCGGCCATGGTCGCCGGCCTCGGCCGCCTCGACGGGACGCCGGTCGTCGTCATCGGAACACAGAAGGGCCACACGGCGGCCGAGCTGTCCGCCCGCGCCTACGGGATGCCCTCCCCCGGCGGCTACCGCAAGGCCGCCCGGGTGATGCGGCTGGCCGCGAAGCTGGGCCTGCCGGTCATCACCCTGATCGACACCGCCGGGGCCCATCCCGGCATCGAGGCCGAGGAGAACGGCCAGGCCGTCGCCATCGCGCAGAACCTGCGCCTGATGGCCGGGCTGCCGGTGCCCGTCGTCGCGGTGGTCACCGGCGAGGGCGGCAGCGGTGGCGCGCTCGCCCTCGCGGTCGCCGACCGGGTGCTGATGTGCGCGAACGCGATCTACTCGGTGATCAGCCCCGAGGGCTGCGCCGCCATCCTGTGGAAGGACCCGGCGGCCGGCCCCGACGCGGCCGCCGCGCTGCGGGTCGACGCCCGCGCCCTGCTGACGGCCGGCATCGTCGACGGGGTGATCCCCGAGCCCGACGGCGGCGCGGACGTCGACCCGCTCGGCGCCGCCGACGCGCTGCGGGCCGCGCTCACCAGCACGCTCGCGGAGCTCATCCCCCTCGACCCGCCGACGCTCGTCTCGGGCCGCCGGGCCCGCTTCCGCCGCTTCGGCACCCCCACCACTCCCACCCCCACCACCCCAATCACCGCGCCACCAGCCACCGCCCCCAGCGTCCCGGCGGCACGCCCGCCGATGGGTGGACACCGCTCCACCGCCGATCTCGACGAGGCGAGGCGATCCTCTTGACCATCACCACCGCCAACGGCACCTCCACGACACTGGCCCCCACACCCGCCGCACCCACCACACCCAAGCCCGCACCCGCACCCGCAGGCCAGAACGGCGAGCACGGGCAGAGCGGACTCGGCGAGGTGCTGGCCGTCCTGCGCCTCGCCGCGCAGGAGGCGGGCGCCGGCGGGGCACGACCCGTGAGCCGGGTCCGGGTGTCCGCCGGCGACCTCGCCGTGGAGATCGACTGGACGACGCCGGACGGATCCGCCGGGCCAGGCGGGTCCGCGCCGGCCGCGGCCGACCGCCGGGACGTCTCCCCGCACGGCGCCGCGCGCCCACCCGCCGCGTTCCCGTCGGCACCGGCATCGCTGCCCGCCGTGCCCGGAGCCACGGGACCGACGACGGCAGCAGCAGCAGGGTCGGCGGACACGGCGGCGCATGACGGCTCCGACGACGCGCTCGCGTTCGTCGTCCCGGCGCACACCGTCGGCGTCTTCTACCACGCCCCCGAGCCGGGCGCGGACCCGTTCGTCCGGGCCGGTGACACCGTCGTCCCCGGCCAGCAGGTCGGGATCATCGAGGCGATGAAGCTGATGATCCCGGTCGAGGCGGAGCGCGGCGGCCGGGTCCGCGAGATCCTCGTCGCCGACGCCACCCCGGTGGAGTACGGCCAGCCCCTGCTCACCCTGGACGTCGACGTGCCGCACGGCGACAGCCGATGATCAAGAAGGTTCTGATCGCCAACCGCGGCGAGATCGCGCTGCGGATCGCCCGCAGCTGCCGCGAGCTGGGCATCGCCACCGTGGCCGCGTACTCCACGGCCGACCGTGACAGCGCCGTCGTCGCGTTCGCCGACGAGTCCGTCCAGATCGGCCCGGGACCGTCGCGGGAGAGCTATCTGAACATGCCGGCGGTCATCGAGGCCRCACGCATCCGCGGGGCCGACGCCATCCACCCCGGGTACGGGTTCCTGTCCGAGAACCCCGACTTCGCCGAGATCTGCGCGGCCGAGGACCTCACGTTCATCGGCCCGCCGCCGGACGTCATGGCCCGCCTCGGCGACAAGGCCGTCGCCCGCCGGATCATGGCCGAGGCCGGGCTGCCGCTGCTACCCGGCAGCCGTGGCACCGCCGACCAGCCCGAGGCGGCGGCCGTGACCGCCACCGAGATCGGTTACCCGGTCATCATCAAGGCCGCGGCCGGCGGCGGCGGGCGCGGCATGAGCGTCGTGCACGACCCCGACGCCTTCGACCGCGCCTACCGGCACACCCGCGCGACCGCCCAGGCGGTGTTCGGCGACGGCCGTCTCTACGTCGAGCGTTACCTCGCCTCCGCGCGCCACGTGGAGGTCCAGGTGCTGGCCGACGCGCACGGCACCGCCGTCCACCTCGGCGCCCGCGACTGCTCCCTGCAGCGGCGCCACCAGAAGCTGGTCGAGGAGACGCCCGCCCCCGGCCTGCCACCCGAGATCGTCGAGCCGCTGTGCGCCGCCGCCGTGCGCGGCACCCTCGCCAGCGGGTACGTCGGCGCCGGGACCTTCGAGTTCCTTGTCGACCCGCAGGGCCGCTTCTACTTCATGGAGGTCAACTGCCGCCTCCAGGTGGAGCACCCCGTCACCGAGATGGTGACCGGCCTCGACCTGGTCGCCGAACAGATCCGGATCGCCGCCGGCGAGCCGCTCGGTTTCGCCCAGGCGGACGTCGACGCCCGTGGGGTGTCGATCGAATGCCGCATCAACGCCGAGAACCCGCGCCGCGACTTCGCCCCCGCGCCCGGCACCCTCACCGACTTCGCCGTCCCGGCCGGACCGTTCGTCCGGGTCGACACCCACGCCACCCCCGGCTACCGCATTCCCGCCTACTACGACTCGCTGCTCGCGAAGGTCGTCGTCTGGGCCCCGGACCGGCCCCGCGCCCTGGCCCGGATGCGCCGCGCCCTCGACGAGCTGCGCGCCCAGGGCCCGGGCGTCGTCACCACCGCCGAGTTCCTCCGCGGCCTCCTCGACCATCCCCGCTTCGTCGCCGCCGAGCACGACACCGTCCTGATCGAGAACCTCATGTCCTGACTCGTGCCACACTGACGTCATGCGCCAGGCGTTCGTCCACGAGGCTGTCGTCGAGATGGCGTATGACGGTGACATCGGGGCGCCTGGCGCCGCGGTCACCGTGGCGCTGTGCGGGCACTGGGATCATCCCTCGCCGTGCTCGGCCGCCCCCCATCACACCGACGCCGTCCGGACGGAGCAGGGCGTACGGCTGCGGATCCTCTTCGCCGCCGACCCCGACAACGAACATCCGGTCCGCCGCCGCGTCGAGGCCGCCCTGGCCACGGGGCAGCTACGCGGCCCGGACGGAACCCTCACGCACTGGCGGCTGTGTGCCAGCCGCTCCGACGCCCTCACCTCCTCCGAGCTCGACCACGGCGAGCGGCTCACCCGCAGCTGACCTCGCGCGCCGGACGCGGCCGGCGGTCATCGAGGAGACCCCCGCCCCCGGCCTGTCATCAGCGGGACGGCCGGGGGTGGCGGGACAGCCGGTGACCGGCGGACGCTTATGGCGAAGTTCATGACGGAACGCGCCGACCGTCGTGGTTGCCCTAGCCTGTCTCTGTGCCAGCGCCTCGCCGCCTGCATGCCCTGGCGGCGTGGATGGCGGTCACCGTCCTCGCGGCACTGCTGTGCGTAGGCACCGCCACCGCCGCCCGGCCGGGCGATCCCCTGTACGGGGGGATGCGCGCCGCCGGTGACGCGGCGCTGTCCGCCGCCGTCCACGGCACCGTGCCGGTACCCCGCATCGACCGCGGGGCCCGCCTGGCGAGCTGGTTCGCCTCGTGGAACGGTCCGGACGAGGTCGGCCCGGCCGCCGCGCTCGCGCTGTTCCTTCTTCGCGCCGTCTTTGTGGGCCGGCGGTCCGCACACCCGTCAGCCCGCCTGCGCGGTCCGATCGACGACTGCGGCGCACGCGCTCCGCCGCTTCACAGCCACGCCTGACCGAGACGACGTCCGACGGCATCGGACGTCGCCCGACAGTGCGCGGACGGGGCACCACTTCTCGCACACAGTGCGCGCACGACGTCGACACACGTCCGGAACCCACGGATCCGCTGCTCGCCGGCCCACCCGCAGGAACTCACCGGCCTACGGCAGTCCCGTCTTCGGGTGACGCCCACGCGGGCGCAGCGGTCTCCCGCGCCCCGCCGAGGGCTCCCGCCGTTCGCCGGCGGTGTCGGAATCGGATGCCCCGGCAGCGCCGGTGAGGCCGGCCGACCGGCCCCGCCCCCTTCTCCTGACTCGGCACAGACATCACTGATGAGGTTCCGCATGAACGTCGATGAGACCGCCCTGCCGGGTATCGGTCTGCGGCACGACTTCTCGACCCGCGCCGGAAGGCGGATCGGTGTGGTCTCGCACCACAGCGGCCGCCGTGACCTGGTCGTCTATGACGCCACCGATCCGGATTCCTGCGCCGAGTCGATAGCCCTGACCGCCGAGGAGGGCGATGTGCTTTCCGAGCTGCTCGGAGCACCCCACATCGTCGAGAAGCTGGCCGATCTGAGCCGGGCCTTCGCCGGGCTGGTCGGCGAGCAGATCACGATTCTTCCCGGCTCGCCGTACGACGGGCGCCGGCTGGGTGACACCCAGGCCAGGACGCGCACCAGCGCCTCGATCGTGGCGGTGGTCCGCGACCGGCAGGTCCTCGCCTCCCCGCGGCCCGACTTCCGGTTCCAGGCCGAGGACGTCGTGGTCGTCGTCGGGACGCCGGAGAACACCGCCGCCGTCGGCGAACTGCTGCGGTCCGGCTGAAGGGCGCCGCGACCATATGCATGACCTCGGGTCAATCATGGTGGAACTGGGCGGGGTTCTCTTTCTGCTCGGCCTTGTCGGCCACGCCGCCTCCCGGTTCGGTATCTCCCCTATCCCCTTCTATCTGATCTGCGGCCTCGCCTTCGGGCATGGCGGCCTGCTCCCGCTCGGCGCGAGCGAGGAGTTCATCGAGATCGGCGCCGAGATCGGCGTCGTTCTGCTGCTGCTCACCCTCGGGCTGGAATACACCGCGGGCGAGCTGCTGGTGGGCCTGCGCCGCAACGCACCGGCCGGCGTCCTGGACCTGACTCTCAACGCCGCGCCCGGGGTGGCCGCCGCGTTCCTGCTCGGCTGGGACTGGCGCGCGGCGGTCGTGCTGGGCGGCGTCACGGCCATCTCGTCCTCCGGCATCATCGCGAAGGTTCTCGCCGACCTGGGCCGGCTCGGCAACCGGGAGACACCGGTCGTCCTGTCGGTGCTCGTCCTCGAGGACCTCGCGATGGCGGTCTACCTGCCCGTTCTGACCGCTCTGCTGGCCGGCCAGACGATCGCCCGCGGCGCGCTGTCGCTCGCCATCGCGCTCGGTGCCATGGTCGGCGTCCTGTTTCTCGCGCTGCGGTACAGCGCGAAGGTGACGCGGCTGGTGTTCAATCCGGCGTCCGACCGCAACGACGAGATCCTGCTGCTGCGGGCGCTCGGCCTTGCGCTGCTCGTCGCGGGCGTCGCGCAGCAGGTGCAGGTCTCAGCCGCGGTCGGCGCGTTCCTGGTGGGTATCGCGTTGTCCGGCCCGGTCGCCGAGGGTGCGCGGGAGGTGCTGAGCCCGCTGCGTGACCTGTTCGCCGCGGTCTTCTTCGTGTTCTTCGGCCTGCAGACCGACCCGACGCAGATCCCCTCGGCGCTGCTGGCCGCGGCGTTGCTGGCCATCGCCGGAGTCGCCACGAAGACGATCACCGGCTGGTGGGCGGCGAAGCGCGCCGGAATCGCCACCCTGGGGCGGTTCCGCGCCGGCACCGCCCTGATCGCGCGCGGCGAGTTCTCCATCGTCATCGCCGGCCTCGCGGTCGCCTCCGAGGTCGAACCACGCCTGGGACCGCTGGCCGCCAGCTATGTCCTGCTGATGGCCGTCATCGGCCCCATCGCGGCTCGCTTCGTCGAGCCGGTCACCCGGGCGGTGATGCGCCGCCGCCGGCCGRCCGCCACCGGGCAGGAGAAGCGACCGGCACCACGGCCCGGCACGCAACCGGACGTCGCCGGGAAGTAGCGCGCCGCGGCCCGGCGTCAGCCTCGCTGTCGCCCCAGAAGGGGCATCACCTCGACGAGGGTGCGGACCTCGGCAACGGCTGTGAGCGGGGCCGGCCGAGGTCGTGACGACCGATTGATCCAGACGGCTGGAATGCCCAGGGCGTGCGCGCCGGCGATGTCGGCGGACAGTGAGTCGCCGATGTGAAGAACGGCGTCAGCGCGTAGTCCGAGCATGCCCAGGGCTGCTTGGAAGATGGCCGGGTGCGGCTTGTAACATCTCGCGTCCTCGCTGGTGACCAGCAAGGTCAGCGGAAGCTGATGATGGTCGAGCGCGGCTTCGAGGTCCGGGCGATCAATGTTGGACACAACACACACGGGCAGGTCGAGCCCTTCCAGGAAGGGCCTGGTGTCCGTGCAGAGCTCCGGCTGACGCCAGAACTCGAACTGTGGTCCGCACAGGGCGGCGGGATCGGCGGTGGAGCCGAAGTGCCGCAGGGTGCGCGCCAGCGACGACACGGCGATGTCACGCTGGGCGCGGAAGGCATGCTCCCTGCTTCCCGCCGTCTCCTGGAGGAACACACCACGCCACAAGGCGCCCACCTGGTCGGCGGTGACAGCGTGCGGTGTCGCGCAGGTCTTCCTGGCCTCTTCGCAGATACCGACAATGATGTGATCATCTTCGGCGACCACGGTGCCGTAGAAGTCGAGAAGAAGAGCCTCCACCATCTGGGTATCGTGGTCCGGCGGCGCTGCGACAGGCCAGCGGTCACGCAGACCACGTCCAGGTCGTCCAGGTCGGCGACCGGGCGTCCGACTCCTGCCCCGGCAGACAACCGGAGGCCCAGAGCCCTCCCCGCTGGTCCAGCCTCTCCGCGCTGGTCCCGGCGCCGGGCTGTGGCCGCGTGCGCGGGGGCCGGGCCGGGCGCCGGTAGCGTACGGGAATGGCTACCGAGACGCAGTCCGATCCGGCCCTCGACGTCGTCGCCTGGGACCTCGGTCCGCTGCTCGACGGCCGCGGCGAGGAGGGCGTCGAGGATCTCCTCACCGAGGCCCGGCGGCGGGCCGAGGAGTTCGCGCGGAGCCATGCCGGCCAGGTCGCCGCGCTGGACGGGCCGGGGCTGGTGGCCGCGATGGCCGAACTGACGGCGGTCTACGAGCTGGTGGGCCGGGCCGGCAGCTACGCGTCGCTGCGCTTCTCCACCGACACCGCCGATCCGGCGCGGGGGGCGCTGCTGCAGAAAGTGCGGGAGCGCTCCACCGCGATCCGCACGACGCTGCTGTTCTTCGGCCTGGAATGGGCGGCGTTGGACGACGAGGTCGCCGAGCGGCTGCTGGCGGCGGACGGGCTCGACCAGGCCCGCCACCACCTGCGGTTGGAGCGGCGCTACCGGCCGCACCTGCTCAGCGAGCCGGAGGAGAAACTGCTGACCGAGAAGTCGGTCACCGGGGCGGCGGCGTGGAGCCGGCTGTTCTCCGAGCAGGTCTCAGCCATCGGGGTCCGCCGGCCCGCCGGCGCCGTCGCCACGGCCGACGGCGACGGCGCCGACGGGCAGGCCGGCGGGGAGGCGCTTGACGTGGCGCTGAGCCGGCTGGCCTCCGGCGACCGGGAGGTGCGGCGCACGACGGCCGAGGCGGTCACCGCGGCGCTCGCGCCGGGCCTGCGCACCCGTGCGTACATCTTCAACACACTGATACACGACAAGGCGGTCACGGATCGTCTGCGCGGCTATCCGACCTGGTTGACCAGCCGCAACCTGGCGAACGAGGTCTCCGACGAGTCGGTGCGCGCACTCGTCGACGCGGTCCGGGCGCGCTACGACATCCCGCAGCGGTGGTACCGGCTCAAGGCGCGGATCCTCGGCCTGCCGAAGCTCGCCGACTACGACCGGATGGCCGCCGTGACCAGCGCCGACGAGCAGTACGGCTGGGAGGAGTCGCGCGATCTGGTGCTGTCCTCCTTCGGCGCGTTCTCGCCGGAGATGGAACGTCACGCGCGCCGGTTCTTCGACGAGAGGTGGATCGACGCGCCGGTGCGGCCGGGCAAGCGGGGCGGTGCGTTCGCCAGCTCCGCCGTCCCGTCGGTGCATCCGTACGTCATGCTCRACTTCACCTCCCAGCGCCGCGACGTGCTGACGCTCGCGCACGAGCTGGGGCACGGTGTCCACTTCGCCCTGGCGGCGAAGCAGGGCATCCTGCAGCAGCACACGCCGCTGACGGTCGCCGAGACGGCCTCGGTGTTCGGCGAGACGATCGTCTTCAACCAGCTGCTGGCGCGGACGTCCGAGCCCGACTCGCGCCTCGCGCTGCTGGCCGAGGCGGTCGAGGGGGCGATCGCCACCGTCTTCCGCCAGACCGCGATGAACCAGTTCGAGGACACCGTCCACACCGCGCGGCGCACCGACGGCGAACTGTCCGTCGAACGCCTCAACGAGGCGTGGGCGTCCACCCAGCGCGACCTGCTCGGCGACTCGGTCGAGCTGACCGACGGCTACCGGACGTGGTGGAGCTACGTCCCGCACTTCATCGGCACGCCCGGGTACGTGTACGCCTACGCCTACGGCCAGCTGCTGGCGCTGTCGGTCTACCAGCGCTACGTGGACGAGGGCGACGCGTTCGTCCCGCACTATCTGGAGATGCTCGCCGCCGGCGGCTCCCGGTCCCCCGAGGACCTGGGCCGCATCGTCGGCATCGACCTGACCGACCCGGGCTTCTGGTCGGCAGGCCTCGACCTGGTGGAGGCCCAGCTGCGGGCCGCCGAGGCGGCCGCCCGCGACGCCGGCCGCCTCGGGTGAAGTCTGCCCGGTCCCGCCCCGGACAGGCCTGGCTCGCAGAACGACGGAGGACGGCCACGCCGAGTGCGCCAACCAGCTTGATTCGTCAGAAACTGGCTTCTTTCCGACAGGCACGCCCTGATCAGGACGCTACAGTCGCTCACCGTGGGTCATCGTAGAATTCCTGGTCTGTCGGTCCGCCTCAGTCCGCTGGCCGTGGCCGCCGGCATGGTCGTGGCCCTCGCGGCCGCCGCGGGGTGCAGCAGCAACCCGGACACCGGCGCCACGCCGGTCGCCCCCCCGATCACCACCACCGCGGTGGCAGTCGGCCCGTCCACGAGCCCGCCCGCGGGTGCCGGTACGAACATTCCACCGCCCACGGCAGCACCGACACCGATGCCTTCGGCCGCCTACCCGCCGCTGTCCGGGTTCGGTGCGGTRCACGAGCTCGGCAGCGCGGTCGCGATCTCCGATGCCGCCGCCGGCACCGTGCTGAGCCTGGATCGGATCGAGTACATCACCTGCCCGCTGCAGGCCGGCGACCCCGATCCCTGCCTCGACGGCTACCGCACCAGGATCATCGAGGGAGAACGGCGGGACTTCGTCGTGGCGCCCGAGGTCAGGTTCACCTACTGGGAGCAGCCCGAGATCTACCTCACCGGCGGGCTCGCGAAGCTGCGGGAGTTCGTCGCGAACGCGCCGTCCAACATGGTCCTTCTGCAGCTTGACCAGGCCGGACGGGTGATCGCTGTCGGGCAGCCCTTCCTGCCCTGACGGTCCAGGCGGTCCTGAAGACCCGGGCAGCTATGGCGGCCCGGACCAGGGCCGGCAACGAACCATGGGCCAGCCGGAGCCGTTGGAGGCTGCCGGCCGGCCCATGATGGTGAAGCGGACTAGCCCTTGCGGACGATCCCGGTGCCGGTCCAGGCAGTCACCACGCCGGTGGCGGAGGAGACTAGGTAGTCGAAGCGGCGGTCGCCGGTGAGGTCGGCGAGGAGGACCTGGTTGCGCGTCGCCCCGACGCCGGTGGCGATCTCGCCCTGGGCAAGCCAGGTCGAGCCGCCGCCGCCGCGGTTGTTCAGCCAGGCCCAGATCCGGCCGTGCTCGTTGACCGACAGGTAGTCGTCCCGGCTGTCACCGTCGAGGTCCGCGAAGGTGATCATCGAACCGGGAAGGCCGATGCCCGCGGCGATCTCGCCCGCGGACTGCCAGGACACCCCGCTGCTGCCACCGGCGGTGTTGAGCCAGCCCTGCACCTGGCCCTGCGCGCCGACGACGAGATAGTCGTCCCGGCCGTCACCGTTGATGTCGGCGAACCGGACCGTGTCCCGCGCCCCCGAGCCCGTGGCGACATCGCCCTTCGACTGGAAGGAGATACCGGCACTGCCACCGGCGACGTTGAGCCAGAGCTTCACCTGGCCCTGCGCGCCGACCAGCAGGTAGTCGTCCCGGCCATCCCCGTTCAGGTCGGCGAACCGCACCTCCTCGCGCGGCCCGGCCCCCGAGGCGACCTGGCCCACGTAGTTCCAGCCGCCGGAGACCCGCAGCCAGGCCTTCACCGCGCCCTGCGGGCCGACGGCCAGGTAGTCCTCCTTGCGGTCACCGTTGAGATCGGCGAACCGCAGCTCCTCCGGCGGCACGCCCGTCCCGGAGGCGACCACACCCTGGCGGTCCCACCGGTCGTTCTGGGCGAACTGCTCGTTCAGCCAGGCCGAGACCTGCCCGGTGCTGTTCACCGCCAGGTAGTCGCTGCTGCCCCCGCCGTCGATGTCGGCGAACTCGACGTTCTCCCGGGACACCCCGACACCGGCGGCTATCTCGCCCTGGACCAGCCACGACTCCGCGCCGGTCGCACCGATGGCGTTGAGCCAGGCCCGCACCTGCCCCTGGGCACCGACCACCAGGTAGTCGTCCCGGCTGTCACCGTCGAGGTCGGTGAACCGCACCTCGTCGCGGGTCGCCCCGACCCCCGAGGCGACGACGCCCTGGTAGCTCCACCCCGTACCGCCGGGGCCGCGGACGTTCATCCAGGCCCGCACCTGGCCCTGGGTGTTGACGGCCAGATAGTCGTCACGGCCGTCACCGTTGATGTCGGCGAACCGCACCTCCTCGCGGGTCGTGCCGACACTGCCGGCGATCTCCCCCTGGGACGCCCAGGACACGCTGTTGCCGGTGCCGGCGTTGAACCAGGCCCGCACCTGCCCCTGGGCACCGACGGCCAGGTAGTCGTCACGGCCGTCACCGTTGACGTCGGCGAACCGCACCTCCTCGCGCGGCGCGGAGCCGGAGGCGACGGTCCCCAGAGACGTCCAGGACGTGCTGCCCGAGCTGCGGTTGTTCACCCACGCACGCACCTGGCCCTGCGGGCTGACCACCAGGTAGTCGTCGCGGCCGTCACCGTTGAGATCGGCGAACCGCACCTCCTCGCGGGTCGCGCCCACCCCGGAGGCGATCGTGCCCTCCCACTTCCAGCCGTCCTGGCCGGTGCCCGAGGGGTCGACCGCTCCCGTGGTGCCGCCGCCGCCTCCCGTCGGCAGGTCACCGCAGGCGCCGGCGACACCGTTGCGGGCCCGCAGGAAGACGTCGCGCCTGACGACGCCGTCGATCGTCCGGTGGAAGGCCTCGGCCATCTTCCGGAACCCGTTCGCGTTCGGATGCAGCGAGTCGGTCATGTCTCCCGGTGTCACCGCTCCCATGTCGACCAGGCGCACGGGCCGGCCCGCCTTCTGGAAGTCCGCGACGATGCCCGGAATGGCCGCGTTGTACTGCTGGATGCGGTTCATGGTCGCCGGAGTCGTGGAGGGGATGAGCGTGGAGACCAGCACGGTCGTCTCGGGAGCGGTGTTGACGATCTGACGGATGAGGCTGCGCAGCCGCTCGGGGGCGCTCGCGACGGAGACGTTGCGCGCCATGTCGTTGGTACCGATGTGCAGCAGGACGACGTTCGGCCGGTACTCACGCATCGTGCAGGACGCGATGGAGTGGATCTGGCTGATCGTCCAGCCCGGGTGCCCCTCGTTGTCCTGGTCCGCCAGCTGGCCGGTCCGCTGGGAGCCGACGAAGTTCACGGGACCGCCCACGCCGCCCAGCAGCTGCGCCAGCCGTGCCCGGTAGCTGGAGTTGTCCGGCGTCCCGACACCGTAGGTGATCGAGTCGCCCAGGGGCAGCACCCGCAGCTCCGCCGCGGTCTCGCTGGCACTGTCCTCCAGCGCGCTGGCGACGCCCTCGCCGATCGCCTCGGCGTTCTCCTCCAGTGCGATTCCGGTGTCGACGGCGGCGGGAGAGGCCGACGAAGCCCAGCCCGTGAGGCTTCGACCCCAGTTGGCCAGCGCCTGACCCATCTTTCTCAGGTCGGTGATCAGGCCACCACGCGCGAATCCAGCCGCCCACCCCTCCCAGACGACTCCGAAGAAGGAGGCGACTGCCGCGATACCCACCGCCCAGCCCCAGGCGCCGCCGTCATGCTGGTGTCCCTCGTCGACGACTCGCACGGCCTGGGGAATGAAGGTGGAGATGAAGTTCCCCAGGGCCGCGCAGAATGCCGCGGCGAGGATGGTGCCCGGCCCTGCGGTGGCGACACCGAAGAAGCCCTCGCAGAGGATGCGCGCCAGCAGGGCCACGGCGAAGGAGCCGATGTATATCAGGAACCACTGCCACCCGGTCAGTTCCGTGATCTGCACGGCGTTGGTCGGGTCGACGGTGAGGGACAGCGTGGAGCCCGTCACCGCGAAGGCACCGTCGAAGTCATGCTGCACAGTGAACGTATCGACATCGGGCTCGAGATCGACCGGGGCGAAGCGGTCCTGCTCCTCGTAGAGCGTGTCGCTCAGCAGAGCATGACGGCTGTTGAGCTCCGCCACCACCCCCCGCAGCTTGGGGAGGTCGACGTTCTCCGGAATCGCGAAGCTCACCGTGAACTCGGTCGGCGCCTGGTCACCGTCGGCGGCCTCGGCCGGCTTCGCCAGGCTCACCACCAGCGCCACCGCGACCAGGATCGCGACCGCGACAATGCCCCACCCGCGGCCTCGCGGCGGCTGCCCGAACCCCACAGCCCCGCCGCCGAAGCCACCGACCAGCCTGACGCCAGGGTCACCCTGAGCGCTGTCGTTCGCCACGCCACCCCCATCGACACGAGCAAGGCCCATCGATGGACATCGGGGGCAGCGAGCATCAAATCGTTGCAGGCGTACCGGCTGGTAACCAGAACATGAACGGCTCTGGGTGAATCTGGCGACACTGGCGGCGGGCAGTGGCGGGTTCAGGTGGTGGGGAGGGTGCCGCCATCGATGACGTACTCGGCGCCGGTGATCGACTGCGCGCGGTCCGACACCAGGAAGGCGACCAGTTCGGCGACCTCCCCCGGGCGCGCGGGCCGGCCGATCGGGATTCCCCCGAGGGAGTCCATGAGCCGGTGGAGTGCCGCGTCCCGGTCTATGCCCGCGCCACGCGCGAGGCGGTCGATGAGCGCCTCGGCGCTGTCGGTCTGGATGAAGCCGGGAGTGACGACGTTGACCCGCACGCCGCGGGGCCCCACCTCGTTCGCGAGACCCTTGCTGTAGGTGGTCAACGCCGCCTTCGCCGCGGCGTAGCCCAGGGTCGCCTCGAACAGTGGCATCCGCCGTTGGATCGAGGACACGTGCACGACCGCCCCGAGGCCGGCTTCGATCATCGCGGGCAGCAGCGCCCGGTCGAGCCGGACCGCGGCGAGAAGGTTCACGTCCAGTTCGCCGCGCCAGTCGTCGTCGGTGAGCGCGGCGAAGCCGCCCGGGTTCGCGTGCGAGCCGCCGAGCGCGTTGACCAGGATGTCCACCGCGCCGAGACGCTCGCGGACCTGGTCGACGACGACGCGCACGCCCTCGGAGGTGCTGATGTCGGCGGGGACGAACAGGTCCGGAGCCGGATAGCCGTCCGGCATGGCGCGGGCGGTGGTCAGCACGATGGCCCCGGCCGCGGCCAGTCGGGCCACGATGGCGGCGCCGGTCCCCCGGCTGCCGCCGGTGACCAGCGCACGCCGCCCGGCGAGGGAGTCGGTGGGGACGCCCGAAGCGGTGAGGACGGCGGGAAGAACGGCGGGAGGGGTGGCCACGTGAACTCCTCGGTACGGGCCTACACGCAGGCGGGCAGGCGGACGACACGGCCGGCGCCTCCGGCCGGCCTGCCCGCCACGGTGGTGTCTCCTCCGGGGGAAGGGTCAACGGCGATGCGACCGGCGACCGGCGACCGGGACACGCGTGCGGACAGGGGCCGACTCTCCCCCCCGGGGGAGGGCGCAGAGTTGCTGTCATGCGCACGGGCCTCACCATTGGCGACTTCTCCCGAATCACCCACCTGAGCGTGAAGATGCTGCGCCGCTACCACGAGGCGGGCCTGCTGGAGCCGGCCGAGGTCGACCCGTCGAGCGGCTACCGCTACTACACGACGGCGCAGGTGCCGACCGCCCAGGTGATCCACCGCTTCCGCGAGCTCGGCATGCCCGTCCGCGAGATCGGGAGGATCCTCTCGACTCCTGACCCCGAAGCGCGCGCGCTGCTCGTCGCCGAGCATCTGCGGCGGGTCGAGCTCCAGCTGGAGAGCACCCGGTCAGCGGTCGCGACCCTGCGGCGGCTGCTCGTGCCGACGGGCACGCCCGTCGAGGTCGACCTGCGGACCCGCCCGCCGACGAGAGCCGTCGCCATCGGTGCGACGGTCGTCCGCGACCAGGTGGTGGCCTGGTACGACGAGGCGATGACCGAGCTGGACGCAACGCTGGCCGCCGCCGGCCTCGAACCGTCCGGGCCGCACGGCGGTCTCTACGACGACACCCTGTTCACCGACGGCCACGGGCACGCTCTCGTCTACATTCCGGTGCACGTGCCTGCGTCGGCCGGCGGCCGGGTGCGTACCGTCACCCTGCCGGCCGCCGAGCTGGCGGTGACGGTGCACCACGGGCCGCATGACGACATCGACGTCACCTACGGGGTGCTGGGCACCTACATCGCCGAGCAGGCCATCACTGTCAGCGGACCGGTCCACGAGATCTACGTCGTCGGGCCGCGCGACACCCCGGACGCCTCCGCCTGGCGCACCGAGATCGGCTGGCCGGTCTTCCGCACCTGGGCCGGCCAGCCGTCCGCGTCCGGTGCCGCCCGCGAGGCCGACCCCGTCGGACCCAGCGAGGGCTGGCCACGGCCGAGCGCCCGCGGATGACCGGCCCGCGGACGGGTCAGTGGTCAGGAGACCGACGGTCAGAGGTTCGGGCAGACGATCGACGGTCAGAGGTCAGAGGTTCGGGCAGAGGTCGGTGAGGAACTCGGTGGTGCGGCGGCGGGACTCGGCGCGGGCGGTGATGTCCGAGCCGAGCGGGATCACGCGGGCACCCAGATCGGTCACTCCGGCGTCACGGTAGCGGCGCAGGCGGTCGATGATGGCGTCCTCGTCGCCGGCAACCATCACGTCGCCGATGCCCCGGGCGTCGCCGTGTTCCAGCAGCCGCAGGTAGTTCGGGGAGAGCTCGGCGTGCCCGAGGGTCTGCTCGGCGTACTCGCGCGCCGCGTCCACCTCGCCCGGTGCGCACAGCGCCACCGGCACGCCGGCGACGATCCGCGGGGCCGGCCGGCCGGCGTCGGCCGCCGCCTTCGCCAGCCGCGGCGCCACGTGCTCGGCGATGGCACGCTCGTCGGCCATCCACAGGATCGTCCCGGCGCCCTGCCCGCCGGCCAGGCCGAGCATCACCGGTGCGAGCGCCGCCAGCAGGACCGGGGGCGCGCCGACGGCGGTGAGGTCCGTGACGTCGAGGGGGCTGTGCACCTGATAGGTGTCGTTCTCGACGTCGATCCGCCCCTGCCCGGTGAAGGCGGCGTTGAGCACCTGCAGGTAGTCGCGCATCAGGCGGGCCGGGCGCTCGTAGGGCAGGCCGAACTGCTCGGTCACGATCCAGTGGTGGGACGGGCCGAGCCCCAGGGCGAACCGGCCCCCGCAGGCCGCCTGGGTGGAGAGCACCTGCTGCGCCATCGCGAGCGGGTGCCGGGTCTGGACCGGCACGACGGCCGTGCCCAGCTCGATGCGGCTGGTCGCCTGCCCCATCAGCGTGACGGCGGTGAGCGCGTCGAAGTAGCCGGGCACCTGCGGGACCCACATCGAGGTGAAGCCGTGCTCCTCGGCCGCCCGCGCGTCGGCGATCAGGTTGGCCACCCTGTCCCGGGCGGGCCTGTCCCGGTCCGAGCCGATCATCGTCCCGATGCGCATCATGTCCGTCCCTGGGATGTCGGTCCGCCGCCCGCGTTCGCCGGGGCAGACCGCACGATATCGAGACAGGCCCGCACGCACGGGTTCTGCGCCGCGGGCCCACTCCTGCCCGACGGTCTCAGCCGGCCGCGTCGCCCGGGTACGGAGGCCGCGCCTGGTACGCGCCGTCCGGCGGAGCCGGGTAGAGGACGTCGCAGGGGACGTCCAGATGCTCCAGGACCTCCCCGACGAAGCTCATGGTGCCAAGGGCGAGGACACCGCCCTCCACCCGATCAGCCAGGTCGAAGGCCTCGGTGGCGGGCAGCAGCGGGAGGGGCCAGCGGTGCCCGGAGAAGTGCAGGTACGACTCGCCGGCTCGCACGGCCACCACCGTGTGACCGTCGAGCGCACGCAGGCTCCCCTCGACGTCCTTGATGTCGGGCATACACAGCAGCACGACCTGCGGTGTTCCCAGGACACGGAGAAACCACTCGAGCGCAGCAGTGACGCCACGCTCGTTCACCGGGGCATCGACCACCCACGTCCGCGGCCCGTCGTGGTGAACGGACAGTCGCCCCGGAAGGGCGATCGGTGGCGGTACGACGTCCCGCGGATCCGGGTCCGGATCCGGACCTTGGTCCTGGTCCGGTCCGGCGGGCGCTCCGCGCAGGGTTGCCATGGCGCGGCCCGCGCTGGTTCCCAGCATGGCGTTCATCCGCGAAAGGCCCGGGGGCGTGGGGAAATCCGGCTCCGCGGAGCCGTCGACCAGGCCGACGTCGGCACCAAGATCGCTGGCCCGCGCGACCAGGGCCGCCCAGACCTCGGGCTCCTGCGGCACCGACAGGACTGTTCTCGTCTCCGGAGTGATCACCCCGAGGAGGTCGGCCGCGATCTCCAGCAGGTTCTCGCCGATGACCCCGAGATGCTCCTCGAAGACCGCGGTGACGGCGACCACCTGTGGCGGGAACAGCGAGACCTCGTCGCTGGCTCCCCCGAGGCCCTCCTCCAGCACGATCACATCGACCTGGCTGCTCAGGAGATGACGCACACCGCTGATCGTGAACGATCCGGTCGGGGAGAGATAGCCACCGTCGGACTGGACCGGCCCCAGCTCACCGAGGGCCTCGGCGAGCTCGTCCGCCATCCGCCGGTAGGCCACGTCGTCCACCGCCACCCCGTCGACGCGCACCCGCTCGCGGTTGGTGCGGAACGGCGGGCTGGTGACCAGCCCGGTGCGCATGCCCGCCGCGGTCAGGGTCGCCGCCGCGTAGGTGGCGGCCGTGCCCTTCCCCTTGCTTCCGACGACCGTCAGCACGGGCGGCAGCCGGTCGGCCCGCAGATCCCACAGGTCCCGGAGTCTCGCGGCCCGAACCAGGCTACGACGCCGCGTCCCCGACCATTCCTTGTACTCCCGAAAGAACGGCTCGTCGGCATCAAGCCACCTGGCTACCAAAATGGCCACTTCCCTTTTGGCGGACTCGGATATCGGAAACTGATCAGCTGGAATGCAAATATTATCGATGTCGCAGCAACGGCGGGAACCCGGGCACCACCCGGAACAGCCAGCGCCGCGAGAATCAGGCCACCCACCGGGAGTGTAGCACGCCCGAGACGGTTCACCAGATAGGTTCGCAGTCTGCGCCGTACCCGGACGACTGTTGTTGCCGGAATTCCGAGCGACAACCGGAGACGGGAAGCCACCTGAATGGTGAGCTGTTCACGGAGGTCGTTCTCGTCAACCAGGATCCTTTCAACGCCCTGGCTGTCGAATATGCGGGAGGTGGCCTGCGACGAGCTCTGGTCGGGAATCGTGAACGCGACCGCCACGGCCTGCCGGTAGCCCCAGGAGATGATGATCTGGTCACCGCTTTCGATACCGAGCAGCGCCAGCGTGTGCTCCGGGATCCGGACGACCAGTTCGTCGTCGTCCCCGATGGTCGCCTGCTCGGTCAGCAGCGAGATCGACGGCGCTCGCAGGATCGGCCTGATGATCCATTCCAGCAGTTGGTCAGTCGCGCGGAAGGGGAGCCGCACGGAGCGGGCGAGCGCAGCGGCCCTGCGCGGTTGCCGGGTCCAGGGTCCCGGCCTGCTCAGGTCCCCTGGCGGAAACTCCGACAGCTGCACCCGCTCACTGACACGGACCCCGCCCAGCAGCACTCGCCCAGCCATCGACAGCCGCATGCTTCCCGGCGTGACGGCCACGCGGTTACGCAGGCGGACCGGCATACAGAGCTTCCCGTTGCTGGCCAGCGCGTAGCGGCTGCGGAAGCGGATTCCGCGGGAGAAACGGTCGTACGTCTCCCGGGTCACATCCGCCTCGGTCGCCCGCGGTACGTCCTCCACGAAACCGGGCCTTACGTGCAGGAACTCCCGGGGCGGCAGCAGGACTGTGATGGTGGCGCCGTTCTCGACACCAAGCAGCTGTCGCGCCCGGGCCGAGAGGTGGCATTCTCCGGGATTCAGCCGCAGTGTCTGCCGAGCTTCGACACCCGAGGGCTGCGGGGAGCCGGATCCGTCTCGGTGCTGCGCGACGCCGTAGGCCCAGACCAGGATACGGCTGCCCGCGCTGGCCACCGACAACACGGTGGGCAGGGTGATCCGTAATCGTTCGATATCAGGCCCGCTGAGCAGCATCGTCGGCCGGGGGGAGCTTATGCTCGCGGACGCTCGAACCACGGTCAGTTCCGCTTCGCTGGGCAGGTGCTGACCGGAGGGCGACGAGGTCAACCGAGCCACATCTCCATGGACAGGAAATCCCGAAGAGTTCGGAACATCTGCATGGACGGTTCCCGTGCCCCGGTCGGCGGGCGCAGGCGGGCCGCGATCTCGATCTGGATCGCGGACATGCTCCGCCGTTGCGCCCAGCTGGTCAGGGTCTCGACACGATCGCCCTTGAAGACGCTGTTGACTCCGGCCCGCAGTCCCTGGGCGCGCAGTGCCTCCGACAGGCCCTCGCACAACGAGGTCATCCGGCTGTCCGGAGCCCCTCCCAGGCCCAGGTCGATGTCAAGCCCGTAGCTGTCGCGCATGCCATGCAGGTCGATCAGATACCGCGGCGTGGGGTCGAGATCCGCCAGAGCGTTCTTGAAACCGTTCCGGGCGTCCCAGGCGGGATCCCCGCTCTGGCGGCCCACAGCGCACACCGCCCGGACGTCGCTCACCGCGGCGAGAGCCATCGCCAGACCGCCGGTGCCGCGTTCGGCGAGCTTTGTCCTGCCGGCCCGTATCTGCGCCACCGCGTGTGGTGCGGTGAGGACGAGATGGGCTCGGCGGCCCTCTCTGACCAGCACGGAGTCCAGCGCGCTGGAACCTTCGTAGTTCTGCGCGGAGAAAACTTCCTCCTCGGCGATCCAGCTCTCCCACGATGAGGTGGTTCCCATGTCCCCAGATTCCGTCCGCTGTTCCGTCGACGACGCCGGCCCGCGAGCCCGGAGAGGAGCGGTGTGGCGCCGTCCCACCGGTCGGCAGAGCAACCGAACGGCCACAAAGCCACGCCGAGACTACAGCGGTCCGCCTGACCGGGCTGGTTCGTCGGCCCCGAGCCCGCAGAAGATCATTTGAGTCCGGAGCGGACGAAGGCGTTGACGACGTGGCGTTGGAGGAGCAGGTAGATCGCGAAGATGGGCAGGCAGGCCAGGCCCGAGCCGGCCATGAGCCCGCCCCAGTCGGGGCCTTCGACACCGACGAACAGGCCGCGCAGGCCGAGCTGGACGACGGAGTCGGCACGCTGGAGGACCAGCGCCGGCCAGAAGTAGTCGTTCCAGGCGTTGATGAACAGCACGATCGCGAGCGCGGCGAGCGGGGCGCGCAGGTTCGGGACGATGACCGTCCACAGGATGGACCAGGCGGAGCGGCCGTCGATACGCGCGGCGTCGATCAGGTCGCGGGGGAAGCTGGCCATGTGCTGGCGCAGCAGGAGCACGCCGAGCGCGGACACCAGATTCGGGACGATCACCCCGGGCAGCGTGTTCAGCAGGCCGGCGCGGTACAGCAGCGTGTAGTTCGGCAGCATCGTGACCTGGAACGGGACGAGCCAGGTGCCGACGAACGCCAGGTACAGCAGGGTCTGGCCACGGAACCGCCAGGCGGTGAAGGCGTAGGCGGCGAGCAGCCCGACCAGAAGCTGGCCGACGGCGATCACCAGGGCCACGACGAACGTGTTCAGGATCAGCCGGCCGATGGGCAGGACGTCCGCCACGTGGGTGTAGTTGCCGACGGAGAGCGGCCACGGGAACAGGGAGACGCTGTAGACCTCGTCCGGCCGGCGCAGGGACGTCGCGTACATCCAGTAGATCGGGAAGACGCAGAACAGGCTCAGCGCGGCGAGCAGCCCGTGCCCGACCGCGCCGCGCACCCGGTCCCGCCAGCCGGTCTCGCCGGCGGCACCGGGGTTGCTCGCGCGGGCCGTTGTCATGACAGGGGCTCCTTCGGGAATGCGATGGCCGGCGGCGGGTTACGCGGGTTGCGCCCGGTCAGGAGTCGTGGAAGGTAAGGCGGTCGGAGAGACGGATCAGTGCGAGGGCGACCAGGCCGAACGCGGCGAAGAACAGCAGGCCGGCGGCGGACGCGAAGCCGGTGTCGAAATTCTGGAAGCCGTACTCCCAGAGCAGGTAGTAGACGTTGGTGGTCTGCGAGTCCGGCCCGCCCTGGGTGAGGGTGTCGATGAGCGGGAAGGTCAGCTGGCCGGACATCAGGATGGTCATCAGCGCCAGGAACACCAGCGTCGGGGAAAGCAGCGGCAGGACGATCCAGCGGGTGATCTGCCAGCGCGACGCCCGGTCGAGCAGCGCCGCGGCCCGGTACTCGTCGTCGATCCCGCTGAGCCCGGCGGCTACGACGAGGACGGCGAAGCCGAGCAGATGCCAGCCGGTGATGACGACGATGGCGATCTGCGCGGGCCGGACCTCGTGGATCCAGTTGATCGGATGCCCGAGCACCCGGTCGACGGCGCCGCTGCGCGGGTCGAGCATCCACTGCCACAGCGCCGCGCCCGCCACCGGCGGGACCAGGACCGGCGCGAAGATCAGTGCGCCGTAGACCGCCCGACCACGACCGCCGAGTGCGGACGTCCACAGGGCGACGACGGTCGGCAGTACGACGGTGAACAGCAGCAGCGCACCGGTCATCGCGACGGTGAGCCACAGGGCGTTCCGCAGCTCGGGCAGGTCGATCAGGCGACGGTAGTTGTCCAGCCCGACGTATTCCTTCGGGGTGGTGGGCAGCAGGTTCCAGGAGAAGAACGACAGGTTCAGCGCGGCGCCGAGCGGGCGGTACGTCCACACCACCAGTGCGCCGACGGCCGGCAGCAGGAACAGGTACGGCGGCAGTGCCCGCACGGCGCGACGGGCCAGGGCCGGGCGTTGCGCCGTGACCACGGCACGCGGCCGCGGCACCGCCGCCACCTCGACGAAGGTTCCGGTCATCCGTCGCTCACCTGCTCGGCTCCGTTTCTCGGTCTTCTCACGTCAGCTGCGCGGGTTCGTGGGCCCGTGGGTCCGTGGGTCCGTGGGTCCGTGGGTCCGTGGGTCTGGGCATCCACGGTTCCCCGCCCGGCGGGCGGGACGGCACGCCGGGCGGGGACGCATCGAGGGACAGGCCGCTCAGGACCTCGGCAGCAGCTTCGCCGCCTGCTCCTGGGCCTCGGTCAGCGTCTTCTGCGGGTCCGCGCCGTTGTAGACGACGTTCTCCACGGCGCCGAGCATCGTCGTACGGATCTGGACGTAGTCCTTGCCCGGGAACGACACCCACGGCTTCAGCCGGGCGAGCTGGTCCAGGTTGGGCTTGACCAGCGGGTTCTCGGCGGCCCAGGTCTTCAGGCCGTTCGGGTCGTCGAGCAGGCCGGTGCGCAGCGGCAGGTACCCGATCTTGCTGGTGATCTGGGTGTAGGCGGCGTCGCTGGTGAGGTACTCGATGAGCTCCCAGGCGGCGCGCTGCTTCGCCGGGTCCTTGCCGAACATGAACAGGGCGGCGCCGGAGTTCGTCGGGACGACGGGCTTGGTGCCGAAGCTGGGCATCACGGTGGCCCGCAGTGTCCACGGCGGCTTGGCTCCGGCCGCACCCTTGAGGAAGATCTGCTGCGCCGAGCTGCTCTCCACGATCATGCCGATCTCGCCGCGGGCGAAGGCGGGGTAGGCCTGGTCCTGCGACAGCTTCGGGCTGGCGCCGGAGGTCACCAGATCCTGCGCCATGCTCACGGCGGCGACGGCGGGGGCGTCGGCGAAGGTCAGCTTCGACCGGTCCTCAGAGATCACCGAGCCGCCGTTGGAGGCGACCAGCGCCTGGTAGCACCAGTCACCGGAGACCTTGGTGAGGCAGTCGATGTAGCTGCCCTCCTTGCCGGTCTTCTCCTTGATGGCCAGCGCGGCGGTCTTGAACTCCGCCCAGGTCGTTGGCGGCTTCTCCGGGTCGAGGCCGGCCTGGCGGAACAGGTCGGCGTTGTAGTAAAGCACCGGCGTCGAGAAGACGAACGGCACGCCGTACGTCTTGCCGTCGGCGTCGCCGAGCGTGCGGGCGGCCGGGGCGAACGGATGTGTCCCTGCGAAGTTCGCCTGGACGGCGTCGTGCCCGACGACGTCGTCGAGCGGCTTCGCGCCGAGCGCGTCCACGGTGTAGTCGAGGTCGCCGAAGGTGAGCTGAGCGACGTCGGGGGCGTTGCCGGTGGCGAGCTGCGCCTGGATGCTGGCGGTCGCGGCGCTGCCGTAGCCCTTGAGGGTCGAGGACTGCGGCTTCTGCGCGGTCACGGTGATGTTCGGGTGGCTCTTCTGGAAGTCGGCGATCAGGCTCTTGAAGGTGTCCGTCCACGGACCGGCCTGGGCGAGGTTGTAGCTCTCGAAGACGATCGAGACCAACTGGTCGGGGCCGAGTTCGGGCACCACGTTCGCGGTGGTGGTGGACGTCTGGTCGCCGTCACCGTCGTCGGATCCGCAGGCAGCGAGGCCGAGGGTGAGCGCGAGTGCGGCAGCGCACGCGGCCGCCGTGCCGCGGGCTGAGCGCCGTCGAAACACAGCGTGCTCCTTCAGGTTCATGCATCTGGGCGTTCTGTCTGTGCTGTCTGGGTGCGCGGGCAGGTCTGGGAGCCGGATGGTTCAGGCGCGCGGGGTGGCGGGAGCGGTCCGGGCGGGGTGTGGGCGCCAGACCAGGCGCCGTCCGCTGCCCCGGTCGAACAGGTGGATGTGGTCGGGCGCGGTGGCCAGCTGGACGGGCTGGCCGGGGGCGAGGCCGAGCGGGCGGGCGCCGCGGAACTGGACGGTCTCCCCGCCGACCGCGCACTGCGCGACCTCCTCGGCGCCGAGGTTCTCCACCGCCCGCACCACACCCCGCAGCACCGGTGTCCCTGCCCGCCCCGTGCCGTCGGTCAGACGGAGGTGTTCGGGCCGGACTCCGAACACCACATCGCGGGCCTCGACCCCCTCGACCGACCCGTCCGGTTCACCCGGCCGGAGGTCGGCCTCGATGCCGTCGGCGCGCACCCGCACCCGACCGTCGAGGTTCTCGAGCCGGGCGGGCAGCAGGTTCATGGGCGGTGAACCGAGGAAGCCGGCGACGAACACCGAGGCCGGCTGGTCGAAGATCTCGGTGGGGGTGCCGACCTGTTCCAGCCGGCCGCCGTCGAGCATCGCGATCCTGGTTGCCAGGCTGAGCGCCTCCACCTGGTCGTGGGTGACGTAGAGGACGGTGGTGCCGAGCCGTTCGTGCAGGGTCCGGAACTGGGCGCGGGTGGACTGGCGCAACCGGGCGTCGAGGTTCGACAGCGGCTCGTCCATGAGGAAGGCCCGCGGGTCGCGGATGATGGCGCGGCCGACGGCGACCCGCTGGCGCTGGCCGCCGGACAGCTCCCGGGGCCGGCGGTCCAGCAGTGCGCCGAGTTCGAGCAGGTCGGCGACCTCCGCCACCCGGCGCCGGACCTGCGCGCGGGGCAGCCGCGCCGCGCGCAGCGGGAAGCCGATGTTGCGGGCGACCGTGAGGTGCGGGTACAGGGCGTAGCTCTGGAAGACCATCGCGAGGTCACGGCGCGCGGGGGCGGCGTGGGTGATGTCCTCGCCGTCGAGAAGCACCCGGCCGCCCGTCGGCGGGATCAGGCCGGCGACGAGCCGCAGCAGGGTGGACTTGCCGCAGCCGCTGGGGCCGAGGAGCACGAGGAACTCGCCGTCGGCGATGTCGAGGTCGATGCCGTCGACGGCGACGACGTCGCCGTACTTCCTGGTCAGTCCGTCGAGCTCAATTCGGCCCACGGTGCTGGCTCCTCCCCCCGTGCGCGGGCCGCACGACGTTCTGTGGCCCGCGCGCTTCCCCCAGGCGCTGCTGGTGCGCCACCGGGGCGGCCCGGCAGCCCCGTTGCCCCCGGAACCGTCCCCGGTACGCGCAAACGCAGAATACGGAGCCCTGGTATTCCCGGAGCGGCCGATTGTGAATCCGGATGAACCGATCGCCAACCCGGATTAACAGCCTACGGAGAATTCACCGGGAATGGCGCGGGCGTACTTTCCGGTGTATTTCAGATGTCCAGTTCCAGACGTTCGCCGCGGCTGCGTGAGACGCAGACCATCATCGTCCGGCCGCTGGCCCGCTCGGCCGCGCTCAGGACGGTGTCGCGGTGGTCCACCTCACCGGCGACGACGGTGGTCTCGCAGCTGCCGCAGGTGCCGTCCCGGCAGGAGGAGGCGACCACCGCACCGGCTGCTTCCAGCGCGGCCAGGATGCTCTGCCCGGGCCGGACCGTGAGGATCCGCCCGCTGCGGGCCAACCGCAGCTCGAAGGCCTGGTCACTGTCTCGGCTGGCGGGCTGGGCCGGACGGAAACGCTCGACGTGCAGCGCTTCGGCCGGCCAGTCGGCGCAGGCCTGCTCCACGGCGGTGAGCAGGGCCTCCGGCCCGCAGCAGTAGACCGCGGTCCGCTCGCCGCCCCCGGAGCGGTGCAGGTCGTCGAGGACGGCGCCGATCGGGAGCAGCCCGTGGGTGTCCTGCGGGTGCAGAACGACCCGCTCGCCATAACGTTCGGCGAGGTCGTCGGCGAACGCCATCGCCTCGCGCCGCCGGCCGCCGTAGAGCAGGCGCCAGTCCGCGCCGCGCGCGGCCAGCTCGGCGGCCATCGGCAGCAGCGGGGTGATCCCGATACCACCGGCGATGAGCAGGTAGTTCGGTGCGGCGACGAGCGGGAAGGCGTTGCGGGGGCGACCCGCCGTGAGCAGCGTGCCGGGGGCGACCCGGTCGTGCAGGTGCACCGAGCCACCCCGGCCGGCGCCCTCGCGCAGTACCGCGACCTGCCAGCTGCCGCGGTCGGCGGGGTCGCCGCAGAGCGAGTACTGGCGGATCATCCCCGGGCGGACCGTGATGTCCACGTGGGCGCCCGGTGTCCAGGCCGGCAGCGGCTCCCCGGTGGGGTCGGCCAGCTCGAGGCAGACGACGTCGTGCGCCACCCGCCGCCGGGCGTGGACCACCACCGTCAGATCCGTCCCGGCTGGCAGGGCCGGCCCGGCTGAGGGGCCGGGAGACGAGGAGAAGGAGACGGACACGAGCGACCTCCCGCGGAATTCCGCACGGTCACGGCATATGCCCTGCCACGGTAACGATGAATGCGCCTGGGCGAACCGTCAGCGCGCTGTCATTGAAACATCCGATCGATGTTCTTCGGCGAGTCGATCGGTGTTCTCCCCGGCGGTCACGGCAAGGTCGTGACCCAGGTCCGCCGCAGCGTTCTCCAGGCTGTCGAGCAGTGTTTCCACCAGCCGGGTGCGGGGCGGCCGCCACACGACGTGCACGGGTACCGACGGGACCGGGTCGACGAGCGGAACGGCACGCGCGCCGGCGATACCGAGTGCGCGTTCCCGGGAGGCGAACCCGACCACCGGTCGGGTGGTGACCAGCAATGCGCTGGCACCGGGATCGTCGACCTCGGCCACCACCCGCAGCCTGATACCGGCGCGGTCGGCGGAGCGGGACATCGTGTCGTAGAAGGCCGGGCACTGCGTGCGGTGAAACAGCAGGCAGGGCTGCCGCTCCAGGTCTCCGAACGGCACCTGGGCGCGGCCGGCCCATTCATGGTGCTCCCCCACGACGGCGAGGATGCGCACCCGCAGCACCTCCCGTGACTGCAGGCTGGAGGTGGGCGGCAGGCCGAAGATGAAACCGACGTCCAGCTCGCCGCTGAGCAGGCTCTTGATCTGGGGCCCGGTCCGGCGCTCCCACAGGCGGGGCTCGACCCCGGGGTGGGAGGCGTGCAGCCGCGCCAGCGTCGGCGGAAGAATGCGGTGCCCGGCCGGCAGGTTGAACCCGATGTTGATCCGCCCGGCCCGGCCGGCGGCGGTGTCACGGGTTATTTCGAGGGTGCGGCGCTTCAGTTCAAGAATTCTCTTCGCCTCACCCCGGAACGCCTGTCCGGCAGGAGTGAGACGTACCTCACGCGAATTTCTCGCGACCAGCTGGACACCAACCTCCCTTTCAAGGCGGGCCAGGTGCTGACTCAGCGAGGGCTGGGTCAGGTTGAGCCGCCGCGCGGCCCGCCCGAAATGGACCTCGTCGGCGATGGCGAGAAAAGAGACCAGATGTCGGAACTCCACGAGTTTCCTCCCTCATTCCCCCGTCCGCCAGTGTAGTCCGGACGTCTAACAGGCGATGAAGTCGGAGTAAGCCCGAGTAATTCTTCGGATGACCGTGTGGAGTGTTGACCCGGCAATCATGCCGCGCACAGCCGGAAAATGTGTTCCGCACCTCTTCCCGTCGGATTCGGCGCGGATCTGCCCGCCACGGCGTACAGGCACCGCCGGCCGCGGCGCCGACCAGAACAGAGAAACACCCCAAAACCTAACCTGCCAGACGAAACGGACAGTGACTCCACCGCGGGGAAGCCCCCGGGCACCGAGTCACGACCCGGCGACGGGTCCTGCCAGGACGCTGGCGACGGTCGGCCCGGGAGCCTGGAACAGGAGCCTGGAACGGGAGCCGGATCGCAATGCCGGCGAGCGCCCAGGGTCAGCCGGTGACCCGCACCGGGAGCTCCGACATCCCACGCACCACGATGTTCGGCCGGTAGGGGGGCGGATCCGCCAGCGGGGTGATGCTGCTCAGCCGGGTGGCGATGCCGCGCAGCGCCTCGCCCACCTCGAGGCGGACCAGCGGTGCGCCGAGGCAGTAGTGCAGGCCCATCCCCAGCGCGAGATGCCGGTTCACCTTCTCCCCGCCCGCGTAGCGGTCGATGCGCAGCCGGTCGGGCTCGGTGAACGCCCGCGGATCGCGGTTGGCCGAGCCGATCATCACGATGACCGCCTCGCCCGGGGTGAACGTCCGGCCCGAGACCGTGACCTCGCCGCGGGCCGTGCGGGTCGTGACCTGCGCCGGCGGGTCGAGCCGCAGCATCTCCTCGACCGCCGGCAGTGCCAGGTCGGGATCCTTCCGCAACGCGTCCAGCTGCCCGGGGTCCCGCATCAGCGCTAGGACACCGTTGCCGATCAGGTTCACGGTGGTCTCGTGGCCGGCGACCACGAGGATGAGCAGCGTGCCGAGGAGCTCGGTGGTGGTGAGCCGGTCGCCCTCGGCGTACACCTGCCCGAGGGCGGAGATCAGGTCGTCGCGCGGGTCGGCCCGGCGGGCCTCGACGAGCCCGCCGAAGAACTCCCGGAACTCGTTCACGGCGGCGGTGCGGGCGGCGAGCTCCGCCGGGGAGAGCAGGGCGTCGGGGTCCAGGCCACGCGCGATGCCGGCGGACATCCTGCGCACGGCGACATGCTCGGATGCCGGCACGCCCAGCAGGTCGCAGATCATCGTCAGGGGCAGCGGATAGGCGAAGTCCTCGATCAGGTCGACCTCGCCGGCGGCCAGGGCGGCGTCCAGCAGGCCGTCGACGACGCGGCGCGCGGTCGGGCGGGTCGCCTCGATCGTGCGCGGGGTGAAGGCCCGGCTCACGAGACCACGCAGCCGGGTGTGGTCCGGCGGCTCCATCCACAGGAACGACCCGGGCAGTTCGACGTCGCTGTCCGGGTGCAGCAGATCGGATTCCTCGGCGTGGCTCCACACCGGATCGGCGAGGATCGCGGCGGACTCCGCGTAGCCGGGGACGAGCGACGTCCCGAGCGGTCCGTCGACGAACAGGCCGGCCTCGCGCAGCGTGCGGTAGGCCTGGTAGGGGTCGTGCCGCCAGGCCGGGTCAAAGGCGTCGATCACAGCCTGGCCGACCTTCGCGTCACCGACGGCGCTGTGGGCTCCGGTGGAACTGTGGGCTCCGGTGGAACTGTGGGCTCCGGTGGAACTGTGGGCTCCGGTGGCGGTCACGCCGGGCCGCCCGCGGCCTCGAACAGCAGGCAGGTGGACGTCCCGTGTGCCACCAGCGCGCCGGCGTGGTTGGTCACCCGGGCCTCGGCTGTGGCCGTGCGGCGTCCGACGTGGACGGCTGTGGCGACACAGGTCAGCGCCTCGTCGTCGAGGGCGACGGCGCGGATGAAGTTCACCTTCAGTTCGAGCGTGGTGTAGAGCATGCCGTCGGGTAGCCGGGTGTAGACGGCGCTGCCCATCGCGGTGTCCATCAGTGTGCTGATCACTCCGCCGTGCACCGTGTACATCGCGTTGGCGGCGGCCGGGGACGGAGTGAGCGTCCACACCGACAGGCCGTCGCCGAGCTCGCTGAGCAGCACGCCGAGCGAGTGGCCGACGCCGATGCCGGCGGTCAGGCCGTGGGAGACCAGGTCGGTGAGCTCGCGCAGCCGCCGCGCCTGCCCCGTCTCGGCGGCCTCGTCCGCCTGCCCGGGACGTTCCGGGTGTTCGGGTTGCTCAGGTTGCTCGGGTTCCTCGGCGCTGACGACTGGCTCGGCGGCGCGGTCCCGGTCCAGGGTGCGGTCCATGGGCGGCGGTCTCCCGTGCGTCGGTGGCGGCAGGCGATGCGTCGCGCTGCATCGTGACCCCGGCCGTCCGTCCCTGACGACATGCATTCGCATCTCTAATCGATCCATGCACCGTGCTCGCCCACGAGGGTTGGCACCGGCCAATCGCGCGATTGGAGTCTGCCGCGCTCGCTGTCGCACCCGGACGCGGTCCGCCAGAGTGCACCCGAGCCGGGCGGACGGACGCCGTCCCGGCAGCGACCTGACCGGGAGACGCCATGGCCGCAGCAGAGACCGCCGCGCAGATCTCGACCGGACCCGCCGCCCGGCCCGCTGCCGGACCCGCCGCCGGGCCCGCCCCGGTGGAGTTCACCGCCTTCCACCCGGCGCACAAGGCCAACCCGTACCTCAACTACCAGCAGGTACGGGAGACCCGGCCGCTGTGCCCGTTCATGCTCGGCGACGTCCCGGTCACCGTGCTCACCCGGTACGCGGACCTCGAGACCGTGCTGCAGAGCGACGACTGGGTGCACGGCTACGACGCGGACATCAGCCCGTTCCGCGAGGGCAACGCCAGCGCGCCCCGTTCCTTCCT
Source organism: Parafrankia colletiae (assembly GCF_001854655.1). Classification (GTDB taxonomy): domain Bacteria; phylum Actinomycetota; class Actinomycetes; order Frankiales; family Frankiaceae; genus Parafrankia; species Parafrankia colletiae. The sequence continues at coordinate 26,387 of NZ_MBLM01000135.1, read as the reverse complement.
GCGGATGGACCCGCCGGATCACACCCGGCTGCGTGGGCTGGTGAACAAGGCCTTCACGCCGCGCATCGTGAACGCGATGGCGCCGCGCATCCAGGCGCACGCCGAGCGGCTGGTCGCCGAGGCCCGCACCACGGGCACGCTGGAGGTGATCAACGGCTACGCGGCCCTGCTCGCCAGCGCTTCGCTCGGCAAACTGCTGGGTGTGCCCGACGACGTCGGTGCGTCGCTGCGCGGCTGGGCACTCGCGATCGCCCGCGGCACCGACCCGGACAACCTGCTGACCGAGGACGAGCTGGTGGCCCGCCGGACGGCAACCCTCGACTTCCAGCGCTACTTCCAGGAGCTCATCGCGCAGCGCCGGGCCCAGCCGACCGACGACCTGGTCAGCATGCTCGCGGCCGCCCGGGACCGGGACGACGCGCTCAGCGAGACCGAGCTGCTCGGTGTCTCGTCGCTGATGGTCGTCGCCGGGATGGAGACGTCCATCAACTACATCGGGTCATCGGTGCTGACCCTGCTGCGCCACCCCGACCAGCTGGCGCTGCTGCGCGCCCGGCCGGAGCTGCTGCACTCCGCGGTCGAGGAGGTGCTGCGCTACGACCCGCCGACGCAGTTCACGATGCGCACGGCGTGCCGGCAGACGGAGCTGGCCGGGCGGACCTTCGAGCGTGGAGACGGTGTGCTGCTGGTCAGCGCGGCGGCCGGCCGGGACCCGGAGGCCTACCCGGACCCGGACCGCTTCGACATCACCCGCTATCACGGCCCGCGGCCGGCCCGCCGCCACCTGGGTTTCAGCGTCGGTATTCATTTCTGCCTCGGCGCCCCGCTGGCACGCATCGAGGCGGCGGCGGCGATCGGCGCACTGGTCCACGGGACGTCAACGCTTGAACTCGCGGTGGACGACGCCGATCTGGTCTACCTTCCGAGCCTGATCCACCGAGCTCTGGCGACACTTCCGATCCGGGTCGGCTGACCTGGGCCGCGCCCGCCCCGCACGGTCGCGGCGCATGCCCTGACCGGCGCCTGCACGCCCTGACCGGCGCGCGGCGAGGACATCCTGCCGCTGTCTGRCCGTTACCCGGCCGGGCGGCCGGCGTCCGGCCGATCGGCAGGGCACGCTCGGTCACGCCCCCTGCAGGGACGCGTCGTTTGTGTCGCCCTGACCCGGATGGGAGACTGGCCGCGAGGCCATGGAAGGAGCAACACAAACTGTGAGTGACCTTGAGGTGCCCGACTACTTCCGGGACGAGAAGCTGGTCGCTGACCCGTACCCGTTCCTCGAGGAGATGCGCGGGCAGTGCCCCGTGCTCCGCGAGAAGCACCACGACGTGGTAATGGTGACAGGTTACGAGGAGGCCGTCGAGGTCTTTCACGACTCGGCCACCTTTTCCTCCTGCATCTCGGTGACCGGTCCTTTCCCGGGCTTTCCCGTCCCGCTCGAGGGCGACGACGTGACCGAGCTGATCGAGCGGCACCGGGACGAGCTGCCGATGAGCGACCAGCTACCCACGCTGGACCCGCCGACGCACACCGCGCACCGCGCGCTGCTGATGCGCCTGATCACCCCGAAGCGGCTGAAGGAGAACGAGGCCCAGATCTGGAACCTCGTCGACCAGATGCTCGAGCCGTACCTGGCCCAGGGCGCGGGTGAGTTCATCACCGGCTTCGCCGGTCCGTTCACCCTGATGGTGATCGCCGACCTGCTCGGCGTTCCCGAGGAGGACCGCGAGGAGTTCCTCGACAAGCTGCAGCGCCACCCCGAGACGCAGGGCGGCGGGATCGGCAGCACCGACGACGACCACCTGGCGCACAATCCGCTGGAGTTCCTCTACCAGCGGTTCAGCGCCTACATCGAGGACCGCCGTGCCGCGCCGCGCGACGACGTCCTGACCGGTCTGGCCAAGGCCACGTTCCCGGACGGGTCGACGCCGGAGGTCATCGATGTCGTCCGGGTCGCGGCGAACCTGTTCTCCGCCGGCCAGGAGACGACCGTCCGGCTGCTCAGCACTGCGCTGAAGATCCTCGCGGAGGACCAGGAGCTGCAGGCGCTGCTGCGCCGCGAGCCGGACCGGGTCGGCAACTTCATCGAGGAGACGCTGCGGCTGGAGAGCCCGGTCAAGGGCGACTTCCGGCTGTCCCGGGTACCGACGACCGTCGGCGGGGTCGACCTGCCCGCCGGGACGACCGTCATGGTCAGCAACGGCGCGGCGAACCGTGACCCGCGGCGCTTCGAGAACCCGAACGTGTTCGACGTGACCCGCGCGAACGCCCGTCACCACCTGGCCTTCGGGCGTGGCATCCACACCTGCCCCGGCGCGCCGCTCGCCCGCGCGGAGGCCCGCGCGGCCATCGAGCGGATCCTGGAGCGCACCACCGAGATCCGGATCGCCGACAGTGTGCACGGCCCGGCCGGCGACCGCCGGTTCAGCTACCTGCCGACGTTCATCCTGCGAGGTCTGACCCACCTCGCCCTCGAGTTCACCGTCGCACCGAAGGCCATCTGATGAAGGTCGTCGTCGATGAGGACCGGTGCTGCGGGCACTCCACCTGCGCCACGCTGTGCCCCGAGGTGTTCACACTCTCCGACGACGGCTTCGCCGTCGTGACTGTCGACGAGGTGCCCGCCGAGTTCGAGCGGGTCGTGCACGAGGCTGTGGGCAACTGCCCCGAGCGTGCCATCTCCGAGCTCTGACCGCTGCGCGGCGCCTGCCCACACGCCGCGTCGCCCCGCGAACAGTCCGCACAGCCGCCCTGGGCCTCACCGGGGCGGTACGCGGTCGTTCGCGGGGCGGGTGGCGTCAGGCGCCATCCCACCCGGGTGACCGCCGCGGGTACTACTCCGTGATGTCGCGGAGAGTCAGTGGGCCGCCGGGCAGCAGCGGCCCCCGGCGGGTACGTAGGCCGTCGAGCACGATGGCGCACGACCGCTCGTAGACGGCCTCCCCCACCTCGCGCGGCATCTTCTGCATGCCCTGCAGGAGCAGCGAGAACAGGTGCACGACGTCGCCCGTCCCGACATCCGCGCGCAGCGTGCCCTCCTGCTGCGCGGCCTGCACGAGGGTGTCGATCTGGGCCATGAGCTCGCCGCGGATGCGGCGGATCTCCGGGTCGGCGCGGATCACCTCGGTGGTCGCGGGCTGGAACAGGTTCGGCAGACGCAGCGCGAGGCGGATCTCGGGCGAGCCGCTCATGCTGCGGATCAGCGCGTCCCACGCGCAGGGCTCGTCGACCGCCGCGGCCCGCGCCCGCGCGAGCATGGTCCCGAGACTGTCCTGGACGACCGCCATGATCAGCGCGTCACGGTCGGGGAAGTGCCGGTACAGCGTCCCCACTCCGACCCCGGCGAGCCGGGCGATCTCCTCCATGGGCAGATAGGGGCCGTCCTCCGTGAACGCGTGCACCGCGGCGGCCACGATCTTGTCACGGTTGCGCCGGGCGTCGGCCCTGAGGCGGACCGGGGGTAACGCCGTCATGACTTCCCACCCTCCTGTCATCGAACACTGCCCATAACAAACGGAAGAATACCGTCCACTTTCGCTGCGGGGCCCTTCTCCGCGCACACCGGTCCCCTGCGGCCACCGGACGCACCACTGGACGCACCGCCGGTGCGGGGTCTGCCCTCGCGGGGCAGCTCAGGTGATCGCCGTCGGCCTCGGCTCGGACCAGTCGCGGTTCTCGTTCGACCAGCAGACGAACGGCTCCGCCCTCGTCCCGCCGACGACCTCGAACTTCCCGCCCTTCACCTGGACCAGCGCCTGGCACTCCTCTTTGTACCCGTGCGTGGTCGGATCCTCCTCGGTCGGGTACTCGTGCTGGCGCGACCAGTCGATCGGGTTGATGAGGCCGTCCGCGCTGTAGTCCGTCAGCCTGTTTGTCGCCTCGACGACGCTGGCGCGGGTGAAGTTCGGCCCGGCGGCGAGGATCCCCTGGTAGGCGAGGTCGGCGTTGATCCAGCCGGCCATGGCCGCCTCGGTGATCCCGGCGCCGGTCTCCTGCATCCACCTGAAGTAGTCGGCGAGGCCGGTCCCGGCCGGGTCCGCCTCGAACGGGCGGAACGACACCCCGACGTAGTCGCCCTCGAACAGGTCACCGGCAGCGGCGACGAAGTCCTGGTCGTAGGTGTTCGAATGGTAGAGCACGACGTCCCGCATGCCCTGGCGCTCCAGCTCCTGGGCCAGGGTCCTCATCCCGTTGAGGTCCAGACAGGTCATGATCATCTGTGTGCCGACACGCTTCATCTCCGAGACCTCGGGGCCGATGCCGTTGGGCAGGCCGAAGCCGAGGCCGTCGTTCTTGTAGACGATCTCCTGCCCGGTGTCACCGTGGTAACGGTCGATCGTCCGGGTGATCGTCGACGTGCACTCCTTGGAGACGTCCGAGACTCCGTAACCGAGCGCCGCGATCTTCGTCGCGTTCGCCAGCCCGGCCACGTACGGGTAGGTCCGCAACGTGCAGTCGAGGCAGACGGGAGCGGCGTTACCGAAGATCGACTTCTGGTTCACCATGGCGGCGGGCTGAATGGCCCAGACGTACTGGGGGACGCCGGCCCTCGCCAGTTCGGCCCAGCCGAGCGGGAGCTGCGCGGCGCCGAACGTCGCGAACGTGTTGTTCCCGGTGATGATCTGCAGGGCGCCTTCCCTGTTCCTGCCGAGCTCGTCGTCGATCTGCTCGGCGACCACCAGCCTGCGGCCATGCACCCCGCCCTCGCTGTTGCGGAAGGCGAAGTAGGCCTCGACACCGTCGTTGAAGCAGTCGAGGATGCACGTTCCGATGGGATTGTTGCTCCTGGTGGCCAGCAGCGAGAACCGGATCTCCGTGGTGCTGACTCCGGGGTTACCCCTGTTCGGCGTGCTCGCGGGAGGTGCGTTCGTATCGCTCTCCTCACCGGTGGAGTTCGAACAGGCCGCGACCACCAGGCACAGTAAAACCAGGAGACCCGATAAACGAAAGCCGCGGGTGCGACGACGCCTCATCGATGCACGTTCCTTTGACCTCAGGCGCTCGAGAGCGCGTCTGCGATGGCACTCGCCGCCGGGCCGCGACGCGGCTGCTCGACCGGTAAGCAGGATTATGCAGCTCGGGCACTGCACGGGCGGGACCTGCGGAAATCACGGTGCAGGAATAGCGGGAACGGCCCCGTCGTACGCTTTTCCGCGGGCGCGAAGAAGCCCGGAATCCCGGAAGCCCGCCGTTGGCTCGGGCCTGCGCCGACCAGGGGACGCCGTACCACTTCCTACGACGTCGGTGTCCGGCCTTTTCCGTGGCCGCCCCGGGCCACCACCCGACGCTCTCGTTCCGTCCGCCGCCGACGCCCCGTTCCGCGATTCCCCGACGCCGCGGACGACTGTCCGGGCGGGGCACCAGGTGCCGCCGGCCCGGTGCTGCCGATACTGTCCGTCGGGTGGCATACGCGAACGTCAACGGGCTGCGCATCGGTTACGACATCATCGGCGAGGGCGAGCGCACCTGGGTTCTGACCCTCGGTGGCCGGTTCACCAGGGACACTGCGGGGGTCGCGGACCTGGCGCGGTCGATCGCCGGGCCCGGCAACCAGGTACTGCTGTGGGACAGGCCGAACAGCGGCGAGTCCGACCTGCACTTCGCCGGGCCGAGCGAGCCGCGGATGCAGGCGGACGCTCTCGCCGGCCTGCTCACCACCCTCGGCCTCGGGCCGGCCGTGCTCGCCGGCGGGACGGTCGGTTCCCATGTCTCACTGCTCACCGCCGCGCACCACCCCGAGGTCRCCGCCGGGCTGGCGCTGTGGTGGGTCAGCGGTGGCGCCCCGGGCCTGATGATCCTGGCGAACGCCTACTACTCCGCCACCGTCACGACCGCCTGGACGCGCGACATGGCGGCGGTGGCGGCACTGCCGGAATGGGCGCCCTCGCTCGAGCGCAACCCGCAGAACCGCCGGCTGCTGCTGGCCCAGGACCGCGACGAGTTCCTCGCCACCGTGCAGCAGTGGATGGCCGCGTTCAGCCCGCGGCCCGGCGAGGTCGTACCCGGGCTCTCCGACGAGGGCGCACGGTCGATCCGGGTGCCGGCCCTGGTGTTCCGCAGCGGGGCGAGCGACCCGTTCCACCCCCGGGCGACGTCCGAGGCGCTGGCCGGGCTGCTGCCGGGCGCCCGACTGGTCGAGCCGCCCTGGGGCGACCGCGAGTACCTGGAACGGCAGGCGGAGATGGCGACGGCAGGGAGCCTGTTCGTCCGCTGGCCGCTGCTGGCCCCCGCACTCTCGGCCTGGGCCGCCGACACCCTGGCCTGACCCCGCACACCCCACCCCGCACACCCCGCCCGCCACTCGCGGCGGGCGGGGCGCAGCGGCGGCGCGGCGCGGGCGCCGGATGCTAGAGCAGTGCGGCGGCCAGGCGGCGCCACTGCGCACGCGGGACGGCCCGCTGGTCGGCAAGAAGCACCTGCAGGCACACGTGGTCGGCGCCGGCGGCCCGGTGTGCCTCGACGCGCCGGCCGATCGCGGCCTCGTCCCCCCAGGCGATCATGGCGTCGAACAGCCGGTCACTCACCCCGGTGATGTCGTCCTCGGTGAAGCCGAGCCGGCGCATGCTGTTCTGGTAGTTCGGCAGCTCCAGGTAGCCGGCGAGCCACGGCCGTCCGATCGCCCGTGCCTCGTCGGCGTCGGTGGTGAGAATGACCGTCTGCTCGGGCAGGATCAGCGGGCCCTCGCCCAGCCGCTCCCTTGCCTGCCGGGTGTGCTCCGGTGTCACAAGGTAGGGATGGATGCCGCGGGACCGGTTCGCGGCCAGGTCGAGCATCTTCGGGCCGAGGGCGGCCAGGACCCTGTCCCCCACCGGGACCGGCGGGTCGGCCTTGTCCAGCCCGTCCAGGAAGGCTGTCATCGCCGCGAGCGGCCGCTGGTACCGGCCGGCCTCGGCGGCGTCGACGATGGGTGCGTGGCTGACCCCGATGCCCATCAGGAAGCGGTTCGGGTGGTCGGCGGCCAGGTCGGCGGTGCGCGCGGCGATCTGCGCCGGGTCGTGCATCCAGAGGTTGAGGATGCCGGTGGCGACGGTCACCCGGCTCGTCGCGGCCAGCAGCGCGCCGACCACGTCGAGGACCGGGCCGCCCGTGTCGGGTATCCACAGTGCCCGGAAGCCGAGTGCCTCCAGTTCCGCGGCCGCGTCGGCCGCCACGGCCGGATCGCCATACCGCAGCTGATGGCTCCACACCCCGATGCCTGAAAGATCCATGTCGGCCGTCCCGCCCACGTGTTGGTCACGAACGTCGCGCTCTTATAACCCTGCCTATCAGAGGTCCCGCCGGGTCGCGACCCGGGATGCGGCTATCCGCGCAGGTGCCGGCACGGGTGCCGGCGATCGATGGACCCGTACCCGGTTGCGCGGCACTCTTGGTCCTCATGTTCAGCGGGCCGTGCGGGCCCGGGCCCGATGGGAGATCCCGTGCTCGATGACGAGGTGCGTCAGATCATCGCCGCGACGCGGCGTTTCGTCCGTGAACGGGTCGTCCCGGCGGAAGCCGCCATCGACGACACCGACGCGATTCCCGCCGACCTGCGCCGCGAGGCCGCCGAGATGGGGCTGTTCGGATTCGCCGTTCCGGAGGAGTACGGGGGTCTCGGCCTCGACATGAGCGCCGAGGTCCGACTCGTCTTCGAACTGGGTTACACCACCCCGGCCTTCCGGTCGATGTTCGGCACCAACAACGGCATCGCCGGTCATGTCCTGCTGGAGGGCGCGACCGAGGAACAGAAGAAGGCCTACCTGCCGCCGATCGCCTCCGGCGAGTGGACCGCCTCGTTCGCTCTCACGGAGGAGAACGCCGGTTCCGACCCGTCCGGTCTCACTACCGCCGCGCGCCGTGACGGCGACGGCTGGGTGATCAGCGGCTCGAAGCGGTTCATCACCAATGCCCCGCTGGCGGACGTCTTCATGGTGTTCGCGCGGACGGACCCCGACGCCGCCGGTGCCCGCGGCATCACCGCGTTCATGGTCGAGCGCGGCCTCCCCGGCCTGACCGTCGGCCCGAAGGACCACAAGATGGGCCAGGCCGGCGCCTGGACCGCCGACGTCCATCTGGACGAGGTGCGGGTCCCGGCCAGCACAGTGATCGGCGGCGAAGAAGGGGTGGGCCGGGGGTACGCGACGGCGATGCGGTGCCTGGCGCACGGCCGGGTCCACATCGCCGCGCTCTGCGTCGGGCTCGCCCAGCGCCTCCTCGACGAGTCCGTCTCCTACGCGGCGAGCCGGGTCCAGGGCGGCGGCGTGATCGGGACGCACCAGCTCGTCCAGGGCCTGCTCGCGGACTCCGCCACCGACCTGTACGCCGCGCGGGCACTGGTCACCGACGTCGCGGCCCACTACGACGACGGCAGCGACACCCGGCTCGGCCCGTCCTGCGCGAAGTACTTCGCCTCCGAGGCCGTCGGCCGCATCGCCGACCGGGCGGTACAGATCCACGGCGGCGCCGGGTACATGCGCGGTGTTCCCGTCGAGCGGTTCTACCGCGACGCCCGCCTCTTCCGGATCTACGAGGGCACCAGCCAGATCCAGCAGATCGTCATCGCCCGCGAGCTCCTGCGCAACGCCGGCGTGCGGTAGCCCGCCAGTACCTCGGCGCCCGAACCGTGACGCCCGAGCCGTGGCACCCGGACCGGCACGCTCGGGCGGCGGTGAGGCGGGGCAGACTGGGGGGCGGGCCGGGCAGCACGGCGGCGCCGGTATCGGGCCGCGGCGTCGTGGCCGGCAGTCGGTGGAGAGGGCGGGCGGATGCGGTTCGTGGGCGTGCGGGACGGTCGACGTGTCGTGGTCGGCCGGGTGCTCGACCCCGCGGGCGACCACGCGGGCGACCAGACGGTGGACGGCGGGCTCCCGGCGGAAGGCGCCGGGGCGGACGGCAGCACCCCGAGCCGCCTGCGGGTGGCCCGGATCGCGGAGGTGGACGAGTTCTACGCCGACCTCCCCCGCTGGGCGGAGGCCGCCCGTGCCGCCACCGCCGCCGACGGCGAGCATGACCTCGACGACCTGACGCTCGCGCCACCCGTGCCGGCCGGCGCCCGGGTACTCGGCATGGGCCTCAACTACCATGCGCACGCCGCGGAGACCGGCCTCGACCTGCCGAAGCGCCCGCCGATCTTCGGGCGTTGGACGGCCTCGCTGGTCGTCGACGGGACGCCGGTCCCCGTCCCGCCCGGGGAGCGCGGCCTGGACTGGGAGGGTGAGCTCGCCGCGGTCGTCGGCACCAGGCTGACCGACGTCGACGAGGACACCGCGCTGCGCGGCGTGTTCGGCTACGCGGCGTTCAACGATCTGAGCGCCCGCCGGGCCCAGGGCGCCTCCGCGCAGTGGACGCTGGGCAAGAACGCCGACCGCAGCGGCCCGATGGGCTCCGTGGTCACGGCCGACCAGGTCGGCGACCCGGGCGCGGGGCTGCGGCTCGTCACCCGGGTCAACGGCGAGGTCGTGCAGGACGGCGACACCAGCGACATGATCTTCTCGGTGGGCCGGATCCTGTCCTTCGTGAGCCGCACCATCACCCTGAACCCGGGCGACGTCCTGATCACCGGCACTCCGGCCGGGGTCGGGTACATCCGCACCCCGCCGCGCTACCTGGGTCCCGGCGATGTCGTCGAGGTCTGGGTCGAGCGGGTCGGCTCTGTCCGCAACCCGGTGGTCGACGCCTCCGCGCGTCCCTGACCACCGCCGGTCACCCGCCGGCCACCCGCCGAGGATGCCCGTGTCACTGCCGATCATCCAATTTGACGAGCCCGTCGGGCTGCTGCTCTTCGCCGTCGTCCACCACATCGAGGACGACGAGGACCCGGCGGGGATCCTCGCCACCTACCGGGAACGCCTGGCCTCCGGCAGCTACCTGTTCCTGAGCCACTTCGTGACCCATGGCGAGGAGACCAGGGAGCTGGAGAAGGTCATGCTGGCCGATCTCGGGCGGGGCCGGTTCCGCACCCTGGACGAGATCACCGCCTTCTTCGACGGGTTCGACCTCCAGGAGCCCGGCGTGGTCTTCAACCCGCTGTGGCGCCCGGAGGAGCCGCTGCCCGAGACCATGACGCTGACCGAGCGGCTGGTCGCCGGCGGCCTGGGGCGCAAGGCCTGACCTGGCCGACCGCAGACCTGGTGCGCGGGGCCGGTACGGCCGGCGGCGGCGCAGGCCGCCGCCAGCCGCCACCGGCCGCCGCCACTCAGGCCTTCGGGCCGCCGGCCACGTAGACGACCTGGCCGGAGACGAAGCCGGCGCCCTCGCTGACCAGGAACGACACGGTGTGGGCGATGTCGTCGGGAACGCCCACCCGGCCCACCGGGATGTCGGTCGCGCGGGCGGCCGCGTACTCGTCCCACGGCCGGCCGAGGCGCTCGGCGGTCGCCCGCGTCATCTCGGTCTCGATCAGACCGGGCGCCACCGCGTTGCAGGTGACGCCGAACTTCCCGAGCTCGATCGCCACGGTCTTGGTGAAGCCCTGCAGGCCGGCCTTCGCCGCCGAGTAGTTGGCCTGACCACGGTTGCCGAGCGCCGAAGTGCTCGACAGGTTCACCACCCGGCCGAAACCGGCGTCCACCATGTACTTCTGCACCGCGCGGGTCATCAGGAAGGTGCCGCGCAGGTGCACCTCCATGACCAGGTCCCACTCGGCCTCGGCCATCTTGAACAGCAGGTTGTCGCGGGTGATGCCGGCGTTGTTCACCAGAACGGTGGGCGGCCCGAGCTCGGCGGCGACCCGGGCGACCGCGGCACCGACCTGGTCGGAGTCGCTGACGTTCACGCCGACGGCGATCGCCTTCCCCCCGGCCGCGACGATCGCGTCGACCGTCTCCTTCGAGGCGCTCTCCTCCAGGTCGAGGGCGGCGACGGCCAGCCCGTCGGCCGCGAGCCGGCGCGCGGTGGCGGCGCCGAGACCACGCGCGGCCCCCGTGACGATCGCGACCCGTTCCTGGGCAGCGGACATGATGGGCTCCTCCCACTGTCGGCGTGACGTCCCGGGTCCGCGCCGTGCGGCGCCCACCCGGGTCGGAGCAGATCTCCAGGACAGCAGATCGCCGGGGCATCGGATCGCTGCGCCGGCAGATCGCTGGGGCAGCAGTCTTGCAGGCGGCGGCGACAGGTGCATCGCTGCCGACAGACGCCCAGGTCGGCGGCGTCGCCGGCGCCGGCGACGCCGGCATCGCACCGGCGCCGTCGCACCGCGCAACAATTCGTTGGCCAACAGCGAAGGAAGCGGCCATCGTGGATCAGGCCGGCCCCCGGCGGATCGGGCCCGATCCACCCCCACCACCACAAGGAGTGACCTCACCGTGTCCCCCGTGGACGAGCTGTCCGGCGCCGCGGCGCCGATCTGGATGTGGACCCGTCCGCACGAGGTCGAGAGCGCCGCCCTCGACCAGCTCCGCACCATCGCCGACCTGCCCTACGTCCACCACCACGTCGCCGTCATGCCGGACGTCCACCTCGGGAAGGGGGCGACGGTCGGCTCGGTCATCGCGCTGCGCGACGCCGTCTCCCCCGCTGCGGTCGGCGTCGACATCGGCTGCGGGATGGCGGCCGTGCGCACCAGCCTGACCGCGGCCGACCTGCCAGACGACCTCGGCCCGCTGCGCGCCGCGGTCGAGGCGGCCATCCCCGTCGGGTACCGCGGGCACGCGGAGATCTCCCGGCGGGTCCGCGGCTACGACGACCTGTGGGCGGGCTTCGGTGACCTGCACCCGTCGGTCAGCGGGCGCAGTGGCGGCCTGGACCGGGTGATGGCGCAGATGGGCAGCCTCGGCTCGGGCAACCACTTCGTCGAGCTGTGCCTGGACACGACGGACGCGGTCTGGCTGATGCTGCACTCCGGCTCGCGCAACGTGGGCAAGACCCTGGCGGAGGCCCACATCGCCGCGGCGAAGAAGCTGCCGCACAACGCCGGCCTGCCCGACCGTGACCTGGCGGTGTTCCTCGCCGGCACGCCGGAGATGGCCGCGTACCGGCGCGACCTCGACTGGGCCCAGACCTACGCCCGGTACAACCGCGACACCATGCTCGGGCTGTACGTCGAGGCGCTGCGCACGCAGCTGCCCCGGCTGCGGGTCCCCACACCACCGGCGGACGGGCCGCACGCGGGCGACGCGGCGTTCGCCGCTGTCAACTGCCACCACAACTACGTGGCCGAGGAGCACCACTACGGCGCGGACGTCCTCGTCACCCGCAAGGGCGCCATCTCCGCCCGGGCCGGCGAGTACGGCATCATCCCGGGCTCGATGGGAACCCGCTCCTACATCGTGCGCGGCCTGGGCAACCCCGAGTCGTTCCACTCCGCGTCACACGGCGCGGGACGGCGGATGAGCCGGACCCGCGCCCGCAAGGAGTTCACCACCGACGACCTGGCCGCCCAGACCATCGGTGTCGAGTGCCGCAAGGACCCCGGAGTGCTCGACGAGATCCCGGCCGCCTACAAGGACATCGAGGCCGTCATCGCCTACCAGGACGACCTGGTGGACGTCGCCGCCGAGCTGCACGCCGTCCTCTGCGTGAAGGGCTGAGGCCCCACGGCGGAGGCGACCCACGGCGGGAGTGGCCCGTAGCCCGGGTCACCCCCGCCGGCAGCGGCCGTGAGCTGGCACGCGGGCACCGCAGCGCCCCTGCGGCGGGCCCCGTCACGGCCCCGCCGCGGCCCCGCTTCCGCGCCCTGATAGCACTTTTGGGCCCGCCACCTGCCGTCGGGGGGCGTTATGCTGCCGCACCATCACATCCCGGGCGTTCTCCGAACGCTCACTCAGGTGGCGGCAGCAGGTGCGACCCGCACCGTACCGCCGCTGCGGACGGAGGTACCGACCGGTGGAGCGGCTCGGCACGACGGCACGTCCGCACCCGGTCACACGGTTGCGGCTGGCGGTGGCGCTGCTCGTCGGCGCCGCGCTGGTGCTGGGTGTCTCCTGCTCCGACGGCGGGACTAACACGGGCAGCTCCGAAGGCGCGACGCCCTCTCCGGGCGTGGACCGACCGGCCCGGCCGGCGCCGCCCGCCGGGCCGGCGGCCGACCTGTCCACCGAGCTGACCGGCGGCAACGGCCCGTTCACGGCAGCCGGCTCCCCGACGGACCTGGCTGCCGCCGGCTACGTCCAGCAGGAGTTCGCCGCGGCCGGAACGGCGACGGCCTATCAGGCCGCCGGTGCGCTCGGAGCCGACGGTCGCTGGGAGTTCACCCCGGGCTCACCGGCGCCCTACCGGACCAGGGTGCTCGTCCGCCGCCCGGCGAAGGCCGCGGACTTCAGCGGGACCGTGGTCGTCGAATGGCTCAACGTGAGCGGCGGCGTGGACGCCGACGTCGAATGGGGCGCGCTCCGCGAGGAGATCATCCGCCAGGGCCATGCCTGGGTCGGTGTGTCCGCCCAGCGGATCGGCGTGGTGGGCGGTCCGGTGCTCGTTCCGGTGACGGAGGGGGCCTCGCTCGCCGGCCGGGGGCTTGTCGCCATCGACCCGGCCCGTTACGGCTCGCTGCGCCATCCCGGGGACGGCTTCTCGTTCGACATCCTCACCCAGGTCGGGCGGGCGGTGCGGGCCGGGGTGGGGCTGGGCGGGCCGCACCCGCGGCAGCTGATCGCCGCCGGCGAGTCGCAGGCCGCCTACGCGCTGGTGACCTACTACAACGGCGTGCAGCCACACACGAGGGCCTTCGACGGCTTCTTCGTGCACAGCCGGGGCGCGTCCGGGCTTCCGCTGGTGGGCCCGGAGGAGCACGCCGACCTGGTGAAGGCGCTCGGCAGCACCCCCACGGTGTTCCGCACCGACCAGGACGCACCGGTCCTCGACGTGCAGACGGAAAGTGACCTCACGGGTCTGCTGAGCTCACACCGGGCCCGCCAGCCGGACAACGACCGGCTGCGGTTGTGGGAGGTGGCGGGTACCGCACACGTCGACACCCACCTCCTCGGCGCCGCCGCCGCGAGGATCGACTGCGGCGTGCCGATCAACAGCGGCCCGCTGCACCTCGTGGCCAAGGCGGGACTGCGCGCGCTGGCCGCCTGGGTCACGACCGGCACGCCGCCGGCGGCAGCGCCCCGCATCGAGGTGACCGCGGACGGGGAGCCGAGCGTCCGGCGGGACGCCGACCGGATCGCGGTCGGCGGGATCCGAACACCCCCGGTGGAAATACCCGTCACCGTGCTGTCGGGAGAGCCCGGACCGACCTCCTCGGCAATCTGCCAGCTGGCCGGTTCGAACCGCCCGCTACCGGCCGGCCGGCTGGCCGAACTGTATCCGTCCCGGAACGACTACCAAAAGCGCTACAACGAGGCAACTGAATCAGCCGTAAGGTCCGACTTCCTCCTTTCCGAGGACCTGCCAGCGATGCTCGCAATGGCGGATTCCAGCCTAATAGTGGCCTGATCTCGGGCGTTCTCGGCCCCGCCGGGAACGCCCGCGGACAGCCGCACCGGTGGTTGCGGCACGCAGTAGTCCCACTACCCTGGGCGACCCACCCCGCCTGCACCTGTTCCCCGGACTGGCGGCACAGGTGACCGGCGGCCGCAGCCGTAGGTGCGGCCGGCGGGCGCGGCGGCGGCCGATGCGAGCCCCCCGCGCCGCAGCCACCTCCGTCCTTCCTGGCAGCAGCCCGAGACGTTTCCGATGGCCCGGCCCGTCCCCACCGCGACCGCCGCCGGCCCTGCCGGCCCGCCCGGCTGCCGGCCTGGGTGGGCCCGCGGACGCCCGACCCACCGGGCATGCGCGGGGCGGGACGGCAGACAGGCACCGCCGGCATCCGAACCGGGCCGACCCGTATCCCGCTCCTTCCGGACCACCGGTCCGCCTGGGATTTGCACGGCGATCAACACGAACTCCGGCGCGGGCCCCGCGGTCGCCGCCGGCCGACGACACCAGAGCAGCGGACCGAATCCGTGGCGTGGACCACACCGAACCGCCATTCCCGGACCCGGGCGAAGTGTCCGCCCACGACCCCGCCGAGGTAGCCGCCCGGGCACTCGCGGAGACCCTCCCAGCCCTTCAGTAAATGCCATTTCCCTCCACTGAAAGAATTGCGGAACGGCATTTATTTTTCGGTGATATTGCAATCTCCAGACTGAGAACGCCATGTCCGATATGTCGCGCCCCGAGCACAGAGAGTCCATGATCGTCATCTGGCGGGCCCTCGACGGTACCCAGCTCGCCGCGCGATGGCCAGGTCAGCACCGGTGCGACCGGAGCGGTCCGTCCGTACGGCACAATGTTGGCAATCGCTCGATCTCCGGCTATAACCTTGCCCACGACATATCGGCGTATTCGCCGTCAGTGATGTAACGCAGGTCGGTTCGGTCGTTGTCCGTGCGACCTTCGAAGGATCAAGGAAGCGAGCTGCATGCTGCTCACTGCTGCGAGACGTGTAGGGCGCGCCCTGCTCGTGGTCTTACTGGTGACCATGGGGGCTGTGGTGCTGCTGAGCCTGGCTCCGGGGTCTGCCGCCTCTGTCATCCTGGGAGAGAACGCGACGCCCGAGGCGATCGACGCACTCAACGCCGAGCTCGGACTCGACCGGCCCCTGTGGTCCCAGTACGTGCACTGGCTAGGCGACGCCGTCACCGGCGACCTCGGCGAGTCGCCGATCACCCACCAACCGGTCCTGGACGCGATCTTCGAGCGCCTGCCGGTGACCCTGGAGCTGGCCGCGCTGGGCCTGATCGTGGCGCTCGTCATCGCCATCGGTCTGGCCGTGCTGTCGGCGACCTGGCCCGGCTCCCCGCTCGACCGGGCGATCGCGGCCCTGTCCAGCGTCTTCCTCTCCGTCCCCGCCTTCATCGCCGGCCCCGTCCTCGTCTACCTGTTCGCCCTCCAGACCGGCTGGTTCCCGGTCACGGGCTGGACCCGCATCAGCGAGGACCTCGGCGAGAACCTGCGAGGGGTGGTCCTGCCCGTCATCGCGATCTCCCTGACGGAGATCGCCTCGTTCCACCGGCTGCTGCGCACCGACCTGATCAGCACGCTGCGCGAGGACTTCATCGGGGCCGCCCGCGCCAAGGGCATGGGCCCGAGCTACGTGATGGCCCGGCACGCGCTGCGCCCCTCGTCGTTCTCCCTCGTCACGCTCGTCGGCATCAACCTCGGCCGGCTGATCGGCGGCACCGTGATCGTCGAGTCGTTCTTCGCCCTTCCGGGCCTCGGGCAGCTCGTGATCTACTCGATCACCGCCCGTGACATCATCACCGTCCAGGGTGTGGTCGTGTTCATCGCCGTGGTCTACGTGGTGATCAACATGATCGTGGATCTCAGCTACGGCTGGCTCGACCCGCGTGTCAGGAAGGCGGCCACCGCATGACCAGCCCCGACGTGGTGGAGAGCGCCACCCCCTTACCCGCAGACTCCGAGAGCGCCGCGACGGCCGTCGGCCCCGCCGGCGCCACCCCGGTCGCCACCGGCGGCCTGCCGGATGTCCCGCGCGTGCACCAGCCCCGCTCGATCCTGGTGTACCTGTCCTACGCCTGGCTGATCGCGACGATCCTGCTGGCCGCGCTGGCCGACGTGCTGCCRCTGGCCTCCTACTCCATCCCGATCGGCCGGCCACGCCAGCCACCGAGCTTCGAGTCCCTCGACATGCTGCTGGGCACCGACCAGCAGGGCCGGTCGCTCCTCTCCCGCTGTGTCTACGGGGCCCGGGTGTCCCTGCTCATCGGCACCGCCGCCGGGCTGATCGGCGCGGCCGTCGGCACCCTGCTCGGCATGATCGCGGGCTACCTCGGCCGCGGCACCAAGACGACCATCAGCCTGGTCACCGACGCGATGCTCGCCTTCCCGCCGCTGATCCTCCTGCTGGCCCTCTCGGCGATCCTCACGCCCAGCGTGAAGACGCTGCTGTTCGGCCTGACGCTGCTGATCATCCCCACGTTCATCCGCCTCGCGATCGCCAACACGCTCGCCTGGTCGTCCCGTGAGTT
Organism: Parafrankia colletiae; assembly: GCF_001854655.1. Lineage (GTDB taxonomy): Bacteria > Actinomycetota > Actinomycetes > Frankiales > Frankiaceae > Parafrankia > Parafrankia colletiae. The sequence goes on along the minus strand of NZ_MBLM01000135.1, from coordinate 9,498 downwards.
CGTCACTGCGGCCCGGAACATGGGCGCCAGCCACAGTCGGATCCTGGTCAAGGAGATCCTGCCGAACCTGCTCCCCCCGCTGGGYGCGTTCCTGCCCGTGGTGATGGCGGCACTGATCGTCGCCGAGGGCTCCCTGAGCTTCCTGGGCGTCGGCATCCCACCGCCCCAGCCCAGCTGGGGCGGGATGATCTCGGACGGCAAGGAGGCCATCGAGACCGCGCCGCACATGGTGTTCGTCCCGGCCGCCGCGATCTTCCTGACGGTGTTCGCGCTGAACCAGGCCGGCGACCACCTGCGCCGCCGGTTCGACCGGACGATGCGCGACTAGCCCGGTCCGCCGCCTCCCCTCGCCACCATCGGCACTGTCGACCTGATCCGGTCCGCAGGCACGGCGATTGCGCTCCACCTGGTCGCCCGTACCGCGCCGGACCCCGCGGAGCACCGGCTTCTGAGCCGCGACAGCGCGACCCGTGGAGCGCTGGATCGAGTTCCATTCCTGACCGGTGCACGGACCTGGGACCCCGTGCCCGCGTCTCCCCGCTCCGACACAGCGAAAGGCACGGAATGTTAAGGAACACCCGGATTGCCATGACGGCGATCCTCTGTAGCGCAGCACTTGCTCTGGGGGCCTGCGGCGGCGGAAGCAGCAGCAGCGACAGCGACAAGGCCGACACCTCGTCCTCCTCAGGAGCCGCGGGTGAGGCGGTGGCCGGTGGCACAGGGCGGATCCTCGCCCTCAGCGACCCGAGCACTCTCGACCCCGCGGTGCTCGGCAACGCCGCGCCGACCTCGGCCGCCATCGGCAACGCGCTCTACGGCACGCTCCTGATCGACGACGCCAGCGGCAAGACCCAGTACAAGATGGYCGAGTCGTTCGAGACCACCGACGAGGGCGCCACCTTCACCCTGAAGCTCCGCTCCGGCCTGGTCTTCTCCGACGGCACTCCGCTCGACGCCGAGGCCGTCAAGTTCAACTGGGACCGCTACAAGGACCCGGCGAACCGCTCGACCCACCTCGCCGAGGCGACGCTCGTCTCCTCCACCGAGGTCGTCGACGCCCAGACCCTCAAGGTCACCATGGTCAGCCCGATCCCGTCCTTCGCCGGAGCCGTGATCAACAGCTGCCTGAACTGGATCGCCTCCCCCGCCGCGCTGCAGAAGGGCGCGGCCGCGTTCGACGAGGACCCGATCGGCGCCGGGCCGTTCACCCTGGAGAGCTGGACCCGCCAGGCCGAGCTCAAGCTGGTCAAGAACCCGAAGTACTGGGACGCGCCCAAGCCCTACCTCGACAGCCTCACCGTGCGTGCCGTGCTTGACGCCAACCAGCGCCTGAACACGGTGACCACCGGTGGCGCCGACGTCGCGATCGACTCGAACCCGCAGAACATCGACAAGGCCAACACCGACGCCCTGTCGGTCAACGTGGAGAGCCTCAACGGCGGCTTCTTCATGGCGCTGAACACCCGCCGCGCGCCCTTCGACGACGTGCGTGCCCRGCAGGCGTTCAACGCCGCGGTCGACCTGGAGTCGGCGAACCTGGCCGTCTACGACGGCACCGCCGAGATCCCCGAGACGCTGTTCACCAAGGACTCCCCGCTCTTCGAGGACATCCCGCTGCACAAGACCGACCCGGCGAAGGCGCAGAAGCTCTTCGACGAGCTCGCCGCCGAGGGCAAGCCGGTCACCTTCACGTTCAGCAGCTTCCCGTCCACCGAGAACCGCTCGCTGGCCGAGAACATCCAGGCGCAGCTGAGCGCCTTCAAGAACGTCAAGGTCGAGGTGAAGGTGGTCGACTACGCGCAGATCCCCGCGCTGCGCGCCACCTACGACTTCGACGTCCTGGTCTCCTCCTCGTTCTTCCGCAGCCCCGACCCGCGGCTGGTGACGGCGTTCTCCGTCGACTCCCCGGCGAACCTGTCCGGCATCAAGGACCAGCAGCTGTCCGACGCGCTGATCGCCGGGCGCACCGCGACCACCGACGCGGAGCGCAAGGCCGCCTACGCCACCGTGCAGAAGCGGCTGGCCGAGCTGTCTCCGATCCTCTACTACACCCGGGCCACCTTCGCCGCGATCGGGCGGCCGGCGGTCGGCGGGCTCCAGCAGTACGGCAGCGGCTCGCTGCTGCCCGAGGAAATCTGGATCAAGAAGTAGTCGGCTGACCGGAGGATGGACGAGAGGTCCCACACGCCCATGAGTACTGAACCTGTCCTGCAGGTACGCAACCTGCGCGCCTACATCGGCACCCCGCGCGGTGTCGTCCGGGCCGTCGACGACGTGTCCCTTGACCTCGACCGTGGGCACGCCCTGGGCGTGGTCGGGGAGTCCGGGTCCGGCAAGTCGGTGATGGCCCGGGCGATCATGGGACTGATGCCCGGGCGGTCAGGATGCTCGGGTCAGGTGCTCTTCGAGGGCCGGGACCTGCTCACCCTCCCCCGCAAGCAACGCGCCGAGATCTGGGGCAAGCACATCGCGATGGTGTTCCAGGATCCCGGCCGGTCGCTCAACCCGGTCGTCCGGGTGGAGCGCCAGCTGACCGAGGGAATGCGCAAGCATCTCGGGGTCAGCCGCACCGAAGCGCACGGCCGGGCCCTCGACCTCCTTCAGGAGGTCGGGGTGCCCGACCCCGAGAAGCGGCTGCGCAACTATCCGCACGAGCTGTCCGGCGGCATGCGCCAGCGGGTCATGATCGCGACCGCGCTGGCCTGCCGGCCGACGCTGCTCATCGCGGACGAACCAACCACCGCGCTGGACGTCACCGTGCAGCGCCAGATCCTCGACCTGCTGCGCCGCGTGCAGCGCAGCCACGGCATGTCGATGATCCTGATCAGCCACGACCTGGCGATCGTCGCGGGCCGGACCGACCGGACCGCGGTCATGTACGCGGGGAAGCTCGCCGAGAGCGGCGCCACCCGCGAGGTCTTCGACGCGCCCCGGCACCGCTACACCCACGCGCTGCTGGAGGCCACCCCCACCATCGACCACGAGCGGCATGCACCGATGCGGCTCATCACCGGCTCCCTGCCCGACCCGACGGCACCGCCGCCGGGCTGCCGCTTCGCGGCCCGGTGCTCGCACGCCGACGCGGCCTGCAGTGACCCCGGACCACAGATGGTCTCCATCGGCACCGACCACGAGGTCGCGTGTCTGAGCCCGGTGCAGACCAGCACCGAGCAGATCACCGGAGGTGAGCTCGTTGGCCGGTAGCGGCACCGCGCACCTGCGCGGCGAGGAGGCCCTGCTCAGCGTGCGGGACCTCGTCGTGGAGTACCCGACGAAGGGAGGAGTCGTCCAGGCGGTCTCGAAGGTCAGCTTCGACGTCCTGCCCGGCGAGACCCTCGGGATCGTCGGCGAGTCCGGCTGCGGCAAGTCGACCACCGGGCGGGCGGTACTGCGCCTGGACCGGCTGACCGCGGGTCAGATCGACTTCGCCGGCGAGCGCATCGACGAAGCCAGCGGGAAAAGGATGCGCGAGCTCCGGCGCTCCATTCAGATGATCTTCCAGGACCCGGTGGCGTCTCTGAACCCGCGGCGCAGCGTGAAGGACATCGTCGTCGAGGGCCTGGCGGTGACCGGCGCCCCGGCCGCGGAGCGGGCGTCCACCTCGTCGTCCATCCTGGAGCAGGTCGGCCTGGGCAGCGAGCGCTTCGCCGACATGATGCCCCGCCAGCTCTCCGGTGGGCAGGCCCAGCGGGTGGCGATCGGCCGCGCGCTCGCCCTGCACCCGCAGTTACTGATCTGTGACGAGCCGGTGTCCGCCCTGGACGTCTCCGTCCAGGCGCAGATCCTCAACCTCATCGAGGAACTGAAGGCCCAGTTCAACCTGACCGTCGTCTTCATCGCCCACGACCTCGGGGTCGTGCGCGCGGTCAGCGACGACGTCCTGGTCATGTACCTGGGCAAGGTGTGCGAGTTCGGCGACGCGGACATGGTCTACGACCAGCCCGCCCACCCCTACACCCGCGCGCTGCTCGACTCCGTCCCGTTGACGGACGCCGAGCGCGGGTTCACCGGCCCGGCGCTGGAAGGCGACCTGCCCTCCCCGCTCTCACCGCCGACCGGGTGCCGTTTCCGGACCCGGTGCCCGCGGGCGGAGGAGCGGTGCGCGGCCGAGGAGCCGGAGATCCAGGAGATCCGCCCCGGCCAGTACGCGGCCTGCCACTTCCCGCTGAGCCTCGGCGCCACCGTGACCCTCGCCCCGGCCGCGGAGGAGCCCGCGGCCGAGAGCACACCTGAGACCACCAGCGAGACCGAGGCAGCAGCCGTACCTGCGGCCGCCGCCGAGCCTGCAGCAACGGTCGAGCCTGCGGCAACGATCGAGGCCAGGACCGATCCCGTGGCTGTGCCCGCGGCCCTGGAGAAGCCCGCCCCGACGGACGAGTCCGCGGCTGGCGCGAAGTCCGCGCCGCTGGAGAAGCCCGCTCCGGCGGAGAAGCCCGCTCCGGCGGAGAAGCCCAGCCCTGCGGAGAAACCCGCCCCTGTGGAGGAGCCCGTGCCGGCAGCGAAGTCCGTGCCGGCGGAGGCGGCTGTGCCAGCCGCGGCGGTGGCGACTGCTGCCGTGGTCGAGAAGTCCGAATCCGCGGGCGAAGCCGCCGCCGCAACGACATCCGAGCCGGCAGCCTCTGCGGAGGATGTCGTCCCGGCCGAGGATGTCGTCCCGGCCGCGCCGGCGGCCACGGCCGAGGCCGCGAAGCCCGCCGCGGCTGCGGCGGAGCCGGTGAAGAGCGAGCCTGCGAAGAGCGACATCTGAGGCCTCGCCGCACGCGCAGGGGGCGTCTCCCGGTCGGGGGACGCCCCCTTTCGCCTGTCAGGCCGGGATCAGCAGCCCGGTACCGTCATCCGCCGACGCCGGGTCAGGCGGGTCAGGCGGGTCAGGCGGGTCAGGCGGGTCAGGCGGGTCAGCGGACGGTGCGGGCCACCGTGGCGATCGAGCAGGGCCTGCCGCCGGAGCCGCGGGCGGTCACCCGGTACACGGCCACCGAGCGCCCCTGGTGCTCGGGCTGCACCTCGTAGACGACGGGATCCGCCAGGTCGGCCCGGCGCAGGTAGTGGATGGTGACGGAGGCGGTCGTCAGGCGCCCCTGGGGATCTGCCGCGGCGGCCGCCTGCTCGGAGCCGCAGAACAGGATGCCGCCATGCACGGCGCCGCTGCCGTTGCCGAACTCGGGGCGGTTCGGAACGACGATCGGGCCGCCGCGACCGGCACCGGTCGAGCCGGCGGGGCCGAGGGTGTCGCGGGCCGAGAGGTCGGCGGCGGCGGTGAGAGTGCTCGCGCGGATGCCCTCCGGCTGCGACCAGCCGGCCGGAACGATGCGCAGGTGTGCGCGACCGGTGGCGACGAGGCGTCCCGTACCGTCGACGATCTCGCAGCGGGACAGGCCACGGGCAGCGTCGATGGCGACGACCGTTCCGGTCGCGAGCAGACGCGGCCCGACCCACGGCGGCGGCAGGACGACCTCGACCGACAGCTCGAAGGTGACCAGATGCGTGCCGGGCGGACGGCTGACGAAGACGGGCCGGCCGAGCACGTCGTCGGCCAGGATGCCGAGGGCGCCCACCGCCGGCGTGCCGCCGACGCCGTCCAGCCAGGGGCCCACGGCCATCGACAGCTCGGTGCCGTCCGGCCCGGGCCGGTATCCCGACACCCGGAAGAGCGCCTGCGGGCCGCCGATGCCGTCGCTCGGCTCGGCCGGCTCGCCCCGATCAGCTGCGCCGGCCGGGGCGGGAGTCCCGCTGTCCTCCTGCGGGATCTGCCGCGCACGCGGGACGGAGACGCCTGGTGCCAGACCGGATCTGCTGGTCACGAACGAAGCCCCTCCCCGTGGTCACCGCCGGTGGCGACAATCCGTCCAGGTCGGGACGAAGGGCACTACCGGTTCTCGCATCCTCCGGGGGCCTTGCTGCCCACGACAAGCCACGCTGTGTGCGTGTCAGCAAGGACACATCAGAGGTGCCAGGTCACCGACGGGACGTCCACAGGATTGTCAGGGGAGGTCGAGGGCGGCGATCGTCGGGTCGCCGATCAGGGCGTTCGGCGATCAGGGCGTCAGGAAGGGGTTGTCCCAGGTGTCGAGAGCCGTGACGGTGTGCAGCGGGCGGCGGCGGACCGGCCCGTGCCTGCCCACCGGCCAGCCGGCCGCCACGAGCGCGGCGATACGCCAGTCGTCCGGGATGCCGATGATCGAGCGCAGCTTGTCCTCGGCGAACGTGAACCAGGTGCTGGGTACCGTGCCGAGGCCCTCGGCGCGGGCAGCGAGCAGGAAGTTCTGCATCGCCGGGAAGATCGAGCCGCCCTCGATGAACTCCGGGACGAACCCGGTCAGCCGATAGCAGAACAGCACGTAGACCGGCACGTTCTCGAAGTTGTCGACCAGGTGCAGCATCGTGCGGGTCAGCCGGGCCTGCCGCGAGGTGTCGTCGGCCGGCGGCGCCTCCGCGGCCTGGCCGTAGATGGTGCGGACCCAGTCCCAGCCCTCCCGGAACGCCGGGCCCAGCACCGCGCGGACCTCCGGCGAGCGCAGCACCAGGAACTTCCACGCCTGCGCGTTCGAGCCCGACGGAGCCCAGGTCGCGGCCTCCAGGCATCGGGCCAGCACCTCGTCGGACACCGGTTCGGGCCGGAACCGGCGCAGCGACCGGGCGGTGCGCATGGCCTCGCGCAGGTCGATCGCGGGCGCCGCACCGGGTTCCAGATCACTCATCTGTCCTGAACTCCTTCGCTACCGCTGCCGGCGACACCGCCGGCCGGGTTCAGCCCTCCGCCCGGCGCAGGATCTGACGGGCCTGCGCCACCAGCGGGGCGTCGATCATCTGGCCGTCGAGGAGGAACACCGCGCTGTCCGCGCTGCCGGCCACGACCCGCCGCGCCCAGGCGACCTCGTCGGCGGACGGCTGGAAGGCCTGGCGGACCACCGCGGCCTGTGACGGATGGATGCAGGCCTTCGCGACGAAGCCGCAGGCGACCGCCTCGTCCGCCTCGGCGGTCAGGGCGGGGACATTGCCGACGTCCAGGAACACCGTGTCGATGGCGGGCACCCCGGCGACGGCTGCGTTGAGCAGCACCGTGGACTTCGCGAACCGCGCGATGTCGCGGTAGGTGCCGTCCGGCAGGCGGCTGCCGCTGCCGCCGAGGGAGGCCATCAGGTCCTCGGCGCCCCACATGACGCCGACGACGTTCGGCGCGCGTACAACCTCGGCGGATGCCAGCACACCGCGTGCCGTCTCACACAGCGCGAGGACCTGGTAGGGCGCGGCGTCCTCGACCTGCTGGGCGCTTTCCGTCTTCGCCAGCATGATGACCCGGTACTCGGTCTGCGCCAGGGCGCGCATGTCCTCGTCGTAGTCGGCCGTCGTACGCGGGTTCACCCGCACGATCACCCGGGCGGGATCCACCGGGTTCCCGACGAGGGCCTTGCGGGCCTCGGGCCGGTTCGCCGCGGCGACGGCGTCCTCAAGATCGATGATGACGGTGTCGGCCGCCGCCAGCGCCTTCCCGTATCGCTCCGGCCGGTCGGCGGGGCAGAACAGAAGGGATGATCCCAGGGTCCACTCGGTCACGTTGTCTCCCAGCTCGACACAGCCCGGCGCATCAGAACCACGGACCGTTCAGCCGGCCGCGGCGGAATCGCCGGAACCAGCCGGGACGCGCAGCATCAGCGCGGTGCGGTCGGCCCGGGCGACAAGAACACCCTTCTGGTTCAGTGCCCGGTGCTGGAACACGACCACGCCGTTGTCGGGCCGCGACCGCGAGTCCCTTTTCGACAGGACCTCCGTCTCGGCGTAGAGCGTGTCACCGATCAGGACCGGCGCCGGGAAGGCGATTTCGCCGAACCCGAGGTTGGCGACGGTGGTCGCCTGGGTGAGCTGCGCGACGCTCAGGCCGACCATGATGGACATCGTCATCAGGCTGTTCACGAGCCGCTCGCCGAACTCCGTCGACGCGCTTGCCGCGGCGTCAAGGTGCAGACTCTGCGGATTCATCGTGAGGGTGGAGAACAGCGTGTTGTCCGCCTCGCCGACCGTGCGGCCCGGGCTGTGGGCATAGACCACACCGGTCTGCAGTTCCTCGAAATACAGCCCTCGCTGCTGAATGCGCGTCACATCTCCACCTGAATGTTTTCGCCGATTTCACGACGCATGACGTCCTGTACTGTACGGACCTGACAACACGACTGTCAACGCGCCTACCAACCAGCGAGACGCCTGTTGCCGTCGGGTACACATATCAGCTTTCCGGATCACGGTCGAGCGATGCGGTGTTCCTGGTGGCAAACATCGCTTTCCGTCGGCGGGCCGCGAACCGCCGCACTGAACTCGGGCAGCAGCAGAGAAGCGGGGCACTACGCCGGAACGTCGTCATCGGCGGATCCGGCGGCGGGCTCGGCGCCAGGAGGGCGCTGCCAGCCGAAGGTCCAGTGGCGCGGTGCCCTTGGTCGGGTCCACGGTGGCTGCCGGTGGCCGGAGGATGGCTCGTGGCATGGTCGACGACGGAGAGCACCCCGCATCCGAACACCCGGCATCCGAACACAGGGCCTTCCTCCTCCGCTGGCGTCTCCCCCGCCGCTGAGGCGTCCGGTGTGCGTAGTGAGTGCGGTCGGTTCTGGGAGAAGCGCTACCGCGAGACAGAACGGATGTGGTCCGGCGCCCCCAACGATCTGCTCGTCCGCGAGCTCGGCTCCGCGGCGGCGGCGGGGCGCCCGGCGACGGGCGCGGAGGCCGGGGCGGCGCTGGACCTGGGCTGCGGCGAGGGCGGTGACGCGATGTGGCTGGCGGCCCGCGGATGGCGGGTCACCGCGGTCGACGTCTCGCCGACCGCGCTCCAGCGGGGAGCCCGGGCCGCGCAGGCGGCGGGTGTCGCCGACCGGATCTCCTGGCTGTGCCAGGACCTGACCGACGGTCCGCCGGCTGGCCCGTTCGGGCTGGTCATCGCGATGTTCCTGCACTCCCCGACGGGGATGCCCCGCGACGAGGTACTCCGCGCGGCGGCGGYGCGGGTCGCTCCCGGTGGCAGCCTGCTGATCGCGAGTCACTCCGGTGCGCCGTCGTGGCAGCCGAGGACGGTCCCGCACACCCGGCTCACCACCCCCGACGACGTCCGCGCCGAGCTCGGTACGGCCGTGGACGGCTGGACGGTGGGGCTTCGGGAGATGTACGAGGCGCCGATGTCCCGCCCGAACGGACAGGTGGGTTTCCGGGTCGAGAACGCCCTGCTGCTGCGCCGGCCCGGCGGACCAGCAGGCGCCGGGCCTGCGACGTAGTCGGGGCAGGGTGCGGTGTGGGTGGGGCGCCTCACCGGGACGCCCCACCCGCACGGCTGTCAGGTGGTGATGATGGAGACGCCGGCGGTGCCTGGTGCGCCGTAGAGCTGGGCGTAGCCCACACGGGGGGTGCCGGGGACCTGCCGGTCCCCGGCCTGCCCGCGCAGCTGCAGGACGAGTTCGTGGATCTGGCGCAGGCCGGAGGCGCCGACCGGTTCACCGTTGGCGATGAGCCCGCCGTCGG
>NZ_MBLM01000134.1 GCF_001854655.1 Parafrankia colletiae | reverse complement strand
CCGATCAAGCTCGGCAAGCGGCGGCTTGACACAGGGCAACTCATGCCCCACCCCCACTGACCACTCGCCCAACCTAGCGCCGAAGTGCCTCGATTCGGCAGGCGTTCGACCGGCCTGTGCCCTGTCCCAGGTCGGCCTCGTCCACGTCGGCCCCGGCACTTCGTGGACCCGGCACTTCGTGGACCCGGCCGCGGCCGGTCGGCGTCAGAACGCCGCCGCCGGCGCGGATGCTGCCAGCAGGCCGCGTACCTCCATGAGTGCGAAGCCGAGAAGGTTCAGACCCGGCCAGGCACTCGGGCGCCCCGCTCGTTCGTCGTCGGCAGCTATGCCGATCCCCCAGACGCGGTCCAGCGGACTCGCCTCGACCAGTGTCCGCCGGCTGGTTCCGACGAGGTACTCCCGCAGAGCGGGGTCCTGGCTGAACTTCGCGAAACTGCCGCGCACGACGATGTCGTAACGGCGGCTGGCCCAGATCTCCTCGTCGAAGTCGCGAACCTGGCGGCCCAGCGTCTTCGCCTCACCCGGACTCGCAGCAGCGAGCACCCGTTCGGCGGCTGTCTCGTCGCCGAACAGCCTCGCCTTCTGCTCCATCATGAAGTGCTCGGCGCTGCGATATGTCCTGTCGTCCACAGTGAAATCGGCTGGCCACCACTGACTGAGGCAACCCTTTCCGACGCCGCCGCTCGACGGTGGCCGGTGACCCCAGAAGAACAGGAACTTTGGCAGCGCACCCGTCTGCTCCCACCGTCGCAGTTCGTCCACCGAACGGGGCCATTCGTCGATACCGGGCATGAGACGTGACGTTGTCAGGTCCCGACTACGTACGCCACACCTTTCCTCAGCAGCTCCACCGGCGACTCCTCTGTCGGAACATGGAACGAGCGATGCTCAAGGTGGGCCACGCTCCTCTCGGTAGCAGCCGCGCCAGCCCAACGCCGGGGTGGTCATAGCGGCGACGGCGAGGTGGGGTCCGTGGGCTCGGTGAGCCGGCCGCCGTCGAGGTGTAGCCAGCGCTCCACCCGGATCCGTTGCAGGAAGTGCTCGTCGTGGCTGACGACGACGAACGCGCCCTGGTAGGCGTCGAGGGCGCCTTCCAGCTGGCCGATGGCCACCAGGTCCAGGTTGTTGGTCGGTTCGTCCAGCAGGAGCAGGTGTGGCGCCGGCTCGGCGTGCAGGACGCAGGCCAGGGTGGCACGCAGCCGTTCCCCGCCGGAGAGCGCGCCGACCGGCCGGTCGGCGGCGGTCCCGCGGAACCGGTAGCGGGCCAGCAGGGTCCTCCGCTGCGCCAGTGGTGCCTGCGGGGCGAAGGCGGCCATGTTCTCGGCCACGGTGCGGCCGGGGTCGAGCAGGTCGAGGCGCTGGGAGAGGTAGGCGCACCGCCCGTCGGCGCGCCGGATCTCCCCGCCGGAGGGCGCCAGCCCGCCGTCCAGCAGCCGCAGCAGGGTGGACTTGCCGGCTCCGTTGGGGCCGGTGAGCGCGATCCGCTCCGGGCCCCGGATGGTCAGGTCGATCCCGTCGCCCGAGAAGACGTCCCGTCCGCCGTACCGGACCTGGATCCGCTCCCCGGTGAACACCGTCCGCCCGGCCGGGACGCGGGTGCCGGGCAGATCGAGCACGAGCAGCGGATCGTCGCGCAGCGCCTCCTCAGCCCGCTCGAGCCTGGCCTGGGCCTGCCCGATGCGCGCGGAGTGCGTCTCCTGGGCGCGGCCCGCCGATTCCTGCGCGGACCGCTTGAGCCGCCCGGCGACGATCTTCGGCAGCCCGGCGTCGGCGAGGTTGCGGGCGGCGGTGCCGGCGCGCCGGGCCGCCCGCTCGCGGGCCTGCTGCTGCTCGCGCTTCTCCCGGCGGACGTCCCGTTCCGCGGTGCGGACGTCGCGTTCCGCCACGGCCCGCTCCGCGCGCACCGCCTCCTCGTAGGCGGTGAAGTTCCCGCCGTACCAGCGGATCTCGCCGCGGTCGAGCTCGGCGATGCGGTCCATCCGGTCGAGCAGCGCCCGGTCGTGGCTGACCACGAGCAGACAACCCGTCCAGGAGTCGGCGACGGTCTGGAGCCGGCGGCGGGCCGTCTGGTCGAGGTTGTTGGTCGGCTCGTCCAGCAGCAGGACGTCCGGGCGTCTGAGGAGCTGCGCCGCCAGGCCCAGGGACATGATCTGGCCGCCGCTGAGGGTGCCCAGCGGCCGGTCGAGCGACACCTCGCCGAGGCCGAGGCGGTCGAGTTCGGCGCGGGTCCGTTCCTCGACGTCCCAGTCGTTGCCGATCGTGGTGAAGTGCTCCTCGCCGGCGTCGCCGGCCTCCAGCGCGCGCAGCGCTCGGATCACCGGGGCGATGCCGAGGAGCTCGGCGGTGGTGAGCGCGTCCGCGTCCGCCAGGGGCAGGTTCTGAGGAAGGAAGCCGAGGGTGCCGGCGACCGTGACGGTGCCGGCGGCGGGGCGCAGCTCGCCGGCGAGCAGCCGGAGCAGCGTGGTCTTGCCGGCCCCGTTCGGAGCGACGAGGCCGGTGCGGCCGGCTCCGGCGCTGAACGAGAGGCCGTCGAGGACGGGTGTGCCGTCCGGCCAGGAGAACGACAGGCCCGAGCAGACCACGGACGCGTCGGGCGGGCGGGCGGACGGACGGGTGGCAGCACTGTGGGGGGACATGCGGGCGGCGGACCTCGGATCGCGTGTGCGCGGGCGGCGGCCCCCGACAGCTACGCGTTCACCGCGGGACAGGCAGGCAGTCAGGCGGTGACGGCATCGAGCGGCGGGTGGTGYCCGGCGGAATCGGCAACGGACGCAGGACGGCACACCGGCACGAACGGCGGCGCCATCACGCGCCCGCCCGGCCGGCGGCTCTCCGGGGTTCACCCGGAGATGTCGTCGTCGCCCTCCACGCCATGGCTCCTCGAGGTAGGTTGCCGGCCTCCTGCGCGGGCCGCCGGTCCACGATAGCCGCCGTCCCGGGGGCCCGAAACTCGTTTTCGGCCGGCGCGTGACCTGGAGTGTTGCGGCCCCGGTTGGCCACAGCCGTCCAGCCTGCGGCTTTCCTTAAGTTTCTCTTGTGAAACGGACCGTGGGTCCGTACGGTAGCCGTGCGCATCGGACCGGCGGTCCGGTTCAGCGGGTCGACTGGCTGGGGCGACGGGTCGTGCGGGCGTGCGGGGACACGAGTGCGGCCCTGCAGGCGGACGGCGGATCCCGCGGAGAACCAGACGTCCCGACCGATGACGCGGCACGGCACCTACCGCGAGATGGGGGACATCACCATGCAGGATCCGGGGATCGTGTTCGGCAGCTCCGGGCACCGGTCCGGGCGCAGGAGGCCCGCGGCGCACGCGGCGGGCACGCGCTTAGCGGCGTTAGGAGCGCTGGGTGCGCTGGCCGCGAGCATCTTCCTCGCCGGCTGCGGCAGCGACGACGAGGAGGGCCCGGCCACGGGCGGTACCACTGCGGCCGAGGCGGCCCTGGGCCCGGCCACCCCGACATCGGGTGAACCGGTCCGGATCGGAATCGTCTCGGACGGCCAGGGTCCCGCCGCGGACCTGTCCTACGAGTTCAAGGTCGCCGAGGCGACCGCCAGCTTCCTCAACGAGCACCGTTCCGGCATCGCCGGCCGGCCCATCGAACTCGTCCAGTGCGAGGCCCTGGCCGACCCGGCCAAGGCGACGGACTGCGCCAACCGGATGATCGAGGAGGACGTCGTCGCCGTCGTCGTCGGTTCCTCCGGGGCCGGCGAGCAGATCTGGGAGCCGCTGCACGCCGCGCATGTGCCGGTGATGTTCTACACCGCCAACGGCGCCGGCTCGCTGGGCGACCCGGAGTCGACCTTCATCCTCAGCGACCAGTTCTTCCCGCTCGTCACGCTCCCGGTCCAGGTCGCCAAGGACGAGGGCGCCAAGAAGGTCACGGTCATCGCGATCGACCTGCCCGTCACCACCGGCCTCTACCAGGTCACCCGGCCCATGTTCCAGCGCGAGGGCATCGAGCTGGACGTCATCCAGATCCCGGCGGGCACGGCCGACATGACCCCGCAGGTGCAGCGCATCGTCGACGGCGACCCCGGCATCGTCCAGGTGGTCGGCAGCGACGCCTTCTGCATCAGCGCGTTCAACGGGCTGCGCTCGGTCGGCTACGACGGCCCGCTGGCGGCCATCGCCCACTGCATCACCGACGCGACCCGCGAAGCGGTGCCCGGTGACTTCCTGGAGGGCATGACCATCACGGCGACCGCCCCGATCGGCTCCGACGACCCGGCGATCCGCGTCTTCAACGCCGTGGTGGACACCTACGGCAAGGACATCGACGTCACCGAGGCCGGTGCCGCCGCCATGTTCATCACCTTCTCCGCGTTCCACACCGCGCTGGAGGGCCTCACCGGCGAGATCACCCCCGCCACCGTCACCGCCGCGATCAAGGAGATGCCGGAGAAGGACCTGCCCGGCGCCACCGGCCTGCGCTTCCGCTGCAACGGCAAGGCCTACCCGGCCACCCCGGCCGAGTGCTCCCGCGGCGGACTCCTCACCACCCTGAACGACAAGGGCGAGCCCACCACCTACGAGGCGGTCGGCGTGACCCCGATCGAGGACTGAGGCGACAGCAGCCCGCTGTCCCGAAGTCCGAACGGACGACCTGACTCTCTCCGGCGGAGAGCGGCAGACGCCAGGCACTCGCGTGCGCCCTGATCCAGCGCCCGCGGGTGGCCGGCAGGCTCCCGCCGGACCGGAGCCGGGCTGCCCCCGTTTCAGGCCCCTTCGCCGCGGTCTTCCTGGTCGAGCATGGCTGGAGCGTGGTCGCGCAGGGCGAGTAGCGCCGGGGCGAGCACGTCGATCTCCGGGGCGTACTCCAGCGTGCGGACCCAGCGGTCCGGGACGGCATCCGCGCCGTCCCTGGCGCCGAGCAGACCGCCGGTGATCGCGCCGGTGGTGTCGGCGTCGTCGCCGCGGTTGACCACCGCGACGAGGAGGTCGCCCAGCGGCGCTGACTGTTGGAGCGCCCAGACCGCCGTGGCCAGGGAGTGAATGACGTAGCCGCTGGTGGGAAGGCTGTCGAGCCGGGTCGCCGCGGGGGTGGCGAGGGCGGCGTCGACCTCGCGGTGCCGCACGGGCGGGACGGCGTCGCAGCCTGCCTGGAGTGCGGCGCGGGCCGGCGCGCCGTCGATCAGCGCCGAGACGATCGCGGTGTAGGCGACGCAGGCGTGCACGCAGCGCGGGTCGGCATGGGTGACCGCGCTGATCTCGGCCGACTCGCGGGAGCACGTGGGCGGGTGGGCGCGGGCCAGGCCGGTGGGAAGGGCGCGCATGAGGCTTCCGTTGCCGGCGCCGCCACCCCCGGCCGCGACCAGGGCGGCGGCACCGGCGGCGAGCGGTTCCTCCCCCCGGGCGATGCGTTTCAGGGAGGACTCGGTCATCCGGCCGATGTCGCGGGGCCGGCCGCGGTACCAGCGCAGGAAGTGCTCCGCGAGCGTCGGGAGCTGGTAGCCCTCGGCGTAGGTGCGGGCGACGGCGATGGTCAGGTCGGTGTCGTCGGTTCCCTGGCCGGGGCGCCAACCGAACGGGCCGCCGCCGGTGATCTCCGTGTGGACGCCGTGGCGGGCCCGGATCTCCTCGGGCGCCATGAACTCCAGCGTGGCGCCGAGGGCGTCGCCGGCGGCCAGCCCGAGCAGCGCGCCACGCACGCGCTGGAGCGCGGCCGGCGACGCCGGGGTCCGGGCCGGGGCCGGCGGTCGGGGCGGGGGAGTGGTTGTCATGGTCTCTCCGAGTCTCGCCGTTCTCCGGGGTCGGATTCTCGCGGATTGACTTTCCTGGTAGGAAACTCTAACGTGAGTTTCCTACCAGGAAAGGAGTGGGCGATGGATGAGGTGTCCGCGCAGGAGGCACGTGCCGCCCTCGCGACGGTCGAGCGCGGCCGGCTGAGCGTGGTGGAACGGATCGCCGTCCCGGCCTGGTACTGGTGGTTCGTCGCGGCCGGCTGGGTGGTGCTCGGCATCCTCGGCGACCTGGGGAACCCGTGGGTGACGTCGACGGCGACGCTGCTGTTCGGCGCGCTGCACGCCGGTGTCGCGCCGCGGGTGGTGAGCGGGCGGCACGGTAGCGGCGAGCTCAGCGTCCGGGCCGAGGTCGCGGGCGGTCGCGTCACGGTCGCGGTGCTCGGCGGCCTCGTGCTGCTGACCGGCGTGACGGTCGGGGCCGCGTTCGCGCTGTCCGCCGACGGGAGCGGCCACCCGGCGACCGGTGCGAGTGTGCTCGCGGCGGTCATCGTGCTGCTGGGCGGGCCGATGCTGATCGCGCGGGTCCGGCGCACCGCGCGCCTGGCCGGCGCCCCGTGACCGAGGCACGGTTCGACGAGGTCATCCATCCGGGCACCCGGCTCTCCATCGTCGCGCTGCTCGCCGCCGCGGACTGGGTCGAGTTCGCCTACATCCGCGACCAGCTCTCGCTGTCGGACTCGGCGCTGTCGAAACAACTGTCCACCCTGCAGGACGTCGGGTACGTCCACCTCGACCGTGAGACGAGCGGGCAGCGCCGCCGGGTCCGGGCCCGGCTGACCACGGAGGGGCGGTCAGCCTTCCGCGCGCACGTGGCCGCCCTGCGCGCCATCGTCGCCGCTGCCGACATCCGCGAAACCCTCTGAACCGGCCGGGTGCCCCGCGGGGATACGGCAGGTCGGAATGGTCTGCACTAGAATATCCTGTAGTCCGGGCGACCTGGCCCGCGTGATCAGGCGGCGGGTTCGAGCAGGTCTGGAGCATGATGGCGCTGAACAGGCCCACTGCTTTCCTGAGCTATGCCGATTCGGACGTCGGCTGGGCCGAATGGGTATCGTGGCAGTTGCAGCGCGCTCATTGGACGGTTCGGCTCCAGGCATGGGACTCGGTACCTGGAACCAATGCCGTCAGGTGGATGCACAGCAGCCTGACGACCGCCGACTATCTCATTCTCATCATCTCGCCCGCCTATCTCGCCTCCGAGTGGGGCGGCGTCGAATGGCAGGCTCGCTACGAGCCGGGCACCCGCTCGCTGATCCCCGTTCGGGTCGAAGACTGTGAACCGGGTGGTCTCCTCCGCGCGCTGATCCCCGTCGATCTGGTCGGCCTCGCCGAGGACGAGGCGCGCACCGTGTTGCTGGACGGCCTCGGGGCCGTACGGACAGGCTCGGCCGGGCCGACGGCCGAGCCGGAGTACCCAGGTGGAGACTCCGAGCAGCCGCCACCCTTTCCGGGTGCTCCGACAGACGCACGGTCGGATGCCGGCGCCTCGGCCGGGGCGGGCGCAGCGGCTCGTCCGCCCGGCCGGCGCGGAGCCGTCGACGACGTCCCGGTGCCCGCCCGGCGCGTGGCGCGCCGTGCCGCTGCCGGGCTCTCGGCAGGCGCCGTGCTGGTGGCTTGCGGGCTCATCGCGGCCGTGGCGCTCTGGCTTGGTGGTCTGCGGCCGGATATGGGCGCCGCCGCGGACAGGCAGCCGGAGAGGCGTCCGTCTCAGGGCGGAACTGGTGGGCCAGGCGGCCCATCGCCATTACCGGGCGCAGCACCTCTGACCGTGGCGGTGAATCAGCTCACGCCCGTCTGTGGCTCGGACTGGGTGGCGCCCTGGAAGGTCCCGCCCTCCTCGGCCCCGCTGATCTCCGAGCAGACCGTGGGAGGATGGCGCGACTGGGCTCCCGGCCGGAGTGGTGCGGATGCGTCACCCGGCGACGTGCGGATCACGGTTCAGGGGACGACCGAGGCGCAGGTCATCCTCACCGATCTGAAAGTCAGGGTTGTGCGGCGGGACCCCCCGCTCGCCGGCCGAACCCTGCAGGCGCCGTGCGGAGGTTCCAGCGCATACCGATGGCTGCACGTCGATCTTGACGCGGAACCGCCGCGCGCGGTCTATGTCGAGGACTCCGAGTCCGTAGACGGCGAACCCGACGAGAATCTGCAGCCGATCGAGTTCCCGTACGAGGTCTCACTGACCGATGCCGAAGTGTTTCTGATCATGGCGACGACAGAAGAATGCGACTGCCGCTGGACGGTCGAACTGTCCTGGTCATCCCAGTCCCGGACCGGAACGATCTCGATCGGCGACGATGGTGAACCTTTCCGGACCACCGGCATCAAAAACGCTCCGCCCTGCGCGCTCACCGTTGTGGCTACCAGCCTGTTCCGGTGCCCCTGACGGTTCACCGTCCGGGTTGGAACAGCGAGCAGAGACCCACGCCTGACTGCCTGGACACCGGTGAGCCCGGGCCGGGCGGGCCGGGCCAGCGGGCTGTCGGCTCGGACGTTGATAGCGTCGACGGGTGGTAACGACAGCACAGCCCACGCCCGGTCTGATCGCGGTCACCGGGTCCACCGGGCAGCTCGGTGGCAGGGTCGCGCGTCGCCTGGCCGCGGCGGGTGTCGCCCAGCGGCTGGTGGTGCGGGAGCCGGCACGAGCGCCCCGGCTGCCGGCCGCCACGGTCGCCCGTGCGTCGTTCGGGGAGCACGACGCGGCCCGTGAGGCACTGGCGGGGGCTGCGACGGTGCTGATGATCTCGGCCGCGGAGACGCCCGACCGGGTCGCCCAGCACACCACCTTCATCGACGCCGCCGCGGCGGCCGGTGTCGAGCATCTGGTCTACATCTCGTTCTACGGGGCGGCCCCGGACTGCACCTTCACGCTGGGGCGGGACCACGCCGCGACCGAGCGGCATCTGCAGGGCTCCGGGCTGCGGTACACCGTGCTGCGCGACAACCTCTACGCCGACTTCCTGCCCGCGCTCGTCGGGCCGGACGGGGTCATCCGCGGCCCGGCCGGAGACGGGCGGGTCGCCGCGGTCGCCCAGGACGACATCGCCGACGCTGCCGTGGCCGTGCTGCGCGACCCGCCCCGGCACGCGGGCGCGACCTACTCGCTGACCGGCCCGGAGGCGCCGACCCTCCACGACGTGGCCGCGCTGCTCGCCGAGACCACCGGCCGCCCGATCACCTACCGGCCCGAGACGGTCGCCGAGGCGTACGCCTCCCGGGCCGTCTACGGCGCGCCCGGCTGGCAGGTCGACGCGTGGGTCTCGACCTACACGGCGATCGCCGCCGGTGAGCTCGCCGCCGTCACGGACGACGTCCCGGCGCTGACCGGCCGCCCGGCGACCTCCTTCGCCGAGCTTCTGCGACGGGGCGGTCCGGCCTACTCGGCGGAGTAACACCCGCGGGTTCGCCGTGGCCGCCCGGCGACGCGGGCAGTCGGCTGCGCGACACCATGAATGCGTCGGCGCGCGGGATGTGCCGACAGCGCTTCGCCCACACTGGTCGGGATTTGACCACCCGCCAACTCGTTTGTCCCGAGGAGTGGTGCATGCGCTTTCGGTCCTGGAAATCCCGCGTTGGAATCGTTCTGCTCGTCCCGCTCGGTATCTACCTGATTATTCTGGGGTTCAGCTCGTTAGGCTCGTTCGACCGCACGAACGGTGGCGAGGTGGCCGTCGTCCGCAACGGCGGCCCGCTCGACAACCACCGGATCCGGCAGATCATCCAGCCGGCCTCCGGCCGCGTCTGGGTCGGCCTGTACTCCGACGTCCACAAGTATCCCGCGCAGCAGCGTTTCTACACGATCACCGCGAACGAGGGGCAGGGCGACCGGCCCGACCAGGAGGTCGTGCGGGTGCCGTCGAAGGACGGCGTCGAGATGGGCATCGAGGGAACGCTGTACTTCTCCCTCAACACCGATCCGGACGTCCTGCGGACCTTCGACGACAAGTTCGGCACCCGGAAGTTCCGGCTGCTCTCCGACGGAGACGCCTACGCGCCCTATGACGGTGACAAGGGCTGGTCCGCCTTTCTCGACACGATCATCCGGCCGGTCATCGACAACGATCTGCGTGAGCAGATCAACACGTTCGACTGCGCGCAGCTGGTCTCCTCGTGCGCACTGGTGCAGCTCGGCGCGAACCAGACCGTGAATCCGGTCGGCGCCGGCACCCCGCCGGTCGGCTCCACCGAATCGTCGAACGGCAACATCGCCGCGGTCCAGAAGGCCATCAACGAGTCGCTCGCGCGCGACCTGGAGGCGACCCTGGGCGCTCCGTTCCTGGTCGACCTGAAGTTCAACCTGGTACGGATCACCCTGCCGGCACAGGTCCAGGAGGCGGTGAACAAGGCGCAGGCGGCATTCGCCGGGGTGAGCGAGGCCCAGGCACGGGTCGCGCAGGCCCGCGCCGATGCCGAGGCGAACACGATTCGCCAGTCCGGCTACGCCGCCTGCCCGGCCTGCGCGGCGATCGACGAACTCAAGGCGATCCCGCCGAACGTGACGACGTTCGCCCCCGGCGCCGGTTTCGCCATCTCCCAGCCCTGACCGCCCGGTGGTTCGGGGCCACCCGTACGAGAACCGGTAGGCGGTCCGCGGCGACGCGGTCCGCTGAGCAGCCGGGGAGGAACGTGTGCGGATGGCCCCGCGTCGGGCTGCCCGTCCCGCGCCGGCTACCCGCGCAGCACCGGGTGGCCGGATGAACTCACGACGAACTTCTGATGTCCGCCCGAACTGCGCTGCTTCCGGCTCCGAGGAAACCCCTACCTTGATGATCCGACGGGTCGGTTGTGCGGAAACACGGGAGTGAACTGAGGCGTGGGCTGGCTGAGTGCCGAGAACCTCGTGGCCGTCCTGACCGCGATGCTCGGTATCGCCGCGTCCTTCGCGGTCGTCTGGTACGAGCGGCGGGTGCCGCGCCGCCGGCGCATCGGCTACCGCGTCCAGATGGACCTGCCGGTGGGCAGCGACAACCGCAGCGGCGCGGGGCAGGCGGATATCCGGCTCGGTCTGTTCAACGACCTTCCCGACATGGCGGATGCCACGCTCGTCCTGCTGCGGGTCGAGAACGACGGTGCCGAGAGCGTCGCCGACACCGACTACACCAGCCGCGACCTGCACGGACTCACCGTCGTCTTCACCGGCCGCATTGTCCGCGGTGTGGCTGTCACTGTCACCCAGCCCGACGCCGAACACCTGATGGAACACTTCGTGCCGTCGCGGGTAATGCGGGACAGCAGCAACACGATCTACCTCCCGAAGGTCCCGCTCAATCGCGGTCAGCACTACAAACTGCTCGTCCTGCTCACCGGCGGGAGTGTCGGCGACGCGGTGCGGGTCGGCGGCGGGATCCGGGAGGGCGCCGTGGTCCCCAACCGGAGCACGACCGTCGACGACAAACTGCCGCTGTTCAGCCGGGCCGCCCGCCTGATCACCGTGTTGCTCACCGTGTGCGTGACCGTGCTGGCGACCATCATCGTCGTGCGCGGGGACGCCCCTGGGCCCATCGGATGCGCGACCGGGACTCTCACGGTGAACGGCTCGACCGCCTTCGCGCCGGTCATCCAGCGGATCGCGGCCCGGTACGAGGCGGACTGCCCAGGTTCGACGGTCACGGTGGACGCGCGCGGCAGCAACGAGGGGATCCAGAAACTTGTGGACGCCGGGGAGGCCGCGAACGGCGTGCCGCCGGTGATCGCCATCCGCGACGGTGCCGGATCCGATCTCGACCCGAACCTGGAGGGCGACCGTGTCGCGGTCTCCGCCTTCGCGGTCGTGCTGAACGACGATGTGCCGATCACCGACCTCTCCCTCGATCAGCTGCGCCGCATCTACCGGGGGGACGTCGCCGACTGGAGCGAGCTCGGTGGCCCGCGTCTCCCGATCCGGCTCGTGAGCCGGGACGCCAACTCCGGCACGCGCGACCTGTTCCGGCGACGCGTCCTCGACGGGCGCGGTGAACCCGCCTTCAGCTCGCTGGACTGCGAACACCGGAACTCGCCGCACGACACGGTCATCCGCTGCGAACTCGACAGCACCGACCGGGTCCTGAGAACCGTGGCTCGCCTGCCGGGAGCCATCGGCTACAGCGAGCTGCGCACCGCCACCACCATCACCGGCCTGCACACCGTGAGCCTGGACGGGCAGGCGCCGTCGATCGAGGAGATCGGCCGCAGCTCCTATCCCTTCGCGGAGATCGAGTACRCCTTCACCTACGGTCGGCCGGCCGCGGACTCTCTCGTCTCCAGCTTCCTCACCTACCTGACGCAGGGCGCGGGCCAGGGCCTCATGAAGGAACAGGGGCACCTCCCCTGCTACAGCCCGGAGGGCCTCCGTCGCTGCCAGGAGCCCTGAAAACCGTTGGACGGCCTTCCGCCGGCCCCGCATGCTGGTGCCGGCACCAGGCCGTGCACGCATGCGGTTGTGCGTCGATCCTCCACCCGGCGGAGGCGAAAAACTGTCGGTCCCGTCGCGCATGCTTCGGGGGCCGGCGCGAGTCCGGCGCGGCGGAGCTCCGCCGCGCGGGCCCGCACCTGGTCCCAGACCGCAGGCGACGGCAGGAGTAACAAGGTCATGTCAGACAACCGCCTGGCCATCGAGGTGGCCGGCCTGGTCAAGACGTTCGGGAAGACGCGTGCCGTCGACGGGGTGGATCTGGCCGTCCCCGCCGGCGGCGTGTACGGCGTGCTGGGGCCGAACGGCGCCGGCAAGACGACGACGATCCGCATCCTGGCGACCCTGCTCGCGCCGGACGCCGGCACGGTGCGGGTGCTCGGGCACGACGTGGTGCGCGAGGCCGACGCCATCCGCGCCCGGGTGAGCCTGACCGGCCAGTTCGCCTCGCTCGACGAGGACATCACCGGCACGGAGAACATGATCCTGCTCGCCCGCCTGCTCGGCTTCAGCCGGTCGGGTGCGCGGGAACGGGCCACCGAGCTGCTGACGGCGTTCGACCTGACCGAGGCCGCCGGCCGCCAGGTGAAGACCTACTCCGGCGGGATGCGGCGGCGCCTCGACATCGCCGCCAGCATCGTCGTCTCCCCGGACCTGCTGTTCCTGGACGAGCCGACCACCGGCCTCGACCCACGCAGCCGCAACCAGGTGTGGGACATCGTGCGCGCCCTGGTCGCGGGTGGCACGACGGTGCTGCTCACCACCCAGTACCTCGACGAGGCCGACCAGCTGGCCGACCGGATCGCGGTGATCGAGCACGGCCGGGTGATTGCCGAGGGCACCTCCGGCGAGCTGAAGGCCCGGGTCGGTGGCGGCGCCGTGCACGTCCGGCTGCGCGACGCGGAGCGCAGGCCGGAGGCGGCGCGGTTGCTGACAGCGGTGCTCGGGGTGCCGGTGGAGCTGGCGTCCGACCCCGTCTCGCTCGCCGCGACCGTCTCGGACGCCGAGCTCGTCGCCCGTGGGCTGACCGAGCTCACCCGGTCCGGGTTCGAGATCACCGAGTTCGCGCTCGGCCAGCCCAGCCTGGACGAGGTCTTCCTGGCACTCACCGGCCACCACGCCGATGCGGACGGTGGGCCGGGTGGTCGTTCCGAAGCCGCCGGCGCCGGTCTGCCCGCCGCCTCCGCGACGACGAAGGAGCCGGTCGCATGACCACCGCCTCGACCAACGCCACCTCGACCGAGGCTGCTGCAGGGGATGCTGCCTCGACCGGTGCCGTGGCGGATCCGGCCGCCGCGGTGGCCACGCCGTTCGCCACCCCGGAGCCACGGACCCCGGCCGGTGGCATCGACGAGCGGGTGCGGGCGGCCCTGTCGCTGCGCAGCCGGCCGGCGCGGCCGAGTGCGCTCTCGGCCTGCGTGACGTTCGGCTGGCGGGCACTGCTGCGGATCAAGCATGTCCCGGAACAGCTCTTCGATGTCACCGCCTTCCCGATCATGATGACCCTGATGTTCAGCTACCTGTTCGGTGGAGCGCTGGCGGGCTCGACCGACGAGTACATCCAGTTCTTCCTCCCCGGAATCCTGGTCGCGACCGTCATCATGATCACGATGTACACGGGGGTCGGCCTGAACACGGACATCACCAAGGGTGTCTTCGACCGGATCCGGTCGCTGCCGGTCTGGCGGCCGGCGGCCCTGGTCGGCATGATGCTCGGCGACGCCGTCCGCTACACGGTTGCCGCCGTGCTGGTGATCTGCCTGGGTCTGGCGATCGGCTTCCGGCCGGACGGCGGTGTGGTCGGTGTGGTGCTGGGGGTGCTGCTCCTGCTGCTGTTCGCCTTCAGCCTGGCCTGGGTGTGGAACATCCTCGGCCTGGTGATGCGGACTCCCAACGCCGTGATGGGCGCCAGCATGATGGTGCTGTTCCCGTTGACCTTCGGGAGCAACATCTACGTCGATCCGGAGACCATGCCCGGCTGGCTGCAGGCGGCGGTCGACGTCAACCCGATCAGCCATCTCGTGACGGCGGTGCGGGGGCTGATGCACGACACCGTCACCGCGGGGCAGCTCGGGTGGGTGTTCCTGTGGTGCGCGATTCTCGTCGCCGTCTTCGCCCCGATCACGATGCGCCTCTACGCCCGGCGCTGACGCGGGCGGTCAGGTGACCGCGCAGCATGGTGTGTATGACGGACTCGGATGAGCGTGCCGGTGTCTCCGCGGCTCTGCGGGCGGCCGGGCTGGAGGTCCGCGACGACCCCGGAACCAGGGCGATGTATGCGACGGACGCGTCGCTGTACCGCATCCCGCCGCTGGCCGTCGTGCGCCCGCGGCACGTCGACGACGTCGCGTGCGCCCTGGACGTCGCCCGTGCGTTCGGTGTCGGGATCACCGCCCGTGGCGCCGGCACGTCCATCGCGGGCAACGCGATCGGCCGGGGCATCGTGCTCGACTTCAGCCGCCACCTCGGCCGGGTGCTGGAGATCGACGCCGGCACCCGCACCGCCGTCGTCGAGCCCGGCACGGTGCATGCGGTGCTGCAGCGGGCGGCGCTGCCACTCGGCCTGCGGTTCGGGCCCGACCCGTCCAGCCACTCGCGGTGCACCGTCGGCGGGATGATCGGCAACAACGCGTGCGGCAACCGGGCCCTCGGCTACGGCCGCACCAGCGACAACGTGGTGGCGATGACCCATCTGCTGGCCTCGGGGGAGACGCTGCGCACCGGGTACGACGCCGCCGGCGCGCCGGTCGTCGACGGACCCGCGCGGCTGCTGGCCGACCTACGCGCAGCGGCCGGCCGGCACCTCGCCACGGCCCGCACCGAGTTCGACACCTTCGGCCGGCAGCTGAGCGGGTACGCCGTGGCGCATCTGCTGCCGGAGCGGTTCGACCTGGGTCGGGCGCTCGTCGGCTCCGAGGGCACGCTCGGTCTGCTGACCCAGGCCACGGTGCGGCTGGTGAAGGATCCCGAACACCGGGTGGTGGTCGCGATCGGTTTCGCCGACATCGTGCAGGCCGGCGAGGCGGCGCCGGCGGTCGTGGCGTTCGGACCGACGGCGTGCGAGGGGATGGACCAGCGGCTGGTCGACGTCCTGCGCGGCCGGCGCGGTGACACGGCGGTCCCACCGCTGCCCCGGGGGGCCGCCTGGCTGTTCGTCGAGGTCGCGGGCGACGACCACGCCGAGGTGCTCGACCGGGCCGGCGCACTCGCGGCTGCCGGCCTCGGGACGCAGGCCCGGATCGTGACCGACCCCGCCGAGCAGGCCCGCCTGTGGCGCATCCGCGAGGACGGCGCGGGGCTGGCGGGGCGGGCACCATCCGGGCGCCCGGCCTGGCCGGGGCTGGAGGACGCGGCGGTCCCCCCGCAGCGGCTGGGCGCCTACCTCGCACGTTTCGACGAGCTCGTCGCCGCGCACGGGATGACCTGCGCCCCGTATGGGCACTTCGGGGACGGGTGCATGCACGTGCGGCTCGACTTCCCGTTCGACCGCCCCGACGGGCTGCGGGTCCTGCGGGAGTTCCTGACGGCCGCCGCCGGGCTGGTGGCGGAGTTCGGTGGGTCGATCTCGGGTGAGCACGGTGACGGGCGGGCCCGCGGCGAGCTGCTCGCCCGGATGTACTCGGCCGACGCGATCCGCCTGTTCGGCGAGGTAAAGCACGCCTTCGACCCGGACAACCGACTCAACCCCGGGGTGCTGACCGCCCCCGATCCGTTCGACGCCGACGTGCGGATGGTCGGCGTCACCTACCGCCGGGACCTCGCCTTCGCCTACCCGCACGATGGGGGCGACCTGGCGGAGGCCGTCCACCGCTGCACCGGGGTGGGCCGGTGCCGGGCCGACACCCGTACCGGTGGTGGCGTGATGTGCCCGTCCTACCTCGCGACCCGGGAGGAGAAGGACTCCACCCGCGGCCGGGCCCGGGTGCTGCAGGACGTCGTGCGCGGCGACCTGGACTGGCGGGCGCCCGACGTCCACGACGCACTCGACCTGTGCCTGGCGTGCAAGGGGTGCGCGTCGGACTGCCCGACCGGCATCGACATGGCGATGTACAAGGCGGAGGCACTGCACCAGAAGTACCGGCGCCGTGGCTGGCGGCGGCCCGGGTACCGGCTCGGGCTGCGGCCACGGTCGCACTACACGCTCGGCTGGCTGCCCCGGTGGGCGCGGCTCGCCGGGCGGGCACCGCGGCTGGCGAACGCGCTGCCGACGCTCCCGGTTCTCGGCCGGCTCGGGCTGTACCTGGCCGGGGTGGACCGGCGCCGCACCGTCCCGGCGTTCGCGCCGACTCCGTTCCGCCGCTGGTGGGCCGCCCAGCTCGTGGGCGGGCCCGAGGTTGCTGACGGGTCGGGCGGCGGGACCCCGGTGATGTTGTTCGTCGACACGTTCTCCGACCACTTCACGCCGTCAGCGGCCCGGGCGGTCGTGCGGGTGCTGCGCGCGGCGGGCTACCAGCCGCGGATCCCGTCCGCGGGCGCCTGCTGCGGCCTGACCTGGATCACCACCGGCCAGCTCGACACCGCCCGCCGTATCCTCGGCCGCACCGTGACGGAACTGGCGGCCAGCGCCCGCGCCGGCATCCCCATCGTGGGCATCGAACCGTCCTGCACCGCCGTGCTGCGCGCGGACGCCGTCGAGCTGCTCGGCCGGACCGACCACGCCGAGGACGCCCGGCTCGTCGCCGCCGCCACCCGCACGGTGGCCGAGCTGCTGACCGCCACGCCGGCCTGGGCGCCACCCGACCTGACGGGCACCGCCGTCATTGCCCAGCCGCACTGCCACCACCACGCGGTGCTCGGCTGGGCCGCCGACCGGGCCCTGCTCGAACGTGCAGGTGCGCAGGTCACGACACTGGACGGCTGCTGCGGGCTGGCCGGCAACTTCGGTGTGGAGATCGGGCATCACGAGGTGTCAGTGGCGGTCGCCGGGCAGCATCTCCTCCCCGGGCTGGACGCCGCGCCGGGTGCGGTCGTTCTCGCGGACGGGTTCTCCTGCCGCACCCAGATCACCGACCTGCGCGGCCGCCGCGCGCTCCATCTGGCCGAACTACTCAGCCCCGACCCCGGTCCCAGCCCTGGCGCCTGACCGCGCGGCCGGCGGCCG
Organism: Parafrankia colletiae; assembly: GCF_001854655.1. Taxonomy (GTDB): domain Bacteria; phylum Actinomycetota; class Actinomycetes; order Frankiales; family Frankiaceae; genus Parafrankia; species Parafrankia colletiae. The sequence goes on along the minus strand of NZ_MBLM01000134.1, from coordinate 71,634 downwards.
CGCGGCCGGCGGCCGCGCCGAGGGCTACCCGGCGTGGGCGAGGGCCCAGTCCAAGGCGTGGTCGGAGACCTGCTCCCAGCCGGGCTCGGCGCACGTCCGGCGGGCTGGATGAACGTCCCGCCGAACGAGTGGCCCATGATGATCGGTTTCTCGGGCAGCTCGGTGATGACCTTCTCGAGATACGCGAGAGTGTCGGGAACCGTGGCGGTGCTGATCGGCGTCGGGTCAGCCGTTCGTCAGCCGTCGAGCAGTAGTTGGCCGCCGATTACCAGGCAGTACAGGTCAACGGCGTAGAAGGCCGCGACCCACAGCACCGCCGGTAGGTGCGTCACGGTGGCCAGCGTGTCGGCGTCGGTGAAGCGGGTGTATCGGCGGGCTCGCCGCAGAATTCCCAGTGAGCGGATCGCGGAGAACAACAGGAACCAGCTGGCCGTACAGGCGACGAAAAGCTGCATCCCGGCGGAACCCGTCGTCGCGACGGTCAGAACGAGGCCCAGCAGGACGAGGAGAACCAGCTCGCCGAAGATGTTCTCCACCAGTAGCAGCAGGCTCGTTGTGGCCACCCCGGCGAGGATGAGAGCGGCGGTGACGTTGCCCACGGAAAGAAGGCCGGCGCCGGCGAGCCCGCACAGCGAGGGCGCGGTGTATCCGGCCGCCGTAATCATCAGTCGGCCCCATCCGCGAGATGGGCCGTAGTAGGACGTCAGACCGCCCTGACTGCGTTCGAGGCGAACGGCCAGGAATGCGCGGTCCAGTAGGAACGCCATCAGCGCGTGCCCGCCCTCGTGTACCGCCGTGGTGAGATGCCCCGCGCGCTTCCACAGCGGCCGCGCACCCACGAGCAGCAGCGCGACAAGACCGGCGGAAAGGCCGGTCGACCGCGACGGCGCAAGGTGCACCGCGGCCGCCACCAGCCGCGCCTGATCGACGTCCATGCCGAGACCCCCGTCCCCCTCGGCCATGGTCGCCCGCCGGGCGTTACCGCGGAGCGGAACGGGTGACCTGACGGTCACGGATCCGAGTCGCGTTCAGGTGCGCCGGTGGTGGGTGACGGAGCCGAAGCCGAGCCACGACCGCAGCGGACGCAGCAGCGGGGTCTTCTTCTGCTGGTGCCCGGCCATCCGGCCCAGAATGTCGTCGAGCGCGGTGATCGCCTCGTCGATGTGCGGGCCCTTGTTCAACATCACGCATTCCGCGCGCTGCCCCATCGCCGCGTCGGTGATCTCCGCCCGCGCCGGCGTGCCGGTCTTCGCCAGCGTGTCCAGGACCTCCGTCGCCCAGATGGTCGGCACATGCGCGGCGGTGGCGAGCCAGAGGATCTCCTCCTGCAGCTCGGCGAGCCGCTGGTAGCCGCCCTCCACCGCCAGGTCCCCGCGCGCGATCATCACGCCGGCCAGCGGAGCCCGCAGTGCCGCCAGCAGCAGACCGGGCAGGTTCTCGAACCCCTCGGTGGTCTCGATCTTGAGGACCAGGCCGAGGTCGTGCCCTCGCCCGGCCGCGCTGATCGCCTCCAGCGCCTGCTCGACGTCGACGCCGCCACGCACGAACGAGATCGCGACCAGGTCGGCTATCTCCACGGCCACCGCCAGCGCGTCCCGGTCGTCCCCGGTCAGCCCCTCGTGGGGGAGCCGGGTCTCGGGCAGGTTCACGCCCTTGTCCGCACGCAGCTTCGCACCGCGGCCCGAGGCGCGCAGCACGCGGACGTCGATGCCCTCGGGATCCACGGCCTCGACGACGCCGGCGATCTTCCCGTCGTCCAGCGAGACCGGGTCCTGGGGGCGGACGGCGTCGAAGACCGCCGGGAAGGTACAGCCCATCGACGCCGGTCCGGCCGGATCGTCGGGAGCCGTCCCCCCGGGCCGGGCCGCCCGCGGCGACAGGTCGCGGGTCAGCCGCAGGACGTCCCCCTGCCGGACCAGGTGGTAGGGGGCCCGGCGCGGCAGCGGACCCACCGTGCACCGCTCGTCGCCATGTCGTACTTCGAGCCCGGTCTCCAGACAGGTCGTCTTCCACGCCTCGACGGTGACCGTCGGATGCTCCGCAGGGCCCGAACCCACCGCCACGACCCGTAGCCGGCGCCGGGACGAACGGGCGTCCCGCAGCGTGAGCTCGTCACCGACCCGCAGCCGGGCCAGCCAGTCGCCTGCCCCGAGCACCGGCACCCGCACCACCCCGTCGCGCGAGTCCGCCACGGGCGCGTCGACCGCATCACGCTCCCCGTCGGGCACCGCGACCAGCTCGGCCGTGGCCGGCGTGACCGCCGCCCCCCGCAGGTCACGCACCGGCCGCAGGCGCACGACCTGCGGCCCCGGGTCGAGCGGACCGGTCCGGACCTTCGGGCCGGCCAGGTCCACCGACACCAGACAGGTCCGGCCCAGCTCCTGGGCGGCGGCCCGGACATGGGCGGCCATCGCCCGCCACTCCCGCGGGCCGTCATGGGCGGTGTTGATCCGCGCCACGTTCATCCCGCGGGCGACGAGCCGATGCACCAGGGCGGCGTCGCCCGCGGCCTCGCTCGGCAACGTGACCATGATCCGCACACTGTGCCGGGGTGGCGGCGGCCCCAGCAGCTCGCCGGCGTTCGCCTCGATCCGGTCCCAGCCCTCGTCGTAGGTCGGCACCCGGTCGCCATCCACGGCCTCGGCGGGACTGCCCGGCCGCAGCTGACCACGCAGGACGTCCACCACTGCCCGCAACGTGGCCTCGACGCACGGCTCACACCGCCCCAGCGAGGACAGCCCGCGGCGCGCGAGCTCCTCCTGCACCGGCCGCAGGTCCCTGCCCCGCAGAGCCAGGTAGTGCACCATGTTCCGGGCACTGCGCCGGTGCCGCGGGTGCACCCTCTCGACGTCCGCGCTCCGCGCCCGCTCGGCCCGCCGCAGGTCGGCCAGGATGCCCGTCAGCTCGTCGAGCAACAGCTCCCCAGCATCGTCGGCCCGCCGTTCCGCCTGGTCGGCCCGCTCGCCGGCCGGCTCCGTCCGCTCGCCCCGCCGCGTCTCGCTCGCCGCCGTCACGCCCGCCCCGCCCTTCACCTGGCCACAGCCTGCGAGGCAGGGCCTACCCAGGTTTCAGGCCCGGACGCTCGGCGGGCCGGGGGCCGGTGCGGTCATCGAGGCAGGAAGGCGACGGACGAACGGCGGCGGAACCGCCCCGGAGCGGATCAGCTCCGGTGGCGGCGAGGTCAGGCGCTCGGGCTCGTGAGGATGACGAGTTGCCGGGTCGCGCGGGTCATCGCGACATAACGGTCGACGGCGCCCTCGATGCCGGTGCCGAAGCTCTCCGGGTCGACGAGGATGACCAGGTCGAACTCCAGTCCTTTTGACAGCTCCGGCGTCAGCGACCGCACGCGGGACGTCCCCTCGAACGCGGGATCGCCGATGACGCAGGCGATCCCGTCGGCGTGCGCGGTGAGCCAGGCGTCGAGGATCGAACCCAGCTCCGAGGTGGAGCCGTGTACGACGGGGATGTCGCTGCTGCGGATGGACGTCGGCACGTTGGCGTCCGGGAGCGCGGCGCGGATGACCGGCTCGGCTTCCGTCATCACCTCTTCCGGCGTCCGGTAGTTGATGCTCAGCGACGTCAGGGTGATCCGGTCGAGGCCGGCACGCTCGAGCCGTTCCCGCCACGACTCGGTGAACCCGTGCCGGGCCTGGGCCCGGTCCCCGACGATGGTGAAGCTGCGGGACGGGCAGCGCAGCAGCAGCATCTGCCACTGGGCGTCGGTCAGTTCCTGCGCCTCGTCCACGACGATGTGCGCGAAGGGGCCGGCGAGCAGGTCCGGGTCGGTTCTGGGCAGCGCGCTCTCGTCGACGAGGGCATCCCGCAGGTCCTGCCCGTGCAGCATCGTGATCGCGCCCTCGCCGTCGTCGTCGGACGCGAGGAGGTTGTCGATGACCCTGGTCATGCGCTCGCGTTCGGCAGCGACGGAGGCGAGGTGCCGGCGTTTGCGTCGTGCCATCTCCGGGTCGCCGAGCCGCTGCCGGGCCGCGTCCAGCAGTGGCAGATCGGACACCGTCCAGGTGGGTGCCTGCGCCCGCCCCTGCGCTTTTCCGCGCTGCAGCTTCTGGATGTCCTCGGGGCCGAGCCAGGGCGCGCACCGGCGCAGGTAGGCGGGTACCGACCACAGGTCACTGACGAGGTCGGCCGCCTCGACCAGCGGCCAGGCGTTGTTGAAGGCGGTGAGCAGCGCCTTGTTCCGCAGCAGCGACCTGCGGAGCAGCTGGTCCGGGGCATCGCCGTCATGCCTGTCCAGCAGGATCGTGAGCAGCTCCTCGAGAACGACGTCCCGCGCCTCGTTGTGGGGGATGTCGGGATCCGGCGCGTCGAACGCCTCGGCCCAGTCGTCGGCGCTCAGCCGGATGTCGTTCCAGTGGGTGGCCACCGTCATCCCCTGGGCGGGGGGCTCCTCGTAGAACCGGACAGCCGTCTCGATCGCCCGCACCAGCTTCGCGGACGACTTCAGCCGCGCCACCTCCGGGTCGGTCTCGGGCACCGCCGCCGCCCCCTCGGCCACCAGGTCCCGCAGGGTGCAGGTCTGCACACCCTCCTCGCCGAGACTGGGCAGGACGTCGGAGACGTAGGCGAGGTAATGCTGATGCGGACCGACGAACAGCAGCCCGCCCCGGCGGTGACCGAGCCGCGGATCGGAGTAGAGCAGGTAGGCGGAACGGTGCAGGGCGACGACCGTCTTGCCCGTACCCGGCCCGCCGTCGACGACCAGTGCCCCGTCGGACCCCGCGCGGATGATCGCGTCCTGGTCGGTCTGGATGGTGCCGAGCACGTCCCGCATCCGGGGCGACCGGCTGCTGCCCAGGCTGGCGATGAACGCGGACTGGTCGTCGAGCGCGGCATGCCCCTCGAACCCGTCGGCGGTGAACACCTCGTCCCAGTAGTCGCTGATCCGCCCGCGGCTCCAGCGGTACCGGCGGCGGCTCGCCAGGCCCATCGGGTTGGCGTGGGTCGCACCGAAGAACGGTTCGGCCGCGGGGGAGCGCCAGTCGAGCAGCAGCCGCCGGCCCGCGCTGTCGGAGAGTCCGATCCGACCGACGTACACGGGTGTCGGCTCGTCCGTGGCGGCCATGTGGCCGAGACACAGGTCGAGGCCGAAACGGCGCAGGGTGCGCAGGCGCGCGGTCAGCCGGTAGATCTCCTGGTCCCGGTCCAGCGCCTGCTGGCCCGCGCCGCCGGGCGCCCGCCGCGCGGTGTCGAGGCGGTCGGACAGGTCCGCGATCGACTCGTCGAGGGTCTGCGCGATGGCGGCGAAGTGCCGTTCGTCGCCGGCGACCAGGGCCGGGTCGGCCTTGGCGCGCAGATTCTCGGGTAGGTCGAACGCGCTGGTGGTCAGGGGATTCACGTGATGAACTCCGATGTGAGGTTGCTGCCTGCCGCCGCCGCGCGCGGCGAGGCTCAGCGATTCTGCGGCACCACCCGGGTCTTGACGCAAGCCCCCTGGCATGCTATAGCTTAGAAATGGCGGCGAGTGACTCCCGCCTCTCTGGTTTTTGGCTCTGCCCGCGGCGTGCCGTCTCGTGGCGAACTTCCGACCTTCTCCAGGCTCGGTTTCTCGTGTTTTCCCCGCCTGCCGCCTGCCGCCATGGGACAGCACCGGTGCCAGCGGGTACCAGGGCAGGATGAGGAGTTCGACCCTGGTCAGGACGTCCCTGGCCACCGCGGCCGCCGCCGGTGTCGGCACGGTAGCCACCCGCCCCGATTCACCCTGGTACCGCTCCCTGGACAAACCGGCCTGGCAGCCCCCGCCGGCGGCGTTCCCCGTGGTGTGGACACCGCTCTACGCCCTGATCGCCCTCGCCGGCTCCCGGGCGCTCGACAGCAGCACCAGTACTGACCAGCGCGCACGGTTCCGGCGCTGGTACGGGATCGACCTCGCGCTGAACGCCGCCTGGACGCCGCTGTTCTTCCGGGCCCGGCGCCCGCGCCTCGCGCTCGCGGAGATCGTCCTGCTGGATGCGGCCAATGTGGCGCTGCTGTACCGGGGCTGGCAGGCCGACCGCCCGGCCGGCGCCGCACTGCTGCCGTACGTGGCGTGGACCGGCTTCGCCACTGCCCTGAACGCCGCGATCGCCGCCCGCAACCCCACCCGCTGACGTCCGCACTGATGCGGCGTCGAGCCCCGCGCTCAGCCCCCGAGGACAGCCCGACTACCGCCGGGCGTCCTCGCCGTCGCCGATGAAGTCGAACAGGCGGATACCGGGCCGGTACGGGAGCGTCGGCCTGACCAGCCGGTGGGTCCCGACACCGAGCAGAAAACCCTCCTCGACGTCGAAGGCGACCTCGGAGAACCCCGCAGCGGCGAACCACGACCGTACGGCGGGCGTGCGGTCGGGGGCACGGCGATGGCGTGTCCAGATCACCGTCGCGGCTGGCTGACACAGCCTGGGCAGCCATTCGACCGTGTTACGTATGTCGGCATCACCGAGATTTCCGAACAGCCCGCAGACAAGAACGAGGTCGGCCGGTGCGGCCCCGTCGTAGACGCCGGTGTCCGAGGCGTCGCCGACCACGACTTCGACGCCGCCCAGCCCGAGGGCGCGCACCCTTCGCGAGGCGTCTGCAGCAAGATCGGGGTCGAGCTCGACCAGCCGGGCGCGCACGTCGTCGCGGCGCGGGTGATCGGCCAGCACCCCGAGGATGTCGCGCCCCTGYCCGGCGCACATGCTCAGCACGCGGATCTCGCCCGCGGGCTGGACCTCAAGTGTTTCCCGGATGCGCCGCTGGACGATGGCGAGGCGCCGATGCAGGGACGACCCTGTCACGTCGTACTGCCGATGCCATGCGACCCAGTGGCGCTCGGAAGCAACATGATCCATGACCTACGACCATAGTCGAGAACAACGGCCGATGAAGTTCGTCCGCCCTCCAGGGCGACGATGGACATCGCCTCATGGCGGGACGGTACGACCAGCAGTGCCGCGTTGCGCAACAGTTCGGTGCGCTCGCGGCCGCGGACCATCCCGGTGAATCCGGACGGGGGTCCGACCTGATCGTGCCTCGATGCGAGAATCTGCGCTCATGCCGGTCCTGCGCGCCCCACTGCCAGCCCGCCGAGGCCCGGTGCCGTGGGGGCGGGGTCCCGCATGACGGTCGTCGTGGTCATCGGGGTCAGTGGCTGCGGCAAGTCCACCGTCGCGTCGGCGCTCGCGGACCGGTTGGGACGTCCCTTCCTCGAAGGGGACGACCTGCACCCCCCGGCCAACCGGGCGAAGATGACGGCCGGTTCCGCGCTGACCGACGAGGACCGGTGGCCRTGGCTGGGCGCCGTCCGGACCTGGATGGCCGAGCACACCGACGGCGTCGTCGCCTGCTCGGCCCTGCGTCGCAGCTACCGTGACCTGCTGCGAACGGCGGGCGACGTCCTTTTCGTGCACATCAGTGTGCCGGAGCCGGAACTGCGCCGACGGCTCGCCGAGCGCCGAGGCCACTGGATGCCCGCCACGCTGCTGGACTCGCAGCTCGCCGCGCTCGAGCCACTCGGCCCCGACGAGGGCGTCACCGTCGATGGCCGGCTGACCCCGGACCGGCTCACCGACGAACTGGCGGGCCTGGCGCGGTAGAAGCAGCGGGAAGCACGCCTATGCCCCATCTGGGAACAGGGGTACCGTCCTGACCTGCCCGTCTGGCGCAGGGGTGAGCCAGCGGACGTCGGTATCGGGGGGCTCGTATGTACCGTCCTGTCATCAGTCGTGTCCGCGTCGCCACACGTGCGATCCTGCTGACATTCATGATCTTCATATCGCTCGGCCTGGCCGGATGCGGTGCCTCCGATGACGACGATGCGACATCGTCGCCGCCGTCGGCCACGGAGTCCGCGGGAGCGGCGGCCGGCGGCAACGCCGGCGCGGGGGCCGCCGCCGGCGACGGGTCAACGACCGCCCTGCCGGCGGCGTCACCCGGCGGCACGGTGAATCCCTGCGGCGTCATCTCGCAGCCRGAGGCCGAGCAGCTCGCGGGAACCGCGCTGGCCAGCGCGGAGGCAGTGGACGAGACCTGCACCTACGTCGCGCCGCCCAACGGTCCCACCGCCCAGGTCGAAGTCCGCGTCGGGCAGACGGCGCAGAACTACTACGCCGCCGAGCGCGGAACCGGCCACCAGCTCCGGCCCCTGCCCGGTGTCGGCGACGAGGCCTTCATCGGGGACTACGCCGTCTTCGTCACCCAGGACGGCTTCTCCGTGTCTGTCAGCCTGGTACGGAGCAACGACCCCGCGGAGAACCGCGGCCCTCTCGAGGATCTGGCCCGCACCATCGCCGGCCGCCTCTGACCCCCGTCCGGTAGCCCGGTGATCTGACACCGTTGACCGCAGATCACCGCAAGGCCGGGTGTCGCCTTCCGGCGAAACAGAGCCGAGTGTGGCCTTTCGTGGAGGCTTCTTGACAACGACGGTGGACGCCTTCGTGCAAGTCTCCGGGCGTATGAGGCCACAACGAGGTCTTTAGTTTCCGTATCCGACACCTGCTGCCTCTGGCGGGGCCGGGGAAAACGCTGGTCAACGGCCTTACAGCGCCTCGCGGCCCGGATGGAGGCGGTGGATCCCGTCCTCACGCAGGACCGCCGCCTCGCACGCTTTCCCGACCCGTCGACGGATGAGCTGCCTGCACCTGGGCACAGTTCCGGGCCGACGACGGCGCCGTTCAGCCTCCCATCCGACGCCCAACGGGCCCCGCTTTCTGTCAGCACTGTCACGTCAGCCGGGACAGCGACCGGTCAGAGGCCGGATCACCACACACCGCCGGGTCTTCGTCGCGAGCGCACGACGAGTCGCCCGGGCAGGAAAAGAAGGCGCAACTATTCAGCGGGAAACAGGGGACACGGCTATCGTGGTTTCGTCGCGTCGTAAGACGGGGCTGTTGTTTCGCGCGGGGTGGGGGCAGGGAGAAGAAATACATGAGTCGTTGGACTCACCCCATCGTTCGAATGCCTGATCGCCGTCACCCGCGGCGACGGCACGTCCTCACCGGGCTGTTGCTCGCGGCCGGCCTGGTCACGGCAGCGGCCTGTGAACCGGTCCCGGCTGGGCCGGGCGGCGGCCCGCTCCCGCCGGCCTCGGCCGTGCCCGCCCCCGTGGCGGTGGGCACCGCTTCCGCACCGGCCTCCGCGGCGAGCGGCGCCGCTTCCGCTCCCTCGCCCGCGGCGACCGGTGCCGCTCCCGCTCCCGCGGCCACGAGCGCCGCTCCCTCGACCACCGGGCGGCAGGTGGAGAGGCTGGGCCGGGGCTCCGTGAGCGTGCGATCGGGCAACGGGAACCTCGTCAGCTGGCGGTTGCTGGCTACCGACCCGCGCGACATCGCCTTCCACGTGTACCGCGGCACCACCCGGCTGACGTCCACACCGCTGAGCGCGACGACGAACTACCTTGACGCGGGCGCGGCCGCGGACGCGACCTACACGGTGCGCGACGTGGTGGGCGGCGTCGAGCAGCCCGCCACCGGCCCGGCGGTGCGGCTGGGGGAGGGGTACCTCGACGTCCCCCTGCAGGTGCCCCCCGGCGGGCGGACGCCGGACAACGTGGCCTACACCTACAGCGCCAACGATGYCAGCGTCGGCGACCTCGACGGTGACGGCGAGTACGAGATCGTCGTGAAGTGGGATCCGTCCAACGCGAAGGACAACTCCCAGGCCGGCTACACCGGCAACGTCTACCTGGATGCGTACGAGCTGTCCGGCGCCCGCCTGTGGCGGATCGACCTGGGGCGCAACATCCGCGCCGGCGCCCACTACACCCAGTTCCAGGTGTACGACTACGACGGTGACGGCGGTGCCGAGGTCGCCCTGAAGACCGCGGACGGCACCGTCGACGGGCGCGGCACCGTGATCGGGAACCCGGCGGCGGACCACCGCAACGCCTCCGGCTACGTGCTCGCCGGCCCCGAGTTCCTCACCGTGTTCGACGGCCGGACGGGCGCGGCCCGCAGCACCGTGAGCTACCTCCCCGCCCGTGGGGACGTCGCGAGCTGGGGCGACAACTACGGCAACCGGGTCGATCGCTTCCTGGCCGCCACCGCCTACCTCGACGGCCGCCAGCCCAGCCTGATCATGGCCCGCGGCTACTACACCCGGACGGTGCTCGTCGCCTGGAACTTCCGCGACGGTCAGCTGCGACGGGTGTGGGCGTTCGACAGCTCCACCGCCGGTTCGGCGTGGGCCGGCCAGGGCAACCACAACCTCTCCGTCGCCGACGTCGACCGGGACGGCCGCGACGAGATCGTCTACGGGTCGATGGCGGTCGACGACAACGGCGCCGGCCTGTGGAACACCCGCAACGGGCACGGCGACGCGATGCACGTCGGCGACCTCGCCCCGGCCCGTCCCGGCCTGGAGGTCTTCAAGGTCGACGAGGACGCCAGCAGACCCAGCTCGTGGATGGCCGACGCGGCGACCGGACGGATCCTGTGGACGACTCCGCCGAACGGGGACAACGGGCGGGGTGTGTCCGGCGACATCTGGGCCGGCAGCCCCGGTGCCGAGTCGTGGTCGGCGTCCGGCAACGACGGGATCCTCGACACCTCCGGACGTGTCGTCGGCCGCAAGCCGTCCTCGACGAACTTCCTGGTCTGGTGGGACGGCGACCCGGTGCGGGAACTGCTCGACCGGACGCGGATCGACAGGTACGGGCCCTCCGGCGAGACCCGCCTGCTGACCGCCAACGGGGTGGTGGCCACCAACGGCACGAAGGCGACGCCGGCGCTGTCCGCCGACCTGTTCGGCGACTGGCGCGAGGAGGTGATCTGGCCGACGACGAACAGCTCGGCGCTGCGTATCTACGCGACACCCCACGTCACCGACCGGCGCATCGTCACGCTGATGCACGATCCGCAGTACCGGGTGGCCGTGGCCTGGCAGAACACCGCCTACAACCAGCCGCCGCACCCCTCGTTCTTCCTCGGTGCCGCAATGCCCGCCGCGCCCTGGCCGGACGTCCACACACCGCGGTAGGCGTCGCCGCACAACCGCAGTAGGCGTCGGCCGCCGGGGTCAGAGCGCGGCGGGGGCCGACGCCCTGCGCAGCAGGTCCAGGAGCGTCTCCGCCGGCTGCGCGCCGGAGACACCGTAGGTGCGGTCGACGGCGTAGAACGGCACGCCGCGGATGCCGAGCGCGCGGGCCTGCTCGAGGTCGGCCTGGACGTCCTCGGTGTACGCGCCGCCGTCGAGGGCCTCGCGGGTCGCGTCGGCCGGCAGCCCGACCTCGGTGGCGAGCCGGACGAGGGTGTCCGGGTCGTCGATGGCGGCGCCGTCCACCAGGGCTGCGCGCAGCAGCCGGTCCTGCGTGCCGTCGGCCAGCCCGCGGGTGGCCGCGAAGTGGATCAGCCGGTGCGCGTCGAGGGTGTTGGCGGTGACGGCCAGGTCGAGGCGGTAGGCCAGGCCCTCCTCGGCGGCCAGCGCTGTCACGCGATCGTTCATCGCCGTGGCCTCCGCCGGGCTGACGCCGTACTTGCTCGCCAGCATCTGCGAGGTCGGGAGGTTCTCACCGCGCCGCTGCGTGGGATCGAGCTGGAAGCTGCGCCAGACGACCTCGACCTCGTCCGCGTGCTCGTACGAGGCGAGCGCCTTCTCCAGCCGCCGCTTGCCGATGTAGCACCACGGGCAGACGACGTCCGACCACACTTCGACCTTCACGGTGCGTCACCTTTCCTCGCCCTGGACCGTCAGCGGCGGCAACACCATCGCCACTTGGACAATTCCGCGGGGCCGGGCAACCGATCACGGTCACGAAACGACTTCACCGCGGGAGGGGACCCGATTCGACGGAGAGCCCAACACATGTCGTTGAAACAAGCGGTCCGCAGGTCGGTGCTGGTGGCCGTCACCGTCGCCGCGATCGGTGGTGGCTGCGCACCCGTCGGCTCCGGCGGGGGAGGGGGCACGGGTGCAACCCCGACGGCCTCGCCCTCGGTGCCGACGGCCTCGCCGTCGCAGCCGCCTGCCGCCCCGGCTGGCACCCCGACAGGCACCCCGCCCGCCTCGCCGACGGTCCGTCCCACGACGCCGTCGTCCTCACCCACCGCGGCGGGAACTCCGACGTCCACGCAGACCACGGGTCCGACCGGGCCGGTGTCCGGCGCCTGCGGGCGGGCGGCGGGGGCCGCGCCGGCAACGCGGATCACCGAGGTGAGTCTGGGGTCGCCGGTGGTCAGCTTCGCGCCGCAGGGTGACACCGACCCGCTGCCGGCCGCGATCGCCGCGGCGCCGGGTGGCGGGTCGTGGCTGGCCTGGCTGGGGACCGACGCGAAGGTCCGCCTCGGCCGGCTCGACTGTGCCGACCAGTTGGTCGGCACACCCACCGCGCTCGACGCCGTCGACCTGCAGGACGTCCGGGCGGACGCGGACGGCGTGGTGGTGCTGCTGACCCGTCCCGGCCCGCAGGGCAGCGGCCGGTTGTGCGGCGGGACGTCCAGCCCGACCAGGACGATGTGGATGGTCCGCCTGGACAACACCGGCCGGCAGGTCTGGGAGCGCCAGGTCACGAACCTGAACGCCAGCCGGGGCGGCTACGACCCAGGCGCCCTGTTCGTCTGGTGGTACAACCACCACGGCACCCTGGCCTTCGACGGCACCAACTACGCCGCCTACTTCGAGGCGGCGATCACCGTGGCGAACGGCGCCTGCGTCGACATCCACGAGGGCGACCGCATGCAGGTCGTCAACGCCACCACCGGCGCCCTGGTCTCCGGGCACGACAGCTTCGAGTGGGGCTGCAGCCACGCCTGGGACTCCCACCTCGCCTGGGATGACCGCACCGGCCACTTCGCGATGGTCTGCGCGACGGACAACAACTGCCGCATCGCCCGGCCCGACACCCGCCAGACCGTCGTCGCCGGGGTCTGTGACGGGACGCTGTTCGGCGGCAACATCGTGCTGGCCGGCGACGTGGGCTACTGGACGGCCTGGAGCAACGGCAACCAGGTGCGGCTGGAGCACTTCTCCACGGGCGCGTCCGACCGCACGGTGGTCACCGCCGCCCGCAGCCAGCACTCGCACCTGGCCGCCTACGGAGCGGGGCGGATGCTGCTGACCTGGCGGTCCGGTTCCTCGACCACCGCCCAGGTCTTTGATTCCACCACCGGCAACACCGTGGGCGGCCAGTTCACGATCGCGGTGCCGGATCACACCTACGTGGAGGCCAAGGACTATTCCGACGGCAGCGTGGCCTTCCCCGCCGCGGGCGCGTCCGCGACGTCCCTGCGGATCGTCCGGATCCTGCCTCTGCGGTGAGCGAACTGACCATCTGACCTGACACCCTGACATCGCGGGAGGGTGGTCGCACGGCGCGTCAATCCTTGACGGCCGGGCGGCCCACCCCGCTGCCGAGCGTGGCGCCACGTCGCAGAAAGTGGCCCGCACTGTCGGGTACGCGACCATCGTCGCGATTCGACAACTCGGGTGCCTGATCGCATTGCCCCATCCGCATACTGGCTGCCGGGAAGCGTGTGCAAGGCTTGTGAGCAACTTGGATCTGATCGCCGGTGCCAGGTCGTTCGCCGGATGCCGGATAGTGGGCAGGAGAACTGATGAAACGGATCGCCGAATTCGCTGTCCGGCGCCGATGGCTGGTCGTCGTTGGCTGGATCGCCTTCGTCGTCGCGGCGCAGGGTATCGCCAGCGCGATGGGTGGAGCCTCGTACCGTGACACCTTCAGCCTGCCGGACACCGAGACCGCGTCCGTGGCGGACCTGCTCGAAGGCGCCGGCCTGAACAACCAGAACGGCGCCACGGGCACGGTCGTGCTCAAGAATCGGGACGGAGCGTTCACCGAGGCTCCCGATGGGCTGGAATCGGCGCTTACCGGGGTGTGTGACTCAGGTAACCATGTGGCGCTTATCACATCACCGTGGGCCTCGATTGATTGCGCAAACAACGGCGCCGACGCGCCCGGGAACCCGCAGCTGCTCAACAGTGCGCGCGGCTCCACCACGGCGCTGGTCAGCATCACCTGGGAGAGCGACTTCTACGACACCGAGCTGTTCGTGAACGTTTACGACCAGTTGGTGGAACTGCGTAGCGACGACCTGCAGGTCGAGTTCACCGGAAACGCGTTCACCGGCATCGGCCAGAGCGAGGGGTCGGGCCTGTCGGTCCTCATCGGCTTCGGCGCCGCGCTCGTCATCCTGGCGCTGGTGTTCCGCACCGTGGCGGCCACGGTTCTGCCGTTGGCCACCGCGCTCGTCTCGCTCATCAGCGGCCTCGGTGCGATCTACATCCTCAGCCACGCCATCAACGTCTCCAACATCACCCCGTACCTGGCCGAGCTGATGGTCATCGGTGTCGGTGTGGACTACGCGCTGTTCATCGTCACGCGGCACCGCCGCAACCTGCGGCGTGGCATGCCCGTCTCGGAGTCGATCGTGAACGCGATCAACACCTCCGGCCGGGCGGTGCTGTTCGCCGGCACGACCGTGTGCATCGCGATCCTCGGCCTCATCGCGCTCGGAGTGAGCTTCTTCAACGGCATGGCGGTGGCGACCGCGCTCGCGGTCGGTCTCACCATGATCGCCTCGCTCACCCTGCTGCCGGCCCTGCTCAGCCTGTTCGGCCTGAAGGTGCTGCCGCGCCGGCAGCGGGCGGCGGTGCGGGCCGGCGACTTCATCGACGACGAGCAGGTCGGGGTGTGGGCTCGCTGGTCGAACTTCGTCGCCCGGCAGCGCATCGGCGTCGCGGTCGTCTCGGGTGTGATCATGATCGCGATCGGCCTGCCGATCTTCGTCCTGCAGCTGGGCGCCAGCGACCAGGGCAGCGACCCGAAGAGCTCCACGACCCGCGCCGGCTACGACCTGATCTCGGACGACTTCGGTGTCGGCTACAACTCCGCGCTGGAAGCGGTCGTGAGCGGCCCGGGCGCCTCGGACGAGGCCTACCTGGAGCGCGTGTCCACCGTGCTGGCCGACACCCCGGGTATCGACCCGGCCAGCGTGGCGCCCCTGCCGTTGGCGGAGAACGTCGCCTTCGTGACCTTCAAGACGACTACGTCACCGCAGTCGGAGAAGACCTACGAACTGGTGCGGCACCTGCGGTCGTCCGTGCTGCCCCCGCTGTATGACGGCACGCCGAACCAGATCTACGCCTACGGCGAGACGGCGATCAACGTCGACTTCGCCAGTGTGCTCGCCCGGAAGATGCCGCTGTTCATCGCGGTCGTGGTCGGCATGTCGTTCGTCCTGCTGCTCATCGCCTTCCGCAGCCTGGTGATCCCGCTGACCGCCGCGGTGATGAACCTGCTCGCGGCTGGTGGAGCATTCGGTCTGTCCGTGGCGATCTTCCAGTGGGGTTGGCTCTCCGAAGCCATGGGCGCCGGGCCGGGTGGTCCGATCGACGCCTGGATGCCGGTCATGCTGTTCGCCATCCTGTTCGGCCTGTCCATGGACTACCAGGTCTTCCTGGTCAGCCGTATGCACGAGGAATGGATCCACACCCGCGACAACAAGCGGTCGGTGACCGTCGGGCAGGCTGAGACCGGCGGCATCATCACCGCTGCCGCGATCATCATGATTGCCGTCTTCCTCGGCTTCGTGATCAGCCCCGGCCGTGCGATCAAGATTTTCGGTACCGGGCTCGCGGCCGCCGTGTTCCTCGACGCGTTCGTCCTGCGGACCATGCTCGTACCGTCGGTGATGCACCTGGTCGGAAAGTCGAACTGGTACCTGCCGAAGTGGCTGGACCGCATCATCCCGCACGTCTCGGTCGAACCGGCCGACGAGCCCATCGCCCACGGTGCCGTTCCCGCCCAGGGCGCGGTTCCCGCCCAGGGCACGGGCACCGCGCCGGACACAGCCACGGCCGCCTCGCCGGACGCGTCGACCACGCCGGACGCATCAACCACCCCGGACGGGGCGACCGCGCCGGACGAGAACCCCGGCTCCTCCGACGATGGCCGGCCCGGCCCGGACCGGGAGACGGCCCGCTCCTGAGAACCACACCGGGGCGCCAGACGGTGCCGTCATCGCCTGGCGCCCCGGTAGCTGGACCTGGAGTCGATCGACCGTCGTCCCTGACGGGGTACGGACCGCCTCGGCGCCGATCCGTCGGCGAGCTGCTCGAGCAGCTCGGCCGCCCGGGTCTCGCGTCCTGCCTGCGCGATCTCGGCCTGCATCCGACGCGCGGCGGTGGCGTACCGGGAGTCGCCGAGAACCGCCGCGACAGCTGCCCGGACCGCGGCCGGCTCCGGGGTCTGCGTGCGCAGGTTCACCCCGACGCCGGAGGCGGCAATCCTGGCGGTGACCTCGATCTTGTCCTCCGTTCGGCCCGCGCCGACCATCGGGACGCCGTGTGAGAGCGCGAGCTGCACACCGCCGTAGCCGCCGTTGGTGACGAACACGTCGACCCACGGGAGCAGCTGGTCGAACGGGATGAACCGCTCCACCCGCGCATTGGCCGGCAGCGGCCCGAGCTCCGCCGGGTCGCCACCCCCGGTGACCGCGACGACGAGAACGTCCTCGCCCGCGAGCCCGGCCAGCGCCGGTCGGATCAGCTGATCGGCGTCGGTGGCGATCGTTCCCTGGTTGATGAGAACGACCCGGCGTCCGGACAGCTCGTCCCACCAGGACGGCGGCCGCCACCCGGGGTCGACCGACGGGCGCGGCGGCCCGACGAACGAGACCTGGCCTGGCAGGTCCGAGACGTCGTACTCGAAACTGGGCGGACTGAACTGCAGATAGAGCGCAGTGGCCAGCGGGTAGGAGAAAATCGTTCCGGTTGCCGCGGGAAGGCCGAACACCCGCCGGGTCCGGTTGATGTCGGCGGTGACCGGCCGATACACCACCTGGCGCGTGAAACTGTCCAGCATCCTGTTGCGCAGCCGGCCCAGTGGGCCGGTGGCCGGCGCCAGTCCCGTGCCGAAGGGCGCGAGATCCCTGCTGGGGAAGGGCAGGACGCTGATGCCGAATCCGGCCAGCGGCGGTCCGCCCAGTTCCTGCAGGAGTATCCCGCCGATGAACGCGGTGTCGGTGACCACCGCGTCAGCCGGCTCCTCCTGCAACAGCGCCGTCAGGTCCCGAACCTGGTTCGGCGCCGGCTTCGCAAGCGCCTGAACCAGGTCGAACCGCAGCTTCTTCAGCCCGGACAGTGCCCGGCGCCGCGGGAAGTGCTGATCCAGCCCGACGAGGCTGTAGTCGAAGGCCGGGTCTGTGATCGGACGGAATCGCGCACCGGCCGCGGTGATCTTCGCCTCGAAGGCGGCGCCGGTGTACCAGCGCACGGTATGACCGCGTTCGACCAGGGCGTGGGCAATGGGCAGTGCGGGCACGGTGTGGCCGACGGCCGGGATTGTGGCGAACAGGAATCGCGACATTCTTCCCCTCGGGCAAGGTCGACGGCTGCGCGACAGCCTGCATACGAGCTGGCCCGTGGTCACCACGAGACGAGCCCTCTTCGGATTCCACGTGCCACCCGACGCCTTGACTCGCATGCTGCCACCCTGAGGCGGCTGTCCTCGCCACGCCGTGCCGGGGCCGCGCCTACGTCAACCGGCCGTCCCTGATCAGGGAGCGGAGGCCCCGGCGGTCGGGCTTGCCGCTCGGCAGAGCCGGTACCTCGTCGTCCGCGGCGACGATCCACCGGGTCGGGACCTTGTAGCTCGACAGCCGGGCGCGGGCGCGGGCGGTGAGAGCGGCCACGTCGATGCCCGCCGTGGCCGGGACGATGACCACGCACACCTCCTCCCCACGGCCAGGATGCTCGATGCCGGTCACGATGCAGTGCRCCACCTCGGGAAACTCCTCAAGGACGGCCTCGACCTCGCGCGGTGACACGTTCGACCCGGCGACCTTGATCAGTTCGCTGTCCCGGCCGACGTAGAAGAGCCGAGGGTCGCCCGTCCTCCGGTAGACGCGGTCGCTGGTGTGGTACCAGCCGTCCGCGTCGAAGACCTCCCAGCGTTCGCGCTTGTTGTAGCCGGCCATCGCGCCGATGCCGCGGATGAGCAGCTCGCCGACCGTCCCGTCCGGGACCGGCGCGCCGTCGGCGTCGATGATCGAGGTCTCGGTGAACGCGAAGCTCCCGCCGGACTCGGTCAGGCTGCGGTGGGTCGGATGACCGTCCGGGACGCCCGCCATCGAGAGATCCACCGGTCCGTCCCGGAGCGCGGGAGCGCTGCGCAGGTCCCGGTCGGGAAAGGACGGGTGCAGCCGCAGCTGCTGGGTGAACGCCGGCCAGCCGACGACGCCGTTCGCACGCTCCCGCTCGGCGAGGTCGAGAGCCGCCCCGGCCTCCAGCCGTGCCAGCACCAGCACCGCGACAGGCTCGTGCAGAGCGCCGGTCGCGGCCAGGATCCCGCCGATCCAGAAGAACGGCATCGCACAGAGGATGCGGGGCTCGTGGTCGACGCCGGTGAGCCCGCGGATCGCCGCCGGCCAGGTGGAGGTCTGACGCACCAGCGTGCCGTGGGTGTGCAGCACGCCTTTCGGGTCAGCGGTCGAACCGGAGGTGTGGACCATGAGTGCCAGGTCGGCCGGGGTCACCTCGGTCTCCACCGCGGCAAGCAGCTCGGCCCGCACCATCGCCGGGTCCCGCGGATCCCAGCGGGTGGCCCACCCCCGGTCCGTCGGCCCGGTCAGCACGATCCGCCGCAGGTACGGCGCGCCGGCCAGCTCGAGCTGACCGACCGGCTGCCCGGCGAGCTGCCCCGCCAGTTCCGGGAAGGCCGTCTCGAACCGATCGGCGATGTCGATGCTCAGCACTGTCGTCGGCGCGATCAGGAGCTGCACATCGGCCAGCCGCGCGACCTTGGCGATCTCCATCGGCTGGTACAGCGTGCTGAACGGAACGGCCACGGCCCCGATCCGGCTCACCGCCAGCCACCAGACGGCCCACTCGACGCCGCTGGGGAAGAACAGGCCCACCCGGGTGCCCTTGCCGACACCCTCGTGGAGCAGCCACCGGGCCGCCCGGGCGGACCGCGCCTCCGCCTCGGCGTAGGTCAGCCGGTCGGTGAGCGAGACGAGGTAGTCGGCGGACCCGAACTCCCGCACACAGCGCCCCAACAGATCAGGCACGGTCGGACGGATCTCGTTGCCGGTCGGTGGCCGCACTGTRAGCTTCCCGCCCTCCGCGATGACGTTTACGGATCAGTATGGGCGTCGCGCAGGTGGCGCAGCCAGGGTTTCGACCCTCGTGCAGCGCTCGGCCGGCCGCCCCGAGCAGACCGACGACGTCAGACCGACGTCAGCGGCACATCAGAGGCAGGGTGCACAGTAAGAACTGCAAGAAACGAACTGCACCGCACCACCCGCACCACCCGCACCATGTTTCTGGGAGAGGTTTCCGTAGCGGCCTAACGGGGCCCGGGCTTCGGTCTGGGAGGATCTCTGATCCACGTAGGTTCGAATCCTGCCCTCTCCGCGTTTCACTGTCAGGCTGTAAGGGAGGGGTTGTACCGCGCCACCCGTACCATCGGCATCATGTTTCTGGGAGAGGTTTCCGTAGCGGCCTAACGGGGCCCGGGCTTCGGTCTGGGAGGATCTCTGATCCACGTAGGTTCGAATCCTGCCCTCTCCGCGTTTCACTGTCAGGCTGTAAGGGAGGGGTTGTACCGCGCCACCCGTACCATCGGCATCATGTTTCTGGGAGAGGTTTCCGTAGCGGCCTAACGGGGCCCGGGCTTCGGTCTGGGAGGATCTCTGATCCACGTAGGTTCGAATCCTGCCCTCTCCGCGTTTCACCACCAGTGGCCCGCCGCCGGGCCGGTGCCTCCGCACGAGGGAGGTGCCGGCCCGGCGGCGGTGTCTGTGGGATACACATGTGGTTGCGGTCCGTTGCCATGGCGTACGGTCGGTGTCGATCAGGACCGCCGGATGGCAGGAGGCTGCATGACCACGGCGATTGCCGGGACGTACCGTAGCCCACAGGTAGGTGAGCTGTTGCGGCTCTGGCGGGAGCGCCGACGTCTCAGCCAGCTGGAACTGGCGTCGTACGCCCAGGTCTCGGCCCGTCATCTGAGCTTTCTGGAGACCGGCCGGGCCCGCCCGAGCCGCGACATGGTGCTGCGGCTCACCGACCAGCTGGACGTCCCGCTGCGGGACCGCAATGACCTGCTTCTCGCCGCGGGTTATGCGCCGGCCTATCCGGAGACCTCGCTCACCGCCCCGCAGATGTCCTCGGTGCGGACAGCGGTGCGCAGCGTGCTGGCCGGCCATGCGCCGTATCCCGCGGTCGTCGTCGACCGGGACTGGAACATTGTCGACGCGAATCCGAGCCTGTCGCTGTTCACCGACCTGGCCGCTCCGGAGGTGCTCGCGCCGCCGGTCAACACACTGCGGCTGGCCCTGCACCCGCTCGGAATGGCGCCGTGGATCCTCAATCTCGGTGAATGGCGGGCGCACCTGCTCGGCCGCGTGCGGCGGCGGGTCGCGGCGGACGGTCGGCTGGCGGACCTGTACGCCGAGCTGTCGAGCTATCCGTGCGACGAGGAGGAGCCCGAGGTCGCCGTCCCGGGAGCCGGGGACATCTTCGTACCCCTGCGGCTGCGGGTCGGCGACCAGGAGCTGTCCTTCTTCTGCATGGTGGCCACATTCGGCACACCGCGCGACGTCACCGTCGCCGAGCTGACGATCGAGTCGTTCTTCCCGGCGGACGCGACGACGACCGAGGCTCTCAGGTCCGGGGCGTGATCTCGATCAGCCGCTGGCCGCCGAGGTAGGGGACGAGGACGTCGGGCACCGTGACCGAACCGTCGGGGCGCTGGTACTGCTCGAGGATGGCGGCGACGGTGCGGCCGACGGGCAGGCCGGAGCCGTTCAGCGTCGCCGCGAAGCTGGTGGCGCCGTGGCGGTCCCGGATCCGGATACGGGCCCGGCGGGCCTGGAAGGTGCCGCAGTCCGAGCAGGACGAGATCTCCCGGTAGTCGTCCTGACTGGGCAGCCACACCTCGATGTCGAAGGTCTTGCGGGCGGAGAACCCGATGTCGCCGGCGGGTAGCACGACGACCCGGTAGGCCAGCCCGAGGCGGCGCAGCAGCTCCTCGGCGTGCCCGAGGAGCAGCGCCAGCTCCTGCTCGGACTGCTCGGGCGCGCAGATGCGTACCAGCTCCACCTTCGCGAACTCGTGCAGCCGCAGGATGCCCCGGGTGTCCCGGCCGTAGGAGCCGGCCTCCGACCGGAAGCACGGTGTGTGGCCGGTGAGCGCGAGCGGCAGCTCTGCCGCGTCGAGGGTCTCCCCGGCGTGCAGGCTGGTCAGCGGCACCTCTCCGGTCGGGATGAGGTAGAGATCGCGGTCCCCGACCCTGGTCCGGAACAGATCCTGCTCGAACTTGGGCAGCTGTCCCGTCCCGGTCATCGTCTCCCGGCTGACCAGGCTCGGTACCGCGTACTCGGTGTAGCCGTGCTCTCTGGTGTGGACGTCCAGGAAGAAGGCGGCCAGGGCGCGTCCCAGCGCAGCGCCCTGGCCCCGTGCGACGGCGAACCGGGCGCCGGAGAGCCGGGCGGCCCGGCGCATGTCCAGCACCCCGGTGAGCTCCCCGATCTCGGCGTGGTGGCGGGCCGGGAAGTCGAACACGGGCGGCGCGCCGACCCGGTACAGCTCGACCGCCTCGGCCGCCGAGTTCCCGTCCGGGATGTCGTCGGCTGGCAGGTTCGGGATCGCCAACAGCACGTCGTCCAGCTCGGCGGAGACCAGGCGGTGCTCGGCCTCCGTCTGCTGGATCCGTTCCTTGAGCTCCCGCGCCCGGCTCCGGACGTCGGCCTGGGCGACCCCGCCGGATCGGCCGCGGTCCCGGCCGGCCCGGGCGAGCTGGTTGGACTCGGCCCGCAGGCGCCCGACCGCGTCCACCGTCTGGCGGCGCAGCCGGGTCAGCTCGCCCAGGGTCGTCAGATCGAGGGAGTGGCCGCGGCGGCACATCCGCGCGACGGCCTCCTCACCCGAGTCGAGCAGTGCCTGCGGGTCATGCATCGGGATCCCTCTTCCGCGTCCGCGTCCGCCGGGTGCCGGGTCCCGGGCGTCAGGTGTCGGGTTTCTGTGTTCTCGCCGGATCAGGCCACGCCGGACCCGGTCAGTTCACGTCAGAGCGACGGCGGCTTCATGCCGAACTGGTAGTCGATGGTGATCTGCCCGTCGGCGTTGGTCACGATGAAATCCCGGCCGAAGGTGTCGACCGCACCGGTCGCGGTGCTGACCATCACCCAGCCGAAGAGACAGCCGCCGTGATGGYCGTAGGCGTCGTTCTGGGAGCGGAACGAGAATCCCTTGGTGAAGTACTCGTTGTGCGCGGCGGTGACTGCGTTCTCGATCATGTCGCGGCCGCTGACCACGAAGAGCCGGTTGTAGTAGGTGCCGTCCTCCGCCCAGATCTCGTCGATGATCTTCCGGCGGGCGGCGGGGTCCTCCTCGTTCCAGGAGGCCATGTAGCGGTCGACGAAGTTGTTCCAGTCGCTGTTCGGGATCATGTCCGTGACTCCTTCGGGTGCGCAACGAACGAACGGGAACGAAAACGGGACGGGTCGGGGGCCGCCTCGGGCCGAAGGCGAACCACGCGGCGCGGTACCAACCGCGCCGCGCGGTACTAACGGGCCGGGGCCAGGTAGTGGCGCAGGTGGCTGACAAGGTCGAGGGCGATGGCGAGGCCGCAGTCGTCGACGAAGAAATGGCCGCCGGGAAACTCGCGGTTGCCGAGGTAGCTGGTTCCGCGGCCGAGCCAGGAACTGACGGCGCCCTCGCTCATCAGGGTGTCCGCCCGCCCGGTGTAGGTGACCAGCGGGCACGGCACCCGGGCTCCGTCGTCCACCAGATAGGCGCAGACGGTCAGGTCGGCCCGGGTCGGCGGCATCGTGATCGCGAGCATCCGCTCGTCGGTGTAGATCTCCGGTGGTAGCGAGCCGAGGCTGATGAGCCAGTCCACCAGCTCCTGCTGCGGTGCGTCGATCTTGTCCTTGGGGGGCACCAGAAACCCCCGCGGCGTCCAGCCGGCGGCGCCGACGAGCACCGGTGGGGGGCCGCCGTACCGATCGATCGCCACCGCCAGCCGGTAGGCGAGCAGGGCGCCCAGCGAGTGGCCGAACAGTGCGTACGGCCGGTCGTCCAGCTCGTCCATCAGAGCCTCGTACAGCGCGTCGACCAGGGGCTCCGGCCGGGTGAACGGCGGCTCGGAGAGCCGGTCCTGCCGGCCGGGCAGCTGCACGGCCTGCATCGCGACGTCCGCGGGCAGGTACTCCGCCCAGCCGTGGAAGGTTGACGCGCCGCCGCCCGCGTGGGGAAGGCAGAACAGCCGGACCGCGGCCTCCGGGTCGATCTCGGCCGGCTGGAACCAGCGCGGCCGCGGGCTCATGGTGTCTCCCCGCCGGCCGCGGCCGCCGCGCCGGCCCGGGCCCGCAGCTCGCGGCGCAGGACCTTCCCGGTGGGGTTGCGGGGCAGCTGATCGACGAACTCGTACCGGTTGGGAATCTTGAAGTCGGCGATCCGGCCGCGCAGCCAGCGCATCAGGTCACGGCCGGTGACGGTGACGTCCGGCCGGGCGACGACGACCGCCTGGACGACCTCGCCCCACCGCGGGTCCGCCACCCCGACCACGGCCGCGTCGACCACGTCCGGATGGGTCCGGATGGCGTTCTCGACCTCGACCGGGTAGATGTTCTGCCCGGCAACGATGATCATGTCATTGATCCGGTCGCAGATCACCAGGTAACCGTCGGGGTCCAGGTAACCGGCGTCCGGCATGTGCAGCCAGCCATCCTGGACGGTCTCGGCGGTGGCGTCCGGACGGTTCCAGTACTCCAGGAACCGGGCCGGCGTCCGTACGCACACCTGACCGATCTCGCCGGCGGGCAGGGCACGGCCCTGCTCGTCGACGATCCGCACCTCGTTGCCCGGGCAGGCCCGGCCCGCGGTGCCCAGTTTCGGGTGGCCGGGCACATGCTCGTGCGGGGCGAGCGCGGTCACCACGCTGCCGGTCTCCGCGGAGGCGTACATCTGCGCCAGCTCGCAGCCGAACTCCTTGACGCAGCGCAGCATCAGCGCCGCCGGCATGGGCGCGCCGCCGTAGACCACCTTGCGCAGCGACGAGAACGCCTCCGGGGTGGCACCCCGCTCGTCCAGCATCATCTGCAGCATCGCCGGGGCGGCGAAGGTGTTGGTGATCCGGTGATGCCGGATCAGCCGCACCGCCTCCTCCGGCACGAACATCCGCATCACCACGCTGGTCCAGCCGACCACGAAACCGTGCAGGAACCAGGCCATGCCGCCGGAGTGCAGACCGGGGAAGGCGATCAGCGCACGGTCCGTCGACAGCCAGTCGATCCAGTCGTTGCCGGCCCGGCGGATGTTCTCGATGAAGACGAAGTAGGTGCGGTGCGCCAGCACGACGCCCTTCGGCAGYCCGGTGGTGCCGCTGGTGTACATCTGCACCACCGGGTCGTCCGGGCCGGTGCCCGGGTCGAGCGCGGTGTCGGGCTGGCCGGCCTTCCAGGCCAGGAACCCACCCGACCTGGTGCCCGGGGTGTCGACCGTCACCACGGTCACCGGCCGCGGCAGGTCCATCCGCACCCGCTCGACGACCGGGCGGAACTCCTCCTCCACGAAGATGATCTCGGCGTGGGAGTCGTGCAGGACGTGGTCGACCTCGCGGGCGGTCAACCGCCAGTTGATCGGCACCAGCACGGTGCCGCTCTTCGCACAGCCGAGCACCAGGTCGTAGTAGTACTCGGACTCCCGGCCGAGGTAGGCCACCCGGGAGCCGCGCCGCAGCCCGGCGGCGAGCAGTGCGTGCCCGGTGCGGTTGCTCTCCCGGTGCAGCTGCGCGTAGGTCAGCTCCCGGTCCTCGCAGATGAGGGCCACGTGATCGGGACGACGTGCGGCGTGCACCGCGGACCTGGCCGTCAGCGTGTGGGCGTCGGGATCGATCATGACCTCACTCCGTCTGTTGTCTGGTGTCCGGCGTCTGGCGTCTGGCGTCTCCGCCGGTGCGGTGCCGGCCGGCACCGGGTCGGTACCAGCCCGGCACCGGCACCGGGATGTGGGCCTCAGGCCGCGGGCTCAGGCACCAGCTGCTGGTCCAGGAACTCGGCGAGCAGGCTGGCCGACGGGTAGTCGTAGGCGATCGACGTCGCCAGCGGCAGCCGGAACGCCGACTCCAGGGCGTTCTTGAGCTCGACGGCCACCAGTGAGTCGAGGCCGAGAGCGGTGAACTCGGTGACCGAGTCGACGTCCTCGACGTCGTCGTAGTGCAGGACGTCGGCGACCTTGGCCCGCACGAACTCGTCGATGGCCGCGGTGCGTTCCGGACGGCTGGCCGCGAGGAGCGCCTCCAGGTCGATGCGCGCCGCGGAACCGTCGTCGACGGCGTACCTGGCGTACAGGGCGTTCCCGGCCGGCCGGGTCGCGGCGTACCGGCCCCAGTCCGCGTCGCCGACGACCACCTGGGCGGTCGGCGCGCCGAGAACCGCGCTGAACGCCCGGACGCCCTTCGCCGGTGCCAGCAGCCGCACGCCCTCGTCAGCCCAGCGCCGGATCAGCTGCTCGCTGAGCCCGGCGGACATGCCGACCGTGCTCCACGGGCCCCAGTTGATGCTCAGGCCCGGCAGGCCCCGGGCGGCCCGCCACTGCATCAGCGCGTCCAGGTAGGCGTTCGCCGCCGCGTAGTTCGCCTGGGTCTGCGCGCCGGTCACCGAAGCGGCCGACGAGTACCCGACGAAGAACGCGAGCTGCGGGAAGGCCCGCGTGGCCTCGTGCAGCAGCGTCGTACCGGCCATCTTCGGCGCCAGCACCGGACGCATCTGCTCCCAGGTCATGGCGGCGACCGGGCCGTCGACGATGGCACCGGCGGCGTGCACGATCCCGCCGACCGGCCGCCCGGCGGTCAGCTCCCGGACCAGCCGCGTCACCTCGACCGGTTCGGAGATGTCGGCCCGGTGCACCGTGACCTCGGCCTTCTCCCGCAACCGGGCGAGCAGCGGCGCGACGTCCGCGGCGGGTTCGGCGCGCCGGCCGACCAGCGCGATGTGCCGGGCGCCCCGGTCGACGAGCTGCCCGGCGGTGAGCAGGCCGAGCCCGCCCAGCCCACCGGTGACCAGGTAGGTGTGCTCCGGGTCGAGCGTCACCTCCCGGGCCGCCGGGACGTGCTCGTCGACGAACGTCAGGATCAGCTTGCCGATGTTGGCACCCCGGCTGAGGACCCCGAACGCCTCCTCGACCTCGTCGAGCGCGTAGGCGGTGGTGTGGATCGGCGGCAGCTCGCCGGCCGCGACGCGGCTCACGACGATGCCCATGATCTCGCTGTTGAGCCGGTACATCTCCGTCTCGGGCAGCTCGCTGAGATCGAAGTTGTGGTACGTGACGTCCGGGCGGGCAGCCTGCATCTGCTCCGGCGTCCAGGCACCGACCTTGCCCATCTCGACGAACCGGCCGCCGTC
Source organism: Parafrankia colletiae (assembly GCF_001854655.1). GTDB lineage: Bacteria > Actinomycetota > Actinomycetes > Frankiales > Frankiaceae > Parafrankia > Parafrankia colletiae. Next base: position 45,295 of record NZ_MBLM01000134.1, on the reverse strand, counting down.
GCCCAGCGCCCGCAGCCCCGCCGGGATGAAGTCCTTGTTCAGGCTGTTCAGGACGATGTCGACGCCGGCGCCGTCGGTGGCCCGGAGGATCTCGTCGGCGAAGTCGAGCGTGCGCGAGTTCATCACGTGCCGCACACCCTGGGCCCGCAGCAGCGGCCACTTGTGCGGGCTGGCGGTGGCGTACACCTCGGCGCCGACCGCCTTCGCCATGTGCACGGCGGCCTGGCCGACACCGCCGGCGGCGGCGTGGACGAGCACCTTGTCGCCGGCCTTCATCCCGGCCAGGGTAGTCAGCGCGTAGTAGGCGGTGACGTACACCGAGCCGAGGCCGGCGGCCTGGACGAAGCTGACGTTCGCCGGCTTGGGCACCGCCATCGCCGACGGCACCGTGATCCGGCGCTTCATGCAGCCCATGTGGTTGATGACGACCTCGTCGCCGAGCTGGAAGGCTGCCTGCGGGCCGGTCGCGACGACGGTGCCCGCCGCCTCGAAGCCGAGTGGCTGGTCACCGAACTCGCGGAGCATCCCCAGCGCGTTGAGCACGTCCTTGAAGTTCAGCCCGGCCGCGTGTACCGCCACCTGGATCTCGTCGCCGGTCGGCGGGACGTCCGCGCTGGGCACCAGCGTGATCCCGCCGAACCGGCCGTACTCCCGGATCACCAGCTCGGCGTTGCCGTCCGGCCCGGCCGGCCCGTCCTCCGGCCCGCCGTCGGGGCCGGCTGGCAGCAGCCGGCGCACGTGGCGCAGACCGCCGCGGAAGGCGAGCTGGAACTCCTCGCCGGTGCGGCCGGTCAGCTCGTCGAGGAACGGCCCGGTGTCGGTGTCGGCCAGGTCGACCAGCGTGACCCGCCAGGACGGGAACTCGTTGAGCAGCGTGTGGCCGAAGCCCCACAGGCTCGCCGCGGCCGGTGGCCCGGCGGCGGCGGGGGCGTCGCCGGGCAGATGCTGGGCCCGCTCGGTGAGCAGCCACAGCCGCTGGTCCCGGCCGAACCCCGCATCGCCGAGCACCCGGACCAGCTCGAGCAGCTCGGTGTAGTTCCACTCCGTCTCGGACCACAGCGCGGCCACAGTCGGGCCGTCCGTGTCCGAGCTGTCCGTGTCCAGGCTGGCCGCGGCCGGGCTGGCGCTCGCCGGCCCGGCGCTCGGCCGCCCGCCGGAAGCGGCCCACCACCAGCCGATGTCGGTGACCGCGCCGTCCCGCAGCGCGGTGCGGACCTCGGCGAGGGTCCGGGCGATGCTCAGGCGCACCCCGGCGCCCTCCGCCCGCGCCCGCAGACTGGCCGGTTCGTCGGTGCCGGTCGGCAGCACCGCGAGCAGATGCCGGTCGGTCTGACCGCCCTGCCCGGGCAGCGACTGCTTCGTCCAGCGGAGGTGCTGGACGAGGCCCGTCCGGCGGCCGGTGCTCTCGGCGAGCCGGCGGCAGCCCAGGCCACGCAGCTCGAACACCGGCTCGCCGTCCTCCAGCACGAGCAGGTCGAGCGAGACGTCGACGCCGTCGGCGTCCACCTCAGCCGTGGCCAGCAGCACCTGCAGGTCGGCGGAGCGGGGCTTCTTCAGTAGCCGGAAGTAGCCGAAACGCACCGGCAGGTACTTCTCGTCGTCGACGGCCAGCGCGGCGAACGCGTGCGACGCGCTGTCGAGGATGGCCGGCGCCACCAGCTCGACGCCGGAGGTGCCGCCCGCCGCCTCGTTGCCCCGCAGCTCGCCGACGGCCAGGACGTCCGGCGTCCCGATCTCGCCGTAGCGGAGCACCCGGCGCATCCGACGGAACTGCTCGCCGTAGTCGAGGCCGGCCGCGGCGTAGGCCGCGTAGACCTCCTCGGCGGAAAGCTCGGCGGTCGGGGCCGTAGCCGAGGCCGCCGTCGCTGGCTCCGCCGCCCCGGCCGCCCCGGCCGCCGCGGCCAGCTCGCGCAGCCGCTGGCCGGCCGCGGTCAGCTCGCCGGCCGGGGCCGGCGCGGCGTCCGCCCGCGGCCCGAAGACGGCGGTGACATGCCGGCGCTCGATCGGGCCGTCGGAGCCCGGCACGATGCTGACGATCTCCACCGTGGCGGTGCCGTCCGCGGCCGGGCGCAGCCTGGTCCGCAGCTGCACCCGCTCGTCCTCGGCCAGGAACAGCGGCTCGGCGATGCGCAGGTCCACGATCGGCCGTCCGGTGTCGCCGTACACGGCGTCCTGCAGCGCCAGCAGCGTCTCCAGGTAGCCGGTTCCGGGGAAGACCACCCGGTTCATCGCGACGTGGTCCGCCAGCCACGCGGGCTCGGTCACGCTGATCTGCGCGGTGAACTCGCGTACGCCGTCGGCGCCCGGCACGCGGGTGTCCGAGCCGGCGGTGTTCGAGCCGGCGGTGTCCGTCCCGGGGGTGTCCGTTCCGGCGGTGGGCACCTCGGCTCCGAGCAGGGGGTGGGTGACCGGGCCGGCGATGGCAGCGCCGCCCAGCGCGTGCCGGCGGCCCTTCACCGGCAGCCAGTGCCGCCGGCGGTCGAAGGCGTAGGTCGGCAGCGAGATCAGCCGGCCCGGGCGGTCGGCGTGGTAGGCCGGCCAGGAGAACGCCAGCCCGGCCGCATACACCCCGGCGACGGCGGCGTCGATGGTCGCGCCGTCGAGGTCCTTGGGCGCCAGGCTGGTCAGCCAGCGGTGGTCCCCGGCCGGCACGCACTGGCGGGCCAGCGCGGTCAGTGCCCGGGTCGGCCCCACCTCGACGAAGGCGTGCCGGCCGCGGCGGGCGATCGCGCCCACCCCGGCCTCGAAGTTCACCGGTGCGCCGATGTGCCGGACCCAGTAGTCCGGCGTCGAGATCTCGGCCGGCTTCGCCACCGCGCCGGTCACGTTCGAGATCAGGGTGAGCGTCGGCTCGTGGAACGTGATGTCGGCGATCTCGGCCCGGAAGGCCTCGTACACCTCGGCCATCAGCGGGGAGTGGAACGCGTGCGAGACCGCCAGCCGCCGGACGTTGTTCCCCCGGGCGGTCAGCTGATCGCCGACCTCGGCCAGTGCCTTGTCCCCACCGGAGACGACGCACTGCTCGGGCGCGTTGATGCCGGCGATCGCCAGATCCGGGTAGCCGGCGAGCAGCGGCTCGACGTCCGCGGCGGCGGCGTTCACCGCGATCATCCCGCCCGGCTCGCTGACCGACTGCATCAGCCGGGCCCGGGCCGCTACCAGCCGGACGGCGTCCGCCACGGTGAACAGGCCCGCGACGGCCGCCGCGACCACCTCGCCGATGCTGTGCCCGATCAGCACGTTCGGCCGGACCCGCCAGGACAGCCACAGTTTCGCCAGCGCGTACTCGAGGGTGAACAGCGCGGGCTGGGTGAAACGGGTCTGGTGGATCTGCTCCGGGTCGGCGGCCGTGCCGCGGATCATGTCCCGGACCGAGGCGCCGAGGTACGGCGCGAACAGCCGGTCGCACTCGTCGACGTGCTCGCGGAACACCGCGAACCGGTCGTAGAGCGGGGCACCCATGCCGGCGTACTGCGAGCCCTGCCCGGTGAACAGGAAGGCGACCTTGCGGACGTCCGGCCCACCGGCCTTGCCACGCTCCAGCTGGTCGTGCTGCCGGGCCAGCAGGTCGGTGAGCTCCTCGTGGCCGCGGACCGCACCGGCCAGCCGGTGCGTGAAGTGCGCCCGGCCGACGTTCGCCGTGTAGCACAGACCGGTCAGGTCGACGCCCGGGTTCTCGGCGAGGAACCGCTGGTAGCGCTCGATCTGCAGCTTCAGCGCCGGCCGGCTCTTCGCCGACAGCGTGAACACCCGGCCGGTCGCCCCGTCCGTGGCGGTCATCTCCGTGTCGGCGGGGATGCGTGACGCGGCGGGTGCCGGCGTGGCGGCGGGTGCCGGCGGCGCCGGCGCCGGGGGAGTCGGCGTCGCGGGGGTCGGCGTCGCAGTCGACGTGTCGGCCGGTGCCTCCTCGAGGACGGCGCACGCGATGCTGCCCGCGAACCCGAAGCTGTTCACCAGGGCCCGCCGGACGTCCCCGTCACCGCCGCCGTCCCAGTCGCGGTTCTCGGTGGGCACCGTGACCGGGATGCTCTCCCAGGGGATACGCCCGGTCGGGTTCGGCATGTTCAGGTGCGGGAAGATCGTCCGCTCCCGCATCTGCGCGATGGTCTTGATCACCCCGCCGAGGCCGGCGACCGGCTCCATGTGGCCGATGTTGGTCTTCACCGACGCGACGGAGACCGGCGTGGCCTTCGTGCGCGACTCGGAGAACACCTCGGTGATGGCGCCCATCTCGATCGGGTCGCCCAGTGGGGTGCCGGTACCGTGCGCCTCGACGTAGGAGATGTCGGACGGGGAGAGCCGGGCGTCCGCGAGCGCGGACCGCATCACGGCTTCCTGCGCGGTGCCGTTCGGCACCGTGAGCCCGGCGCTCTCACCGTCCTGGCCGATCGCGGTGCCGCGGACGACCGCGAGGACGCGGTCGTTGTCCCGACGGGCGTCGGAGAGCCGCTTGAGGACCAGCACGGCGCAGCCCTCGGCGCGGGCGTAGCCGTCGGCCGCCTCGTCGAACGTCTTGCACTGACCGTCCGGCGCCATCATGTTGCCGTTCGAGAACACCACCAGGATCCGCGGGTGGTGGATGGCATTGACCGCGCCGCACAGCGCGATGTCGGTCTGCCCGGAGCGCAGCCCGTCGACGGCCAGGTGCAGGGCGGTGAGCGAGGACGCGCAGGCCGCGTCGGTGCTGATGCTCGGCCCGCGCCAGCCGAGGAAGTACGACAGCCGGCCGGACATCGGGAAGGTGGTGATGCCCGAGGCGAGATGGCCGTCCAGGTCCTCGTACGGCAGGGAGTCCAGCTCGAGGGCGTAGTCGATGGAGCTCGCGCCGATATAAACACCGCCGTTGCCGTGCCGCAGGGTCGTCGGGTTTATGTTCGCGTCCTCGAGCGCCTCCCAGGCCGTCTCCAGCAGCATCCGCTGCTGCGGGTCGGTGAACTGGGCTTCCAGCGGGGAAATGTTGAAGAACTGGGCGTCGAACTTGTCGATATCGTCGACGAAACCACAGCCGGCTACCCGGATGCGGCCCCGGTCATCCGGGTTCCGGGCGGTGAAGGCATCCAGGTCCCACCGGTCCTCCGGTACCGGACGGATACCGTTTCTGCCGGCTCGGAGGAATGCGGAGAAATCGTCCAGCGTGTGGTTGTCGCCGGGGAAGCGCAGCCCGACGCCGACGATGGCGACCGGCTCGTGCAGGCGGTTCTCCCTGGCGTCGAGGGCCTCCTGCCGGCCGCGGATCGTCGCCAGGGCCGCGGCGAGCTCGGCGGCGTCCTGTCCCGTGGCCTCCGGCGTGYGCGTCGGCGCGGCCGTCGGTCTGTCCGTCGGTGTGGTCGTCACAGTGCCGTCTCCTTGTCCTGCGGGGCTGGGCCGGACACCTGCCGACCGCTGGACCCGCCACCCGGGCCGACGAACAGGTCGGCCAGCACGTCCTCGCTCAGATGGGAGATGAGGCGCCCGACGGTCGGCCGGTTGAACAGCACGTTCGCGCTGATGTCACAGCCGAGCAGTTCCTCGAGGCGCTGCTTGATCTCGATGATCCGTAGTGAGGTGAAGCCCATCTCGAAATAGCTTTTCTCGGTTTCCAGCTCCTCGTCGTCGGTCATCAGCAGAGTTCTTCTGAACTCTGCGACGACCAGCTCCTCGAGAGCATCGAAACGTTCCGACCGGGGCAGCTCGCCGATTCTTTCAATGGTCTCGGTGTGCTGTGCTGAAATACTCATCTGGTCACCTCGTCGACCCGGATGGTGGAAGTCAAACAGAGGCGGCTGACACCGGACTGACCGTGGACTGATCGGCCGGACCGTCATCCGACGCCGGGTGGTCGGTGGCGGGCTGGCGGGCCAGCGCCGCGAAACGTTGCGGCCTGGCCCGGCGCAGCCACCAGGCGTGGGCGGTCCCGCCGACGGCGGCGACCAGCACCAGCCAGGGCAGTGAGGTGATCGCGGCGTTCGTCGTCCCGGTCATCACCGAGAAGTTGCCCACGACCAGGACCGCCGCGGCCGTCAGACCGGCGACGCCGGCCAGCGACGCCACCACCACCCCCGGCCGCCGCTCGGCGGGATGCCGCCAGCAGTAGCCGAGCACCGCCACTCCGGCCAGTGCCTGCAGGACGATGATCGCCACAGTGCCGAGCCCGAGCATGCTGGTCGCCAGGCTCACGTAGGGATCGAGCCCGGCGACGGCGAACGCGGCGACCACGACGACGGTCAGCCCGGACTGGACCAGGCTCGCCCGGTGCGGCGCACCGTGCCGTGGGTGCACCGCCCCCAGCCCGGTCGGCAGCAGCCGCTCCCGACCGAGGACGAACAGGTAGCGCACCGCCGCGCCGTGCAGCGCCAGCATGCCGGCCAGCAGACTGGTGCACAGCAGCACCTGCATCACCGTGGTGGCCGCGGAGACCAGGTAGTCGTCGCTGAGCTGGAAGAACAGGTCGCCGAGCTGCTCGGTGGCGCTGGCGCGCACGTTGCCCGCGCCCACCGCGCCGACCACCAGCCAGCTGGTCAGGGCGTAGAACACCGAGATCGCGACGACTGCCAGGTACGTCGCCCGCGGCACGCTGCGTTCCGGGTCCCGGGCCTCCTCGCCGTACAGCGCCGCGGACTCGAACCCGATGTAGGAGACGAACGCGAACATCAGCGACACCCCGAGGCCGGGGCCGAACACGGTGTCCGGGGCGAAGGCGGTGGCCGGCAGCGCCGCCGTGCCGTCCCTGGCCAGGATGGCGACGTCCAGCGCGATGAGGATGCCGACCTCGGCGACCAGCAGCACCGCCACCACCCGGGCGCTGATGTCGATCTGCCGGTAGCCGAGCGCTGCCGTCACCGCGATACCGGCCGCCGCCCACAGCTCCCAACGCAGGTCCAGCCCGTGCGAGGCGGCGACCAGCTGCGCGAAGTAGGCGAACGCTCCGGTCACCCCGATCGTCGCCGCGTTGTAGGCGAGCAGCGCGATCCACCCGCCGCCGACCGCGGGCACGCGGCCCAGGCCCTGCGCCACATAGGTGTAGAAGCCGCCCGCGTTCACCACCCGCCGGCTGATCGCCGCGTAGCCGACGGAGAAGCACAGCAGGGTGAGACCGGCGAGCACGAACGTCGCGGGCACACCGGGGCCGCTGCCGAGCGCGAACGCCAACGGCACCGTGCCGACCAGCGCACCCAGCGGCGCGGCCGCCGAGACGATCAGAAAGGCGATCTTCGGGGTGGTGAGGGTCCGCCGCAGCCGGTCGTCGCCGGCCGTCGGGTCACCCGGCGAGCCGGGAGGGCCGGGAGGGCCGGGAGGGCCGGGCAGGACCGGCGGTCGGGCGCCGCCCGAGTGGGCCCCGGTCGTGTCGGTCATTGTCGCACCTGTCCAGGTCGAAGACGGCCGGGCAGCCGGGTGCCGGCCATGCGGGGGGGACGGAGGAGGCGGGCGGGCACGGGACGGGTGGCCGTCACCGGACGTCCGCATGGTCAGGAGCCGGCATCACCGCGGCGGAGCCTCGGGATCGGTCGCCGGATCGGCCTCGGATCTACTGCGGGAGGTTGTCGTGGCGGAACCGGGGGGAGCCGGCACCCCGCAGGTAGCCGAGGGTGTCCTGGACCGCGGCCCGGGTGTCCGCCGGATCGATGATCTCGTCGACGGACATCCGCTCCGCGGCGATCCGGGGCAGCATCGCCTCGTCCCGGTAGCGGGTCAGCAGCTCACCGCGGCGGGACGGGTCGGCCGCCAGTTCCCGACGGTAGATGACGTCGATGGCGCCCTCGGCGCCCATCACCGCGAGCTGTGCGTCGGGCCAGGCGAACACCGCGTCGGCGCCGAGCGACCGGGAGTTCATCACGATGTAGGCGCCGCCGAACGCCTTGCGCAGCACCAYCGTCACCCGGGGCACCGTCGCCTCGGCGTAGGCGTACAGCAGCTTGGCCCCCTTGCGGATCACGCCGCGGGCCTCCTGGCTGGTACCGGGCAGGAAGCCCGGGGTGTCCACCAGGGTGACCAGCGACAGCCCGAAGGCGTCGCAGAACCGTACGAAGCGGGCGCCCTTCTCCGCCGAGGCGATGTCGAGCACCCCGGCCAGGGCGTTCGGCTGGTTCGCGACGACGCCGACCGGCACACCGTCGATCCGGCCGAAGCCGGTCACGAGGTTGCGGGCGAACCGGGGCTGCAGCTCCAGGAAGCTGCCGGCGTCCACCACCCCGCGGATGACCCCGCGCACGTCGTAGGGCTTGCGCGGGTCCGCCGGCACCACCGGCATCGGCTCCGGGTCGGCCGGTGGCGCCGCCGGCGGGTCGTCCCAGCAGGAGCTCGGCAGGTAGCCGAGCACCCGCCGGGCCATCGCGATCGCACTGTCGGGGTCCGGGGCGACCAGGTGGGCGACCCCGGAGTCCCGGCTGTGCACCCGCGCCCCACCCAGCTGTTCGGCGGTGACGTCCTCGAAGGTGACGGCCTTGACGACCGCCGGACCGGTGAGGAACATGCACCCCCGCTCGGCCGACATGATGACGATGTCGGTCAGCGCCGGTGAGTAGACCGCGCCGCCGGCGCAGGCCCCGAGCACCACGCTGATCTGCGGAATCCGGCCCGACACCGCCACGTTGGAGCGGAAGATCCGGCCGTAGCCGTCGAGCGCGCCGACCCCCTCCTGGATGCGTGCGCCGCCGGAGTCGAGCAGGCCGACGACGGGCATCCGGGCCCGGGCCGCCGTCTGCACGGCCCGTTCGATCTTGGCCGCGTGCACCTCGCCGAGCGAGCCGCCGAGGGCCGACGGGTCCTGGGCGAAGACCGAGACCGGCCGGTTGTCGACCCGGCCGAGTCCGGTCACCACCCCGTCGCCGGCCGGGCGGCGACGGTCCATCCCGAACGCGGTGGCCCGGTGCCGGGCCTGGCTGCCCGACTCCAGGAACGAGGCGTTGTCCACCAGCCGGCGCAGCCGGTCCCTGGCGCCGCCGGCCGACGGCGCCGTCCGTCCCGGCGCGACCGCGGTGGACGCCGGTCCGGYAGCCACCGCTCCGGCAGCCACCGGCGCCGGTCCGGTCGCCACCGGGGCCGGCTCGGCGACCGCGAGCTCAGACGACATTGGCGGCGCGCTCCTGTGCCAGTTGCACGATCGCGCTCACCTGCTGCAGTTCGGCGAGTTCGTCGTCGGTGATGCGGACCCGCAGCTCGGTCTCCAGCGCCCAGGCCAGCTCGACGATGTCCAACGAGTCGAGTCCGAGGTCCTCGAGGCTGGCCTCCGGCGCGACCTCGGCGACGTCCACGTGGAACGCGCTCACCAGCAGGTGCTTGATCTGGTCGTACATGAGATCTCCCCAGGGAGTGCGTGCGAAGGTGCGGCGGAGTCAGACGACGGCCGCGGCGGCCTGGTCGCCCGCCGGCGGCACCACCAGCGGCGCTGTCGACGGCACCACCAGCGGCGTCTCGGTCGGCATGGCGGGTGGCACGGCCGGTGTGTCGACGGCGCCGGTGGTGTCGCCGGTCCCGGCGAGGGCGGTCACCTCCGGCCAGACGACCGTGGCGGCGCCCCAGCTCAGGCCGGCGCCGAAGGCGGTGAGCAGGGTCCGGTCGCCGGGGCGGAGCAGGCCGGCCGCCGCCGACTCGGTGAGCAGCAGCGGGATCGAGGCGGCCGCGGTGTTGCCGACCCGCTCGATGTTGGACAGCCGGTGCCCGCCGGCCGGCACTCCGAGGCGGTCGGCGACCGCGTCGAGGATGCGCGCGTTCGCCTGGTGCCCGGCGAACCGGTCGACGTCGGACGTCGCCCAGCCGGCGAGCGCCAGCGCGGTCCGGCCGGCCTGGGTCATCCGTTCGACGGCGTGCCGGTAGGTGTCCCGGCCGCGCATGTGCAGGTAGTTGTCGCCCGGCTCGACCGTGCTGCCGGCGGAGCGCTGCCGGGACCCACCGGCGGGGATGCCGATCAGGTAGGTGTTGTCGCCGTCGCTGCCGAGCACCACCGGGCCGACCGCACCGGGCTCGTCGGTGTCGCCGGCCCGGATCACCACCGCGCCGGCGCCGTCCCCGAAGATGGGTGCGGTGCTGCGGTCGGCCGGGTCGACGATGGTGCTGAACGAGTCGGCGCCGATGAGCAGCACCGTCTCGACGGTCCGGGTGGCGATCATCCCGGCCACGGTCGCCAGCCCGTAGAGGAAGCCGGCGCACACGGCGGAGACGTCGAACGCGGGGATGCCGTTGAACCCCAGCCGGGCCGACACGTCCGGTGCGGTGGCGGGGCACAGCCGGTCCGGGGTGGTGGTGGCCAGCACGACGGCGTCGACCGCCGGTTCGCCGGCCGCCCGCAGTGCCCGCCGGCCGGCCTCGACCGCCAGGTCCCCGGTGGACAGGCCAGGGGTCACATGGCGGCGCTGCCCGATGCCGGTGCGGTCCCGGATCCAGGCGTCCGAGGTGTCCAGGAAGCGGACGAGGTCGTCATTGGTGACGAGGCGCGGCGGCACCCAGGAACCGGCGCCGGCGATCACGGCGGCCCGCCCGGCCGGTGCGGTCACCCCGCGCGGCCGGCCGCCCGGCGTGGCCGTCATCGGGCACCCGCCTGGTGGCCGATGATGATCGCGGGGTCCAGCCCCATGTAGGCCATCCGGGCCCGCGCCATCTCGTCGGTCCAACGCTCCGCGGTCTCGTACCGCTCGGCCGGGGTGGTGTCGAGCAGCCGCCGGCCCGGCCAGATCTCGTAGTCGGCCAGCAGGTCGGCGTGCTCGGCGAGACCGGCCTGGAACAGCTCCTCGCGGTGCATGACGAACGCCCGGTCCGGAACGGTGTCCCACAGCAGCCGGCCGCGCCGCAGGATGTCGAGCAGCCGCGGCCGGAACTCCGGGTCGACGGCGAGCCGGTCGCGGACGATCGAGCTGGCCACCGTCAGATGACGGATCTCGTCGATGGACGTGCCGCGGGCGATCTCGCCGGCCGCCGGGTCCAGCCGGCTCCACTTGCGCTCGCTCAGCTCGGCGGCGGGGGCCAGCACCCCCTCGATGATGATCGCGAAGATGGCGACCCCGCCGAAGAAGTCACCTTCGTCGCGCACCGTGGCGAGGGTGAAGTCGATGATCGGGTCGATCACCGCCGCGGTGAAGTCCGCGGACACCTCCTCGACGGCGGCGGCCAGCCGCTCCCGGGGCACCCCCAGCTCCACCAGGTGGTTGCGGAACACCAGCGAGTGGCGTGCCTCGTCGATCAGCTGGGTGGCGTAGAACTCCAGCTCCGGGATGCCGGGCGCGTGCGTCACGTAGTACGACAGCACCCGGGTCGCCTGCTCCTCGGCGACCGAGCGGCAGCCCAGTTCGATCAGCAGCGAGTCCCGCAGCGGCCCGGGCCGGCACATGTACTCCGGTGTCGGTGCGCCGGGCGCGTGGCCGGTCTCGGCGCGACCGGCCAGTGTGCCCTGGGCGACGGCGCTCAGCCAGTAGGCCAGTCCGCAGTCGTCGGTGGTCAGGGTGAGGGTGCTGGCGCCGTCCAGCAGCCCGGGGGCCTGGTCCCAGTCCGCCTCGCGGGGGACGGTGGTGGCCATCGTGGTACTCCGTTCGTCAGATCGGTGTGCGCCAGGTCGGTGTTCGCCAGATCGGGCGCCAGATCGGTCGCAGGTCAGTCGAGCCCGGTCGCGGCAGCGCCGGTCAGCGGCCGCCGGCCGCGCCGGCGGGTCACCTCGTGCAGCTCGGCGCCGTGGACTCCGGCCGCATAGCTGATCAGCGGGCTGCCGGTGCCGACCGTCCCCTCGACGACCTCGGCGACGTGCAGGTCGTGGTCGCCGGTGGTCAGCCGGGCCTGCAGCCGGCAGCTCATCGCCGCCACGGCGCCGGCCAGCCGCGGCGCGCCGCAGCCGGCGTCCGGTCGCCAGTCGAGCCGGTCGAACTGGGCGAGGCCGGCCGGTCGGTCGGGATCGGCGAACCAGTCGGCCAGCAGGGCCTGCCGGCGGGACAGCACGTTCACCACGAACATCCCGCTGGTCACGGCCAGATCGGACGTCAGCGAGCCACGGCGCAGGCTGACCCCGACCAGCAGCGGATCCCGGGAGACGGCGAGGACGGAGCTGACCGTGGTGCCGTGCACGACGTCGCCGTGCCGCACCGTCAGCACCGTCACGCCGGTGGAGAGCCGGCGGACGGCGTCACGGCGACCGTCGGACCCGGGCCCGACGGTCATGTCCCGGAGCCGGCGGTCAGCCCGGAGAGCCTCGGAGCCGTCTCGCTGCCGCGTCCGCGGTCGCTGTCGAGGTCGGCGGCGAACCGCTGGTAGGCCGGGTGCGGCTCGGGTTCGAAGGCGAAGCCGAACGGCTTGTAGAAGTTCCCGAACAGGCCGCGGTCGCCGAACAGGTGGATCGGAATCACGAGCAGCGCCCACTCGGGACCGGCCACCCAGATCCAGATACCGATCACCGCCCCCTGCGTGATCATGCTGTGCATCACGTTGTAGGCGACGTAGTAGGCCCTGGGAACCTGGTGGTCCGGGCTGCGCCGGTAGGCGATCGCGCCGGGGATGTAGCCGATGAGGTCGATGTAGGCGAAGAGAACGATCGCGGGCAGCCAGCGGACCTCGCCGATGTTCGCGAGGAACAGGCCCGTGAGGACGGCGAACGCGACCAGGTACTCGGCCCGGTGCAGTCGKTAGGTGGTCGGCGTCTCGACCGGGTTTGCGGCGTCCATGGCGATACCCCGTCAGGCCGTGGCCGGGACGGCAGCCTCGGCGCCGCCCACGTTCGCCGGTGTCAGGTCCAGGCCGCCGCCGAAGGTGACCTTCTCGTGCATGYCGGCGATCGCCCAGGCGACCGTCTCCTTGATGACCCGCTCGGCGATCGGGTCGAGAATGYCCTCGAGGCTCGGGATACCGAAATCGAAGTCGCAGACGAAGCGCACGGCCGTGTCAGCCGGGTTGCCGCCGTCGACGGCGAGCGTCCAGGTACCGGTGAAGACGTCGAAATCGCCCTCGGTCTGCTCGAACTCGATCCGCAGCTGGTCGGTGAGGAAACGCTCGTCCTCGGACCACTGCAGCAGCCCGCTGCGGAAATGCAGCTCCCAGCTGGACGAGCCGGTCGGCTCCGGCCGGCCGCGGTGCACCACCACCGACTCCGCGTGCGGAGCCAGTTCCTGGTACCGCTCCCACGACGCCACGTTCTCGAAGACGTCCCCCGGGGAGACCCCGTGGACGACCGCGTCCAGTACGACTTTCCGCATGACGGTCACAGCCCTTCCGGCATCGTGGCACCGTGTGCCAGCAGGTCGTCGGTGGCCTGCTCGAAGGCGGCGAGCAGGAAGTCGACCTGCGCGTCGTCGAGAATCGCCGGCGGCGTCAGCCGCACGACCGAGCTCCCGTTCATCGAGTGGTTGGCGACGACACGGTTGTTGAACAGTTCGATGAGGAACTCGCCGGCCAGCCCGGCCTCGGCGAACTCGATGCCGATCAGCAGGCCCTGGCCACGCACCTCGACCACGAGCCCCGGCAGCTTCCGGTTGACGATCTCGGTGAGGGCGGACAGGAGCCGCGCGCCGAGGCTGGCCGCCCGCGCTGGGACGTCCTCCTCCTTCGTCGCCCTGATCGCCCCCACGACGGCGGCCATCAGGACCGGCGCGCCGGTGAAGGTGCCGGTGTGCCGGTACGGGTCCTTGTCGAAGACCGAGAACGTCCTGCGGTTCGCCAGCGCCGCGCAGACCGGCAGCACCCCGCCGCCGAGTGCCTTGCCGGTGAGCAGGACGTCCGGGAGCACCCCGTAGAGGTCCGCGCCCCACCAGGCGCCGAGCCGGCCCATGCCGGTCTGCACCTCGTCCAGGATCAGGAAACCGCCGTACTCCCGGCACAGCGCCTCGACGCCGGGCAGGTACCCCGGCGGCGGCAGGATGACCCCGCCCTCGCCCTGGACCGGCTCGACGATGACGCACACCTCGCCCGGATGGGCGGCGAGCTCCGCCTCCAGCGCGGGCAGGTCCCCGAACGGGATGTGCGTGACGTCCGGTAGCAGCGGCCGGAACGGCTCCTGGTACACCTCCTTCGCGGTGACGGACAGCGCGCCGAGGGTCTTGCCGTGGTAGCCCAGGTGCATCGAGACCAGCCGGCGCCGGCCGTTGGCCCGGGCCAGCTTCAGCCCCGTCTCCACCGCCTCCGCGCCGGAGAGCGCGAAGTGCATCCGGTTCAGGCTCGGCGGGACGACCGACGCCAGCGCCTCGGCGGCCCGGCCGACGGTCGGCTCCAGCAGGATGCGGGTGGCGATCGGATGGGCGTCCAGCTGGTTGCGAACCTCCGCCAGCACGGTCGGATGCCGGGCGCCCAGGGTCAGCACGCCGTAGCCGCCGCAGTTCAGGAACCGCTCGCCCGCACTGGTCCACAGCCAGGCACCGGACGACGCCATCTCCATGTGGCTGCCGAACATCTCGGCGACGACGGCCCGGCCCTTGCTCAGATGCTGGCGGTAGCGCCGCAGGGTCTGCGCCGGCGACTCGGGGCCGGCGATGTTGGTGGGCGGCTGGGTGACTGTGGTCATGGACAGGCCTCCAGTGCGGTCAGGCGAGGACGAGCGGGCCGCCGGCCCAGTACTCGACGAGGGCGTCCGCGGTGCTGGTCCGGGACGGCGGGTGGAAGCCCAGCGGGCGGACCGCCGAGCACAGGTAGGCGATCTCCGGTGCGGTGATGAAGGCGATCCCGCCGAGCAGCTCGACCGCCAGGTCGGTGGCCAGGGCGATCGCGGTCTGCGCGGCGAACCGGGCCACCAGGACGGCCGAGACTGCCTCGTCGCCGTCCAGGCCGTCGCGCACCGCCCGGGCCACGCCCTCGGTGAGCGCGACCGCGTTCTCCAGGTGCAGCCCGAGGGCTGCCCGGTCGCTGACACTGCCGCGGCCCCGCGCCAGCACCAGCTCGACGAGCGTGCTGGCCGCCCCGACATAGGCGGAGGTGACCAGCATCTCGAACCAGACGAAGGCGGCGGCCTGCAGATCGTCCAGCCGCTTCGGGTCGTCCGCCGTCGTCCGGATGAGCAGGCTGTCCGGCACGAACACGTCGGCGAGCCGCACCTCCTCGCTCTGGGCCGCCGCCAGGACCGGGCTGGACCAGAACGGGTGGGTGGTGATGCCCGGCGAGTCCGCCGGGATCAGCAGCACCGCCAGGGTCGGCGAGCCGTTCTCCCCGGGAACCGACACGCTCGCCGTCAGCAGGCTCATCGAGCCGGACAGGCTGCACGGCTTCTTCGCCCCGTTGACCAGGAACCCGCCGTCGACCGGGGCGCACACCACCGACGGGCTGAGGATGTTCTGCTCGGTGCGGCCCTCCGCCCAGCCGGACGCGAGCAGCAGGCCCTCCGGCGCGATCCGGGCCAGCTCCCGGATCTGCGACGGGGTGAGCCGGTCCGCGTCGGCGGCGAGCGCGAAGAGCATCGCGGTGGTGAAGTTGTGCATGGTCGCGGCGACGCCGAGCGACGGCGAGCTGGCCCCGACGGCCCGGGTCACCCGCACCGCCTCCAGCGCGTCGACGCCGTGCCCGCCGTAGGCGGCCGGGGCCAGCAGCCCGGTGCCGCCGTGCGTCCGGAACAGGTCGATCACCGGGCTGCCGGGGGTTTCCCGTTCGGTCAGCGGAATGTCCGCCAGGCTCTTCACGAGCCCGGGGTGATGACGTTCGCAGGCGTCACGCGCCACGTCGAGGGAACGCATGGGAAATGTCCTCCGGTCGGCCCTGGCGGGAATCAGCGTTCGAAGGCCGCGATGCTCGGCACGACGCCGGTCGCGATGCTCACGCCCTGAATGTGCGAGGTCTTGAGGATCGGGTAGTTCGCCTCACCGAAGGCGCCGCCCGTCAGCCCGGTCCCGCCGTGCGTCGGAAGGTAGGGCAGGAATCCGATGTGCGAGTCGTTCACCTTCACCAGGCCGCCGTTGCGGAGCCGGCTGATGTAGCGCTCCACCACGGTGGGGGAGCCGGACCAGAAGGAGTTGCGCAGCCCGTACTCGTTCGCGTTGGTGAATTCGATGATCTCGGCGAGCAGTTCGTCGTCCGGGGTCGGCGCGGGGACGACGACCGGCAGCAGCGGAAAGAACGTCTCGTGCCGCACCATGTCGAGTCCCCGTGCACCGGCCAGCCCGTTCACCCGGACCACCGTCGGCTCCAGGAACATCCCGGCCTGGGAGGGAGTCCCGTCCACCTCGAGTCGCCGCCCGCCGGTGACCAGCTCACCGCCCCCGGCGATGGCCTGCCGCAGCAGCGCGAAGAACTTCTCGCTGCGACGAACCGGTGAGAGYACCACCTCGTCGTCGTCGGGGAAACCCGGCCGGATCGTCTCGGCCCGGGCCTTGAGCAGCCGCAACAGCTCCTCGGCGACATCCGGGTGCACGATCACGTGGTTGGGCACCATACAGATCTGCCCCGAGCCGTAGAAGCACTCGGTGATCGCCTCGACGGCGAGCGGGAGATCCGCGTCCTTCCACACCACGAAGCTGTCGTTGCCGGCCAGCTCCAGGATCGGCTTCTTGCCGCGGGCGACGCACTCCCGTTCGAAGCGCAGCCCCGCCTCGCTGCCGCCGAAGTACAGGATGTCGTTCACCTGGGGATGCTCGAGCCAGCGGTCGAGCATCTGCGCCGGTTTGCCGCAGATGACGTTCAGCGTTCCCGGGGGCGCCCCGAGCTCGTCGAGCAGCGGCACCACCAGCTCCCGCAACAGGAACATCGTGCTCAGCGCGATGCTGCGGGGCGCCCGCACGACAACGGCGTTGCCAGCCATCAGCGCCAGCACGGCGAGCGCCGAACTCGGCGCCGGCGCGTTCTGCGGCGGATTCAGGCAGACGACGCCGTCCGGCTGCCGGCGGACGATCAGCCGGCGCGGGCCGTGCGTGAACTCGGCGTACATCTGCTGCTCGTAGAAGGAGCAGCTGGCCTCGCTGAACACCTGCAACAGGCAGGCCAGCTCCCAGCGGGCCAGCCGGCGGGGGTGCGCCTCGGCCACCAGGATCTCGAGGAAGGTCTCCTCGTGCTCCAGCAGCTTCTCCCGGAAGAGCCGGCCGAGCCGGAGCCGGTCGGCCAGCGGAACGGCCGCCCACTCCGGCACGGCGGCGGCGGCCGCCTCCGTCGCCGTGTCGACGTCGGCATCGGCGACGACCGCGCAGCGGCCCGTCACATACCGGTGCTGGGCGGCCGGTGAAAGCGGATCCGGATCCTGTTCCAGCGAACGCTTCAGGCTGACGCTGGTGAAGACGTCCTCCAACAGCGACCGGGAACTCACCGTGTACACCCAGCCGACACCCTCGACATCCTTGCCGCCGATGTAGGAGGGATAGCTCAGCAGCGGCTTCTCCCGACTTCCGGGGGAAACGGTCGCCCGGGCCGGCGGCGTGTACGCGCCCGCAGACCGGCCGTCTCCAGAATTTGGCCTCGGATGTGGTCTCGCCATGGCTGTCGACTTCTCCTCAGACCATCGCCGATGTCTCGGGGACCTGTGAAAGGTGCCGGAACCCGCATTGCGCAACCCCGGCTCCACCGGGCGGCTGGTGCCTGGCCCGTCGAATTCGATGCTGGCGGTGCCGGCTTACCCGACGCTGACGCTCTTCTGACGCCCGTCGTTCCACCGGCCGTCGCGGACGTATTTCTGACAGTGCGCTTACCGGACGCTGACGACCGGGCCGGGACGGGCCCCAAAACGCATTCTTGTATCTTGCCGCCCTGAGTTCTGGCGTCGTATGGTCGCGCGACGCCCGTGGGTCGGATCAGGAAGCCTTGCAGGTGCGGTGAGTGTCGCCGTCGCAGGCTCGGCACCCGGGCGAGCCATCCCTGCGGAACCGGCGGACAGGACTATCCCGATGACCGAAACCGTGACCAGAACCGTGACCCGAACCGACCCGACCAGCCCGGCGAGTCCTGCCCAGGCCGCGCTCCGGGCCATTCAGGAATTCACCGACGCGGAGAATCCCAGCTCCTTCCTGGCGGTCAACGAGGGCAATGCGTACTTCACGCTGCCCGGCCGGCCCGGAGTCGTCGTCTACCGACCGACCAGCCGCAACCTCGTCCAGCTCGGCGGCCCCTTCGCGCCCGCGGAGTCCTACCGCGAGCTGCTGACGGCCTTCGTCGACTTCGCCGGCCGGCAGGGAAAGACGGTCGTCGCGGTGCAGGTCCAGGCCGCCGATGCGGCGGTCTACTCCGAGCACGGCTTCACGGTGAACCAGATCGGCTCCTCGTACGCGGTGRACCTGGCGGGGTTCACCCTGGCCGGCACCAGGTTCATGCAGCTGCGGAACAAGATCTCGCGGGCGCTGCGTAACGGGCTGACCGTCATCGAGGCCGACCTGGACGACTGGCACGACGAGATGCGCGCCCTCGACCGGGTCTGGCTGCCGAGCAAGGGCGAGAACGCCCGCCAACTGGAGTATCTGGTCGGCCAGTACGGCGGGCCGATGCAGGAGCACCGGCGGTTGTTCGTCGGCCTCGTCGAGGGCAGGCTCGCCGGGTACATCTCCTACTCCCCGGTGTACGGAAGCCGCCCGGGCTGGATGCACGACCTGAGTCGACGGCTGCCCGGCAACTCACCCGGAATCATGGAGGCGATCAACAAGGCCGCCATCGACGTCCTCCAGTCGGAGGGGGTGCGATGGCTGCACTTCGGCTTCACGCCGTTCACCACCCTGCGCGACGATCTCGAGCTCCCGGGCGCCAGCACGGCGTTCACCTGGTTCATGYACTTCCTCTGGGAGCACGGCGCGGCCGTCTACCCGGCGGCGACCCAGCTCGCCTACAAGGAGAAGTGGGCGCAGAGCGTGATCCTGCCCGAGTACGTCGCGTTCCAGGGCCCGGCGAGCATCGCCGACTTCGTCCACATCTTCCGGGCGGCCGGCGCGCTGTGACGGCACGACGGCACCAGTCACCCACCGCGCCGGCCTGCTCCGGCTACCGGCGTTCCGCCAACACCGATCGGAGATTCTCCAGATGAACGACCTGCCCGAGACGCCCGCCGCCGTGGAGCGGACCAGGGAGAAACTCGTGGAACTGTTCGGCGCGGTGTGCGCCGACCCGGACGACACCGCGCTGTGCGCGGCGGCCGACGGCGTGCTCGCCGAGCTGGACGGCCTGCTCACCGCCGACGCACGCTGACCGGTCAGGCCCCCGTGGCCGGGCGGGGTCAGGCCCGCGCCCAGCCGCCGGCGTGTTGCGGCCGGCGGCTGGGCGCGTTGCCCTCACCGCTGAACAGTCAGTAGCGGGCTGTGGGAGAGCACCGCCTCCGCGGTCCGCCGCAGCGTCGCCGACGGCCCGGTGCCCAGCTCGCCGGTCAGTCGGCGGCGCAGCCGGTGGTAGTAGTCGAGTGCCTCCACCTGCCGCCCGGACCGGTACAGCGCGATCATCAGCTGTTCACAGAACCGCTCCCGCAGCGGATGCATGGCGGCCAGCTCCCGCACCTCGCTGAGGATCGTCTCGTGCCGGTTCTCCACCAGCTCGAGGTCGAACAGCAGCTCCAGCGCGTCCAGCCGGGATTCCTCGTAGTGGGCTGCGGCCGCCCGGCACATCGCGCCCTCGACGGCGGCGCCCGAGAGCGGACCACACCACAGTGACAGCAGCTCCCGCAGCCGTGCGACGGCCTCGTCCCGCCGGCTGTGACACCAGCTCCGGACGTCACGCAGACCGGTCATGAAGACAGTCGCGTCAATCTCGTCGGCCGGCGCCAGTTTCAGCCGGTAGCCGCCGCCGTGGCGGGCCACAATGCTGCCTTCGGGCCGGTCCGGCTCCAGCCGGTGGAGTTCCCGCCGTAATCGGCTCACATGCGCCTGGAGAGCGTTCCTTGCGTTTCGGGGCGCCTGCGGCCCCCACAGCTCCTCGATGAGGGTTCCCACCGCGACTGCCGTTCCCTCGTTGATCAGCAATGTCAGCAGAAGCGCCTCCTGGCATCTTCCACTGATGCTGCTCCGTCGGCCGTGCGCGGAGACTGCCAGTGAGCCGAGAACGGAAAACTGCATGGCGATCCACTCCTGCCGCGAGATCGGGATCGGATCCACGCGTGGACCCTGCGCTGCGCCACGAAACCCTGGGCCGTGGACGCACGCTCATGGCGATGCGACTCGCCGACATGGTCGCGCCGGGTCCGGGTGATCAGCGGCTTGCGCCGCTGGGACCAGCGCGACTGTCCAACTGGGTGCCGGGATCTCGCCGTGTCCCCACGCTGAAAGGCCGGGCACTGCCGAGATAGGCAAGGGTTCCTTGCACTCGGCTGATGCTCATGGTGAGTGGCTCGGTGCTGGGAGTCAATTGTCGGGCAGATGATATCAATATGAACAGCAACCGTTCACAGAACGTGATATAAGGCGCGGGCGTGACTGTGACTGTGACTGCGGCTGCGACTGGCGGCCGGCGCGTGCTCGCTGCGGCGCGGTGGGCTGCGATGGGATGGCGCCGGTGGTTCGCCGCTCCGCGGCGCCGAGCGGCAGGTGGTTGCTTCGGACAACGCGAAGCGGGCGGGAAGGGTCATAAGCCCGTTTCCCGCCCGCCTGGCCTCTCCTGCCCGCTCCCCGGGCTG
This sequence comes from Parafrankia colletiae, assembly GCF_001854655.1. Classification (GTDB taxonomy): domain Bacteria; phylum Actinomycetota; class Actinomycetes; order Frankiales; family Frankiaceae; genus Parafrankia; species Parafrankia colletiae. The sequence continues at coordinate 24,858 of NZ_MBLM01000134.1, read as the reverse complement.
CTGTCACCTGGCCGCCGCGCCAGGAATGTCTGGCGGCCCCGGCACTCAGATGCCTGGCTCGACCCGTTCGACGAACCGGTGGCCGGCCGAGATCCGCCCGTCCGCGTCGAGCACGAGGAAGTCGAACCCGTCCGCCGCCCGCCGGCCCTCCGCCGAGCGCAGCTCCCAGTGCAGCCGCAGAACGTCGCGATGGCCGTCGGCGTCGCCGGTGCGCCGGGAACGGTAGCCCGCGGCGATCCGGGCGTCCGCGGCCGCCACCACCTTCTCGACGGCTGCCAGTCCGCTGGCCGTGCCGCCGGTCTCGGCGTCCACCAGCGTGCCGCCGGGCGCCCAGACGGCGGCGAGCCGCTCGCGGCGCCGTGCCTGGTCCGGCTCGTTCCACACCGCGAGGTAGCGGTCTGCCAGCTCGTTGTGCTCCACCGACGGGACGGCCGGGTCGTTGAACTGGTGGTCGATCAGAATCCGTCCCTCGTCGTCAAGAACGAGAACGTCGAAGCCGGTCGAGGCGGCCTCACCGCCGGCCGCGGGCACCATCTCCCAGCTGAACTTCACCAGATTGCCGTGGCCGGCGAGGTCATCACCCACGAGGAAGAGGTAGCCGCCGTCCCGTACCCACTGGATGTGGGCCCGGCCGACCCGGCCTTCGATGGCGTCGTAGCCCTGGAAGGCAAAGGTCTGGACGAAATGCTCACCCGTCGGTGCCCAGAGCTCCTCCACCGCCCGGCGACGTGCCGTGGGGTCGGGTTCGTTCCAGATCGCCATGTACCGCTCGACCAGGTCGCGATAGTTGATCACAGGAGTCTCCTGCCCGAGATGTGGTTGATCGAGATGTGGTTGATACAGAAAGTCGGCGCTGCCCCGGCCGGGGCATGGGCCGGGGCATGGTGTCGGGACCTGTCACGCGAACTGCCGGAGCCCGCCTCCCCTGAGGGGGAACGGCTAGCGGCCACCCGCGCCGCGTGGCACCCGGGGGAGCAGCTGGACCAGCAGAGCGAGCGCGGCCCCGATGCCGATGAGGAAGAACAGGCTGGTCCGGAAGGCGTCGGTGAACGTCTCCAGATCCGCACCGTCGCCGATGATGTCGTAGAAGATCACGCCGATCAGCGCGACGCCGAGTGCGTTGCCGATCTGCACCCCGGTGGTCAGGACGCCGGTCGCGGAGCCGGCGTGTGCCGGGGTGATGCGGGAGATCACCGTCGCCGCCAGCGGAGCGACCGCGAGCCCCATTCCGGCACCGTCGAGGATGAGCGCCGGGATCAGCCAGCCGAGGCTCACATCGCTGCTCGCGGCGTAGAGAATGATCACCATCGCTGTCAGGGCGATCATCCGCAGCACCCCGCCCAGCGCGATGACCTGCCGGCCCAGCCGGGCGGCGACGTGCCGCGCGGTCATCGAGGTGGCCATGTAGCCGCCGCCGATCGCGACGAAGATGAGCCCGGCCTCCAGGGCGTCCAGCCCTCGGCCCTGCTGCACGTAGATGGCGAACACCAGGAAGAACGACGCCTGGCCGGTCCAGAAGACCACCTGGGCCAGCAGCCCCGCGGTGAACGCGCGTTCGCGGAAGAGGCTCAGGTCGATCAGGGGCGAGGCACCGCGCCGGGCTGCCGCGCGTTCGTAGACGGCGAACAGCGCGAACAGCGGCACCGCGGCGGCCAGGAGGAGCCAGGACCACAGCGGCCAGCCCTGCTCCCGGCCTTCGATCAGCGGCAGCACGACGGCGACCAGAGCCGCCGTCACGATGAGCGTGCCGACGATGTCGAGCCTGGGGCGACCCGGGGCGCGGGATTCGGGAACCCACCGGGGCGCCAGCAGGATCGCCACCAGACCGATGGGAATGTTGATGAGGAAGCAGGCCCGCCAGCCCAGCCCGAACACGTCGCCCTTGATAAGCAGGCCACCGATCAGCTGGCCGAACACCGCCGAGATACCCATCGCCATGCCGTAGGCATTGATGGCTCGGGCTCTCGCCTCACCACTGTACGTGGTGCCAAGAATGGTCAGCACCTGCGGTGACATCACCGCGGCGGCGGCGCCCTGGAGGAGCCGGGCGGCTATCAGAAGTTCGACGTTGGGCGCCACGCCACAGACCGCCGACGCCAACGTGAACACGGCCATCGCCGCGATGAAGACGCGACGCCGCCCGTAGATGTCACCGAGCCGGCCGCCCAGGATCATGCCGGAGCCGAAGGCCAGGGCATATCCGGCGATCACGAACTGCATGGCCGCCGCGCTGGCCGTCAGATCGATCTGCATGGAGGGGATGGCCACGTTGACGATGAAGAAGTCCAGGCCGCCCATGAATGTGCCGGTCAGGACCACCAGAAGTGTTCCGAGATGTGGCTTTGTGACCGGTGACGCAGGTGGCGAGGGTGGCGCGGGCGCCGCCGTCGGGGCGCCCGCGGCCCTGGCCGGGGCTGCGGGGTTGAAACTCGTGGTCATCGAGGGCACTCCTCATCGACAGGACCATTCCGCCGGTCGAACCAGATCGGAACTGGCTCGGGGGAACGATCCACGGCCGGCCGCAGGCCCGTCAATTACCTGCGAGGTAAGCGAACAGCGCGACGGAGCGGTCGTCCGGGYGGTCGACGGAGCGGTCGTCCGAGCGCCTGAAGCAACTGCATCCGCCAGTGCCGCTGYAGGAGAGGGTGCTTGAGGCGGATGCAAGGGTGCAAAGCAGCGGTGCGGTGGGGTCCGAGCGGTGCTGGCCGGGAAACCGCAGGTATCGAGAGTGCTGGCCGGGCACGCGGCCGACAGCATGCCGAAACCAGTGGCGGAATTACCGGTCTCCGCAGGTGGCCGATCGACATCCGTGCCCGCTAAGGTCGCTGGTCATTCCGCTCGTCAGTACCCCGTCACGGCGATGTCAGGCCTACTATTCAATGTGTATATCTGGTTACGGATGGCTACTGTTGGTCGAGCCGTGATCAGTGCGGCGTCCTGTGGGCGAGATAGCTGGCAGGGTGGCGTGGATGGCTGCAAAGCCTGTCGGAGAGAAGACACCAGCGCTGGGAGAATCGTTGTCATCATCGATGTTGTCACRATCGCAGCGAAGCAGGTCGGACCTTGGTATCGGTCGRCAGGCCATCCATAGTCGGGAGAACCGTGTGGTGCCGCAGCAACAGGTATTTCGAGAACGCCCCGGCCTCCCGCGGCGATCTCGCCGTTCACCCCACCGTCCCGCTGTGCTTCACGGGTAGTAGAGAAGATGCTGATCTTTCGTGTTCTGGGCCCACTCGAGATCGAGACGTCAACCCGGATCGTCCGTCCGACCGGATCGCTGCAGCGGACCCTTCTCCTCACCCTGCTGACCAGTACTCAGCGCCTGGTCAGCACCGGGATGCTGATCGACGAGCTGTGGAACGGCCAGCATCCGGACCGGGTGGAGAACGCCCTGCAGGCCCATGTCAGCAGGCTCCGGCAGAAACTGGCCTCGCTGGAACCCGACGCGGCCACGTCCCGGCTCATCGCCCACTCCAGTGGCTACGAGCTCGTTGTCGGCGAGGGCGAGCTGGACGCCGAGATCTTCGCGAACGCCCTGACGGATATCCGCGCCCGGCAGAGCGGCACTCCGCCTGCGGTCACCGCCGAGGCGCTGCAGGATGCTCTCGGACTCTGGCGCGGCCCGATGTTCGGCGCGGCCCGCGGCGGCCCCCGCTGCCGCGCGGCGTCCGCACGGTACGAGGAGCTACGGCTGGGCGCCCTCGAATCGTTGATCGACTGCGAACTGCAGTGCGGTGAGCATGCGAGGACCATCCCCCTGCTCCGGGACCTGCTGCGGGAACACCCGTTCCAGGAACGATTCAGCCAGCAGCTCATGATCGCGCTGTACCGGTGCGGCCGGCAGGCGGAGGCGCTCGACGTCTACCGCGCGCTGCGGTTCCGGCTGATGGACGAACTGGGCCTCGAACCCTCCCCGAGGATGCGTGACTACGAACGCGCCATCCTTGAGCAGGATCCGATGCTTGGCCGGCCGGCGCAGGTGCACGTCGCCGGTCCGGTGTCCGCCGTCGGTCCGGCGTCCGGCGTCGGTCCGGTGTCCGCCGTCGAGGGGAAGGCCCAGCCAGCCGTCCGCCCGGGCGGCGTCCTCAGCAAGAACCTGCTGCGCACCCTGGGTCGGGAACCGTCCATCGCAGGCTGATCGCGGCACGGCGCCAGCTGCCCTGACCGCAGCGATGAGGAGGCACGGCGACCACACCGGACCGGGTGCGCGTGGGTCGGGGCAGCTGGCCGAGGGACGGTTACGGGGGCACCCTGCCGGGCGTGACCAGAGAGCAGACGCTCGATCCGTACTGGGCCCTGGATTCGACCGCCAGGGCAATGCGTGAACGGTACGACTCCGATCGATGGGGCCACAACTGGACGTACGTCATCGTCGCCCACAACGTGCCCACGTGGGCCGCCGAACGGGCGCAGGGCAAGCTCTCGGCCGCCAACCCCGACGACAAACCGAAGCTGGACCGCATGACCGGCTACCTGCCCAACGTCCTCGCTCGAACCTGGTGACGGCCCGCAGCTCCGCCGGCGCGACCAGCCGTGGGTGCGGACAGGCCGGCGGAGCTGCGGGCCGTCACCCACGGCTGAGTGGTACGTCCGGTCCCTGTCCCTCAGACGTGTCCCTCAGGCGCGCTCGAGCACGACCACGGGGATCGTCCGTGCTGTCTTCGTCTGGTAGTCGTCGTAGTCGGGCCAGGCCTCGACCATCTTCGCCCACATCCCCGGCTTCTCCTCCGGTGTGGCGACCCGGGCCCGGGCTGCGAAGCGTTCGCCCTTGATCTGGACCTCGACGAGTGGGGTGGCCTCCAGGTTGAGGAACCACGCCGGCGGCTCCGGGGCGCCGCCCTTCGAGGCGACGACGAGGTACGCGTCCTCCCAGGGCTGGAAGATCAGCGCGTTGGTGCGCGGCAGACCGGACGAGCGCCCCGTGGTGAACAGCAGCAGGATCGTCGTGCCGTTGCRCCAGTGGTACCCGTCGCGCCCGTCGGTCTCGAGGTATCGCTCCACATGGGGAGCTCCGTGCAGCTCGATCGCAGACGTCATGTGCCCCATTCTGCCCGAGGTGACGGCCGACGAACGTTTCCTCCGCCAGGACGATGGGACCGCTTCCGGTGGCACCGTGCGACGCAGGCGGGATCCGGACCTGTCACAGCCCCGACAGGCGGACCATTCGTTCGATTTCAGGTTGAATGAGCTGAACCCCCATCATCCCTAAATCCTCGTAACGCTTCTGGTGGACTGATCTGATCCCGCTGCATCTGTAAACTGTTTGCGCAGGCCGGATTCGGGTAGAGAACCCCCGGGGGGAATTCAAACAGTAATCTTTCGTGATCTGAGATGTCGCGGCCGTGATCTGATCTGAGATGTCGCGGCTGAGGGGTTGCGGCGAGATGAAGCCGGGCCGATGGGCCGTTTTGTCTCCGCAGTTTCGCGAGAAGGGTGGCAGTAGTGACTATTGGACCGGTCCAGCTGCTTGTTCTGGGATTCGATCATCCTGACTTTCATGGGGAAATAATCGAAGAACTGGAGCGTCTTCGAGAAAGCGATACCGTGCGTGTGATCGATTCTCTGGCCGTCTACAAGAACGCTGACGGAGATGTCGAGGTAGAGCACCTGAGCAACCTCTCCGAGGACGAGGCGATCGAGCTCGGCAGCAAGGTCGGAGCTCTCGTCGGGCTCACCATCGAGGGCGAGGGCGGCGCCCGGGAAGACACGCCGGCCGGCTCCGAATCCTCGGCGGGCGGGTCACCCCCGGACGAACAGATGTGGGACGTCATCGCGGACATTCCGAACGACTCGGCGGCTGCGCTCGTTCTCCTTGAGCATCACTGGGCCGTGCCCCTGCGTGATGCCATCGCTCGGTCGGGAGGGTTCCGCCTCGCCGACGGATTCATTGATCCTTTCGACCTCGTCGAGATCGGGCTGCTCGCGGCCGAGGAAGCGCCCGAGCTGCGCGCAATGGAGAGCGCGGGTAGCAGGACTTCGTGAGCACCATCGTGAACGAGGAGGCAGACATCATGTTCGGATCTCGCCGGGTCGCCCGCCGTACCGCCCGCCGTACCGCCCGCCGGACGTCGCGCAGGGTCGGCCGCCGAAGCCTCTGACCTGGCCGCAGACAGGGCGGGCAGGTGACCGCTCTCTCGGGGGCTGAGGGCTGTCCGCACGGAGGCCCGCCCCGGTGCTCGCGCACCGGGGCGGGCCTCCGGCGCTGATGACGGATTCCTGAGCGAGCCCACGGTAGGCGGTCGGCAGTCGCGCCGCATTTCGCCGGGCGCATCATCGTCGCCCGCGACCTCTCCATCGTGTGACATCTTGTCGCGGGAAAGCGGCCAGCCGCCCGCACCCGGCACGCTAGGCTTGGCCGAATGCTCGCCGACGACGATGGGCAGGCGCCGCGTATGCGCGATCCAGGAGTGGTTCCCGACAGTGCCGAGATCGCGCGGCGGCTGACTGCCGAGGCGCTCGTGGCCGAGCTGTTCAGCCGGTTCGACGCTCGCGATGTCGACGCCGCGCTGGCGCTGTACACCGAGGATGCGACGGTGTTCCAGGCCCGTGGGAGAGATGCCGTCCGGTCCGTGATGGAGCGCGGCATGTCGCCGTCGCGTGGCCGGCACCTGATCACGAATCTGCGGGCCTGGTCCCTCGACGCCGGCCGGACAGCCGTCGAGTACACGGCTGCGGCGTTCACGCTTGAGGGCGACGGGCCGTTCACCGCCCGGTCCGTGTTCGACCACCGTCAGGTCCAGCGGTGCGAACCGGACGGTGTGTGGCGCATCGCCGAGCACGAGATCCTCGGCTACACCCCGCCGGCCCAGGTGCCGTGACCGGCTGGGTTCGCCCCGGCCGGTCACGGCACCGGTGAGCAGAATCCGGGGCTTCCCGAGCAGCAGACGGGCGGGTCGGGCGTCCTGGGGATATGCGAACACAACCAGCGACCGCGCCGCGGCTTCCGGCGGCCTGGCCGGCCGTCGCCGGCCGCCCCTCTCCGGCCGGGTTCAGGGTGGCCTGAACACCAGCGGTGAACAGTGGCTGTGAGCAGCGGACCAGCCTCTGTAGCCCCACGGGGTCCGGGCCGATTCGACCCGGACCCCGCTCCGTTCAGGTGACCACCTGGCGCCGGGTTCGTTTCGCAGGAGATGCCGTGCCGGTCAGGTGCGAGGTGTTACAGGATGCCTTGACGCCACGGCCCGGTGATGGCGAAGGTGATGCCCGGTGACTGGATGTTCACGAACAGCCAGTTTCCGCCGCCGCCGTTGTCGAAGCAGGCCCCACACCATTCGGAACCGGTGAAGTCGCCGCTGATGCCGTTGACTGCCTTGTCGCCGGGGATCACGACGTTGTTCTCAGCGAACTGGAAGATCAGACCGTCCGTGGACAGGCCGTGCAGGAACTCCCGGCCGCTCCCGTCCTCGCACAGGACGAGGCCGCCACGCGGGCTCACCGTGATGTTGTCGGGGAAGTTGAGCACGTTGGCGGCCGGTGACTCGAACACACAGGTGAGGGTCATCGTGTCGGAATTGTAAGCGAAGACCTGTCCTTGTCCGGCCGCACCGCCGCTGGTGGCGGTCATGTAGACCAGCCGGTTTCCGTACCAGAGGCCTTCCGGCCGGGCGAACTCGGCGGCTCCCAGCACCAGACCCTGCTGCACCACACCATTGCCGGTGTCCGGGTCGGGGTTCGCGATCGGTACCCATTCCACCGGCAGAGTGGTGCCGGTGCCGACCGCGCCACGCAGGTTCTTCCGGAACTCGCCTCGTATGGCGAGCATCTCCAGCCTTCCCCCGTCGGCGAGGCGGCCCTGGGTGTTCGGCGTGAAGCGGTACCAGCCGCCGGGCGTGRCATCCTCGCTCAGATATACGTAGCCGTGATGGTCGACCGCGGTCGCCTCATGGCTGAACCGCCCCATGGCGGGGATCGGCATCGCGTCGGACACCCCGTCGGCCGGGACCTCGAACACATACCCGTGCCGCTTCGAGCCGATGGTCGTCGTCTCCTCACAGCTGAGCCAGGTGCCCCAGGGGGTGGGACCGCCCGCGCAGTTGCGGATCGTCCCGGCGAGGCTCGGCCGGGTCTCGATGTACTTCGCCTGGTCCGGGTCGAAGACGACCGTCGTGGTGCCACCCGCAGCGGTGCTGTCGTAGGTCGGGATCCCACCCGTGCCGATCGGAGCGCCGGTGCCGCGCTCGTGATTGCGGACCAGGTGAATATTTCCGTTGTGTCGGAAAGCAGCCATTCCATCGTGCGCGCCGGGAGTCGCGCTGCCGTCCGTCATCGGGTCGCCGGTCCACCCGAAGCTCATGTACTCAAAGCCGCGGGGCAGCCGCAGCAGCTCGAGGCCCGTCGTCCGGTCGGCGGCCGGGTAGAGCGGACCATACCCGCCTCCCCTGATCGGGGCGGCGGAGGCAATACGCGTGGAAAGTGAGCTGAACGGGCCGGCCAGTGCGGCGCCTCCCAGCACTGCCGCTCCTTTCAGCAGCCCACGCCGCTGCGGCCCGACCTGCGAATCTGCTGCCATTGAATGACTCCCCTGTTGAATTAGTGAACTCCCGTCCGTGCTCGATGGGTAAACCTAGGAAGCCTTGTTTAACGCACGCCGAACGTCTGATGTTGCAGGCATGTACAGTATGTACATGCCTTCTTTGGGATAAGATCGTCATCGCAAATTTGCATACAAATTGCTACTCCCCGTGCCCATGGATCTCGATTGTGCGGTGAGTGACTTCTATGTCACTCGGTTTTGAGTGCCAAGTGGTGGCTGTTGAGCCCCGGGAAAGGGTGGCAGGCCAGGATCTGGCTGGGCTTGAGGTGCTATCTGTGATCAGATGGCGAGGGCGTGCTATGTGCGGCCCGGCCCTGTTTCGGCGGGGCTCTGTCGGGGTCTGCTTCAAATGATCTTTGGTGTAGCCAGGTGCTGATAGCTGCGATGGCGACCATTGCTCTGTGACGGAGGGCAGCCTGAACCACCCCGCCGCGAATGAKCCATCGAACTCAGGAAGGACGATCCGGGCCGCGCCTGGAGCAGCTGGGAACTCGTCGAACGGATCCCTCACATGGCCTGCTGACCCAGCTCTCTGAATGGGCCACCATCGGCTTCTCGCTCACCCCGATACCGGCCTCTATGCCTTGCTCTGATAGTCGCCCCGGACGCCATGAAACGCCGACAGCTCGGCGCTGTTGACAACGATCCAGGACCGCTGGCTCCGCGGCATTGGTGGCGAAGTCACGCGCAGCGCCCTGGATGTGGCCGGCACCCCGGAAAGTCCATCCCTGCGCCAGAGAATGGAAACCCACCGGCACTGGGCAACGCCGCCTGCGGCCGGGTGAGCCCGTCCCGTTCTTCCGGCGAGGAGAGCCACCTGTTCCCCGCAATACCCCCGGTCCGTCGAACGGCCGGTGCACAAGGAGCGCAGGACGTGCGCCAACGGCCAGGACCTGGCCTTCGATCGCTGGCCGCTGGACCTCCCCACCGACGACAGCGATTGGCGACCAACCCGGGCAGCGGCGAGTTTCTCGGTGAGGCCCTGCGCGTCGTCACCGCCGACACCGGCGATCGGAACGGTGTGATGGATCGTCAGTGCCGGGGGCCCGACAAAAGGCCCTGCCTACACCCCACGCCGCCCCTGGAGGGACTGACAGCGCCGATCTTTCGATCAGCCGATCATGGCGTGGCGGCACCACCCATGCCGAGCGCAGCCCCACGTTCCATTGCCCCGCCGGTCAGGCGGTATAGGCGGCGATCAGCGCTGCGGCGGCGGTAGCGGCCTCGCGCTTGGCCGCGTCGAGCGGATTCGGCAGGTCGTCGAGCACGCCCTCGAGGAGGAACACCGCGTGGCCGTGGGCGCAGGCCGCGATCGCCAACACCAGTCCGCGTGCCTGATGGTCCTCGCTGCACAGGGCTGTGGCCGGCGCGGACAGCTCGGTGAACAGCGCCTGGCCGGTCTCGGCAAGCACCGGGAAGCGTGTCTTGTCCAGGCCGGCGGCGAAGGCCAGTTCGAACAGCGCCGGCTGGTCGGCGGCGAACTGGACGTAGGCCGCAGCGAAGGCCACGAGTTGTTCGCCCGGATCGGTCGCTTCCGCCATGGCGGCGCGGTACTGCTCGCGCTGTTCGGTGTAGGCGCGAACCACCAGCGCGGCCAGCAGCGCGTCGCGATCGGCGTAGTGCTTGTACGGAGCGGCCACRCTGACGCCGGCCCGGCGGCTGGTCTCGGCCATGGTGAATCCGCCGAGGCCTTTGGTGACCACCAGTTCCAGCGCGGCCTCCTCCAACGCGCGGCGCAGGTCACCGTGGTGGTGCCCGCTGGGCCGCTTGACGTTCTCCGGCATGGAGCTAAGGTTAGTGGCGCTAACCAGGTTAGTGTCACTAACCTCGCCTTGGAGGTCATCGTGTCCGAAGTCGACCTTGGGCTGGATGTGCACCACACCAGCCTGTCCGTCGCGGATCTTGATGCGCAGCGCGCCTGGTACCAGCGAGCGCTCGGCCTGCACGAGGTCATCGAGGAGTTCCGACTCGACGAGCCGGCGGTGCGCACAGTCGTGCTGCGGTCGGGTTCAGGTGTGYGCCTGGAACTCGTCGAGCGGGCCGGCGCGAGCCGGAACCGTGTCCATGTCGATCCGTTGGACGCCGCGAGCACTCTGGGGTTCGGGCACTGGGCGGTATCGGTTCGCGACCTGGACGCGGCGTTTGCCTCCATCGTGGCGGCCGGCGGCATCGGGGTGTGGCCGCCGGCCGACGCGGTGCAGCCAGGCGCTCGGTTCGCTTACATCAAGGACCCGGAAGGCAACCTCATCGAACTGATCCAGCCGGCGGCGCGGTGAACGCGGGTCGGTGATCCTTGTCCTGCGCGCGGCGTCTTCTTCGTCATCCGGCCTGGCGCAGCGCCCACTCCAGCGCGTGGTCGGCGACCTGTTCCCAGCCTGGTTCGGCGCAGGTCCAGTGGGAGCGGCCGGGGAACTCGTGGTAGTCGGTGACGGTGCCGGCTGCCTTGTAGTGGTGGGCGTTCGACCTGTTGACCGACGGCGGCATGATGTGGTCGGCGCCGCCGGCGATGAACAGCAGTGGCGCGCGCTTCTCGTTGTGGAAGTCGACCCAGGTGTCGCCCTTGCCGGGGGTGAAGTTGGCCAGCAGTCCGTACGACCAGACCCAGCTGCCGGGGGCCGGGATCGCATACCGGTCGTAGGCCGCGCGGGACTCGGCTTCCGGCAGGGTGTTGGTGAAGGCGTAGTGGAACTGTTCGGGCGTGAATCCGGCCGCCTGGTGCCGCTTGGCCGGGTTGTTGAGGATCGGGAACAGGGATTTGATCTGCGACGGCGGGTTGACGCGGATCCGCTCCGGCGGGGCCGAGTTGATGACCACACCGGCGGCGCCGTGGCCGCGGTCGAGCAGCAGCTGGGTGAGGGTGCCGCCGAACGAGTGGCCCATGAGGACCGGCTTCTCGGGCAGCTCGGTGATGATCTTCTCGAGGTGGGCGACGGTGTCGGGCACCGTGGCCGTGGCGATCGGCGTCGGGTCGGCGCGCAGCGCCTCCACCTCGACCTCGAAGCCGGGGTAGGCCGGTGTGAGGACGGTGTGCCCCTTCGCCTCGTAGTAGGGAACCCAGTGCTCCCAGCTGCGCGGCGTCATCCAGAGGCCGTGGATCAGGACGATCGTGCTCATCCGTCGTACTCCTTGAGGAACGCGAGCAGGTCGTCGCCGAGCTGCTGCTTGTGGGTGTCGGTGATGCCGTGCGGCGCCCCGCAGTAGACGAGCAGGCGGGCTTCCTTGACCAGCGCCGAGGAGGCCATGCCGCCGACCTCGAACGGGACGACCTGGTCGTCGTCGCCGTGGATGACGAGTGTGGGGACGTCGAACGCGGCGAGGTCGCCACGGAAGTCGGTGGCCGAGAACGCGGCGATGCACTCGTAGGCGTTGCGGTGGCCCGAGRCCATCGACTGCAGCCAGAACGCGTCGCGGATGCCCTGGGAGACCTCGGCGTCGGGCCGGTTGTTGCCGAAGAACGGGCCGTCGGCGAGGTCGCGGTAGGTCTGGGAGCGGTCCGCCAGCGAGCCCGCCCGGATTCCGTCGAAGACCTCGACCGGCACGCCGCCGGGGTTGTCGGCGGTCCGCAGCATGAACGGCGGCACCGCGGAGACCAGGACCGCCTGGGCGACCCGGGCGGTTCCGTGCCGGCCGATGTAGCGGGCGACCTCGCCGCCGCCGGTGGAGAACCCGACCAGCGTGGCGTCGCGCAGGTCGAGGGTGTCGAGGACGGCGGCGAGGTCGTCGGCGTAGGTGTCCATCTCGTTGCCGTGCCAGGTCTGCGTGGACCGGCCGTGGCCGCGGCGGTCGTGGGCGATGACCCGGTAGCCGTGGCCGGCCAGGAAGAGCGCCTGCGCCTCCCAGCTGTCGGAGTTCAACGGCCAGCCGTGCGACAGCACGACGGGGCGGCCGGTGCCCCAGTCCTTGTAGAAGATTCTGGCGCCGTCGGCGGCGGTGATGTACATGAGGAGCCCTCCTGTCAGCGGGCCGCGGACCTGATGACGTCAGCGGTGATGCGGGGCTGCGAGATCATGGCGACGTGCGAGGCGTTGACCTCGGTCGTGCGCGCGCCGGCCCGCTTCGCCATGAACCGCTGCGCGGCGGGCGGGATCAGGTTGTCGTTGCGGGCCACCAGGTACCAGCTGGGAATGCTCTTCCAGGYCGGTGTCCCGGAGGGCTCCTGCAGGGTGTGGACGTCGCCGGGCCGCTGGGCGGCAGCCATGAGGTCCGTCGTCGCCCTGGGCAGGTCGCCTGCGAAGACGTCGCGGAACACGTCGGTCTTCACATAACCGTCGATGCTGCCGGCGCCGTCGGCTGTCGGGTAGGGCCGGAAGTCCAGCGCGGCCTCGCCGAGCCTGCTGCCCGGGTACTTCAGCTGCAGTCCCTGCAGCGTCTCGCCCTGGTCCGGCGCGAACGCGGCCACGTACACCAGGGCTTTCACGTTCGTGTTGCCCACCGCCGCGTTGGTGATGACCATCCCGCCGTACGAGTGGCCCACCAGGACGATCGGGCCGGGCAGCGTCGCCAGGATGCTGGCGAGGTAGGCCGCGTCGGCGGAGACGCTGCGCAGCGGGTTCGCCGGTGCCAGGACGCGGTGACCGTCGCGTTGCAGCAGACGGGCGACGTCGTTCCAGCCGGAGGCGTCGGCGAAGGCGCCGTGCACGAGCACGACCGTCGGCCTGGCCGCGGCCGGTGGCCGGGCCGCCGCGGCCGCCGGAGTGGCCGTGGTGGCTGTGGACGCGGAGGCCAGGGGTGCTCCGACGAGGGCGCCGGTCGCGGCTGCCGCGGATCCGGCAATCACTGTTCGGCGGGTCGTTGACACGAAGACGTGGTCCCTTCGGGAGGAAGCGCGACGAGGTGGCACCACGGTGCGGGAAACCAGCCAGGCGCGGCATCGGTAGGTTGACGGTCCTGGGCGGATTGGGTGTTGGCGGTCGCCGGGTCAGAGGCTGTCCGCCGGGCGTAGTGGCAGCCAGTGCAGGCGCTCGCCGAGCCCGTCCGGCGCGGCGGCGAACGCCCGCTCGACGGCCTCGCGCCCCTGGCTGAAATGCGACCAGCCCTCATAGTGCACCGGGATGATCGTGCGTGGCTTCGCGAGCGTGCACAGCTCGACCGCCTCGGCCGCGGTGAGGCTGTAGTGCAGCGACCCGGTGAGCGGGAAGCGGACCGCACCGAGGTGCAGCAGCACGGTGTCAACCGTCATCCGGTGCGGCACCTGCCGGACACCGCGGAAGAGCACCGTGTCACCGGTGATCCAGAAGACGCCGTGTTCCTGGGCGTCCCACCGCAGCGCGAACCCGACCACCGGGCCGGCGACGGGGCGGCTCAGCGGCGGGCCGTGCCGGCACGGGGTCGCGGTGACGGTGATGCGCCGCCGGCCGGGTGCGTCCAGCTCGGTCTGCATCCACGGGCGCAGGCCGCGTGCCCCACCGCCGAGACGCCGGGCCCCCGACCGGGTGGTGATCACCGTCGGTGCCTGGGCGAGCAGGGCGCGACCGCGGTCGTCGAGATTGTCCGCATGATGGTCGTGGGTGAGCAGGACGGCGTCGATCGGCCCGATCTCGTCGGGATCGAGGGCCGGGCCGGTCCACTTGCGCGAGCTGGTGCCCCAGCCGAACGAGTAGCGGCGGCCCGGCGGGTCGAACGTCGGGTCGGTGAGGATGCGCCAGCCGCCTACCTCGACAAGGGTCGTCGGGCCCCCGATGTGCGTCACGCGTAGGTCCTTCAACGGCGTCGTCCTCACCTCGGTGCTGTGTCGGTCGCGGCCATACTCAGACCACGGCCCCAGGCTGGAGGGACGGCGGAGGGGACGCATCCGTAGGTTGACTGTCGTCGGCGGCTCGACTGCCGTCGACGGGCTGGCTGTGGTTCGTGGGCTGGCGGTCGTCGGTTGCCGGGGGCCGGGCCTGCAGCGCGTCGAGGGCCTCCCGCAGCTGCGAGCGCGCGGTGATGCCGAGCTTCGGGAAGATCCGGTAGAGGTGCGAGCTCACCGTGCGGTGTGACACGAACAGCCGCTGGCCGATCTCCCGGTTGCTGAGCCCGGCGGCAGCCAGCATCGCGGTCTGCAGCTCCTGGGCGGTGAGCGTCTCGCCGGACGGCGCCGACCGGCCGGCGCTCTCCTCGCCGGCGGCGCGCAGCTCCTCACGGGCCAGCCGACCCCACGCGGCGGCGCCGAGGGCGTCGAAGCCGTCCCGCGCGGCGCGCAGCGGCACCCGCGACTCGAGAATGCGCCGGCGCCGGCGCAGCCAGGAGCCGTAGGCGAGACCCAGCCGGGCGCGGTGGACCGGCCAGTCCCCGAGATCCATGGCCAGGGCGTGGGCGAACGCCGCAGCCGCCTGCGGTTCCGGTGCCAGCACGGCGGCGGCGTAGGCGAGCGAGCGGTGCAGCGCCGGTGACGGGAACCGCGCCGCCCGCTCCTCGGCCCGGGCGAGGATCTCCCGCACCTCCTCCTGGCGCCCCGACCGGACGGCCGCGTCCGCGAGGTCGGGCAACGCCCACCCCGACATGTCGAGCTGGAAGGTCGCGTCGGACGGGTCGAAGAGGCGGATCAGCAGGTCGAGGGCCTCGTCGTGGCGGCCGGCGGCGTTCGCGGCGACACCGCGGGCGTGCTGCGCGGCCTCGGCGGCGAACCGCACCCCGACGACGAGCGGGCTGGCCAGGACATCGTCGGCGAGCCGGAACGCGGCCTCGCTGTTGCCGCACATCGCGTCGTGCAACGCCCGGCTGGCCCGGGCGGCGACGACCCAGAAGTGGTCGCCGGTCTCCTCCGCGAGCGCCTCGGCCTCCTCCGTGTCGGCCCGGACAGCCGGCCACCGGCCGAGCCACAGGCGGATGAAGCCCGTGGACGACAGGGTCCGCGCGAGCAGGGCCGCCCGGCCCTGCGCCCGGTAACCGGCGGCCGCCGTACCCATGTACGACGACGCGGTGACGAAGTCGCCGAGGACCAGAGCCGCCCCGCCGAGGAAGCGCATGGCGTCGATGTCGGTGCGGTCCGGGATCAGCGTGGGCAACTGGCGCAGCACGTCGGCGCCGAGCACGTCCGGCTGGGCGTAGGCGCTGATCGCGAGGGTCCGCGGGTCGTCGTCGGCGAGGCCGAGCCTGGCGAGCACGGCGGTGACCCGTCCGCCGATCTCCGACGGCAGGCTCGCCCACCAGCAGCGCGACGCCGCCCGCCAGCACAGCATGGCCGCCACGTTCGTGTCGCCGGCGGCATGAGCCGCCAGCGCAAGGTCGCACAGGACGTCGATCCGACCGGTGTCCCGCACGTCACCGGGCTCGACGATGTCGCGCACCAGCGCCAGCCGGCCGCGGTCGACCGGGTCGCCCTGGGCCGGGCTGGCCTTCGCGACGAGCTGCGCGGCGACACCACGGTCGTGCAGCTGGGAGGCGATCTCCGCGGCCTGCAGCAGGAGCGAGGAGCGTCGCGCGGGGTCACCGGTGAGCTCCGAGGCACGGTCGAGGTCGGTGACGGCCACCCCGAGGGCCCCGCGCTCCAGGGCACGTGCGGCAGCCGCCTCCAGCTCGCCGCTGATGTCCTCGTCCGGCCCGAGCGTCGCCGCGCTGCGGTGCCAGGCACGACGGTCCGGGTCGTCGGCGAACGTGTCGGCGAGCACCGAGTGGACCGTGAGCCGGGCGAAGTCGCTGACGGACCGGTAGACCGCCGACCGCACGAGGGGGTGCCGGAACCGCAGCCGGCGCGCCTGGACCTGCAGCAGACCGGCGTCGATCGCCGGCTGGAAGCTCTCCGCGGGCACCTCACTGCCGGTCAGTGCCCGCGCGGCGGCCAGCAGCGCCGGCAGCGGGCAGCCGGTGTCGGCGGAGAACGCGGCGACCACCGCCCGGGAGGCCGGCGGCAGCTGGGTGAACCTGTCCGCGAACGCGCCTTCCAGCCGCTCGTTGAGCGGCAACAGCTCCAGGGAGTCGTCGAGGACGTCCGCCGTGACACACCGGGGCAGCTCGACGAGGGCGAGCGGATTGCCCGCGGCCTGGGCGAGGATGCGCTCCCGCAGCCCGGGGCCGAGCCCGGGAGCGTGGTCGGCCAGCACCCGCCGCGCGGCGTCGTCATCCAGCTCCGCGACAGGCAGCTGGCCGATGCCGGTGCCGGCGAGGACGTCGGTGTGCTGGGCGCGGACCGCGATGACCGCGGCGATCGGCTCGACGGTGAGGCGCCGGGCGACGAAGACCAGCACGTCGAGGGTCTCCGGGTCCAGCCAGTGCGCATCCTCGACCAGCAGGAGCAGCGGGGTGTGGGCCGCCTGGTCGCCGAGCAGCTCGAGCACCGCGAGCCCCACCGTGAACAGGTCGGGGCGGGTGTCCTCCTGCCCGAACGCGCCGCGCAGCGTGCGCTGCAACCGCGGGGTGAGCGCCCGCAGATCATGCAGCAGCGGGGCCAGCAGCTGGTGCAACCCGGCGAACGGCAGGGTCGTCTCCGCCTCGGCACCGTTCGTGGTGAGAACCGTCATCCCGGCCGCGGCCGCGTACCGGCGCGCGGCGGTCAGCAGCATCGTCTTGCCGATGCCGGCATGCCCCCGCACGACCAGCGCCGCGCCGCGGTTGGCGCGTGCGTTCACGAGGAGACGTTCGAGGACGGCGAGCTCGGCGTCCCGGCCGTGCACCACCTCCTGGCTGTGCCTCATATCCTCGCCGTGCCTCACCTCCCGGCCGTCACCCGACTGCAGCATGACGGCGGATTCTCCTCTGAGGTTCGTGCGGTTCCCGGTGGACGGGCATCGCCTTCTCCCACCCTGAATCCCCGGCGCTGCCGCGCGAACCACGTGGCACACGTAGTCGGAACAGGTCGTCCGATCGACAGCCTGACGGTGGCGATAATTGACACTTGTCGTTTTGTAGACAGATGTCTATTATCGATCTGTGCACCATGAGTCGTCGCAGGCACCCCGCCCCCTCGACCGGAGGGTGCAGCGCTCACGCGCGGCTCTGTTCGCGGCTGCGGTGCTCCTGGTGTCCGAGCGCGGCACGACGGCCATCCCGGTCACCGACCTCGCCGCGGTGGCGGACGTGAGCCGGCAAGTGATCTACGTGCAGTTCGGTGATCGTGAGTCGCTTCTGGTGGAGGCCGCGATCGACCTGGTCGGGCGGGAACTCCTGCCGCAGATCGAGGGTGGCACCGAGGCCGGGCGGCGGCGGGCACTGGCGACGGCGCGGCACTTCGCCCACCACCGGTCGTTCTACCGCGCGATGCTGACCGGCTCGTGCGCGTTCGCCATGGCCAGGGCGCTGAACGGTGTGCTCGGTTCATTCCAACGGCCGGTCGTGCGGATGTTGTTCGGTGAGCTGGACCAGGGCGMGGCGGAGGACCTGACGGCGTTTTTCTCGGGCGGGATGGCCGCGGTCATCAACGACTGGTTGATCGACGGTGATGACCCGCTCGATCCCGAGGAGTTCACGGACCGACTGCTCCGCCTCATGTCGGTCGTCACCGCTGGCCAGCGCCTCCGAGCGGACGGAGGTCACGTCTGATGACCCGGGCAGCCGTGTCCTCCACTGCGAGCTGCCTTCCGCCGCCGACGACCAGGATCCGATCACCGATGTGATCAGCGGGCCGATCCGCGATTCAGCTCAGCTGGCCTGATCGCGGGACCAGATGAAATTCGACGGAAACGACGGAGGCTTGAGAATTTGCCCAGAAAGCGCAGGTTTTCGGCGGGTAGGCAGGTCTCGGCATTCGCCTGTTTCCTAGCTGTTGCCGTGTTCGGGTCGGCATGTTCCGACGGGTCGTCTTCGACGCCGAACACGGCGTCGAAGACGACTACGGCGGCACCGCCGCGACCCGCGGGACCGGCTGCCGACCTGCATGAGCTCAGCGGCGGCAATGGCGTCGGCCTGGGTTCCCCGACCAGGGTCGACCTTGCGAACACCGGGTACGTCGAGACCGAGTACGCCGCGTCTGGGACGGCGACGTCCTACGACCCACAGGGTGAACTCGCTCCCGACGGCCGCTGGACATTCCAGTCCGGCACCACCGCCGAGTACACCACCCGGGTCCTCGTACGCCGGCCGGCCGCGGAGAAGTTCAGCGGCACTGTCATCGTCGAGTGGTTGAACGTCAGCTCCGGGACCGACTCCGACGTCGTGTGGTCGAGCACGCACGAGGAGCTGGTGCGGCGGGGCCACGCGTGGGTCGGTGTCTCCGCGCAGCGCATCGGCGTCATGGGCGGCCCCGCCCTCACCCCGACCGGCGGCGGCAGCGCCACCGCGGGCGGACTGGTCAACACCGACCCCGCGCGGTACGGCTCCCTCAACCAACCCGGCGACGGGTACTCCTTCGACATCTTCACCCAAGCCGCCCGCGCGGTACGTGCCGGCGGCGTGGCGATGGGTGACCTGAAGCCGCGGCACGTGCTCGCAGCGGGCCAGTCCCAGTCGGCGTTCGCGCTGGTCACCTACATCAACGGGGTGCAACCCCTCACGCGCGAGTTCGACGGCTTCCTCGTCCACAGCCGGGGCGGCGGCGGCCTTCCGCTCGTCGCGCCCGGTGAGCCCGCCAGTCTCGGCTCCGAAACGGCGACCTCACCGACGATCATCCGGGCCGACGCCGATGTGCCGGTGCTCGAGGTACAAGCCGAGGGGGATCTGCGCGCCCCGCTGAACTCCGTCGTCTCACGCCAACCCGACAGCGGCCAGTTCCGCCTCTGGGAGGTCGCCGGGGCCGCGCACGCTGACGCACACACGGTCGGGCCGTTCGCGGACGCCCTCGGCTGCGGAGCGATCAACAATGCACCCATGCACGTCGTCGTCAAGGCCGCACTGCACGCCCTCGAGGAATGGGTAAGAGAGGGGACGCTGCCYGCCACGGCACCGCGGCTCGAGGTCACCCAGAACACCCCGCCGCAGGTCGCCCGCGACGCCGACGGCATCGCCCGCGGTGGCGTCCGTACACCACCCGTCGACGTACCCGTCGACATCCTGTCGGGCACCCCCGGCCCGAACCMCTCCGTGATCTGCAGCCTGTTCGGATCCACGACACCGCTGCCCGCCGAGCGTCTCACCGCGCTCTACCCGTCCAGTGACGCCTACCTGCAGAAATACACCACCGCCGCAGACAGCACGATCAAAGCCGGATTCGCCCTGCCGGCAGACCGCGACGCGCTCCTCGCCTACGCGCAACCGACCCGCATCCAATAGGTCCCTGGCATCGACGAACAGCAGCGCAAGGCCGGCCCTGCGACCGCCCGACCGAGCCCGAACCCGGGCTGTCTCTCCTGTCTCTCCGGCCGGCGTCACCCGCAACGGGCTCTGGGTCACCGCCACAGAGCGAAACCTGACAAGACGTCACAGAACACCCGCTCGGGACTCTTCGAGACGGCCCGCGAGCTGCCGACGGGAGGTGACGCCGAGCTTCTGGAAGATCTTGCGCAGGTGATAGTCGACGGTGTTCGTGCTGATGAACATGGTCGCGCTGATCTCCGCGTTGGTGCGGCCGGCGGCGGCGAGCCGGGCGACCGTCCGTTCCTGGGGAGTCAGGTCGAGAGCCTCGCGTGGTTGTCCGGCCGGCAGGCGCTGCCCGGTGGCCTCCAGCTCGGCGCGGGCCCGCTGGGCGAAGGCCGGCGCGCCCGCGCCCTCGAAGATCTCGACCGCGCGCCGCAGGTGCTCCCGGGCCTCCCGGCGCCGCCGGGCGCGCCGCAGCCACTCCCCGTAGACCAGGTGCGACCGGCCCAGCTGGACGGTCAGCACAGTGGGACGAAGCGTCGCGACGGCCGCGGCGTAGTGCGCCTCGGCCTCGCGGTCGTCGGACACCAACGCCCGGGACCGGTGGGCCGCGCCGCGCGTCCAGACCGAACCGTTGACCGACGCCAGGTCCTCGAGAAGCGCCACGACCCCCACCGCCTGGGCGAGACGTCCGCTGCGACTGGCGGCCTCGACGAAATCCGGGTACTCCAGCGGCGTCACCTGCAGGAAGGGGTCGTCCACCAGAGGCTTCAGCCGCGCGTACGCGTCGTCGTAACGACCTTCGGCGAGGTCCCGCACGGCCAGCGCGCCCACCCCTGAGGCGTACACACCGCCGAAGCCGGCCGCGCGGGCCGCGTCCGCGGCCGCCTCGACCTGGTCACGCGGACCCCCGGACCAGGCCAGCAGCGCCACGTTGACCACATGCTCGGCGTCGTAGCCGATCGCGCGGCGCAGCTCGCGAACCTGCTCGACGTACTGGTCCGCGAGCCGCGGTGTACCGCTGTGCAGCAGGGTCAGCGACAGGATCCACAGGGTGGTGTCGAGCACCGGCAGGGCGCCCCACTCCCGCGCGGCGGCGGCCGTCCGTTCCAGGATGTCCCGCGTCGCCGTCTCGTCCCACAGCGCGGTGGTCAGGGCGATACTGATCGCGCCGTACCTCATCAGATCGGCGCCGGTGAGCCCGCTGACGACGTCGAGGGCGGCGCGCAGCTCGGGCACCGCCTCTCGGTAGGGCCGCAGGATGTACGTGCCCAGCGCACGCAGAATCGTTCCGGCGACGCCGTGCGCCAACCCGGCGCCGTCGAGCAGGCGGCGGCCCAGCACAGGCAGGCTGACCTCCCGCCCCTGCCGCTCCACGGCGAGCGCACGGTGGAAGGCGTCAAGCAGCGCGTCCTGCTCGGCGCCGACATCATGCCCGTGGAAACACGCGGCCACCGCGAGCATGTCGGCCGCACCGCGGACGACCGCCGGCCCGGCCGTGAAGAACGTGTGATCGACCCGGACCTTGGTCAGCCGGCCGCGGGTGACCGGGTCCAGCGCCTCCCCGCCCGTCTCGCCGCTCCCTCCTGCCTCGCTCGCCTCGGCCACTTCGTCCGCCAGGCTCTTCGCCAGACCGGCGGCACCGGCCGCCAACGCGGCCTCGGCCGCCGCGACCAGCCGGCCGTTCCTCGCCGGCCCCGGCGGTGTCAGTGCCGCCGCCTGCGTGAGGACGCTGGCCCGGGACATGAGCCCGCCGCGGTGCCCCGCGAGATCCGCCGCCCGTTCCAGCCGGTCGGCGACCTGTTCGTCGGTACCGACCGTCGCCTTCGCGGCATGCCAGGCCGCCAGCTCCACGATGCCCCTGGCCTCCGCCTCGGCGGACAGCGCGCGGTGCGCCCGCCGCCGCTCCGCACCCGGCGCACCGTGGTACGTCGCGGACCGAACCAGCGGATGCCGGAAACTCAGCGACGCGCCGAGCTCCACCAGACCGGCCAGCTCCGCCTCGTCACCGACAACGTCGACGATGCCAAGCCGCCGGGACGCCGCCCGGATCAGATCCACATCACCGGTCGACTCGGCGGCGGCGACCAACAGCCACGCCTGCAGCCGCGGATCGGCCTTGCGTACCTGACGGAGATAGCACGCCTCCAGCCGGCTCCCGACAGGGATCGGCTCCACGGCGACACTCGACCGGGTCAGCTGCTGGACGCCCAGCTCGTCCGCCAGGTCGATCAGGGCCAGCGGGCTGCCCCCGGTCGCGCCGGCGATCCGCGCGGCCGCCGCCGTGTCGATCGGCTCCCGCAACACCGACCTCAGCAGCCGGACCGCCGCCTCCGTCCCCAGCCCGCCCAGCCGCAGAACGGGCAGCCCGGCCATCCGCTCGGCCACCCACGACTCGTCACGGGCGGCGAACACGAGCGCGACACGCTCCGCCTCCAGCCGACGGGCCACGAAGGCCAGCACGTCCAACGACTCCGCGTCGAGGAGATGGGCGTCATCGACAACGCAGACGATCGGCGGCGCCGCTTCGCCCGCCGGGATCGCTTCGCCCGCCGGCGCCGTGGAGGCCGAGGCCAGCAGGCCCAGCACACCGAGACCGACGAGATACCGATCCGGCGGGGGGCCGTCCACCGCCCCGGTCGCCACCTGCAGTGCCTGCTGCTGCCGCTCCGGAAGAACCGGGAGATGCTCGCGGAACGGAATCGTCAACCGGTGCACCGAGGCGAACGGGAGCGCTGCCTCCGCCTCGTAACCGTCCACCCGCAGCAGCCGGAAGCCCTCGGACACAGCCTGGGACGCCGTCGTCTCCAGCAGCGCCGTCTTCCCGATACCCGGCTCACCGCAGACCAGCAGCGCACCCCCGCGGCCGCCACGGGCCGCCTCCAGCAGCGACCCGACCCGCCGCTGTTCCGCATCCCGCCCCAGCAGCCGGCCCTCACCGTGGTGCGCCGTCCGTGCCGCGAACGAGGCCGCGTCAGCCACGGTGTGACATGGCCGCACGGCGGGGACCGGGCCCACCCGGGGACCGCCCGCTTCGCCGGAGCATCGCGCTCACCGTGACCGCCACAAGCCTCCTGTCCTCGTCACCTGTCCAGTGTCGCTTGCGGAACCGGACGGTCGCGTCGGACGGCGCCCTGGCGGTTCTGCGGCCGGGAACGTCCATCCCCTCGACATGCCTGGCCCAGTATGGGGTGACGGGCGAACCTGTTCCCGGGCTCGGAGCCGGGGCGACTGCTACCGCGGGCTGCTCTGGGGCGCCGACCACGCGGCCGAGCTGGGCATCGACCTCGGACGCATCGTCGTCGCCGGGGCGAGCAGGCGCACCAGCCCGGCGCGGGCCAGCCGGGTCGTGCTGTCGGCGGCTGGTGGCCGGCCAGGCGGAACTAGGTGGTCACCCTCGTCGTCGGACAGCCGCAGCGCCCGGGCCAGCGCGCCCAGCAGCTGGACGGACGGCTGACTGCTCCGGCCCTGCTCAAGCCGCACCACGTAGTCGACCGACATGCCGGCGAGCATGGCGACCTCCTCCCGGCGCAGGCCGGTGGTGCGCCGCCGCGGGCCGTCGGCCAGGCCCACCTCGGCAGGGCGGATCGCCGCCCGGCGCCGTCGCAGGAAGTCGGCGAGCTGGTCACGTTGCATCGCTTCATGGTTCCTCGGCCCGGCGCGTCCAGCCAGGGAGCGGCACTCCCAGGATGGACGCTCCGCTCCCGGACGCGCCGGCGCCGGGCCACGGTGGACGACGACAGCCGACGACAGTCGGGCACGACGGTCGACGACGGCGCCGAGGCCAGCAGACGAGGCCAGCAGACGATGAAGGAGACCACGATGCGGACACGAACTCTCGGCAGCACCGGACCGGCCGTCGGCGCGCTCGGTCTGGGCGCGATGGGCATGTCAGGCGCCTACGGGACGTCCGACGACGCGGAGAGCATCGCCACGGTGCACGCCGCCCTGGACGCCGGCGTCACCCTCGTCGACACCGGCGACTTCTACGGCATGGGCCACAACGAGCTGCTGCTCCGCGAGGCACTACGCGGCCGGGACCGGGACAGCTACGTCCTGAGCGTCAAGTTCGGCATGCTGCGCGGGCCGGGCGGCGGGTTCGGCGGGATGGACGGGCGTCCCGAGGCGGTGCGGAACTTCCTGGCCTACTCGCTGACCCGGCTGGGCACAGATCACATCGACATCTACCGCCCGGCCCGGCTGGACCCGGCCGTCCCGATCGAGGAGACCGTGGGCGCCGTCAAGGAGATGATCGACGCCGGCCATGTGCGACACGTCGGCCTCTCGGAGGTCAACGCCGAGACGATCCGCCGCGCGCACGCCGTACACCCGATCGCCGACCTGCAGATCGAGTACTCGCTGGTGTCGCGGGCGATGGAGACGGACGTCCTGCCCACACTGCGGGAGCTGGGTATCGGCCTGACCGCGTACGGGGTCCTCAGCCGTGGCCTCATCTCCGGGCACTGGAACGCCGGTCAGTCAGCCCCCGGCGATGCCCGTGCCCACAGCCCGCGGTTCTCCAGCGGGAACGTGGAGCACAACCTCACCCTGGTGGAGGCACTGCGTCGGGTCGCTGCGGCGAAGGGCGCCACCGTCGCCCAACTGGCCATCGCCTGGGTCGCCGCCCAGGGCGACGACATCGTGCCCCTGGTCGGCGCCCGCACCCGCGAGCGGCTCACCGAGGCGCTGCCCGCCCTCGACCTGAACCTCACCGCCGACGACCTCGCCGAGATCGAGAAAGCCGTCCCGGCCGGCTCGGCCCGCGGCGACCGGTACCCGGCCGCGTTCATGTCCGGCCTCGGCGTAGGAAACTGACACCGCCTGGTGATCAGACATCGGATGGCGGGCGGAGTCGGGCGAGGAGGCCGGCGGCCTGCTGAGTGACGGGGTGTTGGCGGCCGGCGTCCGCGTGCTGACCGTCCGGGAGGTGCCTTACCTGAGCTCCGGACGTGCCGGTGATGGTCGCTTACAGCTACCTATCGGCCGCCGCCGCCGACTTCGTCGTCAGCCAGGCCAGTCGCCACGGCTTGGTCAGGATGCCGGATAGGAGGCCAGCCAGCCTTGGGGCAATGCCGTTTAGCTTAGTTTGATCTTGTGGGTGGTGGGGTCGGGTGGGTTGGTTCGGGCTGGTGCGGCGTGGCGTGGTGGCGTGGGTGCCGCTGGGTGGTTTGGTGACGTTT
>NZ_MBLM01000133.1 GCF_001854655.1 Parafrankia colletiae | reverse complement strand
ACCCCACCCTCCCCCTGCACACCACCACCCCCGGCGACCCGCAGCTCCCCCTCGCCGCCGGCCACCGCGCCCTCGGCTGGTGGCTGCTGGGCACCGGCCGCACCATGCTCACCCTCGCCCGCGAACACGCCCTCACCCGCACCCAGTTCGGCCGCCCCATCGCCACCTTCCAGGCCGTCCGCCACCGCCTCGCCGAAACCCTCGTCGCCCTCGACGGCGCCGAAGCAACCCTGCACGCCGCCACCACCACCCCCGAGGACCCCCTCGCCGCCCTSCTCGCCAAAGCAGCCGCCGGCAAAGCCGCCCTCGACACCGCCCGCCACTGCCAACAGGTCCTCGCCGGCATCGGCTTCACCGCCGAACACGACTTCCACCACCACCTCCGCCGCGCCCTCACCCTCGACGGACTCCTCGGCAGCACCCGCGACCTCACCCGCCAGGCCGGCACCCACATCCGCMMSCASSRCCACGCCCCCCGCCTCATCAACCTCTGAGGTATAGCTGGGAGGTGACTACTCCGACGGCTGAAGCCGCCGGCTTCTCAGGCTCCTTGTGCGGCCTGACGGGCCAGCCCGACCCGGAGGATGTTGGCAGCCGCGTTGACGTCGGCGTGCGCGGTGTGTCCGCACGCCATACAGACGAACGCGGCCTGGGTCCTGCGGTTCTCCGCGGCACAGTGGCCGCAGACGGCGCAGGTGCGGGAGGTGTTGGCGGGATTGACCTCCACGACGACCCGCCCGGCGCTTTCAGCCTTGGCGTGCAGAACGTTGAGAAACACCCCCCAGCCCGCATCGAGAATGTTTCTGTTCAGCCCGGACTTGGCCCTCTGCCCGTTCGGCAGGAACGCACCCGGCGCGTCGGGATCGGGCCTGGCTCTGGCACGTCGGGTCATACCCCCGACGTTGAGCGCCTCGACAGCGATCAGGTCATGGTCACGAATCAGCCCGAGCGCGGTCTTGTGCGCGAGGTCGAGGCGCTGCCGGGCAACGGCCCGGTGCCGGCCCGCGACCCGGGCGACCGCCTTACGGCGCCGTTTCGACCCGCGTTCCTTACACGCCAGGTCGCGCTGCGCGGCGGCCAGCCGGCCCGCCGCCCGCTCGGCGAACCGGGGGTTTGCGTAGTGAACGCCGTCGGAGGTGGTCGCGAGGGAAGCCACGCCCAGGTCGACACCGACCACCGAGCCTGTCGCGGGCAGCGGTTCGGCTGGTACGTCGTCGCAGGACACGACGACATACCAGCGGCGGCCCTCCCGCCGGACGGAGACCGTCTTGACGGTGCCGCGTACCGGCCGGTGCTGGTTGACCTTGAGGTGGCCGACGCCCTGGAGCCGGACCCGGGTCCGGGTCGGGTGGTACGGGTCGCTGTCCCAACGGCAGCCGTCGCCGTCCTTCGGCCACTCGACGGTGTCGAACCGGTTCCGCCCTTTGAACCGCGGATAGCCCGGTGTCTGCCCGGCCCTGACGCGGCGGAAGAAGGCGACCATCGCCTTGTCAAGGCGACGCAGAGTGGCCTGCTGAGACGAGTACGACCAGCGCGCCTGGTCCGGGTCGAACGCTCGGATCTCGGAGAGCTGCCCGGCCTGCGCGGTATAGCGGACCGAGGTCCTCGACGGGTGCCGCCAGGCGTCGCGCCGTTCCTGCAGCGCGGCGTTGTAGAGCGCCCGGTGGTCGTCAAGCATCGCCGTCAGCGCGGCCACCTGGCGGGCCGTCGGGCGAAGCTGGAACCTGAAGGCCCGTCTCACCACGTCACCGCCCTACGCCACGGCCGCTCGTTCCGCATGTCGATGTACCGCCGCACCGTATCGGCGCAGACCGCGCCGACCGTGGCGACGAAGTACGACCGGGACCACAGGGTCGGCAGCCGGGACCGCAGGTGCGGAAACTCCGCACGCAGCACGTGGGACGTGAAGCCCTTGAGCTGGTTGGCGATGTACGACGGGGCGTGCTTCGGATGAGCTTTCACGAACAGATGCACGTGGTCGGGCTCGATCTCCAGCGCCATGACCAGCCAGTCATGCTCAGCACACTTCTCGCGAAGCAGGGAATCCAACCGGTCACGGACCAGGCCGGCCAGGACAGCCCGCCGATACCTGGGGCACCACACCACGCGGCAGCTGAGGTCACGGACCCCACCCGCCCCCGCAGTCACCTGCCGCCCCACACACACGACCATATCAACACGAGTGGTCTCACAGTTACGGTCCGTACCGGATTCCCCCGTCGCCTGAAGGCGACAGCCCCCACCGGAGGCGTCTGATGGACTCGGACAGGACGAGCTCAGCCGGACCGAGTCGATGGTCGTCGGTGGCGGGTCGTGCGTCGGGGCAGCGCTATGCGGCCCGGTTCGACCAGCTCGCGGCCCAGGGAACCGACGTCCACGGCGAGGCGACCCTGTGTGCCTCCCTGGTGCCGCCCGGTTCCCGGGTTCTCGACGCCGGATGCGGCACGGGGCGGGTGGCTGTCCGGCTGGCCGAGTCGGGCTACCACTGCGTCGGTGTGGACAACGACCGGTCGATGCTCGATGCCGCCACTGCTCGCTCGACGGCGGTGGCCTGGATCCACGCGGACCTTGCGGCCCTCGACCGCCCGGCCGGGCACGACGGGCCTCGCGCACTCCCCGCTCCCGCCGCCATCGACGGGCCCTTCGACCTGATCGTCGCGGCCGGAAACGTGATCCCGCTGGTGGCGCCCGGGACGGAGGCCTCCGTGGTGCGTGGGCTGGCGCAGCGGTTGGCTCCGGGTGGCCTTCTCCTCGCCGGATTCGGTCTCGACGCGGCGCACCTGCCACTCCCGGAAGCCCCGTTCGGCCTGGCGGACTACGACGCCTGGTGCCACGCCGCCGGCCTGACGCTCCAGCGGCGGCTCGCGACCTGGGACGGCGCCGCCTTCGACGAGGCCGCGGGCCGCGCCGGCACCGCCGGCTACGCCGTCAGCATCCACGCACGTCGCTGATCGCACCCAGTCAGCCACAGTGAGACACGGGCAGTCGCAGCTGGCCGGCGCCGATCTGCCGAGGGCAGACATCCTCTGCTCTCGGCAGGCGAACGGCACGCCGCACGTGATCCGGTCCTAGGTTCGCATGCCATGAGCACACCGTTGACCGAGCCCGTCGTCGGCTGGGCGGCCGGCGTTCCCTTCACGGCGCTGCCGCCGTCGGCGAGCGCCCAGGACCAGGGCCGCGGGCCCGCGCCGCTGATCGTCGCCTGGCACATGATGGACGCCCCGCGCTCGGACGCGGCGTTCGCCGCCGCGCTTCCGCTGGCCGGGGTGCACGCCTGGCGGGTCTACCTCGGGATGCCGCTGGTGGGGCGGCGTCCGGTACCGGGTGCGTACGAGGCCGCGCAGACGGATCCGATGATGCGGTACGTCGGCCCGGTGGTCCGGCAGGCGACCGAGGAGTTCCCCGCCGCGCTCGAGATGCTGCGGGAACGGTTCCCCTGCGGCGACGGGCCGATCGGGGTCGTCGGCGGCTCGCTCGGCGGGACCGTCGCGCTGAACGTGCTGGCCCGCGTGCAGGTGGACGTCGCGGCCGTCGCGCTGGTGAACCCGGCCATCCGGGCCCGCACGGCGGTCGAGGTCTTCAGCGCGGCGCACGGCACCTCCTACCCCTGGGGCGAGCAGGCGCGGGCGAGCGCCGACGAACTGGACTTCGTGGCACACGCCGCCCTGATCGGCGCCCGGGACCCCGCGCCAGCGCTGCTGGTGGTCAGCGGTGAACACGACTACCCACGCAGCCGGGTCGACGCGGCCGAGCTCGTGGCAGCCCTGGGCCATGCAGGCTCCCGGAGCGGCGGGAGCAGCGCGAGCAGCGCGAGCAGCGGGCCGGAGCGGATCCGCCTGGAGACGATTCCCGGCCTGGACCACCCGCTCGCCGAGCAGCCCGGAGTGGAACCGGCGCCGCAGACACCTCTCGCCCGGCTCGTCGACGAGACGGTCACCGCCTGGTTCCGCACCCACCTGCGCTGAAACAGCCGGGCGGYGACCCACGGACACTCCGGCAGCGAGGGCCCTCGCGAGGCCGGACCGCGCCGTACCCGAACCTGGAGCGACACGGCTGGTCCGGCCGATGACGCGGGGGATGGGTGGTGCGGGTGCGGTATCTGCTGCTGATGGTCGCGATCGTGTCGGAGGTGGTGGCGACCAGTCTGCTGAAGAGCACCGCGGGCTTCTCCCGCCTGTGGCCGACCGTCGCCTGCCTCGCCACCTACGGAGTGGCGTTCCTAGCACTGTCCCTGGCCATCGAACGCGGGCTGCAGGTCGGCATCGGGTACGCGATCTGGTCGGGGCTGGGGACCACGCTGATCGTCCTGATCGGCGCTCTGTTCCTGCACGAGCCACTCACCGCGGCGAAACTCCTCGGCGTGGCCCTGATCATCGCGGGGGTCATCGTGGTCAACCTCGCCGGCGCCCACTGAAGGTGCCCGGGTGCCCGGATACCCGGATGCCCGGCCGACGTCGGCGCCGACCGTGAGGTCAGGAGGCGTCCAACCGTAGTCCGTGGTTGACGTCACCCGCCACCAGCCGCATCAGCCACAGGGCCATCACCGCACGGGCCCGGCCGATCGGGCTGTCGAGCCCGAAGCCCAACAGGGACTCGGCGCGCCTGATCCGGGCCGCGGTCGAGCTGTGGTGCAGGTGACTGGCCGCAGCGGCCCGCCGGAGGGATCCTTCGGCCAGCAGCGACTCGATCGAGGCGATCATGTCGCGCCCGCGCGCCGACGAGGACAGCCGGATCATCGCCTGGACGTCCGGCAGACCCACCACCTCGTGGGCGGGAACGTGCGACGCGATCAACGCGAGCCCGCTGAGGTCGTCCCAGTAGACGATGTGATCACGGTGCGGTCGCTCGACGGCGAACCGCAGCGCGACCCGGGCACAGCCGAGGGAACTCGCCGCCCGCAACGGCGGCAGGGCAGGTCCCACGCCGAGGCGGGAGAAGGGCGCCGACGACAGTGCCCTCGCATCCGCGCTGACCAGCAGGACGGCCGTCTCCCCCACCACGGCCCACTGCGCGACGGAGCCGGCCCGGCGCAGGACCCCGATGTAGGGATTCATGCTGTCCGTCTCCGCCGCGAGAGTCGCCAGCACCCGGATGTCGCGATCCGACCTGAAYCCGAGCATGCGAAGTGCCCGCAGCCGGTCGATCTCTCCGGTGCTTTCCGCGAGCGCGATCTCCACCAGGCCGGAAGCATCTTCCAGCGATCTGCTCTGCGCACCACGTGTGATCGCCGCTCGAACGGCGGCGGCAAACCTCTCCATGAGCAACATGTCCAGTGGCTCAGGATCATCGGTTCTTTCGAGCCACACCGACGCGCCATCTTCGATCTCGGTATGAAGAGGGCCGGAGAACGGCCCGTCGAGAGTGGTCAGGTTACCCGCCGGATCGGAGCGCAGCAGCCGGCCCCGTTCGACGTCGTACATACCCGCGGCGCATCGGGCGATCTTTGCCGCTCCTTGCACGATCTTCGAAACCGCAGCTGCCTGCTTCGTGAGGGAGTCGAAGTAGGAGATTATACTCAGGACCCTTTTAGCGTCCTCGTCGCGTGTCGACAGCTGCCCGATGAGGATGTCCATGTGCGCCAACCTAGGCCGTCCCGGCGGGCAACACTCCGTGTGGTGACAAACGCGACGCTTTCCGGTCGACAGCCAGCCTCAGCGCCCGTCCGCCACCATGGCGGTCCACCTACATGACGGCGCAGCGAAGCGTCCGTGACCGATCAGAAAAGGGTACCGGACGGGGCGGCAGAACTCCCGAACTATTGCTCGCGAGCAACCAATGAGGGTGGCCTCGGGCCGGTCACGTCCGTCGCCGCACAATTCCGCGTGCTGGTTTGTCGTCGCCCCCCGCTCCGGGCGGGCCGGCGGGCCGATCCTCGACGGGACAGGTCCTCGACCTGCGTCCTGAAGTCCGGCATCCGCACACCCGCCACGAGTGGGCGAGGCCCGGGGCGACGGCCACCGCTCGGCGGGAGTACCACGGCGAACGGCCGCCATCCGTCGGTTGCGCGGCTCCCAGGTGAACGGCGACCATCAGAACACGCACGCTTGAACGAACAGAACTGCAACGCCGGGTCGCCTGTCGCCCGTTGTCTGTTACCCGTCGCCGGTCACCGGCGGCACGAGAACCGCCCTCGCCCTCTCGGTCGGTACGGTCTGCCGGCTCGTTTCGCGCGCAGACCCCTGGGCGGCTTTCGCTGATCCCGCATTCATTCGGATCAGCCCTGCACCAACAGACGGCCGAACGACCGGACGAGTTCCACCGGACCGCAGTCCCACGACTGTCGCGACATGAAAGATGGAGAACACATGCATGGACCGTCGCCCGCGGATTCACCCCACGAACTGGTAGTACTCGTAGGTGACCGTCTCACCCCTTCTGGTGACGACCGAGAGGGTCTCATTCGATACTCCGACTTCCTCGCGTCCGTCGAGCGGGGAAGGTACGACGCCTCGCCGCCCACGCGGCTGAAGATCGTGACGGGTCAGGGCATCGGCCGGTACGAGACAGACCACCTGCAGCGGGAACTGAAACGCCGGAACCTGGACTCGACGGTCGAGCGATCGCTGGGCAACGACACGGATCTTTCCCTCGCCGGCCGGCACGAAGTACACAAGGACAGCCAGCGCAATGTTCTGGTCTGCGACGTCCGGCAGGTCGGTGCGGGCCGTTACCAGGCCGGCCTTTACATCGACAACGACAACGAGCTGGTTCTCGACCACGCCACGGGCCGGCACATCCCCGGCATGGTGGTGATGGAGGCCACCCGGCAGATGGCCCGCGTCAGCGCCGAGCGGCAGCTCGACGGYCGGACGACCGGGGGCGGGTACCAGTGGGTCGTGCACAGCTGCAACACCGAGTTCCGGGGATTCCTCTTTCCGCTGCCCGTGCTGCTCGAATGCGAGATCAGCCAGGCCGGCAGGCACCGGCCGAACCAGTCGCGCTTCCAGGCGACGGTGTCCCTCTGTCAGGGCGGCCGGGCGACGGTGGTCAGCACCATGGAATTCGCCGCCTACCGGGAGAGGACGCTCGAGCGCGCGGAGCGTATGCAGGCGACGCGAGCCGTCCAGGAGACCGTGGCGAATCTGTCCGCGCGGCCGAGCTGACGACGTGGTGCTGATGCTCGCGCGAAGGTTTCCGCTGCTGCTCATGATTCTCGCGGCGCCGGCGCTGGTCTACGCGATCGTGCGGGAGCTGCTGCAGTGGGACGAGCCGGCGCACCGCCTGGCCGCGGCCCTCTATCTCATCCACCTGTGCTGGATTGTGCTGGAGAGCCGGATAACGGTGAGCAGTTCGCAGCAGGACGAGCGGCCGACGGACCGCGGGACACTCCAGTTCTACGGGACGGCCCGGGCCGTCACGGTCATCGGCGCCACATTCGGCGCGAACGACCGGCACGACCTGCACCTCTGGATGCTGGCGACCACGCTGCTGTTCCTCGGCGGCATAACCCTGCGGCTGGTGGCCATCCACAGCCTCGGGCGGTTCTACTCGCACAGCGTTCGAGCCCTCGGCGACCACGAGGTCGTGCAGGGCGGTGTGTACAGGTGGATACGCCATCCGGCGTACGCGGGCATGATCCTGGCGAACACCGGCTTCGTGCTCTTCTTCCTCAATCCGCTCAGCGTCGCCGCGCTGGTCGTCCTGCTCGTACCGTCGATCATCGTCCGCATCCTGATCGAGGAACGTCTCCTCTTCGCCATCGACGGCTACCCGGAGTACGCCTCGGGACGCCGTCGCCTGATTCCCCATGTGTGGTGACTGACATGCGCTCGATCCCGCGGGCAAAGGGGCCGGCCGGATCCGGACCAGCCAGATCCGGACCAGCCAGATCCGGACCAGCCAGATCCGGACCGGCCGGGTCGGGACCGGCCCGCTTCGTCCTGACCAGAGGGGAGCACCTGCTCCGGGAGGCGGACGTCGGGCCCAAGTTCGCCCGGCAGGCTCGGATGGCCCGTGCGGGTCTGCCCGTTCCCCCGTTCTTCTGCCTCTCGGCCGCCGCCTTCACCGCGGTGGTGGAGCCACTGCGCCAGGAGATCGAGGGCGCGGTGCGCCACCTCGACTTCACCGACCGGGCGCGGCTGTCCGAACAGGCGGAGGTGCTTCGCCAGGCGGTGCTCGGCGCACCGCTGCCCACGGGCCTGGCGGATGCCCTGCTGCGCACCTTCGAGGACAGCTTCGGGCGGGACGGCACCGTGGCGGTACGTGCCTCGATGGTGGGTCGCGCCGGCGCAGGCACGGAGGACTCCACCGACGACGCCTTCGCCGGCATCAGCGACAGCTTCCTCTACGTCCCGATGGGGCACCTCCTGGACCGGGTTCGGCAGTGCTGGGCGTCCGGGTTCAACGCCGACGCGATGCTCTACCGACACGCGCGCGGCGACAGCCCGACGGCGTTCGCGGTGAGCGTCGGGGTGCAGCGGATGGCCCTCGGTGAGCGCTCGTTCGTGCTCTTCACCTGCGATCCCCAGACCGGGCTGCGCAACCCCGTCCTCGCCGCGGGTCTCGGCATCGGCGAGGGCGTCGTGCAGGAACGCGTCGCGGTCGACCACTTCTTCGTCGACGGCGCCAGTGGCGAGATCCGGTCGGAGGTGGTGCGAAAGGAGCGGCGGATGGGCCTCGGCCCGGACGRCCCCGGTGCGGGCCCGGTGCCGTTGCCGGTACCGGAACGGGAGCGGGACCTCCCCGCGCTCAGCGACGCCCGGATCCGGGAGGTTCTCCGCCTCGGATCCCAGGTCGAGGAGCTGTTCGGACGTCCGCAGGACATCGAGGGCACCGTCACCGCGGACGGGATGGTGCATCTGCTCCAGGCCCGGCCGGTGGTGCTCGACTGGGATCACCAGCGGATCTGGAGCAACGCCAACATCACCGAGAGCTTCTCGGGGACCACCACCGCACTCACCTACTCGTTCGCCCAGTACTTCTACGAGGCGATCTTCCGTGACGTGTACCGGCGGATGGGTGTCCCGGCCGCCTCCCTCGACCGGCACGGTGACGACCTCGCGGGCATGATCGGCCTGTTCGACAACCGGGTCTACTACGCGCTGGACTCCTGGTACCGGCTGCATCGCCAGACCCCGCACTTCGCGCTGTGGCGGCGGCCGTGGGAACGCATGATGGGCCTGGAGACCTCCAGCCCGGACGCCCACCACGACCGGCTCGATCTGAGCGCGTCCCACCTGCCGGAGCTGGCCTCGTCGGCGGCCCGGGTCCTGGGGGCGGCCGTCCGGCACGCCCGGAGCATGGAGCGGTTCGAGACGTGGTGGGCCGACGCCCACACCCGCTACCGCGCCACGGCGCTCACGGACCCGCAGCCGCTGCAGCTGGTGCGACAGTTCCGCGCGCTGTGGCGGGAGGTCGGCGAGCAGTGGGGGGTGACGCTTCTCAACGACGTGATGCTCACCGTGACAGCCGGGGTGGCGGCGGGACGGTTCCAGAGCTGGTTGCCGGCGGCGGAGCAGGGCCTGCTCAGTGACCTCCTCTGCGGCGGCGAGGAGAACCGCAGCGTCACCATCCTGGTCTCCGCGGTCGCCTGCGCGGAGCGGGTGCGTGCCACCCCCGGCCTGGCCGAGGACCTGGAACACAAACCCGTCGACGAGGTGTGGGAGACCCTGGCGGCCGGCGGGTACGGCGAGGACGGCGAGGACGGCGGGGACCTGCACCGCCGGATCAGCCGGCACCTCGACCTCTACGGCGACCGGGGCCTGGAGGAGCTCAAGCTGGAACAGCCCAACCCCCGGACCCGCCCGGCCGAGTTCCTGCGCCAGCTCGCCGACTACGCGCGGGCGGGCATGACGGTGGACGAGCTGCGCGGCCGGGAACGCCGCACCCGGGCCGCGGCCGAACGGACGCTGGCCGGGCACCTGGCCGGGCGGCCCGTCCAGCTCCGGGCCCTGCGGTACCTGCTCGCGCGGCAGCGGCAGTACATCTACTTCCGCGAGAACTCCCGGTACTGCCGCAGTGAGCTGTTCGGCCTCGCGAAGGAGACCTTCGTCGCGCTGGGCCGGGCGCTGGCCGACCGGGGCGTGCTGGACACGACCGACGACGTTTTCCACCTCACGCAGGACGAGGTCTTCGGCTTCTTCGACGGGACCGGGGTCACTGGGGACCTGCGCGGGCTGGTCGCCGTGCGCCGGGCCGAGAGCGACCGCGAACAGGCCGAGCTGCCCATGCTGTTCGCGACGGTCGGCGCCGTCCGCGACATGCTGCCGTCGCCCGCCGAACGCGGACCGGACGGCCGCGAGCTGCGCGGCCTGGGCTCGAGCGGCGGCAAGGTCCGGGGGGTCGTCAAACTGGTCCTCGACCCCCACCAGGTGGGAGCCGCGGACGAGGGGAAGATCCTGGTCGCCCGGGAGACCGATCCCGGGTGGCTGTTCCTGATGCTGTCCGCCCGGGGAATCATCGTCGAGCGGGGCACGATGCTCTCGCACACGGCGATCACAGGCCGCAGGTTCGGCATCCCCACCATCGTGTCGCTGCCGCATGCCACCACCCGCATCCCTGACGGTGCGCTCGTCGAGATGGACGGCGCCGCCGGGACCGTGGTCGTCCTGGAGGAGGCGGGGTGAGCGGTCCGACCACCGACCTCGAACGCGACGACCTCGCAGGCGACGGCCGAGCGCACTCGGCCGGACGCCTCCTGGCGTTCGTCCACGAACGCTCTCCGCTGCGGGTGTACCTGACCTATGCGGTGCTGTGGGTGCTGGCGCTCTCCGGCGCGCTGCATCTCGCCACGCCCGAGGCACCGGCCTGGCGGCTCGACCTGTCGCTGGCGGCCGAGGTCGCCACCGTCTGGCTGATGCTGCTGTTCGGCCGGATCGTGGACGAGCAGAAGGACCTCGAGTACGACCGGGTGCACAATCCGGGACGGCCGCTGCCCCGCGGCGCCGTCAGCGTTCTGGAGCTGCGGATCGCCATGGCGGCGGTCGTGGTTCTGGTCCTCGCCCTCAACGCCTGGTCGCACCCGGCCGCGACGGTGGTCCTCGTCGTCGATCTGGGCTATATCTGCCTTCTGGTGCCGCTGGACCGCCTCTCGACCCGCGTACGCGACGGCCTCTTCCTGAACCTGTTGGTCAGCTATCCCGTCCAGCTCATGCTCAGCGTCCAGATCTGGCTCTTCTTCCTGGACGAGACCGGCGCGGGACCGCGCTGGTCGGCCCCCGCCCTGATCTCGATGTTCGCCTGCGTGTTCCTGCACTTCGAGTTCGCCCGGAAGACCAGCCGACGGCCCGCGCCGGGCGCGCATCTCTACTCCAATGTCGTGGGTGCCCGGGGCGCCGCCGCCCTGACCATCGGAACGGCCCTCGCGGCGGTGCTGATCGACCCGGTGGTCCTGCGGCCGTGGGAGGTCTCCGGACCGGCACTGCCGGCGGCCTGGCTGCCGCTCACCGCCCTCGGCTTCGTGTGGATGGGTGCGCGCCGTTTTCGGGCCGCCGGCGCGACGGTCTGGCCGGCGGCCCTGGGGATGGGGTTCCTGGCCTGGTTCTACCTGGGACTGACCGTCCAGAGCCTGGCCGTCGGGACGGTCGACATCTCCTGGTGACCACGAAGGGAGAAAGACGCGTGGAGAAGAAAATCCTGCTCACCGGCGCCGGTGGGTTCATCGGCGGCGCCGTGGCCCGCGAACTGGTCCGGCGAGGACGGGCCGGGCAGGTGCGGGCCGTCACCCACCGCCGGCCACCCGCCACCACGGGTGCGCACCTCACGTGCGTCCAGGCCGACCTGGCGGATCCGGACAGCCTGCGCGGGCTGTGCGACGGGATCGACACGGTGGTGCACGCGGCCGTCCTGATCGGTGGCGACGAGGAGGCCTGCGAGGCGGTGAACCACCGCGGCACAGCGGAACTGATGCGACAGGCACGCGAAGCGGGAGTGCGCCGCGTCCTGCATGTCAGCACCGCGGCCGTGCACGGTGACGGCCCTCATCTCCGGGTCACGGAGGACCAGCGGCCCGTGCCCGTCTCACCGACCAGCCGGACGCGGCTGGCGGCCGAGGGCGAGGTGCTCGCCGCCGGCGGGACAGTGTTTCGCCCCATGTACATCATGGGTGTCGGTGACGTCTGGTTCCTGCCCAGCCTCTGGCAGCTGACCCGGTATCTGGATGCGTGGATCGACGGTGGTGAGGCGCTGCTGTCCTGCACGACGGTGGACCGGCTCGCCGCGGTTCTGACCGATGTCGCCACCGGCGAGCGGGATCTCGAACCGGGC
Source organism: Parafrankia colletiae (assembly GCF_001854655.1). GTDB lineage: Bacteria > Actinomycetota > Actinomycetes > Frankiales > Frankiaceae > Parafrankia > Parafrankia colletiae. Next base: position 77,105 of record NZ_MBLM01000133.1, on the reverse strand, counting down.
GTGGTGTACCACGCCGACCACCCTGAGCCGGCCCGGGTGCGGGACCTGATGATCGCGCTGGCCGAGAGCGTCGGGCAACCGCTTCCGCCAGCGGCCGCGCGGGTCAGCCGGGCCGAGGCCCTGGACCTGCTCCCCGCCGGCATCGGCGCGCAGGCGCTTCGCCTCTTCGGCGAGACCCGCTGGTTCGACACCACCCGCCTGTGGAGCGCGCTCGGTGCGAACCCGGGCCCGGGCCCGGCCCCGGCGAGGCTGGTCGCCTCCTACCGGGACTGGTACCTGCCCCAGTTGACCGGGGAGCCTGCATAGGCGGGCGGGGGCTCACGGCCCCTTCGGGGACGGCGAGCCCGCGGCGGCGAGCGCTCCGGCCTCGTCTCCGGCTGCCTCGCCCGAGGCCGCGGTCTCCCGCTGGCGACGCTCCCTGGCCGAGGCGGCGGGCGCGCGCCTGGTGGCTGCCCGCTTCGGGGGAGGAGGAGCCGACACGGCGTCGTTCTTCTCCACCTCCGTCCAGGCGGTGTCAATCTTCGCCGCGCGGGAGATGGGAGTGGCCTCGCCGTATCCGGCGTACTCACCGAGAACGGACGCCATCTCGTCGCAGCACTCGTCACACAGGTCCAGCCGCACGAATCGCCCGTCGTAGGCGAGCGCAGCCGTCCTCGTCGCCGCTACCTGGTCCTTGTCGTGACGCCCCGCATTGTCGCACCAGACATTAACAAGCGAAATAACCTCACGCACCACGACCGCCACCTTCTCCCACGCCCTACACTCCCAAATATTTCTTGAGATCAAGACTACTTGGATGATCGGAGCAGCGCAAACGAGGTCTCGACCGTGCGATTCCGCGGGTGATGTCGACCCGGCCACTCGGAAATGGCTGCGGAGGGACTTCCACCGCCAATGGACGCGCCGTCAAACCACCTTGTCGGCACGGAGGGCGACGATCTCGTCCGCCGAGTATCCGAGCTCGGCCAGGACGGCGTCGGTGTGCTCCCCGAGCGCGGGCACCGCGCCCATCGGCGGGGACCACTCGGCCGCGATCGGCGGTGGGAGCAGTGCGCGCACGGTGCCGGTGGGGGTGGCCACGTCCTGCCAGCGGTCCCGGGCGACGAGGTGCGGGTGGTCGAGGACCTCCTGGACACTGTTGAGGCGGGCGTTGCCGAGCCCCGCCTCGTCGAGGATCTCCTGCGCCCGCGCCAGGGTGAGGCTTTTCGACCAGGCCGAGATCACGGTGTCCAGCTGGGTGCGCTCGCGGACCCGGTCGGCGTTGCCGGCGTAGGCCGGGTCGTCGGCGAGGTCGGGGCGGCCGAGGACCTGCCGGGCCAGCCGCTGCCACTCGCCGTCGTTAGTGGTGCCGAGGACGACGGTCTGCCCGTCTGCCGTCGGGTACGCCCCGTAGGGTGCGACGGCGGGCGAGCCGACGCCGGCCGGCTCCTGCTCGACGCCGGTGCCCATGGTGAAGTTGAGCGGGTAGCCCATCCACTCGGTGACGACGTCGAAGAGGCTGACCGCGATCGCCGAGCCGCGCCCGGTCTCCCGCCGGGCGTAGAGGGCGGCGAGCACCGAGGTCAGGGCGTACATGCCGGTGGCGAGGTCGACGAGGGGGATGCCGGCCTTCGCCGGCCGCCCGGGCTCGCCGGTGATCGCGCAGGACCCGCCCTCGGACTGCACCAGCAGGTCGTAGGCGCGCTTGTGGGAGAGCGGGCCGCCTTCGCCGTAGCCGGAGATGTCGACCGCGACGAGCCGCGGGTGGCGGGCGGTGACCTGCTCGGCGGCCAGGCCACGCCGGCTCGCCGCGCCGGGCGCCAGGTTCTGGATGAGGACGTCGGCGCGGCTGAGCAGGCGTTCCAGCGCCTCGGCGCCGCGGGGGTCCGTCCAGTTGAGGGCGAGCGACTCCTTGCCGCGGTTGCACCAGACGAAGTGGGCGGCCATGCCGTTCAGAGCCTCGTCGTAGTGGCGGGCGAAGTCTCCGCCGCGGGGATTCTCGACCTTCACCACCCGGGCGCCCATGTCGGCCAGGTGGCGGGTGGCGATCGGAGCGGCGACGGCCTGCTCCAGCCCGACGACCAGCAGTCCCTCCATCGGGCGCCGGCCGCCTCCCGTCGCGCCGTGACGTTCCCGCTCGTCTGTTGCGGTCATGGCGGCCTCCTCGGGCTGAGCCAGCAGCGTCCGGATGACGCCTGGCGGGACGCACGGCTGCCGGCCGGGACGGAGGCCCTGCCCGGCAGCCCGTGCGATGGGACGCGTTGGGAAACCCTGGCGGCCAGCAACCCCCCTGCGGGGGACGGCCCGGGGCTGGAGCTGTGGACGCGGTCCCGGGCGACGCGGTCCCGGGCGGCACTGGCGCCGGGCGCCCGGGACCGCGGAAGCGGGCGGCTAGTCGGCCTTCTTGATCGCCGTCTTCATCTGGTCGAGGTTGACCAGCACCGGCCACCCGCCGACGCTCAGCGCGTTGCCGTGCCCGGTCTGGTGGATCTCGAACACGGACTGGATCGCCGCGTAGAAGCCCTGGACGTCCAGCGTCTGGTTGACCGCGCGCTTGGCCTGGCGCAGCCCGAAGCTCGGCATCGTCGCGATGTGCTCGGCGAGCGCACGGGCCTGTGTGTCCAGCTCGGCGCGGGGCACGACCCGGTTCACCATGCCGATCTGCTCGGCCTCGGTCGCGGTCACGGCCCGGCCGGTGAACAGGATCTCCTTGGCCTTGCGCGGGCCCAGTTCCCAGGTGTGGCCGTGGTACTCGACGCCGCCGATGCCCATGGCCACGACCGGGTCGGAGAACAGCGCGTCGTCCGCCGCGATGATGAGGTCACACGGCCACGCCAGCAGCAGCCCGCCGGCGATGCACCGGCCCTGCACCGCGGCGATGGACGGCTTCGGGACGTTGCGCCACCGCAGCGAGAACTCGAGGTAGCGGCGCGCCTCGATCCGGTAGATGTCCTCGAGGGTGATCTTCTCGGGGACGGGCTCGTTCGACTTCAGGTCGTGGCCCGCCGAGAAGTGCTTCCCCTCGGCACGCAGGATGATGACGGCGACGTCGTTGTCGGTGGCAGCACGCGTCCAGGCCTGGTCGAGCTCCTCGAGGAGCTCCGCGTTCTGGGCGTTCGCCGCTTCAGGGCGGTTGAGAGTAATCGTCGCGATCCGGTCGGCGACGTCGTAGTCGATGTACACACCAGCTCCTCAGCTCCGGGGCAGTCCGAGCACCCGCTCGGCGATGATCGTGCGCTGGATCTCCGAGGTGCCTCCCGCGATGGTCCCGGAGAAGGAGCGCAGGTAGCGCTCGAACCACCCGGACGAGAAGGCCTCGAGGCTCAGGTGAGCGTACGGCGCGGCCACCACCGGATGGACCAGTGCGTCCGCCCCGGCGGATTCCATCGCCTGCTCCGAGGCCTTCTGCACCGCCTCCGAGCCGAGCAGCTTCAGCACCGACAGCGCGGCGACGTCCTGCTCGCCGCGCGCGGCGCGGGCCAGCGCCGCCGAGCCGAGCAGGCGCAGGGCCTGCAGGTCCATGACGAGGCGGGCGTAGGCGTCGGCGCCGAGGACGTCGCTCGGGTGGAAGTCGCGGGCGAGGTCCTCGAGCCGTTCGGCGAAGCTCAGCCACAGCAGGGTCCGCTCGTGCCCGAGCGAACCGTTGGCGACGTGCCAGCCGTTGTTGAGCGCGCCGACGAGGTTCTCGGCGGGCACCCGGACGTCGTCGAAGAAGACCTCGTTGAAGTCGACGTCGTCACGGTCGACCACCGAGCCGAACGGCCGGCGGGTCACCCCGGGGGTGTCGGTCGGGATCAGCAGCACGCTGATCCCCTTGTGCTTCGGCGCGTCCGGGTCGGTCCGTACGAAGGTCAGCAGGACGTCGGCGTCGTGCGCGCCGGACGTCCAGATCTTCTGGCCGTTGACGACGAAGTGGTCCCCGTCGAGGACGGCGCGGGTGCGCAGCGAGGCGAGGTCGGACCCGGCGCCGGGCTCACTCATCCCGAGCGCCGCGGTGATCTCGGCGCGCAGGATCGGCACCGCCCAGCGCCGCTTCTGCTCCTCGGAGCCGAAGGAGAGCAGCGAGGCGGCGATGATGCCGAGGCCCTGCGGGTTGAAGCTGTGGTAGATCCGCCGCCGGCTGAGCTCCTCCAGGTGCACGTACTGCTCGACGATGGAGGCGCCCCGCCCGCCGAACTCGGGGGTGTTGCCGGGGAGCAGCCAACCGGCGTCGAACAGCAGCCRCTGCCAGCGCCGGGCCCAGTCGGGCACGTGGGCGCTGGAGTAGGCACGCTCGGTGGTCTCGGCCTCGGTGGGCAGGTTCGCGTCGAGGAAGGCCGCGAAYTCGGCGCGGAAGCTCTCGACGTCGGCGTCAAATGTGAGCTGCACGGTACTCCTCGGCGATCAGTGCCCGGTGTTCGGCGGCCCCGCCGAGCAGCAGCTCGCCCGCCACCGCCCGCTTGAGCGCGAACTGCAGGTCGTTCTCCCAGGTGAAGCCCATGCCGCCGAACAGCTGCAGACCGTTGCGGACGACGACGGACTGGCATTCACCGGCCGCCGCCTTCGCCATCGACGCGGCGCGGCGGCGCCGCGGGTCGTCTGCCGCGATCGTCAGCGCACCGAAGTAGGCCAGGGCGCGGGCCCGCTCGAGCGCGACGTGCATGTCGACGGCCTTGTGCTTGACGGCCTGGAAGGAGCCGATCGGCGCGCCGAACTGCTCGCGGGTGCGGATGTGGTCGAGCGTGAGGTCCAGGATGCGGCGGCAGGCGCCGACGATGGTGAGCGCGAGCCCGGTGAGGGCCAGGTCCCGCGCCGGGCGCGGGTCGACGGCCAGGCGCGCGTCGGCGGCGACCCGGACGCCGGGCAGCGTGACACTGGCGACGTGCAGGGTGGGGTCGAAGACCGGCAGCCTGGTCACGACGGCCTCGGAGCCGGGGATGGCGAAGACGCCGGCCTCGGTGACCACGGCCAGCCAGTCGGCGCGGTCGCCGTCCAGGACGTGACGCGCCGAGCCGTGCAGGACCCAGCCGTCGCGGTCACGGTGGGCGGTGACGCCGTCCAGCACGGCGGAGCCGGTCTGCCCGGGCTCGGCGACACCGGGCGCGAGCGGCGCGAACCAGGTGGTCGTCGCGAGGAAGGGGGTGGGGTCGACGGCACGGCCGAGCTCCTCGAGGAGGATGGCCAGCTCGACGGCCTCACCGGGCTCGACCAGCTCCGTCCAGCCGAGGCCGGTGTAGGTACGCCACAGCGGGGCGGGATCGGCACCGTCGTCGGCGACCGCGCGGACCAGCTCCGGCGGGCACTCCCGGGTCAGGACCTCCCGAGCCGTCTTCTGCCACAGCCGCTGGTCGGAGTCGAACTCAAAGAGCATGCCCGGCTCCTCGGAAGAACGTCACATCGGCTCCTCGCGGTAGATGCACCCCGTCGTGTACCGCACCTGGACGTGCGCCCACCCGCGGTGGGATCGGGCACGGCCCGGGACCGACGCCCCCCCGCCGACGTTCCCAACATCCCAGAGTCGGTTTGCAGGTTCCAGGTAAGGTCCGACCCGCCTGTAGCCGTTCGGGGCGAACTGGTGCGAGAATACCATTCTCGCCGACCGAAACCACGGTCTCGTAGCCAGTACGTGTGGCCTACCACCACGGTTGGCCGGATGTACCGGCAGCCGTGCAGTACGTTCTGAACATGGCCCAGAAGACGGAGCTGCCCGTGACCATGCCTAAGGAAGAGCCGGCCTGGAAGCAGCGCGCCGTCGAGCGCTCCACGCGGGCCGCCAAGCTCCGCGCCGAGCAGCGCGTCGTCCAGTTCCTGGACGCGGCCCAGGCGATCATCGCGGAGAAGGGCTCGCTCGACCTGACAGTACAGGAGGTCGTGGACCGGTCGCGCCAGTCGCTGCGTAGCTTCTACCAGCACTTCAGCGGCAAGCACGAGCTGTTGCTCGCATTGTTCGAGAACGCGCTCAGCGAGTCCGCCGAGGAGATCAGCGAGGCCGCCGCCGACGAGCCCGACCCACTGGTCCAGCTGCGCATCGCCGTCCGTCTCCTGTTCGAGCAGAGCCATTCCGATCAGGCCCGGCAGCGCCGGCCGCTGTTCACCGACTTCGCGCCGCAGCTGCTGATCTCGCATCCGGCCGAGGTGAAGGTGGCACACGCCCCGCTGCTCGCCGTGATCACCGAAATGATGACCCGGGCGGCGGCGAGCGGTCAGCTCCGTTCCGATCTCCGGCCGCGCCGCGCGGCGGCAATGGTGATGCAGACCGCGATGTTCCTTTCGCAGTCAAACGGTGTCGCCGCGGGTGAGCACGCTCATCCGATCACCGCCGACGAGGTCTGGGCATTCTGCCTGACCGGCTTCAACGGCTCCGCGAACAACACCGCTAACGGCTCCGCGACGTCTAACGGCTCCGCGACGTCCTGACCAGAAGCTCGGCCGCCGAGTAGGGGTCGCGCCGGCCGGCGGCCACCTCGTCGGCGAGGCCGGCCAGATCGGGGTGCTCGCGCAGGCGGGTCTGCGCCAGCGACAGGATCTGGGCGTGCGCCCGGGCCGTGCGCCTGGCCGGCGTGTCGGTGCGGTGGTGGGCGTCGATCGCCTCGGCCAGGGCGGCGATCCCCTCCCCCTTCGACGCGACCAGGGTCAGGACGGGGACGTCGATCTCCTGGTGCAGGTCGCGGACGGTCTGGTCGGCGCCCTCGCGGTCGGCCTTGTTCACGACGATGATGTCGGCGACCTCCAGCAGGCCCGCCTTGGCGGCCTGGACGGCGTCGCCGGCGCCGGGCGTCAGCACGACCAGCGTCGGGTCGGCGACCGCGGCGATCTCGATCTCGGACTGGCCGACCCCGACGGTCTCCAGCAGTACCAGGTCGTAGGACAGCGCGGCGAGGACCCGGACGGCGGCGGGCACCGCCGCGGACAGCCCGCCCAGGTGGCCGCGGGCCGCCAGCGAGCGGATCAGAACACCCGTGTCGGTGGTGTGCGCGGYCATCCGGATCCGGTCGCCGAGCAGCGCCCCGCCGCTGTAGGGCGACGACGGGTCGACGGCGAGCACCGCCACCCGCAGCCCGCGCTCCCGGTAGGCCCCGACCAGCGCGCCGATCGTGGTCGACTTCCCTGCGCCGGGCGGGCCGGTCACCCCCAGCACCCGGATCGGCGCCGGCTCCAGCACCGCGAGAAGCTCGTCGCGCCCGGAACCCTCGACCATGGTGAGCAACCGGCCGACCGCGCGCAGTGAACCTGCGCGCGCGGCGGCCACAGTCTCCAGAATGGTCATCGGGCTGCGCCGACCCGGCCGGGGCACGAACCCGCCGCGCGCGGCCGGACCGTCGGCCGCATCAACGGCCGCGTCGCGACACAGTCCCACGAGAACCGGGAACGACAACTGCCGTAAGGCACCGCTCTATTGATCGGGATCGCATTCATGAGAATGTTAGTGTTCCAGATCGAGAGCATGACTAGCAAGAGAGGGAAACGTTAATGCAGATCAGCGGAAACTCCGCCCTCGTCGTCGGTGGCACCGGCGGCCTCGGCGAGGCCACCGTCCGTCGTCTCCACGCCGCGGGCGCGAAGGTCGTCGTGGCCGACGTCGCGGACGAGAAGGGCAAGGCGCTGGAGGCCGAGCTGGGCATCCGCTACGTCCACGTGGACGCCACCTCCGAGGAGGACATCCTCGCCGCGATCGCCGAGGCGAAGACGCTGGGCCCGCTGCGGATCTCGGTCGACACCCACGGTGGCCCGGCCGGCGGTGGCCGCCTCGTCGGCAAGGACGGCTCGCCGCACAGCCTGGACACCTTCCAGACGACCGTCACGTACTACCTCACCGCGGTGTTCAACGTGACCCGGCTGGCGGCTGCCGCCATCGCCCAGGAGGAGCCCCTCGAGGACGGCACCCGGGGCGTCATCGTCAACACCGCGTCGATCGCCGGCTTCGAGGGCCAGATCGGTCAGATCGCGTACGCGGCCGCCAAGGGTGGCGTCATCTCGATGACGCTGGTCGCCGCGCGTGACCTGTCGCCGCTGGGCATCCGGGTCAACGCGATCGCTCCGGGCACCATCCTGACGCCTGCCTACGGCAAGGCCGGCGACAAGCTGGAGGCCTACTGGGGCCCGCAGATCCCCTTCCCGAAGCGCATGGGGCAGTCCCCCGAGTACGCGCTGCTCGCCGAGCAGCTCATCGTCAACGACTACCTCAACGGCGAGGTCATCCGCCTCGACGGCGCGCTGCGCTTCCCGCCGAAGTAGGTTTCGGCACCCCACGRCCCGGCCGGGGTCCCGGTGTCACACCGGGGCCCCGGCCGGCGCGGTCAGGCCTCGAGGCCGATGATCCGGGTCGCGATGATGTTCTTCTGGATCTGCGACGTCCCGCCCATGACGCTCTGGGACCGGCTGTACAGGTAGGTGCCCAGCAGCTCGGGGTCGCGGGTGCCCCCCGCGTCCAGCGAGGCGTGGCCCACCGACTGCTCGACCCAGGTCATCAGCAGCTTGTCGAGCGAGCCGTCCGGGCCGTGGCTGAGTCCGTCGAGCTGCTCGGACAGCCGGCGCCGCACGTGCAGGCGGAGCATCTCGGTCTGCACGGAGGCCCACCGCAGCGACTCGGACGGATCCCCGTCGAGGCGCGCGACCAGGTTGCGCACGGTCTTGCCGTACCGCGCGGTGAACCCCAGGGTGGAGGGCTCCCGCTCGTGGCTGACGACCGTCATGGCCAGCTTCCAGCCCTCGCCGGGCGCGCCGACCATCTGGTCGGCCGGCACGGTCGCCCCGTCGAACAGGACCTGGCCGAACTCCTTGGTCACGCCGCTGATCATCGGTAGCGGGCGCTGCTCGATGCCAGGCTGGTGCATGTTCACGATGAACCCGGAGATGCCCTTGTGTCGCGGGACGTCCGGGTTGGTGCGGGCGAGCACGAGGCACCAGTCGGCGTCGTCGGAGTAGCTCGTCCAGATCTTGTGGCCGTTCAGGACGTAGTGGTCACCCTCCAGGGTGGCCGTGGTGGTCAGCGAGGCCAGGTCGGAGCCGGCACCGGGCTCGCTGAACCCCTGGCACCAGCGCTCCGTCCCGTTGATCATTCCGGGCAGGAAGCGCTGCCGCAGCTCCTCGCTGCCGTGCCGGCCCAGGCCGATCACCAGGTAGCCGAGGCTCGGCCGGGCCGGGGCGCCGGCGCGGGCCAGCTCCTCGTCGACGATCACGTCGTAGACGGGGGGCAGCTCCTGCCCGCCGTAGGCCTTCGGCCAGGACGTCCCGAAGAACCCGCCGGCGTGTAGGGCCTGGTGCCACTCGGCTGCCTTGGCCCAGTACTCGTCCCCCGAGGTCGGGAACTTCTTCGCGTTCTCGCCCAGCCAGTCCTGCAGCCGCGTGCGGAAGGCGGCCTCCTCCGGCGAATCACGAAAGTCCAAGACTGATCTCCTCCAGAGAGACGGGCAGCAGCGCGCCGGACGTCAGCACGCGACGCAGGAAGACGTGGGCGAGGCACTCCCAGGTGTTGCCGATGCCGCCGTGCACCTGGATCGAGGTCTCGCAGATGGTGCGGGCCGCACGCTCGGTGTAGACCTTGGCGAACCGGCCGGCCCGCAGCGCCTCGGCCGGCTCCTGCTCGTCGACCGCCCAGGCGGCGTAGCGCAGGATGCTGACCGAGCCCTCGATCAGCGCCAGGCTCTCGGCGAGCAGGTGGGCAATCGCCTGGAACGAGCCGATGGTCTTGCCGTACTGGGAGCGGACCTTGGCGTAGTCGCAGGCCAGCGCGTACGTGCCACGGGCGGCGCCGAGGATGTCCGCGGTCGTGACGACCAGGGCCAGCGCCTCCCAGCGCTGCACCTCCTCCGCCGGGATCTCACCGACGGGCTCGAACGCCCCGGTGACCGCGGCGCTGGTCCGGGTGAGATCGATCCCGAACACCGGCTCGCCGACCCCGACGGTGCCGATGCCGACAGTCCCTGCGCCCGCGATGCCGGCGCTGGTCCCGAGCACACCGAGGGCCGTGCCCAGACCGCGGGCGTCCACCGCCTCCTCGCCGACGGCGAGAGCGGTCGGCTCCCCCTCCACGCCGAGCTTCGCCCGCAGGTCGTCGGCCAGCACCGGGCCGAGGAACGGGACGTCCACCAGGCCCCGCGCGAACTCCTCGACGACGAGGGCGACCTCGACGCCGGAGGCGCCGTCGGTGCGCAGCGACCGCCAGCCGGTGGCCGCGACCGCCTTCTCCAGGCGCTCGACCCGCTCGGTGTCGTCGAGGTCGAGGACGGATCCCGGGCCGAGGTCGTCGGCCAGCCGGGCAGCCGCGGTGCGCAGCTCGCGCTGCTCAGTGGTCAGACGTACGTCCATCAATGACCTCCGGAGGGGACTGTCGCCTTCAGGCGACGGGGGAATCCGTTACGGGCCGCGACCGGCACGCCGGTCGCGCACAGGGAGGCTGACATCCGTTCGCACACCCGTTCGGGTAGTGTGGTGGTTGTGATCGCAGGATCGCCCCGCGTGTCGCTTGATCTCCGTGTCTGTCCGGAGTCGAGGCCGCAGGCCGAGGAGTACGCCGCTGGGACCGGCGTCTCGATCAACGCTGCCGGCTGTGTGTTCCTCTCCGCCAGGCCGTGTGCCGAACGGTGCCGCCGGTGAGGCGGTCGTACAAGTTCCTGCTTCGTCCGACGGTCAGGCAGGCCACAGCCCTCACCACGATGCTCGACGATCATCGGGTGTTGTACAACGCGGGCCTGGAGGAACGCCGTGCCGCCTACCGGCATCCGTCGAAAACCACGGTCCGCTATGGCGACCAGTCTGCCCAGCTCAAAGAGATCCGCGCGGCCGACCCGGATCAGGCACGCTGGTCGTTCTCCTCTCAGCAGGCCACCCTGCGTCGTCTCGACAGGGCGTTCGCCGCGTTCTTCCGCCGGGTGAAAGCCGGCCAGACCCCGGGCTATCCCCGGTTCAGGGGTATGGGCTGGTTCCACACGGTGACCTGGCCGAAGGATGGTGACGGCTGCCGCTGGGACTCTCAACCCGACCATCCGACCCAGACCCGGGTCCGGCTTCAGGGCATCGGCCACGTCAGGGTCCACCAGCACCGGCTGGTGCGGGGCACCGTCAAAACGATCAGCGTCACGCGGGAGGGGCGCCGCTGGTACGTGGCCCTGTCCTGCGACGACGTACCCGCCCAGCCGCTGCCGGGCACCGGGGTAGCGGTGGGGGTGGATCTGGGGGTGGCGTCGCTGGTGGCCCTCTCCGACGGCCGGCACGCCGGCAACCCCCGCTACCTGGCCGCGGCGGCCGGCCGACTCACCCGCGCCCAGCGGCAGCTGGCGCGGAAGAAACGGGGCTCGGCACGGCGGCGGAAGGCGGTGGCCCGGGTCGCCGCGGTGCACGCCCGGGTGCGCCGACAGCGACTCGACTTCGCGCACAAGACGGCTCTCGGGCTGATCCGTGGGCACGATCTGATCGTGGTGGAGGCTCTGCGGGTGGGGAACATGACCCGCCGGGCCAGGCCCATCCCCGACCGGCCCGGGGTGTTCCTGCCCAACGGGCAGGCCGCCAAGTCCGGGCTGAACAGGAGCATTCTCGATGCGGGATGGGGGGTGTTCCTCGCCGTGCTGCACGCCAAGGCTGAAAGCGCCGGGCGGGTCGTCGTCGAGGTGAACCCCGCCCGCACTTCCCGCACCTGTGCGGTGTGTGGGTACTGCCATGCCGACAACCGCAGGACGCAGGCCGTGTTCGCCTGCACTGCGTGTGGGCATGCCGCGCACGCGGACGTGAACGCGGCCGTCAACATCCTCCGGGCCGGGCTGGCCCTTCAGGCCGCGCAGGCGGCCTGAGAAGCCGGCGGCTTCAGCCGTCGGAGTAGTCACAGCGCTCCTTGAGAACTCGCCGCAGTACCTTGCCCGAGGGCAGGCGGGGGATGTCGGCCACGAACACGACCTCGCGGGGCCGCTTGTAGGAGGCGAGCCGCTCGCCGACCCAGGAGACGAGCTCCGCCGCCTCGACCGGCCCGCTGGTCGTGACGGCGGCGACCAGGGCCTCGCCGTCGGCCGGGTCGGGAATGCCGAACACCGCGCAGTCGGTCACCGCGGGATGGGCGTGCAGCACGCCCTCGACCTCGGCGGGGGCGACCTGGAACCCGCGGACCTTGACCATCTCCCGGACCCGGTCGGTCAGCCGCAGCCAGCCGCCGTCGTCCAGGCTGCCGACGTCGCCGGTGCGGTACCAGCCGTCGTCGAACGCCTCGGCGGTGGCCTCGGCGGGCAGGTAGCCGGCCATCAGCGAGTCGGCGCGGGCCTGGATCTCGCCGGTCTCCCCGGGGCCGAGCACCGCCCCGCTCTCCAGCGAGACGACCCGCAGCCGCACGCCGGGCACCGCCTGCCCGACGCTGTCGAGCCGGGCGCCGTCGAGCGGGCTGCAGGTGATGACCGGCAGCTCACTGGCCCCGTAGGCGGGGACCCAGCCGACGCCGGTGCGCCGGGTGACCGTCTCGGCGACGCTCGCGGTGACCGGGGTGGCGCCCCACATGATGTACCGCAGGGACGACAGGTCGTACGACTCGAGTGCGGGGTGCGAGGCGAGCGCCAGCGCGATCGGCGCGACCGCCATCTCCACGGTGATCCGGTCGCGCTCGATCGCGCGCAGCATCAGCTCCAGGTCGAACCGGCGGTGCAGGCGCAGCCAGGCGCCGGTCTCCAGCGCGGTGACGATGTTGAGCAGGCCGAGGATGTGCGACGGCGGGGTGGTGATCTGGATCCGGTCGGCGGCGGTCAGGCCCAGCGCGGTGCGCCAGTGACCGACCGCGGCGGCGAAGGAGCGACCCGTGTGCCGGACGGCCTTCGGCAGGCCTGTGGTGCCCGAGCTGAAGACCAGCAGCGCGTCGGCGTCCGGGTCGGTGGCGGGGAACGGGCCGCCGGCGTCGGGGAAGGGCTCGTCCAGGTGCCACATCGGCAGCAGGGCGCCGAGCGCCTCCTGGTCGCCGATCGCCCGCTCGGCTCCGGTGATGGCCAGCGCGTGCTCGATCTCGACCTGTTTCCAGGACGGGCTGAGCAGTACGATGGCCGCTCCCAGCCGCCATACGGCCCGGACCGCGACAACGAACTCCGGCCGGTTCGAGGCCATGAGCGCCACCCGCTCACCGGCCCGCACCCCGTGCTTCGCCAGCGCCGTGGCCATCCCGTCCGTCAGCGCCTCGATCCGTGCCAGGCTGTACTCCCGTTCGTCGAAGACGAGCRCAGTCCGTTCACTCACTGGCGCTCCTCTCGAACGGTCACCGCGCGGGTCGGAAGGTCACCACGCGAAGCAGCTGCGCACGGGGGCGCCGCTGCGGCCCCACTCGCGTTCGGAAATTATATTCTCACCCAAGTAGAATCTTCATACCAGAAGGAGGCCGTTGATGCCGAGACCCCCTCTGTTCCAGAGGGCGACCGTCACCCGGGTCATCCGCGAGACCGCCGACACCCGCACCTTCGTCATCGCTCCCAGCAGCGGACCGTTCACCTACCGGGCCGGGCAGTTCGTCACCTTCCGGCTCCAGATCGACGGTGAGGAGCTGCTGCGCTCGTACTCGATGTCGAGCGCCCCGGAGACCGACACCGAGATGATGACGACCGTCAAGCGGGTGCCCGGCGGCCAGGTCTCCAACTGGCTGATCGACAACGTCTCCCCCGGCGACGAGGTCGAGATCACCGAGCCGCACGGCGTCTTCTGCCTGCGGGACACCGACGTCCCGCTGCTGGGCTTCTGCGGCGGCAGTGGCATCACCCCCGTGCTGTCGCTGGCGAAGAGCGCGCTGGCCGGTACGAAGCGCAGTGTCCGGCTGCTGTGCGCCGACCGCGACCAGCCGTCGATGATCTTCGAGACCGCCCTGGCCGACCTGGTCGCCCAGTACCCGGACCGGCTCACCGTCGTGCGCCACCTCGACACCGACAGCGGGTACGTCGACGCCGCCGGCGTCGCCGCGTTCGTCGGTGAGGACACCGACGCCGACGTCTACGTCTGCGGGCCCGAGCCCTTCATGGACCTCGTCGAGAACTCCTTCCCCGGGCCGGGGAAGGTCTTCACCGAGCGTTTCGGCGCGGCCGCGGTCACCGCGCCCGCCACCGAGGCCGCGGTCGAGGCCGGTGACCCGGCGGCCACCGCCACGGCGGAGCTGGAGGGCACGGTCACGATCCACCTGCGCCGCAAGAAGATCACGGTACCGCGCCGCCCCGGTGAGACCCTGCTGGAGAGCGCCCGGCGCGGTGGGCTGGCGCCGCCGTTCTCCTGCGAGTCCGGCACCTGCGCGACCTGCATCGCCAAGCTCGAGGAGGGCAGCGCCACCATGCGCGTCAACGAGGCCCTGACCGAGGAGGAGGTCGAGGAGGGCTACGTCCTCACCTGCCAGGGCGTGCCGGACTCGGCGTCCGTGGTCGTCCGCTACGAGTAGTGACCCGACCGCCGCCGACCGGGCCGTCCGAGGCCCGGTCCGGCAGCGGGCAACCACGGCACTGCTCGCCGGCCGTCGCCCGTGCCCGCGTCAGCCACCGGCCCGACCAGGCCTCAGGCAGGCGCGCAGAGTTGTAGCCTCGTCACGGTGGATGGCGCGGATCTTCTCCCGGACCTTGTCGGGACAGAGCGCGGCCTGGTGGTGATGATGTGCGGCCTGTCCGRCTCGGGCAAGAGCACCTGTGCACGGGCCCTTGAGCGTCGCGGTTATGYCCGGCTCTCGATCGACGAGCTGGTGTGGGAATGGATCGGCCGGGATGCGRCTGAGCTCGACCCCGCGGAGTACGAGCATCTCAGGTCGACCGCGGAGCGGCAGCTGTGGGGCGATCTGATCCGCCTGATGAAGGCGAAGGTTCCCGTGGTCATCGACTACAGCTTCTGGAACCGGAGCACCCGCGACCGCTACAAGGCCGTGATCGAGAGCCACGGATGTCGATGGCTGCTTGTCTTCCTGCCGGCCGAGCTGGAGACACTGYGGCGTCGGCTGGCGATCCGCAACCGGCGTGACGACGCCAACAGCGTCACCGTCTCCGACGACCTCCTGGAACGCTACTTCGCCCACTTCCAGCAACCCGTGGGCGAGGGGGAACGCGTCATCTTCCAGTCCAGCGCCCCCGCAGACCGAAGATGATCTGATCAAGGTGATGCCGGGCGCAACTCGTGATCATCACGCGGCGGGCGTGTCAGCACCGCGCAGGATATAGAGGTCGTCACCGAAGACGGCGGTGATCTGGATCTGTCCGCCGAGAGCCTGGACGTAGCGGGCGATGACGTCGACGGTGGAGACCTCGCCGCGTTCGATCTGGGAGACCCGGCTCTTGCTGACACCCATGCGCTCGGCGACGTCGGCCTGGGTCAGGCTGAGAAGTCTGCGGCGTTCGGCGAGCCGGTGGCCGTCGATGTAGGCCTGATTACGCCGGTGAGCCTCGGACAGGGCCTGATCGCCGCCGGCGTCGGCGACCAGGCCGGCGCGGACGTCGTTCCACCGGGGAAACCTGGTCATGAGCTGCCCTCCTCGGCTTCCCGTTCTTTCACGTACTCGACGTACAGGGTCTCCGCCTGTGGGATCGCCGTGCGGTACCACCCGGACCAGTTGCCCGACTTGTCGCCGCCGACCAGCAGAATCGCGGAGCGCCAGGGGTCGAAGACGAAGAGGATGCGGATCTCCGAGGAGCCCGCGGAACCGGGCCTGAGCTCCTTGAGGTTGTGGATCTCCGAACCGGCCAGACGGTCGACCAGCGGTCACCCCAGGCTTGGCCCAGCATCGGCCAGCCGGTCAATCGCGTCGACGACGAGGGCCTTCGACCTCGGATCGAGCCCGCCGGCCCAGGTCAGAAACTCGTCGGTGACGCGGACCTCCCACTCGTCCACGACTGGAGTTTAGCAAATCCTCGACATCCTGACGTCCGGCCGCGCATCGCAACCAGACCACTTGCGCACGTAGCGTGGCCGCGTGACGCATGCACCTTCTGCAAGTTCTGCGACGGCTTCTCCTGCCCGGTCCCGGAAACCAGGTCGGCCGCCCGTATGTCCTCTACGTCCTACGCCGTGCCCGTGAAGTCGCCGTGTTCGCCGAGGCGTGGCGGGGGGCCGTACTCCGGCTCGTAACCGGCGACGCGGATCGGGCTGGCGACCAGCCGGAAGTCGCCGGCCTGCACGACCATGTCCGGAGTGCGTTCGAGCGCCTCGGGCAGCGAGCGCACCTTGGCCGCCGGGACACCGAGGCGCTTCAGGCGCCTCTCCCAGTTCTCGGCCGTGTCGGCGGCGAGGGCCTTGGTGACGACGTCGAGCACCTCCTCGCGCCGGGAGGCTCGCTCGGCCATCGTCGCGAAACCCGTCACGCCGGCCTCGGTGGAGAACTTCTTCCAGAAGCCGTCGTGGGTGACGAACAGCGCCAGGTGGCCGTCGGCGGTGGGGAACAGCTGCGCGGGCACGTAGTAGGAGTGCGCGCCGTTCGGCAGCCGGCGCGGTTCGACGCCGTCGTTGAGGTAGGCCGACGCCCGGTAGTTGAGCTGGGAGAGCATCACGTCGCGCAGCGAGACGTCCAGCTGCCCGCCGCGGCCGGAGACGATCTGGGCGAGCAGGGCGAGCGCGGCCGTCATGCCGGTCGAGTTGTCCGCCGCGGAGTAGCCGGGCAGGGTCGGCGGGCCGTCGGGGTCACCGGTCAGCGCGGCGACACCGGTGGCGGCCTGGATGACGTAGTCGAACGCCGGGTCGTCGCCGGCGTTCAGCCCGAAGCCGGTCAGCGCCACGCAGACGATCTTCTCGTTGTACCGGCGCAGCGCCTCGTAGGTGAGGCCGAAGGCGTGGATCGCCGACGGCTTGAGGTTGACCACCAGCGCGTGCGCGTCGGCGGCCAGCTCACCGAGGCGGGCCCGGCCCTCCTCGGTGGTCAGGTCGAGGCGGATGCTGCGCTTGCCGCGGTTGAGGCTGGCGAAGTAGGCGTCGCTGACCTGCCGGGAGAGGTCACCGCCCGGCGGCTCCAGCTTCGTGACCTCCGCCCCGAGGTCGGCGAGCAGCATCGTCGCGTACGGGCCCGCGAGGATGTGGCCGACCTCCAGGATGCGGATGCCGGCGAGCGGTCCCGCGCTCAACGCACTTCCGCCGCGAGGGCGGCGATCACTTCCCGTGTCCGGCGCTTGGAGGCGACGAGCTCGTCGCGGTTCTCCCCGATCGGCAGCAGGCGCACGGACAGGTCGGTGACGCCCGCGTCGGCGAAGCTGCGGAACCGGGCCAGGATGGCCTCCTCGTCGCCGACGGCGGCGATGTCCCCGACGTTCGTCGCGTCGCCCTGGTCGAGCAGGCGCTGGTAGTTCGGGGAGACCTCGGCCTCGCCGAGGATGCGGTTGGCCCGCTCGCGGGCCCGGTCGACGTCCTGCGGCGCGCACAGGCAGACCGGGATGCCGGCGACGATCCGCGGCGCGGGACGACCCGCATCGGCCGCCGCCTTGGTGATGCGGGGCACGACGTGATCGGCGACGGCCCGCTCGTCGGCGAGCCACAGCACGGTGCCGTCGCCCTGCTCGCCGGCGATGCGCAGCATGACCGGGCCGAGCGCGGCGAGGAACACCGGCAGCGGGGCGACCGGGCCGATCTCCATCGGGTTGTGGACGGTGAAGGTGTCGTTCTCGACGTCCACCGGCCCCGGCCCGCTCAGGGCGGCCTTGAGGACCTGCAGGTAGTCCCGGGTGAACGCGGCCGGCTTGTCGTAGGGCAGGCCGAGCATGTCCCGCACGATCCAGTGGTGCGACGGGCCGACGCCGAGCGCGAGCCGCCCCCCGGTGGCCGCCTGGGCGGACAGCGTCTGGCGCGCCAGCGCCACCGGGTGCTGCGGCTGCAGCGRCACGACCGCGGTGCCGAGCTCGATCCGCTCGGTGCGCGCACCCATCAGCGCCACCGCGATCAGGGCGTCGAAGTCGGACGGGACCTGGGGGATCCAGGCCGTGTCCATTCCCGCGCCCTCGGCCCACAGGACGTCGTCGATCATCCGCCCGACCTTGCGCGCGGAGTCACCCCGCTCCGGTCCGATCATCACGCCGACCCGCACTGGACCCTCCCGATCTGGTTGTTCGATGGCACCTGCCCCCGGCCGCCAGGCGGCCGGGGTTCGCGTGAGGCGATCCCGTCAGGGGTTCCCGTCACGGGTTCGCGTCACGGGTCCGTGTCAGGGCGACGTGGACGCCGCGGTCAGTTCCCGGACGCGGCTGACGACCTCGTCCAGCGGGGTGCCGGTGGGGAAGACGGCGGCGGCGCCGGCCTCCAGCAGGCGCGGGACGTCCGCCGGCGGGATGGTCCCGCCGACCACGACGGCGATGTCGCCGGCGTCGGCGGCCCGCAGTGCCTCGACGGTGCGGGTCGTCAGCGCGATGTGCGCTCCGGAGAGGATGCTCAGGCCGACCAGCGCGACGTCCTCCTGCAGCGCGATCGTGACGATGTCCTCGATCCGCTGGCGGATGCCGGTGAAGACGACCTCGAAGCCGGCGTCCCGCAGCGTCCGCGCGATGATCTTCGCGCCACGGTCGTGCCCGTCCAGGCCGGGCTTGGCGACCAGTACCCGGGCCGGCATCAGAACACCACCGGCTGCTGGAACTCGCCCCAGACCGCCTTGAGGGTGGCGACCATCTCGCCGACCGTGCAGTAGGCGTTGGCGCAGTCGATCAGGTTGTGCATCAGGTTCCCGGTCCCCTCCGCGGCACGGGCCAGCGCGTCGAGGCTGGCCTGCACGGCCGCGCCGTCACGCTCGTCCTTCACCTTGGCCAGCCGCTTGAGCTGCCGCTCGCGGCCTTCCGCATCGAGCTCGTAGGTGGCCAGGTCGGGTGCCGGCTCGTCGGCGACGAACCGGTTCACGCCGACGACCGGCACCGTTCCGCTCTCGATGTCCTTGTGCAGCTGGTAGGCCTCGTCGGCGATGAGGCCCTGCAGGTAGCCGTCCTCGATGGCGCGCACCATGCCGCCGTGCTGCTCGAGGTCGTCCATGATCTCGATGATCCGGGCCTCGGTGGCGTCGGTGAGCGCCTCGACGAAGTACGAGCCGCCGAGCGGGTCGACGGTGCGGGTCACGCCGGTCTCCAGCGCCAGGATCTGCTGGGTGCGCAGCGCCAGCGTCGCCGACTCCTCGCTGGGCAGCGCGAACGGCTCGTCCCAGGCGGCGGTGAACATCGACTGGACGCCGCCGAGCACCGAGGCCATCGCCTCGTAGGCGACCCGCACGATGTTGTTCTGCGCCTGCGGCGCGTACAGCGACGCCCCGCCGGCCACGCAGCCGAACCGGAACATCGACGCCTTGTCGGCGGTCGCGCCGTAGCGCTCGCGGACGATCGTCGCCCAGCGCCGCCGGCCGGCCCGGTACTTGGCGATCTCCTCGAAGAAGTCACCGTGGGTGTAGAAGAAGAAGGAGACCTGCGGGGCGAACTGCTCGATCGTGAGGCGGCCCCGCTCGATCACGGTGTCGCAGTAGGTCACGCCGTCGGCGAGGGTGAACGCCATCTCCTGCACCGCGTTGGCGCCCGCGTCGCGGAAGTGCGCGCCGGCGACCGAGATGGCGTTGAAGCGCGGCACCTCGGCGGCGCAGAACTCGATCGTGTCGGCGATCAGGCGCAGCGACGGCTCCGGCGGCCAGATCCACGTCCCGCGGGAGGCGTACTCCTTGAGGATGTCGTTCTGGATCGTGCCGGTCAGCTTCGCCCGGGGCACCCCCGCCTTCTCCGCGGCGGCCACGTAGAACGCCAGCAGGATCGCGGCGGTGCCGTTGATGGTGAAGCTGGTGCTGATCTTGTCCAGTGGGATGCCGTCGAAGAGCACCTCGGCGTCGGCGAGGGTGTCGACGGCGACGCCGACCCGGCCGACCTCCTCGGTGACCTCCGGGTCGTCGGAGTCGTACCCGCACTGGGTCGGCAGGTCGAGCGCGACGGACAGACCGGTGCCGCCCTGGTCGAGCAGGTAGCGGTAGCGGCTGTTGGACTCCTCGGCGGTGCCGAACCCGGAGTACTGGCGGAAGGTCCAGGTGCGCCCCCGGTACCCGGACGCGTAGTTGCCGCGGGTGAACGGGAACCTGCCTGGCTCCGGCGGTTCGGCCCCGCGGTCGGCGGGCCCGTACAGC
Source organism: Parafrankia colletiae (assembly GCF_001854655.1). GTDB lineage: Bacteria > Actinomycetota > Actinomycetes > Frankiales > Frankiaceae > Parafrankia > Parafrankia colletiae. The sequence continues at coordinate 57,112 of NZ_MBLM01000133.1, read as the reverse complement.
GCGCTGACCGGCAGGCCGGAGTTGGTCTGGAAAGAATCGCTCATCGTCGTGTCGTTACCTTCTGGAGACGGAACGTCAACACCGACCCCGGGCCCGGCGGGCGGCTTCCACCGCTCCCCCCCGGGCCCGCGCCTGGGCCTCGGGCAGCTGGGGCTATCGCAGCTGGTCCTTCATAACTTTCCCTGACGCGTTCAGCGGCAGGCTCTCCAGGAACTCGACGGACCTGGGCACCTTGAAGCCGGCCATCTTCCCCCGGCTCCAGGTGATCAGCTCCTCCTCCGTGACCGGCCCGCGCCGGACCACGAAGGCCCTGCCGACCTCGCCGAGGCGCTCGTCGGGCACGCCGATCACAGCCGCCTGCGCGACCGAGGGGTGCTCCAGCAGGAATCCCTCGATCTCCGCCGGGTAGGCGTTGAAACCGCCGACGATGAACATGTCCTTCTTGCGGCCGACGATCCGAAGGTAGCCCCGCTCGTCGAGGGTGCCGAGGTCACCGGTGTGCAGCCAGCCGTCGGCGTCGATCGTCTCCGCGGTGGCGACGGGGTCGTCGAGGTAGCCCTGCATCACCGTGTACCCGCGGATCAGCACCTCGCCGTCGGTCGCGATCGAGACCTCGACGCCGTCGCAGGCCTTCCCGACCGTGGTCGCGATGTCCTCGAAGGAGTCACCGGGCCGCGAGGCCGTCGCCGTCCCCGCCTCGGTGAGCCCGTAGCCGGTCATGATCGACCGGAACGGCAGCTCCTCCTTCATCCGCCGGATCAGCTCGACCGGGATGTCGGCCGACCCGGTGACGGCGCACCGCAGCGAGGACAGGTCCGCGTCGCCCTGGGCCGCGAGCAGCGAGTGGTAGAGCGTCGGCGGCCCCGGGAGCATGGTGATCCGCTCCCGCTCGATCAGCGCCAGCAGCCGGTCCATCTCCAGGACCGCCATCGGCACGATCGTCGCGCCCCGGATCAGCGCGGCGACGATCCCCGCCTTGTACCCGAAGTTGTGGAAGAACGGGTTGACGATCAGGTAGCGATCGCCCTCCCGCAGGTCCGCCTGGTTGCACCACTCCTCGTACAGCCGCAGCGTCTGCGCGTGGTTCATCATGACGCCCTTGGGCCGCCCGGTCGTCCCCGACGTGAACAGGATGTCGGCGATCTCCTCGCCGTCCACCACCACCGGCTTCTCCAGCGGTGTGCCCGTGTCGAGGAAGCCCGACTTGATGTCGACCGCGGGAACGGCGGTGACGCCCTCGTAGGACTGACCGAGGAAGCCCTCCTGCACCAGGACCATCTTCGCCCCGCTGCGGGTGAGGATGTCGTTGGCCTCCTCGGCCTTGTATCGGGTGTTCACCGGAACGAGGACGCCGCCGGCGGTCAGCAGCCCGAAGGCCGCAATGATCCACTCGGCGGAGTTCGGCGCCCAGATCGCCACCCGGTCACCCTTGCCGACGCCCGCCTGCGCGAACGCGCCTGCGGCCGTGCGGACACGGCCGACCAGCTCGGTGAAGGTGAGGCGCAGCTCACCGTCGACGACCGCCTCGGCAGCACCGAAGCGGTCGGCAGCGCTCAGCACCATCTCCGGGATGGTCGCCCAGGTCATGCGTCGATCAGCCTGGCGAGGTTGCCGCCCATGATCTTCGCCTTGTCCTCGTCGCTGAGGTTCTCCAGCACGTCGACGTAGCTCACCGGGTCACCCAGGCCCTCGGGGTGCGGGAAGTCGGAGCCGAAGAGCACCCGCTCGATGCCGAGCAGCTCACCGAGCTTGGCCATGTCCTCCTCCCAGAAGGGGCTGACATGGATGTTGCGGCGGACGACCTCGACCGGGTTCTCGAGGAACTGCTGCGGGTACTTCTTGTAGACGTCCTTGAGCTCGCTGAGCAGCGGGGCGACCCAGGAGGCGCCGTTCTCGACGACGGCGATCTTGAGGTCCGGGAACCGGGACAGCGCGCCGTGGCAGACCAGCGCCGCCACGGTGTCCTGGATCGGGCGCCACTGGCCGATCATCCGGAAGGCGTCCGGCTGGAACGGCAGGTACTCGCGGGTCTGACCTTCCCAGTCCTGGGTGTAGCGGTTGTAGCCGCTGTCGGACGAGTGCAGGCCGACCAGGATGTTGTGGTGCACCACCCGCTCCCAGAACGGGTCGAACTCGGGCAGGCCGAACGACCGCGAGCCGCCGTACCCGGGCACCGGAGCCGGGCGGATCAGGATGGCGCGGGCGCCGCGCTCGACGACCCACTCCAGCTCCTCGATCGCCTTCTCGACGATCGGCAGCGTGATGACCGGGGTGGTGAAGATCCGGTCCTCGTAGTTGAACTTCCAGGTCTCGTACAGCCACTCGTTGAGCGCGTGGATGACGACGTGCGTCAGCTCCGGGTCGTCCCGCATGCGCTCCTCGATGAGGCTCGCCAGCGTCGGGAACATCAGTGTCCGCTCGATGCCCTGCTCGTTCATCAGCTCGAGACGGGACTTCGGCTCGCGGAACGCCGAGATCGAGCGCATCGGCTTGCCGATGATCTCACGGTAGGACTTGCCCTCGGGGTTGCCGAGGCGGAAGAAGTCCTCCTGCGCACCCGGGCGGGCGACGACCTCGAAGGTCGGGTTGGGGATGTACTCGCTGATCTGACCCCGGATCGCGATCTTCGTACGCCCGTCGATCTGGACGTACCGGATCGCACCCTTGAACTGCTCCGGGAGGTGCTTGGTGAACGCCTCCTCGGTCTCGTACAGGTGGTTGTCCGCGTCAAAGATGGGGTACGGCGGCACTCGCGTAGGCATGAGATCCTCCCTTACTGATAAGGAGAACCCTATTCTCTAACCCGCCTGGCCGCAATGTCTACCGCCGGCGCCAGGGTCCTCCGCGACTGCAGGGCCTATCGCTGGGCGAGGCCGCGGCGCAGGACGACTTTTTGGATCTTACCGCTGGGGGTGCGCGGGAAGTCCGCTGTCCCGAGTACCTCCTCCGGCCACTTCTGCCGGGCCAGGCCGGCCCGCTCGAAGTGGGCGCGCACCTCGTCCAGCGTGGGCAGGGCGGCGCCGACCTGCAGCCGCAGCACCGCCGCCGCGTGCTCCCCGAGCCGGGCGTCGGGAGCGGCGACCACGGCGGCCTCCGCGACACCCGGCATGGCCAGCAGCACCTCCTCGACCTCCAGCGCGCTGATGTTCTCCCCGCCCCGGATGATGAAATCCGCCTTGCGGTCGACGATCGTGAGGTAGCCGTCCTCGTCGAGCACGCCGACGTCGCCCGTGCGGTACCAGCCCTCGGCGTCGAAGACCTGCGCGGTCAGCTCCTCGTCGATATACCCCAGGCACAGATCGGGCCCACGGCTGAGGATCTCGCCGTCCGGCTCGAGGCGGATCTCCACCCCCGGCAGCGGGTCGCCGTCGGTGAACAGGCGCTTGTCCTCCGGGGCGGTGTGTCGCGAACCGGTGATCGAGGGATGCTCGGTGCTGCCGTAGGAGCGGAACACCGTCATCCCCAGCCCGGCCAGCCGGGTGGTGACCGCGGCGGGAACCGAGGAGCCACCGAGGCCCGCGTACTTCATCCCGGCCAGGTGCTCCGGGGTGAAGTCGGGGTGGTCAAGCAGACTCGTGACGAAGTAGGTCGCGCCGCCGCCGACGGTGAGGCCGTCGGTGCGCATCAGCTCCAGCGCCCGCCCCGGGTCCCAGACATCCGCCAGGTTGATCGGGCGGCCGTCCAGCACCGGGATCAGGAACGCGTTGAGCATGCCGATGAAGTGCCCGACCGGAGCGGCGGTGAGCTGACGGCCGCGGTCGGGCGGGTAGAGCCCGGCGAGCTGGCGGGTCTCGAAACCCAGGGTCTGGTGGCTGTGGATGACGCCCTTGGGATCGCGGGTCGTTCCGGAGGTGAACGCGATCACCGCGGGGGACGCCGGGTCCGTCGCGACGACGCCGGCCAGCGGCTCGTCGGCGAGCAGGTCGTCGAAGTCACGGCCGACCACGCCGACCACGGGGACGCCGGCACACAGGTCGGGCTGGAACTCCATCCGCCCGAACCCCTCCGCCGTGACGAAGACCTTCGGCGCGGTGCGCTCCAGGATGTAGCCGAGCTCCTTGCGGCCATAGAAGTGCACGACGGGGACCACAACCGCCCCCAGCAGCGACGAGGCCCAGAAGACCGCGGCCGCCTCCATCCAGTTCGGCAGCTGGAACACCACGACGTCGCCGGGGCCGACGCCCCGCGCGCGCAGGCCCGCCGCCAACCGGCGGGCGACCCGCTCGACGTCGGCGAAGGTGCCGCTCCACGGCCGGACCGCCGAGTGGATGCGGAACTCCGCGTCCGGCGCGGCCGCCAGCCCCGCGGCGAGAATGTCGCCGAGCGTCTCCTGTGTCCACCAGCCTTCGGACTCGTACCGCTTGACCAGGTCAGGGGGGACCGTGCGCATGCCACGAGCTCCGATCTGTGCCGCGATCACCAGACTCTCCCAGGACAACCGGACAGTTTCCACCTCTCGTCGGCGCACTGCCGACGCGCTCGACACGCTGACGCACCGCCGACACGCCGCCGGCCGCCACCTGGTCCGACCAGGCGCTGCCCGCCACCCGGCTACCGGCCCCGCAAACAATCGTGCACGCGGGGCGATAATGCTACTCTCAATTACAAAGAATTATATTCTCTGGTGACTATATTCTCACAGTGGAGTTGGGTCCATGATTGATCTTGAGCGTGAGGACGGTCTCGCCGTCATCACGATCGACCGACCCGAGGCTCGCAATGCCATCTCGCTGGCCACCATGGGTGAGCTGGAGAAGGCTCTTGACGCCGCCGAAGGCGCCGGCGCGCTGGTCATCCGGGGCTCGGGCGACCGGGCGTTCGTCTCCGGCGGCGACCTCAAGGAGCTCGCGGCCCTGCGGACCGAGGACGATGCGGCCGCGATGGCGCTGCGGATGCGCGCCATCTGCGACCGGCTCGCCGACTTCCCCGCTCCCGTGATCGCCGCCGTCAACGGGCACGCCCTCGGCGGCGGAGCCGAGGTCGCGGTGGCGGCGGACATCCGCGTAGCCGCCGACGACATCAAAATCGGCTTCACCCAGTCAACCCTGGCGATCATGCCCGCGTGGGGCGGCGCCGAACGGCTCGCCGCGCTGGTCGGCCCGGGCCGGGCCCTGCTCCTCGCCGGCACCGGCCAGACCCTGACCGCGCCCGAGGCCGAGCGCCTCGGCCTGCTCGACCAGGTCCTGCCCCGCGCCGACTTCGACGCCGGCTGGCGGGCTCTCGCCCACTCCCTCACCACTGCTCCCGCCCGGGCGATCAAGCATGTCATCGGGCGTCCCGGTGCCCCGGTGTCGGCCGAGGAGGCAGCCCGGACGTTCGCGCGGCTGTGGGTGGACGACGCACACTGGGCCGCCGTCGAGCGCGCGACCGCCAAGCGCTCCCGCTGACACCGGCGACCGGCGACTCGGCCGCGGGAGGACGGGTCCGTCCTCCCGCGGCCGAGCGGCGGTCAGGTGACCGCGCCGGCGGTCTTCAGCTCGATGATCCGTTCCCAGTCGAGACCGAGCTCCATCAGGATCTCCTCGGTCTGCGCCGCGAACTCCGGCGCCGGGCCGAGCTGGGGCGCGCCGACGTCGAACTGCACCGGGCTGGAGACCACCTCCATCTCACCGGCGGCGGACAGCAGGTACTCGTTCGCCCGGATCTGCGGGTCGCTGCCGACCTGCAACGAGTCCTGCACCGGCGCCCACGGGCCGGACAGCGTGCCGAGGCGCTCGGTCCACTCCGCCAGCGTGCGGGTCGCGAAGACCTCGCGGAGGATCTCGACGGCCTCCGCGGTGTGCTTCGCGATCTCCTCGGCCGAGGAGAAACGCGGGTCGTCGATCAGCTCCGGCCGGTCGATGTGCCGGCAGACGTCCGCCCAGTACCGCCCCGGCTGCAACATCACCAGTGACAGGAAGCGGTCGTCCGAGGTGCGGTAGAGGCCGGACAGCGGGTTGCTCGGCGACCCGTGCCCGCCCGGCTCCGGTGCCTGCAGTGCCTCGTCGAGCAGCAGCGACAGCGCGATCGTCTGGCCCATGGCCCACAGGCCGCTACCCAGCAGGGAGACGTCGACGACCGACGGCTCGCCGGTGCGCTCGCGCTTGAACAGGGCCGCCGCGATACCGCCGGCAAGGTTCGTGCCGGAGATCGTGTCGCCGTAGGCCGGCCCGGGCGGTGGCGTCATGCCCTTGTGGCTACGCGGCGTGATGCTGGCCGCGGACGACGCCCGCGCCCAGAACGCCGTCATGTCGAAGCCGCCCTTGTCGGACTCCGGCCCGCGCGGGCCGAGCGCGCTGCCCCGGGCGTAGATGATCTTCGGGTTGAGGGCACGGATGTCCTCGACGTCGATGCCGAGCTTCTGACGCGAGCGCGGCAGGAAGCTGGTGAGGAAGACGTCGGCGCGCCGGACCAGCTCGTCGAGGACCTCCTTGCCCTCCACGCTGGCCATGTCGAGGCCCAGGCTGCGCTTGCCGCGGTTGGCGTGCCAGATGTTCGGGTTCGGGCCGTCGCCGACCTTGAGGTTGCCGGTCTGCTTGAGGCCGCGCTGCGGGTCACCGGTCACGGCATGCTCGACCTTGATGACCTCGGCGCCCCAGTCGGCGAGGACGCCGCCCGCCGAGGGCACGAACCCGTACATCGCGACCTCGAGAACGCGGATCCCCTCAAGTGGCTTCATGTGCCATCCTCCCCGATCGCCATGCTCAGCACGAACTCCTCCAGACCACCACTGCGACTCCCGGGCACCCGCCGGCCGGCGCGCCACGGTACCGGCCCCGACCGGCCCCGACCGGCGCTGGTCAGCGCTGGGCGGCCCCGTGGGACAGGCCCCGGCGGCACCCGGAAAGGATGCCCGAAAGTTACATTCTCAGAACAGGGGAATCAACCAACTGCAGTGCGAGAACAACTTGCTCAACCCGGGCGGAGGCACCGTCCTGGCACCTCTGCCAGGGTCCGCCCAAGGACCCGCCCGGGTCCACCGGGCGGGTCCTTGGGCGGCCGCGTCGCGGGCGTCTCAGCCCAGCCCGGGCGTCTCAGCCCAGCCCGGTCGCGAAGATCTGCGGCAGCTCGATCGAGGTACGGATGCCCGGCGCGGCGGCCACGACGACCGGCACCGCGTTGACCGCCCGGTTGGCGGTGTAGGCCGGGGAGACCTCGGCCATCCGCTCCAGCGGGGTCGGGAACCGCAGGTCGATGTCAAGCGGCGCGTCACCCTCGACGGAGATATGCCACCCGGTGTCACGCAGGTCCCACGCCGGTTCCAGGTCGGTGGTGCAGTACCAGTTGGCCCGGAAGCTCATGACCTCGCGGCCGCCCCGCATGCCGGAGACCGTGAGCCGCTGGGCCGCGACCGTGCCCGGCTCGATCGTCCCCGCGGCGATGTGCACCGGCCGTGGTGACACACCGACCTCGCCGGAGCCCTCCACCGAGTCCAGCGGCATCCCCAGCGTCTCGGCGACGAGCTCCAGCGACGGCCCGAAACTGATCACGCCGTGGGCCAGCCGGGCCTCGTCGACGCTCGCCGGCGGCTGACCGAAACCCATGACGTCGAACAGCAGCCCGGGCGAGTTCCGCTTGGACAGGTCCGCGAACTCCTGGATGACGAGCCGGTCCAGCCGGCGCTGGATCGACGACAGCGCCAGCGGGATCGCCTCGGAGATGAACCCCGGGCTGCTCCCGGTGCTGTGCACGGACGTCCCGCCCTGCTCGCAGGCGGCCTCCACCTTCTTCCGCACATCCGGGTCGATGTTCGCCAGCCGGTGGAACTCTCCACGGGTCGTGACGATGTTGGCACCCGAGGCGAGGATCCGGCTCACCTCGTCGGCGTCGAAGTACCGGGGCATGTAGAGGACGCAGTCGGYGCCGAGCGCGAGGATCTCCTCGACATCCCGGGTGGCGGTCACGCCGGTCGCGTCGACCCCGCACAGGTCGCCCGCGTCGCGGCCCGCCTTCTCCTCCCCGTGCACCAGCACACCGGCTAACGCGAGACCGGGGTGCTGGATCACCGCCCGCAACGCGTAGGTACCGATGTTGCCGGTGGCCCACTGAACAACCCGCAGCTGACCCACGTCTGCCATCCCCAATCGACTCATCGATCTGTCGGGCACGGCGCCGCGCCCGACGCCAGCGGAACATCCGGGCATCGCGCGGGATCGGCCGAGCGCTGGCTGGCGGGCAGCACGGACCTGCGGTCGCTGTGGTGGCGCGACGTCCGCGGTGCGGCCGTCCTGGTGCGCTGGTGCGCTGTGGGCTGGCTGCCCCGTGCGCGGGCGCCTCACGCATCGGCGCCCCATGCATCGCGCCGGGCGGCGCCCTGTGCTTTGCGCCACAGCCTAAGCTCGTTCTGACCTGGGCGTCAATATTGTCGGAGCGGTCGGCCACTGCCATGTGGCGGGCCCAGAACCGGTCAGATCAGGCGGGTACCGGCGCGGCGTGAACGCCTCGGCGCTCGGCGGCCGCAGCAGACAATCCACCGTGTTGCCGTGGCCACCGGCGTGTGCGCACCGGGGTGTGCGACCGCCCGCCCGCGCATCATCACGCTGGAGGATTCGTGCAGCTCAACGGACAGTCGACACTGGTGACGGGCGGAGCGTCGGGCCTCGGCCTGGGCACCACGCGGGTCCTGCTGGAGCGCGGCGCGTCGGTCACCATCGTCGACCTGCCCTCCTCCCCGGGCAAGGACGTCGCCGCGGAGCTGGGCGTGCGCTTCGTCGCTGCGGACATCACCGACACCGACCAGTTCGAGGCGGCGCTCGACGCGGCCGCGGCCGACGGCCCGCTGCGCGGAGTCGTCCACTGCGCCGGCCGCGGCGGTGACCGGCTGCGCATCCTCGACCGCGAGGGCCGTCCCGGCGCGATCGACAGCTACGCCGACATCATCCGGATCAACCTGGTCGGCACCTACAACGTGGTGCGGCTCGCCGCGGCGCGGATGGCGCGCAACTCCGAGCTCCTCGACGGCGACCGCGGCGCGGTCGTGCTGACGGCGTCGGTCGCCGCGTTCGAGGGCCAGATCGGTCAGACGGCCTACGCCAGCGCGAAGGCGGGCGTGCGCGGCATGACCATCGTCGCCGCCCGTGACCTGGCCAGCTGGGCGATCCGGGTGAACACCATCGCACCGGGTGTCTTCGAGACTCCGATGCTCGGGCGGCTGCGGGACGACATCCGCGACGGCCTGGCCGCCGGTGTCCCACACCCGAAGCGCCTCGGCACCCCGGCCGACTTCGGCCGCCTCGCCACCGACCTGCTGGAGAACGGCTACATCAACGGCGAGGTGATCCGCCTCGACGGCGCGCTGCGGATGGCACCTCGCTGACCGCGGCCCCTCGCTGACCGCGGCGTCTCGCGTCAGCGGTGCCTGGCCTCCGCGGCGCGGGCGTGAGAGTGTCGTCACAGACGTGACGACGGTGCAACAAGCCGGTCCTGACCGCACTCGTGCCAGGCCTGACCGCGGGTGAGCCCTCCGCCCGCACTGCTGGTGGCTGCAGTTCGAGATGGCCAGATCAGCGGCTGTGGCCCAGCCTCCCCTGGGCTGGGCGTGGCCCGCAAACCTGGACCGACCCCTGCGAACCTGGTATCGACGTCAATGTTAAATATTCGTCGGCCGGCCGAACTCTCGACCGCGGGCGCGAGCAGGAGGATGGTCATGACACCGGTCATGCAGGGCGTCCGGATTCTCGAGGTCGCAGAGCACACGTTCGTCCCCGCAGCCTCGGCTCTCCTGGCCGACCTCGGCGCCGACGTGATCAAGATCGAGCACGTCGAGCGCGGCGACGCCATGCGCGCCCTGGCCTCCTCGGGCATCGCCGTCGTCCCGAAGGACGTCCACGTCCTGCTCGAGCACTCCAACCGGGGCAAGCGCAGCCTCGGCCTCGACCTCACCTCCGAGGCGGGGCGCGACATCCTGTACCGGATCGCCGCGACGTCCGACGTCTTCCTGACGAACAAGCTGCCGAGCGTGCGCACCAAGCTGCACGTGGACGTCGACGACATCCGCGCCCACAACCCGAAGATCATCTACGTGCGGGGTACCGGCCAGGGCGAGCGTGGGCCGGAGGCGGACCGCGGCTCCTACGACTCGCTCGCGTTCTGGGCCCGCTCCGGCGTCGCGGTCGGGATCATGCGGCCCGAGTACGGGCACGTGCCGGTACCGCCCGGGCCCGGCTTCGGGGACTCGATCGGCGCGATGACGATCGCCGGTGGCATCATGGGCGCGCTGTTCCACCGGGAGCGCACGGGTGAGGCCACCACCGTGGATGTCTCGCTGCTCTCCTCGGCGGTGTGGTCGATGGGCCAGGCCATGGCGCTGTCGCTGCTGCTCGGCGTGCCGTGGACGCCGCCGCCGGCGGACCAGCAGCGGATGAACCCCCTCAGCGGCAACTACCTGACCAAGGACGGCCGCTGGCTCTCCTTCACCTGCCTGCAGGCCGGAAAGTACTGGGCACCGATGTGCGAGGTGATCGAGCGCCCGGATCTCGTCACCGACCCACGCTTCGCCGACCACGCCTCGCTGCTGGCCAACAGCGGGGAGGCGATCGCCATCCTGGTCGAGGTCTTCGCCGCGCGCCCGCTCGCCGAATGGCGCGAGCGGCTGGCGACCTTCGTCGGCCAGTGGACCGTCGTCCAGGACACCCTGGAGGCTGCGGCGGACCCGCAGTCGATCGCAAACAGCTATGTCCAGGAATGCACGACCGCGGACGGGATCCCCTTCCAGCTCAGCACCGTGCCGGTGCAGTACGACGAGCAGCCGGCGCCGCCGCGCCGCGCGCCGCAGTTCAACGAGCACGGTGACGAGATCCTCGCCGAGCTGGGCCTGGACCAGGAAGCCGTCCTGGATCTGAAGATCCGTGGCGTCGTCGCGTAGCACTCACACCAGACACGATCAGGAGACAGAAGATGACGCTGTTTGACGCCTTCCGCTTCGACGGCAAGCGGGTCGTGGTCGTCGGGGGCGCGACGGGCATGGGTGCCGCGGCCGCCGAGCTGGCCGTCAGCGCCGGCGCCGAGGTCGTGGTGCTCGACTACGCCGACATCAAGCTCGACGGTGTCCAGGCGATCCACGTCAACCTCGCCGAGGCCGCCTCGATCGACGCCGCGCTCGCGCAGCTCGACGGGCCCGTGCACGCGCTGATCTCCGCCGCCGGCGTCGCCGACGGCACCCCGGGCATCGAGAAGATCAACTTCATCGGGCACCGCTACCTCATCGACCGGCTGCTCGCCGCCGGCCAGCTGCCCAGCGGCTCCGCGATCGGTTTCATCTCCTCCGCCGCGGGCCTCGGCTGGGAGGCCAACCTCCCGCAGCTCAAGGAGTTCCTGGCCATCACCGACTTCGACGAGGCCTCGAAATGGGCCGTCGAGAACGGCAAGGCCGACTACATGAACAGCAAGCAGGCCGTCTGCGCCTATGTCGCCACCCAGGCGCTGCCGTTGCTCAAGCAGGGCATCCGCATCAACGCGATCTGCCCCGGCCCGACCGACACCCCGCTGGCCCAGGACAACAAGGAGACCTGGCTGGGCTTCGGCGCCGACTACCGGGCCGAGGTGGGGATCGAGGCCGCGACCTCGCTGGAGCAGGCCTACCCGCTGCTGTTCCTGGTCAGCGCCGCCGCCTCGGCGATCAGCGGCATCACGATCGTCACCGACTCCGGCTACTTCTCCTCCGGCCTCACCGAGACCTACCCGGCGGCCACCCCCATCGTCCGTTACCTGTCCGGCCGCAGCTAGTCCAGCGGGCCGGGGTCTCCTCGGCCTGGCATGACGCCCGGCCGAGGGACCCGGCCAGGGGGCCCGGAAAGGGACCTCGGAAAAGGGACGGATGACGACAACAAGCAGTGACGGCCTGCGGCGCGACGGGCATATCATTCTCGAACTGGGATTCGAGGCCGCGCGGGTCGGCGACGAGTTCCACGGAACGGCGGCCGTCGTTCCGGAAATGTTCGCGCCCGGCACGTCCAGCGTGCGGACGTCCATTCTCGCGACCTGGGCGGACGTGGTCGCGGGACGCACGATGATGGGTTACATCGCTCCGCGGGTCCCGGTCACGCTCGACCTCGACATTCACGTCCACCGTCCGCTGCGGGAGACCGAGCGGATCGACGCCACCGGCCGGCTGGTGAAGAACGGCCGGTCGGTCGCCGTCATCGAGATCGACTTCACCGGGGCGGACGGGGAGAGCCTCGCGCTCGGCGTGGCGTCCTTCATGGCCGCCCCGGATCCGTCCGTGCTGCTGACCCCGGAGATGTCCCGGGAGCCGGACGTCTCACTCCCCCGCCAGCGGCTGCGCGAGCCCTTCGCCCGGCGCGCCCGGTGCGAGATCCGTGAGCCCGGCGTCGCCGTGCTGCCGCGGACCGACGACGGGCTGAACGCCGCGCGGACCCTCAACGGCGGGCTGATCGCCCTCGCCGCCGAGGAGGCGGCACTCTCGCTCACCCCGGGCACCTCCCTGTCGCTGCTGGCGCTGCGGTACCTGCGCCCGGTGCGCACCGGCCCCGCCGTGGCGACGGCGACCGTACGATCCGGTCTCGGCCGGGTCGAGGTCCGGGACGCCGGCGACGACCGGCTCGCCGTCTACGCGACCACCAGGGCCTTTCCCGTCTCGGCGGACTGACCACACGAGCGGGACTGATCCACACGAGCGGGACTGACCACACGGGCGGGACTGACCACACGGGCGGGACCGACCACACGAGAGGACGAAGAGCAGGCATGCGCCCACTTCCCGAGATCACCCCAGCGACCGAGTGGTTCTGGAAGTCCGGGGCTGACGGGAAGCTGCGGGTCCAGGGCTGCAACGACTGCGGCCAGCTCGTGCATCCCCCGGTGCCCATCTGCCCGCGGTGCCGCAGCCGCTCGCACGCGCCCACCGAGGTCTCCGGCCGGGCCACCGTCGTCGGGTTCACGATCAATGCCCAGCAGTGGTCACCCGCGTTCAAGCCGCCCTACGTGATCGCGAACGTGGCCCTGGCGGAGGACGCCAGTGTCCGGCTGACCACGAACATCACCGGCTGCGAGCCCACGGACGTCCACATCGGGCAGGAGGTGGCCGTCCGCTTCGAACAGCACGAGGACGTCTGGCTCGCCCTGTTCGAGCCGACCGGCGGCACCGACCCGACGGACCGGGTCGGCGAGCCCGACCTGCCCACCCCGCGCGCGCCGCTGAGCGCGGACCGCTTCGAGCACCGCGCGGTCCTGTCCGGGATCGGCCGGTCCCGGATCGGCCGGCGGCTGATGGTCGATCCGCTGGAGCTCACTGTCGACGCCTGTCTGAAGGCCGTCGCGGATGCCGGCCTCACCCTCGACGACATCGACGGCCTGTCCACCTACCCCGGGCCGACCGCGATGGGGATGAGCGAGGGCGGGGTGACCGCCGTCGAGGAGGCCCTGCGGCTACACCCCACCTGGACGAACGGTGGCGGTGACCTGCCCGGACCGGGTGGTTCGGTGATCGCGGCGATGCTGGCGGTCGCCTCCGGACTGTGCCGGCACGTGCTGTGCTTCCGGACCGTGTGGGAGTCGACCTACCGGGCCCTCGGGCTGGGCTCGCCCGGCGGGCGGTCCTCCAACTCCAGTTCGCTGTGGCGCGCGCCGTTCGGGGCGATGTCCGCCGCGAACTGGATCGCGATGAACGCCAACCAGTACTTCCACCGGTACGGCGCCAACCGGGAGATGCTCGCCGCGATCGCGCTGAACGGCCGCGCGGGCGCCGCCCTCAACCCGAACGCGATCTACCGCGACCCGCTCACCCTCGACGACTACATGTCGGCCCGGCTGGTCACCACGCCGTTCGGCCTGTACGACTGCGACGTGCCGTGTGACGCCTCGATCGCGGTCGTCGTCTCCGACGCCTCCGTCGCCGGCGACCTGCCGAAGCCGGCGATCCGGGTGGAGGCCGTCGGCACGCAGATCCTGGAGCGGGTCTCCTGGGACCAGGGGATCATCACCCACGAGCCGCAGGTCCTCGGCCAGGCCGCCCACCTGTGGACCCGGACCGACCTGCGCCCCGCGGACGTCGACCTGGCCCTGGTCTACGACGGCTTCACCTTCAACGCGATCTCCTGGCTGGAGGGGCTCGGCTTCTGCGGGATCGGTGAGGCGCAGGACTGGCTGGACAAGGGCCGGCGCATCGCGCTGGACGGCGAGCTGCCACTGAACCCGCACGGCGGCCAGCTGTCCGAAGGCCGCACCCACGGCTACGGCTTCTTCTACGAGGCGGTCACCCAGCTACGCCACGAGGCCGGCGAACGCCAGGTCGCCGACGCCCGGACCGCGGTCGTCACCTCCGGCGGCGGCACCCCCTCCGGCGTCCTGCTGCTCCAGCGCGACGGCGTCTGACTCCCGCTCGACTACACACACGTGCCGGCCTCGGAGCATCCCGGGGCCGGCATGCTCCGCCCGCCCGCGGCGCGGCGAGGCGCGCCCGCGGCGTGCGCCCGCGGTGCGCGTTCCGCCCTTCCCACGACCGCGCCGCCGCGGCCTGCGCGRCCATTCGTCAGGCACTCGCCTATGACATAGTGTGCGCCATGACGGAATTAACCTGGAATCCCTACGACAAAGTGCTTCACCTCGCGCCCTACGATGTCTGGCGCGAGCTGCGCGACAAAGCACCGGTCTACCGAAACGATGAACTGAATTTCTACGCGTTGTCGCGGTACGACGACATCGAGGCCGCCCACCGCGATCCGCAGACCTATAGTTCGGCGTACGGCACCGTTCTGGAGATCATGTCTCCGGAGCCGATGCAGACCGGCCACATGATCTTCCTCGACCCGCCGACGCACACCGAGCTGCGGACCCTCGTCTCCCGGGCGTTCACTCCACGGCGGATCTCCGCCCTCGAGGACAGCATCCGGGCCCTGTGCGCGGAGATGCTCGACCCGCAGATCGGCGGCGACGGTTTCGACTTCGTCCAGGACTTCGCCGCCGAGCTGCCGTCCAAGGTGATCTCCGAGCTGATCGGCGTCGACCCGGCGGACCGCGAGCAGATGCGCCGCCTCATCGATCTGACCTTCCACATCGAGGAGGGCGCCGGCATGGTCAACGACGTGTCGTTCGGCGCCCAGATCGAGATGCACACCTATCTGACCGAGCAGCTCGAGCTGCGCCGCTCCCAGCCGCGCGACGACATGATGACCAGCCTGGTCCAGGCGGAGATCGTCACCGACAACGGGGTCCGCCGCCTCTCCAACCAGGAGGCCGCCGACTTCGCCAACCTGCTCATCAGCGCCGGCACCGAGACGGTCGCCCGCCTGCTCGGCTGGGCCTGCTCCGTGCTCGCCGAGCATCCCGACCAGCGCGCCGAGCTCGTCGCGGACCCGTCGCTGATCGGCAACACGGTCGAGGAGCTGCTGCGCTACGAGGCGCCCTCCCCCGTCCAGGGCCGCACGCTCACCACCGACGTGGAGCTGCACGGCACCCGGATGCCGGCGAAGTCCCGGGTCCTGCTGATCACCGGCTCGGGCGGCCGCGACGAGCGCAAGTACCCCGACGCGGACCGGTTCGACATCCACCGCCAGTTCGACAGCCATGTCTCACTCGGCCACGGCGTGCACTTCTGCCTCGGCGCCGCGCTCGCCCGGCTGGAGGCGCGGGTCGCCCTGCAGGAGACCCTGCGCCGCTTCCCCGAATGGGGCGTCGACCACGAGCGCGCGGTGCGGCTGCACACCAGCACCGTGCGTGGCTACGAGAAGCTCCCCATCACCCTGGGCTGATCCCGGCGGGCGCTGCCGGGCTGCCGGCCGGCGCCGTCACTCGTCGCCGAGAGCCACCGGCCTGCCGGTCGCGGGGTCGACCGCGGCGAGGACGTGCGCCGGGGCGTGGTTCGACCAGCCGACCCCGGGCCAGTTCAGCCAGCCGGACGAGGCATAGGTGCCGCCGTCGGGGTGCAGCGTCGTCCCGGTGACGTAGGTGGACAGTGCGGAGGCGAGGAAGACCACGCAGCCGGACACGTCCGTGACGTCGCCGGGCCGGCCCATCGGGATCCCGACCCGGACACCGACGGGCGTCGAGTAGGCGTTGTCGCCGCCCCCGGACATCTTCTGCATGTTCGGGGTCGGGGTGTAGTCCGGGGCGACGTTGTTGACCCGGATACCGCTCGGGGCGACCTCCACGGCCAGCGTGCGGCCGAACTGCTCGACGGCGGCCTTCGCCGCCGCGTAGACCGCGAAGCCGGGCGCGGCGCGGTGCGCCTCGACCGTCGTCAGGTTGACGATGCTGCCGCCGCGCCCGCCGGCCTGCATCCGCGGCACGGCCAGCGAGCAGGTGTGCAGGATGTGCGTCAGGTTCTGCCGGATCAGCGCGTCCCAGCCCTTCGGCCGGGTCTCGACGAACGGCGCCCGGAAGGTGCCGCCGACCACGTTGACCAGGGTGTCGAGCCGGCCCCAGGCCTCGTCGACCGCGGTGAACAGCCGCGCGAGCTCCTCGGGGTCACGCGCGTCGCCGTGGTGCACGATCGCGTCGGCGCCCTGCTCCTTCAACGTGGCCCGCAGCGCCTCGACGGCGGGCCCGTCGATGTCGATGACCGCGAGCCTTACGCCGTTGGCGGCGAGGTCCGTGGTGACTGCTCCCCCGATCCCGCCCGCTCCGCCACTGATGATGGCAACAGTGCCCGCCAACCCACCGCGATCCTCGAACCAGCCCACGCCGGACCTCGCCTCCACTCCACGTCAGATGCACATCGGTCGCGCCTGCGCGGCGCGGTCAGGACAGGTAGGTCGCGCCGAAGGCCTCGACGAAGGCGATGGTCTCGGCGGCGGAACGGGTGCGCGACGAGATCACCGTCCAGGTCACACCGGCCTTCTCGATCTCGGCGAGGGCCTCGCGGTGGCGGTCCACGTCGGTGGTGACGGCCTCGGGGGAGGTCACGCCCGAGTAGGAGTAGGACACGTCGATCAGGTCGGTGCGGCCGTTCGCCGCGGCCGCGTCCCGCATCTCGCGGATCATGCTGCCGAGGTCCGCGAGGGACCCGATCGAGACCGTCCGGGCGGTGGTCGACAGCTGCGGGCCGCCGGACATCGCCATCCAGCCCTGCCCGCGCGCGGCCACCCGCCGGCGGCTCAGCTTCGAGTTGCCGCCGATCCAGATCGGAATCGGGTCCTGGACGGGCCGGGGCTGCGCGATCACGTTGCGGGCGTCGAAGTGCAGGCCCTTGAAGCTGAACGGCTCGCCCTTCCAGTGCAGCGGCAGGACGTCGAGGATCTCGTCGAAAAGGGCGTTGCGCTCCTCGAAGTCCACCCCCAGCGCGTAGAACTCGGACTTCTGGTAGCCGGTCCCGATACCCAGCGTGAACCGGCCGCCGGAGACCTTGTCGACCGTCGCCGCCGCCTTGGCGAGCAGGAACGGGTTGCGGTAGGGCGCGACCGACAGATGGGTGAGCAGCCGCAGGCGCTCGGTCACAGCGGCCACGTAGCCCAGGCCGATGAACGGGTCGAGGCTCTGGTGCCCGCCGTTCTCCAGCCAGCGGGCGCCGGGAACCGGGTGCTCGGTGAGGGACAGCGCGTCGAACCCGGCCTTCTCGGCAGCCCGGGCGACGTCCCCGAGCGGTCCGGGGTCGAGGAAGTCGCCGCTGGTCCCTGACGTCTCCGGGTAATGAAAGATGAAGCGCATCGTGTCGTCGCCCTGTCCGTGCGTCGCGGCGTCCGTCTTTGCTCTGCCTCTCGTGTCTACCAGAAAGTAGACACTGGCGTCAGAAATGCGCGCCCAGTCGGGTAGGGGCGGGCGGCGAGCCGCCGGGCGGATCTCCGCAGGTCAGGGCTGGAAGCGGTAGCCCATGCCGGGCTCGGTGGTCAGGTGGCACGGCCGGGTCGGGTCCGGTTCGAGTTTGCGGCGCAGCCGGTTGATGTAGAGCCGCAACGACGAGGTGTCGTCCGGGTAGGTCGGGCCCCAGACCTCGCTGACCAGGGCGCGGCTGCTGACCAGCTTGCCCGGATCGCGGGCCAGCGCGTCGAGCAGTCGCCATTCGGTCGGCGTCAGATGCACCGGCGGCCTGCCGTCCCCGCGGGCGGTCACCGACCGGGCGGCGAAGTCGACGCGGTAGCCGCCGACGTCCACCGCCGGCCCGGTCTCGGCCGCCGGGGACCGCCGGCTCACCGCGCGCATGCGGGCGAGGAGCTCCTCGACGGAGAACGGCTTGGTGACATAGTCGTCGGCACCGGCGTCCAGAGCGGCGATCTTCTCCGACCCGGACGTCCGGCCGGACAGCACGATGATCGGCACCCGGGTCCACCCCCGCAGACCGCGGATGACGTCGATGCCGTCCATGTCGGGCAGGCCGAGGTCGAGCACCACGAGGTCGGGCGGGTGCCCGGCGGCCTCGGACAGCGCCTGCCCGCCGTCGACCGCCGTCCGCACCTCGTAGCCCCGGGCCCGCAGCGTGATCCGCATCGCCCGCAGCAGCTGGGGCTCGTCGTCGACGAACAGCACCCGCACGCCGGGCCGCGGCCCGGACCCGTCGCCCATCAGCCACAGCTCCCGTCACGCGCCTGTCGATCCAGCATGCCAGGAACCTGTGGTCCGACGGCGAGGCCCGCAGGCTCGACGGCCCGGCGCCGCTGTCCGCGGGCTACGCCAACGCGATCAACCGCCGAGGCCAGGTGGTCGGCTTCACGAGCCCGCAGGGCGGGCGCCAGATCCCCCTGCTCTGGCAGGCTGCCG
The DNA here is from genome assembly GCF_001854655.1 of Parafrankia colletiae. Taxonomy (GTDB): domain Bacteria; phylum Actinomycetota; class Actinomycetes; order Frankiales; family Frankiaceae; genus Parafrankia; species Parafrankia colletiae. Next base: position 38,485 of record NZ_MBLM01000133.1, on the reverse strand, counting down.
TCTGACGTCGCCGGTCGCGCCCGGCCCGGTCCCCGCCGACGGCCCGACCGGAACCACGTGCTCGGGCCGCCCCGCGGGCTCGTGCGGCACCGCAGGCTCGGCCGGTTCGGCCGGTTCGGCCGGCATCCCGGACCCCGCCAGCGCAGCGGACCCGGCCGGCGCAGCGGGCCGGCCCACGCCGGCGGGCAGCGGCCGGGCGGGCAGCACCGGCTCACCGCGCCGGCGGGCCAGATACCACCGGATGCCGGTGTCGAGCGCGCGCTGGGCCCGGCGCACCACCGGCAGCTGCATCGCCCGGTGGGTCTGGTAACGCCACGGGGGCTGGTCGCTCTGGCGGACCGCCATCGCGTACGCGAACTCGACCGGGTCGGGTCCGTCCGCGCCCGCCGGCATCCGGTCGAGCAGCGCGTCGACCCGTTCGAACCAGGCCATGCTCGTCCGCGCGCGGGCCTGCAGCGGAGCGAGGGCGGCGTGGCCGTCCCGGTCGAACTGGGCGAGCGCCCCGGGGACGTCACCGTGCTCGTAGAGCATCTGGGCGAGCATGACTCCGTCCAGCATCGCCAGCGCGGTGCCCGAGCCGAGGGTGAAGTGGGTGGTGTGGGCGGCGTCGCCGAGGAGCACCGTGTTGCCCGCGTACCAGCTGCGGTTGCTGATCTGGGCGAACCGCTGCCACCGGGCGGGGCGGCCGGGGTGGTCGATCAGGCCCTGTCCRCCGAGCGGGCCGGCGAAGATCTCGCCGAGGCGGCGGCGTACRTCGCCGCCGTCCGCGGTCGCGAACCCGAGCCGCTCCCAGGTACCCGGTGCGCATTCGATGATGCAGGTGCTGATGTCCGCACCGGACGGGTAGGCGTGGAACCACAGCCAGCCCGCAGGGGTGYGTTCGAAGGCGAAGGTGAAGTTGTCGAAGCGCCGCGGCGTCCCCAGCCAGATGTACTGGTTCGCACCGAAGTCGGTCCGGGTGCCGAACTGGCCGTCGAACATCGCGCRCAGCTGGCTGTTCGCGCCGTCGGCGGCGACGACGAGATCGRCGTCCGGGCACGACGGCGTCCCGACCCCGCCGAGGGCGCCCAGGTCGGCCAGGTCGGTCAGGTCGGCGATCTCGCGCCGGTATTCGACGTGCACCCCGAGCTCGACGGCCCGCCGGGTGAGGATCTCCAGCAGGACGGACCGCTGCACGCTGAACCCATAGCCGGCGAAGTGCGCGACGCGGCCCGGGCCGACGCTGATCCGCTGCTCCTGCCAGAGCGCGGACGCCGCCCGGATCTCCCGGGCGCTGTCCGCATCGTTACGGAACAGGACGTCGAGCAGGTTGTCCCAGTAGACGACGCCCCAGCCGTACGTGGCGGCCGGAGAGTCCCGGTCGATCACCGTGATCTCGTGGCCGGCGTCCCGGCGCATGGCGGAGATGGCGAAGTAGAGGCCGGCCGGCCCCCCACCCACGCAGACGATCCTCACGAGCCCCCCTGACCTGCGTAGAAGATGCTGCCGAAGAAGATGTCCTGCCGAAGAAGATGCCGCCGCACAGCGATGAACAGAGACGGCAAAGGCCGTGCAGCTCGGATGATGATCACCGACCTGCACGACCGTGGGCGGGCCGCCGGGGAAACGGGGCCCGCCACGGGGCTCATGCCCCTGACTCGCCTCCTCGGGAGAGTGCGGTCACAGCGCCGGGCTCACCAGTCCCAGCCACCGCCGCCGCCCCAGCCCCAGCCACCCCAGCCCCAGCCGCCCCAGCCGCCGCCCCAGCCCCAGCCGCGGCCCCAGCCGCCGCCACCACCGACGATCAGCACGCCGGCACGGGTCGAGTCTCGGAACGAGCCCTGGGCCTGGATAGCCGGTGCTTCATATGTCGCCCTCATCGCGTACTCCTCCATCCGAGTTACCTCACGTGATCTCCGGCTGGCCGGGCACCCGTAGCCATCTGACCCTGAGGGCCGACGGTGGGTAGCACCCGTCCGACCTCTATCGTGCCCACCTCCGGTTCAGTGATGGTTCAGTCTCATGACGTCACCATCCTGGGTCGGTGTCACCACAAACGATGATTTCGCCGCCCGGGATCCCCGGCCCGTCCGGGCCGGAACGCGGGTTGGGACCGACCCTCCAGGGAACGCCGTCGCGAACGCCGGAAACGCTGCCGGGGACGCCACCGCTCGCCGATGAGGAGCGCTGCCATGAGGAACTCGCCGACCGTCGCCCGCCTCATCCGCCAGGCCGAGCGCTGGCGCCAGACCGGGTCCGGGCCGGCGGCAGCGACCACGGCACGGGCCGAGGTCATGCCCACCGCCGCCCGGCGCGGCTCGGGCCGGCCGCGGGTGGTCGTGGTGGGCAGCGGCTACGCGGGCCTCGGCGTGCTCCGCTACCTGGAGGCTCGGCTGCCCGCGGGCGCGGCGGAACTTGCCGTGGTCTYCCCCGTCGACCATCTGCTCTACACGTCGCTGCTGCCCCAGGTCGCCGCCGGGGACATCGAGCCGCGGCACCTGGCGGTGTCCGTCCGCGGGACCCTGCGGCGGACGGTGTCCCACCTGGGCCATGCCACCGAGATCGACACCGGCGGCCGGACGGTCACCGTGCTCAGCCGGGCGGGCACGCCGTTCACGCTGGGCTGGGACCGACTCGTCCTCGCGCCCGGCGCACACACCCGGACCTTCGACATCCCCGGCCTGGCCGAGCACGGGCTCGGGATGAAGAACCTGGCCGAGGCCGTCTACCTGCGTGATCACGTCCTGCGCCAGCTCGCCTTCGCCGATGCCAGCGCGCAGGAGGCCGAGCGCCGGGCGCGCTGCACCTTCGTCGTCGTCGGCGCCGGCTACACCGGGACGGAGCTGGCCGCGCAGATGCGCCGGTTCACCATCAAGGCGCTGGAGCAGTTCCCGCGGCTGCGGGTCGAGGAGGTGCGCTGGCTGCTGGTCGACCTCGCCGACCGGGTCCTGCCCGAGCTGGACGAACATCTGGGCGACGGCGCGTCGAAGGTGCTGCGGGAGCGGGGGGTGGAGGTCCAGCTGTCCACCTCGGTCCGCGAGGTCCGTCCGGACACGGTCACGCTCACCACCGGCGAGGTCGTTCCGGCCCACACCCTGGTCTGGTGCGCGGGGGTGACCCCGAACCCGCTGGTCCGCGCCCTCGGGACGGAGACCGTGCGGGGCCGCATCGTCGTCGACGACCGGTTCCGGGTGCCCGGCCTGCCCGGTGTGTTCGCGCTCGGGGACGCCGCCGCGGTGCCGGACACGACCCGCGGCGGCGTCCCCGCCGGGCAGACCGCGCAGAACGCGGTCAGGCAGGGCACCGCCGCGGGACGGAACATCGCCGCCTCGCTCGGCTTCGGCGAGATGCGGCCGTACCAGCACCGCGACCTGGGCTTCGTCGTCGACCTCGGCGGAGCTGACGCGGTCGCCAACCCGCTGGGCCTGAACCTCTCCGGCCTGCCCGCCGCGGCCGTCACCCGGAGCTACCACCTGATGGCGCTGAGGTCGGCGACCAACCGGGCCTACGTGGCCGCCGACTGGCTGCTCGGCGCGCTACTGAAGCCGCGGACCGTCCAGCTGGGGTTCCTGCCGCCACCGCAGGCCACGATCGCCGAGGTGGAGCAGACCGAGCTCTACCCGTCCTGAGATCCGGCCCGCCCCGCGAGGCCACGGGGTCCGGCTCGCGCGAGCCGGACCCGCGGAAACCGGGGCCTCGGGGGCCGGGTCAGCGGCCGGCGACCTCGGAACGGGCGACGACGCCGATGTCCGGGTTGTCGGTGAACACCCCGTCGATGCCGGCGCGCAGGTAGGCGACCTGCTCGTCGATGGCGCGGCCGTAGTCGCTGGTGACGGTCCCCCGGCGCAGGTCCGGTGGCAGGAACTGGTTCTCCGCGCGGAACGTGTACGGGTGGACCAGCAGCCCGGCGGCGTGCGCGTCACGGACCAGAGCCGTCGGGGCGGCGAGCTTCCCGTCCGCGCCGACCGGGATGACCTGGACCTTCTCCGGGCCGACGCCGTTCGCGTAGGCCGCGATGCCCTTCAGCCCGGCGGGGGTGATCAGATCGGCGTAGGTGCGCGGGTCGCCGGCGGCGGTCAGGTCGTAGGGCGCCCCGGCCGAGCTCAGCAGCTGCACCGCGTTCGTCCGCAGGCCGCGGCGGCGCAGGTCGCCGAGGTTCTTCGTCTCGAACGACTGGACGAACACCGGCGCGGTGCGGGTGTTCAGCCCGTTGCGGTTCAGGACGTCCAGCAGCCGCTGCTCGAGTGCCAGCCCGGCCTGCTGGAAGTAGGTCGGGTGCTTGGTCTCCGGGTAGACGCCGATCTCGCGGCCGAGTTCCGCCGACAGGCGCCGGCGCAGCTCGAGGACCTCGATGAGGGTCGGGATCTCGTACCGGCCGTCGTACAGCGTGTTCTCCTGCCGGACCGCGGGCAGCCGCTCCTTCGCCCGCAGCTTCTTCAGCTCGGCGAGGGTGAAGTCCTCGGTGAACCAGCCGGTGACGGCGACGCCGTCCAGCTGCTTCGTCACCCGGCGGGTGGCGAACTCGGCGCGGTCGGCGACGTCCGTCGTGCCGCCGATCTCCGGCTCGTGCCGGCAGACGAGGTGACCGTCCTTGGTCACCACCAGGTCCGGCTCGACGAAGTCGGCGCCCATCCGCGCGGCGAGCTCGTAGGAGGCCAGGGTGTGCTCCGGGCGGTAGCCCGACGCGCCGCGGTGGCCGATCACCAGGGTCCGGTTCCCGCGGCCAGGACCGCCGGGGCGCCCACCCGCCGCGCCGGACCCGGCCGGAGCGGCCGAGGCGGCCGAGGCCGTGGCCACGACCAGCGGCGCGGCGGCGAGACCGGCGATCAGTCCGCGCCGGCCCACCCCCCGCCGGGACTGCGCCGACGGGTCGGCCGAGGGGTCACCGGCCAGTTCGCTGCCGCGAACATCCTGCCCGCGAGGCTCCACAGATCCTCCAGCGCGGCGACGGCGTCCGTCGCCGGCGGCGCGCGCCACCAAGCGAAGCAACCACGGAGAACGTGGGAACGGATCAGACATGACGGCCCGGGGTCGAGCGGACGGCGACTGCGCCAACCGCAACAACGGAGGCCCGACGCACATGACCGAAGGCCGCCAGACAGGTGTTCTGTATGACATTCAGGTGAACACCCTCCGTACTGTCGCGGCGGCGACACCGGCAGGCCGCTCCGTGCCCTGATGATCGCGTGGTGCGCCTGACCCGCGTCCTCGGACCCGCGCTGGCGCTCCTGCTGATCGCGGGAGTCGCCGCGCTCGCGGTCGTCCCGCGCCTCGGTGCGGGCGACGACGAGCTGGTCACCGTCCGCGCCCTGGTCGGGTCGGAGAAGCGGTCGTTCCTGACCGATCCCGACGTCACCAGGGCGCTGGCGGACGCCGGCTACCGGCTGACCGTCGACATCGCCGGCAGCCGCGACATCGCCACCCGGCCGGACCTGAGCGGCTACGACCTCGTCTTCCCCGCGAACACCCCGCAGGCCGACCGCATCCGCCGCGATCACAACCTGACCCGCTCGCACCTGCCGTTCTACTCGCCGATGGCCATCGCCACGTTCGGCCCGATCGCCGAGCTGCTGACCAGGGCCGGCGTGGTCCGCGCCGAGGGCGATGTGCGCTTCTTCGACATGCGCGCCTACCTGGGCCTGGTCGCGGAGGGCCGGCGCTGGTCCCAGCTGCCGGGCGCCGACACCGCGTACGCCACCGACCGCTCGGTGCTCATCGGGTCGACGGATGTCCGCACCTCGAACTCGGCGGCGTTGTACCTGGCGCTCGTCTCCTACGTGGCGAACGACGACCAGGTGGTCACCGATCCGGCCAAGGCCGACGAGATGGCCGCCCTCGCCGCCGACCTGTTCCTGCGCCAGGGCTATCTCAACAGCACCACCGCGGAACCGTTCGACGAGTACCTCTCCATCGGCATGAGCAAGGCGCCGCTCGTCATGATCTACGAGGCGCAGTTCCTGGAACGGGTCCGCGCGAACGACGGCTCGATCACCAACGAGATGCTGCTTCTCTACCCGACACCGACGATCTACGCCCGGCACACCGTGGTGCCGCTCACCGACGCCGGGGACGCGGTCGGCCAGTTGCTGACCACCGACCCGGGGCTGGTGCGGCTCGCCGTCCGGCACGGCTTCCGGCCCAGCGACCCGGCCGCCGCGGGCCAGGAGCGCGGGCAGAGCGCCGCGAACACCGGCTCCGGGCCGCCCGAGCTGATCGACGTCGTCGAGCCGCCCAGCCAGGAGATCTCCGAGCGGATGATCGGCCGTATCGAGGAACGCTACCGGGGAGGCACCGGATGATCCACCGCCTGAACCCGGGCCGGCTGCGGCGGAGCGCGGTCGCGTGCCTGGCGGTCCTCGCCGTCCTCGCCGGTGCCGGAGCCTGCACCGGCGGGGAAGAATCCCCCACCCGGCCGGACGGGCCCGGCGGACCCGGCCGCGTCGGCGGCACGCTGCACATCCTGGCCGGGTCGGAACTGCGTGACCTCGGCGGGATCCTCGACGACTTCCAGCGTGAGAGCGGCGTCGAGGTCACCCTGGAGTACACCGGGACCCTGGACGCCGTCGACCGGATCGCCGGCGGGCGGGCCGACGCCGACGCCGCGTGGCTCGCGTCCGACCGTTACCTGCACCTCGCCCTCGACGACGCGAAGACCGTCGTCGCCCGGGCGACGACGATGATGTCGCCAGTGGTCGTCGGCGTGCGTCCCGAGCTGGCGCGGCGGTTCGGCTGGGTCGGCAACTCGTCCGTGACCTGGGCGGACGTCGCGGAGAAGGTCGCGGTGGGCGAGCTCACCTACGCGATGACCAACCCCGCCGCCTCCAACTCGGGCTTCTCCGCGCTGACCGGCATCGCCGCCGCCCTCGCCGGCACCGCCGACGCCCTCACCGTCGACGACATCCGGCCCGACGCGCTGACGTCCTTCTTCTCCGGGCAGGTCCTCACCGCCGGCAGCTCCGCCTGGCTGACAGACGCCTTCGTCCGGTCGACGACCCCCGTCGGCGCGGTGATCAACTACGAGTCGGAGATCCTCGCGCTCAACGCCGACAGGCTTCGCTCGACGCCACTGACGATCATCTACCCGCGGGACGGGATCATCACCGCCGACTACCCGCTGCAGCTCCTGCGGGCCGACCACCGGGCGGCCTACGACGCGCTCGTCAGCTGGCTGCGCACACCGGACATCCAGCGGCGCCTCGCGACCGAGACCCACCGGCGCCCCGCCACTCCCGGCGTGCGGATCGATCCCGCGCCGTGGCCGACCGGGCCGCTGCCCGCCGAACTGCCCTTCCCCGCCACCCGCGCCGTGGCGGACCAGCTCCTGACCGCCTACCTGGGTCGTTTCCGTCGCCCCGCCCACGCGATCTTCGTCCTGGACGTCTCCCCGTCCATGGAGGGGGAACGGCTCGCCCTGCTGCGTTCCACGCTCGCCGGCCTGGCCGGTGCCGACGACTCCCTCGCCGGGCGGTTCACCCGGTTCCGCGAACGGGAGCGCGTCACCCTGATCACCTTCAGCGGGGTGGTGCACCGCACCCAGGAGTTCACTGTCACCGATCCGTCGCCCGGCTCCCGCGACCTGGCCGCGATCACCGCCGCCGCCGACGGCCTCACCCTGGGTTCCGGCACCGCGATCTACACCGCGCTGAACGCGGCCTACCGCTACGCGTCCGACGCCGTGGGGGACGACCCGAGTCACCTGACCTCGATCGTGCTGATGACCGACGGGGAGAACAACCAGGGCGAGACGGCGGATGCCTTCCGCGCCGCCTACCGGGCACTCCCCGACACCGCGCGGGCGGTACGGACCTTCTCCGTGGTCTTCGGCGACGCCCAGGTCGACGAGATGCGCGCCATCGCGGACGAGACGGGAGGCGCGATGTTCGACGCGCGGTCGTCCTCCCTCTCGGAGGCGTTCCGTGAAATCCGTGGCTATCAGTAAGCGCATCGTTTCCTGGCTGGGTTCGGCCCGGAACACGGTCGGCTGCGCCGCGGGCCTGTGCGGGATCGCCCTCGGTGCCACCGGCGTGGTGCCCGCCCCGTACTGGCCCCTCGCGACCGCCGCGCTCTACGCTRCAGGCGCCCTCGCCATGCCGACCCGCCGCCCCGCGCGCCCGGTCCCCGGCCCGCCAGGCCTCCGCGGCCCCTCGGACGTGCCGGAGCCGTCACGCACGAACTCACCCCAGGCAAAGCTCCCCCACCCGGGGCAGGCACCCCCCGCGGAGCGGGACGGTTTCGAGCAGCACAGCTCCGAGCAGGACGAAGAGGTACAGCACGAAGAGGTACAGCACGAGGCGGAGCGGGACAGCGGTGGATGGGCGCAGGTGCGGGACGTCCTGGACGCGCAGATCGCCAGGCTGGCCGGGCGGTCCACACCCGTGGAGCCGGACCTGGTCTCGGCGGTGCGCGATCTCGCCGACGCGGTCCGCGAGTTCGTTGACGACCCCGGGCTCGCGGGCCGGTCCCACGGCCCCACGGACAGCGCGGGCCGTACCATCGAGCGAACAGTCCGCGATCATCTGCCGGGGGTGCTCGACGAGTACCTCGCCCTGCCGCGCCTCTACGCCACGCTGCACAGGCGTCCCGACGGCCGCACCCCGCACCGGGCCGCGTTCGACCGGCTCACCCTGCTCTCCGCGGTCGTCCACGCGGTCACCGCGGCGGCCTGGCGCGGCGACGAGGAGGCTGTCCGGGCCCAGGCGGAACGCCTCTCCCGGGACCCGCTCCTGGTGCGGGGCGAGCAGCCGCCGGACGGCGGCCCCGACGCCCCCGCGCCTCCCGGAGCCTGACGCGGCCCGGTTCCCCCGCGCCCCGTACCCCGGACGTCGTCGACACGGCAGCCGGCACGCCCGACGGCGGGACGTCCCACGACCGCGCGCCCGCCGACGGTAAACCCGAAGGCGCGCCGACCGGAGACGGAGCGGGCCGGCGGCGGAGCGGGCCGGATCCAGGCTGGGACCGTGTGATCTCACCGGTGCTGACCGGGAGGGCCCTGCCGGCTCCGCCGGGTGATCGGGCAGGATATGTACAGGTAGCGCCGCCCGGCGCGGAACGAGACCAGGGATGCTGACGACCTACCTGCTGGGCCTGGGATCCGCGGTGTGCTTCGGCGTCGCCGCAGTGATCCAACAGCGCGTGGCCTTCCACGCGCCGCCCGAGGACGTGCTGCGGCTGCGGCTGCTGCTGTGGCTGGTCCGGCGTCCGATGTGGGACCTCGGTGTGCTCCTGTCCGCGGTCGGGACCTTCGCGTCCGCAGCCGCGCTCGCCCGGTCGACCGTCGCCTTCGTCGCGCCGTTGCAGGTCTGCCAGCTGCTCTTCGCGCTGCCGCTGGCCGCGTTCTGGGCGCGAAGACGGGTCCCCCGGCGGGACTGGCTGGCAGCGATGGCGACCGCGATCGGCCTGGCCACCTTCCTCCTCGCCGGTGATCCCCACCAGGGCGAGGTCGAAGCGGCGACCACGCTCGGCTGGATCCTGACCGGTGGCTCGATCGGTGGCCTGGCGGCCTGGTCGGTGCTCGGCACCCGCCGGCTCGACCCGGCGCGCCGTGCCACCCTGCTCGCCGGCGGCGCGGGCCTGCTCTCCGCCCTGCAGGGTGCCCTCATCGGGAGCGTCGGCCGGCTGGCGGAGACGTCCGGCATCGGGGCGGTCCCGACGTCCTGGCAGACCTACGCGGTCGTCGTGGTCGCGCTGAGCAGCGGCCTGCTGCTGCAGAGCGCCTACGAGATGGCCCCGCTACCCGCTTCCCTGCCCGCCGCGGTCAGCCTCGAGCCCCTCGGTGGCGTGGCGATCGGCGTCTTCCTCCTCGGTGGCATGCTCCGCCTCAACCCGCTCGCCATCACCGGTGAGATCGCGGGCCTCGCCATCATGATCCTGGGCGTCCGGGCCCTGGCCGCCTCGCCGCTGGTCACCGGGCAGCTCTCCCGGCTGCGCGCGCGGACGTCCCAGGGCCAGCTCTCACGGCTCGAGGACCTGCTCCACCGCGATCTGGAGCTCCTGCGCGATGACCTGATCCGCGGGCGCCGCGCCAGCACCGACCGGGCCCAGCGCCGCCAGTGCCGGCGGCTGCACAACGACCTGGACCGCATCCACTGCGAACTCGCCCGGCTCGTCGACGACCGGGACCATCTCGATTCCCGCATCCAGACGATGCGCGCGGGCGGGCAGTCCGACGGCCGCCGCACCACGGCCGAGGCGGGCGTTCCGGGGACCACGCCGGCGGGAGACCTGCCTGCGGGCGAGACCGTTCCGAACGGATCCGTACCCGGCGGGATCGGGCCGGGCGGGATCGGGCCAGGCGGCATCGGGCCAGGCGGCAGTGCTCGATCAGCGGAACCCAGCACGCTCGGGACCTCGCTCAGGCGGCTCGCGGCCCGGGTTCGGCTGCGGACGGCCCTGGCGGCCCCTCCCGTCGAACCCGTCCCGTCCCCGCGGGACACCACGCCCGCACCCGGCAGCCGGACAGCTGCCGCGGCATCCACCGGCATCGCGGGGCACAGCGAGGCAACCACCCGGATGACTTCGGGCGATCGGAACGGCAGTGTCGAGCCTCACGGCAGAACCGAGCCCCAGGGCAGTGCCGACCCCCACGGCAGTGCCCACGGAACAGGCCCGGGTGCGGCCAACGGCAAGGGAGGCCGTGGCCGGCGGTCGGGCGCGGGTCGCCCGTCGGCCCGCGTCCCGCGCGGAACAGCACCGCGACCGGTCAGGACGTCCAGAGGAGCCACTCCCCCCGCTGCCCCACACCCGCACCGGGCCCAGCCGGTGACGCCGGGTTCGTCCGCCGCGCCGCCGCGGACCGGTCGGGTGCCGGCCCACGCAGGTCGGGCCGAGGCAGCGCAGCCGGGCAGTCCGCCCCGCCCGCAACGCACCTCCACGGGCGCCTCCGCGCCTGGGCCGGCCACCTCGCGGCCGCCCCAGGCGAACGGTCCGGCGGACGGCCGGCCCGACGCATCCCCGGATGTCGTCAGCGATCATGATCTCGCTGCCTCGCAGCGGGCGCTGGACGCCCGTGCGGACGCCCTGCTCTCCCAGGCCGAGGAGCTTTCGGTGAAGGCCGAGACCGTCCTCCGCTCACTGGCGGGACGTCCACCGGTGGCACCCTGATCCCGGACCGCTGATCTGCGGGATCGCGCGGGCCCGTCGCTGTGGTCCAGGTCACCCGAACGGCGCGTTACCCGAAAAAAGACCGGAGGCCGGAATAGTTGTATGCTGCAGCCAAATTGCCAGGACGACCGGCTTGGCGGATCATGCGACTGGACGGTACCGCGCCCCAGCGGCAGCGGCACCCGTTCCAGCTGACCGACATCAGGAAGAGCACCGCGCGCATGGACGAGACCAGGGCACCCACCGACCAGCAACGCCCGGCGAACCACGAGCATCCGGCGGACCACGAGCATCCAGAGAGCCGCAAGCATCCGGTGAACCGCGAGTACCAGGTGGCACAGCTCGCCGACGATCTCGCACGCCTGCTCCGGGGCCTCGCCCGCGCCCGCAGCCAGTACCTCGCCCGCGCCCGGGACGATGTCGAGTGGGCCGCGCAGATCCTGATCTCGCACCTGGCCGCGAACGGCCCGAAGCGGCTCGGTGCCCTCGCCGCGTCCGTCCAGTCCGATCCGTCCACCGTCAGCAGGCAGGTCTCGGCCCTCGTCCGGGCCGGCTATGTCGAGCGTCGCGCCGATCCGGATGACGGGCGCGCCGTGGTCCTTGACGTGACCGAGGCGGGCCGGGAGGTCTACAGAGACCACATTGAGATCCGCAACCGGCGTTACGAGGACATGCTCGCCGGCTGGAGCAGCGAGGACCTGGTCACCTTCACCACCCTGCTGCGCAGGTTCGGGGACGAGATGGAGGTGCACCAGCCCACCTGGGTCTCCCGACCCGACACCACTCGACTCAGCCCGGAGACGTCTCGACTCAGCCCGGAGACGTCCGCCCAGGGCAGGCCCGCGCCGCACGGCACGTCGGGACCGCACGGCCGGTCCACACCGCAGGACGTCCCGACCCGCGCCGGCACGGACACCTCTGCTCCGGAGGCACACCGCGTATGACCGCCGACACGACGACCGCGACGCAGGCCCCGGCACCGGGTGGGCTCACCCACCGCCAGATCATGACCATCGTCACGGCACTGCTGCTGGGAACCTTCCTCGCCGCGCTCGACCAGACAGTGGTCACGACCGCCATCCGGAGCATCGGCGACGACCTGCACGGGCTGTCCGCCCAGGCCTGGGTCACCACGGCGTTCCTCATCACCTCGACGGTGACCACCCCGCTCTACGGCAAGCTCTCGGACATCTACGGGCGCAAGCCGCTGTTCATGATCGCCATCTCGGTCTTCATCGTCGGCTCGGTGCTGTGCGGGATCGCGTCCGACATGTACGTGCTCGCCGGCTTCCGCGCGTTCCAGGGACTCGGCGCCGGCGGCCTGTTCTCGCTGGCAATGTCGATCATGGCGGACATCGTGTCGCCGCAGCAGCGCCCCAAGTACATGGCCTACTTCATGGGGACCTTCGCGACCTCCAGCGTCGCCGGGCCGCTCATCGGCGGGTTCCTGTCCGGTCGCGACAGCCTGCTCGGGCTCGCCGGATGGCGCTGGATCTTCTGGATCAACGTCCCGATCGGACTGGCGGCGCTCGTGGCCGTCAACCGGGTCCTGCGGGGAGGCCGCAGCCGGGGCGACTCCCGCATCGACTGGTGGGGAACCGTCGCGATCATCGCGGCGGTCGTGCCGCTCCTCCTCGTCGCCGAACAGGGACGCGACTGGGGCTGGGGCTCCCCCGTCTCCATCGCCTGCTACGTCATCGGCGTACTCGGCCTCGCGTGGTTCATCGTCGCCGAACAACGCATGGGCGACGACGCGCTGATCCCCCTGCGGCTGTTCCGGGCCCGCGCGTTCTCCGTCGGCTCGGCGCTGTCGGTCGTCCTCGGCATCGCGATGTTCGGCGGCCTCGCGACCATCCCCCTCTACCTGCAGATCGTCAAGGGCGCGTCGCCGACCGAAGCCGGCCTGCTGATGCTCCCCCTGATGACCGGCATCATGACGGCGTCCATGATCTCCGGGCGCCTGATCGCCCGCACCGGCCACTACCGCCCCTACCCGATCATCGGCGCCGCGGCGATGATCGCCGGGTTCCTCCTGCTCTCCCGGATCGGCGCCGACACGCCGCTGTGGCAGACGAGCCTCATGATGGCGCTGTACGGCCTCGGACTGGGCCAGAGCATGCAGACCCTGGTCGTCGCGCTGCAGAACTGCGTGGCCCCCCGGGACATCGGCGTGGCGACGGCGTCCGCCACCTTCTTCCGGCAGATCGGCGGCACCCTGGGAACCGCGGTCTTCCTGTCGATCCTCTTCGGCGCGGCACCCACCCAGATCGCGGACGCCTACCAGGACGCACAGGGCAGCTCCGGATTCGCCACGGCCGCCGCCGCCCACCCCGACCAGCTCCGCCAGGTCACCTCCAGCGGCTCCCTGGACGACTCCGCGTTCCTGCAGGAGATCGACAAGGCTCTCGTCCACCCGTTCATGGTCGGCTTCTCGAACTCGATGGACCTGGTGTTCCTGGTCGCCGCCGCCGTCATCGCGGTCGGCCTGGTGCTGGCGGTGATCCTCCCCGAGGTCCCGTTGCGGACCGTCTCCGGGCTCGAAGCCGCCCGCGCCGAGGCAGGCCGCGCGGCGGCAGCCACGGCAGCCACGGCGGTCGCGAAAGCTGGCAGCGCCTCGGCCTCGGAGGCGACAGGTGACGCAGCGGTCCGCACGGCGGCGCCCGGCGCCGACCCGGCCCCGGCCGAGAAGACCCTCGTCGGAGGGACCTCGCTGGCCGGAGCGGCCCGACCATCCCGCGAAGCCGGAGGGACCGAGGAGCCAGCGGGATCCGAGGGAGCCGGAGGCGCCGCGGGGGCCGGGGACGTCGCGCCCCGCAGCGCTCAGGCAGGAAGCGCTTCCTGAACTGCGGGCAGCATCTCCTGTGCTGCAGGCACACCGTGCTGCACAGCCGGCACGACGTCCCGCGGGGAGGGCCGGGAGGGCACGCTGGTCTGGGGGCGGCGTTGCCGCCCCCGGCCCAGGCTCTCGGCGAAGACGCCCGTGTTGAACCAGTCCGGGAACCCCCGCACCAGGCCTGCCGGCCCCAACATGCGGACCTGCCCGTTGATCCGCAGCTCCCGGAAGGACGCCATTCCCATCAGCCAACGGAGCAGATGCGCCGTTTCGGCCTCGAGCATCAGGTCGTCGTCACGGCCGGGCGCCTCCCGGCACACYGTGACCGCACCGTCATCGATGTCAAGCCAGCCTTCGGCCGCGCCCGCGCCGGTGAGCACCAGGTGGACCACGGTCCGCTGATCCGGCAGCACCCCGGCGATCGCGCACTGGTGCAGACRCCACATCAGGCCCAGGCCGTCGCACTCCTCGTCCGTCGGATCGCCGAACATCCACTCGGCCGCCCACTGGCCGATCGCCCACACCACCGGTGACAGCGCCTGCCCCGCCTCGGTCAGCGAATACCGCACCTGCTGGCCGCGCGGGGCCGGCGCGCGGCGGACCAGCCCACGGCGTTCGAGCATGCGCAGCCGCTGAGCCAGCAGCGTCCGGCTCAGCCGGGGCAGCCCACGATGGATCTCGTTGAAGCCGCTCGCCCCCACACTCAGCTCGCGGATGACCAGGGGCGTCCAACGGTCACCGACGATCTCGACGCCCAGCGCGATCGGACAGTACTCGACGTGGCGACCCATGCCCCGATGCTCGCACTGCCTTCCCGCCTCAGGTACTACACATCCGGTACCGGACAACACAGAGCGACGGCTGTCGTCCGGCCGACATCCGACCAGTACGAGATCCGTACTCGTCGGCCGACCTCCATCCGACGCATGCTGGCTCCGTGCGCCGCCACCATCACGGACGGCGACCGACTCGAGGAGTTGGCATGCCCACCACCCAGACCTCACCGGACCTGGCCGCCGTCACGGAACGCCAGCAGCAGACCTGGTCCAGCGGGAACTTCGCGAAGGTCGCATCCCGCATCGTGCTCAGCAGCGAGCTGCTCGCCGACGCCGCCGACCTGCACGCCGGCTGGCGCGTGCTGGACGTCGCCTGCGGCACCGGCAACGCCGCGATCGCCGCCGCCCGCGCCGGCGCCCACGTCGTCGGCATCGACTACGTTCCCCAGCTGCTGGCGGACGCCGAGGCACGGTCCCGCGCCGAAGGTCTCGACGCCGAGTTCCGGGTCGGCGACATCCAGCACCTGCCGGTGCCCGACGGCAGCTTCGACGCGGTCCTCAGCGTCTTCGGCTCGATGTTCGCGCCCGACCACCGGCGCACCGCCGCCGAGATCGTGCGCGCGGCGCGTCCCGGCGGGATCGTCGGCCTCGCCTCGTGGACGCCCGACGGCTTCGTCGGGGACATGTTCCGGGTCATCTCCACGTTCGTCCCACCGCCGGCCGGGGTGAGCTCCCCGCTGCTGTGGGGAACCCTCCCACACCTGGACGACCTTTTCGGCAACGCGATCGCCACAGCGGAATCCGTCGAACAGACGTGTACCTTCCGCTTCGCGTCCGCCGAGGAGTTCGTCGCCTTCTTCCGCCGTTGGTACGGCCCGACCTTCAAGGCCTTCGAAGCCCTTGATCCGGCGGGGCGCGACCAGCTCGCAGCCGAGCTCACCGACCTGGCCCGCCGTTGGGACCGCTACGGCGGAAGCGAGAACGCGGTCGCCCTGCCCTCGGCCTATCTCCAGACAGTCATCACCCTCCGTTAGCCGCGTGGACGGGTCTGACCGGCCGGGTGCGTCTCCTCAAGGCCGCGCGAGGGCCTCGCCGTCCGCAGGCCGGTCGGGCGGCGGCCCAGCACCGGTCCGCGGCGGCCGCCGGCTCGGCCCGGTCACGCCTCATGGCTTCGACGCCACCACGACAAACGCCGTCTCAGCGAAGAAGAACTCACCGGCGGCCTGCGCCGTGCACAGCTGTTCCTGCCATTCGTCGACCTCGTTCACGGTGACCGACCCGAGACCTCTTTCGGCACTTCGACGGACCGCCGTCATCACCTCGTCCAGGCGGGCGCTTCTCGCTTCGGACAGTTCGGTGTGAACCGTCGTGAAAGTCCGTACCGATTCGAGACTCAGCGGGCTCCGCCGAACCAGTCCGGCCAGCTTCCGGCCCATCCAGGGATCAGCTGCGGCCATGTGCTCGTAGAGCACCGGCAGATCCGCGTAGGTCTGCAGCACCCGGCGGGTGAGAGCCCGACCCTCGACCGCTACCACTATCGACTCGAAGTCGGTATGGCCCAGCACCGCACGCCCGCCTGGTCGCAGGACCCGGGCAATATCACGGAGCAACGCCGGCGGGTCGACCAGGCACTCGAGCACGTTGTGCGACACCACGCAGTCGCAGTGTTCCCCCTGAAACGGCAACGGGCCAACAAGATCGTGTTCTACGACCTGGACGCCCGGGATCCGTCCGGCGACGACAGCCAGGGCTCTGCCATCAATGTCCACAGCGGTCAGGGAACTCGCCGGAGCGCGGGCGGCAGTCTCGGCCAGGGTGTCGCCCCGCCCCGCACCCAGATCGACAACGATCTCCGCGGGTCCGGAAAGCACGAGATCGACGAGGAGGCTGTGCAGTGATCGGCCCGCATCCGAGCATTCACCCGTCACAGTCGCCTCAGCCTCGGCCTCGGTCAGCAATGACAGGAGCAGCGCAGACCGGGGCGAGATGGCTCCGCGCAACAGGTTGAGGGCTGATGCCTTTCATCGCGTCGCCCGTCACCTTCCACACGCCGCAGGCAGGCAGACGGCAGGCACCGCAGAAAACCCGAGTCGGACGCTGATGCCCAGGATAACCGGCCTTTTGGTGCAGGTGCGCGAGCAACCGCCGGCCAGCACGGTCGCGCTCATCAGCGTCATGTTCAGGGCCTACCACCCACCTCGGCGTCGACCTTCCCACCGGCGGCGTCCTCCTCACCTCGTCCGCGCCGCGCTGACCGACCCGGAAACTCTGCCGGGAGCGGCCAGCACCGGCCGGGGCTGCGGTTTGATGGAAAGGCCTCCACGCAGAGCACGCAGGGTCTACGCTCAGTCCTCGATGGCGATACGCGACAAACTGACCTCTCGTRCCCGGCCTTATCTGGAGCCCGGTGAACAGGTCCGGCAGGTGTTCAGGGCCCAGACTCGTTCGCAGTTCCTGGTCGTTCTGATGYCCGCGTCCCACTTCATGATCGGCCGCCGGATCGTTGTCGTCACCGATCGCAGCATCATCGTGCTGCGTGCCCGGCGACTGATGCCCAGCAGACCCACGGGCGACAAACCACTGGCCCGGCTACCGCGGCGAACCCGCTTCGGTGAGATGGAAGGCCTGTTCTGGGGCAGCACGTCCGCGACGGGCGAGCAGCTGTGGATCGGCAGCCCTTTCCACAAGGACATCGCGCAGGCGGACCGGGAACGACACCGACCTCCTCTCAACACCCCTCCTGACCCCTGACAGCCCGCAGGCCGGTATGGCGTCCGGTYCCTGAACGCCGTGGCAGGCCATGCGGGTCGCAATCCTCACCACCGCCCACCCTTCGGTGTCACGTGACCGTGAGGAGATGAGCGAGCCCCGCGTCGGCTCGCCTGGCCGCGGCCGCTCCGAGACTGCCTGGCCTTGAACGGGGTCGGCGCTGACAGCGCCGGCCAGCTACTCGTCAGTACCGGTGGCAACTTCCGGCCGGCTGTGTGCCGAGGCCGCGTTCACGCCGCTCTGCGGCGTCGCCCCGCTGCCCGCCTCGTCCGGACGGACGCACCGGCACCGACTCAAACGGGGCGGGACCGCCAGGCCGACGCCACGCTGTACCGCGTCGTGCGCTGCCGGCTGCGCTGTGACCCAGCCACCAGGCCTACGCCGAACGCCGCACCGCCGAAGGCACGACCGAAGAAGATCATCTGCTGCCTCAAGGGCTCCGTCGTCGGGAGATCTACACGGTTCCTCACGGCCGGGACTGCCGCAATACACCAGAGATCTGATGATCAGGATGTGGGTGAGGTGAGAGAGTGCTTCCTTGTGAATCACGAGCAGCACATCCCGGCCCCGACCCCACGGCTCGCATTCCGCCCGATGGCCACAGACGACCTCGACGATATGGCCGCGCTCCTCGGCGACCCGGACGTGATGCGGTACTACCCGCGGGCGAAGGACCGCGACGAAGCCCTGGCCTGGATCGACTGGAACCAGCGCCTCTACCGGCGTGAGGGCTTCGGGCTCTGGTTGGTCACGCTCCGGTCCACCGGCGAGTTCATCGGTGACTGCGGCCTGACTCCCCAGGAAATCGAAGGAACCACCGACATCGAGATCGGCTACCACGTCCGCACCGATGCCCAAGGCCACGGCTACGCCACCGAAGCCGCCGCTGCCTGTAGAGACCTCGCCCGTGACGTCCTCGGCATCAAACGCCTCATCGCGGTCATCCACCCGGACAACACTCCCTCCCAGCGTGTCGCCAGGAAAACCGGCCTCACCCACGAACGCGACACCCAGACCCGTTCAGGCCAGGCGGCACGCATCTACGCCACAGCCCTCTGACAGCCAGGACTCGACCACCCGCACCCGGGCTGTCTCCGGCCCACACCCCGTCACATCTCATCACCGGTAACGATCATCGCGGCATACGATCTTCACCGCTCCCGCAGTCGACGCGATGGAACACATCGGCCAGAGACCCCGGGCCGGAACGAAGGACCTCGCGCGCTGACCGGCCCAACCTCGTCGGCGATGGCCAGGACTGATCCTCGCCACGCATCCCTGGGTCTCTCGTGGTCTCGCGGGGAAGTTGATCAACCTGAGTCGAGAAGGTGTCACCCCCGGTTGGCAGTACCCGAAGGCGCTGACCGCCGGCGTCCGCAAGGGCATCCCTTGCGAACGCCGACGGCGTCATCCCCGCAGCGGTTAACGGGCCCCGGTCGTGACGGCATTATCGACGAGATGGCGGGCAAAGAAACGTTCAGCGCTGCCCATTTCGAATCTGGGTAGGTCGACATGCCGACCGGAGTTGGCGTGCAGCGTCTTCTCGGGGGAGGCTATGGCGTCGAACAGGGCGAGGCCGGCCGCGCGTGGCACGATCTCGTCGTCCCACTGGAGCAGAAACTGCACGGGGACGGTGAGGCGCGAGGCCGCATCGGTAAGGATGTCGTAGCCGACGAGGCCAAGGACAGCCGCGGTGATCCGCGGTTCGGCGGCGACCAACGGCATGCCGATCATGCTGCCGAGCGAGACGCCCCAGTACCCCACCGGTCCGTCGGCGCCGATCCGGTCGAGGCTCTGAAGAGCGTTCAGGGTGGCCTGCCACTCGGGAACAGCCTGCGCGGCACGGACGGCGTTGTCCTGAGCGATCAGCTCGCCGACGGGCTCGCCAGCCGCCATCCCGTTACGCAGTTGCACGGCGAACCGTTCGTCCTGCGCGGTTCTCGGGCGGTCGCCGTGCCCGGGAGCGTCGATCGCCGCCGCCGCGAAACCGAATTCCGTTACATACCGGTGGGCACGGGCCAGCAGGCCGGGGGCACACTTGTGCTGACCGCCGCCGTGCCCGAGYAGTATCAGTGGGCGCGGGCCGAATGCATCAGCCGGCGACCAGAGCACACCGGGAATGCCGTCAAGGACGAACCGACCTTCCGAAACACCGGTCGAGGTCGTCGTCTCCGAGGTGAAACGCATGAATCTCATTGCCTTTCGGGACGCTTTGGGCGCTCCCGACGGCCACCTGGGTCAGATGAACCGTTCCGCGGGACGGAGGGAGAGCACCCGGTCGGATTCAGCGGTAACGGGTCTCACCTCCTCAGGCCGGTTCACGGACGCTGCGACGCTACCAGAGAACAGGGTGCGCCGGGGACGAGAAACGGTGGACCGGCACCCGTAGCGTCCATCGGGTCGCCCGCGCCGTCAGCCGGTCAGGCCGGCTGGCGGCGCGGGCGGTGCGCCAGGGGCGGTTCGACCAGACGGCCGTCGTCGGTCCAGGCTCCGGACTGCTTGACCGTGCGGAAGACCGGGGAGATCTCCAGGGTCTGGATACCGTCGAGCTGGCCGACACGGCGGGTGGTGAAGGCGTAGAGATCGGCCAGATCGCGGCAGGCGACGGAGGCCACCAGGTTGTGCCGGCCGGACCTAGCCGCGGCGAACGCGACCTCCGGCAGGTCGGCGAGCGTCTGGCCGGTCTCGTGCAGCCGTGCCGGGCTGACTCCCATGTAGAGATGGGCCTTCGCGTTGTAGCCGAGCCTGGTCATGGCCAGATCCATGTCGAGGTGCATCGTGCCGCTCTGCAGCAGCGCGCCGAGCCGGCGGGTGACCCGGCCGTCGCTCACCCCCGCCGCGGCGGCCAGTTCCGCGTAGCTCGCGCGGCCGTCGCGGGCCAGGACGGTGGCGATCGCCTCGTCGGCCGGTTCCAGCGRCACAGGCCGCGGCGCGGGGACGGCGGACGACGGGGTGGCGGCAGCGCGCAGCGCGGCTGTCTCGTCGGTGTCCAGATACCCGGCCAGCACCCCCCAGTCGTCGGAGCGCTGGCCGGCGAAGTAATGCAGCAGCACGGAGGCCTCGACGTTCAGGACATGGGTCGCGCGGGGCAGCCGGTGGGTGAGCAGGGTGTCGCGCTGCTCGGCCGACAGCGACCGGATCGCGAATGTCACCTCGGACCCGCCCGCGGACAGGACCACCCACGCGATGTCGTCGCGCCACGCCAGCGCCGCGGCCAGCGCCTCGGCGCTGTCCGGACGGCAGTGCACCCGCACGCTCCACGGATGCTCGCCTGTCGTGGCCGGGTTCAGCACGCCGAAGATCCGCAGGATCCCGTCCCGGCGCAACGCGCCGTAGCGTCGGGCGACCGTCCGTTCGGGCAGGCGCAGCGCGGCGGCGATCCGCGCGAAGGGCGCTCGCGGCGCGAGCTGCAGGGCACGGATGATCCGGAGGTCGTCCGGGTCGGTCACCACGTTTCGAACCAGTGCTGTGTCGGATTCCCGCAGGACAGCCGTCGTCACGGATGGAAATCTACACAACGCGCCCCATCCGACGGTTCGTTTCCGAGTGGTCGGCAGAGTGGAGACCGGCGTCGCGGGGCGGTCCTGCGAGCGAGCTCGCCCCGGCCGCGGGGCCGGCGCCGGTCCGGAGGAGACGTGTGAGGGTCTATGGAACGCAGATGGTGGACGCTGGTCGCGGTGCTGGCGTCGACGTTCATGCTCCTGCTCGACATCACGATCGTCGTCGTGGCGTTGCCCGACATCCAGCAGGAGCTGAACACCAGCTTCAGTGACCTGCAGTGGGTCGTCGACGCCTACGCGCTCACCCTCGCCGCGCTGCTGCTGACCTCCGGCTCGCTCGCCGACCGGTACGGCCGCCGGTTGCTGTTCCTCATCGGCCTGGGGACCTTCACCGCCGGCTCCGCGCTGTGCGCGGCGGCGCAGACGCCGTTGATGCTGATCGGATCCCGGGCACTGCAGGGTGTCGGCGGGGCGATCCTGTTCTCCACGTCGCTCGCGCTGCTCGCGATGAACTTCCACGGCCGGGAACGCGGCATCGCGTTCGGCGCGTGGGGCGCGGTCGCCGGCGTGTCGACCGCGCTCGGGCCGATCCTCGGCGGTCTGATCACCAGCGGAGTGAGCTGGCGGGGCATCTTCTGGGTGAACCTGCCGGTCGGTGTGGCCGCGATCGCGATCACGCTGCGGAAGGTAGGCGAGTCGCGCGCCCCGCATGCCCACCGGCCGGACCTGGCCGGGTTCGCGACGCTGACCTCGGGGCTGGTCGCACTCGTCTACGGACTGATCCGGGCCAGTGCGGACGGCTGGGGCGACGCCGGCGTGATCATCTGTCTCGTCCTGGCGGCGGTGCTCCTCGTGGCGTTCGCCGTGGCCGAGACGCGGGTGGCACACCCGATGTTCGACCTGTCGCTGCTGCGGATCCCGACGTTCCTCGGCGGCTCGGTCGCCGCGTTCGCGATGAACGGCTCGCTGTACGCGATGCTGCTCTACCTGACGGTCTACCTGCAGAACGACCTCGGCTACTCGGCGCTCGGGGCCGGCCTGCGGATGGTGGTCCTCTCCGCGACGGCGATGGTCGTGTCGGCCGCGGCGGGGCGGTTGTCGACGGTCGTGCCGGTCCGCTGGCTCATCGGCCCGGGCCTCGCACTCGTCGGTGCCGGGCTGCTGCTGATGGCGGGCCTGGACGCCGGGTCCGACTGGACGCACCTCATTCCGGGTCTCGTCGTCGCGGGCGCCGGGTCGGGTCTGGTGAACC
Source organism: Parafrankia colletiae (assembly GCF_001854655.1). Lineage (GTDB taxonomy): Bacteria > Actinomycetota > Actinomycetes > Frankiales > Frankiaceae > Parafrankia > Parafrankia colletiae. The sequence goes on along the minus strand of NZ_MBLM01000133.1, from coordinate 16,276 downwards.
CGCCACTGGCCTCGACGGCTGTCGGTGTCGTGCACCCGTTCCGGTCCGGCATGGCGTCGGGGGTGAACACCACGTTCCGTCAGGTCGGTATCGCGGTCGGCACCGCCGTCTACGGCTCGATCTTCACCGCCCGGCTCGCGCACGGCCTCGATGACCGGCTCGCGGGCGTCCCGGCGCTGGCCGGGCAGGCGAACCAGATCGCCGACGCGGTGCACGGCGGCGGCGCGGGCCAGGTGATCGGCGCCGCCCCGGCAGCGGCCCGGCCCGTACTGACCGACGCGATCCACGCCAGCTTCGCCGGTGCGCTGAACGAGCTGCTCATCACGGCCGGCATCCTGGCGATCCTCGGCGGCACCCTGGCCCTCGTCCTGATCCGCGGCAAGGACTTCGCAGCCGTCCCCCAGCAGGCCCCGAGAACCGGTGCGGGTCCGACCGGTGCCACCCCGACCGGTGCCACGCCACCTGGTACCCCGCCAGCTCAGGCGCCTACCGGGGACCAGACCCCGCCGGCCCCGGCCCAGCCGCCGGCCGAGGGCAAAGAACCCCTGCCACAGGACGGATAGCGGGTCCGGCCGCGCACCGCGACCGCCGACCCGGAGTCACCCACCGGAGAGTGAACTACAACAGGACATCACCTCTATCTACTAAGTAGCCACAAAAAGCCGCCTGGTTGATCGATCGTTGTCCAATTGTCAACCCGAAGGGTGATCGGATTCTGTTCACATCGCAAGGCGACGCCTGTGGCGGCGATTCCGCGCACACTGAGGGCACGATGCACCCCGCAACCTGCCAGCGGATCACGAGACTCCGCAGGGAGCGGGCACACGGCAGGTGCGTCATGCTGTGGCGTCGCGGCGCGAATCCACAGCTGGCGTAAGGCGATACGAGGAGGTCAGGTGTCGACGCAGTCCCCGCCCCCACTGGATGCGGCGTCACAGGCGGGGCCCGGTGAGCCCGTCGTCGCACTGCCGTCGGTGGCTGATTCCCGGCTCGCGCGGCAGCTCGCGTTCATCCTGGAGATCGACAAGCTCAAGTCGGTACTCCGGCGCAGCCACCTCGCCGACGGCTCCCGAGCCGAGAACGATGCCGAGCACTCCTGGCATCTCGCCATGATGGCCGTGCTTCTCGGCGAGTACGCCGAGGAGGAGGTGGACACCGGCCGGGTGCTGCGCATGCTGCTCGTTCACGACCTCGTGGAGATCTACGCCGGGGACACCTTCGTCTACGACACCACGGCTATCGCCGAGCAGGAGGCCCGGGAGCGGGCAGCGGCCGACCGGCTGTTCCCCCAGCTTCCCCGCGACCAGGCGGTCCAGCTCCGCTCGCTGTGGGAGGAGTTCGAGGCGCGCCGCACCCCTGACGCGCGCTTCGCCCGGGCGTTGGACCGCCTCCAGCCCCTGATCCTGAACTACGCGACGGGCGGCGGAAGCTGGCTGGCGCACGGGGTGCGCGCCGAGGACGTCCTGGCACACCAGCGGGTCGTCTCCGAGGGCTCGCAAGCCCTGTGGGAGTACATCACCCACCTGGTGGGTGACGCCGTCCGCCGGGGCTACCTGGCGGCCTAGCCACGCTGAACGCAGGCGGTAGCCCGACACGGCCGCACGCTGCCACCTGGCGCCGTGCGGCCGCGGGATGCGCAGGCGCATTGCTCCGCAGGCGCATTGCGCCACAGGCGCAGAGGCACGGGAGACCCAGAGGCGCGAGAGGCAGCCACCCGGACCCGGTCGGGCGAGCGACGGGCGTCAGACCTGGACGCGGCTGGACGCCAGATGGGCGAGAACAGCCTGGTTGGCGGCCCAACCGTCCGGGAACCGAACCGGCTCTCCGAGGTGGACGGGATCGCTGGTGGGATGGGCGTCGAGCAGGTCCCGGATGCCGGCCCGGGCGACGACCAGGCAGGCCTGCCGATGCCGGGAGGCCAGGACGCACAGCCGGCCGGCTTCCAGGTGGAAGGCGGTGGCGTCGCGCCGGCCGGAGAGCGGATGCAGGATCACGGTGACCTCGTACTCCCGGCCCTGCAGGCGGTTGGCGGTGTCCACCACGATCCGGTCGTCGCCGAGAGCCTCGCGGATGGCCACCACCTGATCGCGGTGGGCGGCTCCGACCGCGATCCGGTCCGCGGTGACCAGGGTTTCCTCGCCGCCGGATCGGGCGACCGTGCCCCGCTCGAGAACCCGTCGGGTGAGGGCCGCGACAGCCGCCACGGCTTCGGCGTCCGTGCGCACGGTGTGGCGGGCGGGGAGTTCGAGCAGCCCCCAGCCTGTGCCCGCGGCGATGTCGAGGACCTCGTCAACCGGCCGGTCGCCGCGCCCTGGGAGCACCAGGCCACGTTCCCCGAAGTCGGTGCCTGTCCGGAACCCGGTGAACGGGTAGAAGGCGTCGGCGACCACGGCCTGGGCGGTGCGCGGCAGGCGCCACGACACCGGCAGGCGGTGGACCGGCAGGTCGGGGTTGGTTCGCTGCAGCACGGCGACGGCGCTCTGCATCGGGTTCCAGACCAGGCCGTGCCAGCGGTCGTTGGTAACCGTCGAGAACGGGTCGAGCTGACCCGGGTCGCCGACGAACAGTGCCCGTTCGAACCGGGAGGCGATGGCCAGCAGCGTGTCGGACCGCATCTGGTACGCCTCGTCGATGATCGCCCAGGGCCACGTCCCGTCCCGGACGTACGTCCATTTTGCCGCTGTCGAAATGGTCACGGCGGGTTCACCGAGTCCGCCGACGTCGCTCGCGGTGACCACGTTCGTGAGCTCCGCCAGGCGGGGGGACGGGACGTAGCCGGCGCGGCCGAGGCGTCCGATCCGGGCGCCGGGCAGCTCCGCAGCAAAGCGCGCCGACAGCCGTTCGACGAGGTCGTCGACCTGTTCGTTGGTCTGGGCGACGATCATCAGCGGTTCGCCGGAGGCGGCGAGGACCGCGGCTGTCCGGACCACGAGGGTCGACTTCCCGGCACCGGGCGGCGAGTCGACGATGACGCCGCGGTGACGCCCCGACGCCAGATCGTCCAGGATCCCGCGGATGGCCTGCTCGGCCTCGGCGGCCGCCGAACGGCCGGCCGCCGCCGAGCGACCAGGTCCGGCGGAGAGATCGGACGCGGTCGGGCGATCAGTCCCGTCGGCGCCTACGCCTACGCCCGGCTGGGCGGCAGGCGTAGGCATCGACGTGGGGATGGGTGTGGGTGTGGTCATCGGTATCTCGCCATGGATACCGCGACCTTCAGGCCGGGGAGGAAACGGCGCCCCGCACGGGAACGCATACGAAAATCCTTTCGGTAGAATCAGAGTATGTCCCGCTACCGGCTCGATCCGGCACCCGAACAGGTTGCCGGGCTCGATGAGCACTGCGGGCATGCGCGTTTTGTGTGGAATCTTGCCGTCGAACAGCAGTCGTGGTGGACGCCCTATCGGGGGAGGGCGCCGAACCGTCTGGAACGTTGCCGGCAGTTGACCGCCGCGCGGGCAGAGTTCGACTGGCTGCGGGCTGGGTCGCAGACGGTTCAGCAGCAGGCGTTGCGGGATTTCGACCAGGCTATGTGTAACTTCTTCAACGGTTCGCACAGGCGCCCGGCCTACCGGAAGCGCGGCCAGTCCGAGGGTTTCCAGATCGTAGGGAAAAACGCCAGGGTCGAGAAGCTGAACCGGAAGTGGTCCCGCTGCTGGGTACCGAAGGTCGGCTGGGTGAAGTTCCGCGTGTCGCGGAAGGTTCCGGACTTCAGGTCCTATCGGATCACCCGGGACCGGGCGGGCCGCTGGCACATCGCCTTCGCCGTCGCACCCGAGCCGATCGACGCCCCGGGAACCGGGAAGATCGTCGGGGTGGATCGCGGGGTGGCGGTGTCGGCCGCACTGTCGACGGGGGAGCTGCTGGTCTGCCCCGGGCTGCGGCCGAAGGAAGCGGAACGGCTCCGCCGGATGCAACGCCGGATGGCCAGGGCCAGGCGGGGCAGCAACCGGCGCACCCGGCTCCGGGAGCAGATCGCCCGGGTGATGGCCCGGGAAGCCGACCGGCGCAAGGACTGGGCCGAGAAGACGTCCACGGACCTCGCCCGCCGGTACGACCTGATCCGGGTGGAAGACCTGAACATCCGCGGTATGACCCGGTCGGCACACGGCACGGTCGCCGAGCCTGGGAAGAACGTCCGACAGAAAGCCGGGTTGAACCGCGGCATCCTCGCCAACGGGTGGGGACTCCTCGTTCAACGGCTGAAACAGAAAGCGCCCGGCCGGATCGAGAGGATCCCGGCCGCCTACACGAGTCAGCGTTGCTCGGCCTGCGGGCATGTCGCCGCCGCATCGCGCGAGAGCCAAGCGCGATTCCGGTGCGTCGCCTGCGGGCACACGGCCAACGCCGACACCAACGCGGCATGCAATATCGCGGCTGGACGGGCCGTGACTGCGCGGGGAGGCACCGGGTTGCCGGAGCCCAGGAACCGCGAACCTCAACATTCCACACCTCCCCTCGTGGGCGTGTAGGAGTTGGAATCCCCGCCCTTCAGGGCGGGGAGGACGTCAATCCCAGGCCTCTGCGGTGTCGCGTTCGTTCGGCTCGTAGGGCTCGGGCGGGCCGCCGTGCGTCCACGGGGTGTCCGCGGCGTCCGGCATGGCGACGGAGCGGACTCCGTCCGCGAGGACCGCGCTGTAGCAGAGGGTCTCACCCGCCTCTGGGACCGAGCCCGGGGCGGGAGCCGCGGACCGGCCCATTCCGCTCTGCGCCTCCAGAGTGATCAGAGTCGCGCCCGTGGCGCTCCGGCCGCCGTCCGCGCCGGTGCCGGTGCCGGCACCGGCGCCGGTGAGGCCATCGTCGCCGCCGGGGGTGTCGATGGCGACGATGAGGCATTCCTGCTTCCGCCGGCTGCTGGCGACGACGCGGGTACCGAGGGTGAGGCGGACCGGGTCCTCCGTCCGCACGGTGAGCAGGGGGCGGGTGACGAGCCGGCCCTTGCCCCGGCCGTTGGGGACACGCCGGTCGCGGTCGACGGCGAGAACGGTGCCCTGGAAGGCCTCGCCGGTGACCCGATGGTCGGCCATGACCAGCGGGTCGTCGAAGGCGCGTTCGGCGTCGTAGGCGGACTGGGCCTGTTCGATGCGGTTCAGCCGCCGCGCGGCTGCGACCGCGCCGTCGAGGCGGGCCTGCGGCAGGCCCTCCTCGGCCATGTAGGTGTGGAATCCCGTGTAGCGGGCGCGGTCGGTCTCCCAGCGGCCGGCGACCGACGCGCCGGGCGGCAGCTGGCGGAGCAGGTCCAGGGCACGCCAGACCAGGTCCCAGGTCGGCTGGAGCTGGCCGCGCAGGACGTCCCGCAGACGTGCCAGCACCGTCGGCAGCGCGGCGGGATCGGTCACCGCGTCGTAGGCGGCGATCGCGGGGGCGAGGATGTCGTTGTCGAAGCCGGGGTCGGTGGTGGGGCCCGCCGGCGGGCTGTGCGCCGGGTCCTCGGCGAGGCGGGCGGACGTCGGACCGTCCCGGCCGGGAGGCGGGTCGATCCAGCCCATGGCGGCGGCGAGGTTCGCGTCCTCGAGGGCGCTCTGTCCGGTCGCCCAGTGCAGCGAGAGCAGGTCGGTGACGGCCCGGGCCAGCGAGGAGCCGGGGATCTCCGCCCGCTCGGCGAAGAAGGTGAGCCACCGCCCGAGCAGGGGAACGCTCGGCGGGACGGCGTAGTCACCGTCGGTGGCACGGAAACGGGTGGAACGGCCGAACAGCCGCAGGAAGGCGAGGCCCGCCGGGTTGGGCAGGATCAGCTGGGGGGCATCGTGGGCCCGCGGCCCGTTCGCGAGCTCCTCGGCGTCGGCGGCGAAGCCGAGGACGTGCGGCAGGACGATCTCGGCGAGGTCGGCCGCGAAGGCGAAGCGCAGGTCACGGTTCCGCGGCTGGGGCACGACGAGGAGGGTCGGGTCGGCCTGGCGGGTCCCGACGAGCGCGGCGAGCGGGGCGTTCGCCTCACCGGCCAGAGTCAGCGGGACGAGGACGAGCGGACGCTCGGACAGGTGCACATGGCGCACGGTTGCGATCGGCGCGGCGGTCCCGGTGGCGGCGGCGAGCGCGCGGGCGTACGAGCTGATCGCGCTCACCCGTCGGCACCGCCGGGCGGGTGGGACGCGCCGGCCAGCGCCTCGGCGTACATCCTGGCGGTGATCCGCAGGCGTTCGGCGGCTTCGGCCTGGTCCTCGGCCGGCGCGCGGGTGCCGTGGGCGAGGTCGAGCGCCTCGGTGACGGTGTCGATGCCGCCGAGGTCCTCGCGCACGCTCGCGCCGAGGGCGGCGGTGCGGCCGGCGGCCTCGTGCCGGCAGCGGAACGCGAGCTCGCAGGTGGACAGGCAGTCCGGTGTGTAGCGGGCGTCGAGCAGGTCGAGTCCCGTGGTGAGCTCGGTGGCGGGCCGGGTCGGCGCACCGTCCGGGCCGGCGGCGAGGTCGAAGGTCAGGTCGGCCGGCAGGTCATCGAGCAGGGCCTCGATGGTGGCCAGCCGGGTGAGCTGGTGCTCGAGTCCGAGCAACTGCCGCCGGACGTCGACCCTGGTCGCCAGGGGTGCGTTGGAGAAGTCGCGGGGGCACACGAGGACCACGTCGTGGGAGACGGTGGCCGGCGGGACGACCGGCATCATCGGCACGGTCGGGACGACTTCGCGAGCGCGCAGCATCCGGCGCAGTGCCAGCACGTAGACGGCGGCCTGGACCGCGGCGGCGGCGACCTTCTCCCCGTCGGCCTGCCCGTCGACGACCGGGAACGACTTGATCTCGACGACGTGGAACTGCCCGTCGGGGCGGATCACCAGCAGGTCCGGTTCCAGGTGGACGTCCTGCCCGCCGACGGGCAGCGCCAGCAGCGGATGGGCGACGAGAACGATCCCGTGCGGGTCCGGGCGCAGCGCGGTGACCGTCCGGTCCAGCCGGTCCGCGAGGTTCTCCGCAGCAGGACGGACTCCCCCGTCCTGCTCGGCGGACGCGCCGAGGTCGAGGACGGTGACACCGGGGGAACCAGCGGGGCCGAGATCGAACCCCAGACAGTCCGCCAGGAGACGGAGCAGGTCGGTGCCGCCGTCGTTCCTGACCCGGGCCTCGAAGGCGTTGCCGCGAATGATCGCGAACTGGGACTGGCCGAAGGGGGCCGCGAAGCCGATGTGGCGGGACAGGCCGTCCTTGTCCACCCCGGCGGCGTCGAGGACGGCCCGCCGGTTGCACCCGGGATTACGGGTCAGTGCCGCGATGGTGCGCGCGTCGTGGCGCCGGCGGGCGGCGGAGCCTCGGATGAGGTCGAGGCGTGCCTCGGTCCGGATCTGCTCTGACCCCCGGATCTGCTCTGACCCCCGGATCTGCTCTGACCTCCGGTTCTGCACTGACCCACCTTCGTGACGGCCATCGTCGCGGAGCAACCGCGGGCAACGATGCCGTCGACGGGGGCGTCCGTCCAGTCTTGTGCCGGCATGTCGGTCAATGAGTTCGTGGCCGGGACCGGGCGCAGGCGGCGCAACGGCCGCCAGCGCCCGGCCATCGTTCCGGTCAGATCAGGTCAGATCAGGTCAGTGCGCGACGCGGTCGAGGATCCAGGTGCTGAGCTCCTCGGTCATCATCGTGTGCGGGGTGGGGCGCGAGGAGCAGAGGAACTCGTCCAGCTCGGAGCGGCTGGCGTCGGCGGCGTTGAGCGCGTCCGCGAGGATGCCGAAGGAGTCGAGCGTGCCGCCGGGCGCGCCGTCGATCTGGGGGAGGTTGTCGGTGGTGACCTTGCGCTCGCCGAGGACGCCGCGCAGGTCGGCGACGAGCTGGTTGCGCCCGCCGGCCTGCGTGAACAGCGTGGTCCCGGTGAAGTAGGGGCCGCTGCTGCGCAGTGCCTCGACACCCGCCGGGATGCCGTTGCGGCGGCCGTCGCCGACGCCGTTGGCGACACCGATCAGGCGCGGGATGCGGGGCCAGCCTCCCACCCGCTCCAGTGCCTTCAGGAACTGCTCGCGGGCCGGGTCGCCGTCGAGCCCCTCCCAGAGCCAGTCGAAGTCGGTCGGGCCCATGTTGAAACCGTCGGCGAGCAGAACCGGGCGAACAAGGCCCTTGTTACCACGGCCATACCAGACACGGGCCGGCACCCCGGGGCCATCCCAGGTCGCGTCAGGCTCCGGTGCCTGGGTCCGCGCCATGGCGCCGGCCGGCGTGACGAGGTCCAGTGAGATTGCCAGCCCGGAACTGAGATTGCCAGCCCGGAACAATGCACGCGATCCGGGAGAACAATACGGGGCGAGCTTTCTCCCGGATCGCGCGGCGACATCTCCGGAAGGGGTTTCAACGGACGAGCGGCGCTCCGGATCCGCCGGCGACGCGCCCGCCGCCCGAGCCACCCGAGGCGGCGGAACCACCGGAGGCGGCCGACCCGCCGGCCCCGGCCCCGGCGGCGGTCCCCTTTCCCTTGCCGGCAGGGGCCGCGGCCCCCGACGCGCCCTGCCCGCGGCGGGTGGTGCGCTCCGCCTGCCAGCGCTGGCCGAGGTGGACGGAGGCGGGCAGGATCGCCGCGCGCACCAGTACGGCGTCCACCGCCAGGCCGATCGCCAGGCCGAAGCCGAGCATCTTCAGGGTGCGGGGTGGCTGCGCGACGACGGCGAGGAACACGAAGACCATCACGAAGTTCATGGTCAGGACGACGTGGCCGAGGTCGGCGTGCCCCCGGCGGACGGCGTCGCGGCCGTCGCGGATCGGGTCGGGCCGGGCCCCGTCCCGGCGGCGGGCGACCAGCCGGGCGGCACGCCGAAACGCTCCCCCGGCCCCGGCGCCGGTCTTCGCGGGCGGATCCGCGGAGCCGCCCTCGCGCAGCCGCATGAGCAGGATGAGGTTCATCGCCGGCCCGAGCCCGAACACCGAGATCATGACCGGGACGAGGACGAACGGCTCGACGGGGCTGGTCATCACCCCCAGCCGCCGGGCCAGGTCGGGGTCCTGGAACAGGACCCGCAGCAGGCCGGCGGAGGCGAGGACGCTCAGCACGCCGGCCGCGCCGAGTACGACGGCGAGCACCGGCGAGCCCGCCACGGCGTACACCACCAGCCCGATCGTGAGCAGGACGATGGCGAGGAACAGCGGCAGGGTGGACCGGAACTCGTCCGCGGCGTCGTCGAACATGGCGGTCGGGCCGCCGACCGCGGCGGTCGTGACGGTGCCACGCAGTGCGGCGGGCAGCACCTCGTCCCGCAACTGTCGGACCAGGTCGCTGGTCTGGGTGGTGCGGGGGCCGTCGGCGGGCAGCACCCGGATGACCGCCGGTCCGCGCGTCGGGTCGTCCAGGGAGACCTCCGACGTCCGCACGCCCGGTACACCGCGGAGCACCGCGGCGACGGTGCGCGGTTCGGTGATCCGTTCGGTGGGGTTGCGGGGCTGCCCCCTGTCCACGGTGATGAGGATCGGGCCGTTGATGCCGGCGAAGAAGCCTTCGCTCGCCAGGTCGTAGGCGCGCCGGGTGGTCATCGAGGTGGGGTCGGTACCCGAGTCACCGCCACCGATCCGCAGGCCGGACGTCTGGTTGCCCAGCGTCATGAGCAGGACGCCGGCCGCGACGACGATGAGGGCCGGGTAGCGGCCGACCTGCGCCGCCCACCAGGACCGCAGACCGGGCCGCCGGGCGAGCCCTGCGCCGGCCATGGCCAGGTAGTGCCGTTCGGCCCAGCCGAGCAGCCGGGCGCCGCCCGTCGCGAGCAGCGCGGGAAGCAGGGTGAGCAGGGTGAGCACGGCCAGGGCCGTGCCTCCCGCGGCGGCGAGCGCCAGACCGCCGAACGGGCTGGGGCGCAGGGCCGCGAGGGCGAGCATCGCGAGGCAGAAGCCGAACCCGCCGACGACGACCGCGGCACCGGAGCGGGTGGTCGCGACCGCCGCGGCCTGAGCCCGGTTCCTGCCGCTCAACAGCGCCGACTGGGCCCGGTGCACGGCGACGATCGCACCGCCCAGGCAGGTCCCGAAGGCGAGAACGGCGGCGGTGACCGGGGCGAACGGGGTCAGCTGGGTGACATGCGAGAGCCGGGCGGTGAGCGCGACGGCAAGCAGCGCGCTGACCGCGGCGGGCAGCACGCACACCAGGACAGCCAGCCGCGAGCGGAGGGTGACCCCCAGCAGCACGATCACGGCGAACGCGGCGACGGCCAGCGGGGCGGGCTGGAGATCCGAGGACTCGATCATGGTCACGCCGGGACCGGACATCTCGACCTGGATCTCCGGCCCGTCGTAGGCGCGGGCCGCCGCCAGGACATCGCGGACGTCGTCGAGGTCCGGGGTGAGAGCGTCGTCGTCCAGGAGCACGGAGACGAGCGCGGTCCTGCGGTCGGCGCTGATCGGGTCGATGCCGGCGGTGGCGGCACCGAGCGGCCCGGCGGGGTCGGCGACGAGGATGACGCCAGGCAGCCGGCCCACCTCGGCGACCAGAGCGGTGATCCGCTCGCGGGCCCGGCCGACGTCGACCGTCCCGAGCCGGGCCCGCACCACGATGGTCTCGACGTCCGGCAGCTGTGCGTTCGGCGACGAGCGGGCGACGCCGTCCATGGCACGCGCCGCCTCGGAACCGGTCGGGGCGACCTGCTGGGCGTACCGGGCGCCGCCCTCCCGGATGTACTGGACCGCGGGCACGAACGCCACCAGCCACGCCGCCAGGACAAGCCAGCGATAGCGTGCGCAGCAACGCGCGAGAAGCCCCACGACCCCGGTGAGTTTCTCGGGCCTGTCGGTCATTCGAACACCCTAGAACGGGAAATTGCCTCCTATTCCGCCGTTGGTGGGGTCAGCCGCAATGGTCCGTATGCTCCATAATTCTGGAGCTGGGAAGGCCCGCCTTCGGTGGCCACGCAGCGCAATGGCAGACCCCACGAAGATGCCTTTCCCGCGGACGGATCCAAGGGTCGACGGCGGTAGCGGCGTATGACGGCATCCATTTCCTCGGCGGCCTGGCCGTCACGCGGCCGGCAGGTGTCGACTGCCGTGATAAACCCCACCGCCAGCGAGGCTTCGGGGTTTCCCACCACCACGCGGCCCCCGATATCGGACGCCCGGCCGTCGAGAGTCACCCGCCGGCGGCGGGAGGTGCCCCGGCCCGGGGCCGGAGGTGCGACCCGAGGCGGGAGGGGGCGCCGCGCCGGGTGGGCCGCGCGCAGGGTGGGCCGGCGCGACGGCGATGATGAACCGGTCCGCCGCGACGGCGGGCGGGGCCGCATCCCGCGGCACGAGGACGGAGGCCAGGCGATGGGGACGAGCGCGCCGTCGGGGCGACAGCTCGAGCTGGTGCATGGCAAGAGCAGCGCGGTGATCACCGAGGTGGGTGCCGGACTGCGCGAGTACCGCGCCCACGGGGTCGCCGTGCTCGACGGCTACCCGGCCGACGCGATGGCGACCCGGGGCCGCGGCCAGCTGCTGCTGCCCTGGCCGAACCGAGTGGACGGGGGCCGCTACACCTTCGGCGGGGCCGGGCACCAGCTGCCCGTGAACGAGGTCGCGCTCGGCAACGCGAGCCACGGCCTGACCCGCTGGCTGGCCTGGGACCTCGAACGCCTCGACGAGGCCACGGCGCGGGCACAGGTCGTCCTGCACGCCCAGTCGGGCTACCCGTTCACCGTGGGGTTCACGGCCCTGTACCGGCTGGACGACGGCGGGCTGACCGTCACCGTGACCGCGACGAACCTGGGGGCGGCCCCGGCGCCGGTCGGCATGGGGGCCCATCCCTACTTCGTGCTGCCCGGGGCGGACGGTGCCCTGGTCCAGGCGGACGACATCACCGCGACGGTGCCGGCGAGGACCCGGCTGGTGGTCAACGACCGCCTCATCCCCACCGGTGCGGAGCACGTCACCGACGGCCCGTTCGACCTGCGCGACCCGCGGCGCCTCGGGGACCTCGTCCTCGACACCTGCTTCACCGACCTCGCCCGCGACGACGCCGGCCGGGCGACCGTCACGCTGACATCCGCGGGCGGCGGTCTCGCCATCTGGCAGGACGAGACCTGGCCCTACGTGCAGCTGTTCACCGGAGACACGTTCGCGCCCGGCGAGCGGCGGCGCAGCATCGCGGTGGAGCCGCTGACCTGCCCCGCGAACGCGTTCAACAGCGGCGCCGGGCTGCGCGTCCTCGATCCGGGCGCGTCGTTCGGAGGTTCCTGGGGGGTGAGCCCGCAGCGCTGAGCGCCGCGGCTCCGGCCCGCTCGCGGGATGTCAGCGGGCCGGGAGCAGGTCGAACTCCGCCTGGGCGGTCTCGGGTGTGACCCGCAGCAGCCGGATGAACCGCCGGACCGGTTCGATGCCGCCGTCCTGGTACAGCCGCTCCAGGATGTCGGCGCCTCGGTAGGGCCAGGTCCGGTGGCTTCCGGACCGGATGTAGTGGGTGCACTCCTGCGCCATCCGCGGGTTGTCGCGGTAGAAGTGCGCCTGCGCCCAGGCAGCCAGCGCCTCGTTGAGCCGGGTGCCTGCGGCCCAGGCGGACGTCCCGGCGGCGGCCGCGCGGGCACCGTGCTCGTCCAGGCCGGTCGCGATGGCGGCGTGGGTGTGCTCGTGCACGAGCGCCAGCTCGCAGAACACCGCGGCCCGTTCCCAGGTCGACTCGTCGAGGACCGCGTCACCGCGCAGCGCCGCGGCCACCTTGCCGAGCGCCCCCGCCCCCATGAGCACAGCCGGCGCGGACGTCGGCACCAGCATGCCGGACCGCCCGAAGCGCCCCGCGCCGCCGGAGTACCGGAAGACACCGAACACGTTCGCACCGGAGCGCAGGAAGTCGGAGGTGACCGGGTCTCGGGCGTCGACCATGGCGCGGAGGTCGTCGAGCGCGGCGCCGAGGCGGACGCGGAAGTCCTGGTCGATCGGCGGGTCGGCAACCACCCCACCCACCGACCGCTCGATCGCCGCGGCGGCGCGCGGCCCGAGCTCGGCCACCAGCCGTACGCGCACCTCGGGGTCGATGCGGTTGCGGGAGTGGGCGCGGATGTGCCGGTCGGTGTAGCGGGTCACCAGCTCGCAGTAGAGGCCGGCGAAGCTCGGGAAGTCCTCCGCGCACCGCTGGCGCCAGATCATCGGCGGCTCGGGGAAGGACGGCCCCGCGCCGCTGTCCTCGTCCAGGGAGGTGGGACGTCCCGCCAGGTAGCGGCGGACGTTGCCAGCGAAGCCGCCCAGCGCCTCGCGCCGGACGTGGACCAGGTCGGTGTCGGGACCGACGTCGAGCACATGCTCGGTGAACGTCACCAGCAGCGCGCGGACCCGGTCGACCGCCGCCTCCTCGTCGGCGGCGAGCACGCCGGGGGGAATGTCGCCGGTGTGGTCCTCGGTGGTGAACCGCGCGTCCGGCTCGCAGGTGCGGCGCAGATGGGTGACCGTCGTGTCGTCGGTGACGTAGGTCGGCGGCGGGTAGTAGCGCAGGCCGGTGAGATCCTCCAGGAACGGGACGATCGTGCGCAGCGACTCCCCGATGCGCTCGACGTTGCCGTTCGCGACCGTCGGGACGAGGGTGAACACCGGGAAGGTGACGTCGACCCGGCGCGGCGCCGGGCGCCGGCGCCCCGGCGGCTCCTCGCCTCCCGTGCCCTCCCCGCCCGTGCCCTCCCCGCCCGCGCCCTCCCCGCCCGCGTTCTCGCCTCCCGGAGCCGCGGTGGCCTCCTCCGGAACATCGGGCCCCCGGCCTGCCGCCCCGCCCGCTCCCGGCTGCGCGCCCGCGGATTCCTCCGCCTCGGCCCGCACGGCCTCGCCGGCGGGTGCGTCCGCGGGCTCCCCGCTGTGGAGGCCTGCGGAGTCCACTCCGTCAGCGCCCAGGGCGCCGTCGGCCGCCACGGCCACGGCCGCCGCCGACGGCGACTCGGCGGGCGCGCGCTCGGGCTCGGGCTCGGCGGGCACGGGCTCGGCGGGCACGGGCTCGACCTCCACCGGACGGGTGCCCGCCTCCAGCGACTGCAGCGCGGCGCGGCGGCCGGCGGCGGAGATCGCCCGGCCGAGATCCCCTTCACCGGGGGCGGCCTCCCAGCTCCCGCCGGTGACACCGACGATCACCTCGGCGAGCTCGCCGGCGCGCGGGGACGTGTCAAGCACGACGACGTCGACCGTGATCCCCGAGTGGGCGCAGTCATAGGCGGCCTGGAGCAGGTCGCCGGGGGCGGTGAGGTCGTCGGTGACGAGCAGCAGGCGGGCGAAGGGAGGCTGTTCGGGCAGGCCGGCGAGGTGCAGCCGGGCGCGCTCCAGGGCGGAGGCGACGTCCGCGCCGCCGCTGTCGCCGGTCGGGGCGACGGTACGCAGCGTCCGTTCGAAGGTGGCGCGGTCGCCGGCGCGACCCTCGTAGACGACGTCCGCGGAGTCGGTGAAGCCGACCAGGACGGTGGGCATGGCCGGCGGCAGTTCGGCAAGCGCGTGGGAGACGCTCTCGACGGCGACGTCGAGTTTGCCGCGCCCGGACTCTCCGTGCTGTGTAGAGCCGGCTCCGGGCCGGCTGTCGTCAGCGCTCTTCCGCTCGCCGGAAAGATGTGGACCGGAACGCGGGCCCGAACGCGGCCCGGAACGCGAGCCGGCCGGGGTGCGACCATCCGCGGAACGCCGGTGCCGAAGACCGCCGAGGTTCGGGAATGGCCGCGTTCCCGCACCCGTGTGGTCGCCTCGACGGCGGCCGAAACGGGCGTGCACGGAATCGCTGCCGAACGGCCGCGACATGGACGCCGAATGGTCCAGTAGAACAATCCACACCGCGCCGACTCCCCCCTGACCGACGGCAACCGGAACGAGACCTCGGGTATGTGGATCAGCGTACGCGACCAGCCGACGGCCAGGCAGTCACGGGCGCCTCGCGAGACGTTCGGTGGGCTTCAGGTGGTCTTCTTCGCACGGCTGGGCTGTACCCGGCGCGGCTCGCCGGCCATCTTCGGATGGTCGGGCGGGTAGGGCAGGTCGGCCAGACCGTGCTCGGCGACATCCCGCTCCCACCACTGCAGCAGCGGACTGAGATCATGATGGGTGTCGTCGATGCCGGCCCACAGGTCGCCGAGGCGCTCGAACCGCTCCGGCACGGAGCGGACCGTGAAATCGCGGGGCTCGACGTCAGGGAGCTCGTCCCAGTGCACCGGGGTGGAGACCGGCGCCCAGGCCCGCGGCCGCGCCGAGTACGCCGAGGCGATGGTGCGGTCCCGCGCGTTCTGGTTGAACAGATAAAATCGCAGGTCACAGGCTCGAAATGGCCCCCCAGTCCGCACGAAGCCCGCCTACTGTCAGCTAGGACGCTTGAACGCGCCCTCCAACCGGGCCCGAACACGGCTGTCATCCCGCTCCCACAGATGCGCGTACGTGTGCAGCGTGACGTTCGGCGTTGCATGCCCAAGGATGTACGCCACAGTCGTCACATCCTCACCAGCTCGGATCAGCGCCGACGCACACAGATGCCGAAGATCATGCGGGTCGAGTTCTGGGATCCCAACCTCGTTCCCTGCGTTCGCCAGCGCGGTGCGAAGCCCGGACTGCCCCCACGGCCTGTGCGGCAGACGATCCGACCAGAACAGGATCCCGTCCGGGCCGGTACTGCGGGCCTTCCTGGTGGCCTTCAGCGCGTCCATCGTGAAGCCGGGGACAGGCACGGACCGCCCCCGCGTACCGCGCTTCAGCGGTGCAAGCCGGCCCAGGCGCTCGTTCCACTGCTGGTCGATCCTCGCCATGTCGTCGTCCCACTCAACCCGGTCGTCGCAGAGGCCGAGCGCTTCGCCGATCCGCGGGCCGCAGGTTGCCATCAGCAGCACGGGGGCCCGCCAATGCTCGGCGAGCAGGTCGTGGATCTCCCACAGCTGCTGGTTGGTGGGGAGGAGCAGCGGCGTCGGCAGCACTTCGGGTAGTTCAACGTTGACGCAGGGATTGCGTCCGATGACCGCGTCGTCGACGGCACTGCGGAAGATCCCCTTGAGGATCCGGTAGGTGTAGACCACCGTCGATGCGTTGAGCGGCTCCTTCGACGCCTTGCCGGACAGGCGCATCCACTGGTTGACGAGTTCCTGGATGTCAGCGGTGCGGATGCCCCGCATCTGACGGCCGGCGAGCGGCTTGTACCGCGAATCGATGATCGACTCATAGTTGGTGCGGGTGGTTTCCCGCAGCCGCCGCTTGTTCGCCAGCCACCGGGCGACGTACTTCCCGAAGGTCTCCTGCCCGGCCGCGGGGTCGACGTGTGTGCCTGCTCGGACTGAGGCCCGCTGGGCCCGCTCCCAGTTGTCGGCGTCGGTCTTGCGTTCGAAGTTCTTGGCGTGCTCCTTGCCGTCGGCGTCGTAGTAGCGGGCCTGCCACCGCCGCACCTCTTTGATCTTCCCGTTGCGTTTGACCTGCTTGGGCTC
>NZ_MBLM01000132.1 GCF_001854655.1 Parafrankia colletiae | reverse complement strand
CGTTCCATGCGGTGGACGTTGCTGGACGTGAGTAGGGGCCCTTTATCGTCTCTGCCAGACAGGCTGGCGACTGCTTCGAAGCTGAGCTTGGCCCGTGACCGATGATCAAAAATGAGCCATTGGAACGGGGTCGGTCGCTCCCTGGGGCGGATGGGTCCGCGCCCTAGCGCGTAGTCAGCGGCCGAGCCCGACTCCCACCACATGGTCGTGTCTACGGCGGTCAGGGTGGACAGGTTCAGCGCCAGCGTGCCGCTGCCCATCTTGTAGAAGGTGCTCTTGCTGACGGGGTAGAGGTGGCGGGGCATCATGCCCAGCTCGGTCATCCGTTCCCGCATCGCGGCGTGCAGGCGCAGGGTCTGCTCGGGCGTCAGCCGCCCCGTCGTCCGCTCATCAGCCACGGCGGTAAGGGTCCCATAACCAACTCCGGCTGGGTGGCTCGAACCCAAGTCCGGTTCGTGTCTGTAGCCGAAACGTGGCCCTGCGCTGCCACAAAAGTCCAGGTCGGTCCAGCTCTTGACTGTTTCTGGAACATCCTGGAAGATCTAGGCATGGAGACAGGCCAGGAACGGCACCTAGGGCTGGTCGAGGAGCAGTGGTTGACCACCGTCGAGGTTGCCCAAATTTTGGGTTGGACCCGGCAGCGTGTGACATACCGCGTTCGTAGAGACCTGCAGGTCACAGACCCRTCCCAGGGTCTGATCGCCTGGGCTGTCGGGGAAGGCGCAACCTTCGCCTACCGGTACAAGCCCACGGACGTGGCCGCGTACCGCAACGGACCCAAGTTCCGCCGACCCAAAGGCGAACCCCGGCCAATCCGCCAAGCCGCATGAAACAGGCGCCCTCGCTGCTCGTAACAGCTCGGGCGCCCTGGAACCCATCCCTACCTCGCCAGAAGAGAGAGGGGTCCCTGTGACCCACATTAGCCCCACCATCAGCACCGAGCTGGACGCCCTGCGGGACCTGGCCGCCATGGTCGGCAAGCTGGTGACCATCACTGACCGGGGGCTCTACACCCGGCCCTGGAAGGTCACCATCCCTGGCATCGTCGCCTCGGRCCTGGGAACGACGCTCACCAGCGCCGCGGCCGACCTGTTCGAGCAGCTGGCCGTCGACGTCAGCCTGTCGCTTCCCGACGGCCGAACGGTCCACTGGGACTGGGACGCCAGCGTCTGGAACGTCAAGGCGCCGGCGGTGGCCGCATGAGCGAGCTGACGATCACCCCGGGCAAAGCGGCGGCCTGCTTTGTCAAGGCGTTCGCCGAGGTCGAGGCCGTCCGCAAGAACGGCAAGATGCGCGACGGCGGCCAGTCCTTCGACTACCAGCGGTACGAAGACATCCTCCCCGTGGTCCGGGCCGCACTCGTCACGGCCGGACTCGCCCCGATCCCAGTCGGCTTCGAGGTCACCCCGGAGGAGCACCGTAAGACCCGGAACGGTGCGATGCAGTACGTCGTCCGGATCGAGGCCACCTACCGGCTGATCGCCGATGACGGTTCCTACGTCGAAGGCAAGGGCATCGGTCGAGGTGTCGACACCGGCGACAAGRACATTTCGAAGGCGCAGACCTACGCCTACAAGTGGTTCCTGACGCAGACCTTCCAGATCACCACGAAGGACCAGGCGGACCCGGACGGCTCCCTCACGGAGGAGACCGTCGAGCGGGAGACCGACGCTCAGCGGATCCTGCGGGAACGCCGCGAGCAGGACCGCGCCGCCGAGCAGYCCCCGCAGATGTACCCRCTTCCGGCCGCCGCGCAGGCCAACGGCCAGCGCCCCGCCGCTCCGGTACCAGCCGCGGGGCAGGAGCTTGGGCAGACACGCGAGTACCACGCCGCGATGGCCGCGCGGAACGGAGCCCAGCAGCCGCAGGTCCAGCCGCCCATCACCGCCCCTCTGCAGATTCCCRCCGACAACGACCTGATCGGGTGGAAGCAGTACATCGTCCAGGGCGCCGCCAGAATCGGGTTCGCCCAGCCAAACGGTCAGCCGGATGTGCCAGCGCTCGCAGTGGCCTACGAGCAGTGGTCTGGTGGCGCGTCGCTGCCGGAGGCGACGGTGCCGCTGCTGCAGAAGTTCGCCGAGCATCTCAAGTCGCTCGGCGCCCAGCAGAGGCCCGCGGCATGAGCGAACTCGACGAGGGCGCGATCGAGCGGACGATCCGCCTGACGACGGCCCGCAGGGAGGCCGCCAACCTGCGGGCCAACCTTGACCGTGCCCGCCGCCGCACGCTGGAGATCGCAGAGGAGATGGAAGCTGACCACGCCCGCACGGCGTGGAAGTGCACCCTGCTGCAGATCGCGCTGAAGCGGATCCGCCGCAAGGACGACGCCACCTCGAACGATGTGGCCGCCGTCGACCTGGGCTGGTTGGAACAGATGACTGGCAGCTCCGACTACGAGCAGATCATCRCCGCCGCAGCTCTCGCCGAAACCGAAAGGGCCGACCGGGCTGACACACGCCCGCCGTCGCGGTTCAGCGCCGCCCTGTCCGACGACGCAGTGGACGCGGCGATCGCCACAGCCACCGGCTATGTCGGCGACTACACGATCTCCCCCGAAGCWCGTCAGAGGGCACGTCGCCTGTTCGACGCGATGGCCGCAGAGATGGGAGCAGGCCAGTGAGCGCCTCGACCGCGATGGTTTCGCTGCACCAGCTCGCCGAGCTGGCCAGGCGGGGACCTCTCCGGTTCGCCTACCTGGAAGTCGACGGGGAGAAGCCTTGGCTGGTCCAGCTGCCAGGCATCTCCGTTGCCAACGAGCACTTCTCCCGATCCCACATCGGCATCGGCGCCACCGTTGAGGAAGCCGCCGAGCAGCTGCACCGGGGACTCCTCAATCCAGGCGACGGCTGGCACGTGACCGTCGACGCCCTTGAGATCCGTGGCACCGCGCAGCGCCTGGTCTGRACGGGCGAGGCCTGGGCGGCGCAGACGGAGGCCGACCGGTGAGCGACTTCGACACCGACTTGTTGGAGCAGACCGAAGTCTGGGTCGACCAGACCGGACACCGTCACCGTCTCGACGAGATGGACTTGCGCTATCTCAGGAACGTGCGCCGCTACCTGGAACGCAAGGCACCCGAGATCCGGGAACACAGTCTGCTGCGGGCGATCAAGCATCCGTTGCCGTCCGGCACGCAGGCGCGGCAGGACGTAGAAGCAGCAATCGACCGGGAACTGCTAGCGGACGGGCCCGAGTCGGCCACGGACTACATGGCGCAGTTCCCGCTGTACCGGCGTATCTGGGACCTGATCGGCACTCGGCTGACCAGCGGAGACACCGATCCGCGCTGGCTGGATGGAGGGCCGTTCTGATGACCGCCCGCTGGTGGGAGGGTCCGCTACTCGCCGTAGATCTTGAGACGACCGGAAAGGACCCTGAAACCGCCCGGATCGTGACTGCTGCCTGCATCGCTGTCGGTCCGAGCGGGGTCCTTAGCCGGCAGACATGGCTGGCCGATCCGGGAGTCGAAATCCCGGCCGAGGCCACGGCTGTGCATGGAGTCAGCACCGAGCAGGCCCGCGCGGATGGAGCACCGGCCTACGAGGTTGTCCGCCAGATCGCGGAGGAAATTGAAACCGCTTGGGCTGACCCGGCGATCCCAGTCGTGGCTATGAACGCAGCCTACGATTTGACGATCATCCAGCGGGAGCTGGTACGACACAGCTTCGAGCCGCTGCAGATCGGCCCGGTCCTTGACCCGATGGTCATCGACCGGGCGATCGACAAGTGGCGTAAGGGCTCCCGCAAGCTCGAAGCCCTCGCCACGCACTACGGCGTCCGCCTCGATGGCGCGCACTCCGC
>NZ_MBLM01000131.1 GCF_001854655.1 Parafrankia colletiae | reverse complement strand
GTGTTCCCCGCCCCATCGGCCGCGGCCAGCACGATCCTCGCGCGCAGCCAGTCCCGGCGAGGCACGGTCCGGGAACGGACGCGGGCGGTCAGTACCACCCGATCCGCGTCGGTCAGGGTGATCGGAGCAGCGCGACGCGACACCATCACGTCCTACCGGGCGGATCACACCACACCCGCCCCGCCACCACGCCCCCGGGGCAACCACACCCGAAGCCCCGGCCACAATCAGGCCGTGGCCGGTATCCCGGAATCGACGAAGATCTCCCTGCGTCAGCGCCTCGCTGCCCACGCGGCCAGCGAGTGGCCCGGGATCAGCCAGGTCTCCACCCGCTACCGGGGCCGGTTCGCCTACATCGACGCGACCGGCCCCGACGGAGACAACCAGCCGCTGTGCCGGCTGCGTTACGTCGGCTATGCCAACAGCTGGGGCTTCGCCATCTGGCGCGCCAGCCATGACGACTACGCCGACTCCGTCCTGATCGACGGAACCTGGACCGGCACCGCCGAAGCGGCTCTCGATCTCGCAGCCGGTCTCTACCTACCCGACGCCACCGATCACCGACGAACTAACACCGAAGACCACTAGGCGTCGATCCGGCGGCTACGGCGGGGCTACGGCGGATCGCGTCCCCGGTCGGTCGCTGGGTCAACGAAGGTGGAGACCCGCCGCGACGTCCCTGGCCGTGCTGTGAGGGGCGAGCTCGGCTACCGACCGGCGTTTCCATGGAGCCCAAGTTCGGGGGGTGGGCGTGCTCCTGCTCGACCCCTGGCGGCTCGGACACCAACCCCATCACAGCAAAACCGGTGCGATCCCATCGGCCGTGGGAGGCCAGGGTCCCCAGTTGACTGAACTACCCGGCGGCCAGGTCGGGGTCATCGGCGGGTCTGACTGTTCGGGTCTGACTCCTGCCGCCATGCGGCAGCCGGTGTCGGGCTGCCGCGGACCGCCCAGCAACAGTACCGGGCGGGACCGCCGGTGCCCGTGGGCTCGTCCCCGCAGCCGGAAGACCTGGTGTTCTTCGGCGCCGGAC
This sequence comes from Parafrankia colletiae, assembly GCF_001854655.1. Classification (GTDB taxonomy): domain Bacteria; phylum Actinomycetota; class Actinomycetes; order Frankiales; family Frankiaceae; genus Parafrankia; species Parafrankia colletiae. The sequence continues at coordinate 100,751 of NZ_MBLM01000131.1, read as the reverse complement.
CTGATGACGTCGCGCACGTCGCGCACGTCGGGATCGCGATCTCTGCTATTCACGTGATCGACGCTCCTCGTGGGGGAGCCGTCATCCGCTGGAGAGTAGGGGGTGGGCTGTGGTGGAGCGAGACTCGCCGATTGAGCCGTACGAGCATGGCATGCTTGATGTCGGCGACGGGAATCTTGTCTACTGGGAGACCTGCGGTAATCCGGACGGGAAACCTGCGCTCGTCGTCCACGGTGGGCCGGGATCGGGATGCTCGATCGGTGCCCGCCGGTTTCCGCGTCTGGATCGCTACCGGGTGGTGCTGTTCGACCAGCGCGRCTGCGGACGCAGCACCCCGAACGCCGGCGACCCTGCCACTGACATGAGCTTCAACACCACGGAACACCTGCTCGCTGATATGGAACTTCTCCGCCGGCACCTCGGTATCGAAAAATGGCTTCTCTTCGGAGGGTCCTGGGGGTCCACATTGATCCTCGCCTACGCCGAACGCCACCCGGACCGAGTATCGGAGATCGTAATTCCCGGTGTCACCATGACGCGGCGCTCGGAGATCGACTGGCTCTATAATGGGGTGGCACGGTTCTTCCCCGAGGAGTGGGATCTTTTCCGTGCCGCTTCCGAGACCGAGATCGACAGCGAGGGCGGGGTTGTCAAAGCCTACGCACGCCTGATGGGAGATCCTGACCCGCAGGTACGTGTCAAGGCGGCCGACGCGTGGTGCGCCTGGGAGGACGCGGTCATCTCCTTGGAGCCGAACGGAAAGCGGAACGCCTACAGCGGCCGGCCGCTGGCAGCCCGGCTCGCGCTCGTCCGCATCTGCACGCACTACTTCTCCCACGATGCCTGGTTGGAGGAGGGCATCCTGCTGGGTAACGCGGGACGCCTGGCGGGGATACCTGGGGTTTTGATCCACGGGCGCCACGATCTGGGCGGGCCGTTCCGCACCGCGTGGGAACTCGCCCGCGCCTGGCCCGACGCCGAACTCGTCCCCATCACAGACTCGGGGCACACCGGCAGCGACACCATGCGCGGCCAGATCCACCGCGCCCTCAGCGGATTCGCCGAGCAATGACTGGACCACGCCCCTCTCCGGCCTTGGCTCAACGTACGTCCAGGTCGCCCGCGTACTCGTATTGTTGGACGCGGACGAGATCAGAGAACCTCGCGGATGGCCTCCGGGTGGTCCGCGAGAAACGCGGGAACCTGGCAGTCAAGATAGTCAACGGTGTTGACGGCGCGGTATCGCCATAAATGATCTTGATGGGCCTCTCAGGAGGCAGGGCTGATGTTCCGGGCCAGGATGACTGCATCGGCCAGGTAGGCCAGTTCGCCGGGCTGCGGGTGCCTGTCTCGACGACGGAGGAGCTCGGCGTCGGCCAGGTGAGCGGCGTACGGAGTCGTGGCCGCCGCCGCGAATGCGCGCAGCACGACGATCAAGCCGTTGCGCGTCTGCTCGGCCTGTTCCGGGGCCACGGGCAACGCCCCAGGCGTCACCGCCACCTGCGCAAGGATCAGTGCCGTCATCGCCACGTCCAGCCCCGCGGGGCCCTGGTCGGGCGTTGGCCCAGTCGATCACGACCGGCCCGACCGGCCCCATCATCACGTTGTCCGGGTGCAGGTCGAGATGCAGGAGGGCCTGACCGCCCGGCCAGGGCAGTGCGTGCAACCGGTCATGCAGAGCGGCGAGCAGCTCGCCTCCACTCTGCGGCGGAAGGTCGCCAGTGAGGAGCTTCTGCGCCATCGTCACGCCGTCGACCCGCTCCATCACCAGGTCGGGACCCGCGACGGCCCGCACCGCCGGAACGGGATAACCCAACCCGTGCAGCCGTCGCACCACCTCGGCTTCCGCTACCGCGGACCTCCCGTCGCGGTAGCGCCGCAGAACCGTGCCGGGCCCGTGGGCGAAGACGGAAGACGTCGGAGTCACGCCCCGACCCGAGCAGCTCCACAGATCCAGGATAGGCAGGGTGCGATCTTCGATGTTCCCAACCAGGCGGTCGTCGAGGGCAACCTCGCAACTCAACTGGCCTGCCTGCTCCAGCGCAGGACGACCGGCCCGTCCACGGGTTACCGACGCATCAGCAGCGGGCCGCCGAAGAGGTGCGCGCCGACCATCTCGAAGTTCGTCGTGGCCAGGGTGATGTGCCGGGCCGCGGTGTGGATGTCGCGGAAGCAGCGGTCGAGGTCGTCGCCGGAACGCAGCGCGGCGGCGCCGGCGGCGGTGTGCAGCATGGTCACCGCGGAGACGCAGTTCTCCGCGACGCTCGCCGCGGCCAGTCGGATGACACCACTGAGCTCCTCACCGCCGGTCTCCCCGTGTGCCATCGCCTGGTCGGCCGCGTCGGCGAGGACCAGTTCGGCCGCCCGGACGAGCGCGGTGGCGCGGGCGAACGTGGCGTGCACGGTCGCGCTGTCGGCGAGGGCGTGCGTCGAGCGGGCCGGGACGGTACGGCCGGCCAGCTCCCGAAAGACGTCCAGTGTCTGCTGGGCGATGCCGAGCGCGGTGGAGGCCGTGGTGAACGGCGCGAAGTCGTAGTAGGCGATCGCGTAGCCGCGGGTGCGCCGCACGGCCGGCGGGCGGCGCAGCAGCGACCCGTCGACGGAGTGGCTTTCGGGGACTACGACGTTGTCCACAGTGAAGCTCCCGCTTCCGGTGCCGCACAGGCCCAGGGAGTGCCAGTCGTCGATGAAGGACGCCGTGCTGCCGGGGATGAACAGCATGCGGATCGGGGCCGGACCGTCCTGGCCGCGCTGCCCGCCCGATGAGCCGGAAGTGCAGGGAGCGAGCACGGCGGCGCAGAGCAGCCAGTCCGCGTGTGTCGCGCCGCTGGCGAACGACCACGTCCCGCGCACGCGGTAGCCGCCCGGCACCGGCACCGCCTCGCCGGTCGGGTTGACCCCTCCGACGACGAGGCCGCGGCTGGTGCAGAACAGTCGGGCGGCGACCTTGTCGGGCAGGTAGTCGGAGAGGCGGCCGATCGCGCCCTGCACGCCCATCTGCCAGGCTGCCGACGGGTCGATCCGGGCGAGCGCCTGGAGCACTGCGGAGCCGGTGCGCAGACTGACGTTCGCACCGCTGAAGGAGTGGGAGACCCACATCCGGTGGAACTCCTGGGCCCGCAGGGCGTCCATGACAGCGGTGGGGGTGGCGCGGTCCTGCTCGGCCTGGGCCCGCTTCTCGGCGAGCAGGCCGCTGACGTTCTCGACCCGGGACAGCCATGTCCTGGTTTCGTCGGCCTGGGCCGGGGAGAGGGGTGTCATTCACCAACCGCCGTGTCGTCGCGAGCGCGGGCGACCGGCCGGGGCCGGAGGGATCCGCATCTACAACGCGATGGTAGGCACTTTTCCGCAGTCTCACGGCTGGGCGTGAGAATGTTCCGTTTCTGCGGATGCCGTTCGGCCCGTCCTCGTGCCGTGGAGACGGGGCCGGTGACCGACCTACGCCCCTTGCGGTGGCGTCCCTGCCGCCTCGCCGCCCCCACGGACGGACTCGCGTCGCGCGGCCGCCGGCAGGAATGTCGCCCGCCGTGCTGCTCGCCGCCGTGTTACTTGCCGTTACTTGCCGCCGTGCTGCTCGCCGCCGTCCGCGGCGCGTTCGACGGTGGCGACATCGATCCTGACCATGCCGAGCATCGCCCGGGTGGCGCGGGCGGCGCGGTCCGGGTCCGGGTCGCTGACCAGTTCGATCAGCCGGGTGGGAACAACCTGCCAGGACAGGCCGTAGCGGTCGGTGAGCCAGCCGCACTGGCCCTCCTTGCCGCCGTCGGTGAGACGCTCCCAGTAGTGGTCGACCTCAGCCTGGTCGGCGCAGAGGATCTGGAACGAGACGGCCTCCGAGAAGGTGAACTCCGGCCCGCCGTTGAGCGCCGTGTACTCCCGGCCGTCGAGGGTGAAGGCGACGGTCATGGCGAGCCCCTCCGGGCGGTGCGCGCCCGGCCCGTAGCGGGTGACGGCGGTGATGGCCGAGTTCGGGAACACCGAAACGTAGAAACGGGCGGCCTCCTCGCCCTCGGTGTCGAACCACAGGCAGGGAACGGTACGCGRCATTGCTGGCTCCTTGTGGTCGTCGCGGCGGCATCGCGTAAGTTCCGCAGGGGGCTCACGCATGCCCGTCCGAGGTAGGACCAGACGGTGTGCGTGAACTCATCGGTCGGTGCCGAACCTGCCGGTGTGGCTGTGCGTTGGCCGGGTGGCCAGGTGGCCGCGCGGGTGTGCTGGTGTGGCCGGGGTGGCGTCCCCGGGTCGGCGCGCGGGCGTGTCGTGCCGGTTCTGGACCAATGGGGCGGGTAGTACGGGAGAATTCGGACGTGCCGGAGAAGGCGGAGCCAGTGACGCGCAACGACCGCCCCACGGACCGTGCCGGCCTGCTGGCCGGCCGCTATCGGCTGGGGCGGATCCTCGGCAGTGGAGGAGCGGGAATCGTCCGGGAGGGCGAGGACACGCTGCTGCGCCGCCCGGTGGCGATCAAGCATGTGCGGCTGCCCCCGGTGGCGTCCGACGAGGAGCTGGCGATCGCCCGGGAACGGGTGCTGCGCGAGGCACGGGTCGCCGCCCGGCTGCGCCATCCGGGCCTCGTCGCCGTCTACGACGTGATCGAGTCCGAGGGCTCGCCGTGGATCGTCATGGAGCTGGTGGAGGGCCGCTCGCTCGCCGAGGTCATCCGCGAGGAGGGCCGCCTCGCCCCGGCGGTGGTCGCCCGGATGGGGGTGAGCCTCGCCTACGCGCTGGAGGCGGCGCACCGGTCCGGTGTCGTGCACCGGGATGTCAAGCCCGGCAACGTGCTGGTGACGCCGGAGGGGCAGCCGCGGCTCACCGACTTCGGCATCGCGGTCAGTGAGGGTGACCCGGCGCTTACCAGCACCGGCATCGTCGTCGGCTCGCCGGCCTACATCCCGCCCGAGCGGGCCCGCGGCTCGCGGGTCGCGGCGCCGGGCGATGTGTGGGGCCTGGGAGCCACGCTGTTCACGGCGGTCGAGGGTGAATCACCGTACGCCGGGGAGGGCGCGCTGGCGACGCTCGCGGCCATCGTCGAGGACCGGCGGCGTCCGTTCCGGTACGCGGGCCCGCTTGGCCCCGTCCTGGCCGAGCTGCTCAACCCGGACCCGCGGCGGCGTCCGTCGCTGTCGCAGGCTCGGGTACTGCTGCGCCGGATCGCCGACGCGGAGCCCGGCCCGGCCCGGGGCCTCGACGGGCACGAGCCGGAGCGCGTGGACCAGGAGGAGCGGGAGCGCGAGCGGGACGACGACCGGAGCCGAAACCGGAGCCGGAGCCACAAGCGGGACCTGGCCGGCGCCGACCGCCGAGACGCCGACCGCGGGGACGCCGGCCATGCGGATGTCGATTCTCGTTCCCACCCCGCCGCCTTCGCCGGTGCTGCCCAGGCCCAGGACGCGGACGTGCCGGCGGCGGAGGGGCGGGTCGAGCCACTGCTCGCGGCCACGGTCGTCGAGGCGGGCGCCGGTGCGGTGCCCGTCCGGACCGGCCGCCGGTCCTCGGCGGGCGGCCGGGGGCGCGGCCCGTCCGATCTGGCGGACCCGTTCGGCCGGTCTGGTTCGCCCGACGGGTCGGGGCGCCGGTGGAGCCGGCGGGTAACCGTGCTGGTGCTGGTCCTCGTGGCGCTGCTCGCGATCGGGGGCACGAGTCTCGGCCTGGTGCTGACCAGCGGCTCCGGCGACACGGACGGCGGAACGACCGCCCGGCCGTCCGCCACCGCGGCGCCGACGCCGGGCGCCACGGCGGGATCCGGAGGCGGCGAGGCGGCACCGACCCCCGCGGCGAGCGGGTCGGCCCCGCCGGCGACGACACCCGCCCCGGCGGGGGATGCCGTCCCCGAGCTGGACGAGATCGGCGCGGTGATCCCGAGCAGTACCGAGCCGGTGCCGGCTCCCGCCGGCCTTGCGACGCACCGCGGCGCGGCCGGCTGGTCGGTGGCCGTGCCCGGCGGCTGGCAGTACTCCCGTCGTAGCCCGACCCGCGAGCTGTTCGCCGCCCCCGGCGGGTTCCCCGAACTGCTGGTGGAGACCCAGGCGGCCGCGGGCCCGTCCGCCATCGGGGCCTGGCAGCAGCAGGAACCCTCCGTCCGGAGAAGCACCGCTGGCTACCAGCTGGTGTCGATCCGGCCGGCTGACGGCGGTGCCGGTACGACCGCGGCGATCTGGGAGTTCACGTCCACCTCGAACGGCCGCACGGTGCACACCGTGGACTACGCGGTGGTCCGCAACGGGCACGGGTACGCGCTGCGCTGGCGGATTCCCGCGGAGCAGTGGGACCCGAACTCCGAGGTCCTGCGCCAGATCATCGCCAGTTTCCGCCCGGGCCCCTGACCGGCGACGAGGCGGACCCGGCAGGTCGCGACGCGGCAGGTCGAGACCCGGCTGGCGTGAGCCGCTGGGTCGCGACCCGGCGGGCCAGCGTCCGCAGCTCCTCGCTGCTCAGCGGCTGCTTGTGGGCGGTGGCATGGTCGCGGACGAGGCCGACGATCGGCTCCAGGTCCTCGTCGGGGGCGTCGATGCCGTCGCGGTCCATCGCGTGCCGCACCGCCGCCCGTCCACTGTGCTTGCCCAGCACGAGACGGCGCGACGCGCCGACCTCGGCGGGGTCGAACGGCTCGTAGGTCGCCGGGGCGCGCAGCACGCCGTGGACGTGGATGCCGGACTCGTGGTCGAACACGGCCTCGCCGACGACGGCCTTCCCGGCGGGCACCGGGCGGCGGGCGGCGTCCGCGACGAGACGGGCCAGCGGGCGGAAGGCGGCCGGGTCCAGATCCAGCGGCAGCCGGAGGAGGTGGCGCAGGGCCATCGCGACCTCCTCCATCGGCGCGTTGCCCGCCCGCTCACCCAGCCCGGCGACGGTGGTGCTCACCCAGGTGAAGCCGGCCTGGACCGCCGCGATCGTGTTCGCGGTCGCCAGCCCGAAGTCGTCGTGGGCGTGGATCTCCCAGTCGCCGGGAACGGCATCCAGCAGCGCCCGGAGCCGGGCGTGCAGGTCGATCGGGTTCGCCACGCCGACCGTGTCGGCCCAGCGGAACCGGATCACGCCGAGCTCCCGCAGCTCCCCGGCCAGGTCGGTGACGAAGGCGTCGTCGGCGCGGGAGGCGTCCTCGAACCCGACGCTGACCCGCAGGCCGCGGTCGACGGCGGCGGCGACGCAGTCGCGGGCGCGGGCGCGGGCCCACGCCCGGTCCTTGCCGAGCTTGGTGTGCAGGTGCAGGTCCGAGGCCGGGATGGTCAGATGCGCGGCGGGGACGCCGCTGGAGACGGCGGCGTCGATGTCACGGCGGTCCGCGCGGCACCAGGCGACGACCCCGGCGCGCGGGACCATGTCGACGATGCGGCGCATGACCTCCACCTCGCCCGGCCCCATGGCCGGAATGCCGGCCTCGATCTGGTGCACGCCGGCCGCGTCGAGCGCCAGCGCGATCGCAATCTTCTCCTGCGCGGTGAAGGCGACCCCTGGAGTCTGTTCCCCGTCGCGCAGCGTGGTGTCGCAGAAGCGCACCAGCGGCGCGGATTGCGGTTCACGGGGGTGGGACGGCCTGTCACTGGTCATGATGGTCACCGGCACTTTCGGCGGCTGTGAAATACCCGAAGCAGAACTGGCGCTCCGGCCTGCCGCGCCTCCCTGGTCGGGCGGGCTGGTGGCGCCGGGGTCGTTGAGACCCTATGGTCCGCCGATTTCGCGCGAGGACCGCACGGTAGCGACAAGGTTAACAGGATAATCTCCGCGAGAGCGAGAACGTTGTCCTGCAGGATAAAAGCAAGACTGGCGTCGGGAAAAGAAAACGGTCCGATGAAGGGCATTGAGATTGATCGGCCGGTATTGGGTCGGAGGGCGGTCTGGTGAACACCGGGACGGGGGCGTCGGCGGGATTTCCGCACGGTGCGCAGTGTCACGCGTCTCGTGCAGGAAACCGAAACCGCCGGTAATGGGACCTGGATTTCGTATGCGCCGGGCCAGGGTGCTGGCCGAGGGAGCCGGGTGCTCGCTGTGAGGGCCGGGCCGGGCCGGGGCCGTGCGCGGGCTTCCAGGAACACGTCGCCTGGTCGGGTGGGGCACCAGGCGGTGACTGGTCGTCGGCGCGGACGCCCGCGGCGCCTCCCTGTCTCCCCGTGCCCCCCGTGACCTGCGGTGATCCGCTATCGTGGCAGCATCACCTCGGGCCCTATGTCACACAATCGGGGACTTAAGATAACCTTGCTTCACTTGTAGTTTGCTCGTGTGACATGGGCTGTTCCACTCCGTCCGGGCTTCTCCGCCTTCTCCGCGTCCGCGCTGGCTCGGCACCGCGAGCACCCGGCGATCATCACCGCGCAGGGCGAGCTGTCCTACCGGGAGCTGGCGTCCCGGGTCGCCGACGCCCGCGAGCAGCTCGACGGCGGCGGCGTGACGGGTGGACGGCGGCTGGTGCTGGTCGCGGCGGCCAACACGACCGACATCCTGGTCATGTACCTTGCGGCGCTGTCCGCCGGGCACGTGGTCCTGCTCGCGCCGGGCGACAACGCGATGTCGGTCGATGCCCTGGTCGAGGCCTACGACCCCGACGTGGTCGTCCGTCCCGTGGGCGCCGTGGCACGGACCGAGCGACGGCGTGTGGGCTCCGCGCACACCCTGCACCCGGAGCTGGCGCTGCTGCTGAGCACGTCCGGGTCGACAGGCTCGCCGAAGCTGGTCCGCCTGTCGTACGCGAATCTGCGGGCCAACGCGGAGTCGATCGCCGAGTACCTCGGGATCGGACCCGGTGACCGCGCCGCGACGACGCTGCCGATGTCCTACTGCTACGGACTGTCGGTCATCCACAGCCACCTGGTGCGCGGGGCCACGCTGATTCTTACGTCGATGTCAGTGGTGGACCGCGGTTTCTGGGAGTTGTTCCGCGCCGCGCGCGCCACATCGCTGGCCGCTGTTCCCTACACGTTCGACCTGCTCGACAGGGCCGGTTTCGATGGTATGGCTCTGCCGCACCTGCGCTACGTCACCCAGGCCGGGGGACGGCTGGCGCCGGACCGGGTCGCGCGCTATGCCCGGCTGGGGCAGCGCCAGGGCTGGGATCTGGTCGTGATGTACGGGCAGACGGAGGCCACCGCCCGGATGGCCTACCTGCCGCCGCACCTCGCCGTCACGCATCCGCACGCCATCGGCGTTCCGGTCCCGGGGGGATCGTTCCGGCTGGAGCCGGTGGCGGAGGACACCCGGGGCGTCGCGGACGCCGACGACGTGGGGGAACTCGTGTACTCGGGCCCCAACGTGATGATGGGCTACGCGCACACGGCGGCCGACCTCGCGCTCGGCAGGACACTGGACGAGCTGCGCACGGGGGACCTGGCTCGGCGCACCGCCGAGGGCCTGTACGAGATCGTGGGCCGGCGCACGAGGTTCGGCAAGCTTTTCGGGCTCAGGATCGATCTCCAGCACGTGGAGGACATGCTTGCCGGCCACGGGTTCCGTGGCTGCTGCGCGACGGATGACGGTGCCCTTCACGTCGTCGTGGAGGGCACGGCCCCGGACGCCGGCTCCGGCGTCGCCGGAGGCGGCCCGGTCGCCGGTGCTGACGTCGCCGCGGCGGCCTCTGTCCGGCAGCTGGTCGCGCGGACCTGCCGGCTGCCCGAGAGCGCGGTGCGGATCCACCACCGGGAGACGCTGCCCCGGCTGGCCAACGGCAAGCTCGACCTCGTCGCGGTCCAGGGCGTCGTCCGTGCCGCGGACAAGGCGGTCCCACGGCCGTCCCCGCCCCCGGGACCGGGGGAGCCATACGACGCCACCGCCACCGCCACCGCCGCCGCCGCCGCGGTGCGCAGGCTGTTCGCCGACCGGCTCGGCCGTTACGAGGGCGACATCACCGACGACAGCACCTTCGTGAGTCTCGGCGGCGACTCGCTGACCTACGTGGAGCTGTCGCTGCGGCTGGAGGAGGTCCTCGGGAACCTGCCCGCCGACTGGCCCACCACTGCCCTGCGGGACCTGGCCCCGTCCGCACGCCGTGGGCGGGCGCGGCTGGGCTCGATCGAGACGACTGTCGTCCTGCGCGCCATCGCGATCGTGCTGGTCGTCGGCACGCATGCCAACACGTTCGACGCCGTCGGCGGCATCCTCGGCGGCGCGCACCTGCTGATCGCCGTCGCCGGCTACAACTTCGCCCGGTTCCATCTGACGTCGGCGCCGCGACCGGAACGGGTGCGCGGGATGCTGCGCAGTGTCGTGCACCTGGTGGTTCCCAGCATGCTGTTCATCACCGCGCTCGTGCTGGTGATGAACGAGCACGGGTTCGCGAACATCGTGCTGCTCAACAGCGTGTTCGGGTCCGAGCAGGCCGGGCCACCGTGGGAGTTCTGGTTCATCGAGGCGCTGGTCCAGATCATGCTGGCGCTCGCCGTGCTTTTCGCCGTGCCGGCGGTGGACCTGCTACAGCGACGTTTCCCGTTCGGGCTTGCCGTGGGTGTCCTCGCGGCCGGTCTGCTCACCCGGTTCGACCTGGTGGAGCTCACACCAGGGCCGCGCGACACACAGACGTCGGTGGCCGTGCTCTGGCTGTTCGCGCTCGGCTGGGCCGCCGCGGCGGCGAGCACGGTGTGGCGACGCCTCGGCGTGACGGCGCTTGCGCTGCTGACCGTTCCGGGGTTCTTCGCCAACTCGCGCCGGGAGGACGTCATCCTCGGCGGCCTGATGCTGCTGCTCTGGGTCAGGGGCCTGCCCTGCCCGCGCCCGGTGCGCTCGCTGATCGGCCTGCTGGCCAGCAGCTCGCTCTACATCTACCTGACGCACTGGCAGGTGTTTCCCGCGCTGCAGGACGACCATCCGGTGCCCGCCCTGGTGGCCTCGCTCGCGGTAGGCCTCGTGACCTGGAAGGCGTGGACCCAGGTGACGGTTCTGCTCCGTCGACTGTTGGTGCACGTCCGGACTCCGCCGCGCGCCGTCGGTCCGCTCCGCGCGCCGGACCGCGACACCCTCGCCGAGATCCCTGCCGCGCGCCCGTCCCCGCCGGATGTGTCCCTTCCCACACTCTTGGAACCCAAGGTAAGGATCGGCTAACTTCAACACGCTGTAGCGGGTTTACGTTCCAATAACACGTCTGACCAGCTAGTGAGGTTTGCGGCAACTACTGAGAGTTGTCGAGGTCGGAGTCGTCCGCGAAGCAGGCGAGGGGAGCCCGATGGGCAGGGTAGGAAGAGCGCTGGCGGTGCTGGTGACAGCCGGCCTCGTGGGGGGCCTGTCGGCGTGCGGCGGGGACGACGGGCCGACGCTCACGCTGTACAACGCGCAGCACCGGGATCTGATGGAGGTGCTCCTCGATGCGTTCACCGAGGAGACCGGCATCAAGGTCGAGATGCGCTCCGGTGGCGACGCCGAGCTGGCCAACCAGCTCGTCCAGGAGGGTGACAGCTCGCCCGCGGACGTCTTCGCCACCGAGAACTCCCCGGCCATGACCCTGGTCGAGCGGGCCGGCGGATTCAGCCCGCTCGACCGCGCCACTCTGGACCAGGTGCCCGACCAGTACGTCCCGAGCTCCGGCGCCTGGACCGGCTTCGCCGCGCGGTCGACGGTGTTCATCTACAACCGTGAGCAGGTCACCGAGGACGAGCTACCGGCGTCGATCACCGACCTGTCCGGGCCGCAGTGGCAGGGGCGGGTGGGCGTGGCGGCCGGCGGCGCCGACTTCCAGGCGATCGTCAGCGCCGTGCTCGCGGTGGAGGGCGAGGACGCCACCGCGGACTGGCTCGCCGGACTGAAGCGCAACGCGAAGATCTACGACAACAACATCGCCGCGCTGCGGGCCGTGAACGCCGGTGAGGTGCCCGCCGCCGTGATCTACCACTACTACTGGTACCAGGACCAGGCCGAGTCGGGCGAGATCAGTCGGAACGTCGACCTGCACTACTTCAAAAACCAGGACGCGGGTGCGTTCCTCAGCGTCTCCGGCGTCGGCGTGGTCGCGGCCAGCGACCACCAGCCCGAGGCGCAGCGGCTGGTCAGCTTCCTCACCAGCGAGGCCGGGCAGCGGGCACTGGTCGACAGCGGCGCGCTGGAGTACCCGGTGTCGGGCCAGGTCACCGCGAATCCGGCCCTGCCGCCGCTCGCGGACCTCGACGCCCCCGACATCGACATCTCCACCCTCAACGGCCCACGGGTCATCGAGCTGATGCGACAGGCCGATCTGCTCTGACCAGCCATCTCACGGCCGTTACCGACACCGGGACCCGGGGGCGGCGCTCCCGCCCCCGGGTGTACCCGCGCCCGCTGCTGCTGGCCTGCGTGCTCGTCGCACTGCTGGCGGCCGTCCCGCTGTTCTTCGTCGTGGGGTACACGATCAGCGTGGGCTGGTCGGAGGCGTGGCGGCTGCTCGTCCGGCCCAGGGTGGGAGAGCTTCTCGTCAACACCACCGAGCTCGTCGCCGGCGGTATGGCGAGCAGCGCCGTCCTCGGCACGGCCGCCGCGTGGCTCGTCGAACGGACGGACCTGCCGGGCCGACGGGTCTGGCACGTGCTGCTCGCCGCGCCGCTGGCGGTGCCGGCGTTCGTCGTCAGCTTCGGGTGGGTCTCGCTCACCTCGGCGGCCCAGGGGTACCCGGGTGCGCTGCTGATCGTCACACTCGCCTACTACCCGCTGGTGTACCTCCCCGTCGGGGCGGCCCTGCGAGGGCTGGACCCGGCCCTGGAGGAGTCGGCCCGCTCCCTCGGGCTCGGGCCGTGGCGGACCTTCGCCAGGGTCGTTCTGCCGCAGCTGCGCCCCGCGCTGCTCGGCGGGGCGCTGCTGGTGGGGCTGCACCTGCTCGCGGAGTTCGGCGCGCTGCAGATGCTGCGGTTCCCCACCTTCACCACGGCCATCTACGACCAGTACCGCTCGTCGTTCAACAGCGCGGCGGCGAACATGCTCGCCGGCGTCCTCGTGCTGTACTGCGGGGTGCTGGTGGTCGCGGAACTGGGCCTGCGCGGCCGGCACCGCTACGCCCGGCTCGGGCCGGGCAGCAGCCGCCCGGCGGTCCCCGCCCGGCTCGGCTGGTTCGCCGTGCCCGCGCTGGCCGGACTCGGCGCGGTCGTGCTGCTGGCACTGGGCATCCCGCTGGCGAGCATCGTCCGCTGGCTGGTGGTGGGGACGTCCACCGCCTTCCCCGCCGCGGACCTCGCCACCGCCACCGTCACCGCGGCGGGCCTCGGTCTCGCCGGCGCGCTGACCACGGTGGTGCTGGCGCTGCCCGTCGCCTGGCTCGCGGTGCGCCACCCCGGCCGAATCGGGACGCTGCTCGAACGCAGTACGTACACCGCCAACGCGCTGCCCGGCATCGTTGTCGCGCTCGCGCTCGTCACCGTCTCCCTGCGGGTGCTGCCGGCCGTCTACCAGACCACCGCACTGCTGATCGCGGCATACTCGATCATGTTCTTGCCGCGGGCCACGGTCGCGCTGCGGGCCGCGGTCGCCCAGGCGCCGCCGGTTCTCGACGACGTGGCCCGAGCCCTGGGCCTGCGCCCGGCACGGGTCTGGTGGCGGGTCACCCTGCCGCTGATCGCCCCGGGCGTCGGCGCCGGAGCGATCCTGGTCTTCCTGGCCGTGGTCACCGAGCTCACCGCGACCCTGCTGCTGTCCCCGACCGGCACCCGGACCCTGGCGACCGAGTTCTGGAGCAACACCAACGACATCGACTACGGCGCGGCCGCCCCGTACGCCGGGCTGATGGTGCTGCTGTCGGCCCCGGCGACGTTCCTGCTGACCCGGTCTGCCCGGAGAGGCCCGTGACCAGGAGAGACCCTTGACAGCGTTGACCGTCAGCCAGGTGACCAAGAGTTTCGGCGCGACGACCGCGCTCGCCGGTGTCGACCTGCAGGTGCCCGACGGCACCGTGACGGCCGTGCTCGGGCCGTCGGGCTGCGGCAAGACCACGCTGCTGCGACTCGTGGCGGGATTCGGCGACCCGGACGGCGGCACGATCGACTTCGGCGGAGAACGGGTGTTCGGCCCCGGTCGCAGCCTCCCCGCCCAGCGGCGGCGGGTCGGCTACGTCCCGCAGGAAGGCGCGCTGTTCCCGCATGCGGACGTGACGGCCAACATCGGGTTCGGCCTGCCGCGCGCCGACCGGCGCGCCGGTCGCCGGGCCGCGGAGCTGCTCGACCTGGTCGGCCTGGACGCGAGCCTGGCCCACCGGTTTCCCCACCAGCTCTCCGGCGGGCAGCAGCAGCGGGTCGCGCTGGCCCGGGCACTGGCTCCGCGCCCGTCCCTGGTGCTGCTCGACGAGCCGTTCTCCTCGCTGGACGCCGCCCTGCGCCTGAGCACCGCCCGGGCTGTCGTCGAGGCCCTGCGCATCAACCGGACGACCGCGCTGCTGGTGACGCACGACCAGAACGAGGCGCTGTCCCTGGCGGATCAGGCCGCGGTCATGTCCGCCGGCCGCATCGTCCAGGCGGGACCGCCGCAGGAGATCTACCGTGCCCCCGCGAGTCCGGTGGTCGCGGCCTTCGTCGGGGCGGCGGTGTTCGTGCCCGCGGTGGTCACCGGACGCACCGCCTCCTGCGACCTCGGCGAGCTCGCCGTGCGTACCGGGTCGGTCGAGGGCGCGGCGCGGCTCCTCGTCCGACCCGAGCAGATCAGGGTGGACGGCGCGGCGGACGGCGGCGGTGCCGCCGCCGAGGAGGACGCCCGTGACGGTGGCCAGGCCGGGGTCGCCGCCCTGGTCACCGCGGTGAGCTACTTCGGCCACGACGCCACCGTGCAGCTCCGGCTCGACGGTTCCGGCCGCACCGTGACGGCACGCGTTCCGGGGAACCGGCTTCCCGAACCGGGCGCCCGCGTGCGGGTGGCCGTCGACGGCCCGGTCACCGCGTTCACCGCCGCCTGACCCGGTGGGCCGGCGGGTTTGTCCGGTGGCCCGTACCGCAGGGCTAACGTCGGAGGCGTGAGCGTCGATCTGCGCAGTGACACCGTGACCCGTCCGACGTCCGGCATGCGCCAGGCGATGGCGCAGGCCGAGGTGGGCGACGACGTCTACCGTGAGGACCCGTCCGTGCGGGCGTTGGAGGAGCATGTCGCCGGGCTGCTGGGGCACCAGGCGGCGTTGTTCGTCCCGAGCGGGACGATGGGGAACTTCTGTGCGCTGCGGGCCAGCGCCCCGGCCGGCACCGAGATCGTCGCGGACGTCGACGC
The DNA here is from genome assembly GCF_001854655.1 of Parafrankia colletiae. Taxonomy (GTDB): domain Bacteria; phylum Actinomycetota; class Actinomycetes; order Frankiales; family Frankiaceae; genus Parafrankia; species Parafrankia colletiae. Next base: position 85,625 of record NZ_MBLM01000131.1, on the reverse strand, counting down.
GCACATCGTGACCTACGAGCTGGGTGGGCTCGCCGCGCTCGGCGGCGTGCAGACCCGCACCCTGACCGGCCTCGCCGACGCCCTCGACCTGGCGGAGGTGGCGGCGCAGCTGCGCGCGTTCCCGGGCGGGCAGACGTACAACATGATCCGCACGAGTGTGCTGGCGGTGGAGAACACCCAGGTCCGGGCCGGTGGCCGGGTGTGGGCGCTGGACCGGCTGGAGCGGCTGCGCGTGATCACCGACCAGGCCGGGGTGGTGCTGCACTGCGACGGGGCACGGCTGTGGAACGCCGCGGTGGCGCTCGGGGTGCCACCGGGCCGGCTGGGGGAGATCTTCGGGACGCTGTCGGTGTGCCTGTCGAAGGGGCTGGGCGCGCCGGTCGGCTCGCTGGTCGTGGGGGACGCCGATCTGGTCGAGCGGGCCCGGGAGTGGCGCAAGCGGCTCGGCGGCGGGATGCGGCAGGCCGGGGTGCTCGCCGCGGCGGGCCTGTACGCGGTGCGCCATCACCTCGAGCGGCTGGCGGACGACCACCGGCGGGCCGGCGAGCTGGCGGAGCTGCTCGCGGACGTGGCCCCGGGACGGGTCCACCCGGAGCTGACCGAGACCAACATGGTGCTGGTGGACGTCCCCGACGCCCACGCGTTCGCCGGGCGGGCGGCGGCCGGCGGGGTGCTCGTCGGCACCGTCGGCCCGACGACCGCGCGGATCGTGACCCATCTCGACGTCGACGACGCCGCGGTCAGCCGGGCCGGGGGCGTCCTCGCACCGCTGCTGCGCGAGCTGCCGCCCCTGCCGAGGTAGGGCGGCCGGCCAGGTCAGGGGCCGTAGATCCGGGACGGGGTGACGAAGACGGCGGTGCGCCGTTGCTCGGCCATGACCCGGTCGTAGGCGTCCCAGTCGTCGTGGGTGCCACCGGCCGCGGTGAAGATCTCGCGGAGCAGCAGCCGTAGCCGGTCGGCGTCCACCGCGGGGTGCGGGTCGTCCGGTCCGACGAGGCTGGCGGTGCCCTCGACGGTGGCCCACTGCCACCCGGCGCGGACGGTCACGCTGATCTGGGGCCGCCGACGCAGGTGGGCGAGTTTCACCCGGCCGTAGGTCACGAACGCGACCAGCGGGCCCGGCGGGCCGGGTGGGACGGGCAGCAGCGGGGCGGGCAGGAAAGCGGTGTTGACCACCGACGCCTGGATGGTCCCGTCCGCCCGCAGGGTGGAGATGACGGCCAGGCCGCTGTCGGCCCGGGCCAGTTCGGCGGCCGCCTGGAACGCGGCATCGACGGTCGTCACAACGACCATGTTACCGAGCGTCACGGGTCGGGTGGGTGTCGCCGGTGCCGGCAGCGGCCGGACCATCGGCCCCTGCGGCCTGGGACGTCGTGGCCCGGGCTGCCGCGGTGTGGGAACCGGCGGTCTGGGAGGCGGCGGCTTCGGGGCGCAGATCCGCCAGGGTGAGCGGGTGCGCCGGCGGGTCGGGCAGGGTGATCCGGGTGGTGGTGATCTGACCGGGCAGGACACGGACCAGTTCACCCGGGCGCAGCGCCCGCCAGTCGGGATGTTCGTCCATCGGTTCGCTGGCGACGACGACGGAGGCTGCGGTGGCGAGGTCCTTCGAGTGCAGCCGGGTGGCGCCCGCGGCGTCGACATGATCCAGCGGACGTCCGCCGTGGTGGCCGCCGGGCTGGCGGCGCAGCAGGTAGAGCGTGTTGGTGTCCGGGTAGCGCAGTGCCCACAGTTCGGTCGGGGTGGTGACCACCAGGTTGATGCTGTAGACGGGCAGGTTCGCGGCGACCCAGCGGGCCGCGGCGGTGATGCCGCGGCCCAGGTCACCGCCGGCGCGGGCGGTCTCGGCGGTGATCAGGGCGAAGAAGCGTTCGGAGTCGGTGTCGCCGGCGACGAGGTCGCGGGCCGGGCCGAGGTGGGCGTCGAGGTGGTCCAGGTCCTCGATGACGCCGTTGTGGGCGAACAGGCGTCCGTCCTGGCTGAACGGGTGGGTGTTGCGGACCTCCAGGGCACCGGTGGAGGCATGGCGGACGTGGGCGACGAACGTCGTCGAGCGGCAGTGCCGGGCCTCGGCGGCGAACTGCCGGTCCTCCCAGGCCGCGATCGGGGCGCGGAAGACGTCCGGGTGGCCGGCGGTGTCGAAGACGCCCAGGCCGGTGCCGTCGGGGTTGCGGTGACTCTGCTGATCGAGGCTGTCGGGTGCGTCGAGCAGCCAGAAGGTCGCCCGCGCGCGGGTGGGGGCGCTGGTGAGCCCCAGGAGTCGACACATTCGTCCAGCCCCCCGTTCGGTGCCGGCCCCGCCCGGCCCGGGGACGGACGTCGGACGGCCGCGGTCGGCGTGCCCCTGGGTGTTCCCGCCGCCGGGCCAGGCCTACCCCCCGGCCGGGCGGGGGTGGTCAGGGACGGGGCGCGCGACGGGTGGCGAGCTGGTCGGTGAGCGGGCGCAGCGCCGGCGGCAGCACCGATTCGGGAATGACGGCCGTGCGGCCGTGGCCCGCGCCGTCGAGGAGCCGGACGGTGAACTGGAACGTGTCCCGGGTGGTGGCCGGGGCGGGTGGCTGGTCCCACGGCAGCGCGTCGAGCGCTGTCTCGGCGGCCTGTGCCAGGGCCGGGTCGAGATCCGCTGTGTTCAGGACGGCCCGCCGGGTCATCCCCGCGAACCCGCCGCTGCGTTCCAGTTCCACCCGCATGCCGTTCATCCTGCCCGCCGGCGGCGGCCGGTACCCGGCCCACGGCATGGTCTGGTCGGGGGTGGGGGAGATACCGCCACGCGCCGGTGGTGGGTCTGGGAGCTTTTGCTAGCATCCGGCACCTCGGGGGGTGGACAGGCACGGTGGTGGCAGTGGCGCGGCGGGCCGCGCCGCCGGATGGTGGAACGGCGACGGGGAGGCCGGGCAGTGCCGATCATCGATCGTGCGCGGGTGGCCGCGGCGCTGCCGGGCTACCGCCTCGGCCGGGAGCTGGGCAGCGGCAGTGTCGGCCTGGTGCTCGCCGCGCAGCAGCTACCGGCGCAGCAGTCTCCCGCCAGCTCCGTGGAGGCGGTCGGGCTGCCCGCGGGAACAGCGCCGGGCGACGGCAGCGGCCGTGCCGGCCGCAGCCTCGACGTGGCTGTCAAGATCCTGGATCTGGGCGCCGGCGCGGGGCAGTCGGTCGACCCGGCGGCGGAGGCGGGGGTGCTGACCGGCCTGGCGCATCCCCACCTGTGCCGGGTGCTCGATGTCGTCCCGGTGGACGGGCTGTGCGTCCTGGTGACGGACCTGTTGCCCGGCGGCACGCTGGCCCGCCAGAGCCTGACCCCACCGGCCGCGGTGGCCGTGGCGGTGGCCGTCGCCGACGCGCTGATGCACGCCCACGCCGCCGGGGTGCTGCACCTGGATGTGAAACCCGCCAACGTCCTGTTCACGGCGGACGGGCGCCCGGTGCTCACCGACGTGGGGGTCGCCGGGCTGCTGGCGGGCACCGGGCTGGCCGCCGGGCAGGTCGTCGGCACCGCCCAGTACCTGGCACCCGAGCAGGTCACGGGCGGCCGGCTGCTGCCCGCCACCGATGTCTACGGCCTGGCCGCAGCCCTGTACGAGCTGCTGGCCGGAGCGCCGCTGTTCGGCGCCGGGCTGACCGCGCCGGAGTTGTTCCTCCATCACTGCGAGGTGGTGCCGCCGCCTCCGCCGGGAGTGCCGCCGAGGGTCGCGGCGGTGCTGGCCCGGGCGTTGGCGAAGGAGCCGGGGGAACGGCACCGCGGCCCGGGTCCGTTCGCGATGGAGCTGGCCGACGCCGCCCAGGTGGACTACGGCCGCGACTGGCTCGCCCAGGCTGGTGTCCCGCTGCAGATCAGCGCCGGCCTGCAGGAGCAGACAGCCGCCGCGGCGCCGGCGAGTGCCGCCCCCCGGGTGGCGGTGGCCCCAGCGATGGCGGGGGCGGGCGAGAGCCAGAGCCAGGATGATGATCCGGCGGATCGCACCACCCGGCTGGGGGATCCACCGCTGCCGCCGGTCACCTCCCTGTTAGCCGACCCGGTCCCGCCCGCCATCCCCACACCGGGCCACACCGGGCCGGGCACGCCACCGCCATCCCCCGATCCGGGCCACCCGCCGTTGCTCTCCGACCTGAGCGGGCGGCCTGAACCACCCGGACGGGAGCAGTCGTCCGCGCGGACGCGGCGGGCGGCGATCCTGGCCGCGGCGGGGGTGGCGTTCGCCGGGGCCGTGGCCGCGCTGACGATTCCGCTGGCGGGCGGCGGCGACGCGGCTGCCCCGCCGCGGCCGCCCGCGGGGAACAGCGGTCCCGGGCCGGCCGCACCCGCCGGCCCGCCGCCGCCGCTGCCCGCGCCGCCGCCCTTCCCGGTGGTCGCGGTGGCCGGCACCGGCACCGCCGGGTTCGCCGGCGACGGTGGACCGGCCGGCTCGGCGGCCCTCGACGGGCCCTACGGCATGGTCGCCGACTGGGCCGGCAACATCTACGTCGCCGACTTCGGCAACAACCGGATCCGGCGGATCTCGGCGGACGGCACCATCGTCACGGTCGCCGGGACCGGCGTGGAGGGTTTCGCCGGCGACGGCGGGCCGGCGACCCAGGCCCAGCTGAGCCATCCCTCGGCGTTGGCGCTCGACTCGGCCGGCAACATTCTCATCGCCGACACCTTCAACCAGCGGATCCGCCGGGTGGACCCGGCCGGGATCATCACCACCGTCGCCGGCAACGGCGAGCACGCGTTCAGCGGTGACGGGGGCCGGGCCACCGACGCCGCGCTGTGGTATCCGGGCGGGGTCGTCGCCGGCCGCGACGGCACCGTGTTCATCGCCGACACCGCGAACAACCGGATCCGCCGTGTCACCCCTGACGGGACCATCACCACCCTGGCCGGAACCGACGGCGAGGGTTCGGCGGGCGACGGCGGACCGGCGTCCGAGGCGCTGCTGGCGTTCCCGATCAGCGTGGCGCTGGACCACTTCGGCCGGCTCTACATCGCCGACTCGGACAACAACCGGATCCGCCGGATCGGGCTGGACGGGGTGATCGAGACGGTGGCCGGCACCGGCCGGCCGGGCTACTCCGGCGACGGCGGGCCCGCCACCGAGGCCACCCTGCGCTCCCCGCGGGGGATCGCGATCGACGCCCACGACATCCTGTACATCACCGACCGCACCAACCGGCGGATCCGCCGGGTCGACGCCGACGGCGTGATCACCACGGTCGCGGGCACCGCCCGCCCGGGCAAGCGCGACGACGTCGACCCGACGGCGATCAGCCCCGACGGTCCCGTCGCGCTCGACCCGACCGGAGACCTCTTCGTCACCGACCGCCGCCGCAACCTGGTGCTGCACGTGCACCTGACCGGGCCCGGCTGACCCGGCGTCGGCCCCGCCCCGCCCCGCCGGCCAGGTGGTGYGGCGGGGCGGCGGCACCGGACAGCGGGAACAGGCGGGCGCGGTGGGAGCGCCCCGAGGACCATGACGAGACGATCGAGGACGGGAGACTGCGGTGCCGGTTGTCGACCGCGGGCGCGTGGCCGCGGCCCTGCCGGGCTACGGGATCGGCGGCGAGCTGGGGTCGGGGGCCTTCGGGCTGGTCCTCGCGGGCTACCACCAGGAGCTTGACCGCCCCGTCGCCGTCAAGGTCCTCACCAGCCCGGACCCGGGCGCGGCGGTGGACTTCCGCACCGAGGCCCGGCTGCTCAGCCGGCTCGACCACCCGCACATCGTGCGGACCTACGACTGTGTCGTGCGCGGCGACCTGTGCCTGCTGGTGATGGAGATGCTCTCCGGCGGCACCCTGGCGCACCGGGCGCTGCGCCCGGAGGCGGCCTGCGCGGTCGGCCTCGCGGTGGCCGACGCCCTCACACACGCCCACGCGCACGGGGTGCTGCACCGCGACATCAAGCCGGCCAACATCCTGTTCACCCGGGACGGGCAGCCCAAGCTCACCGACTTCGGGATCTCCAAGGTCTTCGAGGGGTCGGCGTCCACCGCCAGCCGGGTGGTGGGCACCCCGCGCTACATGGCGCCGGAGCAGATCACCGGCCAGCGGCTCGGCCCCGCGACCGACCTGTACGCGCTCGGGGTCGTGCTCTACGAGCTGTTCACCGGGACGCGGCTGGCGCCGCCCGAGCTGCCCCTGCCGGTGCTGCTGCGCCACCACACCGAGGTCGTCCCGCCGCCCCCGCCGGGCGTGCCGGCCCCGCTGGGGGCGCTGCTGCTGCGCTGCCTGGCCAAGCGGCCCGAGGACCGGCCGGCCGGCGCCCGGATGTTCGCCTTCGAGCTGGCCAGGGCCGCCACCAGTGTGTTCGGCCGGCACTGGCTCGACCGGGCCGGCCTCCCCGTCCACCTCGGGGCGGACGTCCGCCAGCTCACCACCCGGCGCCTGCCCCGCCTGCCCCGCCCCCAGGACCGGTCCGCGCCCACCGCGGCTGCCGGCACCCCCACCGGCATCCCCGCCGGCCCGCCCGGCACAGTCGACACGGGTGGTCCGGGTGGGGGAGGGATGCCGGGCGGGCGGGTGCCCGTGGCGGTGACGGCGGCGGCCGTCGCGCTGGCGCTGCTCGCCGGCGGTGGCACCGGCTGGGCGGTGTGGGGCCGGCCCGATCCGGCCCCGCCGCCGCGGCCAGCGCCGCCCCCCGCGTGGCAGCCGGCGCTGGCGGCGGGCACGATCACGACCGTGTTCGGTGCCGGGTCCGAGGGTTTCTCCGGCGACGGCGGGCCGGCCGCGCAGGCCGAGCTCGACTCGGCCAGCGACCTGACCGTCGATGCCGCCCGCGGCGCGGTCTACGTTGCCGACACCGACAACCACCGGATCCGCCGCATCGACCGCGCGGGCACGATCACCACCGTGGCCGGCAACGGGACCGCCGGCTGGCTGGGGGACGGCGGRCCGGCCACCAGCGCCTCGCTGGACAGCCCGTCCAGCGTCGCGGTGGCCCCCGACGGCACGCTGTTCATCGCCGACAAGGCCAACCACCGCATCCGCCGGGTCGGCGTCGACGGGATCATCACCACCATCGCGGGCCGGGACGACTTCGGTTTCGCCGGGGAGGTCAGCGAGGACGGCCTCACCTACTCCGGGGACGGCGTCGCGGCGGTGGACGCGATGCTCAACTACCCGAACACGGTGCTGCTGGAGCCGGGCGGGAGCCTGCTCGTCGCCGACGGGGAGAACAACCGGATCCGCCGGATCGGCCTGGACGGGATCATCACCACCGTCGCCGGCACAGGTGCGCCCGGGGACACCGGCGACGACACCGGTGACGGCCGCCCGGCCGCCGCCGCCCGATTCAGCTACCCGTGTGCGCTGGCCGACGGCCCCGACGGCAGCCTGTACGTCGTGGACCAGGACAACTACCGGCTGCGCCGCATCGACCCGGCCGGTGTGATCAGCACCGTCGCCGGCACCGGGCAGGAGGGCTTCAGCGGCGACGGGGGCCCGGCGGCCCGCGCCGCCATCAACACCGTCGGCGCCGATGTCGCGGTCGATGCCGCCGGCGTCGTCTACCTCTCCGACCCGGGCAACCACCGGGTGCGGCGCATCACCCCCGACGGGACCATCACCACCCTCGCCGGAACGGGGGTGTCGAAGTACTCGGGCAACGGCGGGCCGGCCGCCGACGCCGAACTGGTCTACCCCGGCGGCCTGACCCTGGACCAGGCCGGCAACCTCTACATCACCGACGCGGTGGACGGCCGGGTCCGCGCCGTGCGGGTCAGGTAGGGCGGCACGCCGTGCCCGCCGTCGACCGCGCCCGCATCGCCCGGGCGCTGCCCCGCTACACCCTCGGCGAGCAGCTCGGCGCCGGCTCGTTCGGTCTCGTCCTCGCCGGGCGGCACCTCGACCTCGACCGCACYGTCGCGGTCAAGGTGCTCGTCGCCCCGTCGGCGGCCGAGCGCGGGTTCCGCGCCGAGGCGCGGATCCTCAGCCGCCTCGACCATCCACACATCGTGCGGATCTACGACTGTGTCGTGCAGGACGACCTGTGCCTGCTGGTGATGGAGATGCTCGGCGGGGGCACCCTGTCGCAGCATCGGCTGTCCGCCGCGGCGGCCCTCGCGGTCGGCGCCGCCGTCGCCGACGCGCTCGCGCACGCCCACGCCCACGGGGTGCTGCACCGCGACATCAAACCCGACAACATCCTGTTCACCGAGACCGGGCAGCCCAAGCTCGCCGACTTCGGCATCGGGAAGATCCTCGACGACGCGGCGGGCACGGTCAGCCGGGTCGTCGGCTCCCCCCGCTACATGGCACCCGAGCAGATCGCCGGCGGGACCGTCGGCCCCGCGACGGACCTGTACGCGCTCGGCGCCGTCCTCTACGAGCTGGTCGCCGGACGTCCGATGTTCGACGCCGCGCTGTCCGTGCCGGAGCTGCTGCGCCACCAGCGCGAGGTGGACCCGCCGGTACCCGCCGCCGTCCCGCCGGCGGTGCGCGACCTCGTGCTGCGGGCACTGGCGAAGAACCCCGCGGACCGTCCGGCGGACGCCCGCACGTTCGCCCAGGCACTGGGCGCCGCCGCGGCCAGCCTGTTCGGGCCAGGCTGGCCGGCGGACAGCAGCCTGGTCATCCACCTCCCCGAATCCGCCGCCACCCCCGCGACCGCCGAGACCGGCGCCGCGCCACGCTTCACCCCGGCACCCGCTCCCACCACCCACCCGGACCATGCCGCCGCCGCCGCGGCGCCGTCCGTCCCGGGCCCGGGCACGTCCACCGAGCTGCCCCCCGACCGTGCCGTGCCGCCGCTGCCCGCGCACCCGGGCCGGCCGCCGGGGGCTGCCGCGGCGTCCCGCAACCTGTTCGAGGGCACCCCGTACGCCGCCGGCCGCAGCCAGGCCCGGCGCCGTGCGGCCGTCGCCGCGACGGCCGCGCTCCTGGTCGTCGTCACTGTCGTGGTGGTCCTACTCGCCCGTGGCGGCGACCATCGCACCGCGGCGCCAGGCTCCCCCGCGGACGGCGCGCCCCCGGGCACACCGGCACCGGGCGCGGGTGGTCCGCCCGCGCCGCCGGTCCTGGACGCCATCCAGGCCTGGGCGCTCGCCCCGTCCGGTGGCTTCTACGTGGTCAACCGGTCGGGAAACCGGCTGCTGCGGCTGGCTCTGGACGGAACGGTGTCCGCCGTGGCCGGCACCGGTGTCGCGGGCTCGACCGGGGACGGCGGGCCGGCGACGACCGCGCGGCTGCGCGGAGTGACCGACGTCGCGGTCGCCGGGGACGGCACCGTGTACCTCGCCGACGGCGGTAACCAGCGGATTCGGCGGATCGGCCCCGACGGGGTGATCACCACGGTGGCCGGGGGTGGCTCCGGTGTGCTGCGCGACGGCGCCCGCGGCACCGAGGTGTCCCTCGGGGTGGTGCCCGGGCCGATCGCCGCGGATCCCGGCGGCGACCTGTACCTGACGGGGGCAGGCGGGGTGTACCGGCTCGACCGCGCCGGCGTGACCCGGATGGTCGGCCGCACCCTGCGGCCCGGCGAGGTCGACGACCCGGCACCCGAGGAGGCGTCCGTCCCGCCGGTGGCGGCCAGCATCGGCGACGTCGAGGTGCGCGACGGGCGGGTCTTCGTCACCGACTACACCGCTGACCGGGTGCAGGTCCTTGAACCGGACGGCACGCCACGCACGCTGGCCGGCGCCGCCCCGGCCGTTCCTCCTGGCGGTGGCCCGGCGGATGGCGGTGACGCGCTGAGCCTGCCGAGCGGGCCGTCCGCACTGGCGGTGGACCGGGCGGGGAACCTCTACGTCGCCGAGTCCGGCGGGAACCGGGTGCGCCGCATCGACCTGGGCGGGGTGGTCACGACGGTTGCCGGCACCGGTGAGCTCGGGTCGAGCGGCGACGGCGGCCCCGCCACCACCGCCCGGATGTGGTCGCCCGCACGGGTCCTCGTCGACGCCTCGGGCGTCCTCTACATCGGCGAGACCGGCACCACGATCCGCCGGGTCGGCCCGGACGGCGTGATCACCCGCCTCCACGACTGATCCACGAAGGACCGACCCTCGGCGCCTGGTCCCCGGTCCCGGGTATCCGGGAAGGGAACACGGCCCCTGCGCTCGCAGACCCCGCACGCCGAGCAGGACCCCGGACACGGCCGAGGCCGGGGTGACGGACGATGTCACCCCGGCCTCGCCGGATCCGGAGGGGCGGTCTCCCAGTGGCGCCGCGGCGCCTAGTACCAGTCGCCGACGATCGCGTAGCCGCTGGTCCTGCCGCCCGCCACGGCCCGGGCGTCGGCGACGCCGGGAACCGGAACGGGATACGCGCTGTCGACGGCGAGCCCGATGCCCAGCTGGCCCAGGCTGCCCTCGCCCCAGGCGAAGGCGGTGCCGTCCCAGCGCACCGCGTACGCCGTGCTGTCGCCGGCGGCGATGGAGACGGCGCCGATGAGGCCGGTGGCCCCGGTGACGGGCACAGCCAGCGGGCCGATGGTGCCGGCGACGCCGTTGCCGAGCTGGCCGGCGTCGTTCAGGCCCCACGCCCAGACGGAGCCGTCGCTGCGCAGCGCGTAGGCAGTGCCGATGCCGGCGGCGATGCTGCGGACCTCGGTCAGGCCGCTCACGGGGGTGGGGAACAGGCCGTTGGTACCGGTGGTGCCGTTGCCGAGCTGGCCGACGCTGTTCAGGCCCCAGGCCCAGACGGTGCCGTCGCTGCGCAGGGCGTAGGTGCTGCCGCCGCGGGCCGCCACGGCACGGATGCTGGACAGGCCGGTGATCTGCACGGGAAGCAGACTGGTGGCCCCGGCGCCCGCGCCGAGCTGGCCGTAGGTGTTGTCACCCCAGGCCCAGACGGTGCCGTCGCGGCGCAGGGCGTAGGCGCTGCCGCGGTCGGCGGCGATCGCGCGGATACCGGTCAGGCCGATCACCTGGACGGGGACGGTGCTGTTGGTCTGGGTGCCGTTGCCGAGCTGGCCGGCGTCGTTCAGGCCCCAGGCCCAGACGGTGCCGTCGCGGCGCAGGGCGTAGGCGCTGCCGCGGTCGGCGGCGATCGCGCGGATACCGGTCAGGCCGATCACCTGGACGGGGACGGTGCTGTTGGTCTGGGTGCCGTTGCCGAGCTGGCCGGCGTCGTTCAGGCCCCAGGCCCAGACGGTGCCGTCGCTGTGCAGGGCATAGGCGCTTTCGTTCCCGCCCGCGATGGCCCGGGCGTCATCGAGGCCGGTGAGCTCGGTGACGGGGACAGGGATGAGGCTGGCGGTGGTGCTGCCGTTGCCCAGCTGCCCGGCGGTGTTGGCTCCCCAGGCCCGGGCTGTGTAGCTGGGCGCGAAGGYGTACTCGGCGCCGGGCGATCCCGTGCCTGCGTCCGGGGCGGCGCTTGCGGCCGCTGGCAGACTTACTACTCCGGCTGCGGCCATCACCACCGCCAGTGTCCCGATCCGCCGTGGTCGACGAGACATCTCCGCTCCTCCGAGCCGTTGGGCGTCACCTTGACACCCGATGGTCACGGAGCGTAGCGACATGACCTCTCGATGAATTTGGCTTGTTTATATGTTCGCTATGCCCGCGTGTTGTAGCGCGGCCATAGCGGTGATCATCATGACGAGGGTGGTCCGCGACGTCCGCCTCGCCGGTGGCTTTCCGTCAGGTCCCGGCGCGGCCGGACCGCCCCCGTGGGTCGTGCGGGACGGCCCGGCCGGTGGATTGTTCACACCGTGAGGGCGGCCTGACTGGCGGCGCCGACGGCGGCTGCTGCGCTGCGCGGCGTGGGAGCCGGCGGGTACGGCGGTTGGTGGTCGGGGTCGATCTGGGTGGTGAGATCGGTTCCGATGGTGTCGTTGGCCCAGGCGCGGGCGTTGCGGCGGTGGATCTCGTGCATCTGCGTGAGGAAACGATGCGGGTCGCGGACGGTGGCGTCCACCGCGGCCTGCACCTCGGTCAGGGCGGCCCGGTTGGCGGGTTCGAGGTCGTCGAGGTGGAACGGGCGGCCCTGTTCGAGTGCCCGGACGGGGGCGGACTGGTGGAAGCAGACGCGTAGATCGTCGCCGACCTGGTCGCGGAGGAACGTGATGTCGGCCGCGTCGGTGATCTTGTTGCCGAGAACGGACATCGTGACGTCGAAGCCGGTGGCGTACTCGCGGTACTGGCGGTGCACGGCGACGCCCTTCCTGGTCGGTTCGCTGACGAGGAAGGTGTGGTCGAAGCGGGTGAACAGTCCGGAGGCGAACGCGTCGGCGCCGGCGGTCATGTCGACGACGACGTACTCGTCGGCGCCGTCGGTGAGGTGGTTGAGCAGCAACTCGACGGCGCCGAGCTTGGAGTGGAAGCAGGCCACACCGAGGTCGGACTCGGTGAACGCGCCGGTGGCGAGCAGCCGGATCCCGTTGACGTCGACGCCGAACCGCTCCCAGAGCGGGTTCGATTCCGTGACCGACAGCAGGCGTGATCCCGGCCCGGGTGGCGTGGTCTTGACCATCAGGGCGGCGGACGGGATGCGCGGGTTGCTGCCCCGCAGGTAGTCCTTGATCTCGTCGAGGTGCTCGCCCATCGGCGGCGCGACGGTGCCGGCGGTGTCCGCGGCGCCGAGCGCGGCGCCGAGGTGCTGGTTGATGTCGGCGTCGATGGCCAGGACGGGGCGGCCGAGCGAGGCGAGATGGCGGCACAGCAGCGCGGAGAGCGTGGTCTTCCCGCTGCCGCCCTTGCCGACGAAGGCGATCTTCATGGTGGGCTCCGAGGTCGTGGCGGCGTTGCCGCGATCAGAGCAGCATCGTAACCGTTATCGTTTCCATTACTCGCGCAGGGTGGTGGCCGGTCGGCGCAGGGTGGATCATCGTGTTCCGGGCGGTGTGCCTGGAACAGGGCGGGCGCCGCCGGAGGTGCATCCCTCCTCGCTCGCTCAGCCGGAACCCGAGGAGCACAGGAATGATCGTCGATCAGCTGGCGTCGCCGCGCTTTCCGCGTAGCTCGCGATACCACCCGGACTGGGTCGTCGCGGGGGTGAGCGGCGGGGCGAACCCCCTCTGGCTGACGGAGTGGCTCACCGAGGAGATGGAGCTGCGGCCGGGGATGAGGGTCCTCGATCTCGGATGCGGCCGCGGCGCGTCGTCCGTCTTCCTGCATCAGGAGTTCGACGTCCAGGTATGGGCAGTCGACCTCTGGTTCGGCGTCGACGAGCGCCTGGAGCGCATCCGGGACGCCGGCGCGCAGGATGCCGTCTTCCCCCTGCACGCCGACGCCCGGGCGCTGCCGTTCGCCGCCGGCTTCTTCGACGCGGTGGTGAGCATCGACTCGTTCGTGTACTACGGCACCGACGACCTCTACCTGAACTACCTCGCGCGGTTCGTGCGGCCCGGCGGGCCGATCGGCATCGCCGGCGCCGGCCTGGTCGGGGAGTTCGACGGCTCGGTTCCCGACCACCTCACGACCTGGTGGGAACCGAGCATGGCCTGCCTGCACTCGGCCGACTGGTGGCGGCGGCACTGGGAACGCAGCGCGGTCGTCCAGGTGGACCTGGCCGACACCATGCCCGACGGCTGGCGGCACTGGCTGGGCTGGCAGCACGCGGTCGCGCCCGACAACAGCGTGGAGATCGACGCGCTCACCGCCGATCAGGGGCGCCACCTCGGCTATGTGCGTGCGATTGCCCGCCGCCACACCGACCGGATACCCGACGAGCCGATCACCTCCATACCGGTCGACTACAGCAGGCGACCTCTGTACCGCGCCGCGGAGCCATCCGGCTGATCGAGGGGGAGCCGGCGAAGGCCACCCGCGAGGTGCCGCAGGGCTCGGCGGCGGATCTGCCTCGGGAACGGTCCTACGATCGGCCGCATGACACAGCCACCGTCACTCGTGCCCGCCGCCAGTGCCGTGTTGCTGCGCGACCGGCCGTCGGGCCCGGAGGTACTGATGCTGCGGCGCAGCCTCACCGCATCCTTCGCGCCGGGTGCCTGGGTCTTCCCCGGCGGGCGAGTCGATGCTGGTGACGGCGACGTCGATGGCGGGATCGTCGGGGCGGCGTCCGCCGAGCTGGCGGCGGCCCGACGTGCCGCCGTGCGGGAGACGGCAGAGGAGGCCGGTCTGGTGATCGACGGCGCAGCGCTGATCCCCCTGGCGCGCTGGTGCCCGCCCGCCACCGCGGCGCGTCGCTTCCTCACCTGGATTCTGCTCGGCCGCGCTCCCGACCAGCCTGTCGCGGTGGACGGCGGGGAGATCACCGAGCACTGCTGGGTGCGACCGGCGGAGGCCCTGGCCGCGCGCGACCGCGGCGACCTCGACCTGCTGCCCCCGACCTGGGTGACGCTGTGGACGCTCACCCCGCACGCCAGCGTCGAGGACGTCCTCACCAGCGCCGCGGCCGCACCGCCCGAACTGTTCGAAACCCGGTTCGTCCGGGTGGCCGAGGGACTGGTGGCGATGTGGCACGGCGACGGGGAGTACGACGACGCCGCGGACACCACCCGGCACGGCGCGCGCCATCGGCTGTGGATGCTGAACACCGGTTGGCGATATGAGCGCCACGCGTAGATGAGCTTTCCCGCCAGGCGATACGTTCGGGCGCAGAAAGTGGACGGACGGGAGTGGGGCTTCGACTGTCAGCTACCGGGCGAGGGGCTCTGCGAGCGGCCGGCAGCAGTTCATCACCGGCCAGGCGGATCGAGGTAGGCGTGACCGAAAGCCTCGCCTGGATGTCGTCCGTTGCCGCTCGGGTGGTCAGACGAGGCCGAGCTCGTCGGCGCGCAGGGCCACGGCCCGGCGGGTGGGCAGGCCCAGTTTGGTGAGGATGGCGGAGACGCGGTGGTCGGCGGTCTTCACCGAGATGTACAGGCGGGTGGCGATCTCGGCGTTGGTCAGCCCGCGGGCGACGGTGAACGGCAGGGATTCGTCGAGGACGTGCTCGGCGTCGCGGTAACGCCGCTGTTCCACGTCGAGGCTGGAGTAGCCGGCCGACGCGAGCTCGTCCCAGCGGTGGGCGCGAGCCCGCTCGCGGACGACGGACGACGGACGACGGACGGCGAGCGGCGGCTCCGCGCCGCGGCCGCCGGCCTCCTGCCCGGTGGCCCTGTCCTCACCGGGCAGCAACGGTCCCAGTCCTGCCGCCGCGGCGATGTCGCGGAACGGGCCGAGTGGCCGGGGCGTCAGGAGCGGGTCGCAGCCGCCGAGGAGGAAACGCGGGCCGGGTGCGGCCGCTCGGGCCGCCGCGAGGAGGGCCGACTTGCCCGCTCCCGACTCCCCGGCGACCGCGACTCCCGACCCCTGCCCGGCCGTCGCCCCATCAATCGCCGCGCGGACGACGGCGACCTCGCGGTCCCGCTCGAGGAGATCCACGTGCTCAGGGTAGAGGCGGGCGGGGCGCCGAAGGAAAAGGTTCGAGCGCCCCGCCGGAGCGTCGGCCCCGTGATCGGGGCCGCGGTCACCGCTGCGGGGCGGTCGCGGCGGTCTGCGGGCCGAACTCGGTCGCGACGGCCGAGACGTTGTTGGCCGGGAAGCCACCGCGGCGGGCGTGCTCGAGGATGGTCTCGGCGTCCTCCGCCTCGTGCACGCAGTAGATCTTGTCGCCGGTGACGTAGCTGTTGACCCAGGTGTAGGGCACGCCCAGCGACGCGACGGCCTCGTTGGAGGTCTGCGCGATCTCGGCCAGCTGCTCCTGGCTGAGGTTCCCGGCGCAGGGGATCTCACGCTCGATGACAAAGCGAGGCATGGCCTGCTCCTTCAGGTCCGACGGCCCGCTGCCGTCCGGTGTCTCCACTCTCGGCGTGGCGGGGCGTCCCGACATCGGAGCGACTCCCCATGTTCGCGGTCCGGGTACCCAGCCGTGGGGGAAGAGAGAGCCCACACCAGACGGAGCGCGTGCTTCGGCAAGGAATGTCGAACGGAGGCGCGGGTTACGACCCCGTAGGAGCACCGTGGTGGGTATCGCGGCCAGGCTGGGGGTGTGCGGCGGTTTTCTCGTATTATCCGGCGCTATGTCCAGCAATGTGGAAATCATGTTCACTGTCCCCTCGCTGCCGAGTGGCGAGCGGGCCCAGGAGGTCGTCGAGGCAATCCGGATTGTGCTGCAGAAACACGGAATCGACCAGAGCGTCGTCATCACCGTCAAGGGGAGCTACGACGTTGTCGGAAATACGACACCATATCCGATCGTTGTAAGTCGCCTGTCCGGTGAATGGGTGGCCGAGGTGGAGGYCGATATTGTCGAGGCGGCCCGGGGAGCCGCGCCGTCCGCCGTGCCGTCCGTGTCCCACCGTTATCCGGACTCCGACGATGCCGTGGGTGCGCTGCCGGCCGAGAACGGGACGTTCACCTGGGTGGCCGCGGTCGCGTTCGATCCGACGGGCACGCTCCTCGCCGGCGCGCACCAGGACGGGACAGTGCGGATCTGGGACACCGTGACGGGGCGAATCCGTCATCGGCTCGGCGCTCACGACGGCCGCGTCGCGTCCCTCGCGTTCAGTCCGGACGGCCGGCGTCTCGTGACCGGTGGCGACGACCACAAAGTCCGGATCTGGGACGTCGAGACCGGGTCGCGGACCGAAGCCCACACCTCGGACGAGCACCGCCGCACGGTGACACACGTCGCTTACCATCCCGACGGTCGCCGGGTGGCGAGCGCCAGCCATGACGGGACGGTACGGATCTGGGACACCGTCGGCGACGGTGAGCCCGTCTGGCTTTCCGGCCACCGGGCATTCGTCGACATGGCGTCCTTCCACCCGGACGGCCGGCTGGTGGCCAGCGCAGGCCACGACAAGAAGGTGCGGATCTGGAACGTGGAGACGGGCCGGTGTCTACGGGTCGTGCGCAACAACCCGAACCAGGCGACCGCCGTGGCCTTCAGCCCGACCGGGGAATTCCTGGCCGCCGGCTCCGACCACGGCGTCGACGCCACGGGCCGGGTCGACTCGGGCAGGGGACGGATCGTCGTCTGGGACGGAGCGGGAAAGAACCAGCTGGTCGAGCTGACCCCCCTGGACAGTCATGTCCGCGATCTGGCGTTCTCGCCCGACGGGCGAGAACTGGCCGCGGTGGCGTACACGACGTCGAGGGGGGAGCGGCAGGACCGCAAGTCGGTGCAGGTCTGGGCGGTGCCCTCCGGCGAGCTGCTGCGTACGGTCGACGACCCGGGCGGGATCGTGTCCATGGCTCGGTCCGCGGACGGCCGCCACCTGGCCACCGGCGACACCAGGGGGTTCGTGACGGTTCGCGACCTGGCCACCGGCGAGATCGTCCGGACGCTGCCGTCACGGGTCGGCTGAGCCGGCCGCCCGCTGGGCGGCACCGGCCCGGCTTCCGTCGTCCGGTTCACCGTCCGATCCGCATAGTCTGACTGTGTCGCCTCCAGGAGGAGTAGTCGGATGGCAGACCAGCCCGCGCGCCGTGTGGGGCGCCCGCCGTCCACGGTCGACGGGCGGACGGTGCCCGAGCGGCTGCTGGGCGTCGCGCTCAGACTGTTCGCCGAGAAGGGCTTCGAGGGGACCTCGGTCCAGGACGTGGTGGCAGCGGCCGGGGTGACCAAGGGGGCGCTCTACCACTACTTCGGCTCCAAGGACGACCTGCTCTACGAGATCTACGGGCGGGTGCTGCGCATGCAGACGGACCGGCTCGAGAAGGCCGCCGCCCACGAGGGGCCGATCGGGGACCGTGTGCACGCGGCGGCCGCCGACGTGGTGGTCACGACGATCGAGAACCTCGAAAGCGCCACGATCTTCTTCCGGTCGCTGCACCAGCTGAACGAGGYGAAGCAGAAGGAGGTGCGCCGCGAACGCCGGCGTTACCACCAGATCTTCCGTGCCATGATCGAGGAGGGGCAGGCCTCCGGCGCCTTTCGTGACGACGTCGACGCGGACCTGATCGTCGACTACTTCTTCGGCTCCGTGCACCACCTGCCGATGTGGTGGAAGCCCCGGGGCAGGCTCTCCGAGCGCGAGATCGGCCGGTCGTTCGCCGACCTCCTGCTGGCCAGCCTGACCCCGCGTTGACACGGCGCCGACGCCGGGCTGACCTTGCGCCAGCCCGGCGTCGGCGCCGTGTCTGCGCAGTGCCGGCCCGGCTCCACGCCCTCGGCGGGGTATCCGTTGACATGCCAGGGCACCCCCGGCATCCTCAATACCGACCAGACGGTATGTGGCCTCCGATCGTGACGGCCCCGTCGAGGTCCCGTGGCGGAGTGGATCAGGTAGATCCCAGCAGCGCCTGGTTCGTAGGGAAGGAATCGCGATGCCGGAAGCCGTGATCGTCGCCACCGCCCGCTCGCCGATCGGCCGCGCGGTGAAGGGCTCCCTGAAGGACATGCGTCCGGACGACCTCGCCGTCCAGATGGTGCGGGCGGCGCTGGACAGGGTGCCTGAACTCGACACGGCCGACATCGACGACCTGGTGCTCGGCTGCGGCCAGCCGGGAGGGGAGTCGGGCCACAACCTGGGCCGTGCCGTCGCCGTCCTGGCCGGTCTGGACCACGTGCCCGGCACCACCGTGAACCGCTACTGCTCCTCGAGCCTGCAGAGCACCCGGATGGCGTTGCACGCGATCAGGGCGGGGGAGGGCGAGGTGTTCGTCTCCGCCGGGGTCGAGACCGTGAGCCGGTACTTCAAGGGCAACGCCGACAACCTGCCCGACACCCGCAACCCGGCGTTCGCCGAGGCACAGGCCCGCACCGAGACGTTCGCCGCCGGCGGCCAGAGCTGGGCCGACCCCCGTGACGAGGGCCGGCTGCCCGACCTCTACATCGCGATGGGCCAGACCGCCGAGAACGTCGCCGAGCTCAAAGGGGTGACCCGGGCCGATCAGGACATGTTCGGCGTGCGCAGTCAGAACCTCGCGGAGAAGGCGATCGCGGACGGTTTCTGGGCCCGTGACATCACCCCGGTGACCCTCCCCGACGGCACCCGGGTCACCGCCGACGACGGGCCGCGGGCCGGCGTCACTCTGGAGGCGGTCGCGGCCCTGAAGCCGGTGTTCCGTCCCGACGGCACGGTCACGGCCGGCAACTGCTGCCCGCTCAACGACGGCGCCGCCGCGGTGGTGATCATGTCGGACGTCAGGGCGAGGGCACTGGGCATCACGCCGCTGGCCCGGATCGTCTCCACCGGCGTCACGGGCCTCTCACCCGAGATCATGGGGCTCGGCCCGGTCCGGGCCTCCCAGCAGGCGCTGGCCCGGGCCGGTCTCACCATCGACGACATCGACCTGGTCGAGATCAACGAGGCCTTCGCCGCCCAGGTGATCGCGTCGGCCCGTGAGCTCGGTATCGACGAGGACAGGCTGAACGTCAACGGCGGCGCGATCGCGGTCGGCCACCCGTTCGGCATGACCGGCGCCCGGATCACCAGCACGCTGATCAACTCGCTGCGGGACCGCGACAAGCAGTTCGGGCTGGAGACGATGTGTGTCGGCGGGGGCCAGGGCATGGCGATGGTCCTCGAGCGGCTGAGCTGAGTGGAGCCGAGTTGAGCGGAGGAACCGTGACCTGCCCGATGAACAGCGATCTGCGTGAGAACGTGGGGCCGGCCCGATGAACGACGACCTGCCTGAGGAACTCCACCGACGCGTGGAACGGTTCCTCGCCGCCCACGACCCGGCGACGACGGAGCGCCTGACCTGGCTCCGCGCGCGGTTCGACGCCGGGCTGGCCTGGGTGTCGTTCCCCGCGGGCCTCGGCGGGCTCGGCCTGCCGCAGGCCCTGCAGGCCGAGGTGGACGGCCTCTTCGACGACGCCGGGGCGCCGGACAACAGAAAGAAGGCCAACGGCATCGGCCTGGGTATGGCCGCGCCGACCATCCTCAGGTTCGGGACCGACGCGCAGAAACAACGTTTCCTGCGGCCGCTGTGGACCGGTGAGGAGATCTGGTGCCAGCTCTTCAGCGAGCCCGGTGCCGGCTCCGATCTGGCCGCTGTCGCCACCCGCGCGGTCCGCGACGGTGACACCTGGGTGGTCAGCGGGCAGAAGGTGTGGACCTCGGGTGCCCACCATGCCCGGTTCGCGATCCTGCTCGCCCGCACGAACCCCGACGTGCCGAAACACGGCGGGCTGACCTACTTCCTGTGCGACATGACCGACCCCGGCGTGGACGTCCGGCCGCTGCGCCAGATCACCGGCGAGGCGGAGTTCAACGAGGTCTTCCTCACCGACGTGTCGATTCCCGACAGCCACCGGCTCGGCGCCGAAGGGGCGGGGTGGAAGGTCGCCAACGCCACGTTGAACAACGAGCGGGTGGCGATCGGCGGCCGCGCCGCGCTCCGGGAGAGCGGCATGATCGGCGAGGTGGTCGACACCTGGCGGACGAACCCGCAGCGCCGGACGCCCGAGCTGCACGCCCGGCTGCTCGGGCTGTGGGTCGAGGCCGAGGTCGCCCGGCTCACCGGCCAGCGGCTGCGGCAGAAGCTCGCGCTCGGGCAGCCCGGCCCGGAGGGCGCGACGATGAAACTCACCTTCGCCCGGCTCAACCAGCAGCTCAGCGGGCTGGAACTGGAGCTGCTCGGTGAGGACGGCCTGCGCTACTCCGACTGGAGCATGACCCGGCCCGACAAGGTCGACATGACCGGCCGGGACGCCGGCTACCGCTACCTGCGCGCCAGGGGCAACTCCATCGAGGGCGGCACGTCGGAGATCCTGCGCAACATCATCGCCGAGCGGCTCCTCGGCCTGCCCGCCGAGCCGCGGGTCGACAAGGACATCCCCTGGAAGGAGCTGCCCCGGTGAGCGACCTCGACCTCCTCTACAGCGACGTCGAGGACGACCTGCGCTCCTCCGTGCGCAACGTGCTCGCCGACCACTGCGACCCGGCCGCGGTGACCGCGGTCTACGACGGCGACCGGTCCGGGCTGGACGGGCTGTGGAAGGCACTGGCCGTCGACCTCGGTCTCGCCGGCCTGCTCGTGCCCGAGGACCGCGGCGGTGCGGGGGCGTCGGCGCGTGAGGCCGCCGTCGTGCTGGAGGAGCTCGGCCGGGCCGCGGCGCCGGTGCCGTTCCTCACCAGCTCCGTCGTCGCGACCGTCCTGCTCCTGGCGGCGCAGACCGACCTGCTGCCCCGGCTGGCCGCGGGGACGTCGACCGCGTCGCTCCTGGTGCCGCTCTCGACCGTTCCCGACGGGCCACTGCCGTCGATCCGGGTCGGGGCGGGAGGCCGGCTCACCGGCACCATCACCAGCGTGGCGGGGGCCCTGGAGGCCGACGTGCTGCTGGTGCCGGTCCGGACGGCCGCCGGCATCGCCGTGTACGCCGTCGACACCGCCGTCGCCGGGGTGGTTCCGGTCGTCTCGCTGGACATGACCCGCCAGCTCGCGGACGTCACCCTCGCCGACGCGGCCGGCGAGCTCGTGCTCGGCGACGCCGAGCACGCGATACGCCGCGCCCTGGAGGCCGGGGCCGCGCTCCTCGCCTCCGAACAGCTCGGTGTGGCCCGCTGGTGTCTCGACACGACGGTGGCCTTCCTCAAGGAACGCCGGCAGTTCGGCCGGGCACTGGGCGGGTTCCAGGCCCTCAAGCACCGTCTCGCCGACCTGTACACCGGTGTCGAGTCCATGAACGCCGCTGCCCGCCACGCCGCCGCCGCCCTGGCGGCCGGCGACCTGGATCTCCCGGTGGCGACCGCGGTGGCGCAGGCCTACTGCAGCGACCTCGCGGTCACCGCCGCCGAGGAGGCGGTGCAGCTCCACGGCGGCATCGGGATGACCTGGGAGTATCCGGTACACCTGTATCTCAAGCGGGCCAAGGCCGACCAGATCGCGTTCGGCACGCCGGACACCCACCGGGCCCGGCTCGGGGCCCTGATCGGGCTGGACAGCTGACAGGCAGCTGGGAATCGAGACCGGGACCTTCCGCACCGGGACCTTCCGCCGCCGGGCGTCGGCGGAGACCGGCAGCTAACGGGCGGGTCGCTGGGCCCGCGCCGAGAAGACCGGGACGAACATGGTGGGGCGTTCGACGGCGGCGTCCAGCTCGGTGAACCCCTTCTCCCACCGGGCGACGTCGTCGGCGTCGACGAGGCCGGCGGCCGTCATCGTGGGAATGGCGGCCCAGGCCGGGGGACGCAGACCGGGCGGCGGCTCGATGATGTTGTACCAGCCCCGCTGGTGCACGCTCGTCAGGCCGGCGGCGCGCAGAAGACCGGCGAGACGCAGGCCGACGGACAGGTCGTTGCCCTTCGCCGCGTGGAAGCTCCGGTAGCGGTCGTCGAGCTCGACCAGCGCCGCCACCGCCGGCGGGTCGCCGACCAGGCGTATCGCGGACGCCTCGATGTCGAGCAGGTACACCCAGCCGCCGGGCTTCACGAGGGTGGCGAGGTGGTCGACGATCGCCTGCTCCCGGCCGCCGTTGTGGGCG
The DNA here is from genome assembly GCF_001854655.1 of Parafrankia colletiae. Lineage (GTDB taxonomy): Bacteria > Actinomycetota > Actinomycetes > Frankiales > Frankiaceae > Parafrankia > Parafrankia colletiae. The sequence goes on along the minus strand of NZ_MBLM01000131.1, from coordinate 63,401 downwards.
AGCACGTGGCGCATCATGACGGTGTCATAGCTGCCGGCGGGGAGGCCGCTGGCCTCGGCGGACCCCTCCGAGAGCGTCACGTTGCCGGCCTCGGCGCCAGCGACGACCTGGCGGCCCAGGGTGAGCGCGGCCGGGTCACGGTCCACTGCGTGCACCGTGCCGGCCGGGGCGACCGCGGCCGCGAGGGTCACCGTGATCGCGGCCGGACCGCAGCCGACGTCGGCGACCCGCGCGCCGGGGATGATCCCGGCGGCGGCCCATTCGGCCGCCTCGTCCTCGCGCGCCTGCGCGGCCATGATCTGGTAGCGCGCGAGTTCCTGGGGGCTCAGGGTCAGCGCATAGTCGTTGCCGGCATTCTGGGTGCGATCAGTCACGCGGCGAAACTACGCCGAGACATCGCCGTGCGTGTCGCGTAGTCGGCTGGGTGTCACTGTCACTGCCGTGATCACCGGCCAACGTCGGTATCACTGCTCGTTGTCGCCGCTCTGCTCGGTGGGGGCGGCCGGGGGTGTGATGCTGGCGAGGGCTTCGCGGATCCGGGCCTCCGTGGCGGTCTTGGTGATGCCCAGGGTGGTCAGCGGGCCTGCGCCGTCCTCCACTTCCAGCAGGGCCAGCAGGACGTGCTCGGTGCCGACGAAGTTGTGGTCCAGCCGCAGCGCCTCGCGGAAGGTGAGCTCGAGAGCCTTCTTGGCGGCGGCGTCGAACGGCACCAGGGCGGGCAGGTCGTCGGCGCGCGGTGGCAGGGCGGCGGTGACGGCCGCGCGCACGGTGTCGTGGGCCACGCCCTGGGAGGCGATMATGGCTGCGCCGAGGCCGGTGGGGTCGGCGAGCAGGCCGAGGATGAGGTGACCGGGAGTGATCTCGGCGTTGCCGGCGGCGCGGGCCGCGTTCTGGGCGGCGATCACGGCGTTGCGGGCCCGTGGGGTGTAGCGGTTGAAGCCCTGCGAGGGGTCGAGGCTGGACGGCTCGCCGGGCTCCCGGGGCACGAACCGCTTCTGCGCGGCCTGCTTCGTCACGCCCATGCTGCGGCCGATCTCCGTCCAGGACGCCCCGGAGCGGCGGGCCTGGTCGACGAAGTGGCCGATGAGGTGGTCGGCGACGTCGCCGAGGTGGTCGGCGACCAGGACGGCGCCGGAGAGCTGGTTGAGGGCGTCGCTGTGGGTCTTCTTGATCGCGGCGATGAGGTCGTCGAGGCGGACGTCGTTGGTCAGGGTGGTGGGGTCCACGGAACTCATGCCGTCAACCCTAGGTTGACGATGCAGGTCTCGTCAACCTAGGGTTGACGCTGTGTCAGTCGGTGGTGCGGCGGCGGTAGAGGGTGACCGCCAGCGGAGCTGTCACCGCGAGGATCGCCGCCGACCAGAGCAGGGCGGCGACGACGGGGTGCTGCATCGGCCAGGCGTCCGAGGCGGCGGACGGGTTCGGGTTGCCGAACAGCTCCCGCATGGCTGCCGTCAGCGCGCTGACCGGGTTCCACTCGGCGATCGCGCGCACCACCGCCGGCATGCCCGCGGTGGGCACCATCGCGTTGGAGACGATCGCCAGCGGGAACAGCACGACCAGCGCGACGGACTGGGCGCTTTCCGCCCCCTGGCTGACCAGTCCGAGGCAGGCGGTCGCCCAGGCCAGCGCGTAGCTGAACAGCAGCGGCAGCGCGAGCGCGGCGACGAACCGGGCCGGTGAGGTGTCCGGCCGCCAGCCGATCGCGAGCCCGGTGAGCAGCACGATCGACATGCAGACCAGCGCCGCGAGCAGGTCGGACAGCGAGCGGCCGACCAGCACGGCGGCCCGCCAGATCGGCAGGGTGCGGAACCGGTCGACGGCTCCGGTGCGCAGGTCGTTGCTGAGCCCGACCGCGGTGCCCATCGCCGAGGTGGTGAGGTTCAGCGCGATCAGCCCGGGGATGGCGAAGTCCTGGTAGGAGCCGCCGGTGACGGACACCCCGCTACCGAGGACGTAGACGAACAACAGCGTGAACAGCACCGGCTGCACGGTGATGTCGGACAGCGCCAGCGGCTCGCGGGCGACGTGCACGAGGTTGCGCCGGGTCAGCACGGCGACGTCCCGCGCCGCCCCGCGGACGGGGCCCGTGCCGGCGCCACCGGCGGCCGGGCGGGCCACGGTGAGCGTGGACATCAGGCCACCCCCACCGGGTCGCCGGCGCGGTCGGACCCTTCGCGGTCGGTGTCACCGGCCCGTCCGTCGCCGCCCGCACCGGTGCCCGGGGTGGGTGTCCCGGTGAGGGCGAAGAAGACGTCGTCGAGCGACGGCGGGTGCACGACGACGTCGTCGACGAGGGCGCCGACGGCGTCCAGCGCCCGGATGACCTCGGTGGCCACCCCGGCCCCGGCCCGGACCGCCCCGCGCAGGTGCCGGCCGTCGCCGCCGACGTCGACCCGGCCCTCGACGAGCCGACCGAGTGCGGCGGCCGCGTCGGTGTGCGGGTGGCTGAGGGTGACCTCCAGGCGGTGCCCGCCGGTCGCGGCCTTCAGCTCCCGGGCGGTACCGCGGGCGACGACCCGGCCGTGGTCGATCACGGCGATGCGGTCGGCGAGGGTGTCGACCTCCTCCAGGTACTGGGTGGTCAGCAGGATCGTCGTGCCGGCCGCGACGAGCTCGCGGACCACCTCCCACATCCGCGCCCGGCTGGTCGGGTCGAGCCCGGTGGTCGGCTCGTCGAGGAAGAGCACGGCCGGCCGGYCCACCAGACTGGCCGCGAGGTCCAGACGGCGGCGCATGCCGCCGGAGTAGCCCTTCACCACCCGGTCGGCGGCATCGGTGAGGTCGAAGCGCTCCAGCAGCTCGTCGGCGCGGTCGGCGGCGGGCCGCCGGCGCAGCCCGCTGAGCTCGGCCACCATCCGCAGGTTGTGCCGGCCGGTCAGCGCCAGGTCGAGTGTCGCGTCCTGCGCCGTCACGCCGATGCGGCGCCGGACCTCGCCCGCCTGGGTGACGACGTCGAACCCGGCGACGGCGGCGTGCCCGGCGTCGGGGCGGGCGAGGGTGGTCAGGATGCGCACCGCGGTGCTCTTGCCCGCCCCGTTCGGGCCGAGGACGCCGAGGACCGTGCCCGCGGGAACGCTCAGGTCGACCCCCGCCAGTGCCTGGGTGTCGCCGTAGCGTTTCGTGAGGCCGACGGCCTCGATCATGGTGTCGCCCACGGGAAGCTCCGCTTCTTCGATAACTTGCCGGCAGGTAAGATGTTGCTTACCTGCCGCAAGGTAAGCAACATCGCCGAGTCCCGTCAAGTAGGTTCAGGATCATGCCCAGACCGCCCGCCCCCGTCGAAGGCGAGAAGAGCACCCGCGAACGGATCCTCGACGTGGCCCTGGAGCTGTTCACCCACGCCGGCTACGAGGCCGTGTCGCTGCGCGAGATCGCGCAGCGGATGAACTTCACGAAGGCGGCCCTGTACTACCACTTCTCCAGCAAGGACGACATCCTGCTGGCCCTGCACCTGCGCCTGCACGACCTCGGCCGGGCCGGGTACGAGGACCTCGAGGCCGACCTGACCGATCCGGACCGCTGGCCGGCCGCGTTCGACCTGATCGTCTCCACGATCCTGGCGCACCGGACGCTGATCCTCTTCCACCTGCGCAACCACAGCGCGCTGGAGCGGCTGGCACCGCACCACGACAACGGCGACCACGCCGACCTGCAGGAACGGCTGCGGCTGATCCTCGCCGACGAGGCCGTCCCGATCGAGGTGCGGGTGCGGCTGACCTGCGCCCTGGGCGCGATCGCGGGCGGGTTCCTGTTCGGGGCCGAGGTGTTCGCCGGGATCGGCGACGATGACCTCGGCCGGATGGTGCGTGCCGCCGTCGGTGACCTGGTCGCCGCCCCGGGCCGCGCCACGGGCGGTCCGCCCGCCGGCGGGGAGTGAGCGCGTGACCGGCGGCGGGTGACCGGCCCGCCTGCGATGATCGTGACCATGAGCACACCGCACCGGCCGCCCGCCAGCCGCCGCGGCTTCCTGGACACGACGCTGCGCCTGACCGCCACCGGGGCCCTGGCCGCGGCCGGCGGCCTGGGCGCCGGCTGCGACGACTCCACCACCGCCGGCGGTGGCCCGGCCGCAGCGGCGGCGCGCGGCGGCGACGGCCCCGGTGCGCGCCCGCCGCTGACCGGCTCCCCGGGCCCCGTCACCGCGCGGGACCTGGTGGACGTCGACACGCTGTGGGGCTGGGTCGAACGGATGAACGCGGCCGGCCCGCGCCTGCCCGGCTCCCCGGCGCACCGCGAGTTCATCGACGACCTCGACCGGCAGCTCCGCGGCTACGGGCTGACCGTCACCCGCCACCCCGCCCGCCTGGCGGAGTGGCTGGCCCGCTCGTGGTCCCTGCGGGTCACCGACGCCGAGGGCGTCACCCGGTCGATCCCGGTGGCCTCCTACCGGCCGCGCTCCGGGGAGACCGGCCCGGCCGGCGTCACCGGCCGGCTGCTCGACGCCGGCGCCGGCGACGAGGCCGCCTACCAGGCCGCCGGTGCCGCCGGTGCCGCCGGGGCGGGCGCGGCGGGCGGGCTCGGCGGGGCGATCGTCGTCGTCGACGCGCCGATCACCCGGCTGACGGCGTCCGTGCTCGCCGACCTGGCCTACACCGTCCTGCCGCCGCAGGCACGCGCGGACTTCGCCCAGGAGGACTACTCCCGGGTCTGGCTGGGCGTGCCCCCGCCGCCGAGCCTGCCGCTGGCCCGTGCCCACGGCGCCGCCGCGATGATCGAGATCGTCGATCAGACCCCCGAGCTGGCCGCCGGCCAGTACACCCCGCACCAGCAGGAGCACGCCGGCCTGCCGGCGCTGCGGCTCGACCGCGAGCAGGGCGCCCGGCTGCGGGAGATCCTCGCCCGCGGCCCGGCGACGGCCACGCTCGTCCTGACAGCCAGCCGACGCGAGACCACTGTCGACTACCTGCTGGCCCGCCTGCCCGGTGCCCACGCCGCCACCGCCACCGGCGCCGCCGCCACCGGCCCGGCCGGGGAACGGCCCCGGGCCGTCCTCGTCACCACCCACACCGACGGGCAGAACGCCCTGGAGGAGAACGGCGGCCCGGCGCTGCTTGCCCTGGCCGAGTACCTGAGCCGCTACCCGGCCGCCTCCCGGGCCCGGGACCTGCTCTTCCTGTTCTCACCCACGCACATGGCGGCGGACGCCGCGACGGTCAAACCCGACGCCTGGCTGCGCGAGCATCCCGAGATCCTCGCCGAGGTGGACATGGCGCTGGCCGCCGAGCACCTCGGCGCCCTCGGCTGGGACGACCAGGGCGGCACCGCGCCCTACCGGCCCACCGGACGCAGCGAACCGGTGGCCGTCGCCGTCGGCCACAGCGAGACCCTGCGCCGCCTCGCCGAGGAGGAGGTCGAACGCGCCGGGCTGACCCGGGTCGGCATCCAGAAGCCGTTCCAGAACGGCCTGTACGGGGAGGGCACGTTCCCCTACCGGCTGGGCCTGCCCACGATCGGCATGATCACCGGACCGACCTATCTGCTGCAGGTGGCGCCGGGCGGCAACCTCGACAAGCTCGACCGGGCGCTGCTGCACCGCCACACGGTGTTCGTGGCCGGGCTGCTCACCCGGATGATGGCCCTGCCCGCGGGCAGGCCGTCCTGAGGGACGCGGCGGCGGGGGAGCAGGCGGYGCGCAGGCTGGCCGTCGGGCGGCCGAGCAGGAAGCCCTGGCCGTAGCCGATCCCGATCTCACGGACGGCCCGCAGCTCGGCCGCGGTCTCGATGCCCTCGGCGATCACCTGGCTGCCGATCTCCCGGGCGACGCTCACGATCGCCGCCGCCACGGCCTGGCGGGCGGGGTCGACGTCCACCGCATGGGTGATCATGTAGTCGAGTTTGACGAGCTCGGGGCGGATGCGGATGAGCTGCTCCAGCCCGGCGTAGCCGGTGCCCATGTCGTCGACGGCGATGCGGGCGCCCAGGGCACGCAGCGCCGCGATGCCGCGGGCGGCCGCCGGGTCGGTGCTGAACTGCTCGTGTTCGGTGATCTCCACGATGAGCCGGTGACAGGTGCGGGACGTCCCGAGCAGCCCCAGCAGGCCGGAGGCGATCGTGGCCGGGGAGGTGTTCAGCGCCAGCGCGATCGGCGGGGGGAGCTCGCGGAGCGCCGTCAGCGCGTGGCGGATCGCGGCCAGCTCGAGCTCCGTGCCCAGCCCGACCTGCCCGGCGACCGCGTACCAGCCCTCGGGGTCGCTGGCCGAGCCCGGGAACCGCGACAACGCCTCCACCGCGGCGACGGTGCCGTCGCGCAGGTCGACCACCGGCTGGTAGACGATGTCCGGGCCGCCGGCGTCGATGAGGTCGCTGACGATCCGTGAGGCCCGGCTGCGGGACTCCCACACCCGGCGCAGGTCGATGACCGCGTCGCTGAGAAACGCGGCGAGCAGGCCGACGAACCGGCCGTCGCGGGGGCGCAGCCGAGGGTGCGGCTCGCGGCCGAGGCAGCCGACGAGACCGTAGACGTCCGCGTCGTTGTCGAAGACCAGCGCGGCGGCGTAGGAGCCGACGCCCAGGGTGTCGACCATGCCGGTGCGCCCGAGCCGCTCGTCGCGGCCCGCGTCCGGGATGATGACCGGCTCTTCGTGGCCTAGCACCTGGGGGTGCACGGCGGCCTCCCGGCGGATCGTGCTGCCCGCCCGAACCCCGAACGCCGCCGCGTCACCGTCCAGTACCTGCAGGACGAGCCACTGCTCGTCGAGGCGGCCCAGGAAGGCGAGTTCCATTCCGAGGTGGCGGCGCAGCACCCCGAGCAGGTCGGTCACCGACGGATCGGCCTCGATCGCCTCGGACTCCGGGCCCAGAGACCGCGGCGGGCCCAGCGGTAACGCGGCACACGCCATCGCGGCACCCCCTCGAGTTCCTCTCGCATCCCGCTGCTCCGAGCTGCCCCGGAGGGTCTGGCCCGGACGGCGGGATGGTGTCTCCCAGGGGCATGCCCGCGATGGGCGTGCACACACACCAGGTCAGGTCACAGCCACCCGTTGCGACGGAACGCCCGGTGCAGCGACAGGCAGATGGTGGCCATCAGGAGCAGCACCGCCGGGTAGCCCCAGACCTGGCGCAGCTCCGGCATGTGGTCGAAGTTCATGCCRTAGATGCCGGCCAGCGCGGTCGGCACCGCGCCGATCGCCACCCAGGCGCTGATCTTGCGCATGTCCTCGTTCTGGGAGATCGTCACCTGTGTCAGCGTCGCCTGCAGGATCGACGAGAGCAGCTCGTCGAGGTGGGCGATCCGCTGGGTGACCTGCACCAGGTGGTCGAAGACGTCCCGGAAGTGGTCACGCACATGCGGGTCGATCATGGGCAGGGCCGTGTCGGAGAGCATGCGCAGCGGGTTGTTCAGCGGGGCGACGGCGTGCTTGAACTCCAGCACCTCCCGCTTGAGCTGGTAGAGCTTCTCCACCGACGGCCGCGCCGACCGTTCGAACACCGAGGCCTCGGCGGCGTCCACGTCGGCGTCCAGGCGCTCGACGAGGTCCAGGTAGTTGTCGACGATCCCGTCGCACACCGCGTGCAGCACCGCGGACGGCCCGTGCTGGAGCATCTCGGGCCGTCCCTCGAGATCGGCCCGCAGTTTCTCCAGCGCACCGTGGTTGCCGTGCCGCACCGTCACCACGAAGTCGTTGCCGATGAACACCATCACCTCGCCGGTGACGACGACCTCGGTGTCGGCGGTCAGCTCGTCGTGCTCCACGTAGCAGGCGGTCTTGAGGACCATGAACAGTGTGCTTCCGTACAGTTCGATCTTGGGGCGCTGGTGGGCCACGACCGCATCCTCGACGGCCAGCGGGGGCAGGCCGTAGATCTCGGCGATCGACGCCAGCTCGGTGTCGCTGGGTTCGAACAGGCCCAGCCACGCGAACGCGCCGTGCTGGCGGCGGGCGATGTTCGCCGCGGTCAGCAGGTTCGACCCGTCGGGCACCCGCCTGCCCTCGGCGTACACGTGGCAGGCGACGACCCTCCCGGAGTGCAGCTGCTCCTCGGTCAGCCGAGGAGGCCGCTTGGGTCGGGTCCGCACCAGCGACACCGGGCGGGCGAGCGCGCCGGCGAGCAGGTCCCGCAGCGATCCGCCGTCGTGGTCCTCTCCGTGCCCGTGCCCGTGGTCGGGCTCCCGGCCAGGACGGCCACCGCCCGACCCGCCGCCCGCGATACCGGTCACGACGTCCGCTTCCGCACGATGCACCCGCTCCGTTCCCGCCCGCGCCTTACGGGCCCCCGTCCATCCTTGCGGACGGCGGCGACCGGCCCGCACCCCGCCGGGTGCCGGGGTCACGGCACCCGGCGGGGCGCGGGCCCCGGCGACGGTGCGCGGCGGCGCCTCGGCGGGGCGTCCTGCGGGGTACGGGCGGACGACGCCGGCATCGGTGACCGGCGTCGCGACGTTCGCGACCTTCGCGGCGGTCAGGCCTTCGGGCCGCCGGCGACGTAGAGGATCTGCCCGGAGACGAAGCCGGCGTTCTCGGCGGCGAAGAACGACACCGCGTTCGCGATGTCCTCGACCTCGCCCGGACGGGCCACCGGGATCTTCTCCGCGGCCGCGGCCAGGTAGTCCTCCCAGGCGACACCGATGCGCTGCGCGGTCGCGCGGGTCATCTCACTGACGATGAAGCCCGGCGCGACACAGTTCACGGTGACACCGAACTTGCCCAGCTCGATCGCGAGGGTCTTCGTGAAGCCCTGCAGGCCGGCCTTGGCCGCCGCGTAGTTCGCCTGGCCGCGGTTACCCAGCGCGGAGATGCTGGACAGGTTGACGATCCGGCCCCACTTCGCCTCGACCATGTACTTCTGCGTGGCCTTCGCCATCAGGAACGAGCCACGCAGGTGGACGCCCATGACCGCGTCCCAGTCGCTCTCGGTGAGCTTGAACAGCAGGTTGTCGCGGGTGATGCCGGCGTTGTTGACCAGCACGGTCGGCGCGCCCAGCTCGGCGGCGATCCGGCTGACGGCGGCGTCGACCGCTGCGGAGTCGGAGACGTCGGCACCCACGGCGAGGGCCTTCCCTCCGGCGGCGGCGATCGCGTCGGCGGTGCCCTTCGCCGCCGACTCCTCCAGGTCGAGCACGGCCACCGCGAGGCCGTCCGTGGCCAGACGCTGCGCGATGGCGGCGCCGATGCCGCGGGCGCCTCCGGTGACAATCGCGACGCGGGATGAGGACTCGGGCACGGGACCGGCTCCTTACAGGACAGGGCCACGCCGGGCGGCGTGACGGTGACGGTCGGCGAGCGCGGCACCCGAGCGGCCGATGGCCACCCGTCGCGCTGCTGCCGACACCGGGCGTAGGGGCACCCGGCGCCTAAAGTCAACCGGGTGGCTGCGCCCGACGCCACCGGTCCGGATCCCTTCGTCCTCGCGATCCACCGGCAGCGGCGCCGCACGCGGGGAGTGGCCGCCCCTCGCCACCGCGGAGGACCGCTGTCGGGGCCGTGCGCCACGCCCGTTCTACGCGCTTCCGTTCTACGCGCTCCCGCTCAGCGCGCGCCGGTTCCGGCCCGCCCGGGTGCGGCCATCACGTCCGCGACCCTGCTCGTGATGGACTCGATCAGCCGCATCGCCTGCAGGACGGACAGATTCAGAACGACCTCGGCGCCGCCATCCGCGGGCAATCGTACTGACACGTCCGCCATGGTTATGCCCTTCGTCATGCATCAGAAGTGCCTCCTCGGAGCCGAGGGGGCACTGGTGACGGTACGAGGAAAACCCACGGTGACGTCGGGAAAGGTGGGTAGCAGCACGTCCGTGGACCGGGGGCGGCCTGCGCGGCGAGGCCGTCGGCAGCTCCGGCGGCGCCTCGCCACGTAGGGTGCTGGCGTGGCCGCTGCCGGGAAGCCGCAGCAGACCGGCCTTCGGATGTCGACGGCGCGCGGGCGCTGGGTGCTGCTCGCGACCGTCCTCGGGTCGGGGATCGCCGCCATCGACGCGACCGCGGTCGGGGTGGCCCTGCCGTCGATCGGCCGTGACTTCGGCGCCGACCTGGCCTCGCTGCAGTGGGTCGTCACCGCCTACGCGGTCACGCTGGCCGGGTTTCTGCTGGTCGGCGGGGCACTCGGAGACCGCTACGGTCGGCGGCGGGTGTTCCTGATCGGCGCCGGCTGGTTCGCGGTGGCGTCGCTGCTCTGCGGGATCGCTCCCACCGCCCCGGCGCTGGTGGCGGCGCGGGCGCTGCAGGGGATCGGTGCCGCGCTGCTCACGCCGGGTAGTCTCGCCCTGCTCCAGGCCTCGTTCGACCCGGGGGACCGGGCACGCGCGATCGGGGCCTGGTCGGGCCTGTCCGGAGTCGCCACGGCGGTCGGCCCGTTCCTCGGCGGCTGGCTGGTCGAGACGCTCTCCTGGCGGCTGGTCTTCTTCGTCAACCTGCCCCTCGTCGCCGCCGTGATCATCATCGCGGCGCGGCATGTGCCCGAGTCGACCGCCGCGGATGCGGCGGGCCGGGTGGATCTGGCCGGTGCGGTGCTCGTGACCGGCGGACTGGTGGGGCTCTCCTACGGGCTGATCGAAGGGCCGGACGCCGGGTGGGGGTCCCCAGCCGTGCTCGGCGGCCTGGTGATCGGGGTCCTGCTGCTCGCCGGGTTCGCCGTGGTCGAGCGGCGGGTGGCAACGCCGATGCTGGACCTCGACCTGTTCAGGTCCCGGCAGTTCTGTGCTGCCAACCTGGTGACGTTCGTGGTCTACGCCTCCCTGGGCGGGGCGCTGTTCCTGCTGCCCCTGCAGCTTCAGCAGGTCGGCGGGTACTCGCCCCTGGCGGCGGGCACGGCGTTGCTGCCCCTGACGATCATCATGCTCGCCCTGTCCGCACGCTCGGGCGCACTCGCGGAGCGCATCGGCCCGCGGGCGCAGATGACGGTGGGGCCGATCGTCGCCGCCGCCGGGTTCGCGCTACTCACCCGCGCCGCCGGCGACGGCGGGTACCGGCTCGACGTCCTGCCCGGAGTCCTCGTGCTCGGGCTGGGGCTGGCCACGGTCGTCGCGCCGCTGACGTCGACGGCCCTCGGCGCGGCACCCGTCGAGCATGCCGGCATCGCCTCGGCGGTCAACAACGACGTCGCCCGTACCGCGCAGCTGCTCGCGGTCGCGGTGCTGCCGGCAGCCGCCGGTCTCACCGGCGACGTCTACCTGGACGCGAGCAGGTTCGCCAGCGGCTACCGGACCGCGCTGTGGATCGCGGCGGCGCTGTGTGCCTGCGGTGGCCTGCTGGCCTGGCTCGGAATCCGCAACCCGGCCCGGGTACGTCCCACCGCGATGCCGGCGCCGCCGGCCGCGCCGTGCCGACACTGCGGCATCGACGCGCCGCCGCCGGTCACCGACGCCGCGACCCACCTCTGATGCGTCGACGTCCCCCTGTCGGCCCGGAGGGCGGACAGATCTGGCCAGGCGGCGGCGCCTGCCGGGATAGAATTCCGCCATCCGGACCACCACTTCCGTCCATCGGAAGGCCTGGGGGTCCGTCGTGGGTGCCGTGAGTCGTCGGAGCCGTGAATGGAGAGCCGCCGTGGCCGATACGCAGACCCCGCCCGGAGTCGAGATCGTCCAGCCGGACGTTCCCGGTGCCGCCGAGATCCTCACCCCGGCCGCGCTGACCCTCGTCGCCGACCTGCACCGACGCTTCGGCGCGGCCCGCCGCGACCTCCTCGTTCGTCGCGTCGAGCGGCAGCGGGAGCTCTCCGACGGCACCGACCCGGACTTCCTGCCCGCCACCAGGCACATCCGCGAGGGGCAGTGGCGGGTCGCGCCGCCCGCGCCGGGCCTCGTCGACCGCCGGGTCGAGATCACCGGGCCGACCGACCGCAAGATGACCATCAACGCGCTCAACTCCGGCGCCAAGGTCTGGCTGGCCGACTTCGAGGACGCCAACACCCCGCTGTGGGAGAACATGATCAGCGGGCAGCGCAACCTGCGTGACGCCCTCGACCGCACCATCGACTTCACCAGCCCCGAGGGCAGGGCCTACACCCTCGGAGCCACCGCCACAACGATCGTCGTGCGGCCCCGCGGCTGGCACCTCGACGAGAAGCACCTGCGGGTCGACGGTGAACCGGTCGCCGGTGCCCTCGTCGACTTCGCCCTCTACGCCGTGCACTGCGGCCGCCGCCAGCTCGACGCCGGATCCGGGCCCTACTACTACCTGCCGAAGACCGAGAGCCACCTCGAGGCGCGGCTGTGGAACGACATCTTCACCCACACCGAGGACACGCTCGGCTTCGGCCGCGGAGCCATCCGCGCCACCGTGCTCATCGAGACGATCCTCGCCGCCTACGAGATGGAGGAGATCCTCTACGAGCTGCGGGAGCACTGCGGCGGGCTCAACGCCGGCCGCTGGGACTACCTGTTCAGCATCATCAAGAAGTTCCGCGACCGCGGGCCGGCGTTCACCCTGCCCGACCGCAACGCCGTCACGATGGCCGCGCCCTTCATGACCGCCTACGCGGAGCTGCTCGTGCGCACCTGCCACCGGCGCGGCGCCCACGCCATCGGCGGCATGGCCGCGTTCATCCCCAGCCGGCGTGACCCGGAGGTCAACGCCACCGCGCTGGCCAAGGTCCGCGAGGACAAGACCCGCGAGGCCGGCATCGGCTTCGACGGCTCCTGGGTCGCGCACCCCGACCTGGTGCCCGTCTGCCGCGAGGTGTTCGACGGCGTGCTCGGCGAACGCCCCCACCAGCTCGAGCGCACCCGTGAGGACGTCGCCGTCGACGCCGCCGCGCTGATCGATCTCACCACCACCCCGGGCTCCCCGACCCTGGCCGGCCTGCGCAACAACGTCAGCGTGGCCCTGCAGTACCTGCGCGCCTGGCTCGCCGGCTCCGGCGCGGTCGCGATCTTCAACCTGATGGAGGACGCGGCCACCGCGGAGATCGCCCGCTCCCAGATCTGGCAGTGGCTGCACAACGGCATCGTGCTGGTGGACGTCGAGCCGGTCGCCGGTGTCGACCCTTCGGTCGGCGCCGGCCCGACCGGTGTGCCGGTGACCCGGGAGCTGGTCGAGAAGGTCGTCGCCGAGGAACTCGACGTTCTGCGCAGCGGGCTGGGGGAGCAGTACGACGCCGACGGGTTCGAACGGGCGCGGGCGCTGTTCGTCGAGGTCGCGCTCGCCGACGACTTCGTCGAGTTCCTCACCGTGCCCGCCTACCAGCGGATGCCTTGACCGACCGGCCGGCTCCGCCGGCCGGTAACGCGGCGGGGACGGGGGCGGTGCAGTCGGTCGACCGCGCACTGGCGCTGGTCGAGCTGCTGGCCGCCTCCGGTGACGGCGCCGGGCTGGCCGATCTCGCCCGTGCCACCGGCCTGCCACAGCCCACCGTGCACCGACTGCTGCGCGCGCTGCACGAACGCGGCTGGGTACGCCAGGACGCCGACCGCCGCTACGCCCCGGGCGCCCGCCTGATCGGGCTGGGCAACGCCGCGCAGAGTCTGCTCGCCACCGGCGCGCAGCCCTACCTGCGGGAGGCGGTGGCGGTGTCGGGGGAGACCGCGAACCTCGCCGTCCTGGAAGCCGACCAGGTCGTGTACGTCGCGCAGGTCGCCTCGCCGCACCGGCTGCGCATGTTCACCGAGGTCGGCAACCGGGCCCCCGCGCACAGCACCGGCGTGGGCAAGGCGATGCTCGCCCACCTGCCCGGGCCGGCCGTGCGGGAGCTGCTCGAGCGCACCGGGCTGCCCCGGCGTACCGCGACCACGATCACCGACCCGGACCAGTTCACCGCCGAACTCGCCGCCGTCCGCGCCCGGGGCTACGCGACGGACGACGGCGAGGAGGAGCCCGGTGTGCGCTGTGTGGCCTTTCCCCTGACCGACCTGTCCGGCCGGGCGCCGGCCGCGCTGTCGGTGTCCGGCCCCGCCTCCCGGATCGCCGCCGGCGCCGTCGCGGACCTCGCCGCGCGTCTGCTCCCCGTCGCCGCCGCCTGCGGCGACCACCTGCTACGCCGCTGATCCCGCCGCCGGCCCTTCCCGTCACGACCGATAGCAAGACATCCGATGGGGTTACGGCGTCAAGTCGGGGTCCGAGCGTGATCGGTACAGGATCCTCCGCCAAGCCCGTGCGGGTCAGTGGTCGGTGAGCAGCACGAGGCAGCCGCGGACGTCGCGATCAACACGAACCCGATCTACCAGAAGTCCCGCAGTTGACTGGCATCCACCATGATCATCTGATGGTGGTTGTTGGTGTGGCCTACACGAACTTCCACAATTCCCAGTAGCCGGGCGCGAGCTGGATGCAGGTGGTCGCGCGTGCCTCTCCAGTGCTCGTCAGGGTGTAGCCATGGGTCACGCACGTTATGCGGCCGGAGTAGCTGGCCACGAACACCCACTGGTTGGCTGACGCCGGGCCGGCCAACATGACCATGGCCGCAACGCTCACGGCAAGCATGGCGACGATCTTGCGGATGAGTCGCATGTCGTTCCCCGTGTCTCTCTGTGTCTCTCTGCGATCTTGCCGGCACGGTAGCGCGTGGTTGGACTGTCAGACACCACCTCATGGCGGGTTTTGCCGGACCAGCCGATGATCATCTGGTGCGGCAAGGCAATTTGGACCCAAAATCGCGGGCCCTGGTGGGTCGTGCTGGGAGGCGATCCGGTGGGATCGCGGGTACCGGCCGGCGCGGGCCCGGGTATGAGCGAGGCCCCCGGCTGGTGATCGCCGGGGGCCTCGGGTTGGGGTGGTGGTGGGGACGAGGACCCGGCTGACCCGACCTGACCCCCGCTTCACGCGCGGACAGTGACTGTAGGGAACGGATCTACCTGGCCACTCCGAGCTGGCATGCCGCGGTTGTTGGCCAGTGCCAGCGCCGCCGGACGCGGCCGTTGTTGGCCAATGCGGCGATTGGCCCATGAGCGTGCCCGCGGACGTCGGAGGCCGTGAACCCGGCCAGGTGGACGGGTCTGATCGGGAGCGCGGTCATGCCTCCTGCCGCCAGAGCGGTGTGACCTCAACGCGGGTGAGCCGCCACCCGTCTTGGGTGCGGAGCGCCTGGAACGCGAAACGCAGGCCGACGAGCCTCAAGAGCGGGGGAAAGACCTGTCTCGACGGGAAGTACGCGACAAGCTCGTTCGCCGKCATAGTGGCGCGGTCCCCGTCAAGCTCGACGAGCACGTCGGTGATCAGATGCTGAGAATTTTCGTTGTCGTCGCTGGTGCGCCGCGAATACTCGAGTATGTCGTCGATCCCCGTGGCGCCGCCGCGAGCGCTGTGGATGATGGCGTCCTCGTGGAAGATCGCGCGCCCCTCCTTGTCGTCGCCGGTGTCCAGCCAGCGCCCAAGCTGACTGGCCAGGGCGGCAAGTTCTGCTCGGTCGTTGATGTCCCTCAGATGAGGCACGGTGCTCCTTAGTGCTCCTGCGCCGAACGGCCGTCGTTGATAAGGTGTGGGGCCGATAAGACCGCTTGGCCCTGCGACGGTCAGGCTAAGAGTTCAAGTCCGCTTGAGGTCAACTCCTTCGTCGGCCTGCTACCGGCATCTCCCGGCGCTTCCCGCAGGCTGGCCAACTATCCCGGCTGTTGACCATCTACTGGTCAACCATCACGACGGGTGGCCATCTACCCCCGATCGCTACAGCCTGTGTAGGGATCGGGCCTAGTTGGCCAGTCTGAACTGCCGAGATGGCTTTGTTGGCCACTCGGCAACTGGCCGGCTCCTGCCTTGTTGGCCACTTCGGTGTCGGATGATTCATCCCTGCGACGGCGGTCTCGCCGTCACCGTGACGTCCGGTGACCCGGTTCGGCGGTGAGGCGTCGCTGGCGAACTCGATCTACGGGTTCTTGCGCAAGGGTGGCGCGACGGCGCGCACGACCGCTGCCCGGGACGAGCGCTGTCCGGTCCGAAAATGAGTGGAGCCGAGCCACCACAGTGCGGTTGGGTGGCGACCTGCGGGCCGCTGTGCGGGCCCGCGGACATGGATGAGGAGGAGTGGACGATGCCGATCGCCACGCTGCGAGGCGTGACCCTGGACTGTGCCGATCCGCGGGCGCTGGCCCGGTTCTACCAAGAGATGACAGGCATGGAGCTCGGGTACAACGCCGACGGGTTCGTCGCCCTGACCGGCGGTTCCGGCTGTGACCTGGGTTTCCAGCGGGTCGACGGATACCGGGCGCCGCGATGGCCCGACCAGGTTGTGCCGCAGCAGTTCCACCTGGATCTCGGGGTCGAAGACCTTGACGCGGCGGAGAAGCTGGCGCTGGGACTCGGCGCGGTCAGACCGGATCACCAGCCCGGCGGCGACCGGTGGCGGGTGCTCCTGGACCCGGCCGGTCACCCTTTCTGCCTGGTCACCGGCTGACCACCCGAGCCCTTCAACCGGAGAGCCTCCGACCTCGCGCGCCGGCCCTCCGCCGCCCGCGACGACGGCAGAGACGACGGCAGAATCGCTCCGGACCGGCATCACCCGGCGCCTCCCGCAGATTGGCCAACTATCCCGGCCGGTGGCCATCTACTGGCCAACCGTCACGGCGAGTGGCCATCTGTCCCCGATCCCTACAGTGACAGCACCTGCCCGGCCTGTGGGTGTACCTGTCCGCGGGCCCGACGGAGAGCCCGTCCGTGTACCCGCTTAGTGGGTACGGGCGCGGGATGCACAGCGGCTGGTCAGCGTGCTGTGGCCTGTACCCGAGTGGACCCAGACTCCGTCACCATGCACCTCATGCTGGTACGTCTGACATGATCGTTGCGGGGTGGCAGCTGATCTGGCGGTAGCAAGACATCCGATGGGGCTATGACGTCAAGCTGATGTCGAGCGTGAGCCATCTACAGCCGGATAGCCGCGGCGTGTCGGTGGCTGCCGGGTGTGAGGGGAGGCAGGTGGTGAGAGTCCGCGTGGGGGCGCTGCTGGTCTGCGCCGCGGTGTTCTTCATCATCGCCGCTGCCGTTTTCTTTTTCGAGTACGCCCTTGCCACCCGTGGTGTGACCGGGACCGGGGAGATCGTCAAGATCCGTAACGGCGATACCCACCCGGTGTACGTGGTTCGGTTCACCACCGCCGCTGGCCGGATCGTTGTCGCAGAGCTGATGACCTCTCCAGGGCGTGGAAGCGTCGGTGATCACCTCGGCGTCGTATACGACCCGCAGGATCCACAGACGGTCCAGCCGGTGGACATCGACCCCTACTACCTGCAGGTGGTGCTTCCCGCTGCGGCTGGTGTCTTCTTCACCGCAGGTGGCGTCTGGGAGTACCGGAAGGCAAGCCGACGGAAACAGCGTATCGAGGCGACACCGCCAACGTGATCTCCTGCGGAGAGTGGCAGGGTCACCCCGCCGCGATCCGCGCGGGTGGGCCCGGTGGAAAGGCACGGGTTTCGTCGTAGATCTGGCCGGTGGTGAGGCAGTGGTGCAGGGTGCCGAGGGGCCGGTTGAACAGGTGGCGGCTGGCGGCGTTGTGCCGGTCCCCGCCGCCGCGGCGCCGGTCGTAGTGGGCCCGTGCCCCGGCCGAGCTGGTCAGGGCGCCGAAGGCCCACAGATGCCCGGTGGCGGCCAGCCGCTGGTTTTTGACCCGGCGGTGGACGACGGTGCGGCTGCGTCCGGAGGCGCGGGTGACCGGGCTGGAGCCGGCGTAGGCCTTGAGGTTACGGGCCTCAGGGAAGCGGGTGCGGTCGTCGCCGATCTCGGCGAGGACCCGGGCACCGAGGAGGTCCCCGAGGCCGGGGAAGCTGGTGATGACCTGATGGTCGGGGTGGGCGGCGAACGCGGTCCGGGTGGCGTCGGCGAGGTCGTCGGCGGCCCGGCAGTCCGCATCGAGGATGCCCAGCAGCGCGAGCGCCTGGCGGCCGAAGGTCTCCTCCACCGCGGCGGGCTGGTGCAGCGCCGGTGCCCGCAGCCCGGCCCGGATCGTTTCCACTGATCCCCGGATCGTTTCCACTGATCCGGCGATCCCGCGTTGGCGGCCCGCGCGGCGCAGCGCCACGGTGAACCGCGGCCGCGAGCAGCGGCTCGCCACCGCCGGCGTCGGGGCGACGGCCAGGACCGCGCGGGCGACCGGGTCGGCGACCCCGGAGGGCTTGCCGGCGAACAGGGACAGGAAGGCCGGGTAGTACTCGCGGAGCAGGGAGCGCAGTTCGTTGGCAATGCGGGTGCGGTGCCAGACCGCGTCCTGCTGCGCCCGGGCCAACACCCCCACCGCCTGCGCGGCCTCGCTGTCGACGGGCAGGGTCCGGTGCGCGGGCGCGTCGGTGCGCAGGATGTTCGCGAGCATCACCGCGTCGGCGTGGCCGGACTTAGCCCGGGCCACGGAATGGCGGTCGCGGTAGCGGGCCGCGGCCATCGGATTGATCGCATACACCGGCCGTCCCGTCGCCCGCAGGGCCGCGACCAGCAGCCCGCGTGGGGTCTCCAACGCCACCGACACCAGCGCCTCGGGGCTGTCGCCGGCGGCGCCGAGCAGCTCGAGCAGCCGGGCGAACCCGTCGGCGTTGTCGCCGATTCTCGCCCGCGCTACCAGCGTCCCGGTCTCGTCGACCACGGCGACGTCATGGTGGCGTTCGGACCAGTCGATCCCGCAGAACACCTTCACCCCGTGCCTCTCCCTTCTCATTCGGCAGTCAGGCCCGGTAGGCCCCGGGCAGGGCACGCGGCACTCTCATGGCAGCGCTCGGTGGCGCGACATCCGATGAGCCGTTCGTGACCCCAGCGACCCGCGCGGCCCCCGGTCTTCGACTTGGAGAGCTCGACAGGGCTCTGATCTGCACGAACAGGGGTGGATCCACGCGGGCGGGCTCCGGAACCACGAGCACCAGACCACACCGCCCCGACTGCTCCATACAGGCACCCTGGCGGTGGGAACGGAGACCGGCCGTCAGCACGGCGCACGGTTTTGCTTGAGGCCTTGATCAGCCCTGATAGGCACAGGCGTCAGGCCACCGACCGGTCCCCATTCGCATGTGATCTTGAAAGATGTGTTCGTGTCGGGCTGATCGTAGAAACGCCGGGTTTCCCGGGACCTCGGGGGAGTAAGTCATCCAGACCGATCCTGACGGGCGATGAGACTCGACAGACCCGACAACGGGCCAACCAACAGTCGGCCGGGCACGCCGGGTGCCCTCCCGTATCCCTCGGGGCGAGGCCGTGTGAGACGTCGCGCCGCGGGCGCCGCCGGGGGTACCCGCGGCACCGCACCGGTGCGCGGGGTGGCGCTGGGTGCCGCGGCGATCCTCGGTGCCGCTGCGGTGGCGCTCACCGCAGCGCCGGCGGCGACCGGGGCGACCGGACCGCCGGTGGCCAGCCTGAACCCCGCGCTCGCGCCGTTCGAGACCCAGCCGGTGCGCTGGCATGACTGTCAGATCGGTCCGAACGACGCCGCCGGCGCCGGCCTGGACGCGGCCAGCGCGCAGTGCGCCGAGGTCACCGTCCCCCTCGACTACACCAACCCGGCCGGCCGGACGCTCACCCTGGGGGTCTCCCGGATCCGGGCGGCCGACCAGGAGGCCCGCCGTGGGCCGTTGATGATCAACCTGGGTGGGCCCGGTGGCAGCGTCGCGGACCTGCTGCCCGAGATCCGGGGGCGGCTCGGCCCGGTGGCCGGCGGCTTCGACCTGATCGGGATGGATCCGCGGTTCGTCGGCCGCAGCGAGGCGCTGGACTGCGGGCCGGTGCTGAACCGGGACTGGGTGCGCGGCGGCGGGCCCGACCAGGACAGCTTCGAACGGGTCGCGGCCACACAGGCCGCGGTCGCGCAGGCGTGCGCGGCGCACGCCGACGTCCTGCCGTTCGCCTCGACCCGCAACACCGCGCGCGACATGGACATCGTCCGGGCCGTGCTGGGGGAGCCGACGACGTCCTACCTCGGCTATTCGTACGGCACGTACCTGGGTGCGGTGTACATGCAGATGTTCCCCGACCGGGTCGACCGGTTCGTGCTCGACAGCGCGGTGGATCCCGCAACCTACAGTCCTCGGCTGCTGCGCGGCACCRGGGACCTGCTGGAGGCGGCGCTGCGGGACTGGGCTGCCTGGGCTGCCGGCCACGACGCCCAGTTCGCCCTCGGGGCCACCGTCGAGGAGGTGCTGCGCACGGTCGACCGGATCTACGAGGTGGCTGCTCGCCGCCCGCTGACCGTGGACGGGTTCCCCTACGACGCGTCCGGCCTGCCGGGCCTGCTCATGGCCGCCCTGGTGGAGGACGGCGAGCAGGCCGCCGAGGTGCTGGCGCTGGGGATCCGGGCGTTCGCCGACGCCGCGGACGGCCGCACGCCCGCGGCGAACCCGTACCTCGACGAGTTCCTCGCCGGAGTCGCGACCGGCGGTCCCGACCTGACCGAGCTGACCGGCCTGATCCACCCACGGGCCGACCGGGCCGAGCGTGCGGGCGGGGATGTCGCCGGGGGAGGGGCGGGGTTGATCAGCGCTCTGCAGAGCGCGCAGCTCGCCGTGATGTGCGGGGATGTACCCGCCTCGCGGATCGCCGGTGACTACCTGGCCGACATCCGCCGGCACCGCGAGGCGCAGCCCCACGTCGCCACGGCGATCTGGAACATCACGCCATGCTCGTTCTGGCCGGTGCGCCCGTTGGAGCCGCCGACCCGGGTCACCGGCGACGTCCCGGCGCTGGTGGTCGCCGCGGAGCTGGACAACCGGACGCCCTATGCGGGCAGTGTGGCGTTGCACCGGGCGCTGACCGCCTCGCGGCTGGTGACGTTGCGCGGTGCGCGGGTGCATGGCGTGTCCGGGGGGCGCAGCCCCTGCGTGGACGACGCGGTCGGTGCCTACCTGCGCGACGGACGTCTGCCGCGCGCCGACCTGACCTGCTCCCGCCCTCCGGCCCCGCCTGGGTCACCACCGGAGTAGTCCACCTGGCCTCCCGGCGAGCCGGGAGGCCAGGTGGCGGCGGAGCACCGGGCAGCAGGGCGCAGGCCGGTTCGACGTCATCAAGATAATCAACAATGTTGACATGTCGATGTGACCCATATTGATCATGGTCGGCACCTGGTGCATGGCCGGTACCTGGCAGAGGGGTGGAGCGTCGGGGCCCGGTAGGTGGACTTGCCATGTTGGAAAGTTCGGGTCACACTTTCCAACATGGAAAATATGATGGCGCTGCCCACCCCCGACGATGCTGCGGCTGCCCTGGCCGAGGCGGAGACCTCGCGGGCACAGCTGGCCGGCGGCCTCGGGCTGCCGTCCTTCTTCTACAGCTCGATCGGCGTGACAGCGGCTGCCCAGATCGCCACGGCCGCCGTCGAGGTCGCCTTCGACACAGGCTGGACCCGACTGCTGGCGATCGCCGGCGCCGCCGCGTTCGCCCTGACGGCGGGCATCCAGCTGTTCCGGTTCCGGCGGCTCAACGGAGTGCGGATCGCGGGGCTCACGAGCCGGGTCGTGCTCGGAACGGGGCGGGCTGCGGCGACCTCGTACGCGTTGGCTCTGGGCGCCGCGTTCTGGGCCGCCCTCGCCGGCCTGTGGTGGCTGGTGGCTGTCTGCGCGTGTGCTGGGGGACTGGCCTACACGTTGAGCGGCCGACGTTGGCTGCGCCTCTACCGAGGAGACCCGGCGGGGCACGCTCGTGCCGAGTCGGCCGGGTGGCTGGTGGTCATCTCCGCCCTGGCGCTGGCCGCGCTGGCGCTGCTGGTGCTGGTCGGCCGCTGATGCCCGAGCTGGACACCAACCTGCACGCACCGGCCCGGCTGAGGCTGATGACCATGCTGACCGCGGTGTCCGAAGCAGAGTTCTCCACCATTCGCGACAGCCTCGAGGTCAGTGACTCGGTGCTTTCCAAACACGTGGGCGCCCTCGCGTCGCTCGGCTATGTCACGAGCCGCAAAGGAGTTCACGGCGGTCGCCGGACCACGTGGATCTCGCTGACAGTGCCGGGCCGGGCCGCTCTGGGTGCCCACGTCGCCGCACTGAGAGAGGTCATCGCCGGGGAGCATGCCGATCCGGATCGCCGCACTGATCTTCAGGAAACGGCGGATCCGCTGCGGAACCGGCTACGTGAGCTGCGGGCCGCGCGGCGCTGGAGCCAGGCGGACCTGGCCGACCGCCTCGACGTGTCCAGGCAGACGGTCAACGCCATCGAAACGGGCCGCTTCGACCCGAGCCTGTCCCTGGMGTTCAGGATCGCCGCCGTGTTCGGGCGCCGGATCGAGGACCTGTTCTTCCTCCCCCAGGCCACCGGCCCCGAGGCCTGATCGGCCGGGCCGCCCGGCCGCCCCACAGCGGCGCTGCTGGTGACGTTCTTCACCCAGCTGGGCCGGTGTTCCCGCGGGGCGGGCCGAGCTGCCGGACGAAGCCGTCGAGTACGTGGCCCGTCAGGTCGGGGTGGAGCCCGGCGAGGTCGGCGAGGCCTCAGTTGGGCCTGGACCGCGGCCCGCCGTCCACCCGGAACCGGTCGAGTACCGGTAGGACGGTCGTCCGCAAGGCCGTCTGGACCTCCTCGTATGCCCCCTCGGCCGGGACAACGGCGAACGACGATGCCTCCGGTAGGGAGCGGTATGCCTCGTCGAAGGCGACGAGGTAGTCGAGTTCCTCACGGTCGCGTCCACGCTGCTCCACCCGCTGCTGCGCGAGCCCGGCCGGGACGGACAGATAGCAGACCAGGTCAGGCGCGGGGAACCGGTGGAACGCGGCACGCACTCGACGTTCGCCACGGTCGCCGCGGGCACGCATGACCGCATACTGACAATAGGCGTAGCGGTCCATCACCGCGACGCGGCCGGTCAGCCAGGACAACGCGAGCGCCCGGCTGACCGCCACCCAGCGCAGGGAGGCCTCGACCACGACGTAGGCGCGGCGACCGAACAGCGCCTGCCCGTCTGTGCGGCCGAGCAGGCGCGCCAGCGCATCCCAGATCGGGCGACCGCCGGCGTTCTCGAAGTAGCGGGCCGGCACGCCCTGCCCGTTCAACCAGGCCGCGAGTTGTCTGGCCTGGGTCGTCTTGCCCGACCCATCCACCCCGAGCAGAGCGATGATCGGCCGGCGTCGCACCCGACAAGCGTAGATGTCCGGCCGCCACGGTGTCCGGGTGCTCCTCCCCGATCAGCCGCGCGGAGTCGGCTGTTCTGCGGGCAAGCTTCAAGGAAGATCGGGCCATGGTTCGAATCGCAGCTGTCGGAGATCTGCATGCTAGGCCTGGGGCTGCGGCCCGACTGCGGCCGGTGTATCGGCGCGCGGTCGAGGTGGCCGACATCCTCCTTCTCGCCGGCGACCTCACCCAGGACGGCGGGACCGATTCCGCCGCGGAGGTGTGCGATCTGTTCGGTGGGCTGGATCTGCCAGTGATCGCCGTTCTCGGCAATCACGACTACGATCGCGGCGAGGAAACGGCGTTTGCCGAGATGTTGACCGATGCCGGCGTGACCGTGCTGGAGGGGACCGCAACGGTCGTCGACACTGCTGGGGGAAAGGTCGGGATCGCCGGCGTCAAGGGATTCGGTGGAGGTTTCGCCGGCTACACGGTGGCCAAGCATTGTGAAGAGGAGATGAAGGCGTTCGCTCGCCACGCCGCGACGACCGCGCAGGCATTGCGGCAGGCATTGCGGCAGGCATTGCGGCACGCGCTGGGGCAGCTTGACGTTGACCTGCAGGTGGCGCTCACGCATTACGCGCCGACCCGCGACACCCTTGCGGGCGAGCCGTTGGAGCTGTACCCGTTCCTGGGCAGCCACCTGCTCGGCGCGGCGATCGACGGCGAACCCACGTCCTGGGCGGAACACAAGACAGAAGACCTCCATACGACCGGTACGCCGAACGACGAGATGGGCGGCGGCCCACCGCACCATCTGGTCCCAGGCGAGCGCCAGGTGAGGCTGGCCTTGCACGGCCACGCGCATTACGGGACCGAAGTCGGCGTAACGCCCGCCGGCACAGAGGTCCGTAACGTGGCCGCGCCGGTCATCGGCGCTCCATTCGCCGTGTACCAGCTTCCGGAAGTGGTCCGTATCGGGTGATGCACGACGACCGGTACGCGCGGGCAGGGCTGTGAGCAGAGCCGACAGACGACCCTGGATGCAGATCCCTCGACTCTTACCGGCACCCCGAGGCGGCTGACCGTTGGTCGCGGCGGATCGAGGAACGTTATGGTCCGGCTGTGGACTACGCCGCTGGCCTTCTGGTGCAGAACCGGCTCCTCGTCGATCTGCTCGGCGAGGCCGACCTGTCAATGCCTGTCCCGACCTGCCCGGGCTGGGATCTGGCCCAGCTCGTACGCCACGTCGGGGGCACTGACCGGTGGGCGGCCGTGATGATCCGGACCCGGGCCACCGCGGTTCTCGACCCGCGCACGATCGAGGGCGGCAGGCCGCCGGCGGACCGCGGCGACGCGCTCGCCTGGCTTCAGGAGAGCCCGCGGCTGCTGCTGGAAGCAGTCGCCGTCGATCCGGACGTGCCGGTCTGGACGTTCACCGGCCCGCGGCCGGCGCGCTGGTGGGTCCGGCGGCGGATGCACGAGGCGATGATCCACCGTGTCGACGCCGCGTTCGCGCTGGGCGTCGAGCACCCGCTTGAGGCGGCGTTCGCCGCTGACGGGATCTCGGAGTGGCTCGGCCTGCTCGCCGCGCGGCCCGGCGCCGCGATGCTTCCGGACGGGGCCACTGTCCACCTGCATGCCACCGACGAGGGTCTCGGCCTCGAAGGGGAGTGGGCGATCCGCGGCGGCGTGGACGGGATCGGTTGGGAGCACGCTCATGAGAAGGGCGACGTGGCGGTGCGCGGCGCAGCCGCCGACCTGCTGCTCGCGCTGCTGCGCCGGATCCCTGGCGGTGACGGCCGGCTGGAGGTCCTCGGCGAGCAGGAGCGCTGGACACACTGGCTCGCGAACACCAGCTTCTGACCATCCGACAGCACGCTGTGGGGCTGCGGGGCTCAGCCAGTAGCGCAGCCACCGCGCGTTGCTACCGGGCTCGGGCGCCGTACAGGCCGTCGTCCTGGCCTGCCTGCGCCGCCGGCGCCGGAAGGTCCGCACCGTGACCACGACGCCATGTCAGCGGTCGAGGGGAGCATGGGCCGATTCGGGCCCGTGCTCCCCTCGACCGCTCAGCCGCGCACCGGCGCGGGACCCATCGCGTTCAGCGCGGTGACGAGTTGGCGTTCCTCCTCGTCGAAGTGGGCTTCGAGCCGGTCCGCAAGGTCCGCCATCTCCGCTCGCAGCCGCACCGGGTCGTCCCGGTCGGGAGTGAAGTCCTCGACCACTTCTTTGATCCGGTTCTGCAGTTCGGCCACGGCCTTGTGCTCCTCGGTGAACTTCTCCAGCACCGGTTGCAACGCCGGGAACCGCTCGCGGAGCACGGGGAAGGCACCGACGTCCTCGCCGGTGTGGTGGACGTTCAACGCGTGACAGAAGTCCAGGCAGTGCGACCGTAGTTCGGCGAGCAGGTGGCCGCCCTCGGCCTGCGGCGTGACATCGTTCGCGCTGCCCTCGACCACGTCGTCGATCCGCGCGCGCAGGTCCGCCAGT
This sequence comes from Parafrankia colletiae, assembly GCF_001854655.1. Taxonomy (GTDB): domain Bacteria; phylum Actinomycetota; class Actinomycetes; order Frankiales; family Frankiaceae; genus Parafrankia; species Parafrankia colletiae. The sequence goes on along the minus strand of NZ_MBLM01000131.1, from coordinate 38,038 downwards.
TCGCCGCGCAGCCAGTCGTGCAGTTCGACCAGTTCGTCACCGAGGTGCTTGACTCGGTCGGGGTCGAGGTCGATCGGATGGAGCGCGACGACCGGAATGACCCGATCGGTCTTCGTCTGGTATTCGCCGTACCCCGGCTGCTGCGCGGCGATTTCCGAGAAGAGCCGGTCGCGCTCCTCGCGCGGGGGAATCGAGGCGATCGCCCGGTACGTGCGATCGCCTGTATCGACCGTCACGATCGCGTTCTTGCGGATGTTGTGGTACCAAGCCGGATGGGTCGGTGCGCCGGCCGCCGAGGCGACGACCAGGTCCTGCCCGTCGATCTGCATCAGGCCGAGCGGCTGGGTGCGGGGCCGGCCGGTGCGCGCCCCCGTCGTGGTGAGAAGACACAGGGTGGAACCCTCGAACATCCCGCCGACTTTCCCTGCGTTGGCACGGAATTCGTCGATGATTCCCCGCTGGAACTTCAGAAATTCCTCGAACTGGTTCTCGTCTGACATGTAGGTGGAAACCCCTGGGAAATCCTGTGCCCGCCCACCGCGCGCCCGACCGGGCGCGCCGCCTGCGGGACACCGCTGGGAGGCTATCACCGCGGGCGCGCCGTCCGGGTCGGTCACAGCGGTGCCAGTTGGCGCTGCAGCCGTCCACCAGGATGTGCGGGTGAACAAGGTGACCATCAGCGAAGAGGACCGTCGACTTCTCGGAGTCTGGGCTGCCGACTGCGCCGAGCGGGTGCTGCCGCTGTTCGAGGAGAAGGCTCCCGGCGATACCCGCCCTCGCGAGGCCATCGAGGGCATCCGCTCCTACGCGCGCGGAAAGCTGCGGATGGGGCCGCTGCGCTCCCTTGCCTTCGCGGCCCTGGCAGCCGCACGGGACGTCGGTGACCCTGCTGCTGCCGCCGCCGCCCGCGCCGCGGGCTACGCAGCAGCAACCCCTTACATCCACCCACTGGCCACCGCTCACCAGGCGAAACATGCCCTCGGGCCGGCGATGCAGGCAGCGCGCGCGGGTGAACTCGCGGCAGGCGAAGACACCAGCATCGGTGACACCGAGATCCGATGGGCGATCGAGCACGCCCCGCCGGCAGTGCGCGGAATCGTGCGGCAGATGCCGGTTTACAGCCCTGGTCGCAGTCGACTGGACATGCTCCGGTATCAGCTCGACGCAGCTCTTCGCCGCTGATCAGCAAGGCGCGCTGCTGCCCTGCTCCATCGACATCTTCAAGATAATCAACGCTGTTGACTCGCCGGAAAGTCCAATATTGATCATGGTCGACATCCAGTAGGGGAGCAGCTTCCTTCCCACACTCACCACAAGATCCTCCATGCATCACCGAGGCCACTTCGCTCCTCCTTTTTGGACTTGCTGGTCCAAAAATTTCCTCGTACGGTCGCGGCCATGACACGTCGACTTGAGTGCAGGACAGCTCTCATCACCGGATCCACTCGCAACATCGGGCGGTCGATCGCCCTGGCCTTCGGCGCGGAAGGTGCGCATGTCATCGTTTCCGGGCGTGACGACAGCCGTGGGCAGGCGGTGGTCGACCAGATCCGCGCGGACGGCGGGAAGGCCGACTTTGTTCACGCGGACCTCGACGGCACCGCTGCTGCCAGCAGGTCATTGGCCACAGCGGCCAGTGACCTGCTGGGCGGGCGGATCGACATTCTTGTGAACAATGCGGGAATCTATCCGCCGGCGACGACGCTGACGGCCGACGATGCGATGGTCGACCGTGTCTATGCGGTCAATGTGAAGGCGCCTTTCTTCCTCGCGCAGGCGGTGGCGCCGGAGATGGTCGCCGCGGGTGGTGGCGTCATCATCAATCTGGGTTCCTGGGTGGCGCGGTTGAGTGTGCCGATCGGTGCGCTCTACGCGTCGACCAAGGGCGCGTTGGAGACGCTCACCCGCGCGTGGGCCGCGGAGTTCGGGCCGCAGGGGGTTCGGGTGAACGCGGTGTCGCCGGGTGTCATTGCTGATCCCGAGCTGAACCTGGACCATCCGGCGTACGCGCTGATGCACGGCACACCGGCTGGTCGAGCGGGTGAGCCGGCGGCGATCGCCGCCGCGGCTGTCTACCTGGCCTCGGATGACGCCGCCTTCGTGCACGGCACGGTGGTCGACGTCGATGGTGGGCGCGCCGGCGTGGCGGTGCTTGCGAACCCCGTCGCCTTTCAGGCGGCCTGATCTGCTGGCAGGTTACCTGGTCACAAGATAATCAACATTGTTGATCCCACGGCCTATCTTTTTTGATCACTAATCACCCCGGCCTACTACTATGACCCCTAACTAAACAGCTAACTCACAACCGCATCCAGGCCAAAGCCTCGACATGATCGTTCTGGTCATGTCGAGGCTTTGGCCTGGATGATCTTGTCGGGTGGTCCGGGTCGCGGGAAACCTCGGTGCTCTGACGGATGAGGGCCGCTAGAGTGGCCGGCATGTACCTGCAGCAGATCTACGGCTGACACGGTCGGGGCGATGTCCCCGGCTTCCTCCGCACGCCTTCGCGTGTCCTGCCCGCGCCGACGGCCGAGCTTCTCGGAGCTGTCGGCGCGCTGGCGTGTCGTGTCCTTTGCCGTAGCTCTGATCCGAGGTGAGCGATCTTATGTCCCGTCGTCGTGCCCATATCGCGATGGCCGGTATCCCTGCCGTGAGCCACGTCCTGCCCAGTCTTGAGATCATCCGTGAGCTGGTGGCCCGCGGTCATCGCGTGACCTACGCGAACGACCCGGCGGTGGCCGACCTGATCGCCGGCACCGGTGCCGAGCTCGTCCCCTGTTCCTCCGTGCTGCCGGTCGCCGACAACGACTGGCCGGATGACCCGATCGGCGCGATGGGGCTGTTCCTCGACGATGCGGTCCAGGCGCTTCCCCAGCTGCGCGCGGCCTACGATCGTGACCCGGCGGATCTGTACCTGTACGACATCGGTGCCTACGCCGCGCGGGCCCTCGCCGAGGCGCAGGGCCGACCGATTGTGCAGCTGTCCCCCACGATCGTCGCGTGGGACGGCTATGACCGGGACGTCGCGGCGCATCAGCGGCAGCTGCCGGGTGCGGATGCCTACCGGGCGAGGTTCGCGCGGTGGCTCGCCGGGTGCGGGGCGTCCACGACCGAGGTGGACGCGTTCTCCGGGCATCCCACGCGGGCCCTTGCGTTGATCCCGCGGGCGATGCAGCCGCACGCCGACCAGGTCGACACCGGCCGGGTGACGTTCGTCGGGCCCTGTTTCGACCTGGCTTCGGAGGCGGGTGCGTGGGTTCGGCCGGCGGGCGCGGAGAAGGTGCTGCTGATCTCGCTGGGGTCGGCGTACACCCGGCAGCCGGAGTTCTACCGCCAGTGCCTGGCGGCGTTCGGTGACCTGCCTGGCTGGTCGGTGGTGTTGCAGATCGGCCGGTACACCGACCGGCGGGAGCTGGGTGTCATCCCGTCCTCTGTGGCGGTGCATTCCTGGGTGCCGCAGCGGGCGATCCTGGAGCAGGCGGATGCCTTCGTCACCCATGCCGGTATGGGTGGCTGCTGTGAGGGGCTACTGGCGGGTGTTCCGATGATCGCGGTGCCGCAGGCCGCTGACCAGTTCATGAATGCGGATCGGCTGGTGGAGCTGGGGGTGGCCCGCCGTGTCGACACGGCGCAGGCCACTGCCGACGTGCTGCGGGCGGCGCTGCGGGAGCTGGTCGGCGACGCGCGGGTCGCCCGCCGTTCGGCGCTGTTGCGGGCCGAGGCACAGGCCGAGGGCGGCACGCGGCGGGCCGCCGATCTGCTCGAGGGGATGCTGCCCTGAGCGCTGAGCTCGCCCTCACCGTGCGCGCCGGTGCCGTTTCCGTCTGCTGATCGGCGGCTGCCGGCGCGGAGGGTGGGATGCGCGGGTTGGCTCGGCTGGTAGATGCTTTCGGTGTCGGCGGCGCGGCCGGCCCCGCTGGTCGTGGTGGTGTGCGGACCGGTCCGGGCTGGGCTGTGGGATGTCCCGGTGTCGGATGGTCGGACGGTGCGATGCGGGGCTCGCCGGCCCGGTTGTGGGTGGGTCATGTCGAGGTCGCCTGCCGGGGTCCGCTCACCGGGGCCCGGGTTGCACGGGCGGCGTGAGTGGAAGGCGAAGGTGTTGATGATGGCGGTTTCCCGGCGTGATGTCGTGACGGCTGACGGGGTGTTGGACGTCTACCTGCAGGCTCCGGAGAATCCGGGGCCGGCGCCGGTCGTCATTCTGTTCCCGGATGCGTACGGCGTGCGGGACACGATTCTGGGGATGGCGGAGCGGCTTTCCCGGTCGGGGTATCTGGTGGTGGTGCCGAACGTCTTCTACCGGTCGGGGCCGGCGACCACCGGGCCGCTTGAGATCAATTTCAGGGATCCGGCGCAGCGGGCGCGGCTGGGTGAGGTGGTGGGCCAGGCGCCGCCGGCCGCGGTGATGGCGGATCTCGGTGTGCTGCTGGATGCGTTGGCTGCCGAGCCGGGTGCGTTGCCGGGGCCGGTGGGGGCGATCGGGTACTGCATCGGTGGCCGGTTCGCGTTCACGGCGGCGACGGCGCTGCCGGAGCGGATCGCGGCGGCGGCGTCGATTCACGGCGGCGGTCTGGCGACGGATGATCCGTCCAGCCCGTATCTGCAGGCGGGTCAGATCCAGGGTGCTGTGTATGTCGCGGCGGCGCATGAGGACAGTCATCACACCGAGGCTGATCATGCGCGTCTCGTGGCCGCGTTGGACGAGGCGAAGGTGGATTACGAGGCGGAGATTCTGCCGGCGATGCACGGTTTCGCGGTGCCGGATTTCCCGGTGTATGACGAGGCCGCCGCCCAGCGGCACTGGGACCGTGCGCTGGCGCTGTTCGCCCGCACGCTGCCGGCGCCCGCGTCGGCGGGCTGACCGCCTGGCCCTGGCTGTGCGCACCGCGGCTGGCTGGTAGCCGCCGGGCTGGTGATTTGGAGCCGGGGCAGCCCTGGCGGCTGCCCCGGGTGCCTCATTCGGGTGATGTGGTGGGCCGGGGCAGGAGGTGGGCGCGGGCGGCGCGCAGTTCGGCGGCGAGTTCGTCGGCCTGCCGTTCGGCGCGTTCCGCGCGGGTGCGGGCTTCGGCGCGGGCGTCCGCGAGGGCGGCGAGGCGTTCGGCGGCGGTCTGTTGTTCGGCGGCGAGGCGGGCTGCCGCTTCGCCGCGGACCTGTTCGAGCAGGTCGGTGGCGGCCGCGCGGTCGCGCTCGAGTTCGTCGGCGGCGGCGGCGCGGACCTGGGCGGTCTCGGCCTGGGCGGCGGCGGCCCGGCGGGTGAGTTCGTCGCGTTCGCGGCGGGCGTCGTCGCGGAGGCGGTCGCGGTCGGCGCGTAGTTCGGCGATGGCCGCCGCGTCACGTTCGGCGGCCTGTTCGGCGGCCTGGAGGGCGGCGGCGAGCCGGTCACGGTCGGCGGTCAGGGCGGCGCGTTCGCGGTCGGCGGTGGCGCGGATGCGGGTGGTTTCGGCGTCGGCGTCGGCGCGGGTGCGGTCGAGGTCGGCGGCGGCTCGGTCGCGGATGTCCTGGATGCGGGTTTCGGCGTCGGCGTGGGCGGCGGCGACGTCCGCGGCGGCCTGGGTGCGGGCGGCGTCGGCGTCGGCGACGGCCTGGGCGTGTGCGGTCTGGCTGGTGGTGAGGCGCTGTTCGGCGTCGTCGAGGGCGGCGACGGCTTCGGCGGCGACAGCTTCGGCTTCGGTGCGGCTGGTGTGTTCGGCGCGGGCGGCCTGTTCGGCGCGGACGGCGCGGGCGACGGCTTCGGCGACGCGTTCGGCGGCGTCGGCTTCGGCGGCTTCGACCTGGGCTTCGGCGCGGGCGACGTCGCCGAGGCTGGCCATTTCGCGGGCGAAGGCGTCGAGGGAGCGGGTGAGGTCGGTGGTGAGGGTGCGGATCTGGCCGGCGAGTTCGTCGGCGCGTAGTCGGCCGGTGGCGTGGGGCCGGTGGGTGGCGGGACGTCCGCTGGTCGGGTCGGGGCTGGTGGCGGGGGTGGTGTCGCGGCGGGCGAGGTCGCGGCGGCGGCGGTAGGCGGCGAGCCGGTTGTGGGTGGGGTCGTCGCAGTAGGCGGGGGGTCGGCCGGGCCGGTCGGTGGTGGCGGTGGGGCGTTCGCAGTCGGGGTAGGCGCACCTGGTGGCTGTTTCCGCCGACGTCGCCGGTGCCTGAGCCGGCGTCTGTGTCTGTGTGTGTGTTGGTGTGGTGGGTGTGGTCGGGTCGCCGGTCGCCTCCGGGCCGGTGGGGCCGGGTGGGGTGTCCTGTTCCAGGGTGGTGGCGGTGCCGTCGACCGAGCTCATGCTCTCGTTCTACCGGATGGGGTGGGTGGGTGATCGTGCGCGCCGCGCGTGGTGCGCAGGCGGGTTCGTCATCCTGCGGCCGGTTCGTGTCTGTTCCGGCGGGAGGGGAGGGGGTGACGTGGGCCTGGGTGTTCGGGGTGGGGTGGCGGTGGGTGGTGGCGGGGTGCCGGGGATCCTGGGTGTCATGGTGGATGGTGCGCTGACCGGCGCGACGAGTGAGACGGCCGAGATGGACGAGGTGGCGTGGGAGCGGTGGTACGCGTCGCGGGAGGGGGTGGGGAGCGGGCGTCCGAGTAGTCAGCTGGTGGTGGAGGCGGGTGCGTTGGCGCCGGGGCGGGCGTTGGACGTGGGGTGCGGTGAGGGGGCGGACGCGCTGTGGTTGGCGGAGCGCGGCTGGCAGGTGCTGGCGGTGGATTTCTCGGCGTCGGCGTTGCGGCGGGGCAAGGCGCAGGCGGTGGACCTGGGTCGTGTGGTCGCTGCGCGGGTGATGTGGATGCGTGCGGATGCGATGACCTGGGCGGGTCTGAACGCCCCGCCCGAGCCCAGCCCCGCCCCGGCGTCGAATCCCGGTGCCGGTGCCGGTGCCGGCGCCGGTGGCCGTGCGGCGGGGCGGGTGTCGCGGTTCGAGACTCGGTTCGATCTGGTGTCGGCGCAGTTCCTGCACGTGCCGGCGGATCGGCGCCCGGCGATGCTGGCGCGGTTGTGCGGGGTGGTGGCGCCGGGCGGGTCGCTGCTGGTGGTGGGGCACGATCCGGCTGATCTGGGGTTGGGGATTCCGCGGCCGGAGGCCGGGATGTTGTGTGAGGCGCGGGAGCTGGCCGGGCTGTTGGATCCGGCGGTGTGGGAGGTGCTGGTGGCGCAGTCCCGTCCGCGGGCGGTCATGGGGTCTGGTGGTGGGGAGATCGTGGTGCGGGACGCTGTGCTGCACGCGCGTCGCCGGGCGTCCTGACGGGCGCCCGGACGCAGGGCGGCTCATCCGCGGGCGGGTTGGGTTTGTCCTGTGTGGCGTTGTCGGTGTGGGGCGGCCTCTGGATGTGGCGGTGGATGATCTGGAGGGTGCGGTGGCGGAGGCGGTCGGGCTGGGGGCGACGGTGGCCGCGGCGCAGCCGGATCCGGTGCGGTGGCGGGTGCTGTTCGACCCTGCGGGTCATCCGTTCTGCCTGACGACGGTGGCTCCGCCGGAGTAGCCGGCCCGCACCCGTTCGAAAGCCCGGCTCCGCCACGGGCGCACCGGTGGGCGGGTGCTGCGGGTGTTCGCCGTGTGTTCGCCGACTCCCACCTGCATTGATGGGTCTGGTGGGGTCAGGGTGGCGGTACGTCGCGGTGGGCCGGGGGTGGCCGGGGGCCGTCCGGGGTCGGTCTGCGGTGGGAGGGGTGATCGGTGTGGGTGCTGATGTGGCGGCGGGTGGTGTGCCGGGTGAGCTGCGGCGCCGGCTGGGTGTGGGTGATGCGGTGCTGGTGGGTCTGGGCGCGATGCTGGGTGCGGGGATCTTCGTGGCGTTGGCGCCGGCGGCGCGGGCGGCGGGTGCGGGTCTGCTGGTGGCGTTGGCGGTGGCGGGGGTGGTGGCGTACTGCAATGCGACGTCGTCGGCGCGGCTGGCGGCGCGTTATCCGGCGTCCGGCGGTACGTATGTGTACGGGAGGGAGCGGCTGGGGCCGTTCTGGGGCTGGCTGGCCGGGTGGGCGTTCGTGGTCGGGAAGACCGCGTCGTGTGCGGCGATGGCTCTGACGGTCGGGTCGTACGTGTGRCCTGGTCAGGAGCATGCGGTCGCGGTGGCGGCCGTGGTGGTGCTGACGGCTGTGAACTACGCGGGGGTGCAGAAGTCCGCCTGGCTCACCCGCGTGATCGTGGCTGTGGTTCTGGTGGTCCTCGCCGCGGTGGTTCTCGCCGCCCTCGCCTCCGGTGAGGCGGAAGCCTCCCGGCTGACCGTCGGCGGGGATGTTTCCTTCGGTGGGGTGCTTCAGGCGGCGGGTCTGTTGTTCTTCGCCTTCGCCGGCTACGCGCGCATCGCCACGCTCGGTGAGGAGGTCCGCGATCCGGGTCGGACCATTCCCCGGGCGATCCCGCTCGCGCTCGGCATCACCCTGGTTGTCTACGCGGCTGTCGCCGTCGCTGTTCTTGCGGTGCTGGGGCCGGGGCGGCTGGCCGACGCCACCGCACCGCTGGCCGATGCTGTCCGCGCCGCGGGCGTGGGCTGGCTCGCGCCGGTGGTGCGGGTCGGCGCGGCGGTGGCTGCGCTCGGTTCGCTGTTGGCGCTCATCCTCGGCGTCTCCCGCACCACGCTGGCGATGGCCCGGGATCGGCGTCTGCCTCACGCCCTGGCGGCGGTCCACCCCAGGTTCATGGTGCCGCACCGGGCGGAGCTCGCTGTCGGTGCTGTCGTCGCGGTCCTCGCGGCGACGGTGGACGTGCGCGGGGCGATCGGGTTCTCCTCCTTCGGTGTGCTGGTCTACTACGCCATCGCCAACGCCTCCGTGTGGACCCTGACCCCCGGCGAGGGCCGGCCGCACCGCCTGATCCCTGTTCTCGGGCTGGCCGGCTGCCTCACGCTGGCCTTCGCTCTGCCGGCGACCTCCGTGATCGTCGGGGTGGTGGTGCTGGCCGTGGGCGCTGCCGCCTATGGGATACGCCGCACGGTGGCCCCGTAACCCCTGGACGACACGGCCGCGGGCCGGGCGCATCACCACCGGTGTCTCTCTGACTCGCGGGACGGTGTCGGTATTCGATACGTCTCGATGGCGGAGGGGCACCTCGTATGACACAGCTCGGCTCCTGGCCGGCCCGGTTGACCGCGACCACCGCGACCACCGCGCCGGCGGCGGTGGTCCTCATCCGCCTCTACGTCGGCGTGGTCTTTCTCTCTGAGGGCATTCAGAAGTTCCTCTACCCTGACGAGCTCGGCACCGGCCGGTTCGGCAGGGCTGGCATCCCCGCCCCGGGCTTCGTCGCGCCCCTGGACGGGGCCTTCGAGATCGCCTGCGGCGGGCTGATCCTGGCCGGGTTGCTGACCCGACTCGCCACCCTGCCGATGATCGTGAACATGGTGGGTGCGCTGCTCATCACGAAGCTGCCCATCCTGTGGGGTGACGCCCCGCTCTTCACTGACGCATCCGGCTGGTGGGAGTTCCTCCACGAATCCCGCACTGACCTCGCCCAGCTGTGCGGCTGCCTCTTCCTGCTCATCGTCGGTGCCGGCGCCTACTCCCTCGACGCCCGCTGGCATCGCACCGCCGCCGCGCCTGGCACGGGTTGACCGCACACCCCACAGGCAGGAACGAACCGAAATGATCACCGGTTCAGGCTTGTGTGATTGGCGCCTGTAGTTCGGTGACCCAGCGTCCAGGAGCCCCCGGGGGGCATTCGAGGTAGAGCTCGCGGGGGTATCCGACGGCCCGGTAGTCGCTGGTGTCGATCCAGGCGGCCAGTGTCTGGCCGGTGGAGACGACCTCGTTCATGGACCCGCGGTGCACGATGGTGGCCGCGGAGGGGATCTCCGGGAGGTCCGTGATCGCGAAGTCGTGGCTGGCGTCGGGCTCGGCGGCGACTGGCAGGGCCGCATGGACAATGATCGTGTCGTCGCCCTGCGGAGAATCCGCGTAGTAGGCGATGGCGGGTCCCGTCGGTGTCAGGCCGGCGCGTGCCAGCCGGCTGACGAGGTCGGGGAAGAGTGGCTGGAGGACGGGTCCGATGTCCTCGGGTGCGTAGCTGACGGCTGTGGCCACCAGTTCCGCGACCCGGACCTGGGTGATGCGCTTGACCAGAACGTCGTCGGTGGGCATGCGTCCCTCGTTCTCGATCACACGGAGCCTCGCCTGCACCCGGGCCAGCCGGGCGGTGTCCGCCGCGATCGTCGCCTCGAGTTCYGCTCGACGCAGCCTCAGCATGCCGTGCAGTTCCTCGACGCTCACCTGCTCGTCGAGGATCGCCTGCACGTGCTGGAGGGTGAAGCCGAGCTCTTTCAGGGCGATGATGCGGTTGAGTCTGGCGAGCTGGCCGGCCTGGTAGAAGCGGTAGCCGCTGGCCGGGTCGACGTGGGCGGGCCGCAGTAGTCCGATCGCGTCGTAGTGACGCAGCATGCGGACCGACACGAGCCCGTGCCTGGCGAAGTCTCCGATGCTGAACATGACGCCTTCTGGTGTAGGGCCTGCCACCGTGTCACGGTCAAGGCCGGCAAGGCCGGCCCGGATCCGGGGCTCGGCGGCCGGCCCGCCTCGGCCGGGACCTGCTGGTCATCGTTGCTCACTGCTCACGGGGCGCACCGGGTGGTGGGTCGGCGGGGTCGGCGCGGGTGAGCTGGTGGTGGGCAGCGGCGAGCAGGAGCAGCACGGTCACGGTGAGGGTGGCGTTGGCGGCGTATTTGGCCGGGTAGGAGACGGTGCCGATCGGGTCGACGACGAAGGACAGGGCGGCGTTGACGGTGAGGGCGGCGCCGGCGACGGTGAGGGCGCGGCGGCGTCCCTGGCTGCTGGTGCGGTGGTGGCGGTGGTGCTGGCGGGTGGCGCGGTGCAGGAGGGCGACGACGGTGGTGAGGATCGCCAGGTCGGCGAGGGTGCCGGCCCAGGTGGGTGGGAGCAGCTGGTGGGTGGTGAAGGTGGTCAGGGCGGCGGCGGCGAGCAGCCGTGGGCCCCAGGTGCGGCGCCACCGGGCTCTGACCAGCTCCGCCTCCGAGGGTGGCGTCGGCGGTGGGAGTGCCGGCGGAGAGAGTGCCGGTGGACGGGTGCGGGGGGTGCGGCGTTTCGGGCGGATGAGGGCGGCGGCGGCCAGGAGCAGGACGGCGGTCGCGGTGGCGGCGAGCTGCGCCGGGGAGACGTCGACGTCACCGGTGTCCGAGTGGATCAGTGCGGCGGCRGCGAGGTAGAACGCGCCCAGGGTGAGCAGGCCGCGGCGGTGCACCCAGGGCCGGTCGGCGATGCGGGGAGCGAGGGATTCGATGACGACGATCGGTGCGGTGAAGGTCCAGATCACGTGGCCGGCGACGTAGTTCAGCAGTGGATGGGCGGCCAGCCCGGTGCCGGGGATGAGGGTGTGGGTGCGGTCGTCGTCGTACGCGGGGTCTCCGGTGACGTGCGGGTCGAACAGGCTCTGGTCGATCAGTCCGGCCTGGGCGAGTCCGAACGCGGCGGCGAGGGCGACGAGGGCGAGGGGTCCGCCGCCGCGGCGGCGGACCGCTTCGCGGATGAGGACGGCGACGGTGCCGTAGAGCGGGATGAAGAACAGCAGGCTGGCGAGAAGGTCGAGGGGACGTCCGATGCTGGAGTCGTAGCCGATGAGGTGTTCGCCGCAGATCGGGGCGAGGACGAGCAGCCCGGCGGTGGCGGCGAGGCGTGCCCGTCCGGCCGGTGGGGTGCGGGCCGGCGCGTCGGCTGGCGGGGCGGTCGATGCGGGTGGCGGTGGGGTGGTGGTGTTCACGGCGGGTGGCGGGGCGGCGATCAGGTGCGGGTGCGGGTGCGGGTGCGGCGGGTGCCTCTGTCCGCTGCGAGGCACAGGGCTGTCCCGGCCAGGACCATGAGGGCGTAGCAGAGGATTTCGTAGCCGTCGGCGGTGAACCAGCGCAGGAATCCCAGCAGCGGCGGCATGCCGACCAGTTCGCGCAGGACACCGGCGATGCCGCCGATGGCGAGGATCCCGCCGATGGCGCGGCCTGTGCCCGCGACCGGGCCGCGGGCGGGGCCGGAGGCGGCGGGGGTGGCGGGTGGGGGCGGGGTGGGGGTCATGGTGGTGACGGTAGGGAGCGGGCGCGCCCGGCGGTATCGGGCGCAGGGAGGTGGGGCGGTGACCAAAGTCGGTGGTGGCGGGGTGGGTGTCGTCCTTTGGTATCTGATCGCGGCGGGCGGGGCGTGAGGATGTGGGGGGCCGCGTAGATTGCCGGGGCATGCGCGCTGTGCAGGCCGCCCGCCGTGCGCGGGCCGCTGATGTGGCGCTGATGCTGTGCGCGGCGGGTTTCGCCGTCTTCGTCGCCGATTCCGTTCCGGTCCTGGAGGAACGGGGGTCGCTGTGGCGGGCTGTTGACGCGGTGGCGGCGGTGGTCGGCTGTGTGGCGTTGCTGGGGCGGCGGCGGTGGCCGGTGCCGTTGGCGGTGGTGCTGCTGGTCGCGGATACGCAGACGCCGCTTCTGGCCGGTCCGGTGGTGGTGGCGGTGTTCACGGTCGCGGCCCGGTGCCCGCGGCGGGTGACGGCGTGGGTGGCGGCGCTGGCGTTCGCGCCGCTGCCGCTGTTCCTGTGGCGGGTCGGCGGTCTGGAGGAGGACCGGGTCGGGCGGGCGTTGACGTACTTCACGCTGGTGGCCGGGGCGGTGGGCTGGGGGCTGTTCCGGCAGTCCCGCGGGCAGTTGATCGCGTCGCTGCGGGAGCGGGCGGAGCTGGCGGAGGCGGATGCGGCGCTGCGCGGCGACCAGGCCCGTGCGCAGGTGCGTGAGGAGATCGCACGGGAGATGCATGACGTGCTGGGGCATCGGCTGTCGCTGCTGGCGGTGCATGCGGGGGCGTTGGAGTTCAACACGGGGGCGTCGCGGGAGCAGGTGGTGGCGGCGGCGGGGGTGATCCGGGAGAACGCCCATCTGGCGTTGCGGGATCTGCGGGAGGTGATCGGGGTGCTGCGCGGCGGAGAGTCGCTGGCGTCGGGTGCGCCGCAGCCGGAACTTGCGGATCTGGGGCGRCTGGTGGCGGAGGCGCGGGTGGCCGGCGGGCAGGTGGGGTTGCGGATGCCGCCGGCGGGGGCGGTGCCGCCGGCGACGGTGGGCCGGGCGGCGTTTCGGATCGTGCAGGAGGCGTTGACGAACGCTCGGCTGCACGCGGCCGGTGCCGCGGTGGATGTGCGGGTGGCGGGTGCGCCGGGGCAGGGCCTGACCGTGATCGTCACCACCACCGCTCCCGCGGTGGTGTCCCGGCCCGGTGCGGGTGTCGTTCTGCCGGGTGCCGCGGTCGTGGTGCCGGGTGGGGGTGGGGGGCGGGGGCTTGCCGGGCTGGCGGAGCGGGCGCGGCTGGTCGGTGGTGTGTGTGAGGCGGGGCCGACCGGCACCGGGTTCGTGGTCCGTGCGTGGCTGCCGTGGCCGGCTGAGGGCGGCGCCGACGGCGCTGCTGATGGCGCTGATGACACCGTCTGCGCCGGGCCGGAGACGGTGCCGGGACGGGATGGGGGTGGCGGGTGATTGACGTGCTGCTGGTGGACGACGATCCGCTGGTCCGGGCCGGGCTGGTGTTGATGCTCGGCGGCGCGGACGACATTCGGGTGGTGGCTGAAGCGGCGGACGGTGCGCAGGTCGCGGGGTTGGTGGAGGCGTACCGGCCGGCGGTGGTCCTGATGGACATCCGGATGCCGGGTGTTGACGGGTTGGCCGCGACCGCGCAGGTGCGGGCCCGGCCGGGTGCGCCGGAGGTGCTGGTGCTGACGACGTTTCACACCGATGCCCATGTGCTGGGGGCGTTGCGGGCGGGCGCTGCCGGGTTCCTGCTCAAGGACACCGCGCCGGGGGACATTGTGGCGGCGATCCGCACGGTTGCCGCGGGGGATCCGGTGCTGTCCCCGGCGGTGACTCGCCGGCTCATCGCGCAGGTCGCTGGTTCCGCGGCGGGTGAGGACACGGTGGTGGGTGCCCGGGCTCGGTTGGCGTTGCTCGGGGAGCGGGAGCGGGAGGTGGCGCTGGCGGTGGGTGGCGGTGCGTCGAACGCGCAGATCGCCCGGGCGCTGCACATGGCGTTGCCGACGGTGAAGACGCATGTGTCGCGGATCCTGTCCCGGCTGGGTCTGAACAACCGGGTGCAGATCGCGTTGCTGGTGCACGACGCCCGGCTGTCCGCCGCAGACTCCGCCGACTCCGACGGCGGCTGAGGTGGCGTCTGCGACGGGTCGCGGGCGGAATGGCGGGGACAGGCGTAGGTGTCTTCTGGTGATGTCCGGTTGCRCGGGCGGGTCGGAACGCCGTGTGTGCACTGGTGGTCGGGGGTGCTGGAGATGTTCTGTGGGCGATTCTGGTGGGCGGGGTACGGAATGATGGCGGAATGCGGTGGAACCCGGGGGAGGACGAAGGCCGTTACGTAGGGCATGACGTTTCTTTCCGCGGTACGGACGTCCAGAGATGTGTCACCGCCGGCGAGGGCCAGGCCGTCGCGCCGGCGTGGTGTGGCGCGGCCGGGAATGCTCGCCGGTGCTGTGGCGGGTGCGGCGTCGCTGCTTGTCGCGGCCGCGCCGGGTGCGGTCGCCGGGTCGGAGGGCGAGGGCCGGCGGGGTGCGCCGGATCCGGCTCCCGCTGGTCCGCAGCGGCCCGCGGAGGCGACGGTGACCGGTCCGGAGAACGTGGACGACCTGCAGGTGTCGGTGGCGCGGGCGGGGAGCCCGTCCGGGGTGGAGGTGACCTTCGACCGGACCAGTCGGACCGCGGACGGTGCGCCGGTACCCGCGGCTGCCCGCCGGTTCGTGTTCCTGTTCGACGAGAAGCTGCGGTTCAACCCGTCGGCGTTCCCGACGTGCAGCCGGGAGATGGTGGACACCCACGGTGTCGAGGCCTGCCCGGCGGGGTCGCGGGTCGGGTCCGCGCAGGCCAGCTACCCGGATGGCAGTCAGGTGTCGGCGGTTGCGGTGAACAGCCGGGTCGCCGGGCGGGCGGGGGTGGTGCTGGCGTTCCCGTCCACCGGGGTGGTGCTGGAGCAGACCCTGGAGCCGGTGTCGGCGCCGTACCAGGGGCGGTACCGGTGGGCGCTCGACGAGCTGCTGCCGCCGACGAGCACCCCGCCGCAGGACCGTCCCGGCACGACCCGGTTCGTGATCACGTTCGGGGCGGTGACGTCGGCTGGTGAGCGGCCGGTGAGCTATGTGGAAAGCACCGACCCGCGTGGTGTTCACCGGTTCGGCCTGTGGAGTGAGTTCGTCACCGGGCAGGTGCTGGTGCCGACCGATCGGGCGGTTCCACGCCGGTGACCGGGAATCCGGTGGCAGCATGAGCAGGACCGTGGCCGCTCGCCGGGAAGCGATCGGCGACGGATTTCCGACTTAACGCAGTCCGCGGGTTTCCGCATCGTCCGCCGGTACATTGTTTTATCTCCCCGCGCGAGGGTACGGGGGCCCTTTTGGTGTGGTTCTGGAGTGCCGGCCTGGGTCCTTTCCTGTGCTGTCGGCGACGTCCCCCACGTGCCTTTGTGGGGGACGTCGCCGACGGTGGGGTTCGGGGGCAGGGATGTCGCGGGCGGGGGTGCGGTGGCTACGCTCGCCGGCATGAGTGAGCCGTCCGACGCCCCGCGACCCGGGACCGATCCGGCGCTGGCCGCCGCCCCGGGCACGGGACCGGGAACGGGAACGGGAGTGGCGGGCCCGGGTGGTGATCGCCGGTCGACATCGCGTGGCCGGGCCGGGGCGGTCACGCTGCGCTGCCGGGGGGCGGGTGTCGAGCCGCCGTTCGCGGCCGTGACCAGCGCGTCGGTGGTCACGGTGACCGCGGCGGGGCTGCTGCTCCTCGCCGACCTGCCCCGCGGGCTGGACATCCCGGGAGGCCATGTGCAGCGCGGCGAGCGGACCGCGGAGCAGACGGCGCGCCGGGAGGTGTGGGAGGAGGTCCGGGCGCGTCTCGGGCCGCTGACCCTGGTCGAGGTGATCGAATCCGACTACTTCGGCGGTGAYGATCTCACCTACATGGTGATCTACGTCGGTCGGGTTGTCCGGCTCGCCCCGTGGGAGGGTGGATACGAGTCGGCGGGGCGGGTGGAGCTGCCCGCGGCCGCGTTCCTGGACCGGTACCGCGGCGGTGACCCGGCGCTCATGCGACATCTGGTCACCCGTGCCCTCGCCCTTGCCGGTCCCGGCGCGAACGGCTGACGTTCCTCCTCACCCTCGCCTGTCGGCGATGTCCGGACGGGGAGAAGCCGGGCACCCGTATTGTTGATGTTCTTATGGGTGCGACGGTTCGGGTGTACGGGCTGCTGCTGGCCGCGGGGTTCCGCCGGCAGGCGACGTACCGGCTCGCGGCGCTCAGTGGGCTGGTCGCGAACGTGACGTTCGGGTTGTTGAAGGTGGCGGTGCTGTTCGCGGCGGTGCGCGCGGCCGGCGGTGAGGTCGGCGGGTACGACCGGGGGCAGATGGGCACCTACATCTGGCTGTCGCAGGCGATGCTCGGCTCGGTGAACTTCTGGGGCGGCAGTGACATCGCGGAGCGGATCAAGGATGGGCAGGTCACCGTCGACTTCCTGCGTCCGTTGGACGTGCAGGCCGCGACGATCACCACCGAGGTGGGGCAGGCTCTGTTCGCGTTCGTGCCGCGGGGGATCCCGCAGCTGCTGATCGGCATGGTCGTCGTCGACATGACCTGGCCGGGGTCGGTGGCGGTGTGGGTGCTGGCGGTGGTGGGGCTGCTGCTGGCGGTCGTGATCTCGGCGGCGACGGTGTATCTGGTGGCGGCGGTGGGGTTCTGGCTGGTGGAGACCCGCGGGGTGCAGCTGGTCTACATGGTGGTCTCCGGGTTCCTCGCCGGGTTGTTCGTGCCGATCGGGCTGTTCCCGGGCTGGTTGGAGCTGCTGGCGCACGCCACCCCGTTCCCGTCGATGCTGATGTACCCGGTGGACATGCTCGCCGGGCAGGTGGACGCCGCTGGTGCGGTCGGGCTGGTCGGGGTGCAGGTTGGCTGGCTGGTCGGGGTCGGGGGGCTCGGTGCGCTGCTGACCCGGGCCGGCCGGCACCGCCTGGAGATCCAGGGTGGTTGAACCGGCGACCGCGGCCACCACGGCGACCGTCGCCGTCGCGGGTGTGCGGGGTGCCGGGGGTGTGGACCGGGGTGGCCGGGGGCCGTTGACCGTGCRGGAGCGGCTGCGGCCGTACCGGGCGGTGTTGGCGTCGCGGGCCCGCTCCCAGACGTCCTACCGGACGAACTTCGCCCTGGATCTGCTCAGCTCGCTGCTGTCCGCCGTGGTCGAACTCGCCGAGGTGTGGGTGATCTTCCACGCCACGTCGGGTCTGGGCGGGTTGGAGTTCCGGCAGATGCTGCTGGTGTTCGGCCTGGCGGACCTGGCGTTCTCCCTCGCCGATCTGGTGTTCGGGCACTGCGACCGGCTGCCGACCTATCTGCGGGCCGGCACGTTCGACGTGTTCTACCTGCGGCCGCAGCCGCTGTTGGCGCAGCTGGTCACCAGTGAGCTGAGCCTGCGCAGGCTGGCCCGGGCGGCGGTCGGTGTCGCCGCGCTGAGTGCCGGCCTGGTCGTCTGCGACGTGCCGTGGGGGCCGGGTTCGGTGCTGCTGCTGGTGACGGCGCTGCTCAGCGGGTGCGCGATGTTCGCGGCGATGTTCGTCTGGGCCGGGGGGCTGCAGTTCTTCCTCGTCGACGGCCGGGAGATGACGAACGCGTTCGTGTACGGCGGCCGGTATGCCGCGACGCAGCCGGCGTCGGTGTGGTCACGGCCGCTGGTCGTGCTGTTCGGGTTCTTCTTCCCGATGGCGTTCACCGGCTATCTGCCGACGCTGGCGCTGCTTGACCTGCCCGGGCCGGGGTGGCTGCCGAGCTGGTTGGGCTGGTGCGGCCCGCTTGCCGCCGGGTGGACGTGGGCGATGGCGCTGCTGTGCTGGCGGTGGGGTGTGCGGCACTATCAGGGAGGCGGTGGCTGACCCGTGGGAAGCATGGGAAGCACCTGTGCAGGCGCCGGGGGCCTCGAACCTGCGCCGGGCGGCGCGGATGGAGCTGGCGGCGCTGACCCGCCGGCGATCATCGACATGGTCGGGTTGACCCGGCAGTTCAGCGTGCGTGACGGGATGCGGCGGCGGCGGCTGACCGCCGTCGACGGTCTCACCGTGYGGATCGGGGCCGGTGAGGCGGTCGGCTACATCGGTGCGAACGGCGCCGGGAAGTCCACCACGATCAAGATGCTCGCCGGGATCCTGGTGCCGACCGGTGGCACCGTGCACACCTGCGGGTTGCGGCCGGTGAAGGACCGGCGGCGCCTGGCGCGGCAGATCGGGGTGGTGTTCGGCCAGCGGTCCCAGCTGTGGTGGGACCTGCCGGTCCGTGACTCCTTTCGGATTCTCGCGGCGATCCACGCGCTGCCCGCGGCCGCTGGCCGGGCCCGCACCGGTGAGCTGGTCGAGCAGCTGGAGATGGGTGAGTTCCTCGCGACGCCGGTGCGGCAGCTGTCGTTGGGGCAGCGGATGCGCGCCGAGATCGCCGCCGCGCTGCTGCACCGCCCCCGGCTGATCATCCTCGACGAGCCGACGATCGGCCTGGACGTCCTGTCCAAGCAGCGGCTGCGCGAGTTCCTGATCGCCGAACGGGCCGCGCATGGCACGACCCTGCTGCTGACCACCCATGACATGGGGGACATCGAACGGCTCTGTGACCGGGTGCTGGTCATCGACCAGGGTCGCCTCGCCTACGACGGTGACCTGCCGGGCCTGGCCGGGTCCGCGGGTGCCGACCGGGTGCTCGTCGTCGACCTCGCCGCCCCGACCGTGGACCTGACCGCGATCCCCGCTGYCCGTCATCTGGGCAGCGAGGCGCACGGTCTGCGGCAGCGGCTGGCGTTCGACGCGGTGACGACGACCGCCGCGCGGGTCCTGGCCGCGGTCACCGGTATCGCCGACGTCGTCGACTTCACCGTGGAGGAACCCGACATCGAGGACGTTGTCCGCCGGCTCTACGCCGCCACCCGCCCGTCCCCCGGATCCCCCGGATCCCCCGTGGTGCCTGTGGCGTCCGGGCCGGCCGCCGGTGCCGGGCTGGCGGGGGGTGGGCCGGGCGCACCGTAGTGGTGTCGTGCCGGAGACCGGGGCGACGTCCACCGCCCTCTCTCTACCGCCGTCCCGTGTCGTCGCAGCGGCCGGTGATGACCGCGACCACCGTCGACCCGGCCGGGATCTGCTGGTCACCGGCCGTGGCGTAGAGGGCGCGCATCATCTTCGCGCCGTACACCCAGTCCAGTGTCAGGCCGTGCCGGGCCGCGAAGTCGGCGATGAACAGGTCGAGGGTCCGGTCGCGGCGGGCGTAGCCGCCGCTGTGGAAGCCGTCGAGCACCGTCCAGTTCGCCGTCACCGCGGTGAACGTGGCCTGCTGCAGGGCGGCGACCTGCCCGGGCAGGAACCCGCCGCGCAGCACCGCGACCCCCACCGCCCGCCGCCTGTCATCCGGGCTGGCGCCCGGGCCGGTGGTGTGCCCGGCGGCGGGGTCCCCGAGGCCCGCGAGGCCCGCGGCGAGGCCGGCCAGGGTGCCGCCGGTCCCGACCGGTACGCACACCACGTCCGCTGTCGGGACCTGGGTGAGGAGCTCGGCGGCCAGCTGGGCGCAGCCGCGGACCGCCAGCGTGTTGCTGCCGCCTTCGGGTAGCAGGTAGAACCGGCCGAACCGGTCGTGCAGCTCGGCGTGCAGCGCCGGGTCGTCCCGGGCCCGGTAGCGGGTGCGGTCCAGGTAGGTCAGCCGCATGCCGCGTGCCGCCGCGTCGGCGAGGACGGGGTTGAGGGGGCGGTGTTCCTCCCCGCGGATCACCCCGATCGTCGCCAGCCCGTGATGCCAGCCCGCGGCGGCGGTCGCGGCCACATGGTTCGAGTACGCCCCGCCGAACGTGAGCAGCGTGTCATGGCCCTGTTCGACGGCCGCGGTCAGGTTGAGCGCGAGTTTGCGCCACTTGTTCCCTGGGACGTCGGCGTGGATCAGATCGTCCCGTTTGAGGAGCAGTCGTACTCCGCGGGCGGCCAGCCGGTCGTCGTCCACCTCGACCACCGGTGACGGCAGCTGCGGCACCGGCCCCCGCGGGACGTGCCCTGGCCCGGGCGGGTCAGCCACGGGGTCCACCCCGGGTCAGGTCCTGCAGGCCGACGACCCGCAGCAGCTCCAGCCGTTCGTGGGAGGTGCTGCCCGGACGGGCGGTGTAGACGACGAGGCGCTGGTCGTGTTCCGGGCTGAGCAGCACCTCGCAGTCCAGTTCCAGCAGGCCGACGACCGGATGCGTGAAACGTTTGACGGCGGCGTGGCGTACGGCGACGTGGTGGGTGTCCCACAGGCCGGCGAACTCCGCGCTGCGGGCGCGGAGGCGGCGTACCAGCTCGGCGAGCCGGGTGTCGTCCGGGCGGCGGGCGGCGGTGGCGCGCAGATCCGCCACGACGGCGCGGGCGGCCTGGTCGCGGTCCTCGGCGGGGAACAGGTCGCGGGCGGTGGGGTCGGTGAAGTAGCGCCAGGCGATGTTGCGGTCCGCTTCAGGGTGGGTGGACGCGTCGCCGTGCAGGGCCCTGGCCAGCAGGTTCTGCGCGAGGATGTCGCCGGCGTCGCTCATCACCTGGGCGGGGGTGTCCGTCAGCCGGTCGAGGATGAGCAGCAGGCCGGGGCGGATGTGCGCGGTGGTCGACCGGCTGCGGGGGGGTTCCTCACCGGCCAGGTAGAACAGGTGGTCCCGTTCGTCGCCGGTCAGGCGCAGTGCGCGGGCGACGGCGGCGAGCATCTGCCGGGACGGGCGGGAACCGCGGGCCTGCTCCAGCCGGGTGTAGTGGTCGGTGGACATGGCGGCCAGCTGCGCCACCTCCTCGCGGCGCAGTCCCGGGGTGCGTCGGCGTGTGCCGGGTGACAGTCCCACGTCCGCGGGGGTGAGGCGGCCGCGGCAGTGGCGCAGGAAGTCGCCCAGTTCGGTTCTGTCCACGTCTCCACCATGCCCGCCCCGGCGGTGACAGCCAGGGACGGCCCGTCCCCGGACACAGCTGATGTTCGCCACGTCGATCGGTAACCCCGACCCCGACGACGCGGCCCGCATCATCCACCGGGCAGTGGACGAACGCGCCGCGGCCTGACCCGTCGCCCGCCGCGAAGGGCACGATCGTGAGGATGTCGGTGCTGACACCGCGTTGACGGCACCGAGACGTTGACGGCACCGAGACGAGGCGAGGTTCCATGGCCGGYGGCCTTCCGATCACCACCCGTTCCAGCCGGGTCGCGTACACCAATCGGTGGATGACGGTGCGCGAGGACGTGATCGTGCGGCCCGACGGGTCCGAGGGCGTCTTCGGTGTGGTGGAGAAGCCCGATTTCGCCCTGGTGATACCGGTGGATGTCGAGGGCGTCTGGCTGGTGGAGCAGTACCGGTATCCGGTCGGGGGCCGGTACTGGGAGTTCCCGCAGGGCTCCTGGGAGGACGATCCTGACGTCGACCCCGCCGCGCTCGCCCGGGCGGAACTGGTGGAGGAGACCGGGCTTCGGGCCGGTCTCCTCCACCCGCTGGGCCGGCTGTTCACCGCGTACGGCTACGCGAACCAGGGATGTCAGGTGTTCGTGGCCACTGATCTGAGTGCGGGTGCGCCGGCGCCGTCCACCGAGGAGCAGGACCTCGTCGCCCGGCGGTTCAGCCACCGGGCCTGGGCGGGCATGCTCGCCGGTGGTGTCATCCGCGACGCGGCGACGCTGGCCGCGTGGGCCCTGCTGTGCGCGAACCCCCCGCAGGCCTGTGCCTTCCTCGCCGACCGGTCCCCCTGAGGCGCACCCCGTACCCGGCCGCCGTCGCGGCGGCTCGCGGCGGGCCGGTGGGATGTCAGGTGGGCGCGCCGAACCAGCGGCGCAGGTGGCCGGTCAGGTCCTGCTGATCGTCACCGGTCCACGCCACGTGGCCGTCGGGACGCAGCAGGACGGCGGGGGCGTCCAGCTCGTCGCTGAGGTCGACGACATGGTCGACGCGGTCGGACCAGCCGGCCGTCGTCAGCCCGCCGGTCTGGTCGAGCAGCAGTCCGCGGGCCCCGTGCATCAGTGGGTAGAGCCGGCCGTGGTCCTTCAGCGTGAGGTCGCGGATCCGCCGGCCGCACAGGCCCTGCGCCGCGCCGTCCCCGATGCCGTCGTAGTCGTAGCGGACTCCGAACGCGGTGATCTTCTCGATCAGGTACCGGTTCACCTCCTCGATGTCCATCAGCTGCGACAGCAGCCGGCGCACGGACTGCGGGCCCGGTTCGGGGGACAGCAGCAGGCTTTGGGCGCGGGTGTTGTCCAGGACGTCGGCGGCGACTGGGTGGCGTTCGGTGTGGTAGCTGTCGAGCAGCCCGTCGGGTGCCCAGCCGGCGACGTCGGCGGCGAGTTTCCAGCCGAGGTTGAACGCGTCCTGGATGCCGAGGTTGAGGCCCTGCCCGCCCATCGGCGGGTGGATGTGCGCGGCGTCGCCGGCGAGCAGGACCCGGCCGGCGCGGTAGTGCTCGGCCTGGCGGGTGGCGTCCCCGAACCGGGTGAGCCAGTGGGGGGTGTGCGCGCCGAAGTCGGTGCCGGCCAGGGTCCGCAGCCGGGCCCGGAACTCCTCCAGTGTCGGCGGCGCCGCACGGCCCCCGTCGGCGACGCCCTCGGTGCGGGCGACGAAGCGGTACACGCCGGCGGTGTGCGGTGCGGGACCGAACCGCAGCCCGGCGGTGGCGACGGCGGGGTCGGCGGCCGCGGCGGCGAGCGTGTCCGCGGTGGCGGTCACCTGCACCTCGCCGAGGAGCCATTCGACGCCGGCGGGTTCGCCGGGGAAGGCGACACCGGCGGCGGTGCGGACGGTGCTGCGTCCACCGTCGGCGCCGACGAGGTACCGGGCGTGTAGCCGGGTGCCGTCCGCGAGCTGGGCGTGTACCTGCTGGTCGTCCTGGTCGAGGCCGACCAGGGTGTGGCCGCGGTGGATCTCGGTGCCGAGTTCGGTGGCCCGGGCGGCGAGCAGCTGTTCGGTGCGATGCTGCGGAATGCCGAGGATGTACGGGTGTGCGGTGTCGAGGTGCCCGGTGAAATGTTTCGTGATGCCGGCGAAGAAACCACCGAGCGGGTGTTTCACTCCGAGTGCGAGGAAACGGTCGAGCAGGCCGCGTTGGTCCATGATCTCGATGCTGCGGACATGCAGGCCCAGCGCCCGGGCGTGCCCGTTCGGCTCCGTCTCCCTTTCCAGGATGACGGTGTGCACGCCGTGCAGCCGCAGTTCGCTGGCCAGCATCAGCCCGGTCGGCCCGCCACCGACAATGATCACATCAGGCATGGATCCCCTTCGCTGTGTGCGCGCGGATTCTCGGTGGGCGCGGGTTTCGGCGCCCGGCCTGCGATTCTGCGGTGCGCCGGGGGTCTTGCGGCAAGACCCCCGGCGTGCTATATGTTGAAAGTGGCGGAAAGGGGTTTTCTGTCTGCCGTCGCTCCGCCTTCCGCCGCCGTCAGTCGTTGCGGGGTTTCCTGAACTCCTCGATCAGCACGGGGTACTGCTCCCCGCCGTGTCCGGCGGCGATCGAGCGGTCGGCCATCGTTTTGATCAGCGTGGGTAGCGCGGTGTTGACGCCCACCGCCTCGCTCTCCTCGATCAGGTGTGTCATGGCCCGCGCGTCGGTCTCCAGCGCCGACACGGTGGCGGGGAAGACGCCGCTGTCGATCTGCTCGGCGTATCCCGGCAGCCAGGTGGCCACCACGGTGGCGATCTGCTGCGCGAACGGCGCATACGTCGCGGCGTCGACGCCGGCGGTGCGGAGCATGGCCGTGCCCTGAAGCCAGGCGTTCAGAACGCTCCACATCATGGCCAGGCCGGCCACGTCGTACAGGGACGCAAGCCCCGGGTCGGCGCCGAGGTAGGCGACGGTGCCGAGCGCATCGAGTGCTGACCGGTGGGCCTCGGACTCCGCCTGCGGGCCGCTGAGCAGAATCACCGCCTCGGCGGTCCCGATCGCCGGCGGAATGGCCATGATCGCGCCGTCCAGGTAGTGGGCGCCGTGCCGCTCGACCCAGCGGGCGGTGTCCCGGGCCTGGGCCGAGCTCCCCGACGTCAGGTTGACCACCGTCGCGGCGTCCAGGTCGACGTCGTGCGCGCCGAGCAGCGTGTGCACGACCTGGTAGTCGGTGACGCAGAGGACCACGACGGAACCTGCCGTGAGCGCGTCGCCGACCGTCGGCGCGAGCCGCGCCCCGTCGGCGACCAGCTGGTCGGCCCTGGACGTCGTACGGTTCCACACGGTTGTGGGATGGCCTGCTTTCAGGAACGCGCCGGCGAGCGCCCGGCCCATCAGCCCGAGTCCGATGACGGTGACGGTGACGGATGCAGGAGTATCGGTGGTGTCGTTCATGGCAGCATCGTCAACGTTGAGACCGGTGTGAAGGTCAAGGGAGATGTTCGATGCGGATCGGGGAACTGAGTCGCCGGACGGGCGTCAACGCCCATCAGCTGCGCTACTACGAGGCCCGGGGCCTGCTGAAGGCGGACCGCCGCGCGAACGGTTACCGCGAGTACGACGAGCACGCCGTGCTGCGGGTGACGCAGATCCGGCACCTGCYTGGCGCCGGCCTGTTCTCCGAGGACATCGCGTACCTGCTGCCCTGCGCGGTCGGCGAGGCCCCGGAACTGCCCGGATGTCCCGAACTGCTGGCCGCGATGCGCGCCCGGCTGGCGCACCTGAACGACCAGCTGGACCGCCTCGCCCAGTCCCGCGATGCTCTTGTCACCTACATTGATGCGGCCGAGCGCACAGGCAGCGACAGCTATCCGCCCTTTGACGGCGCCGACCTGGATCCCGTCCCCGTCTGAGGGATGCTGCCGGCGGCGATGACCACCGGGTCACGGCGCTGCCAGGCGACCGTGGGACGCGGACACGACCAGGTCGAACGGCCCGGCGGGCAGCGGGTCCCGGAGCCGTCCCACCTGTGGTCTGCAGCGCCGGCAGGCCCGCCGTGGCGGGGAGCATCGCGGGGCTCTCGTCGAGGGCCACCGCCTCGGTGTGGGTCCGAGGGTCCTGATGTTCGGCGGGATGGCGATATGGACGAGACCCTGCCGGCAGGTGGAACACCGATCGGGCGGGGTGCCCCATACGGCAGTTTGTCGGGGTAGTGCGGCCGACCCGGTCGTAGCCCCCGCCCCGTCTTGCACCCACGGMGCGACGTGAGACTCTTGATTTAGCGCCGAATGCGCAGCAAGCTTCAACGTCCAGCGTCGTCAACGCAGTAAAAAGGAAACACGCATGAACGACTCTCCTGTTGGCGTTGGACCCCCTCTCGCCGGCCCGCCCTATATGGAGCTTTTTTACGCGGAGATCGAGGGTATCGGTCGACACATTCGAGACACCCAGATCACTGGAATCTGTGAGGCGATGAAGGTCGCCTACGAGTGCCAGGCCTCCGGCGGCCGGATCTTCTCGCACGTCCTGGTGGGACACTTTGCCATGTTCGCGGCGAGCCCCGGCATTCCCGGGCAGCCCTCGGTGCTGCCACAGCGTGCCGACCGGAACATCTCGGCGGACTACAGCCAGATGAAGCCGGGCGACTTCCTGCTCACGAACGGTGCATCGCTCATCAATCCCGACAAAGGGACTGTTCCCGATGTCGGTCCGGACRAAGCGCGTGCCCGAGGCGCGTACACCGTCGGCATCACCTGCAGTTATGTCCGCTTCTACAAGACCCCTGTCGGGGCTCTCCTGCCGGTCAAGATGAGCACCTCACTCGAGCAGGTCTGCGACCGTGTGCTCGACAGTGGCTGCACGTGGAGTTGCGGCGTGATCTCGACTCCAGCAATTCCCGAGTTCAAGATCATATCTTCTAGCGGTCTCTCGCAGTTCCTGGTCTACTGGGCCTGCACCGCCGCCTTGTGCAAGCAGATCAGCACCGAGGGATCCGATGACGGTGCTGGCGCGGCCCGTGAATACCTCGACAATGCCCTGAGGAGCTTCGAAAGGATCCGCGAGCACGAATTCGAGGTGATCGATCGCGTGGCGGGTGCCTGGGCCGACCGCATCCTGCTCTTCGCGGAGGCCACAGATCACCCGCGCCTTCTCGTGTATGGGCATCCACAGGCCGGAACGCCCTACGAAGGCACTCGGAACATGTTTGTGAATGAGGCCTACGAGACGGCTGCCGGCAGCATGATCATGCAGCCCTACGACCTGTACAGGACGCAGCTCAAGGCCAACGACATCGTGCTCATTGGCGCGATCAGCCCCGACAACAGCGACGAGATTCAGGTCGCTCAGTACGCTAAGCAGATCGGCGCGATGGTCGTCGCCTTTGGCCCCTTCGATGGGAACGGAGGTGTCGGCTCACTCCGCGACCACGTGGATGTCGCCATCAACACACACAGCCACGACGGTGCGGGCGTCCTCGACATCCCGGGCTTCGACGAGCCGGTCTGTCCGATCAGCGGGCTTTCCGGGAATCTGGTCCTCTGGCTGCTGACCGCTCAATGGACCTATCACATGGTCCAACGCAACCAGACGCCCAACTACTGGCAGAACTACTGGGAGGTCGGGGCGATCGAATACGACAGCCAGGCCCAGGCGAGTTTTCTCCAGCGCGGCTATTGAAGTCCCCACGGCACCGCTTCCCGACCACACGCGGCCCTTTCTCGACCATGGAGTCCTGAACATGTCCACCCCGTCTGCGGGCATCGGTTCACGTCCCGTCGTTCTCAGCGACCGACAAGGCTTCGACCGGCGCTGGTTCGCCTCGAAGCTCGAGGCAGTTTATGTCCCCAAGAACGATGCCGAGGCGGTCACACACGTCGGCGAGGCCATCTCCCGCTACGGGCGCGACGTCAAGGTCGTGTCCGGGCGCCACTGCTACGAGAACTTCATCTACAACGACGCGACCAAGGCCCTCATCGACATGTCCTCGATGAACCGTGCCGGCTGGGACGAACGACGGGCCGCTTTTTTCGTCGAGGCAGGTTGTGAGAACTGGTCCGTTTACCGAGTCCTGCTGAACGGTTTCAACAGGACGCTTCCCGGGGGAAGCTGTTACTCGGTCGGTGCCGGGGGGCACATCGCCGGCGGTGGATACGGACTCCTGTCGCGATTGCACGGTCTGGTCGTCGACCACCTCAGCGCGGTCGACATCGTGACCTGGAACGCGTCGTCGAACAGCGCTGAGCTGCACCACGTGTCGGCGACGAGCACCTCGAATGACGAACGAGATCTCTTCTGGGCCCTGCGGGGGGCCGGATGCGGCAATTTCGGTGTCATCCTGCGCTACTACTTTGATGAGCTGCCCGAGGCCCCGGAACTCGCTTCGATCTACACCCTCTCCTGGAACTGGTCATCGATCGACACAGCTTCCTTCGCGGACCTGCTTGCCTGCTACGCAGAGTTCGTGAGTGACATGCCCGAGACCGAGTTCAGCCTGCTGAAGCTCACGCATGTGTCGTCCGGGCAGCTCGGCATGATCGTCCAGGCCGTGTCCCCCGAAGGGACCACCCACCTCGACCACCGGACCGAGGTCGAGCGACGGTACACAGAAGCGCGAACGCGCTTCGGGGCGATCGTTGACCATACGCCGTTGCGAAACCCGCTCGGCGGCCACCCAGGTTGGACGACGGCCCTCACCGGCAACGAGAGCGTGCAACACGTCACCTACCTCGAAGCGCTGCAGACGCTGAACGGTTCGGGGCCCAACCAGTTCGGCAAGTACAAGTCCGCGTACATGAACAAGGCCTTCCCGCCGCATCAGGCTGCTGCGATCTACCGCTGGCTCAACACGACCCCACAAGGTGTCTCCGAGCCGGATATGAGCCAGAGTCTTCTGCAGGTCGACAGTTACGGGGGAGCCATCAACCGGGTTGCTTCCGGCGCGACCGCAGTTCCCCAACGCGACGCGATCATGAAGCTGCAGTACCAGACCTACTGGCTCAACGCCTCGCGTCCTGGCGAAGGAAGCCAGCCCCCCTACCGCGCCCAGGCCGACGCCCATCTGGGATGGATCAACGAGTTCTACCGAGAGGTCTACGCCGAGTACGGCGGGACTCCCGACCCGGCGAAGGATCCGAGCGGAACGGTTGCAGGCGCATACTACAACTACCCGGACAGCGTTCTCGGCACACACGACAGGGGCAACGTCGATGACGCGCTGTGGCTCTACTTCCTCCATAACTTCCGCAACAACCAACGGAACCTCGTTGCCGTGAAGCGCCGCTGGGATCCGGCGAACATCTTCCATCATGCGCAGTCGATTCCAGTGGAGTGACTGGATGCCGTACAGCTCGCCGGGGTGGCTCCGGGCCCTCTCGCCTCCTGGATTCACCCGGCGCGCTGTGCGACGCGCAGGACACTCAGGTACCGGCGTGCGACCCGATCACCCATCCGCGTCCGGATCCGCTCCGCGACGGCGTCGAGCAGAGGCTCACGGACGTGACGATCGAGCCTGCGGTAGGGCGACGTCGAGCGCAGAAGATCGGCGAAGCCGCCGCCGTCGAACCACTGAACGGTCGGATACCCGCGCACGACCGGCCACCCGAACAGACCGGGAGGAGCGTCGACCGCGCCCCAGCCCTGGTCCCCAAGGCGTACCTCGGCCTCGAACGGCGGGTGACCCCAGGYGGCGTTCCCGGGGGAGAACCGTTCATGCAGATCCGTGGTCTCGGCGTACACCTCCGGCTCACCCGGACGGCGCACGACCACGTTGTCGACCAGCGCCAGCCACCCCCCGGGACGGAGCAGGTCGTGGGCCCGGTGCCAGCCCGTCGACGGGTCCACCCAGTGCCACGCCGACGCGGCCACGACACTGTCGAAGCGTCGTCCGCGGTCGTCCCACTCCTCGAACGTCGACGTCTCGACGTCGACGTTACCGAAGGCGGCGAGGCGTTGACGGGCAAGCACCGCCATCTCCGGGCCTGCCTCGACCGCGGTCACCGGACATCCGAACGCTGCCAGCGGCCGCGTCGCCTGCCCGGTACCGCAGCCGACTTCCAGCACCGGCGACCGTGCGTTCAGGCCGGTGACGGCGGCGAGGTCCGCGAACAGCGCGTCGGGGTAGGTCGGCCGGACCCGGTCGTAGATGTCCGGCACCTCGTCGAACACCCGGCCGAGGTCACGCCGGTGCAGCCCTGCCATCGTGCCATCCTGCCGCGACGGGCCCGGTTCCTTCGTTTCTCAGCGTGGTGGGGGTTGGGTCGCGTCGGTGCGGGCGGCGTCGAGGAAGGCGGTGTAGGAGATGACGCTGGGAATGGGAACGCCGAGCGCTCCGGCGGTGGTGGTGAGCGTCTGTTCCTGCCCGAGGAGACGTCCGTCGGCCGGGTCGAGGAGCAGGGCATAGCGGGTCGGCAGCCCGGACATGGCGCTGTCGACCGCGACCGCGAGAGCGGGCCGGCCGGCCCGGTCGACGGTGCTGCCCTGCAGGTACAGGTCCGCGGTGGCGGCGAGGATGTCGAGGAGGGCGGCACGTACCGAAGCGGGCGGAACCTGTTCGAGGTAGAGATCGGTGACCGCGACAAGGGTCTCCGCGGGGCCGTTCTCCATCGGATGACCGGCGGTGAGAAGGTCCGCCAGCGCGGATGTGGCCGCGGGCAGGTCCGCCGGGTACATGGAACCCAGCCCGCCGGCCGGAAAGGTCTCGTCAGCGGGGTCTGCCAGCGGACGCCCCTCCTCCTCCCAGACCAGCCGCCTGTCCTCGGTAGGGAACCACGGCTCGCCCGGGACGGTCCGGAGGCGCCCGGAGCCGTCGGGGGCACGCCAGACCTCACGGATCTCGGGAAGCACCACCGAACGGACCTGGATCCCCTCGATGCGGGTGGACAGGTCCCAGCTCCGCGTCCGCACGTACCGATAGCGAGCGCTGCTCCGCGCGGGGGCCTCGGTCGCACGGATGCGGCCGGCGAGGGTCAGCAGCACCTCCCGGGCGCTGCCCGCCACGGCCTGGTAGGCCAGCGGGGGTGGCGTAGCCGCCTGGGCCACGGACGGGGCGGCGCGGCGCGGCAGGCCGACCTGCGTCACCATGATCGCTACCAGGGTGGCGGTGATCCCCACCGCCACCAGCCACCGCGCGCGGGGCCGGCGGGGATGTCGGACGTCCCCGTTCGGGTTCGGGTCCTCTGCGGTGGCAAGGATGCGCGTAAGAAGAGCTGTGCGATCCGTCCTTGTGGTCTTCGTGGCCGTCGTGGCGTCGATGTCGCCGGCCGGGTCGTGACCGTCAAGGATGCGGCGGACCTTCCGAACATCGCCGATCATGATGCCTCCCCGGCCGTGGAGAGCGGATGATGCGGATGGTCCGGACCAACCGGCGCCGCGGCAGGTGCCGTCAGCTGGTCCTGGAGACGTCGCCGGGCACGGTGCAGGCGGACCGAGGCCGTGCCTGCGCGTATGCCCAGGACCTGGGCGGCTTCGTGGACGCTCAGACCATCCCAGCCGATGAGCGTGAGCAGCTCCCGGTCGGAGGAGGACAGCCGTCCCAGCGCGGCGCGCACGGAATCCCGTTCGACGAGCGCCTCGGCCGGGTTACCCGCGGTCARCTCCGCCTGCTCCCACACGGCGAGCTGCAGCCGCCGCAGCCGTGTCTCGCCGCGGCRCCGGTTCGCCACCACCCTTCGCGCGACACCCAGCAGCCACGGCAACGGCGGATCAGGCACGTCGGAGAGCCGCCGCCACGCGGTCATGAACGTCTCCGCGACAACATCATGAGCTGCGTCCCCGGATACCTCCCGCAGGGCGTACCGCAGTACCGGGGTGTAGTGGGCCTCGTACAGGACGGTGAAGGCCGCCCGTGGATCCTCGGTGCGCACCACGTCTCCCCTCGGGTCCCTACCGAGAGGATGTCCGGCATCCCCCGTTCCTTACAGCTCCGCCACCGGTGAAGGATCCCGTCATGGGCCGTCCTCCATGAGTGGCTTCCCCAGGGCCGTTCAGGGTCTGCGGTCGTGGAAGGTGCGGCGCAGGTCGCTCACCCAGGCGTCGGGGTTCTCCCAGGGGATGAAGTGGCCGCCGTGGTCGTGGGCGTTGACGTTGACGTGGTGGAACCAGGCGGCCTGTGGGCCGGTCGTGAACGCCTGGACGCGCTCGTGGGCGGTGTGGATGCCGGGTGGGTTCTCGTAGGTGACGAAGGTGAGGCCGACCGGGGCCTGCACGACGGGGGTGCGGTCGTGGGCGGGGGTCCACGGGTAGCGGTTGGCGTTGGCGTAGTACCGCATCGCCGTGGCGATGGAGTTGTTCACCCAGTAGATCGTGGCGTGGGTGAGCAGGTCGTCCCTGGTGAAGACGGACTCGACGGCGCCGCCGTTGTCGCTCCAGGCGTTCCAGCGTTCCAGCAGCCAGGCGAGCAGGCCGGCGGGTGAGTCGGCGAGCCCGTGGGCCAGGGTCGCGCCGTCGAGCATGTGCACGGCGAGGTGGGACGCCGAGCGGCGGTCCAGTTCGACGATGCGGGCGCGGACGTCGGCGGGCTGGTCGTCGGTGAGAGGCCGGTTGCGGRCGAAGTCCCAGGCGCGGGGACCGGTGAAGAAGTCGAGTGGCAGCCCGGAGCCGATGTGGATGCCGTACAGTTCACCGGCGTACTTGTGGCCGAGCTGGCTGGTGACGATCCCGCCGATGTCGCAGCCGCCGGCGGCGTACTTCTCGTAGCCGAGGGTCTCGGTCATCAGGGTGTGCCAGAGGTCGGCGACCTTCCAGAAGTTGACGTCGGGAAAGCCGGTGAGCGGACCGGGGAAACCGAAGCCGGGCAGGGACGGCACGAGGACGTCGAACGCGTCGGCGGGGTCACCGCCGAACGCGGCGGGGTCGGCGAGCGGGTCGATCACCTTCGACCAGTGCCAGAACGTCCACGGCCAGCCGTGGGTGAGGATCAGCGGAATCGGGCGGGGGCCGCGGCCGGGCCTGCGCAGGAAGTGCACCGGGACACCTGTGACGCTCACCTGGTAGTGCTCGTAGGCGTTGATCGCGGCCTCGGCCTTGCGCCAGTCGTAGCCGTCCCGCCAGTAGGCGACGAGCTCCCGCAGATAGCTGTCCGGGACGCCGTAGGACCAGTCCTCGTTCCCCTCGTCCAGCGGCGGACGGGTCAGGGTGAGACGGGCACGCAGGTCCTCGAGGACGTCGTCGGACACATGGATCGGGGCGGGCTCCAGAGGGAAGGCACGCAGGGGGGTCACGGCGTGATTCTCCCTCGATGGGCAGCGGATACACGAGGAGGCGGTCGACCCCGAGCTCGGCATACCGGCGCGCCGCAGCCGGGCGGCGAGAGTCGTGCCGGTGCCTGTCTCCGCCGGGGATCTGCCCTGGATGGACACCGTCCTGGCGGCACGGGTGTGTCCCCGCCCGCTCACCCAGGCCCGCGTCGTCGCGGATCCGGACGACCGCGGCCGTGGTTTTCTGCTCATCGCCGTCGCGGCGAGCGTGTCCGGGCCGCATGCGGTGGCCGGCGCCGGTGGGACGCTGACGTACCCGCGCCGCAGTGGCCCCACCACCGTCAACCTGTCGGAGGAGGAGGTGGCGCAGGCCTACCGGCGACGTTTCGGCAGCGCGGCTGGACCATCCCGGCGCGATGCCGGCGGGGCGTCGGCGATGCTGTGCGCGTGGAGTACGTGTCCAGAGTGCCGCGACCGCCGCTGGACGGGCTGATCGACGACCTCTACTACCTGGAGGGTGCGCCGCCGTACGCCCGGCTGACGCTGCCGCCGATGCCGTCGGCGTTGCTCATCGTCAACCTCGGGGCGCCGTTCCGCATCCGCGCCGGCACCGACATCGAGACGGCCGAGTACGCCGACGGCTGCGTGGTCACCGTGCCCACCCGCGCGTTTGAGTTCGGCTACCCACTCCGGACCCGGTCCGTCGGCGTGCACGTCAAGCCGTGGGGGCTGGCGCCGTTCCTGCCGATGCCCGCGGCCGAGCTGTGCGACCGGCCGGTGACGGTAGAGCAGGTTTGGGGTCGGCCCGCCGTTGCCGAGCTGCGAGACCGGCTGGCCACGGCGGACGGACCGCACGAGATGCTGACGCTGCTCGAGGAGGAGCTGATGCGACGGCTGCGCGAGACCGCCGGCCTGGGGCTGGTCCGCCATACGAGCAGCGTCATCGCGGCGACCAGCGGGGCGGTGGCGATCGGCGACCTGAGGGTGGCAGCCGGTGTCAGCAGCACTCATCTGGCACAGCGGTTCAAGGAGCTCATCGGCGTCACGCCGAAGCGGCTGGCCCGCACCCACCGCTTCGCCGCCACCGTGTTCGCGATCAACCCCGCCGGACCGGTCGACTGGGGCGACCTCGCCGGTGGCGCAGGCTACTTCGACCAGGCCCACTTCGGCCACGAGTTCCGGGCGTTCACCGGGCTCACGCCGACCCGGTACGTCGAAGTCCGGCGGCGGTTCCTGCGCGAACATCCCGGCCACGCGATGGACGGCTGGCCGCTGCCGGCCGATTGATTTCTTACAAGAGCGACAGTTCACGACACGCTAATTTGGGGGCCCCAAAGCAGAGGAGAGCCCCGTGGGCAAGGTGGTCATGTACAGCTCGGTGTCGGTGGACGGCTTCGTCGCGGACGAGGATGACCAGCCCGGACCGCTGTTCGACTGGTTGTCCAGCGGTGACGTCCCGTTGGACGAGAGCGGCGAGGTGAAGGTGTCGCAGACGTCCTACGACTACACCCGGCCGTACTGGGACCAGATCGGGGCGACACTCGTCGGCCGCCACGTCTTCGACATGACGGACGGCTGGGACGGGAAGCCTCCGGGCGGGATCGACCACGTGGTCGTCGTGACGCACCGGCCGGAGCCCGAGGGCTGGGACCCCGAGGCGCCGTTTCACTTCGTCGACGGCGTCGAGGCAGCCGTGGCCAAGGCGCAGGAGCTTGCGGGTGACCGCATGGTCGAGGTCGCCGCTGGCGACGTCGGTGGCCAGGTGCTTGCCGCAGGTCTGGTCGACGAGGTGCGCATGGACGTCGTACCCGTGGTGTTCGGGTCCGGGAAGCGCTACTTCGGGTCGGTCCACGCGCAGCACCTGTTGGAGGGTCCTGACGTGGTGATTCAGGGCAACCGGGTGCTTCACCTGCGCTATCGGGTGCGCCGTTGACCGATCTGAGCGGGTACGCGAAGAAGTCCACTGCGAACGGTGACACAAGGTCGGGCCTCCGGCTGCGTCTGCGCATCGCTGTCCCTGGTCGGGCAGCCGACGCCGATCCGCCCCAGYACCTCACCTGCGGCAAGTTCAACTCAAGATCACTGGTTGCCGGTTTCCGTCGTATCTTGGTCGACCCCCCGCAAGCGGCTGACGAGCACCGTCCGTCCCCGCGTGTCTCGCCGCGATTCCCGGCGGTCAGAACAAGGTGTTGCGTACCCGCAGCGGCCGGTACCCGGTCAGGCCGAGCTGGGCGAGCTCGCCTTCGATGTCGACGTCGATGGCGCCGAAGAAGTTGCGGAGGCTCCGTGGCCGGATGACGTCAGCTGGTCGGGCGGGGGACCGAACGCATCGGCATCGGCATCGGCGGCGGACGGCCGACGCGACACGCACCGTCACCGTGCACCTTCGCTGGTCACTCAGAGTGATAATTTGTCGCCGCGTGCCCTGCGGCTCTCCCTGCTCGACACCGCCACAGGGCCGCTTGGGCTCACGTATGGGAGTACTTCATTGCGCAGATCATCACTCTTCCTGCTGAGCGCGGCCGCCGCGGTTGCAGCCCTCGTCGGTATGGCGCTCCCAGCGAACGCCGCGACAGCGGACACCGCGGTGACCCTGACCCTCACCGGAGAAGCCGTGAACATCACGGCTCCGACGTCCGCCACCCTCGTCGGCACGATCGGCACGACCCCCGTCTCCGGCCAGCTCGGGCAGGTCACAGTCATCGACAACCGAGGCACGGCGGCACCGAGCTGGGTGGCGAACGTCTCCACCACCAATTTCAACGCCCCGGCGGGATCCGGCCTGCCCCCGATCCCCGTCGCCAACATCCACTACAACCCCGGGACGGTCACCCGCGTGAACAACACGGGGACCGCGACCGCCGTCGACTTCACCCTGGAGCTCACCCCCGTCCAGACAGTGACGGCGACCGGCGGCCCGGGCACCAACTCGGCCTCGTGGAACCCCACGTTGACGGTCGACATCCCGGCCGCCGCCGTCGCTGGTAACTACACCGCCACGGTCACCCACTCGACGGTGCCGTGATCGAGGTCGCGGGATGACCAGAGGCACCATCGCCGGTGTCCTCGCGGTGGTGGTCGGGATACTCATCCCGACCACCACCGTTTCCGTTGCCTCAGCCGCGATCAGTACGGAGGGGACCTTCGGGATCCGGCTGGGCGAGGTCACCGCGGCCCTTGGGCAAGATCCCCGGGCCAAGCAGTACATCGTCGACCATCTCAACCCGGGCACCACGATGCACCGCCGGGTGCAGGTCCTGAACAACACCGGCAGTCCGATGCGGATCGAGCTTTATCCGGGGGCCGCGAACCTGGGTGACAGCGCGTTCCACTTCGCCGAGGGACGGACACCGAACGAACTGACCACCTGGACCAGTCTGGATACGCCGGTGGTCGACGTCGCGGCGCATTCCCGCCAGACCGCGACCGTCGTCATCGACGTACCGCGGGACGCCTCACCGGGGGAACACTACGGCGTGCTCTGGGCCCAGGCCGCCAGCCCCGACCCCGAAGGCAGCGGAATTCGGACGGTCAACCGGGTCGGGATCCGCATGTACCTCGACATCGGCCCCGGTGGTCCCGCGGCCGCCGACTTCACGATCGCCGCACTCACCGCGAAACGCCTCCTCGACGGGCGGCTGACGATCAGCACGGAGATCCGCAACACCGGCGGCCGGGCGTTGGACATGTCCGGTGAACTCACATTGACCAATGGGCCCGGCGGCCTACGGGCCGGCCCGTTCCCGGCGAACCTCGGGACGACAGCGGCCCCGGGGGAGGTCAGCCCGGTCTCGTTCGCCCTTGACGGGCAGATACCCGCCGGGCCGTGGACCGCCACGGTGAAGCTGCACAGCGGGCTGGTGGAACGGACCGCCACGGCCGTCATCCGCTTTCCCGACCGCCGCGGTGCCTCCGACCGGGTCAAGGTGGACGGCCCCTCCACCCGCCGGATCGCGGTGACATCCGCGGCCGCCACCGGCGGCGCACTGCTCGGCCTCGGCCTCCTGCTCTCCCTCGCCCGCCGATGGCGTCGCCGCCGCGCGGCCGGTTCCTGACACGCCGACCCCCACCGGCGCGTCAGCCGGTGTCGGAGGGTGGGCCCTGATGGGACGTGCCGCACCGCGGCGCAGCGGTGTATCCGTCGCACATTCCCCCACCACGCTACGTGATGTGATGGGGCAGTTCTTGTAACGTTACGTAACATGCGGATCGGTTGGGTGATCGTGGGGGTGCGGCCGGTGGGGGTGCGGCGCCGGATGCGGCTGGTATGGGCGGCGGCGCTGCTGGCTGCCACCACGGCCGGCGGGACCGTCGTTGCCCCGGACCGGGCGGTCGCGGCGTCGCCGTGCACGGCGTTGCTGTGCGTCCTGGACGCCACCGCGCAGGACGCGCTGTATGTGCACCCGGGCACAGTGCAGGTCAGCGGCGCCATCCTGGTGAACTCGACCAACAGCAGAGCGGCGAGGGTTGTCGGCTCAGGGGCGGTCAGCGCAAGCGGCACGATCAGCGGCCCGGCGGCGCCGGCCGGGTTCGCCACCGTGGGCAACGGCTCCTACAGCCCGACCCCGACGACGCAGCCGGCGGCCCTCGACCCGTTCGCGGCGGTGCCGACCTGCCCGGCCTCGACGGCCTGCCCGGYCACCCCGGTGCCGCCGTTCACGAACGTGACCCTCACCAGGGGCGGTCAGACGATCAACCCGGGGGTGTACGGCAGCATCACGGTCAGCGGCGGCGCGCGTCTGACGCTCAACCCCGGCACCTATGTGATCACTACGCGGGTGTCCGTCACCGGCTCCGGCACCGTGCTGACCGGCAGCGGGGTGACGCTCTACCTCGCATGCGCGACCTACCCGGTCGGCTGCGCCGTGGCGATCGCGGGTGCCTCCTACACCGCCCAGACCGGCGCCAAGGTCACCGTGACCGCGCCGGCATCCGGCGCCTTCGCAGGACTGTCGATCATCAGCGACCGGAACAACACCGCCTCCATCACGACCACCGGGACCGGCGCCTCCACGACCGCGGACGGGGTCTACGCGGCAGCCGGGACCCTGGCCACCGCATCGGCGACGGTGAACGTGACCAGGGCAGTAGTGGGCAAGGTCAACGCGGGCGGCGGCGGCCTGATGGCCGTCACTCCCGCGACCGGGATGCTGGCATTAAGCGCACCGGCCACCGCCAGCCYGGGCAGCGCCCCGGTCGGCGACACCATCACCGCCACCCTCGGCGCGGTGACCGTCTCCGACCTACGCGACCTCGTAGGCGGATCCTGGACAGCGACCGTGACCGCGACCACCTTCGTCAGCGGCACCGGCGGCCCGGCCCGCACCATCGACACCAGCCGTCTGTCGTTCTGGTCGGGACCAGCGGTCGCCACCAGCGGCACCGCCACCTTCACCCCCGGCCAGCCCACCGCCGGCGACGCCGTGCCCCTGACCAGCCCACGGACCGCCTTCACCGTCACCGGCCAGACCGGGGCCACCGCCGCCACCTGGAACCCCACCCTCGTCATCGCCACCCCGACGACGCTGACGTCCGGCACCTACACCGGCACGATCACCTACTCCGTCGCCTGAGTCAGCGGGTGCGGCGGCGAGGAGCGTCCAGCCGTGGCCGTGCGGGTTGATCCGCGCGGTGGCGGTCTTGAACAGGTATTCGGCGCGGGGGTAGGACAGTCGGCCGCGGCCAGTGGCCGGGTCGATGTCAGCGGCTGCGGGTGCGCGGCGCCCGGCGGTGGGGGCGCGCCGGTCGGCGAGGAACACCGGGCCGGTGGTGCGCCCGGCCAGCAGGCGAGGCAGCAGGCGGGCGGGCCGGTGGCCCAGTGCAGTACTCGATGGCGCCACCACCCTTGGAGACAAGGTGGGCGCGGCGGAACTCGGGGTCCAGGTCCTCCGCGAACTCCGCGCCGCCGGCCGGACCCGCCACGAACTCGCCGCCGAGCCACAGGCCATCTATCTAGCCTCGGGCTTTCACCGGGGTGATCGTCTGTTGGGGTGCCGGAAAGAGGAAAGTGCTCCTGAGCTGGGAGGATCGGGCTTGCTGAGGGCCTG
>NZ_MBLM01000130.1 GCF_001854655.1 Parafrankia colletiae | reverse complement strand
GTCGAGCCGGAGCCTGTGGCGGCCGAGGTCGCGCCGGATGAGGCCGTACCGGTCGCTCCGGTTCCCGGACAGGAGGTGGCTGACGAGACCGTCGTCGGCGCTTCCGCCCGGGCTGTTGATCCCGAGGATCATCTGGATCCGGAGGGTCGAGACAACGTGACGGATGACGAGGACGCCGCGGATCCGGCGTCCGAGGTGGTCCGTGCGGAGAACGTCGAGGTGGTCGCCGTGGCGGTGCCGGCGTCCCCGCCGGTCGTGCCGGCGGCCGCGAACAGCGGCCCGGTGCGGGACGGTCTCGCGGACGTGGACGCGGTCGCCGCGCTCGGTCAGATGATCGCGGCGATCGACGAGACGGTCGCGGCGATCGCGGCCACGGCGGCCCAGGGCACGGCTGCCGCGGCCGCGCCCCGGCCCGTGACCTCCGGGCCGGTGGAGGTGCCGGCGTCGCCTCATGACGGCGATGCCGGTGCCGGCGGCCAGCAGGGGAACGGGCGGGTGGTCGACGTCGTTCGGACCGAGGCCGAGGCCCCGGCTGCTGCGGGACCCGCGGCGGCGGAGCCGGAGGCCGGTCAGCCGCCAGCGGCTGACGGCAGTGCGGAGGATGCTGGCAGCCCGGTCACACCTGCGGTTCGCCGGACGTGGTGGCGGCGGTTGTTCGTACGCGGCAACGGATGAGCTGGTGGCCCGGTGCAGAGTCCCGCTGCCGGCGGTGACGTCCTCACCGTCGGTAGCCTGGCCGGCGTAGCCCGCGCGGAGCTCGTGGCGTGTGAGCGTCATCGATCTATCAGAGGAGTGCATGTTCATGCGAGCGAGAGCGCTCGTCGCCGGGGTTGTGCTGTCGTCTCTGGCGCTTGTCGCCTGCGGCAGCCGCGCGGGTGATTCAGATCAGTCGTCGAACGGTTCGCCGACCGGTGGCACGTCGACCAACACCGCATCGGACACGGGCGTGACACCGACCGAGATCAAGGTCGGCACGATCGTCGGTATGAGCGGTGGCCTGGGCCCGGACACGTTCTCGGCGTCCCTGTACGGGGCGAGCGCCTACTTCAAGGCGCTCAACGCCCGCGGTGGTGTCAACGGGCGCACGGTCAACCTGGTGTCCTGCGACGACAAGAGCACCGG
This sequence comes from Parafrankia colletiae, assembly GCF_001854655.1. Taxonomy (GTDB): domain Bacteria; phylum Actinomycetota; class Actinomycetes; order Frankiales; family Frankiaceae; genus Parafrankia; species Parafrankia colletiae. The sequence goes on along the minus strand of NZ_MBLM01000130.1, from coordinate 190,756 downwards.
TGACGACAACGTCGCCTGTGCCCACCAGCTGGTCGACGACGAGAAGGTCTTCGCGCTGGCCGGTGTGACGGCGTTCGACTACGCCGGTGCCCAGTACATCGACTCGGAGGGCGTGCCGGACATCGGCGGCCAGCCGGTCTCCACGCAGTACGACCAGTACCCGCACCTGTACTCGATCTACGGCAGCGACTACCCGCGCGACGGCCGCCGGCCGGGCTTCGACGGGCAGCTGTACGCCGGCACCGAGAACTACCGCTGGTTCAAGGAGAAGCTCGGCGCCCGGGTCGCGGGTGTGGTCTCCTACAACATCGCCCAGTCGCAGCGGTACGCGACGGTGATCGCCGACGGGCTGCGTGCCGAGGGGTACCAGGTCATTGAGGAGCAGATCAACCTCAGCGCCCCGAACTGGGCCGCGGCCGCGCAGAACATGAAGAACCGCGGGGTCCAGATCGTGTTCGACGCGATGGAGGACACCGGCAACARCCAGCTCTGCTCGGCCATGGAACAGCAGGGCCTGAACCTGCAGGCCAAGGTCACCACCTCGCAGGGCATGTCGAGCACCCTCGGYCAGCTGTACGCCAACTCGCCGAAGTGCCGCAACAGTGTCTACGCGACGACCCAGTCGGCGACGTTCTCCGACGAGTCGATCCCGGCGGTCAAGGAGTTCCGGGACGCCATCGCGACRCACGAGCCGGACCGAGTCGCCAAGATGAACCAGTGGATGCTCGAGGGCTACGCGTCCGCGCAGTGGCTGACCGACGCGATGGAGTCCTGCGGGGCCGACCTGACCCGCACCTGCGTCGAGGAGTACATGAACCGCGACGAGCCCTACGACGGCCACGGCCTGCTGACCGCGCGCGACTTCGTGAAGGACGAGCAGCCGCCGGCCGAGCTGCGGAACTGCCTCAACGTGGCCCGCTGGCAGGACACCGCGAACGGCGGCCGGGGCGGTTGGGCCACCGAGGGCGGCGACATGAACGCCAACTGCTTCACCGTGCGGAACCTTCCGTACCCGGCGGCCTGAGCGACCGGAGCGGCGCGTAACGCGCGCAGAACGGCGAACGCCGCGTGGCCCGAGGGCCACGCGGCGTTCGTGTTGCCGTTGCCGTTGCCGGTGTCTGGTCCGGGTCGCGGTCGGGCTGCCGGCGCGGTGCTGTCAGGAGTGCGCGCCGGCAGCCAGCAGCTCGCTGGCGCCGAGCTCCGCCGGGGTGCCGGCGAAGGTGATCTCGCCGCGGTGCAGCACGTACACCATGTCGGCCAGGGCGAGCGCCTCCTCGGTGTACTGGTCGGCGAGGATCACCGTGGTGCCCGCGTCGGCGACCGTCCCGAGCCAGGCGAACAGCTCACCGGCGACCTTCGGCGACAGCCCGAGCGAGAGCTCGTCCACCATGAGCACCGACGGGCGCGCGAGCAGGGCACGGGCTAGAGCCAGCATCCGCCGCTCACCGCCGGACATGGAACCGGCCCGCTGGTTCAGACGCTCCTGCAGCCGGGGAAACGCCTCCAGGGCGGGGGTGATGTCCGGGTGGCCGCTGGCCTCGGCGATGACCTGCAGGTTGTCGCGGACGGACAGCGTCGCGAACACGGCCCGCTCGTCCGGGACGAGCATCAGGCCGCGCTTCGCCCGGTTCGTCGTGGTCATCTTCGTGATCTGCTCGCCGCGCCAGCTCAGCGTGCCGCCGCGCAGCGGGATGAGGCCGGCGAGGACGCGCAGGGTGGTGCTCTTGCCCGCGCCGTTCGCGCCGAGCAGCGCCGTGACCGCCCCGGACGGGATGGCCATCGTGATCCCGTGCAGGACCTCGATGGTGCGGTAGCCCGCGCGGGCGCCGTCCAGGAGCAGCTCGACGGCGGGCAGGTCACCCGTGCTGGCGGCACCGCTGCTGCCGTCGGCGGCGGGCGGGGCGGAATCGGTGGCGGAGTACGTCGCGGTGTTGTTGTCGGCGTGGTTGCCGGAGGTCGAGGTCACCCGGTTCTCCAGGGGCGGGCCGCTCATCGGGCGGCCGGAAAGGCAGGCTGGGGAAGCGGTGGCGAAACCCCGTTCGGCGGCGAGACACCGCCCGGGGGCGGCGCGCTGGTCGACTTCGAGGCCAGCGGGCCCTGGGCCAGGTAGACCGACCGCACGGTCGGGTCGTTGCGCACCACGTCGGGGGCGCCTTCGGCCACCACCCGGCCGCCGACCATCGCGTACACCTGGTCGACGACCGCGAACACGAGGTCCACGTCGTGGTCGACGAGCAGGATCGCCACGCCGTCGTCGGCGATCCTGCGCACCAGCGCCGAGAACCTGTCGGTCTCGGCGGCGTCCAGGCCGCTCGCGGGCTCGTCCAGGAGCAGGACGTCGGGGCGTGCGCACAGGGCCCGGGCGAACTCGACGAGCCGCAGCGCACCGGTCGGCAGGGTGCCGGCGACGGCCCCGCGGATGTCCGCCAGCTCCAGCGAGTCGAGGACCTCGTCGACGACGGCCAGGGCACTGGCGCGCCCGCGTGCCTTCAGCCCGAGCAGCCCGCCGGCGTAGTCGCGGCGCCGGTTCTCCGCGGCGACCAGCAGGTTGTCGCCCACGGTGAGGCTGGGGAACAACGACGGCACCTGGAAGGTCTGCACCAGCCCGCGCCGGGAGCGGGCGTCCGGACTCATCCGGGTGATGTCGCGCTGGCCGAGCAGCACCTTGCCACCGTCCGGCTGCTCCACACCGGTGAGCAGACTGAACAGTGTCGACTTCCCGGCGCCGTTCGGGCCGATGAGGCCGGTGATCTGGCCCCTCGGGACGTCCATGCTGACGTTCTCGACGGCGGTCAGCCCGCCGTAGCGGCGGACGAGGTCACGTGCCCGCAGATCGTTGCGGCTCATCAGACACCTCTCTCGACCGGGAGTCCGGGCAGGCGCTGGCGGTGCCCGGCACGGTTCTGGCCGTCGGCGGAGGCGTCCGCCGCGGCCCGCATGCTGGGGAGCGTCTCCAGGGCCAGGCCGCTGCGGGCGGTGTGGGTCGCGACCGCGGTGAGCAGTGCCTCCCCGAACGCGGTCGGGGCGGGTGCCCCGGCGGGAAGCACGACGCGGACGGCGCTGCCCGCCGCGCCGGCCCCACCTGCGCGGCCCGCGCCGCCCGGGCTCGCCGCGCTGCCGGCTCCGGTCAGCCGGCTGGCTGCGGCGTGGTCGGTGTGCGGCGACGGGACGAACTCGTCCGCCAGCACCCGCGCGACCCACGCGATGCCGCCGCGGACGGCGGACATGAGGCCGCCCGGCATCCAGCCGAGCGCGAGCGCGAGGATGCCGACGGCCAGGATCGACGAGCCCGCCGGGGCGAGCACGTCGATGGCGACGATGAAGCCCGCCGCGATGATGGCGCCGGCGGCGCTGTCCGCGCCGAAGACGATCACCGCGGTGAACCACAGCAGGCTCTGCAGCGGTGCGAAGTCGTCGGTGGCGAACGACGACGCGCTGAAGGTGATCAGCCCGCCGCCGAGAGCGGCCACCACCGAGGAGATCGTGAACGCCAGCAGCTTGAGGTTGCGGACGTCCACACCCACGGCCGCGGCGCCCTCGGTGTGGTCGCGCACCGCCAGCAGCGCCCGGCCGAGCCGGCCGTGGTGCAGGTTGCGCACGACCAGCAGGCCGATGGCGAGGCAGACCAGCTCGAAGAAGTAGAAGGCCTTGTCGTTCAGCTCGGCGCCGAACAGCGTCAGCGGGTCGACGTACAGGCCGGAGGCGAAGTCGGGCTGCTCGAAGACGAACCGGCTCACGACCGCACCGACGGCGAAGGTCGTCAGCGCCAGGGTCAGGCCGCGCCGGCGGATCGCGGGCCAGCCGGTGATCAGCCCGATCGGGGCCACCAGCAACGCGCCGAGGAACATCGCCCAGATGCCGGGGATCTCGGGCAGCCCGAAGAAGTCGCCGTTGGCCAGTTTCAGGGTGAACAGTGCGCCCAGGCCGGCATACCCGGCGACGCCGAGGGAGAGCTGGCCGCTGTACCCGGTCAGGATCACCAGCGACAGGAAGACCAGGGCCAGCGCCGGGACCATGAACGCCGAGCGCAGGTCGGCCGGGGCGAAGGTCAGGGGCGCCAGCAGCAGCGCGGCCCCGCCCAGCTTCCCGAGGATGTCCCGGCGGGCCTCATACCGGCTGATCGGGCCGGACGGGGGCGCGCCGCGGCTGGAGAAGCTCCCGGTGGCGCCCGAGTCGCCGTTGCCGAGCTCCCGCAGCCTGGGCACGACGAGGAGCAGCACCAGCAGCGCGACGATGAACAGGTTCGACTGCAGGACGGTGAAGATCGTCCCGAGATCGCCGTCGAAGGTGAACTGCTTGAGCTCGCTCTGCGCGATGGCGATCCCGAGCGCGGTCAGCACGGCGACCGGCAGGCTCGCCAGCCGGGCGGCGACGACGACCGCGAACGTCTCCAGGACGAGCAGCGTGAGCCCGTACGGGTTGAGCCGGAACTGCGGCGCCAGCAGGATGCCGGTGAGCCCGGCCAACGTGGTGCCGAGCGCCCAACCGGCCGCGGCCACCTTGTCGGCGGGCACTCCGGAGAGCTCGGCGAGCTGCCGGTCGTCGACCACGGCGCGGACCTGGCGGCCGAACCGGGTCTTCGCTGCCAGCAGGCCGAGGACCACGCAGAAGACGACGACCAGGGCGAGTTCGGCGAGGGCGTCCACCCCCACCCGGGTGTCACCGAGGAGGGTGACGGACTCCCGCGGGAAGATGCTCGGCGCGTCGGTCCGGCTGCCCAGGCCCCAGATGCCAGCGGTCATGCCGAGGGTCAGCACCAGGACGCCGAGGCTCGCGACCAGCGATTCGGCAGCTGAGGCGCGCCGCCGGGCGAGCGGGCGGAAGACGAGGCGTTCCAGCAGAAGGCCGATGCCGGGGGAGAGCACCGCGAGCGCGATGACCGCGGCCAGCCAGATCGGCAGCCCCCACTCGACGACCATCTCGCGGAAGACATAGGCGACCAGGGTGGCGATGCCGCCCTGGGCGAAGTTCAGAACGCCGTTGGTCCGGTAGGTGACCAGCACACCAATGCCGGACAGAGCGGCTATCGCGCCGAGGGAGATACCGGTCAGCGCAAGATCGATACTGGTCATCCGGTCACTCCGCGGATGGTCGCGGGAACGGGTCGGTCAACGGGCCCGCGCCCCTGTCGACGGTGCCCATCGGTCTGCCGGACCCGCTCAGAACCGCTGGCCGGACACGGCGGCGGCGTTGGCCTGCCCCGTGACCGAGTGACCCTGCACGCCGTGGCCCGGCCCCCCGTGGCCCGGAACGGCCTGGGGGTTCGGAGCACCCGCGCGGTCCGCGTCGGCAGCACCGCTGGCTGCCGCGGCGATGATCAGGGTGTGCAGGTCGTCCATCTGGCTTGCGAGCCGGCTCTGGGTCGCCTGGGTGGCATCCACCCGGTCGGCGACCAGCAGGGCGCTGCCCACGAGGACCAGCGCCAGGCCGCCGAAGCCACCCGACACCACGTAGGGCAGCTGGTAGGCGACCTCGGTCTCCTTGGAGACACCCAGGTAGCAGCCGAGGAGAAGGACTCCGCCTGCTGCCGCGACGACCCACCCCCGCAGCGCTCGCACGACATCGACGACGAGGCGCGACGTAGGTCGCGCTCCGGCGGCGGCAGCGGTCTGCTCGTCCACTTTCGTCTCCCCCAAGGAGCGTGTCGGCTGTGCCCATCGCCGCGATGCGCCACGGGGCACGTCGAGCGTGCCCCGCCGTGCAACGGATCCCCGACGACAGCCGCCAGATTAGTGTGCGGAGCTCACCAGGTGGAGTGTCAGGTTGCCGCGAGGGCTGTTCCCGGCAGGGCGTTGCCGGGAACAGGACATCCGTCCGGATGCCTCCCTGGGAGGATATGACCTGCTTTCAAACGACTTTCGGGGCGTGTCATCTCAGGTACGTGTCGGCAACCGGTCACCGTCCGTTGGACAGATTTTTTCTGTCTGATGACGATTTACCAACCATCGTTGGTGAAGACCACCGGAAGGTGGTGGTGACCTGTGCTCAGGCCTCGGCGCGCCCCGCCTCTGCCAGGCCGCTTCCGGTGAGCCCGCCCACCGCCTGGAACTCGTCGACCTGCCCGGGCTCGTCCAGCTCGCTGGGCTGCCGGGGGCGCGGCGGCGCGAACACCGGCGCGGAGACTGCGGCGCAGAGCCCGTCGGCGAGCGGGTCGCCGTACGGCGGGTCGCCGGACACCGGGTCGCCACCGGCCCGGCCGGCGTCAACCGGGGCCGTGCGGGGGGCGGGGACGACCGGTTCGCAGCGCTCGGCCCACACTCGGCGCCGGCCCGCGGTGGCGCGGTCCTCCACCTCCAGCGGGGTCGGCACGCCGTGCAGCACGGCCTGCAGGTGCGCCCACTCATGGGCGCGATCCCAGCTCGGGAACGACCCGAGGTGTTCGCCCTCGTAGTCGTAGACGTGGAAAGGACGGCCCACCTGCTCCCCTCTCCCCGGGGGGAGGACGCGGCCACCTGGCAGCGTGCTCCCGCTGATCAGCTTCGGTCGGTTCATCGTGTCACGCCGGCCCGGAGCCGATCGGGCATACCGGCGAAACCCGCGCCGGAATTCGGTCGGGTCGGCGTTTCCACGGGTGTGACGGGTGTGTCAGGACACGATCGGGACGTCGCTGCGGCCCGCCGCGACCGCTTCGAGCACGGCCGTCGACCGCCAGGCGTCCTCGACGATCTTCTCGATTGTCGAGGACGGCGAGTTCCAGCCCAGGTCGGCGCGGATCCGCCGGCTGTCGGCGATCAGCGCCCGCGGCTCGGGCACCGCCGGCAGCGTCACCCGGGGCAGGTCGCGCCCGGTCACGCTTTCCACGGTCGTCAGAACGTCGGACACGCTCACTCCGACGCCGGATCCGACGTTGTAGACCGCGCAGCGGCCGGGCACGGTGGCCCGCAGCGCCGTCAGATAGGCCCGGGCCATGTCGACCACGTGCACGTACTCGCGGATCGACGCGCCGTCGCCGTTCACCCGGAAGGCGTCGCGGCGGCCGGAGGCCACCCCGAGCGCCGCCGGGATGATCCGGCTGCTGTCGCGGTCGGTGTGCGAGCCGACGGCGCCGGCCACGTTGAACGAGCGGAGCACGACCGCGCCGAGGCGGCCGGTCGAGGCCTGGTAGGCCACCGCCTGTTCGGCGGCGAGCTTCGAGGCACCGTAGGGACTGGTCGGCTGCGGGGTGCGGGTCTCCGGGATCGGCGAGGTGCCGGTGTCCCCGTAGACGGCGCAGCTCGAGCCGAAGACGAACCGCGGGGCGACCCCGGTTGCCCGGGTGCCCGCGTCGAGGGCGGCCAGCAGGTTGATGGTTCCGGTGACGTTCGCGGCGTAGTACCGCAGCGGTGTCTCGCGGGATTCCCGCACCCGGGTCAACGCGGCCAGATGGCACACCCCGTCGAACCCGCGGCTGACACCGGCCGCGGCGAGCTGCCGCGGGTCGAGGAGGTCCGCCTGGACCACCTCGACCATCCGCGACAGTCTCACTCGCGCCGAGGCGTCCCGGACGAGGGCGGTCACCTGGTGTCCGGCGGCTGAGAGCAGGTCAGCGGTGACACCGCCGACGAACCCGGAGGCGCCGGTGACGAGGATGCGCACAGGAATCTGATCAGACCGCTGCCCGCATGCGCAGGCCCGGCAGGAGGGTCTCCCGGTGGCGCCAGGCGAGCTCCAGGCAGGCGGCGGCCGACGGAGCCAGCGGCTCGGTGTCGACCAGTCGGCGCAGCGAGGCCTGGGTGAACGGGATCCCCTCGTGGGCCTGGCGGCCCGGGCCGGTCGACACGACCGACCCCTCGGCGTTCGTGCGGACCATGTCCGCGAACAGCGAGTCGAACGTGTCGGCCTCCACGACCAGCACGGTGAGGATCTCACCGAACAGGGTCAGGGCGTCCAGGCCCATCCCGAAGCAGAAGACCCGCAGCGTGCCGGCGCGCCGGGCCTGCTCGAAGGAGCGGAACGGCTCGTCGGTGTCGTAGTCGATCGGCCGCGACGAGCTGCCGTCGTGCTCGGCGTTGCCGAGCAGTTCCTCGCTCAGCTCGCGCATCACGTTGCGCCACAGGTCGAAGTCGGCGTCGTGGTGGAACGGCGTGATGCCGGACGGCTGGAACACCCCGGCGGGCAGCACGTGGTAGACCCCGCCGGCGGTGGCGACCGAGCCCGCGCTGCGACGGTGCAGCACGAAACTCGCGCTGCCCCGGTCGAGGCGGATGGTCAGGGTGTTGATGGACGGCAGCGCCACCCGGCCAGCCAGGTCGAACGGGTCACCGATGCGGCGCCGGAACGGCAGCGCGGGCCAGGCGAGCTCGCCGCCCATCATCGCCGCCGCGGTCTCGTGCGCCACGGTCTCGCAGACGTCGACGGCGTCGAAGTAGGTGGTGTGGCCGAAGGTGAGGGTGGGGGCGGCGCCCTCCGCCTCGGCGACGTCGAGCAGCCGGAAGCTGAGCCGGTTCTCGAACAGGGTGGGCCGGTCGAGGTCGCGCATGGCGCGGGTGTAGCGCTGGTAGCGGGACTGCGCGCCGCCGTCGCCGACGAGCGGGCGGGTGGCGTCGGCCTCGGGCTCGCTGCCGCTGATCGCCGCCTCGGCGGCCGACTCCTCCCACCGCAGGCCGATGTCGTTGATGTCGACGGGGGTGTCCCACACCCAGCCGGGCCGGGCGAGCAGGCCGTTGCCCAGACGGTAGGTCTCCGGGTACAGCCGCGCGGCCGCACGGGCCAGGCTGATCCGGTGGTGGTTCAGGTGGTCCCGGGTCAGCCGCCAGGCACGCTGGCTGCCGGCGACCTTCTCCACCGCCGAGCCGCGCGGTGGCTCACGGCGGCGGTCAGCCAGACCACCGGGGGCGAGTCCGACGTCCTCGGGCGACAGCCCGAGGTTGCGTGCGATGTGGCGCAGCGTGGAGATGTCGTGGATCGCCCGCCGACCGCTCTCGACCTTCGACACATAGGACTGGTCGAAGCCGAGGAGATCGGCGAGTTGCTGCTGGGTCAGGCCATGGGCCTGCCGGTACGCCCGTAGCAGCGACCCGATTCCAACACTTGTTGGAGTCGGCCGCGGTGGGGTCCACAGCCAGGTTTGTCCAGTCACCCGCTGTCCTCTCGTCCGGCGTCGGAGTAACGCSAAGTGAGCATAACGAGTCAGGCATCTGAGGGCGGGCACACATAAAACGTGCTGTGCGCATTATGTGTCATTTATAGCGGACCGCGACATCGTCGATACCTGCTGTTATTGACGGCGGGACGGGGTGAACTCACAGTGCGACGTTCCGGCGCTGTGGCGGGCGTCTGGGGCGGCCCGCCGGGGGAGCACGTCTCGGCCATTCGGACCGCATCTGAGGCCTTCCGGCCCGCCGTGACGAGGGTCACCGGTTGGCGGCCCCGTCCGCCAGGTCAAGGAAGACCACGATGACGATCAGCGCAAAGACCCAGCGCAGCAGGCCCATCCGACCCCACACCTCACGGACCAGGCCGCGCCCGGCGCGGTGGCCGGCCCAGAGGAGGGCGAGCAGTGCGCCACCGACGACGACCAGGAAAACCCCGGCATAGCTACGGTCCACGCCCCTGACGATCTCATGGGTGGGCGGTTCTTGGGACAGTAACTGAGTGGGTACACGCGTGATCGCGCGTAACGGGCCGACTGAAGGTCCTTGTTGTGATTCACGGGCCCCTGATCGGCCGATGATGGCTACTCTGAGTCAACAGGGCATGTGTCGTGAATCACACGACCTGGTGGGTGTTTCGGGCCGCTGTCAGGCATACCCAGGGGTGCGGCGGGGTATGCAGGGGCCCGCACTGGCGCGGCGGGGTGCCGGGCCCGCCGCGCGGGCCACCCCGGACCAGTCGGGGCAGCCCGGATGGAGTAGCCCCGGGTAGTCCGGACGGACGGTTCGGCACAGTCCGGACGGCAGGTGAGGGGGGCCGTGCCGCCGGTTCGCCCGATGTGGTGCGCCGGGCCGTTGTCATCCCTACCCTGGTCCGGATGTCCACGGTCCCGAGGTCGACGGCGTTCCTGACCGACCACTACGAACTGACCATGCTGCGTGCCGCCCTGCGCTCGGGCGCGGCCGGGCGCAGGGCGGTCTTCGAGGTCTTCACCCGGTCGCTGCCCGCCGGGCGCCGGTACGGCGTCGTCGCCGGGACCGGCCGCCTGCTTGCCGCGATCGAGGACTTCCGCTTCGGCGCCGCCGAGATCGAACACCTGACGGCGTACGGCGTCGTCGACGCGGACACCGCCGACTGGCTCGCCTCCTACCGCTTCCGCGGTGACATCACCGGCTTCGCCGAAGGCGAGCCCTTCCTCCCGGACACTCCGGTCCTGGTGGTGGAGGGCACGTTCGCGGAGTGCGTGCTGCTCGAGACACTGGTGCTCTCGGTGCTCAACCACGACAGTGCGATCGCCGCGGCCGGCGCCCGGATGATCGCCGCGGCGGGGGAGCGGCCCTGTCTGGAGATGGGCGGGCGTCGCACCCACGAGCAGGCTGCGGTGGCCGCCGCCCGCGCCGCCTACATCGTCGGCTTCGCCGCCACCTCCAACCTGGAGGCGGCCCGCGACTACGGCGTGCCCAGCGTGGGCACCAGCGCGCACGCCTTCACGCTCGCCCACGACAGCGAGGCGGAGGCCTTCGCCGCACAGGTGGCGGCCCTCGGTGCCGACACCACCCTGCTGGTCGACACCTATGACGTCCACGCCGGCATCGCGAACGCCGTCGCCGCGGCCGGTGCCGGGGAACTCGGCGCCATCCGCCTCGACAGCGGCGACCCGGTCACGGTCGCCCGGGCGGCGCGCGCCCAGCTTGACGAGCTCGGCGCGGCGGCGACCCGGATCGTCGTCACCGGAGACCTCGACGAGCACGCGATCGCCCGGCTGGCCGCCGCACCGGTCGACAGCTACGGCGTCGGTACCAGGCTGGTGACCGGTGCGGGCGCCCCCACCGCCGGCTTCGTCTACAAGCTGGTCGAGGTCGACGGCCATCCCGTTGCCAAGGCCTCGATCGGCAAGGCGACCCGCGGCGGCCGCAAGGACGTCCTGCGCCGTCTCGGCCCGGACGGGACGGCGGTGGCCGATCTGGTCATGAGCCGCCCGCTGGCTGACGGATCGGCGCCGTCCCCGGCCTCGGTCCCGTCTCCGGTGCCGGCCGCGAGGGGGGCGGACCGTTCTCTCCTTGTACCTCTGGTGCGCTCGGGTGAGCTGGTGGACGGGGCACTCGTCGGCGCCGCGGGTGTCGCCCGGGCCAGGGCACACCACCGGTCGGCGTTGGAGTCGCTGCCGGCGGGTGCCCGTGACGTGGCCTTCGGCCGTCCATGCCTGCCGGTTGTCTTCGCAGGGGAAGGCATGCGGACGTCCGCCTGACCGCGCGTGGGCGGGGGTGCCGGCACAGGTGCCGGCAGACCCCGCCAGACTTGACCGGTGGCCCGGGTTCCGCCGACGAACGTCGCGTCCGGGGGGTCCGGAGCGGCGGGCGCCCCGGACCGGTCAGCCGGTCCCGGTGCGGACCGGGCCCGGATCCCGGCGGTCGCCGTGAGCGTGGACATCGTGCTCCTCACCCTTCGCGCGGGCCGGCTGTGCGTCCTCGTCATCCAGCGGGCCGGCGAGCCGTTCCGTGGATCCTGGGCGCTGCCCGGTGGTTTCGTCGGCCCGGACGAGGATCTCGACACCTCGGCCCTGCGGCAGCTCGCCGAGGAGACCGGGGTCACCACCGCCGGGCACCTGGAGCAGCTGCGGACCTACGGCTGCCCGCAGCGCGACCCGCGAGGCCGGGTCGTCAGCGTCGCCTACCTGGCGCTGCTCCCGAACCTGCCCCAGCCGACGACCGGGCGGGACGGCCCGCGGGCCCGCTGGTGGCCCGTCGGCGACCTCGACTCCGCGGACGGCCCGACCCTGGCGTTCGACCATCCCCAGATCGTCGTCGACGGGGTCGAGCGGGCGCGGAGCAAACTGGAGTACACGCCGCTGGCTGCCGCCTTCTGCGAGGAGCCGTTCACCCTTGCGGACCTGCGCCGGGTATACGAGGCCGCCTGGGGCGTCGCGCTCGATCCGCCGAACTTCCGGCGCAAGGTCCTCTCCACCCCCGGCTTCGTCGTCGCTGTCGGCCAGCGGGCCTCCCCGCGGGGAGGCGGGCGCCCGGCCGAGCTCTACCGGCGCGGCGCGGCGACCGCGCTGTACCCTCCGCTGCTGCGCCGTACTGTCTGACCGCCCACCCGAATCCGGCCTTCGGTGCCGGCCGTCCAGCCACCGCGCGGCAGACCGGGGAGCGGTGTGGTTACCGTGTGCGACAGCAGGGCTGCCGTCGCGAGTTGGTGAAGGGGAGGGGTAACAATAGACCCCGTGTCCGTCACCGCCGTGTCGCCGGTCGAGGTCGAGGATGTCGAGGACGTCCCCGAGGAAGACCGCCTCTGGGTCACCATCGTCTGGAACGACCCGATCAACCTCATGTCGTATGTGACGTATGTCTTCCGCAAGCTGTTCGGCTACAGCGAGACGAAGGCGACCAAGCTCATGCTCGACGTCCACCACAAGGGCCGTGCCACCGTCACATCCGGCACCCGCGAGGAGATGGAGGCGGCCGCGGAGCGGCTGCACACCTATGGGCTCTGGGCCACCATCGCGCAGGACTGACCGCCCGGGCCGCGGCCGGGCGGGCGGGCCGGGCCGTTCCGGCGCCGCCCGCGACGGCGGGTCCGACGGCGTCTCAGACGGGCCTGAAGGCGACTCGGGCGGGTCCGACGGCGGCCCGGGGAGCGGCCGGGGGCCCGTTCTCGGCACGGGCGGCGGCCCCGCTTCCGGGGCCCGCCGGTGGCGTCCGCGTGGTCCCCTTCCGTGGGTGCGGCGCGGGCTTCGGATGATCGGCGTGACCAGCCGGTGGCTGCGGGTCGTAGGCTGGCTGCCGGTACCGTCGGGCCCGCCCGCGGGTGCCCGCCGGCGGCTGGCGGCCTGGCGCCGGCGGATCATGGCCTGGCAGATGACGACAACCCTGGGGCGGAGGCGTGTGAACGGGTTCCGGCGAACCAGCGCCGGCATCGAGCTGCGGCTTCCCCAGCTCGAGTCGACACTGCTCACCGAGCTGCTGGAGCAGGTGGAGGGGCTGCTGCAGCCGCCCCCGGTCGACGATCCGCTGGAGGCGCTCGTCGGTCTGCGGGACACCGCCCCGCCGCCGCCGGAGGACCCGGCGGTGGCCCGGCTGCTCCCCGACCCCTATCCGGACGATCCGATGGCCTCCGGCGACTACCGCCGCCGCCGGACGGACGACGCGCTGGCCCGTCGCCGCGACGCGGCCCGGCGGGTGCTGGCCGCCGTTCCCGCCCCCGGGACAGTCCTGGTGCTCGACGACGAGTCCGCCCAGGACTGGCTGACTGTCCTCAACGACCTGCGTCTCGTGCTCGGGACTCGGCTCGGGCTCACCGACGACGAGTCGACCGAGGAGCTCGACCGGCTGGTTCCGGACGACCCGCGCGCCCCGGTCGCCGCTGTCTACAACTTTCTGACCGAGCTGCTCGACGAGCTGACCCGGACCATGCTCTGACCGGTGCTGTGACCTTGCTGTGATCCCGTCCCAGGGGGCTGCCCGGTCCTGAAGTGGGGCGCCGCCCGGGGGCCGCGCGAGTGCTGCGGCCTGCCGCGGGCAGGCCGAGGCGGGGGATGTGTCCGCATGGACGCCCGATCCGGCCCGTCCGCGTCGTACGGTTGTCGCGTGCTGCGCATCGACCGAACCCACTACGAGGCGATCGTCGCCCACGCCCGCCGTGACCATCCCGACGAGGCGTGCGGGCTCATCGCCGGTCCCATCGGGTCGGACCGGCCGGAGCGGTTCGTCCCGATGCTCAACGCGGAGCGGTCGCCCACCTACTACCGCTTCGACGACGCCGAGAAGCTCCGGGTCTTCCTCGAGATGGACGACCGCGACGAGGAGCCCGTCGTGATCTACCATTCGCACACGGCGACCGAGGCGTACCCGTCGCGGACGGATGTCTCCCAGGCCAGCATCCCGGACGCGCACTACGTRCTCGCCTCCACCCGCGACCCCGAGACCACCGAGTTCCGGTCCTTCCGCATCGTCGACGGCGCGGTTACCGAGGAGCAGGTGGAAATCGTCTGAGCCCGCTGTGACGTTGCTGTAGGGGGCGTCACGACCCGGGCATGGCGGGGTGGGGGCTGTCAGCATGGCCTCCGGCCAGCCCGGCCGCAGCTGTCCGACCGCAAGCAGAGACGCATCCACGTCGCCCACGCCGGGCGACGCGCCACGGCGGCCCCGCCGTCGGCGACCGAGGAAGGAGCACCATGGCAGTCCAGGTCCGTGTGCCGACGATCCTGCGCAGCTACACCGGAGGCGCCAAGCTGGTCGAGGGCACGGGCGACACGCTCGCCRCGCTCTTCCTGGATCTTGACGCCCGCCACGCCGGGCTGCGCTCCCGCCTGATCTCCAGCGACGGCGAAGGTGAGCTGCACCGCTTCGTCAACATCTACATCAACGACGAGGACGTCCGCTTCCTCGGCGGCCTCGACGCCAAGCTGAGCGACGGCGACAACGTCACAATTCTCCCCGCCGTGGCCGGTGGCTCCGCCGGGGACACCCCACTTCTCTGATCAGGGCGGCAGGTCCCTTCTCATGCGTTACGACTCCCTGGTGGACTCGGTAGGCCGTACCCCGCTGGTCGGCCTGCCGAGGCTGTCTCCCTCGGCGGAGGTCCGGCTCTGGGCAAAGCTGGAGCAGGACAATCCCACCGGATCGATCAAGGACAGAGCGGCCCTGTGGATGATCGCGGACGGGGAGAAGCGCGGCCTGCTCTCCCCGGGCGCGACCATCCTGGAACCGACGTCCGGCAACACCGGTATCTCGCTGGCGATGGTGTGCAGCCAGAAGGGATACCGGCTGATCTGCGTGATGCCGGAGAACACCTCCGTGGAGCGTCGCCAGCTGCTCCAGATGTGGGGGGCCGAGATCGTCTCCTCGCCGGCCGCCGGAGGCTCGAACGAGGCGGTGGCTGTGGCCAAGCGGCTCGCCGCCGAGAACCCGGACTGGGTCATGCTGTACCAGTACGGCAATCCGGCGAACGCGCAGGCCCACTACGAGACGACCGGCCCGGAGATTCTCGAGGATCTGCCGACCATCACCCATTTCGTCGCCGGGCTGGGCACCACCGGCACGCTGATGGGCACCGGCCGGTACCTGCGTGAGCATGTACCCGGTATCTCGATCGTGGCCGCGGAGCCCCGCTATGGCGAACTCGTCTACGGGCTGCGCAACATCGACGAGGGGTTCGTCCCGGAGCTCTACGACCCCTCGGTGCTGACCTCGCGGTACTCGGTCGGCCCGCGGGAAGCCCTGCGCCGCACCCGGGAGCTGGTGCAGCAGGAGGGCATCTTCGCGGGGATCTCGACCGGCGCGATCCTGCATGCCGCGCTGGGCCAGGCCGAGCGGGCGGTGCGAGACGGTCGGCGGGCCGACATCGCGCTCATCGTCTGCGACGGTGGGTGGAAGTACCTGTCGACCGGTGCCTACGCGGGCACCCTCGCCGAGGCCGAGGCGGCGCTGGAAGGCCAGCTGTGGGCCTGACGGCGCTTGACGGCGGCACGGCGGCTGGCGGCGGCACGGCGGCCGCGTAGCCGCGGCTCGTCGGGTGGGCTCAGCCGGAGGCGGACGCCGGGGGCGCAGTCGCCGGCGGCAGGGTGGCGATGAAGGCGGCGAGGTCGCGCAGAGCCTTGCCCCGGTGGCTGATCCGGTCCTTCTCCTCGGCGGTCAGCTCGGCGTTCGTCCTGGTCTCGCCATCGGCGACGAACAGCGGGTCGTAACCGAACCCGCCGCTGCCCTGCCCCTCGGCGAGCAGCCGCCCACGCAGCGAGCCGTGGACGACATGCTCGGTCCCCTCCGGGGTGACCAGCGCCGCGGCGCAGACGAAGGCCGCGCCACGGCGCGGCGGTTCGACATCGTCGAGCTGGGCGAGCAGCAGGGTGTTGTTCGCCGCGTCCCGCTCGGCCCGGCTTCCGCCCCGGGCGCCGGCCCAGCGGGCCGAGCGCACGCCGGGCATGCCGGCGAGCTCGTCCACGGTGAGGCCCGAGTCGTCGGCGATGGCGGCAAGTCCCGTCGCGGCGACCGCCGCCCGGGCCTTGATCAGTGCGTTCTCGGCGAAGGTGGACCCGGTCTCGGCGACCTCCGGGCCGTCAGGAAGCGGCAGTACCTCGACTCCCAGGCCGGTGGCGGCGAGGATGCGGTGCAGCTCGCGCAGCTTCCCCTCGTTGCGGCTGGCCAGGACGACCTGCCGTGGCCGCCGCGGCCCCTCGGGGGTGTTCACCGGGAGCCGGCCGATTTCGGCGCCGAGGCGGCGCGCTGAGGGGTGGGCGGCCCGGCCGGCGCCGGGAGCGCCAGCGCCGCGTTCTGAATCTCGGTGAGCCGCGCGCACCCGCCGACCGCGAGATCGAGAAGCTGGTCGAGTGCGGCCCGGTCGAACGGGGCCCCCTCCGCCGTTCCCTGGACCTCGACGAAGCCGCCCGTGCCGGTGCAGATGACGTTCATGTCGGTGTCGGCCGTCGAGTCCTCGGTGTAGGCGAGGTCGAGCATCGGGACGCCCTTGACGATCCCGACGCTGACCGCGCACACGCTGCTGACGATCGCTCCGGGCCGGCCGAGCCACCGGCAGGCATCCGCCAGCGCGACGTAGGCGCCGGTGATGGCGGCGGTGCGGGTGCCGCCGTCGGCGAGCAGCACGTCACAGTCGATGGCGATGGTGTTCTCGCCGAGCGCCTTCAGGTCGATCGCGGCCCGCAGGCTCCGCCCGATCAGGCGGGAGATCTCGTGCGTGCGGCCGCCGATGCGCCCGCGGACCGACTCGCGGTCGTTGCGGGTGTGCGTCGCCCTGGGCAGCATCGAGTACTCGGCCGTCACCCAGCCGAGCCCGCTGCCCTTGCGCCACCGCGGGACGCTCTCTGTGACGGAGGCTGCGCACAGCACCCTGGTGAGCCCGGCGGAGATCAACGCAGACCCCTCCGCGTGCTCCTGCCAGCCCCGTTCGATCGTGATCTCGCGGAGCTCGTCGGTCTTCCTGCCATCGACTCGGATCACGGGAGGAGACCCTATCGGCGGGGTGCGACAGTCGTGCGGGCGACCGGCACCGCGCGGGTTCAGACCTCGTAGATCGCGCCGGTGCTCGCAAGGCTGAGATCGCCGTCGAAGGCGTCCCGGGCCTCGCCGTGCGTGCGCTCCACGTTGCCCCACGGCACCAGGTGTGTGAGGACGAGGCGGCCGACGTCCGCGCGGGTCGCGTGCTCACCGGCGTCCTTGCCAGTCAGGTGCAGATCCGGCGGGTTGTCCTCACCGTCCAGGAAGGAGGCCTCGCACAGGAAGAGGTCGCTGCCCTGCGCCAGCCGGACGAGCCGGTCGCACACGCCGGTGTCGCCGGAGTAGGTCAGCGTGCGGCCGCCGGCGGTGACCCGCACCCCGTACGCCTCGATCGGATGGGCGACCCGCGCGAGGTCGATGCGGAACGGGCCGATGTGCAGGCGCCCTGGCCCGATCGTGCGGAAGTCGTAGATGTCGGCGAGGGAGTCCTCCGGCCAGCGCTCGAAGGCGCCGCACAGCCGCTCCTGGGTGTTGATCGGTCCGTAGACCGGCAGCTTCGGCGGCATCCCCTCGGGGTGGTAGCGCCGCGCGTAGGACGTGGCGACCAGGTCGAGGCAGTGGTCACCGTGCAGGTGGCTGAGCAGGACGGCGTCGACGTCGCGGATGTCGCAGTGGTGCTGCAGCTCGCCGACGGAGCCGTTGCCGGCGTCCAGCACGAGCCGGAAGCCCTCGTCCTCGATCAGGTAGGACGAACAGGCGGACGTGGGCCCCGGGTAGGTGCCCGAACAGCCGAGGATCGTGAGCTTCATCGTGCTGCCACCTCCGCCTGGCGGGGCGCGGGCATGGCGGCGAGGCCGACCGCGGTGATCTCCGGGCCGAGGAACCGGCGGCCCACCCGGGCGAACACGCCCGGGTCGCCCGTCGTCAGGAACCGGTGGACCGGTGGTGGCAGGGCGGGGTCGCGGAACAGCCCGTCGCGGGCGAGGACCCGGTAGGTGTCCTTTGCCGTCTCCTCCGCGCTGCTCACGAGTGTGACCCCCTCGCCCATGACGAGACCAATCACACCGGTCAGCAGAGGATAGTGGGTGCATCCAAGAATCACTGTGTCCACATCGGCTTCCTGCAGCGGCGCGAGATACGCCTCGGTCAGTCCCAGCAACTGCCGCCCGGACGTGATGCCGCGCTCGACGAAGTCGACGAAAGCCGGGCATGCCACGCTTACCAGCTCGGTGCCCGAGGCGGCGGCGAAGGCGTCCTCGTAAGCCCGGCTGGTGATGGTGGCGACGGTTCCGATAACTCCCACCCGGCCACTCCGTGTTGCGGCTACGGCACGGCGGGTCGCGGGCACAATGACCTCGACCACCGGTACGTCGTAGCGTTCCCGGGCGTCGCGAAGGCATGCCGCGCTCGCGGAGTTGCACGCGATGACCAGAAGTTTCACGCCCGCGGCGACGAGATGGTCCAGCGCGGCCAGGGCGTGCCGGCGGACCTCGGCGATCGGCCGCGGGCCGTACGGGGCGTTCGCGGTGTCGCCGATATAGAGCAGTGGCTCTCCTGGTAGCTGGTCCAGGATCGCGCGCGCAACGGTGAGACCACCGACTCCACTGTCGAACACCCCGATGGGCGCGCCACTCATGAGCGATGAGACTAAGCCGGAAACCCGGCGCTCACCCTGTGGCTGTCATCACTGGACCGCTGTCCGATCCCGGACAGTGCACGCGTCACGGACATGCTGGGCGTCACCGACAGTCCCACCCATTCCAACCCGGGACGTTTCGGCCCACGTCACACGATGTCTGGACGATACGGCAGTGGTCACCCACGGGCCGGCGGCCACCCCTGCCRTGGGTTCGCCGATGGTCCCGCCGCCCGCCGTGACGGATCTCTCGCCTGCGGCGCTCGCCTGCGCCCGGCCGGCCAGTGAGCGTCGCCGCCTGCGTTCGGACGGGTACRCCATACGGGGACAGGGGCAGCAAAGGGGGTGTACGCTAGAACTGCCTGTAGTCGATCAGTGACTAAAAGCGATCGGCCAGGTAGGTTGAGGACGCGACTGAGGTGTCCGGGTCGTTCCAATCATCCGTCCCCGGCCCGTGACACCCCAGTCGCATCCTCGATCTTGCGCTTCCGCCTCCCGGCGGGCCGCCGCGAATGCCCGGAGCCGTCGCGGAAGCCGTCGCGGATCCCGCCATCTGTCGAGGTGGCGTGGCCCGCGCGGACTTGGCGCAACCGCCGCCGCCGCGGGCTCGCAGGCGAGCCGCCGCCTACCGCGCATGGTGATCCGTGTTGCCGCTGACCTGCGGCGCTGTGACCTGACGTCACTGTCGGGTTGGCGTCGATCGCCCCCCGCGGGCCGGTCTGAGGCGTAGGAAAGCACCGTGGCTCGGTTCAACATTGCGACGGTCGGCGCGCTGGCCGTCACGGCCGGGATGGCTGCCGGCTCCGCCGACTCGCCGCGGCCAGCATGGGTGCTTCTGGTCGGAATGATCACTTTCGTCGTCCTGGGGGTCAACATCACTGCCTGGCTTGTGGTCCCAAGGGTCATCGGATCCGCCTTCGCCGCCACGCCGCCGCTACCCGCCGAGCCGGGCTTCTACGGCCGCGACCGCGACACGGACTGGTCCTCCTCCTCGGAGTGGCAGCCCGAGGCGTGGTCGTCAAGCTGGGACTACGCGGGCAGTGACGGTGTGGACGGCTCCGAAGGAGCCGACGACGACTGGCCAGCCCACCGCCAGGGCAGCCGGCACCGCCGCGACCGTGACACCGGTCCCGGCCCGGCCACCGGACCAACCACCGGACCATTCGGCTTCTCGCGGAACTCCGGCCACGGCCCGACGGCCGGCGACCACCGCGCCGCGGGCGACAACTGGTCCGTCACCCCCGGCTCCGCGCCCGGCGCCGCCGACAGCGCGTAGCCATCGGCTCGGGACCCGACGCAGGCTCAGGAAAGCAGGATGTCCCGATGCCTCCAGGCGAGCGCGACCAGCGCGGCACCGGCTGCCTGCACCGGCTCGTCCCGGAGCAGCCGCTCCACGGTCCGTTCGGTGAACGGGATGCCGGCGAAGACGGATCCCTCCGCGTTCGTGGCCACCAGGCCGGCGAACAGGGCGTCGAACACCGGCGCCTCGAAGACCGCAACCGTGAGCAGATCGGTGGCGAAGGTCAGCGGATCGACACCGAGACCGAGAACCGAGATCCGCACCCCACCGTCACGGCGGGCCTGTGCAAGGCTCGCGGCGAACGGCCAGGCACCGTAGTCGATGGGCTGGCGGTCGCTGCCGTACTCCTCCGCGGTGCCGAGCAGCTCCTCGGAGTACTCCCGCGTGATCGCCCGCCACAGGTCGAAGTCGTTGCGGAGGTTCCACTCCGCCGGGCCGGACGGCTGGAAAATGCCTGCCGGCACCACCTGCAGCAGCCCCCCGGCGTGACCGACCTTCGTCGGGTCCCGGCGGTGGAGAAGCATCGTCGCCTTCCCGGTCTCGCCGGCTGCGCCGGCCGTGCGGTCGAGGCGGATCGTCAGGGTGCAGACGGCGAGGTTCGCCGGCCGCCGCCGGAGGTCCCACGGCTCACCCACGGCCCGTCGCAGCGTCCGGTCGGGACCCGCGGCGAACTCGTGGGCGCATGCCTCTCCGACGTCGATGCCGTCGAAGTAGCGACCGAGACCGAAGGTCATTGCACCGCGCCCACCCGGCAGTGACAGATCCGCGTCGTGCAGCCGGTAGGTGGGCAGGTCCACGAACATCGCCGGCCGGTCGAGCGCGGCCATCGCCGCGGTATAGCCCGGGTAGCGGCGCCCCCCGGAGTCCACCGGACGGACGTCCTCGCTGCCCGGCCCGCGACCGGTCACCATGCCCGGATTCGCCTCGCCCTTGAGGTCCGCGGTGAGTTCGATCGTGACGGCCGAGAGCGGCAGCGGCTCGGCCGGGATCCACCGCTGGGCGGCCACCAGTGGGGTGCCAACCACCTGCGCGGACCGCGGGTACTCCCGCGCCGCCTGCAACGCCAGCTCGAACCGCTGCCGCTTCAGCTCGCCGCGGGCACGAAGCCAGGCAAGCTCGCTCGTCGTCCGGCTGATGCCGGTTTCCGTACCCGTGGTGCCGCCGTCCGGTGACACGGTCGTCATCCCGCCTGCTCCCTTTCCGTGGGGCCGGGCGGATTCCGACGCTCGCCGTCGCGCCCGCGATCATTCTGCGGCCGGGCTACGCCGAGGGCTTCGGCGGTCCCTCCGGTCGTGTCGACGGCCGCCGACGGCCGCCGACGGCCGCCGTCCCCGGCCGCCGCCGACGGCCGGGGACGGCGGCGGCGGGGCCACCACATCCGTCCAGTCGGCTCGCCGGTGCTAATCGCCGGTAAATTTCCGCAGCTGGACGGGTTAACGTGGCGATTGGGTGGGCACTATTGCGGGGCACCAGTGGTGGCGCGCCCCAGGGCGCCCGCCTGTCCCTGTAGCCGCACTATGACGGGCCGATCAAGCACTCATGGGGGGCGTCGCGCGACGTTTCCAGCCGGATGCGCGGTAGTTTCCGGAGGAATCGCTGCATGATTCGCCGGGCCGTGGACCCCGCCGACCCGCCGCCGCCCCATGGCGCGCGCAATGGCCGGTTCGTCACTGGCTCGCCCGTTCTGTACCAGCCGCCGACCGCCCGACATTTCCCGTGGAGCCCTGGCCCGATGAATTCCGGGACGATCGCACTCGTCAATGCGGACCGTGACGCCCTTGGGTGTTACCGCGTGCCGATGGTGAGAAATCCGACGTGGGGGCGCTCCCTCCGTCGCGCCGCCACCGCTGCGTCGCCGACGAGTGCGACGCTTGGCCGGTACGCGACCGGCCGGGGCACACCAGCCGGTTCCCCCCGTGGAGTGGGCGGCCAGCCAGTGCACGACCAGTCAATGCGTGACCGGCGAAGGCTCGACCCGTCGATGCCTGACCGGTCAGCGCCGCCGGACGCGAGAAGACCGAGACACTGCCGGTGCCATGAGGCACCCGGTTGGAGGTGACGCCGTGATGTTCCTGCCGCTCCTGCTCGGCCGGGTCGGATCCCGGGTTCGGGGTCAGCGGGCCCGAACCCGCCCAGCCGCGGCCACCGCGACTCCGACGCCGCGCGTGGACCCAGAGGTCTGCTCCCACCCGGCCGACGCGCTCACCAGCGTTCCGGCTGGACGGCTGAGTCGTGTCTGGATTCAGACCTGCCAGTGCGGCAGGCAGTGGACGCTGCAGCCCTGACCACTCTGAGGCGACCTGAGGCGCTGCCTGTCTCTCGGATGTCGAGATAGCCCGGCTTTCTGGATTGATGCTGCGCCCGTCGCTTCGGCCCGGGCTGCTTCGCGTCACGCATACCACAATCCCCGCCACCCGGAGTCCACCTGCAGCGGCGATCAGGTTCTCATCGACCAGCCGACAGCGGTAGTTGCCTTTACTGGTTCAGATGCGAACTGCCGCTCTGTGGACGACCGGGTGGGCAGGCCGAGCACCCGGTTGGTTGCCGCACCCAGGCCTTCATCCCGCCACGCCTGTTCCACCCGGGCGGCGGCGAGGTCGCCGCGTCCCGGCGCCCTCCGGCCCCGTGCCGTTGACGCGGCCGGCCACCCCCGACGTCACGGGAAGCACTACGACCCCTCCACGGACGACGTCCATGGAGGGGCTGCCGCGCTCACAGAACAATCCGATACGCCCTCGGTCGGACACGGAGGGCGAGAATCCGTGATGGCGGCGGGGCGTCCGTGGGTCGACCGTAGGTCATCGCATGTCACCGCGGGACTTCCTCCCGGGTCGCAGTTCCGCCCCGGTGGGGGCGCCGCGTGCCGGCGCCGAGCGGGCTCTCGCTGCCGCGCAGGGTAAATGCGCACGTCCAGAGGGATGACGAAACGGACCACGGCGAGCCTGCGTGCACGACACATGCCGAACCACTGGATCGTTGCGCTACGAAAGGTCAAACCCTGAAAAACCCGGCAGACCTGTCCGGAGGGCGACACGGTCCCGCACTACTGTGGCGCCGTCGAGTAACCGAACGGGCCCTTGGGGGGGTCTTGGGGCTCGACTCCTACAGGGATGGTCTGCATGGCAGACAGGCACGAGGGCGGCCAGACGCTGGCCGACCCACCCCCGCGGCGCGGCAGCAGCGCATTACCCACGGACGATCCGGGGACCACGCGAGACGGCACACAGCCGGGAAACACCGACCACACGACCGACCACATGCGGACCGCCCGACCACCGACGAGCACCGCGAGCCGCCGAGGGCTGTTCGCATCGCTCGCGGCCTTCGGGGCGACCGCGGCGGGCTGTTCGTTCGGCGCTTCCGGCGGYGGGAGCGGCGGGGCGGCCCCGACGGCAACAGCCACAGCCACCATGGGTCCGGTGACGCCCACGGGTGTTCCGACACCCGGCGGGCCCATGGGCGGTCCGGTGACGGGCATGCCGACCTCGGTGCCCACGACGGCAGCGCCCACGACGGGCCCCTCGACGCCGCCGGCCGGGGCGGCGACGCCGGCCTTCCTGCGCGGACGCGACCCGGTGGTGCACCTGCTGAACAGGGCGACCTTCGGGCCGACACCGGAGCTGGTCGCCGAGGTGCGCGCGAGCGGGGCCGGGGCCTGGCTGGACCGCCAGCTCAACCCGGGCTCCGTCGGCGACGGGACGATTGACGGCGTCCTCGGCCGTTTCCGGTTCCTGAAGGACAGCAACCAGACGCTGCACACCCTCGAGGGCGATGTCGACTACACGGACGTGATCGGCCTCGCGGTGGCGTCGATCGCGCGGATGACCTGGTCGAACCGCCAGCTCCTGGAGCGGATGGTCGACTTCTGGCAGTCGCACGTGTTCAACAAGGGCTATCCCAACGACGGCCTGTGGCGGGACTCGTTCCCGGACGACCGTGAGGTCATCCGGCCGAACGCGCTCGGGCGGTACGCCGACCTGCTGCTGGCGGAGACGACCAGCCCGGCGATGATCCGCAGGCTGAACGCCGACCGGTCGACGGCGCGGGCGATCAACGAGAACCTCGGGCGGGAGCTGCTCGAACTGCACACGGTGGGTGTCGACGGCGGGTACGACCAGGACGGGGTCGTGAACAGCGCCTGCATCCTGACGGGCATCTCCATCGACTCCACGTCGAAGAAGTACGTCTTCAAGCCGAGGGACCACTACGTCGGGCCGGTCGGAGTCCTGGGCTTCTCCGCGCCGAACGGCACCACGGAGGGCGGGGAGGCGGTGATGCGGGCCTACCTGGACCATCTGGCTCACCACCCGGCGACGGCGGCACACATCACCCGGAAACTGGCGACCTACTTCGTCGCGGACGACCCGCCGGCCTCGCTCGTCGAGACRCTGACGCGGACCTACCTGGACAGCGACACCGCGATCGCGCCCGTCCTGAAGGCGCTGTTCACCTCCGCCGAGTTYGCCCAGGCGGTCGGGCTGCGCACCCGCCGTCCGCTGGAGGACCTGGTGGCCACACTGCGCGTGCTCGGGATCCGCCCGCCCGCCACCGGCACCGAGCCGCTCACCTCGCTGTACTGGATGGCGAACGACATGGGCATGGCGCCACTGGCGTGGCCGGCCCCGGACGGCTACCCGCTGCGGGCGGAGCGCTGGGTGTCGGCGTCCGCCACGATCGGCCGCTGGAACATGCACCGCAACCTGCTCAACGGGTGGTGGCCGAAGAACCTCGGCACCCCGAAGGTCAACACGCTGCTCGGCGACGCGCCGCCGGCGACGATGACCGCGGCGGTGGACGTGCTGGCCCGCCGGCTCCTGTTCCAGGACCTGGCCCCCGAGCACCGGGCGGCGATCACGACGTTCCTCGGTGACCGCGGGTCGCGCAGGCCGGCGGACAACGAGTGGCTCGTCGGGCAGGTCGCCGCGCTCCTGCTCGATTCGCCCTACCACGTCTACGGTTAGGAGGCCGTTCGATGGTCCAGAACCTGCTCCGTCCCCCCGGCGGCCGGTACGCGCCCAGCCGGCGCGGCGTGCTCGCGGCGGCCGGCGCGGTGGGCATCACCGCGAGCCTCGCGTCTGTGCTCCCCGTCCGTGTCGCCTTCGCCGACACCCCCGGCCGGACGCTGGTCGTCCTCTCCCTGCGCGGCGGCATGGACGGGCTGAACGCCCTGGTGCCGGGTGCCGACCCGAACTACGCGGGCCTGCGCGCCGACATCGCGATCCCCACCGGGCAGCTCATCTCGATGGACCGGACATTCGGCCTGCACCCGGCCTACGCGTCCCTGAGGCCCCTGCTGGACGCGGGGAAGGTCGCGGCGGTCCCGGCCGCGGGGCTGCTCGACAACTCACGCAGCCACTTCCAGGACACCTTCGAGCTGGAGATCGGCGGTGACGGGCAGCGCAGTGGCTACCTCACGCGGCTGCTGAGCGTCCTGAGCCCCGGGTCGGCGTTCCGCGCCGTCCAGGAGGGCGGGTCGTTGCCCACCGCGTACCTCGGAGCCACCGAGGCGCTCACCCTCAACGGCATCGACAACTTCAAGGCGAGCGGCTGGGGTGAGTCGGCCGCCGAGCAGGCCGCCACCTCCGCGGTGCTCGGCACGCTGTTCGCCGAGGCCGACGCGGCCCACCCGTACGCGCGCGGTGTCGCGACGACCCTGGCGGCGCTCACCGCGGGCCGCGAGATCGCGGCGAAGCCCTACACCCCGGCCGACGGCGTCACGTACCCGGACGAGGGGCTGGGCCGTGCGCTGCGGGACATCGCCCGACTGATCAAGGTCGGGTCGGGAGTCAGGGTCGCGGCGCTGGAGACCGGCGGGTACGACACCCATGTCGGCCAGGGCGGCGTCACCGGCACGCTGGCGACGCTGCAGAAACGGCAGGGCGACGCGATCGCGGCGTTCTTCGCCGACCTGGGGGAGAAGGCCGCGGACGTCACCCTGGTCACGATCCAGGAGTTCGGCCGCCGCGCCGACACGAACGGCAACGGCGGCACCGACCACGGCGGCGGCGGGGTCATGTTCGTGATCGGCGGCGGGGCGGTCGGCGGGGTGCATGGCCAGTGGCGGGGACTCGCGCCCGACCAGCTCGACGACCGCGCCGTGCCGGTGCTCAACGACTACCGCAACGTCCTGGGGGACGCGATCCGCTGGCTCGGGATGTCCCAGGAGCAGCTAGGGACGGTGTTCCCCGGGCTTGCCTACACCCCGGTCGGCGTCACCGCGGCCTGATATCGCTGACCGCCTGTCGCCAGCCGACATCGAGACCTTGATCGGCCGCTACCTCGCTGGCATGACCATCCGCGGCTTGGCCGAGAGGTGTTCTGGCCGGACGAGTCCGGGCTCACCATGATCGCTACCCGTCATCGACCGTTCGCGGCGGAGGCGGCAAGGCGGGTACTGGCCGGCCTGTCTCACCCGGCCGACTGCATGTTGTCGCGACACGGACACGATTGGTCAACATACCCTTCGCCGACAACACTCTGTGTACTAGAAATTGTACACAGAGTGTCCACGGGGAGATGTGACCCGTCCTTCAGGCAGAAAGAGCAGACATGTCTCAGCGACAATGGCGAACAGGGATGTGCTCGGCGGCGCTGGCCGTCGTAGGGGTGATCGTCGCGCCCACAGCCGCGACAGCTGCCCCGAGCGGGCCGGCGGTCCCGGCGGGGCCCGGCACGGTACAGGCCTGGGGCGCCAACGGCCAGGGCCAGCTCGGCGACGGCACCACTACGGGCCGCCTGACGCCGGTTCAGGCTGTGGGCATAGATGAAATCACCGACGTCGCGGCCGGTGAGAGCACCGGGTATGCGCTGGCTCACGGCGCCGTCCAGGCCTGGGGTGACAACTCACACAACGAGGTCGGTGACGGCACCACCACCGACCGCCTGACCCCGGTGCAGGTCAGCGACCTGGTCGACGTGATCGCCGTCGCGGCCGGCGCCCACAACGGGTATGCGGTGCGCAGCGACGGGACCGCCTGGGCCTGGGGGCAGAACAGCGACGGCGCCATCGGCGACGGCACCACCACCAACCGCTCGACCCCGGTGCAGGTCGCCGGCCTGACCGATGTGACCGCCGTCGCAGGCGGTCTGCACACTGGTTACGCGGTGCGTAGTGATGGCACTGTCTGGGCCTGGGGGCTCAACAACGCCGGCGCGCTCGGTGACGGCACCACCACCGAGCGTCTGACTCCGGTGCAGGTCAGCAATCTGACCCAGGTGAAGGCCGTCGCCGGCGGTGTGTACAGGGGATATGCGCTGCGCCACGATGGCACTGTCTGGGCCTGGGGCTCCAACAGCTTCGGCGCGCTCGGTGACGGCACCACGACGGCCAGCCTGACCCCGGTGCCGGTCTCCGGCCTGACCCAGATCATCGCGATCGCGGCCGGCAGCAACAGCGGGTATGCGGTGCGCCGTGACGGCACCGTCTGGGCCTGGGGATACAACTCCGAAGGCCAGCTCGGCGACGGCACCACCATCAACCGCTCGACCCCGGTCCAGATCGCCGGCCTGACCCGGATCACCACCGTCGCGGCCGGCGCCTACAGCGGGTATGCGCTGCGCCGTAACGGCACCGTCTGGGCCTGGGGATCCAACGCCGGCGGCGCGCTCGGCGACGGCACCAACACCAGCCGCCCCACCCCGGCCCAGGTCACCGGCCTGAGCGGCGTCAGCGCGATCGCCGGCGGCGGCCTCAGCGGGTACGCGGTGCGCTGAGACGGGTCTCGCACCCGTCCGGCCGCACCACCCGCTGACCACATGAGGACAGCAGGCTCGCTGCTACCCGGCCTGTCACCCGGGTAGCAGCGAGAATCCAGGCATCCACGACGGGAACCGGCTCCGGAGGTCGACCGCTGTCCGCGTCCCGGAACGGGTCGTCCACGGCTGCGTGGCTCGACGGCAGGGTGTTCCGATCCCCGCACGGCTGCGCCGGGCGTATCCGGCGTACATGTGCCGGGTTGTCGGTTCGATGTCCGCAGCGGCGAGGTACTCGGCACCGAGGTGCTTCACCTTGGCGTTGCGTTCGGGTCGCGGCCGACGCGGACCTGGGCAAGGAGGCGCGCTCCAGCTGCGGCGACGTCCTCGGAACGCATGACGGTCTCTTCAGGTAGCTCGGCGTGCTGGTGACGTCATCCCGGCCGGCGAACACGACGATGCGCAGCGAGCCACTGGGGAGCCGTTCGACGTCCCCCCAGGGTGGGCGCATCGTCGCAGGAGCGGTCCTTGACCATGCACGGACTGTTGCTGATCCAGACGCCATATTCCACGGCGTATTCCACGCGGACCGCTTCCGGAGCGGTTCCAGCCCGGTATCGCCGGCAAAGTGCCTGCTAGACAGCCGGTGCGGGAGGGGGGATTTGAACCCCCACGCCCTAGGGCGGCAGATCCTAAGTCTGCTGCGTCTGCCATTCCGCCACTCCCGCCTCCGTCCAGGTTAGCGATCCGGGGTCGCAACGCGGGACGTGGGGCGTGCGGTCCCGGTGGTCTCGTGGCGATCTCCGGGGGGGTGGGGGTGCGGCGTGGGYCGGGCGGGAGCTGCGGTGTCGATGGCGGGTGCACGGGTGCTGCCCGGGCCGGGTGCCGGGCGATAGGTCGACGAACGGACGTTTCGGGCGGCGATTGCCGGAAAAGACCTGGTTGAGCCCTTGGTGCTACCTCGTCCGGGTGGGGCGGCGCTGCTCGGGGGCGAGCGTGATCCTGAACTCGATCATGAACCGACCAGGTGTCGCCGACCCAACACGGCCGGAGTGCGTGAGTGTCGTCGACGCGACCGTCAGGCAACCCCGTTCGGGTGCAGGGTGTACCTGCGCCGGCGGGCGCCTGGATGCCTCTGGGGGAAAGATCGTATGACCACCGCTGCAGATGCCACACCGAACGGGACCGAGCTGGTGGCCGGCGTGTCCGTCGAGGGCTGCTTCGAGCGGCCGGCGACAGCGGCGGGTGAGGGAGAGCGTGACCGGGCCCGCCGGCTGATCGACAACGGGCGCGCGACGATGGCCGTGATCAGCGCGGTGAGTGACACCGGCCTGCGGGTCGACGGGGGGACCGTCGCGGAGGTGCACCTGCTCGTGGACTGTCCCGGTGCGGAGCCCTACCCGGTGACCCGCCGCGCGGTGGTTCCCGAGAACGAGCGGCGCGCCGGGCGGACGGGTTCGGCCGGCGGCGGCGTGCCGCGTCAGCTCCGCCGCCGGGTCCCGGTCCTCGTGGATCCCGCGCAGCCCGACAACGTGCTGCTGATGTGGGATCTGCGTGTCGCGAGCTGACAACCGCATGCGCGTCGCGCGCTGACAGCTGCCGCCGTTCCCGTAGCCGGGTCAGCTCGCGAGGCCGATGTCCTTCAGCAGTTTGGCGACGTGGCCGGTGGCGCGCACGTTGTACTGCGCCTTCTCGATGGTGCCGTCCGCGTCGATGACGAACGTCGAACGGATGACGCCCACGGTCTTCTTGCCGTACATGGTCTTCTCGCCGAACGCTCCGTACGCGGACAGCACGGCCCGGTCGGGGTCGGAGAGCAGCGGGAAGGTGAGGCCCTCGACGTCCCGGAACTTCACCAGCTTGGCCGGTTTGTCCGGCGAGACCCCGAGGACGTCGATGCCGGCGTCGTTGAGCAGGGCGAGGTTGTCCCGGAAGTCGCAGGCCTGCTTCGTGCAGCCGGGGGTCGACGCCGCCGGGTAGAAGTACACGACGACCTTGCGGCCCCGGAAGGACGACAGGGCGACGTCCTTGCCGTCAGCGTCGGGCAGGGTGAAGTCGGGCGCGGGGTCACCGGGGGAGAGCCGGGCGGCGCTGGCGGTCTCGGTCATGACCGAGAAGCTAGTCGCGGCCCGTGCGGGGCGGCAAACGCCCCGCCGTGATCCCCCGGTGACCCCGTTCGTAGCAGTTGCGGACGTCTGCGTGGGCCCGTCCGATCAGCCCTTGCTCTTCGCCGCGGCGACGGCGGCCCGGAAACCGTCCGGGGTGAGCTGGTCCGGTGCGATCTGCTGCGCGTCGACGAAGACGCTCGGAGTCGACGTCACACCGCGTCGGGAGGCGTCCTCGTCGACCTTGGCGACGTAGCCGTCGTACGTCCCGTCGCGCACCGCGTTGACGAAGGCGGGTGAGGTCAGGCCGACGGAGRCACCCTTCTCGATCAGGGTGTCGGTCTCGTAGCCCCCGGTGTGCTCGGCCGGCTGGTCGGCGAACAGAGCTTCGTGGAACTGCCGGAACCTGCCCGCGTTGGCCGCTGCCGCGGCGGCGTTCGCGGCCCGCTCCGACTCGGGTCCGAGGAAGGACATCATGTGGTAGTTGACCTTGATGTCACCGGAGTCGACAAGGTCGCCGATGGTCGAGCCGGTCGTCTTCTCGAGAGATCCGCAGGCCGGGCACTGGAAGTCCTCGTACAGGTCGACGGTGACCGGTGCGGTCGGCTGCCCGACGACGATGGCGTTGTCCAGGCCGGTCGCCGACGCCGGCAGCACCACCGGCTTCGACTCCTCCCGGGAGTTCTGCACCGCGAAGCCGATCACACCGACGAGGACGAGGACGGCGGCCACGATCGACCCGATGACGATCTGACGGCGGCGTCGCTCCCGGGCCGCCTCGGCGGCGCGTGCGGCGGCGGCTCGCTCGCGGCGGGCCGCGGCACTGGCACCCGCCGAGCCGCGTCCGCCCGCGGAGTCCCCGCCCCCTGCCGAGCCGCCTCCGCCGGTGGGGCGGTCGCCCGGACGGTCACCCGGTGGGCGGCTACCGCCGCTTGCCGACGGTGCCTGCCCGTGTGGTGCCTGCTCCTGGCCTGTCCGGGTCCGCGACGGCTGCCGCCGTGAGGTCGGTCTGCGCGGTGCCTGCGGCTGCGTTGTCTTTTTCGACTGTGGTGCCATCGGTGCTCCCGAGATAGTCGTCCTCGTCGTCGTCGAGGGGCGGTTGCGTTGGCCTGGTGAGGAGCTGGTCGACGGCGAGGAAGCCGTTCGGCCACCGCGCCAGCAGTGCGCTCGCGATCAGCAGCGCGCTGTCCCGCACGATCTCCTGGGTGTAGTGGGTGGGTGCCTCGGCCGTCAGATCGCCGCCGGTGGAGAAACAGCCGCAGTCGATGCGCAGCCCGCGGGCGGCCGCCGAGATGATCGCGGCGGTGTAGACCGCGAACAGCAGGCCGGACACGACGGCGCCCAGCCGGACGGCGAGCCCGACGATGAGCAGTACGCCGAGGGCGATCTCGACGAACGGCACGGCGTAGGCGACCGGATCCACCAGTGATTCCGGCAGGATCCGGAACGCGCGCACCGAGCGCACCATGCCGTCCGGATCGCCGATCTTCAGTGCTCCGGCGACGAGCCAGACCAGGCCGAGGCCCACCCGCAGCACGGTGGACGTCAGCCGGGGCAGGACCCGTGCCGCCCTTCCCCGCACGGAAGCCGTCTCCGAGCTCATCCGGTTACCTCCCGGGTCGCTGCGGCCGCGCCGGCCGTACCCGCTGTGGCTGCCGGGGCCGGGCCCGGGGTGGCGTCACGGTCAGATGTGCGGCTCGGGCTGACGGTGGCGGACTCGTCGGGCCCGAGCCGCTCGGCGGTCAGGACGGGGAGATCCGCCACGTAGTCGGCGACCGGCGTGCCGGCGAGGTAGAGCACCCGGGCGCGGGCGTCGCGGCCGAAGGCGATGACCTGGCTGCCGTGGGCGACCAGAACGGACCCGTCAGCCTGCACCCTGGGCTCCTCCAGCGCCACGCCGATGGCCTCGGCCTGGGCCTTCACCTTCTCGAACGGCCCGCGGACGCCGATGAAGCTCTCGTCGAACTGGTTGAGCCAGCGGTCGAGCACGGGGGCGGTGTCCCGCTCCGGGTCGGTGCTGACGAACACCACCGAGACCTGGTCCCGCACGGACTGGTCGACTTCGTCCAGGGCGGCCGCGACGTCCGCCATGGTCGTCGGGCACACGTCCGGGCACATCGTGTAGCCGAAGAAAAGCAGAGTGATCTTCCCTTGCGTTCGGGTGCGAAGGTCGAACGGGCGGTCCTCGGTGTCGGTCAGGCCGAGTGCGGGTTTCGCGAAGCGTTCGGTAGGGATAACGCCGTGTAGTCCTTCGTTGGTTCCGTCGCCGACGTCGACGATCGTCACCCCGGCCCCGCCGTCGCCGTTGGAACAGGCGCCGAGTGTCGCGCCGAGGGCGAGAACGGCGGCGAACGCCAGCCCCGCGCAGCGCCGCCGAGGATGGCCGATCCGGCCGGCTCGGCCGGGTCCGCCGGGTCCGCTGACGTGGCCTGAGCGGCCGGTCTGGCCGGTCTGGTCGGGCGCGCTCCCCTCGGACGGGGTGGTGGCGGGACGGGAGCGTCCGGTCGTGTGGTGGTGGTGCGTGGACGTCTGGCTGCGCCTGGGCACTGGGGCTCCTAGGAGAGAACTGGCGGTGCCCGGCACCTTCCCTACGCGTGGGCCGGCCGCACCGAACGCGCGCAGCACGGAACGAGCGAGCCGCGGCGGGCGACAGGCGAACCGCGAACAGCGGAAGGAACCGGCACCGCGGGCTGGGGCCGCCGGCATGGCCGGGGCCCGCGGCCGGAATCGGGCCGGGTGGCACGGACCGCCCGCTCGGGCGGTCCGGGACGCCGGTCACGACGCACCTGGACGGGCGGTGGCACGCGCGTCAGCGCGGCCGCCGCGGCGCTGTTACGCCGGGACCGGGGACCGGTCCGGCGGGCCGCGGGCGGCGATGGCAGCCCACGGCCGGTCGAGGACCCGCGGGCCGCCCGACCGCGCGGCGCGCACGGTCGGCCTGATGATGCGGACCGGCGCGAGGGCGACGCGCAGGGTGGGAAGGCGCGATCCGATCGCCCGGCAGGTCGCGAGCAGGACCGCGACACCGTGCCTGGTCCACCACACGACGAGAGCCGCGGCGACGGTGTGCGCCAACAGCACGGCCGGGGTATGTCCGAGTCCGACCCCGGCGTGGTGACCGGGCGAGGCGAGGGCGACGGCTGCCTGGGCCGGCCTGTCGGCACCCGCGCTGGAGCCGGGCGTACGCCCGGCGAGGGCCGCCGCGAGCAGGTCGGACGAGGAGTACCCGGCTGTGCCGGGACTCCCTGCTCCGCTGGCGGCGCACAGCAGTCCGCCGATGGGTGGACCGCCGGTCCCCGATGTCGGGCCAGCCCCCGTCAGGAAGACGCCGTGCAGCGAGGCCTGGACGGCGAGCGTGCCGCCGAACGACCGGAGCCCGCGCCCAGGTCGCCTCGCCCCCAGCGCGGGACCGAACGCGTCGAGCCGGTCGTATGGGCCGAGCCGGTCGTATGGGCCGAGCCGGTCGTATGGGTCGCGCCGGGCGCGGAGGACGCGCCAGGCGATGCCTGCCGCTGTCAGCGCACAGGTGACAAGGAGGACCCGGCTGAGGGTGGGCGTGCCGGCCCTGGCGGTCGGCAGGTGAGCCAGCAGCGCGAGCGCGACGGCAGGCACCGCCGATCCCGCGGCGGCGGGGAGCATCTGCCAGGGGCTGCGCGCGGAGCGGAGAACCCTCGCCCCACGATGGCAGACCCGCACCTGACCAGCGTAGTGCCGCATCCGCGGCCCCTGATCAGCGCCGGTGGGCGGGGCACCGGCGGGCTCGATGCGGGGGAGTCCGATCGGGGCGGGCCGCCGCACCTCACACCCGATCGGTCCGGTGCCCCGGGCAGCACCCTGACCAGGGCAGCAGCGGTGGTGGAAGCCAGCCCGGGCGGGTGGGGCGCACGGGCCCGGTCGGTGCGGCGTGCCTGATGGCTGCGCCGGGGCGGGGCTGTTCTGGCACGATCGAGACGGGTCGTCAGCCCGGCCCCGTCTACCCCGCACGAGAACCGAGAGGGCGACATCGGTGCCGCAGGATCCGGCCGTCATCCAGCGTCAGATCGAACAGACCCGCGCCGAGCTGGCCGAGACCATCGACGCGATCACTGAGATCGTCAGCCCGAGGCGGGTGGCGGAGCGCGCAGGCGAGCAGCTCCGGTCGAAGGTCGCCGAGCTCCGTGCGCGGTTCGTCCCCGACGGGTCCGCGGACGGGCCCGCGGGTGGTGTCCTCGGCGCCGGCAGCGCCATCCGGCACGCGATCGCCGCGGTGCCGTCCGGTGCCCACCGGGGGAGCGCCGGCGACGGTGCCGGCATCCCCGTGGCGGCGGACGGAGGTCCCCCGCTCGGGCCGGTGGAGTACGGCGACGGCGCGACCGAGATCGTGCGCACAATCCGGTGGGAGCGCGTCGCGCTGGTGTCCGGAGCGTTCGTGCTGGTGATGGGGGCGCGGCGACGGCGGCGTCGGCGGCGGTGAGCGGTGGCGTGGTGCCGCCGGGCGTCCTCACCCTGATCCGGCACGGCGAGACCGAGTGGAGCCGCTCAGGCCGGCACACCGGGCGGACGGACATCCCGCTGACAGCCGACGGGGAGCACCAGGCAGCGCAGCTCCGGGCGTCGCTGGCGAGCCGGCGGTTCGTGCTGGTGGCAACGAGCCCGCGCCTGCGGGCGGCCCGCACCGCCGACCTGGCCGGCCTGGCCCCGGCGGACGCCGGCCCCGCGCCGGGCGCGTCCGCGCAGCCGGCGGTCCTCGAACGCGAGGTGTGGCCGGACCTCGCCGAATGGGACTACGGCGACCTCGAGGGCGAGACCACCCCGGACATCCGCCGGCAGCGTCCCGGCTGGACGGTGTTCACCGGTGACGTGCCGGGTGGGGAGAGCGTCGAGCAGATCGGACGTCGCGCGGATCTCGTGCTCGGTCGTGTCCGGCCACGGCTGGAACAGGGTGATGTCGCGCTGATCGGGCACAGCCACATGTTCCGGGTGCTCATCGCGCGGTGGCTGGGGCTGCCGCCGACTGCCGGCGCTGGCTTCGTGGTGCTGCCGTCCGCGGTCTCCGAGCTCGGGTACGAGCGGGAGACCCCGGTCCTGCACCGGCTCAACACCGGCCCGATCTGACCGCCGGGCCGCCGGGCCGCCGCTTCTCCGCGCGGCGGCCCGGCGCGCGATCAGAGGTCTCTGCGCAGCCCGGTACATCCCATCAGAGGTCGCCGCGACGGCGCAACAGGGCCAGCGCGGTGACGCCGGGGATGATCGGCAGCCAGTAGCTGATCAGACGGAAGACCAGCACGGCCGCGACCATCGCCGCGCCGGTTGCGCCGGACGCGGTCAGGCCGATGACCAGCGCCGGCTCGAGGGCGCCGACGTTGCCAGCCGTGGGGGCGGCGCCGGCCACGGCGGATCCGACCAGGTAGACGGCGGTGACCGACGCGATGCTGAGCCCGCCCTCGAACGCCCAGACAGCTCCGGCGAGTGCGGTGACCTGGCAGATCTTCGTGGCGGCGGTGCTGCTCACGAGCACGATCGTGCGCCCGGGAGAGCGGGCCAGCACGCCGAGATGCTGACGGAAGACCCGCAGTGCCGGTCTGGCCCGGGCGCGGATGCGTGGATGCGTCACCGCGGAGCCGACCCCCACCCCGACCACGGCGAGCCCGGCGATGACCGGGCCGGTGCCGAGGCCGTTCACGGTCATCCGAACCGGCCGGGTGACGGCCTCGCCGATGCCCGACCCGCGCAGGGTCCCGGCGACGAGAGCGATTCCGGCCAGGTGGACGAGGAACGCCGCGCCCTTGATGGACGCGACCGCAGCCAGGGCGGCGGGCCGGGTCATCCCGCGCCGTTCCAGGAAGCGCAGATGGACGGCGATGGCCCCGAGGCCGGCGGGTACGACACGGTTCGCCGCGGCCGCGGCGAGCTGGGAGGCGGTGGCGATGCCCAGGCCCATCCGCAGCCCGCTGGCCGCGCGCACGCTCACCCCGTGCGCCACGTAGAAGGTGCCGGAGGCAACAACGCAGACCACGAGCCAGGGCCAGCGCGGGGCCGGCACCGCCGACAGCGAGCCGACGACGTCCTCGCGGAAGCGGGTGGCCATGAGCCCGGCGACCACCGCGAGCACCCCCGCGGCGACGAGGATCCGCAGCCGCGTGCGCCGCAACCGGAACAGCTTCGGGTCGCCGAGGTCGACGGCGATGGCCGCCGCTCCGGTCGCGTCGACCCCCCCGAACACCGCCCGGGTGGCCCCGGGCGCGCCCGGGGCGCCGGCTTTTCCTGGCCTGCCCGGCAGGCCCGGGCTGCAGGGAGCGCCCAGAACCACCGGAACATCCAGCATTCTCGGCGAGAGCACGGAAGGAGTGGAAACGGAGGGAGTGGAAGGAGCGGAGGGAGCAAGGACGGCGGGAGCGGCCAGGGCCGCCTGCGTGCCCGGCCGAACCGGGACGGCCGCAACCGGCTCGGCGCCGCTCGGGCTGCTGACCTGGGCGGACGCGTTGGAGGCAGCTCCCGGCCCGGTACGGCCGGTACGCTGACCGCCGCGACCAGACGCCTGACGATCCCCTGGCGCGGTATGCCCGCGCTCGCCGACGCGCCTGTGACGGGGCAGCGCGGGACCGGTGACCCGTGGAGCCGTCGCGGCGCTGTCGGCGTTCAACACAACCGGGATCTCGATGTCTACCCCCATTGTCCGGAAGCCTCGCCACTCACGCTATGACGCGTGCCTGAACGACGGCTGAATGTCGTTCGTGCCGGGACTGCCCGGCGAAAGTCACGGACGACGGCGCTGGACGCCCCCCGCGGTCGGCGGCTCCGTCCCGCTGAAGGCAGTTCTGCGCCGCGACCGGGCGTCCCAAACTCACTGTGACGTGCCGGTCTGCTTCGGGGGAAGTACCCGGGAGATGACGGTTGGGTGGCCGTGGCAGAGCACCCGGGCGTCCGGTACTGACCCGTCCCGGAACGGCTCGGCGCGCGGTTCGCTCAGCCGGACGTCACACTCGTGGGGTGCCCGGACCCCCTGTCGGTGTGCCACCGCGGTTCGCGGTCGGCCAGCCACGTCCTGATCATGTCGCCGGCCCCTGCGGGGCGGAAAGCGACGGCGCCCAGGTCGGATGTCCGGAGGGTGACGAGGTCGAGGTCGTCGAGACGGCTGCCGAACTCGGCGTACCGGGGCACTGCGCCCGCGAAGAGCAGGTCGATCTCGGGCCGGGCGCCGGGGTCGGTGCCGGGGCGCTCCATGCCGCCGACGAAGTCCAGCGAGCGCACCTCGAATCCGGCGGCGCGGCGCAGCAGCCGGTGCAGAACCTGCTCGACGCCCTCGCCGGCAGCCACCCGTTCGCCGAGCAGGAAGAACCACGGCTGCCCGCGGTGGTTGGCGACGACGATCCGGTCGCCGATGGTGAGGAGCACCCGGGCGTACAGCACCGGAGCGGTGGACGGTCCCCGACGGGCCGCGGCCGGGTCGCCGACGGCCGCGCTCACCGGAGACCCCCGCCGGCGTCCCCGCCGCGCTCACCACCGGTGCCCTCGTCAACGGCCTGGACGGAGAGGGTGCCAACGCTCAGCCCGAGGACGTCGGCGGCGTCCTGGATGACCCGGCGCTCGTCCGGGTCGAAGTACCCGTCGGCCCGCCCGACGACGGCCCCGAAGTGCAGCACCGCCCAGGATCGCACGGCGTCCCCGCGCACCTTGCCGATCTCGCGCAGCGCCGCCCGCCGGCCGGCCACGAGGTCCGCGCGCAGGCGGGTGACATGCTGGTCGAACAGGCGTTCCAGGTCGGCGCGCGGGTAGTCCGCCAGCACCGCCTCGCCGTGGATTGACGCGACCATCGCGTCGCGCTCCTCGGGGTCGACGCGCCCGTCCGCCACCGCGACCAGGGCGCAGATGGCCACCGCGGCGTCGCGGAACGCCTCGCCGCGCAGGTCGTCGCGACGCGCGGTCAGCTGGGCGCGCAGGGTTCGGACCGACTGGCGCAGCGCCGTCCACCAAGGTTCCGCGTCCGTGACGGCCAGCCCGTTCCAGGACGGCCAACGCTCGGACCACCAGGCTGTGGCGGCCCGGCCCACCTCGACCGGTCGGACGTCCGCCAGCGTGGTACCCGACGTCCCCTCGTAGGGCCGGAGAAGGCGCAGCCCCGGCGGAAGATCCGTTCCCGTGGGGTGGCGCGCCGGGTCGAGGGCGACGGCGTAGAGCACGGTCAGCACATGCCGGTCGTGCGCCGGGCCGCCGGACGGGGCCGATCCACCGTCGGAGCCGGAGCGACTGTGCTCGACACACCCCGCGAAGGCGAGGTCCCGACCGGCTTCCTGTGGACGTGCTGCCCGTGCGGTGCCCTGGCGGGCGGAACCGGGTGCTGACACGGCATCGCGGGRCAGCGTGGCCCGCAACAGGCGCCCCGCGGCGGCCAGGGAGGACTCACCCGGGCGCGGGGCACCCCCCGGGAAGCGGAGCGCGCCGTCGCCCGTGGARTGAACCAGGAAGCCCCCGTCGAGCTCGACGAGCAGTGCGATGTCCATCAGGAACTGCGTCTGTGCCGGCATACCGTCCCCCGAATGTGACGTCCTGCGGTCACCTGGATGCTGGTATGCCGCCATCATCTACTRCCCGGCGATAAATTCACCGCATTCTGGCTGCCTGGTGGCGCAGCGTCGGGGCGAGGAGTGTGATCGCTGCTCCGGGCACGGACGGCCGGTCACGTGAACCGTTCTCAGTAGGCCCGGCACCCGACGGCTGTCGACTGTGCGGATGGGAGCTCGAACCAGACCTGCTTGCCCACGCCGGCGGAGGGCGGGTCGTCCACCACACCCCAGCGCGTCGCGAGGGCACTGACGAGCTGCATGCCCCGGCCGGACTCGTCGTCGTCCTGCGCAGCCCGGAGCACAGGCCGCAGCGGGCTGCCGTCACTCACGGAGACGCGGATCAGATCGGAACCGCACTCGACGGTGAGCCGCAACACCTCACGCGCACCGACAAATCGAACCGCATTCGTGACGACCTCGCTGACCAGCAGTTTCGCGACCTCAGCGGCGTTGCCGCAGCCCCACGCCACGAGCAGGTCAGCAACCAGCGCACGGGCCCGCCCGGCCGCCCGTGGGTCAGCGGGCAGGTCGAAGCCTGCGGTCAGCGCTTCGGCCACACATCACCTTCCGGGCGGTCGTCCATCCTGGCCTGCCAGCGGCGCCACGGTAGAGCCGGCGTCGCGTTCCTCCCACCTCGGGAGTGGCCTCAAACCTGCCTGACGTGGTCCGGCCACATCACGCGCACGAGCGACAGCCTGACCCCTGCGCAGTCAGGCGTGAAACAGGACTCGCCGTGGCYGGCTCGGGGCATCCCCGCCACCACGGCCGGGCCCCGTCCAGGTCGGTCATGACCCTCCTCAGATCACGTCGATGCCGTCGAGCACCGAGTCCTTGCGCGCGAGCCAGGCCCGGGCGACCGCCTCGACCTCGGCGCTCGTCGGCTGATCCGATCTCGCGCCGGGGTGCTGGCCTCGCGCCATGCCCGCCGGACCTGGCTGCTGCGGCCCACCGATGCCGACGTCAGCGCCGCCCGGGCCTGGGCCTGCTCCGCGATAGCCGTTCTGCCCGCCGTTCCCGTCCGCGCCGGCCTGGCCGTTGGGGCCGCCGTGGCCGTTCTGGCCCGGCCCCGTGGGGCCGGCGGGCCCACCGAGGCGCGCGCGGCTGGCCGGGTCCCGGCCTGTCCCGGCCCATGAGTCGTCGACCGAGATGGGACGGCGTTGCTCGCCTCCCGGACTGGCCCACGGTGAGCCCTGCGGGCGGGGCTGCTCCGGCCCCGCATGCCGGCCGCGTGGACGGCTCTGGTCGGCCGAGAGTCGCCCCGCCGCCGGGCGGCTGCCTCGGTCGGCGCCGCGGACGATCTCCGGGTGGCGCGGCGGCGGTGGGCCGGCGGCGGCGGCAGCCTGCCCGCGGGCGAGTTCTGCGGCCCGCGCGGCGGCGAGACTCAGCTCGACCGGGCCGGAGATCGGCGGCGCCGGCCGGGATGTCGGCACCGACAGCCGCTCCGCGTCCGCGGCCGGGGTTGCCCGCCCGACGTCGGCAGGCGGCCGGGACGCAGCGGCGGGCGGCTCGAAGAGGCTCCCGCGTGACACGTCCTGTGCCATTCCGGCAGGAGGCTGCCCGTGTGTCGGGCCCCGGTCGCCGGGCCCGGTGGGCGCCTGCCCCGCCCGGCCTTGCCCGGTGGGGACCTGCCCGGTCTGGTACTGCCCGGTGGGGACCTGCCCGGTCTGGTATTGCCCGGTGGGGACCTGCCCGGTCTGGTATTGCCCGGTGGGGACCTGCCCGGTCTGGTATTGCCCGGTGGGGACCTGCCCGGTCTGGTATTGCCCGGTGGGCACGGGGCCCGTCGGGTACTGCGGGTGGGGGGCCCCGGGCGGGCGGAGGCGTGGGGGCTRTTGCCCGTCCCAGTCAGGCTGACCGGAGAACCCGGGTGGACCCGCATAGGCCGGCTCGCCGGGATGGGCTGGCTGGGGGGGAGAGCTCGGCTGGGAGGGTTGCCGTGGGTCGCCGTGGCGCGGCGGCTGGCTCGGCCGATCCCGGTAGTCGGGCTGGTGTGGCTGCTGCGGCGGGCGCGCCATGGGCCCGGCCGCGGGTCGGACGCCGGGCGGTGGCACGGCAGGCCGTGAGAAGCCGGGCGCAGGCCCCGGCCCGGTCAGGGGATTCTGCTGTTCGCGTGGGTCCCGGGGCAGGTCGCCGTGCTGCCCGGGCACGGCCCGGCTGCGGCCGGGGGGCCTGTCCAGGAACGGCGCGGCGGTGGGCGGGTGCAGGCCGGGCGGTGCGAGCCGACGGCCTGGGTCCGGCTGCGCCGGCTGCGGTCGTGCGGGTGGGGGCTGATGGGTCGCCGGGTACTGCTGACCTGCCAACGGCTGGGCGCCGGTCATGGTCCGGTCGGGCTGCTGCTCGGCGGTGGGCGTCTGGGCGGCGGGGGCCGTGTTCGGCCCCCGTGCCGCCGCCGCGCCCGGGCGGCGGATGCCAGCCAGCGGGTCGCCGAAGACGGGCCGCCGCGTCGGGCCGGTGGCCGGGCCGCGGGTCGTTCCGGCGGCACGCGGGACGTCGTTCAGCCCCGCGGCGGCCGCGGCGGGGGGAGCCGTGCCCGGCAGCCCGGTAGGGGCGTGCTCTCCCGGCGGGAGCTGGTGCGGCATCGACTGCGTGGTGCCGGGGTGCGACACCGTCGGGTAGGACCCGGTGTCGAACGGAGGGGGAGGCGTGGCGGACGCCTGTGGCGAGGGAACACGGTCCGGTGCCCGGTGCTGGTCGACGGCGCGGCGGACGGCCTCCACCGGTGTTCCCCGGGTGTCGGTGACGCGGCCGGCCGTCGGATCAGGCAGGGCGCGGGGCGCGACGGCGTCCTCGGTGGCGGCCAACTCGCCGGTGATTGCGACGATCGTGGCGCAGGGCCAGAGTCGGTCGCAACTTAGACACAGATCAAACTCGTTGGGCTGATGGAGATCAATGAGAGTGACCAGCGAGTTGATGTGCTCGACGATCCGTGGTCCGGCCAGTACCGGTCCGTTCGCGATCATCTCGAGTTCCGAGCGCAACTGACCGTGGTACYGCTCGACGTCGACTACGCGCGGATCCTCCATCGAAGGCAGCATGCACCATTGCGGGCGGAAACGTGCGGGCGGCACCACCACAGCGTGTAACAGGTAACATGATCATCACGATCTGCGTACAAACGCGGTGCCGGTCGGCAGTGCAGTGTGTGGCGATCGCCACGCACTGCTTATATCGGGTATCCCGGCGTTCTGTTCTCTCACCGGGTGCCTTCGCTCAAAGTGCTGGCAGGTGGCCCGGATGGGGGGCGGACCCGGTCGTCGCGACGCTCATAAGACGCGAATCTGGCCGGTCAGAGCTGTTTCTGGGGGTGCTGGGGCCGTCGCGGGCCTTCATGCGGGAAGCGCATGGCCGGCCGATGGCCCGAAGGTGCCGGGCTGCGCGGGTGTTCTGGCAGCCGACGGCAGGTGCCGTGCCCCGGCCGGGCCTGAGCCCGCCCCCGGCGCTGTGCGCTGGCTGGCGCGGGCAGGTCAGGTGCGGTCGGGGCGGACTTCGCCGTCCCGGCGGACCTGACGCATCAGGCCCTCCTGGAGGCGGGCGAACTCCTCGATGTAGGGGCTCTCGACGCCCCCGGCGACACCGGTCTCCTTGCCGTTCTGCGAGCGGTCGAAGACCGGCTCGAAGCCGGCGAACTGACCTCCGCCCTGACCTGGCAGCCGCTCGTTCGGAGCGTCGAAGGCCGGGTAGTGCGAGCCCCCGGCGGG
Source organism: Parafrankia colletiae (assembly GCF_001854655.1). Classification (GTDB taxonomy): domain Bacteria; phylum Actinomycetota; class Actinomycetes; order Frankiales; family Frankiaceae; genus Parafrankia; species Parafrankia colletiae. Next base: position 148,761 of record NZ_MBLM01000130.1, on the reverse strand, counting down.
CGGGGGCGGCGGGGGCGGCGGCGGGGTGCCGCGCTCCGGCTGGCTGTCGTATCCGGGCGGGCCGTAGGCGGGAAGGTTGCCGGCGCCTGCGGGCGGCCGCTCGGAACCGTTGTCGAACGCGGGGTAGTGCGAGCCGTTGGATGACGGGCGCTCACCCGAGGTGTCGTAGCCGAAACCCCCCGCGGACGACGGGCTGCCGGGCGCGAGGGAAAGCGGTGCCGGGCCGCGCAGGCCGTCGCCGGGCCCGAGCTCCTGCTGGTCGCTGGCGAGGAAACCGTCCGATGCCGGGTAGATCCGGGCGGAGAGGCTGACCGACATCGGGTCGCTGCCGTACGTGATGACGTCGACCTGGTCCTCCGGGCCGATGCCACCGCTTCTCGCGAGATCGACGAACCGGAACAGGTCGGCCCAGCGCAGCCCTTCAAGGTCCACACTGATTCTCAGCGCCATTGGTTTGCCCCATCCCTCGGCTCGTGCGTGTCGACCGTTACCTGGCTTCCGACGCGGACGCTTGTGCTGGGTGCCGGGCATCCCCCCCGGCGCGCCTCCCGGCACCCGGCCGTGATGGGCCGGATGACGATGGGCGGCAGCTTATACCGCGTTGAGGTGTCAATCCCCATCAGGTCTGGTTGATATGCCGGTGTCCGTGGATGGGGCGGCCGTCGCAGTTTCGGCGGCTTCCGAGCCGCCAGCGGGGCAGGTGGATCTTCGCGACGGCACGTTTACCACTACGGGCGACGGCTGCTGTGGTTGCCGGACGGGTACGTGCCGGGGCAATCGGATGCATCCGGTCGGCGCCGGGGGTTCGGGCGAGTAGGGTCCGAGCCTGTGAGCGTAGTTTCCGGCGGTGTCAACGGTGTCGGGGGCGCGGCCGGCATCGACGTGGCGAGTGGCTCGTTGCCCATCCGGCTCCTGCACGACCGGGTGCTGGTGCAGCCGCGGGAGGATTCCGCGGACCGGCGTTCGAAGGCGGGCATCGTGATCCCCGCCACCGCGCAGATGGGTAAACGCCTGTCGTGGGCCGATGTGGTCGCCATCGGGACCGTGGTACGCACGGTCCAGGTGGGTGACCGGGTGCTCTATGACCCTGAGGACCGCGCCGAGGTCGAGCTGCACTCGACGACCTACATCCTGATGCGCGAACGCGACGTGCACGCTGTGGCGGCGGAACGGCTTGATGACGGGCTGACCGGGCTGTATCTCTGACCTCGCTGCCTGGTCATATTTCGGCATCTCCACGCGATCATCCTTTGATCTCCGGCTGATCCCTCCTCGGGTCGGCCCACGGCAGCCCCGCCGCCAGCCGCCGGCTGCTCGGTCATCCCTGGCCGCTGCCGTGCCCGGCCGGCTGCCGTGCCTGGYCGGYTGCCGTGCCTGGCCGGCTGCCGTGCCCGGCAACGGGCCTGCTGCTTTCGCCGCGCCGCCGCACCCACCGATGGGTGGCCCGCCTCGACCGGCCATCGTTCCTGGAACCGGCTGCTCCGAGCCCGCCCGTCCCGACAGGTACGGCCTTTCCCGGTGGGTGGTCGGTCGGTGCCGGAGCCGGATGTGGCGGGAGTGACACCGCGCCAGGGTGCCCCTGCTTGGTCTGGCGACTCTTCGGCCCGTATCCTTCGGGCGGCTTTGGAGATCCGTGTTCCGAACTGGTGGCCGTGGGTACCGGCTTCCGGCATGGGGAATGCGGACATCTGCCTGGCGCTCACTTCTCGGCCAGAGCCACTGCTTATTGTGATCAGCCGATGTCGTTCGGGTACCGTGCTCGCTCGATCCCGTTGTGGATCGACGTCGGTGTCGACAGGCCGCGGTCTGTGAGGACAAGGGAAAGGTAAGGAGAGGCATGGCTCGTGACTTCGACGCTCGGCGCAGCACGGATGTCGAGGAGGACGAGCTCCAGGAACAGAGCCTGGAGACGCTGAAAGCTCAACGTGCTGGTGCGGCGGCCGATCTCGGCGACGACATGGACGCGCTGGAGGCCGAGCTCGACCTCCCGGACGCCGAGGTCCGGGACGAGGAGCTCGCGTTGCGGGTGCTGCCGCGCCAGGCGGACGAGTTCACCTRCACGAGTTGCTTCCTGGTGCAGCACCGGAGCCAGCTCGCCGACACCCGCCGGACCAGGTGCGCCGACTGCGCAGCCTGACCGGCCTGACCGTTTTTCTGGCCTGACCGTTCTGTCTGGCCTGGCAGCTGTGGGCGCGCGCCGGTTCGGCGGGCGCCGGTTCGGTGGCGACGGATCGGACGGTTCCGGGAGAGAACGCGCCTGTGAGGTGCTTCCGGAACCGTCCACGTCCGTCGTGATCTCCACCGTGTCCTCGCTGCGCCGCCGGGCCGACACCACGTCCCGTGGTTGCCGAAAGCACAGAGTGCCTGTACCACTACCCTTGGCATCGTGAGCCGGGGGTGATCACGTCGTGGGTGCGCAGGGATCGGTCGGCCGTCCGGACGGTCCGGATTCCGTCGTTCCCGGGCACGGTCCGGGCACGGCCCGGGACCTGCTGCCGTGGCCGTACCTGCCACGCACGGCGGCGTCGGCATCCGAACTGCCTGTCCTCGGCACCAGGCTCGTCCCGCCACGGCCGGTCGTCCCCTCCATCTCGCGCGGGCGGCTGCTGGACAGGCTGGACACGGCGGTCGGTGGCCCGCTGACCTGCGTCTGCGCGCCCGCCGGAACCGGCAAGACGATGCTGCTCGCCGACTGGGCCAGATCCGGGCGGTCGCGGCACCCCGTGGTCTGGCTTCGCGTTGATCCCGCCCTCGGATCCCTCGGATCCCCGCGTGCGCGTCAGGCAGCCGGCCGGGTCCTGGGGGCGCAGGAAACGCAGGGCACGCCCGGGCTTTCCGCGTCGTCCTCCGTTCCCCACCGGTCTGCGCCGTCCGTCTCGCTCTGGGCGCAGATCCTGCGCGCACTGTGTCGAGACGCCGCGCTGCCCGCCGGCGATCAGCTGGCCCGGCTGGCGGCGGGGTCCGCCGGGTCCGCCGGCAGCTGCCCCGAGCGTTTCCGGCGCGAACTCGTCAACCACCTCGCCGAGATGCCCGCCCCCGCGGTGCTGATCCTGGATGACGCCCACCTGATCCGCGACCCAGACGATCTTGCTGTGCTGGAGCTGCTGGCCGGCGAGGGGGACGGACGCCTGCGGCTGGTCCTGGCCGGACGGACACCCGTGTTGCGCGCTCACCGCCTCCGCGCCGAGGGTCGGCTCACCGAGTTCGGCCCGTCCGACCTGGCTTTCACCGCGCAGGAGGCGGCCCAGCTGCTCGCCGCGCACGGCCTCCCAGCCACCGACCGGCTGGCGACGGCCCTGTGGCGGCAGACCGAGGGGTGGGCGGTCGGTCTGCGCCTCGCTGCCGCCGGCGCGGTGGAACGCGCGAGGTCCGCCGACGGTGTGCGGCCCGTCAGCATGCCTCGAGATGGCTGGCGGGCGGGCGATGTTGACGAGGTCGGCGAAGCGGGGCTGGCCGGCGCGGCGGACAGCGTTCCCGCGGAGCTTGATCCCTCCTGGGGTCCTCAGGCGGCCATTGCCGAGTACCTGCACGCCGAGGTCCTGGCGAGCTACCCGGAGCCGACCCGCCGATTCCTGCTCCGGACCAGTGTCCTGGAACGGATCAGCGGTCCGCTTGCGGCCGCGGTCGCTGCGATCGACATCGCGCCGGATGGCGTCGCGCCGGATGGCGTCGCGCCGGACGGAATCGCGTCGGACGGAATCGGGGCGGTCGGGCCGGTCTGGCGGCCGGGGGCGGCGCGGGCCCGGCGCGGAGCCGTCCATCTGCTGCGCGACTTCGCGCGAACCGGTGGCTTTCTCGTTCCGCTCGACCGGTTTCGGTCGGGCGGCTATCCGGCCGGAACCGCCGCGGGCGCTGAAGCCGCCGATCCGCTGCCGGACTGGTACCGGTACAACCGGTTGCTGGGCATGATCCTGCGTGGGCTGCTCCAGCGGGATCCGGATGAGGATCCCCGCGAGCTCAACCTGCGCGCAGCGCTGTGGTTCGCGGCGAACGACAGCACCTCCGACGCGGCCCGGCACGCACTGCGGGCCGGGGACTGGTGGTACCTCGCCTGCCTGCTGGTCGACGGCTCCGCTCTGATGGACATCCTGTTCGGACGGGCGTCCGAACTCGGCGTGCTCGTGGCGGCGCTGCCGGCCGGGGCAGCGGGGCTGTCACCCGAATGCGACCTCGTCCTGGCCGTGGCCCACCTGCGGTCAGGACAGCTGGAGGCCGGGTCGGCGAGCCTGCTGTCAGCCCGCGCCCGACTGCCTGCGGTCCTGTCCGGGCCGGGTGCCTCCCGGCGGCGCACGCTTGTGGAGCGGATCGACCTGGTTGAGATCTACCGTGCCGAGCTTGCCGGGCAGCCGACCGAGATGATCACCGCGTCCCGGCGGCTGCTGCGCTCCAGTGCCACCAGCGCTTCCAGGTCATCCGGCAGGCCCGAGGCATCCGGCCAGTCGAGCCTGCCGGTTCCGGCGGGCGCACCCGGCGGGTCCGACGGGTCCGACGGTTCCGGATCCGGCGCGTCCGGCGCGGCGGATCAGCCCGCCGAGACCAGGAAGAACCCGCCTCGCCCCGGACGTCCCGCGGATGAGCGTGCACGGGCGGTGGCGCTGTGCGCGCGCGGCCGGGGCGAGCTGTGGCTCGGTCGTCTCTCCACCGCCGCCGGGTTCCTGCAGGAGGGGGCCGTCGCCGCCCGGCGGGCTGGGCTCACCGGTGTGGAGACGTCCTGCCTCGGCGCCCTTGCTCTGCAGTACGCCCTGCGTGGCCGGCTGCGGCAGGCGGAGAGCGTGCTGAGCCTGGTGCTCGGCGACGCCGACCCCGCCAGCGACCACCACGCGCCCGACGCGGGGCCGGCCGCGGCCGCGCCCGGGCTCGCCGAGGCGCGGTTGGCCGCCGCGATGGTGTGGCTGCAACGGGTCGAGCTCGTCGAGGCCGACCGGTGCCTGGGTGCGGCCCGTCGGTCGCTGACCGTTGCCAGTCCGGTGTTCCTGGTCGAGCTCGTCACAGTCTGCGACACCCGGCTGCGGCTGTTGCGGGGAGCCCCCGACGATGTGCGCGCAGCCAGACGCATGCTCGCAGTCGGCAGGCCCGGCCCGATGCCGCCGTTGTGCGCCGCTGCCCGCCGGGCCGCGGAGGCGGACCTGCTTGTCGCCGCCGGGACTCCGGAAGCCGCGCGGCGCCTGCTGCTGCGCGACAGCGAACGTGCAGCGGACCCGCAGATGCAGCTCGCGCTCGCGCGCTCGGCGCTGGCCTGCGGCGACGTGCCGGCTGCGGAGGAGACGCTCGCCCCCCTGCTGCGTGCCGACGACGGCGGCGCGGGCCTGGTCGCGGCCTGCGTGCTCGGCGCGGTCGCCGCCGCCCGGCGCAATGATCACGCCCGGGCCGGCGGGCTGCTCGCGCGGGCCGTTGCGCTCGCCGCCGACGAGGGAATGGTGGCCCCGTTCACCGAGGCCGGCGAGGAGCTGCTGGACCTGATGGCCGCCCACCCCGAGCTGACCGACGGCCACCCCGCCTTCGTGGCGGCCCTGGACCGGTCCGCGGCGCCGCGCCTGGCTGCCTCACTGCTGGCGGTCACGCCGCGGGCTGCCGTACCGGGTCCCCTGGCGTCGCCGCCGGATCCGTCGAACGGGCTGCGCCCGACGGGCCTGCCCCGGCCGGCAACGGGTTCCGGCCTCGCGACGAGGGGCCACGGGAACTCCGGTGGCCGAACCGTGCCCGGCGCGGGTGCCGAGGTGATCGTCCCCGCTCCGACCAGACCGCCGGCAGATCGGGCCGGCGAGGCCACACCGGGACGCTGGCCGCCGTCCGCACCGGCAGCCGGCCCCCGCGCTGCCACCCCGGCACCCGCCGCCGGCGGAGCCCGGTTCGCCAGCGGGGCGCCGGGTGCCGCCGGCTCGCGTGCCGCCGCCCCGGCACCCGGCTTCGGAACGGGCCCCGGGGCAGGGAACAGACCGGAGGTCATCGGCAGACCGGAGGAGACCCGAGCGGGAGCGGGAGGTGGGAGCCCCCTCGTACTGCCGGGCGGTCTGGGCACCGAGCCCGCGGAGCGGCTCAGTGAACGTGAGCTGGCCGTGCTCAGCTACCTGCCGACCATGCTGACGACCGCGGAGATCGCGGCGGAGATGTACGTCTCGGTCAACACGGTCAAGACGCACCTCAAGAGCATCTACCGCAAGCTGGATGTCGCCCGGCGCCGCGACGCGGTCCACCGCGCCCGGGCGCTGCACCTGCTGTGAGCGCTGCACCTGCTGTGGGCGCTGCACCTGCTGTGGGCCCAGCCACCTCGGCGGTCGGGCCCCGTTCAGCGACCGGAGCCATGCGTGGGCGGGCGTACCTCGTCCGGCCAGCCGGCCTCGTCGAGCTGCCAGCTCGCCCGCGGCGGCAGCCAGGGTGGGCTGTCGTCCGCCGGGCCGGCCTGGTCCTGGGTGGGCCAGGGCCGCGGGGCACCTTCGGGCTGGTCGCACAGGCTGCCGCCATGGCTGGTGGTGTACGGAATCCCGAGGTCGGCGGCCTCATTCCAGCCTTGCTGGACGTCCGGACGGGGACCCCGCCCCGGGGGTGGCTGATTGTCCTCGAAACGAATTCCGGCAGCCCGGGCTGGCATGTCCCACGCTGATTGCGCGGCGGGCCAGAAGCGCTCCGCCGAGCCATCTTCCGAGGGGCGCCACAGGGGAAGCCGGGAGGAAAGAGGAAGCGTCCTCGCGACCGGGCGGGTCCGGAGCCGGCCGGCGCGGACTGCGCGGGCGGCCTGGACGGCCAGCGTGGCGCCGCCGGTGGCCATGATGATCGATCCGAGTATCTGCAGGTCGACGCCGCTCAACCGGTAGGACAACGCATAGCGGAGAGTTGCTCCGGCGGCGATGAGAAAGATCGAGAAGCCGGTCGTCACGCGCCTCACCTCGTATCGGCGTGCCCACGGAGGCCGCCAGAGTGGTGATCCGCTGCGAGTAGCGAGATACGTACGGTGAGAAAGCTACCCTCCGTGCCGATCGACTACACGCCGGTGGTCGAAGGTGGAGGTGGTGGTCGGACCGGGCCAATTCGAGGGCCGTTGGCGGCACCTTTGGGGGGCGGAGTCCTGTCGTTGTCGTTACGGACCGCGTCTAGGGGGTCACGCACAACGGCGCTGCGAAGGTAAATCGCGGTTGAACTGAGGTTCATTAGTCACATAAGCCAGTCAGGCTTATCAGGCGCCAGAAAGTAGGTGTTGCAGGGTGGCATCTGGGTAGCCGCGGCCCTAGGCTTGCCGAACATGTCCAACTTGGCCGGAAATACGCCGGCTGATTCGCGACTACCGGCCAGTGACCTGGTGTCGGTCTGCCCCCGGAGGCATGTGTGACTGACCGAATGCTCAGCAACCCCGATGGTAGCCCCAGCGCCCACCCGGCCAGYGGCCGGCTTGCCGTGACGATGGACACATCGGCGGGGGTTTCYCGACCGTCCGGCGTGCCGGCACCCCATCGGGCTCCCACCGCGCGGCACACCCCCATCGCGGCGACCTCCGCGGTGGGCCACCCCGCCTCGCGTACCCGTCCCGGTGCGGTCGCGGCTGGACTGCCGGGCCGAGCAGCTGTCCCCGCGCGGGGGCCGCAGGTGCCCCGCGACCTCGCCCTGGGCGCGGCGGAACTGCGCGGCGTCCTGCGCGTCGTCGAGGACTGTGAGCGCGCCGCGTCGCTGCCCGCGTTCCGCGAGGCCGCGCTTGACGGCATGGCACGCCACCTCGGCTACCGCCATTCCGCCTTCTTCCTCGGATCGTCGCCGCAGGCGACCTTCCAGGACGCCCGCCCCACCGGCCGCGGCCTCGCGCTGCGCATGGCCGGGCCGTTCCTGGAGCGGTACCGCAGCCTCGAGGTCTTCAACGACCCGGAGAGCCTGCGGTTGATGTGGGAGCGCGGGCTCGTCACGCTGGACGAGATCGGCGTGCCCGACCGCCCCGAGGTACGACTGCGGCTCGAGCGCTTCCTGCGGGCCCACGGAATCCACGCGAAGCTGCTCATCCGGCTGGCCGGGAACAGCGGCGTCGGCGCTGTGGTCTCGCTGCTCGACCCCCGCCCCGGTGCGTTCGGCCCACGGGACCGGGCCGTCGGCGCGGTGCTCGCCCGCCACCTCGGCAACCTGCTGCGCTTCTACATCCGGGTCAACCCGGGACCGGCCGTGACGGCCAAGCTCTCCGCCCGCGAGCGGGACGTCGTCCGCCTCGTCGCGGAAGGCCAGTCGAACCGGCAGGTAGCGGAAGCACTCTGCATCAGCATCGACACGGTCAAGCACCACCTGACCCACGCGCTGGTGGCCACGGGCTGCTCGAACCGCACCCAGCTCGCCCTCGCCTGGCAGCGCGAGATGGGCTCCATGCCGGCACCCGGGCTTCCCCGACTGTAGGCCAGGTCGGCGGTGCCTGTCCGGCACCGGCCGCCCATCCCGACATCTCTGGATACTCCCAGCACCATCCGCGCATGAACGCCAGCTCAGCAAGCGCCTGACCCGCGCACCCCGCGGCGGCGCCGCCCGGACGAGAGCGTCCGACGGCGCGGCCCGGATAGCACCGCCCGGCCAGCCCCTCCTGGCCGGCCCGGCCGGCACCGCCGGCTGGAACGGGGTCGGACCTGCCCATGTCCGGCCCTCGCCGACGGCGCAGCTATCGGCCGCGCCCCGGCAGGTCCGCCCGGACCGCGTCCTCGCATGCCCCCGCGCGACGCGTCCGAGGCCGACCGTGCGACGACATGCCCCTGGGGGCCGTGACCGCGACCGGGCCATGCCCGCCTGCCTGCCCGTCCACCCGGACCGGTCACGCGCTTCGCCGGACTCCGTCGCCTGTACCCGTGTTCCCGGAACCCGGTCTTCCCTGAACCCGGTCTTCCCGGAACCGCGTTCGTCCCGCCGGGCCTGCACCGCCGCGCAGGCCCGGCACGGCGCGCCCCCGAGCGCCCGGCTCGGCGCCCGGCCAGGGGAACCGGCGGGACGGCGGAACCAGCAGGATTGGTCGTCCGTTGGGGACTTCTGTAGTTCTCCCACCGCCGGGATGCGCCGGGACCGCTGGCTGCACCCGTCCCTGCCGCTCCTGCCCCACCGGCGGCGGGCTGCCGGGCCGCCAGGTCGGCAACATGCGGTCGGCTGTGACCTCCTGACCCTGCCCGACTCGCTGGCCGAGCGGCTGATCGGCCCGTGCGCCGCAGCTGGCGGCACTATGGCCGCCATCGTGCGAACGTCGCTGGCGGCGCGCGAAGCACGACCGCCGGGTTGTCGCAACGGTGGCTTCCGGCCCTGCCCCGAGCCATCGCGCGGGCCCGTGTCCGGCTTCGCCGCTGGCCGCCTGGCGATGGTGCCGAACTTCGCCCCGTGAACCGGGTGGGCGTCCACTGGGCGTCCGTTGGTGGGCTGCCGGCCGCGGCCGGTCTCTAGTCACTTCGGGTGGTCTCCCGGTCGCGGCCGTTGGTGCCGTGCTGACCGATCAGCGCGAATGATCCCGCGCCGGCACTCTCGGAACCCGTGTGGTCACGTGGTCGCAATGCGACTTGAACAGCGTATTTATCAATCCAGTGTGAGGGTTGGGAGCGACATCAGCGAAAAGTCCGGCGCCTGTGCTTGCGACGCTGCCCGCGAAGTGACTAGGTTGAAAGGGCCATAGCGCCACGTGTACGGAGGGCAGAAGAGACGAGTCCGCTGACAGCGCGTCCGCCGGTCCAGGGCCGGCATCGGTGCGTTGTTCCGGCAGGGACCGGAGGAACACCTGGATGAATGTCATGTCGGGGGGGAACAGTGCGATCGGCCATCGCGCGTCAGGGACCCGGCGGAAAAAAGGTGCATGGGTTTTTCCGGGCAGGTTTCACTGCCTGCCTTCCGTGCCCGGACAGCGCCAGGTATCAGCCCGCGTAAACATGAGAAATCAGCCGGCAGAGCGGATTTGTAGGGCCTGCCGGCGTGGTGTCGCTGATGCCACCTCGCGATTCGCGAGCGATGACAACATGGGCAATGGAAGCAACAACCCCGGCATTGGCCGCGCAGCGCAGGGTGGGCCTCGGCCCAGCTGCACGGGCATCCCGGCAGTCTGCGGCGATGGGACCGGCCGGGACGCCCGGCCTGCCTCTGATGTCGTCATGGCCTGTGACGGTCAGGGCCCTGACCAGGTAGATCACAGCGCTGTTTCGCGGTGGCACCTACGTGTGGAGACCCGGTTGGGGCCGGCTAGGATTTCGCGCACGCTCGCTGACTCAGGTGACCCGATCGGACCGGACCACCGTCACAGTGACCGAATCGCCGCCAGCGGCGCGGCGCCTGTCCGGGCACCCGCTGCTGTCCCCGACTGGGAGTTGCACCTGTTCGAACTGGCGCCGCCCGCCCACGTCCGGTTCCGGGACGCCGACTGCTTCGGCCCCGTGCTGACAGCAACCGACCCCGGCCGTCTCCGTCTTCGGCGGGGCCAGGCCAGGAGGAGCAACCGATGAGCAGCGCAGCGAGCGCGCACCCCCGGACCGAGCCCGACGACCAGGGCGAACGGGATCTGGTCGTCGTCATCAGCCCGTTCGGGGAGCCGGCGCCGCACCTGGTCGCGGCGGTCGGGCATGCCGGCGGCACGGGAATCCTCGATCTCGGCCTGGACCCGGCCCGCGGCCGCGAGGCACTGACCGCCGCGGCTGCCTGGTCGCCGGTGCCGTTCGGAGTACGGGTGGCCGAGGGCTGCCCGCTCGAGCTGGCGGAGCTGCCAGCGTGCGTCGACACCGTGGTCCTCGGGGTCGACGCGCCGTGGGGAGTGGCCGCGGTGGCCGCCGCGGGCCGGCGGGTGCTCGTCGAGGTGCTCTCGGTCCCGGCAGCGCGCCAGGCGCTCGACGACGGCGCGGACGGCCTGATCGCCCGTGGTAACGAGGCCGGCGGACGGGTCGGCGACCTCACGACATTCACTCTGCTCCAGTACCTGATCGCTGCGAAGTCGACACGGCGGGACGGAACAGTTGCCCCCGTGTGGGCTGCAGGTGGGATAGGCCCGGCGACCGCGGCGGCGGCTGTCGCCGGCGGCGCGGCCGGCGTCGTCCTCGACTCGCAGCTGGCTCTGGTACGGGAGGTGGAACTGCCCGCCGAGGTCGCGAAGGCCGTCCGCGCGATGGACGGCAGCGAGACCGCGCTGATCGACGGCCACCGTGTCTACGTGCGGCCCGACCTGCCCGTGGCCGGCCTGGTGGGCTGGGCGTCCGCGTCCGTGTCCGCCATCCCGAGCGGGACGGCCGGAACCGGCGCGGTAACCGACGCTGGGGGGGCAGCGGACGAACCGGAGGCGGACTACCGTGACACCGGTGGCGAGCGGRCATCGGACGGCGCCCTGAGCGTCTCCGCCGCCCTGAGCGCCCCCACCGACCCCACGGCCCCCGTCGCCCTGCGGCTGGGCGGGCGGGACCTGCGGGAACAGCTGCTGCCGGTCGGGCAGGACGGCGCGTTCGCCGCCGGTCTCGCCGATCGCCACCACACGGCGAGCGCGGTCGTGCGGGCCGTACGGGAGTCGATCCGTTCCTCGCTCGCGTCAGCGGCCCGGCACCGGCCGCTCGCCCCGGGCTCGGCGTTCGCCGCCGCCCGCGGGCTGCGTCACGCCGTCGCGCAGGGGCCGATGACCAGGGTCAGCGACAGGGCACGGTTCGCGCTCTCGGTGGCCCGCGAGGGTGGACTGCCGTTCCTGGCCCTCGCTCTGATGAGCGGCAAGGAGACGCGAGCGCTCCTGGAGGAGACCGCCGCACTGCTCGGCGACCTGCCCTGGGGCGTGGGGATTCTCGGCTTCGCACCGCCGGAGACGCGGGCCGCCCAGCTGGACGCGGTCTACGCGGTCCGGCCGCCGTGCGCGCTGATCGCCGGTGGCCGACCGGCGCAGTCGGCGCCGTTGGAGGCGGTCGGGATCGACACCTTCCTGCATGTCCCGTCCCCGGGCCTGCTGGACCGGTTCCTCGCCGACGGGGCGCGCAAGTTCGTCTTCGAGGGCCGCGAGTGCGGCGGCCACGTCGGGCCGCGGGCGAGCTTCCCGCTCTGGGAGGCGCAGATCGCCGGTCTGCTGGAGTTCGCCCGGCGCGGGGACGACGGGCCGGAGTCGCTGCGGGACCTGGACGTCCTGTTCGCCGGCGGGATCCACGACCCGGCCTCGGCCGCGATGGTCGCGGCGGCGGCGGCACCGCTGGTCGACCGCGGTGCGCGGATCGGCGTGCTCATGGGCACCGCCTACCTGTTCACCGACGAGGCGGTCACCGACGGTGCGATCATGCCGGGCTTCCAGAACGCGGCGATCACCGCGTCCCGCACGGTGCTGCTCGAGACCTCGCCGGGGCACGCCACACGGTGCGTGGAGTCCGCCTACGTGCATGACTTCCTCCGCCGGCGGGACGAGCTGGCCGCGGCCGGCGTCCCGCGTAAGGAGATGTGGGCCGAGCTGGAGCAGCTGAACCTCGGCCGGCTGCGCATCGCCAGCCGGGGCGTGCGGCGGGAGGGCGCCCAGCTGGTCACGGTCGGGCCCGACGAGCAGGCCGCCGAGGGCATGTTCATGATCGGTCAGGTCGCCGGCCTGCGTTCGGCGCGGACGTCGATCGCCCGCCTGCACACCGAGGTCACCCAGGACGCGACAGCCCACCTGGCCGCCCGGGCGAGTGAGTTCGTCGGGGCAGCCGTTCCGGGTCCGGCCGGGCCCGCCACGGCTACGTCGGCCACGGCCACAGGCCCCGTGGTTCGTTCGAGTGCTGACGACGTCGCTGACGGTGGTGCTGACGGCGACCGGCTGGCGCGCGCCGCCCGTTCCGTCGCGGCGGTGCGTGAATCCGCCCGTCCGCTCGATATCGCGATCATCGGAATGTCAGCCGTGTTTCCGCAGGCCGCCGATGACAAGGACTACTGGGCCAACGTGGTCGCCGGGGTCGATGCGATAACGGAGGTCTCGCCCGAACGCTGGAACGCGGATTTCTTCTACGACTCCGACTCCGTGGTGAAGGACGCCGGGCGGCGTACRCCATCAAAATGGGGCGGCTTCCTGCCGCAGATTCCGTTCGACGCCCTTGCCTATGGAATTCCGCCTCGTTCGCTCCGCAGTATCGATCCGGGTCAGCTTCTCGCTCTTGAAGCGGCGTCCCGGGCACTTCGTGACGCCGGATACGAGGACCGCCCGTTTGACCGGAAGCGTTCCTCGGTGGTGTTCGGCGCGGAGTCCGGATCGGACCTCTCCACCGCCTATGGATTCCGTTCGGCGTATCGCTCCTGGGTCGGTGAGCTCACCGCGGAGCTGGAGGAGATCCTGCCTGATCTCGACGAGGATTCCTTCCCCGGGCTGCTGGCGAACGTCATCGCCGGCCGGGTGGCCAACCGCCTTGATCTCGGCGGTCTGAACTTCACCGTGGACGCAGCCTGCGCCTCCTCCCTGGCCGCGCTGGACGCCGCCTGCAAGGAGCTTTCGGCCGGCTCGTCCGACCTCGTCCTGTGCGGCGGGGTGGACACGCATTCAAGCGTGCATGACTTCCTGCTTTTCGCCTCGGTGCACGCGCTGTCCCCGGGCGGGCGGTGCCGCAGCTTCGCCGCGGGTGCGGACGGCACCAGCCTCGGTGAGGGCGTCGCGGTGGTCGTCCTCAAGCGGCTCGCGGACGCCCAGCGTGACGGTGACCGGATCCGGGCCGTGATCCGCGCGGTCGCCGGCTCGTCCGACGGCCGGGCCCTCGGGCTGACCGCCCCGCGCAAGGCCGGGCAGGTGATCGCACTGGAGCGCGCCTACTCGTCGGCGGGGATCTCGCCGTCCGAGGTGGGGGTGCTGGAGGCGCACGCCACCGGCACCGTCGTCGGCGACCGGACGGAGCTCGCCACCCTCACCGAGGTGTTCAAGGAGCACGGCGCCGGAGCCGGCCAGTGCGCCGTCGGCTCGGTGAAGTCCCAGATCGGCCACACCAAGTGCGCCGCGGGGCTTGCCGGTCTGGTCAAGGTGGCACGCGCGGTGGAGACGGGCATCCGTCCGCCGACCCTGCACGTCGACCGGCCCAACCCGTACTGGGACCGGTCGGACAGCCCGTTCTACTTCGACGACCGGGCCCGGCCCTGGGTGGCGCCCGCCGGAGCCCGGCACGCCGGCCTGTCCGCCTTCGGCTTCGGCGGGACCAACTTCCACGTCGTCGTCTCCGCCTACGACAAGGCACCGGAGCCGGCTCACGGCCTGGACCGCTGGCCGGCCGAGCTGTTCCTGGTGCGGGGCCGAGACCGGGAGACCGCGCTGCGCCGCCTGGACCGTCTGGACGCGCTCGCCCGCGCCAACGACGGCGCGGGACGTCCCTACCAGCTGCGCGACCTGGCCCGTACCGTGTGCGAGGAGGCCGGGGGACCGGTCCAGATCGCCTTCGTCGCGGACGACCTGGACGCCCTGCCGGGCGCGATCACCCAGGCCAGGGAGCCCCTTTCGGCCCCGCGGGCAGGCGTGTTCGTCCGCGGGGGTGACGACGGTGCCACGGTGGCCGCCGGCATCGCGCCGGGTCCCGGCACCGGGGCCGGGGCGGTACCCGGCGGTGACGGTACGGCGGGGAGCCTGGCCTTCGTCTTCCCGGGGCAGGGGAGCCAGCGGCCGGGCATGCTCGCGGATCTCTTCGTGGCCTTTCCGCGGCTTCGCTCGCTGCTGGAGCTCGCCCCGGACGTGGCCGCGACCATGTTCCCGCCGGCCGCCTTCACCGATGACGAACGTGCCGCGCAGACCGCCGCGCTGACCGACACCCGGGCTGCCCAGCCCGCGCTGGGGCTGGCCGCGTTGGCCGTCTTCGAGCTGCTGGCAGGGCTGCGGATCCGCCCTGATCATGTCGCGGGGCACTCCTACGGCGAGCTGGCGGCGCTCAGCGCCGCGGGCGTCATCGACCGGGAGGCACTCGTCCGGCTCAGCCGGGCCCGCGCGGACGCGATTCTCGCGGCGGCCGGTGACGACCCCGGCACGATGGCGGCGGTGTCCGCGACAGCGGACCAGATCCGGGCCGCGCTCGGGGAGCCTGCCGCCGACGGCACCATCGCCGGCGTGGCACTCGCCAACCAGAACGCACCCCGGCAGACCGTGATCTCCGGGCCGTCCGCCGCCGTCGACGCGGCGGTGGAGCGGCTGAAGGCAGCCGGCCTGTCGTCCCGGCGGATCCCGGTCGCCTGCGCCTTCCACAGCCCGGTCGTCGCCGGCGCCGCGCACACGCTCGCCGCCGAGCTCGACGGGACGACTCTCGCGACGAACGTCATCCCGGTGTGGTCCAACACCCTGGCGGCCCCCTACCCGGGGACGCTGGCGGAGATCCGCGCGGTGCTCGCCGGCCAGGTCGCGGCGCCGGTCCGCTTCGTGGAGCAGATCGAGGCCATGTACGCCGCCGGCGTCCGTGTCTTCGTCGAGGCCGGGCCGGGCCGGGTGCTGGCACAGCTCATCGGTAAGATTCTCGCCGGCCGGCCGCACCGGGTGGTCGTCACCGACGCGCCGGCCGAGAACGGCCTGCGGCGCCTGCTGCTCGCCGTGGCCGAGCTCGCCGCGGCCGGCGTGGATGTCGACCCGTCCCCCCTGTTCACCGGGCGGGACACCCGTCCCGCAGCGGCCGAGCGCATGCCGCGCCGGCCCGGCTGGCTTCTCGACGGTGCCTACGTGCGGACCAGCGACGGCCGTCAGCTGCCCGGCGGCCTGCTGCCGGCGCGGCGGATCGTCCCGGCCGCGCCGGTCACCGCCACCCCGGCGGTCCTGGCCGGTAGGGCGGCGACCGTGGAGGCGGCGGGTACAGCGGCCGCCGTGGCCGCAGCGGCCGTCGGAGATCCGGCGGCTGTGACGAACACCGTTGCGCAGCCTGGCGCCCGCGGTGGGACGGACAGCGGCGCCCCCGCCGCACACCGACACGATCTTCTCGAATGGCCGGGTACGGGGCTCGGTGAATCGGTGGGAGGTTCTGCAGTGGTCGATCTTCGGACCGTCAACGGGAACGGCGTCRCTCACCCGGCGGCAGGCCCGAGCCCGAACGGAGCCCGGGCCGCTGTCCCACCTGGCACCGTCCCGGCCGACTCCGCCTCGGCTCCTGACGCCCCGGCTGCTGGTGCACCGGCCGCTGCGGCACCTGTCGCTCCAGCACCAGGCCCGGCCGACGGCCTGGTGCTGGAGTTCCTGCGGACGGGCCGCGAGCTCGTGGCCGCCCAGCGGGACGTCCTGCTCACCTACCTGAACGCTGGTCGGCCCGTGCCGGCCAGTACTGCCCCGGCTGCCGCGCCGGCCCAGCTCCCGCTCGGTACCTCGCGGGCCTGGCCGGAGCCGAACGGCCACCTGTCCGGCACGGCGGCGCAGGACCAGGCCTTCGCCCCCGCCCCACGCCACGCCGACTTCGGCGCGGCCGCCGTCATGTCGCCCCCACCGGCGCCTGTCCCAGCGGCGGGCGGGCCCGCGACGAGCGGGCTACCGGCCGACGCTCCGGAGGCGGAYGTCTCCGCCAACGGCACCGGTGCCCTGCACGCCTCCCCGACTGTCGTGGTCGCGGCCCCGGCCCCGACCCCGGCGGCACAGCCGGTTGCCGGGTCGGTGGTCCGTGGGATGGGTGAGGTCACGGATGCCGTGGTCGGGGTGATCGCGGATCTGACGGGTTATCCGGTGGAGATGCTGGAGCCTGATCTGGATCTTGAGGCTGATCTGTCGATTGATTCGATCAAGCGGACGGAGATCCTCGGGGAGCTTGCCGGGCGGGTGGGTCTGCCGGGTGCGGGCGGCGGGGCGTCCGAGCTGGATGAGTCGGTGGTCGAGGAACTGGCGGCGGTGAAGACGGTGCGGGGGATCGCGACCTGGATCGTCGAGCGCACCTCCCCGGGCGGCTCCGCCGTGGCCTCGTCGCCGGTCACCGGCCCGGTCGCGGAGGCAGTGACGGCGGGCATGCCGGCCGGTGTCGCGGGCGCGGTCGTGGTCGCGGCCCCGGCCCCGACCCCGGCGGCACAGCCGGTTGCCGGGTCGGTGGTCCGTGGGATGGGTGAGGTCACGGATGCCGTGGTCGGGGTGATCGCGGATCTGACGGGTTATCCGGTGGAGATGCTGGAGCCTGATCTGGATCTTGAGGCTGATCTGTCGATTGATTCGATCAAGCGGACGGAGATCCTCGGGGAGCTTGCCGGGCGGGTGGGTCTGCCGGGTGCGGGCGGCGGGGCGTCCGAGCTGGATGAGTCGGTGGTCGAGGAACTGGCGGCGGTGAAGACGGTGCGGGGGATCGCGACCTGGATCGTCGAGCACAGCTCCCAGAGCGCGCCCGACGACGGTTCCGGCGGTGGTTCCGCCGGTGGCCGTGGCGGGGGAGCCGGGGGCGGGTCCGGCCCGGCTCCTCGGCCCGGGTCGTACGACCTGCCGGAGCAGGGCACCGGCGGTGGCCGGGTTCCCGCGGATGCCGGGTCCCGTGTCCTGGTCCCGGCGGGAGCGTCCGCATCCGCCACGGCGGTGCTGCCGACGGCGCACCTTCCCGAGCCCTCCGTAGGGCCGGCGCCGAGCATCGGGCGGGCCGGCACTGCTGTGCTGGACAGCCCCCGGACCCGGAATGCGGCCACCGCGGTCCAGGCCCCGTCGGCGCCGGAGAGCTGGGGCGTGCTGTCCACTCCGCGCGGTGCGACGGACCCGACCTTCGCGGCCCGCGCCGGTGCGGTGCCGGCTGCCAGCGTCGTGCCGGCTGCTGACGCCGTGCCGGCCGTCGCAGCCGTGGGCGCCGTGGGCGCTTTGGGCCCGCAGTCCCGGGTCCCGCTGCGCCGGTTCGTGGTGGACCACGTCGAGCTGCCCGCGCTGCCGTCCTGGGACGAACTGGTCGCGGCGGGCACGGCGGTGTCGCTGGCCGCCGCGCGGTTCACCGTGGTCGAGGGTGGGCTCGGTATCGGCCTGGCGCTGTCGACGCTGTTGGAGCAGGCCGGAGCCCACGTCCGCATCGTGTCGGCCGACAGCGTGGAGCTCGATCCCGTTCTCGGATCGGACGCCTGCGCCGACGGGCTGTTCTGGGTCGCCTCGGCGGAAGGGGTGGCGGGCCCGGGTGCCGGCCTGCCGGCCGCCTTCGCGCCCCTGCGCGCCGCCGCGCTCGCCGGCGCCCGGCGTCTGGTCGTCGTGACCGGGCTGGGTGGTGACCTCGGCCGCGGTGCCGAGGCGGTGGACACGACACCGGCCGGCGGGTCGGCGGCCGTCGGGATGGCGGGGCTGGTGCGGACGCTGGCCCAGGAGCTCCCCGCCACCCGGGTGCGGCTGGTCGACGTCCATCCCAAGGCCGCGCCGCGACGGATCGCCGAGCGGCTGCTGGCGGAGATGTTCGATGCGGCGGCGCCGGTCGTCGTCGGCTACCGGGACGACAGCAGGATCACGCCGACGCTGCGCCCGGCGGACCTCGCCCCGTCGGGCCCGCCGGCCGCGGGCCCGACGGGGCTGGATGCCTCGGGTGTCGTGCTGCTCACCGGCGGCGCGCGCGGGATCACCGCACGGACGGCGCTGGCGCTGGCGCGGGCCACGGGCTGCGCGGTCGAGCTGATCGGGCGCACCCCCGTCCCGGACGGGCCGGAGGGTCCCGAGACCGCCGGTGCGGCTGACCCGCCGGCGTTGCGCCGGGCCCTGATCGCCTCCGGTGTGCGCCGCCCGGCGGAGATCGAGAAGCGTGTCGCGCGGATCCTGGCCGAGCGGGAGATCCGCGCGAACCTGGCCGCGCTGGGCGAGGCGGCGGCCTCGGTGCGCTACCACGCGGTCGACGTGCGGGACGGTGCCGCCCTCGCCGCGGTGGTCGCCGAGGTGTACGAGCGGCACGGCCGGCTGGACGGTGTCGTGCATGGCGCCGGCATCCTCGAGGACCGTCTGCTGCGGAACAAGACGACGGAGTCCTTCGACCGGGTGTTCCGGACGAAGGTGGACGGAGCGCGCGCGTTGCTCGGCGCGCTGCGGCCCGATGTGGGCTTCGCGGTCCTCTTCGGTAGCGTCGCCGGGGTCTTCGGCAACCGCGGCCAGGTCGACTACGCGGCGGCCAACGACGCGCTCGACGTGTTCGCCCACAGTCTGGCGACCCGGCGCACCGGCCGCGTGGTCAGCGTCGACTGGGGACCCTGGGGTGACTCCGGCACCGAGGCGGGTCGAGGCATGGTCTCCGAGGAACTGGCGCGGGAGTACGCCCGGCGCGGCATCGGCCTGATCGACCCGGACGAGGGGGTCACCGCGCTGCTACGCGAGCTGCGCGAGCCGGTCCCGGGCGCGCCCGCCCAGGTGGTCTACATGTGCGCCGATGCCGAGTCGTTCGATGGCTGAACCGATGGCCCAGGAGATCGCCGTCGTCGGGATGTCGGCGCTGTTCCCGGGTGCCGGCGACCTGGACACCTACTGGCGCAACATCGCCGGCGGCGTCGACGCGATCCGGGACGTCCCGCCCGGGCGCTGGGATCTCGACGAGTACTTCGCCGCCGAGCCCGCCCGCGCCGAGCGGCGGCCCGACGGGGCGGGCTTCTACTGCCGCCGCGGTGGCTTCGTCGACGACCTCGCCACCTTCGACCCGGCCCGGTTCGGAATCGTCCCGGTCTCGGTCGACTGGGCCGAGCCCGACCAGCTCCTCGCGCTGCGGCTCGCGGCCGAGGCGATGGACGACGCCGGTGGGCCGGAGGCCCTCGGTGACCGCGGGCGGGTCGGCGTCGTCGTCGGCCGTGGTGGCTACGTCGGCCCCGGGGTCGCCCGGCTGGAACAGCGGGTCAGGACGTCCCACCAGCTGGCGACCACGCTGCGCGAGGTTCTGCCCGGGGTCCCGGACACCGCCGTGGACCAGGTCGTCGACGCCTTCCTGGCGAAGCTCGGGCCGCAGCGGCCGGAGGCGTCCATCGGCCTGGTACCCAACCTGGCCGCGTCGCGGATCGCGAACCGCCTCGACCTGCACGGCCCGGCGTACACGATCGACGCGGCCTGTGCCTCATCCCTGATCGCCGTGGAGACGGCGATGCGGGAACTGGCGAGCGGTCGGGCCGGCGCCATGATCGTCGGCGGCGTCCACATCGTGCACGAGGTCTCCTTCTGGAGCCTGTTCACGCTGCTGCGCGCGCTCTCGCCGACCCAGCGGATCCGGCCGTTCGACCGCCGGGCCGACGGCATCCTGATGGGTGAGGGCGTCGGCATGATCGTGCTGCGCCGTCTCGCGGACGCCCGCGCCAACGGCGACCGGGTCTACGCGGTGCTGCGCGGCGCCAGCTCGTCCAGCGACGGGCGCACCGCGAGCCTGATGGCGCCGGCCTCGTCCGGGCAGATCCTCGCCATCGAGCGGGCCTGGGCGGACGCCGGCCTCGACCCGGCCGCCCCCGGTGCGGTGGGGCTGATCGAGGCGCACGGCACCGCGACACCGGCCGGCGACGGCGCGGAGCTCGCCACGCTGACGAAGGTCTTCGGCGACGACGTCGACAACGGGCGGGTCGGCCTCGGCTCGGTGAAGTCGATGATCGGGCACGCGATGCCCGCCGCCGGCATGGCGGGTCTGATCAAGGCCGCGCTGGCGCTGCACCACCGGACCCTGCCGCCGACGCTGCACTGCGACGAGCCGCACCCGCTGTTCGAGGGCAGCCGGTTCGCCCCCGTGCGGGAGGCGACGCCCTGGGAGCGGGCGGGTGCCGTCCCGCGGCGGGCCGGGGTGAACGCCTTCGGCTTCGGCGGGGTGAACGCCCACGTCGTCCTGGAGGAGTGCGCCGACGCCGATCGGGTTGGCGCTGTCGACCCCTTCGGTGCTGGCACCGCTGCCGGTGCCCGTGTCGGCACCGCTGCCGGTGCCGGTGCTGCCACCGCCGCCATTCCTGGCGCGGGTGTGGCCGACCCCACTGCCGAGCGGGTGCTGCTGTTCGCGGGCGCGTCCGCGGCGGACATCGTCGCCCAGCTCGCGGTGCCGGACGCCGAGCTGCTCGAGCGCGACGACGCGGCGACGGCGCCCGGCGGCGGACCGGTCCGGCTGGCGCTGGTGGCCCCCACCGCGCGCCGGCTCGCGCTGGCCCGCACGGTGGCGGCCCGCGGCACGCCGTGGCGGGGCCGGAACGACCTCTGGTTCGTCCCGGCGCCCCTGCTCGACCGCCGGGACGACGACACGGTGCCGCGGCTGGCCTTCCTGTTCTGCGGGCTGGAGGACAAGTTCTCCCCGCGGATCGACGACATCTGCGACCACTTCGGGCTGCCCCGGCCGGAACTGGGTGACACCACCGACCTGGGCCATCACGGCGTGGCGAGCGTGCAGGTCGGTCGTGTCCTCGACGTTGCCCTGCGCCGACTCGGCGTGACGCCCGACGTGGTCGCCGGGCACAGCGTGGGCGAGTGGAACGCGATGCTCGCCGCCGGCCTGATCGACGAGGAGTACGCGGACGGGTTCATCCGGGCCTTCGACCCGTCCTCGATCGAGGTGCCGGGCGTCGTGTTCGGCGCGCTCGGCTGCGGCGCGGACGTCGCCGCCGAGGTCATCGCCGATCTGACGGACGTCGTGATCTCGCACGACAACTGCCCGCACCAGTCGATCATCTGCGGGCGGGTGGAGAGCATCGAGACCGCCCTGGCGCGGCTGCGGGCGCGTGGGGTGATCGGGCAGGCTCTGCCGTTCCGCTCCGGCTTCCACTCTCCGTTCCTGCGTCCGCATCTGGACCGGCTGCGGGACGGGCTCTACAACACCCCGCTCGGCAGTGCCCGGGTCCCGGTGTGGTCGGCTACCACGGTGGCTCCGTATCCGTCCGGGCATGCCGAGATCCGGGAGCTGACCGTCCGRCACCTGCTGGAGCCGGTGCGCTTCCGGGAGCTGGCACGAGCCCTGCACGACGCGGGCGTCCGGGTGTTCGTCCAGATCGGGATGGGCAGCGTCGCCGGCTTCGTCGACGACACCCTGAGCGGGGCGGGCGACGAGCACGCCTCACTGGTCACCAACATCACCAAACGGTCGGGGCTGGACCAGCTGCGCCGGGTCGCGGTCGCGCTGTGGGCCGAGGGCGCCGCGCCGCGGATGGACCTCCTGCCCTGCCGCACCCGCCCCGACGTCGCCGCTCCGGCGGCCCGGCCCGGCAGGGTGGGGCGGCCCGATCGGGCGGTGCGCCTGCGCCTCGGCACCCCGCTGGTCCGGCTCGGCCCCGACGCCCCCGACCTGTCCGCCGCGCTGCGGCCCCGTCCCGGCGTGGACGTGGCCTCAGCTCCGGTGCCCGCGGCGGTTCCGGCGTCCGCGGTGCCGGCGTCCACGCCGGTGCCGGCGGGAGCGCGGCGGACCGGGCCGGACGGCCGCACCACGGTGCGCCGCGAGCTCTCCCTGGCGACCATGCCCGAGGTCATCGACCACTGCTTCTACCGGCAGCCGCCGGGCTGGTCCGACGCATCCGACCTCTTCCCCGTCGTGCCCCTGACCGGCGTCCTCGAGATGATGATGGCCGAGGCGTCGGCGCTGCGCCCCGGCCTGGTGATCACCGAGGTCCGGGACGTCCGCGCGACCCGCTGGCTGGCGATCGAGCCGCCGGTACAGGTTGACATCACCTGCACGCCGCTCGGCCCGGACGAGATCCGGGTGGACGTCGTCGGCTACACCCGGGCGACCGTCGTCTTCGCCGCGGCCCACCCGGCACCGCCGGAGACCACGGACGTGTCCACCGGCCTCGTCCCGTGTCCGGGAACCGCCGGGCAGGTGGTGATCCCCGGGGAGTCCACGGCACCGCACACCGGCCGGGCGATCTACGACGACCGGCTCCTGTTCCACGGGCCCGGCTACCAGGGCGTCGAGTCGGTCGACGGGATGGCGCCGACCGGGCTGCGCGGCTGGCTGYGGGTCACCGAGGCCAGCGGGGCGCTGCTGGACAACGCCGGTCAGCTCTTCGGCTACTGGGGCATGCAGTACCTTCCGTCGGACTGGCTGCTCTTCCCCGCGTCGGTCGCCTCGATCCGCTTCTTCGGCCCGCCACCGCGGACGGGAGCGCGGCTGTCGTACCTGGGCCGCATCCGCGACGTCACCGAGCGCACCGCGACGGCGGACATGGAGCTGCGCGACGAGGCCGGCCGGCTGTGGGCGCACCTGAGTGGCTGGACCGACCGGCGTTTCACCGAGGACGACGTCCTGTGGTCGATGGCGCTGGCACCGCAGGTCAACACGCAGGGCCGGTCCACGGCGGACGGCTGGGTCGTCGTGACCGAGCACTGGCGGGACCCGGCGTCACGCGAGCTGTCACTGCGCCACTACCTGGACGCCGCCGAGCGCGAGCGCCTGGCCCGCCTGAACCCGCTGGCCGCCCGCTCGTGGCTGCTCGGGCGGATCGCCGGCAAGGACGCCGTGCGGCGGCACTGGTGGGCGGGTGGCGCCGGTGAGCTGTGGCCGATCGAGGTCGGCCTGGCGGACGTGGCGTCGGGGAGCCCGGTCGTCGACCGGGTGCCAGGCCGGCCCGGCCTGTCGGCGCTGCGCCCGCCCGCGGTGAGCGTCGCGCACCGCCCGGAGATCGCCGTGGCTCTCGTCGAGGACACACCCGGCGGTATCGGGATCGGCCTGGACCGGGTCCAGCGGCGGGAGCGGGACGCGGAGGCGGCCGTCCTCACCGTGGCCGAGCTGCGGCTGCTCGACGAGCTGGCCGGCGGCGATCCGGACAGCCGCGCCGTGTGGTTCGCTCGCTTCACCGCGGCAAAACAGGCGGCGGCGCGGGCGGAGGCGCAGGCAGTGCCGGCGGGAGCGCCGGCAGGGATGACGGCGGCCGCGGCGTCGGAAGCGGACGGGTCCGGACCAGCGGGCGATCCCCGGCGGTTCGTGGTCGGCCGGCCGGTGCAGGGCGGCGAGCCCGTGCCCGCCGCGGTGACCCGTGGGCCGGGCGGCGCCGCGGTCCAGCCCGTCGGCGACCCGGGCGCGAGCCCCGGTCTGCCGGCTCCGCTGCTGCTCCCCGTCGCCGTGGCAGCCTTGGCGGGCGGCGGGCCGGACCCCGTGCCGGACGGCGGTCAGCCGGACGGCGGTCGGACGGACACCCCCACGGGACGTCCGTCCGGGCCGGCCCGGGAATGCTGGGTGGCCCTGCGCACCATGGACACCACCGGCAGGCCCCGGCCCGAGCCGGAGCCTGCCGACCGGCTGGCCGCGGCCGCCGGCGGCTATCTCGGAAACTATGTCGTGGCCTGGACCTCACCACGGACCGGACCTGTCAGCGCAACCCATCAGATCAAGGAGCAGACGCTGCGATGACCATCGACCAGTCGACCGCCACCGTGAGCGTGGACCCGACCGACCGCGCGGCCAGAGTGCTCTCCGAGGTGGCGGCGATCCTGCGCGACGTGATCGGCGAGGAGTACATCGTCGACATGTCGATCGAGATGGACACCTCGTTCAACGAGGATCTCGAGCTGGAGAGCATCGAGTTCGTCACCTTCGCCGACCGGCTCCGGGAGACCTACGGCGAGCATGTCGACTTCGTCGGCTTCCTCGCGGACATGGACGTCGACCAGGTGATCAACATGAAGGTCGGCCAGGTCGTCGCGTTCATCGTCGACAGCCTGGACGGCGCCCCCCAGGTGGCCGCGCGGTAGCGCGCCGCCACGGACCAACCAGGGGGGCGACGAGTACGTCGAGCGCGCGGGACGCCAGCGGACCGCGCGGGCAAACCTCCGAACGAAGCTAGGGAGAAGGCGCGTGGCTGAGATCGTCGCGAACAGCGTTCGTCTACATGTGCAGCGGCTGGAGCCGAAGGGCGGGGCCGCTCCGGACTCGCCGGTCGTCGTGATGGTGCACGGCATGGTGATGGACAACATCTCCAGCTTCTACTTCGCGCTGGGCAACTGCCTGGCCGGCGCCGGCTGCGAGGTCATCTGCTACGACCTGCGTGGGCACGGCCGCAGCGAGCGGACGCCGTCCGGCTACACCATGGCCGACTCGATGGCCGACCTGGCCGGACTGCTGGACGCGCTCGGTGTCGACCGGCCCGTCCACATCGTCGGCAACAGCTACGGAGCCACCCTGACCCTCGCGTTCGGCCTGGCGAACCCGGAACGGGTGGCCAGCCTGACCCTCGTCGAGCCGCCCTTCCTGATCGAGGGGCTGGGCGAGGAGATGGCCCGGTCGCTGACCCAGGTCCTCGCCGCCGTCAGTGACGAGGAGGTCGAGGAGTGGCTCGCGAACACCGCCGGCCGGGCCGTCACCCGGATCGCGCGCTCCGCGCAGGCGCTGCTGAAGGAGACCTCGATCGCGCAGGACATGCTGGCGACGCCGCCGTTCTCGCGGGAGGCGCTCACCGCGCTGCCGATGCCGGTCCTCGCCGTCTACGGGGCGAACTCGGACATCATCGACCAGGCGGAGGGGCTCGCCGAGCTCGTTCCCGACTGCACCCTGGTGGTCCTGGAGCAGCACACCCACATGGTGCTACGCGAGGCCGCYGACTACCTGCGGGACCTGCTCCGGTGGTGGCTGCTGCGCCGCGACCAGCCGATGCCCCGGCACCAGGTGCGCGGCGCCGGCTTCGACACGCCTGACTGGGTCCGGCAGATGATCCCGCCGCCCGACCTGAACGGCGAGCACCGCACCACCTCGCTGTCGACGGCGGCGGCCGGCTCGCCGTCGGACGCCTGATCCGACCGGGAGGCAGTTGAGTCGATGGGGCGCATTCTCTTCGCGGTGCCGCCGCTGACCGGCCACGTGAACCCGGCTGTCGGAATCGCGGGCGAGCTCGCCGCGCGCGGCCACGACGTCGCGCTGGCCGGTCACGCGAGCGCTGTCGGGCCGCTCGTCCCGCCCGGCGTGCCGCTCATCGCGCTGCCGGACGAGATCACCGCCGAGCAGCGGGCGGACCTGGAGGCGCGGTCCCGCCCGCTGCGGGGGCCCGCGTCGCTGAAGTTCCTGTGGGAGGAGTTCATCCTCCCGCTCGGCACCTCGATGGCCCGGGACGTCGGCGAGGTGCTCGAGCGCTGGCGCCCGGACGTCGTCGTCGCCGACCAGCAGGCGATCGGTGCCGCGCTGGCCGCGCGGCGGGCGGGGATCCGGTGGGCGACCCTGGCCACCACCTCGGCGGAGTTCGATGATCCGTACGCGGTGCTGGCCGGGGTCGGGCACTGGGTCTCGGACCGGCTGCGCGAGTTCCAGCTCGCACACGGCGTGCCCGACGACGGGGCGGAGCGGCTGGACCTGCGTTTCTCCGAGGACCTGACGGTGGTCTGCTCGGTGCCCTCGCTGCTGCGCAGCTCGTTCCACCCCTCCCACCAGGTGTTCGTCGGCTGCGCCGCGGGAATCCGCCGGCCGGCCCCGGCCTTCCCCTGGGAGTGGCTCGACAGCGGCCGGCGCACCGTTCTGGTCTCCCTCGGAACGGTGACGCGGGACGCTGGCGGGCGCTTCGTGCGCGCGGCGGCCGAGGCCCTGGCCGGGATGGCCGGCCAGGTGCAGGCGGTGGTCGTCGCGCCGCCGGGCCCGCTCGACGACCTCGCCGAGCAGGCGCCCGACGACCTGCTCGTCCGCTCGTTCGTGCCGCAGGTCGATCTGATGGACCAGCTTGACGCGGTAGTGTGCCATGCGGGCAACAACACCGTGTGCGAGGCGCTGTCACGGGGTGTTCCCCTTGTGGTTGCCCCCGTCCGCGACGATCAGCCGGTCATCGGCGAACAGGTGGTGCGGGCCGGGGCGGGCCTGCGGGTGCGGTTCGGGCGGTCGACGCCGTCGACGCTCGCCACCGCGATCGGCACCGTGCTCGGCGAGCCGTCGTACGCGGCCGCGGCCGGCCGGCTGCGTGACGAGTTCACCGCGGCGGGAGGAGTCGTCACGGCCGCCCACCACATCGAGAAGCTGCTGCCGTAGGGCCGGGGGGCGTGAGGGACGTGTGGCTCCTGGTTCCTGTTCTCGTCTGCCTGGGCCTCGTCGCGAACGGCATCCGGCTGCGGGGGCGGCTGCGCCGGCTCGACACGGTCGTCGCCTCCGGCCGGCCGGTCGATCCGGCGCACCTCTTCCTGGTCGCCGAGGGCGTCCGGCTGCCCGAGGCGGCGCGGCGCGCGGCGAGCAACCACGCGCGCCGCGAGCGCCTGCTGGTGCTGGACCTGGTACCGGCCGACCTCACCGTCGAACGCGCGCTCGACGTGGCCCGCATGGTGGACACCCGCACCTACCGGGCGGACCGGTCCGCGCCCGGCCGCGGCGCCTTCCAGGCCATCCTGGTGCACCGCGACCTGCTGGAACGGGCCGGGATCACCCACCTGGACGGCTTCAGCCCGGTCGAGCTGGTCGACATCGCCACCCAGTTGAAGCGCTACGCCCCGACCGCCACCGACCTCGCGGTGGTGCCGGGGCTGCGGGCCGCCCGGGACGACGCCGCGATGCGGGTGCGGGTGCAGCAGCGCGCCTACGCCTGCACCCCGGCCAGCCTCTACATGCCGTTCACGCCGCACATCGCGACGGCGATCGGGTCGCAGGTCAGCCAGCAGCTGGCCTACGTGGCGACGGCGCTGTTCTGGTTCCAGCCGTTCTTCGTCTGCGCCGGCCGGGTGCCGTTGGCTCCTCGTGACCTGATCCGTAGCCCGATCGTCCGGATCCTCGGCATCTTCCTGCTCGTGGTCCACTCGGTGCGCGCGGGCCGCGAGGCCAGGGCGGCCGGCATACCCGCCGACCCGCACAAGGCGGCCCGGCGGCAGCGCCGCGACGAGACCGCCGCCTGGTACCGGGCCCGAGCCCGGCACGTCGGGCGTCTGCGCGAGGTGACCAGCAGCGAATGCCCGTGGTGCGGTTCCAGGGAACTGAGAAGCCGCCTGCGTTCGCCGGACCTGGCGATGGGCAAACCCGGCAGCTTCCAGCTCGACACCTGCGGGCGGTGCGGGCACACCTTCCTCAACCCGGCGATCACCCCGGACGGGCAGGACTACTACGAGCGCGACTGGCGGGACGGGTTCGCCGCCGAGGCCGCGGAGCATGCCCGCGCGCGGGAGGCGGCGGCCGACCGGGCCCGCGCCGAGCTGCTGCGTCCCTACGCCACCCCACGAGCCTGGCTGGACGTCGGCACCGGTTTCGGGCACTTCTGCAACGTCGCCCGTCATCACTGGCCGGCGACCGCCTTCGGCGGGCTCGACATCACCGACTCGGTCGACGAGGCCCGCGCGCGGGGCTGGGTGGACGCCGCCTACCAGGGCGAGCTCGTCCAGGTCGCCGACCGGCTCGCCGGGCGTTACGACGTGATCAGCATGTTCGGCTACCTGGAGCGCGCCCGGTACCCGTCCGAGGAGCTTGATGGCGCGGTGAAGGCGCTCGCCCCCGGTGGCCACCTGCTGATCGAGCTTCCGAACCCGTCCTGCCCGGCCGCCCGGCGGCTGGGCAGGTACTGGCCGGGCTGGGATGTGCCGCGCCGGCTGCACTTCATCCCCGTCGACAACCTGCTCGCGGCGCTGGAGGACCGTGGCCTGCGGCCCATCGTCGTCGAGCTCGGCGCGGCGCAGCGCCCCGGCGACCTCACCGGGGCACTTGGCCTGCTCATCCAGCAGCTGGCGCCGAAATCCGAGCCGTGGCTCGACACCCACCGCGCCGGGCCGGGCCGGCGCCTGTTGCGGGTGCCGCTGCTGCTCGCCTCCATCGCCCCGCTCGTCCTGGCCGCGGTCGTCGACAGCCTGAGTCGGGCGTGGCTGGCGCGGGGGAGCCGCTCCAACACCTATCGGGTGCTTGCCCGGAAGGAAGGCTAGTCCGGTGCCGGTCCCCGGCGCCGGCTGTTACCACCGGCGCCGGGACGAGGCCAGCTGCCTGACCTGTGTGTGCGGCTAGTCCTGCGGCTGGCCGTTTGCGAGCGGCAGGTAGATGCGGGCGCCCTGCTCGGCGAACTCCCGGGACTTCTCCGCGAGCCCGGCCTGCACTGCGTCCTCGGTGTCGAGGCCGTGCTCGGCGGCGTACTTGCGGACGTCCTGGGTGATGCGCATGGAGCAGAAGTGCGGGCCGCACATGGAGCAGAAGTGGGCGGTCTTCGCCGGAGCGGCGGGCAGTGTCTCGTCGTGGTACTCCCGGGCCGTCTCCGGGTCGAGGGACAGGTTGAACTGATCGTCCCACCGGAAGTCGAACCGGGCGTCCGACAAGGCGTCATCCCAGGCCTGCGCCCCGGGGTGCCCCTTCGCCAGGTCCGCCGCGTGAGCGGCGATCTTGTAGGCGATGACACCGGCCTTGACGTCTTCCCGGTCCGGCAGGCCGAGGTGTTCCTTGGGGGTGACATAGCACAGCATGGCGGTGCCGTACCAGCCGATCATCGCCGCGCCGATCGCCGAGGTGATGTGGTCGTAGCCCGGCGCGATGTCGGTGGTGAGCGGGCCGAGGGTGTAGAACGGCGCGTCGTGACACAGCTCGCGCTGCAGGTCCACATTCTCCTTGATCTTGTGCATGGGCACGTGGCCCGGGCCCTCGATCATCACCTGGACGTCGTGCTCCCAGGCGACCGAGGTCAGCTCGCCCAGGGTCGCGAGCTCGGCGAGCTGCGCAGGGTCGTTCGCGTCGGCGATGGAGCCGGGGCGCAACCCGTCACCGAGGGAGAAGCTGACGTCGTAGGCGCGCAGGATCTCGCAGAGCTCGGCGAAGTTCGTGTAGAGGAAGTTCTCCTGGTGGTGCGCGAGGCACCACGCGGCGAGGATCGACCCGCCCCGGGAGACGATGCCGGTCTTGCGCCGTGCGGTCATCGGGACGTACCGGAGCAGYACGCCGGCGTGGACGGTCATGTAGTCCACACCCTGCTCGGCCTGCTCGATGATGGTGTCCCGGTAGACCTCCCAGGTGAGCTCCTCGGCCTTGCCCCCGACCTTCTCCAGCGCCTGGTAGATCGGGACGGTTCCGATCGGCACCGGCGAGTTCCGGATGATCCACTCCCGGGTGGTGTGGATGTTCTTCCCGGTCGACAGGTCCATGACGGTGTCGGCGCCCCATCGGGTGGCCCACACCATCTTCTCGACCTCCTCCTCGATGGAGGAGGCCACGGCCGAGTTGCCGATGTTCGCGTTGATCTTGACCAGGAGGTTGCGCCCGATGGCCATCGGCTCGCACTCCGGGTGGTTCACGTTCGTTGGCAGGACCGCCCGCCCGGACGCGACCTCGTCGCGGACCAGCTCGGGGGCAAGGCCCTCGCGCAGGGYGACGAACTCCATCTCCGGGGTGATCTCGCCGCGTCGTGYGTAGGCGAGCTGGGTGACCGCACGGCCGGCGACGGCCCGGCGCGGTGCCCGCCCCGAGCCGACGAAGAGGTCGTCCGCCGGCGTCTGGGCGGCCTGGCCCGGGTCGCTCTGGGTACCCGTCGCCCGCCTGCCGTCGTCGCCGGGCTGCACCGCCCGGCCGGTGATCTCCTCGGTGTCGCCGCGGGCGGCGATCCAGCCCGACCTCAGTGCGGGGAGACCGCGTCGCACGTCGACCCCGGCACCAGGGTCGGTGTAGGGGCCGGAGGTGTCGTAGAGGACGAGACTGTCGCCGGTGCTCAGCGCGACCTCGCGCATGGGCACCCGCAGGTCGGGCTGGGACCCCACCAGGTAGGTCTTCCTGCTGCCCGGGAACGGCCGGGCCAGGATTCCGCCCGCCGGCTGGTCTGCCGCCGGGACGTCGGAACGCGCGGGCTGGATGTGACGCACCACCTTTGATCACTCCCTACGCCGGAATTACCCGGACAGGTTCAGGCGGTCGGCGGCACCGGCCGTTGCCCGGCCGCCCTCTCAGCCTCCCAGGGTGGAAGCTCCCGCATCTGCCTCGACGCTACGGCAGGCAGCTGCCCTCCGCCACCCCCTTGGTCACCTTCGCCTGGTTCGTCACGCACCAGTTCGTGCCATTCTCGGCGTGTCTCGCGCCACTCGTCCTGTTCATCCGTCTCGCCCGGCGTGCCCGGGCCGGCTGCCGGTTCCGGCGGGCCCGGGTCGGAAGCCCCTGGCGCCGCGGACCCGGCCGGGGCCTGGCTGCCGAGCCCCGCGGTGACGAGCGCCGCGACCTCCTCCGGTGCCTGCCACAGCCGCTCGGTGGGGATGGCCAGCACCAGCCGGCCGGCGGGGCGGGCCTGGTGCGGCCCCGACTGGCCGATGCGCACGAGCAGCCGCCAGGGTCCGTACCAGACGTCCAGTCGACCGGTCGGCGCGTCGGCGGAGTCCGCCGCCAGTGCCCGGCCCGCGGGCAGGGCGAAGGCGAGCTCGATCTGCCGGTACAGCCGGGCGAGCATCCGCGGGGTCCGCCGGGCCGCGTCGTCGAGCGTGTCGCCGATCAGCGTGCGGCGGGTGATCGGGCCCCGCCCGGCCATCGCCCGCCGCATCGTGTCGACGGTGACGAAGCCCTGCCGCAGCGCGTCGACGATCAGGGCGCGGGCCTGCTCACGCTCCCCGGACCACTCGGCCATGTCGACCACGGAACGCGCCGGGACGGTGCGTGGCGGCAGCCGCGTGCGGTGGATGTCCGCCGCGGACAGCCGGGAGGAGCGGCGGAAGGCGACCCCGGGCATCGGCGCGCACCGGCGCTCCGGCGGGATCAACACGGTCACGACGTCGTCGTCGTGGCCGGTCAGGCCGTCGAGGGCGGCGGCCGTGGCGCCGCCGAGGACCGCGCCCCGGCCGCCGGCGAGCAGGGCCGCCCAGGCCTGCTGTAGCCGGGGCTGCCCGCCGACCGCCGTGATGAGGACACCGCGGGCGGGCTGCCGCCAGGTGCCAGCGAGGACCTGGGCCCGGATGTCCGCCCGGGTGAGGCCCGCGATGATCGCGTCATGCTCGCTGATGACACCTGACTGAAGGTCGGCGATCTCCCGCCAGGAGAGTCGGCCGGGGCTGAGGGCCATGGTCAGACGATGGCTGTTGTTCATCCGTTGTGTCCATGGTGGATTGTGATCTGTGGATAACCGGTCTCCGGATGGTGCTGCGGGACCTGGTCCCGGCGGTTCCGCCGCTGGTCCCCACGTCATCCGGTGTCGATCCCGTGTCGGCAGGCCCTGGTCGGTCGGACGCTGGTGATGGTCGGCGCGCGCCAGGCCCGTATCGTGTGCGACCGACAGGTTCGGCGATGGTGCGGGCGTGGTGCCGCACACCATCGCGGTTGTGCATGTGATGGTGGTAGCCGTAGGGGTTCGTCAGGTGGCCGGCGAGGCGCGGCGTCGGCCTGGGAGTCGGAGGAATGGCGACACACCGAAGGTCCGGGCGGTCCGGGAGCCGCCGCACGAGGGGCGGTCGCGACGGCCGCGATGGCCGCGTCCCCGCGCGGTCCGTGGCGATCGGTCTGGCCGCGGTGGGCGCGACGCTGTCCGTGGGCGTCGCCGGCGCACTGCACGTGACCGGGTCCGCCCAGGAGCCGGAGATGTCCGCGACGGCCGCCCGTAGCCAGTCGCCTCCCGCCACCCCGACGCCGGCCGACGCGCCCGACGCCGAGTCGGCGGCGCGGGCCGCCCGCGGCATCACGGACCCCAAGGGAGAAGGCACGGTCGGGGAGATGGCAGTCGGCGCGATTCCGGGCGTGGGTGATCTGATGATGTCGCGGATCCCCGCGGCGACCCGTCAGGTCATTGTCGTCACCGCGGCGGACGCGTCCGCGACGGTGAACCGTGTGGTCCGCTGGCAGCGGGCGGCCGCGGACGCCCCATGGGCGGCGGTCGGGGCGGAGATCGCGGGCCGCAACGGCGCCAACGGGTGGACGCACGACCACGTCGAGGGCGACCGGCGCAGCCCCGTCGGGGTGTTCAGCCTCACCGCCGCCGGGGGCCGGTACGCCGACCCGGGCACCGCTCTGCCGTACGAGTTCCGCCCGTCCTTCTACCAGGCCGGCAGCTACGCCGGAGACCCGATGGCCGAGGCCTTCAACTACGTGGTGGCGATCGACTACAACCGCCTGCCCGGCCATCCGCCGTCGGACCCGACCCGCCCGCTCGGGGCGGGTGCCGGCGGCGACATCTGGCTGCACGTCGACCACAACACGCCCACCAGGGGCTGCATCAGTCTTCCCCAGGCCTCGATGGAGGCAGTGCTGCACTGGCTGACGCCGAGCAGCCAGCCCATGATCATCATGGGGGACCGGGTGAGCCTCGAGGCCACCGCCGGCTGAGCCGGGCGCCTGCCGGACCGGCGGGCTTCCTCCGCCGGCCCGGGCCGGAACTGGCCGGGCCCGCCGGCGGCGGCCCGGCTCCGGCTGGCCTTCCCTAGCCTTCCGCCTTCTTCTCCGCGTGGCCGCCGAACTGCTTGCGCATGGCCGAGAGCAGCTTGTCCGCGAACAGCGACTCGCCACGGGAGCTGAACCGCTCGTAGAGCGACGCGGTCAGCACGTGCGCGGGGACACCCTCCTCGACGGCGGCCAGCACCGTCCAGCGGCCCTCGCCGGAGTCGGAGACCCGGCCGCCGAACCCGGCCAGCTCCGGGTCCTCGACCAGCGCGGTCGCGGTCAGCTCGAGCAGCCAGGAGCTGACCACGCTCCCGCGTCGCCAGACCTCGGCGATGGCCGGGATGTCGAAGTCGTACTGGTAGTACTCCGGATGGGCCAGCGGGGTGGTCTCGGCGTCGTGGCCGGCTGCCTGCGCCCGGCCGATGTCGGCCTTGTCGAGAATGGCCAGGCCCTCGGCGAACGCCGCCATCATGCCGTACTCGATGCCGTTGTGGACCATCTTGACGAAGTGGCCGGCGCCGTTGGGCCCGCAGTACAGGTAGCCCTTCTCGGCCTGGGTGACCTCACCGGTGCGGCCGGGAGTACGCGGGGCGGTGCCCACCCCGGGGGCGATGGTCTCGAACAGCGGCTCGAGGCGGGCGACGGTCTCGGGCTCGCCGCCGATCATCAGGCAGTACCCGCGGTCCAGRCCGAACACCCCGCCGGAGGTGCCGACGTCGACGTAGTGGACGCCGCGCTCGGCGAGCTTCGCGGCCCGGTCGACGTCGTCACGGTAGTAGGAGTTGCCGCCGTCGATGATGACGTCGTCGGCCTCGAAGTGTTCCGCGAGTTCGAAGACGGTCTGCCCGGTGATGCCCGCGGGGACCATTACCCAGGCCGCGCGCGGGGTGCGCAGAGCGGYGGTGAACTCGGCCAGGGTGTGGGTGCCCACCGCGCCCTCGCCGGCGAGGGCCTTCACCGCCTCGGAGTTCACGTCATAGACCACACATTCGTGCCCGTCGCGCATAAGCCGGCGAACGAGGTTCGCGCCCATCCGGCCGAGTCCGATCATTCCGAGTTGCATCTGAACTCCCGGTGGTCCTGCACGGACCGGTCGAAGGTGAGGTCCTCGTGGTCCATCCTGCCGTCCGTACCGGGACTCGACAGCGCGGCCTGGGTCACGGACCGGGCACACACCGAGGGCCCGGGCGCCCGGGTGCGCGGCGCCGGACCTGACGGCCCGGCGTGAGAGGGTGGCTCGCGGTGTCGGCGCCAGTGCGGAGGGACGTACCCATGAGCAGGTTGGACGGGCCCGGCGCCGCTGGGTCGTCGGGCACCCGGAGCGAGGTCGGCACGCCGGGCGAGCCTGGCACACCGGGCCAGGTCGACGTCGTCGTGATCGGTGCCGGTCCCGCAGGTGAGGTGGTCGCGGGCCGCTGCGCGGATGCCGGCCTGGCGGTCGCCGTCGTCGAACGCGAGCGGGTCGGCGGCGAGTGCTCCTTCTGGGGGTGTATTCCCAGCAAGACCCTGATCCGGCCGGGTGAGCTCCTCGCGGCGGCCCGGGTCACGCCCGGGGCGGCCGCGGCCGTGACCGGTGGTGCCGACGCGGCCGGTGCGTTCGCCCGCCGTGACGAGATGGTCGGCGACTACTCCGACGAGGGCCAGGTCCCCTG
Source organism: Parafrankia colletiae (assembly GCF_001854655.1). Classification (GTDB taxonomy): domain Bacteria; phylum Actinomycetota; class Actinomycetes; order Frankiales; family Frankiaceae; genus Parafrankia; species Parafrankia colletiae. The sequence goes on along the minus strand of NZ_MBLM01000130.1, from coordinate 114,146 downwards.
GCTGCGTGACAAGGGCATCCAGCTTGTGCGTGGGGTGGGCCGGCTCGTGGGTGAGCGCCGGGTCGCGGTGCGCGGGCCGGGCGGCGCGGAGCGCACGCTTGTCGCTGCCCGCGCGGTCGTGCTCGCCACGGGTACCCGGGCGACACTGCCGCCGATCCCCGGCCTGGCCGAGGCCGAGGCCTGGGACAACCGGGCCGCGACCGGCGCGCGGGCGGTGCCCCGCCGGCTCGCGGTGCTGGGCGGCGGCGCCGTCGGCGCCGAGCTCGCGCAGGCGTTCCGGCGGCTCGGCAGCGAGGAGGTCACTGTCGTCGAGGGTGGGCCGCGGCTGCTGGCGAGGGAGGAGCCGTTCGCCGGGGACGAGGTGCGCGCCGCCTTCGAGGCGGAGGGCATCACCGTCCTCACCGGCCGCCGCGCGGTGTCCGTCCGGCGGGAGGGCGCACCACACGGCGGTGGCGCGCCCGGGTCCGGGAGCATGCCCTGGGCCGAGCCCGGCAGTCGACCCGCGCAGGCGGCTGGTGGTCCATCCCGTGGTCCCGTCGTGCTGGGCCTCGACGACGCCGGCAGCCCCGACCGGATCGTCGCCGACGAGCTGCTCGTCGCCGTCGGCCGGACGGCAGCATCGGCCGATCTGGGCCTGTCCGCGGTCGGGCTGCCCGACCGCGGTTTCGTCGAGGTCGACACCCGGATGAGGGTGACCGGAGTGGCCGGTGACTGGCTCTACGCGGTGGGAGATCTCAACGGCCGGGCCCTGCTGACGCATGTCGCCAAGTACCAGGCCCGGGTGGCTGCCGACGTGATCAGCGGCCGGGCCGACCCGGCGGGCAGGCCGGCCACTGATCGTGTCGATCCCGGCGCGGTCCCCCGGGTGACCTTCACCGACCCACAGGTGAGCGCGGTCGGCCGGACCGAGCGGGCTGCCCGCGAGGCGGGCCTCGACGTCCGGGCCGTGGCCGTGCCGACCGCATCGGTCGCCGGGTCCTCCGTGCGTGGCACTGACGCCGTGGGCACCTCCCAGATCGTGGTCGACGTCGCCCGGCGGGTGCTGGTCGGCGCGACCTTCGTCGGCCACGACACCCAGGAGATGGTGCACGCCGCGGCCATCGCCATCACCGGTGCCGTCCCGCTGGAGGACCTGTGGCACGCGGTGCCGTCCTTTCCCACGGTGAGCGAGGTGTGGCTGCGTCTTCTCGAGGCCTACGGGCTCTGAGCCGATTCTCCGGCCCTGAAATCCGCAGTCATCAGGTGAAGACCGAGACACCACCGGGGCCGACGAGCAAACCGATGACAATGAGCGCGATGCCATACAGAATTGCGCCCCGGACCAGCGAGACAATGCCCCCGACCACGAGAACGACGGCGATCAGCCACAGGATGAGTTCCATGGTCATCTCGTTCCTCGTGGCCGGTCGACAAAACCTCGCGGCGCTGTGGGATTCCGCGGGGCCCAGACCGGTCAGGCAGGGTCAGGCAGGTGTGGCGGCTCCGCGGTTCTCCTGCACCAGTGGCCGGACGTCGGGAACGTCAAGCCGCGCGGCATCCGCGGCCCGGTCGTTGGGCTGCCGCTGGGACTCGATCTCCGCGGCCACCCGCGCCCGGTAGTGGTCGGTCTCCCGGGCCACCGCCTCGGAGTTCCAGCCGAGGACCGGGGCGATCAGCTCGGCGACGTGGGGCGCCGCCGTGAGCCCCCGGTCGGCGGTCTCCATCGAGATGCGGGTCCGCCGGGTGAGGACGTCCTCCAGGTGCAGCGCCCCTTCGTGCGAGACCGCGTACACCGCCTCGACAGCCAGGTAGGCGGCCGCTCCCGGCAGCGGCCGCCCGAGTTCGGGGCGGGCAGCGACGAGATCCAGCACCTCCTCCACCAGCGTGCCGTACCGGCGCAGCAGGTGTTCGACCCGGGCGACGTGCAGCCCGGACGTCCGCGCGAGGCGCTCGCGGGCGTTCCACAGCGCCGGGTAGCCGTCCGCGCCGAGGAGCGGTACCCGCTCGGTGCAGGACGGCGCGACCGCCCCGCTCATGCCCTCCGTCGCGGCATCGACGGCATCGGCCGCCATCACCCGGTAGGTCGTGTACTTACCGCCGGCGACCATCGTCAGGCCCGGGACCGGCCGGACCACCGCGTGCTCGCGGGACAGCTGAGAGGTTTCGTCCGACTCGCCGGCGAGCAGCGGCCGCAGGCCCGCGTAGACGCCGACGATGTCGTCGGTCGTCAGCGGCGTGCGCAGCACCTTGTTCACGGTGTCGAGCAGATAGTCGATGTCCGTGCTGGTGGCGGCGGGGTGGGCGAGGTCGAGGTTCCACTCGGTGTCGGTGGTGCCGATGATCCAGTGGCTGCCCCACGGGATCACGAACAGGACACTCTTCTCGGTCCGCAGGATGAGCCCGGTGGAGCCGTGCACCCGGTCGCGCGGCACCACGATGTGCACGCCCTTCGACGCCCGCACCGACAGCCGCCCACGTCCCCCGACCATGGCCTGGATGTCGTCCGTCCACACCCCGGCCGCGTTGATCGTCTGGGCGGCGCGTACCTCGAGGTCGACACCGTTCTCCAGGTCGCGGACCCGGACGCCGGCGACCCGGTCGCCCTCCCGGACGAGCCCCGTCACCTGGGCACTGGTGGCGATCAGGGCGCCGTACCGGGCGGCGGTGCGGGCCACGAACATGGTGTGCCGCGCGTCGTCGACCTGACCGTCCCAGTACTGGATGGCGCCGACGAGCGCGTCCGGCCGCAGCGACGGGAACTCGCGCAGCGCCGCCTTGCGGGTGAGATGGCGGTGAAGCGGAACACCCCCGTTCCGGGGAGYGCCACCGTCCCCACCCGGCCTGGGTGCGATGCGCCCGAGGCCCTGTCCCAGAGTGTCGTACAGCAGGACGCCGCTACCGATGTAGGCGCGCTCCCAGCCGTGATGGGTCAGCGGAAGCAGGAACGGGATGGCACTGACCAGGTGCGGCGCGAGGGTCTCCAGGAGCAGCGAGCGTTCGCGCAGCGCCTCGCGGACCAGCGTGCCGTTGAGCTGCTCCAGATAGCGCAGGCCGCCGTGGATCAGCTTGCTCGACCGGCTGGACGTGCCGGCGGCGAGGTCACGCGCCTCCAGCAGGGCGACTGACAGGCCCCGGGTCGCCGCGTCCAGCGCCACGCCGGCGCCGGTGACTCCGCCGCCGATCACGACGACGTCCACGGGCTCGGCGCGCATCCGCCGCAGCGCGGCAGCCCGGCTGGCCGGGTCGAGGCGTGCGGTACCGGTCATCGCGTGTGCATCCCCCTTCGACCGTGTGCTGTCCTGCGGTCGGTGCCGGGCCCGTGCTGCCGGACCCGCCACCCATCGTGCCGGCAGTTGGTTCCCGCCGCTCACGGTGAGATGAACGGCGGGTGGATATCGGGCGCCGACCGGGTGGGGTCTGCTGGCGCCACGGGTGCGTCAGGGTCCATGATGCCCAGCGCACCCGCATCCGACATGTCCGACACGTCGGATGCGACGCGCGTGTCGGCCGCGGCCTGCCCCGAGCCGCGGTTCGCCGCACGTTCCGTGGGTGTCCCTCATGTCATCCGTCACGGCATGTCTTTCGGCGGCCGGGCAGGAACGGCCGCCGGAATGCGGGCTGGCTACGGGCTGCGCCAGAACCGGTGGAATTCGTGCCACTCATTGTCTCGGTCCGCAGGCGGCGTCACGGCGGGCGGCATGAGGAACACGGATAGGGCATGCTTATGCGCGAATCGATCCGATCTCGACGTGCTCCGTCGCACCCTGTCGGCGCGGCCCGGTACGACCTGACCCGGAGGAAGAAACGACATGGACCTGACGTTCTCTGCCGCGGAGGAAGCCTTCCGCGCGGATCTCCGGGGCTGGCTGGCCGACAACCTCCCCAGCGCCTGGCGCGAGCCCGGCTTCTGGGCCACCGTGCCTGACGCCGAGGCCTTCGAGCTGCGCCGCGAGTGGGAGCGGCGGAAGTTCGACGCCGGGTTCGCCGGCATCGACTGGCCGACCGAGTTCGGCGGCCGCGGCGGCACCCCCGGCATGAAGGCGATCTACGACGAGGAGATGGCGCACGCCCGGGCGCCGTCGACCGTGAACTCGCTGGGGCTGGCGTTTCTGGCGCCGACCATCATGGCGATCGGCTCCGAGGAACAGAAGCGCGAGATCATCCGCCCGCTGCTGCGCTGCGACGTCATCTGGTGCCAGGGCTTCTCCGAGCCGGACGCCGGCTCCGACCTCGCGGCCCTGCGGGCATCAGGTGTCGCCGACGGTGAGGACATCGTCGTCAACGGGCAGAAGGTCTGGACGACGAATGCCATCCACGCCGACCGGATCTTCGCCCTGGTGCGCACCGAGCCGGGCAGCCAGCGCCACCGCGGCATCTCGATGCTGCTCATCGACATGCACCAGGACGGGGTCGAGGCCCGGCCGCTGCGGCAGATGAGCGGGGCCACCGAGTTCGGCGAGGTGTTCTTCACCAACGCGCGGGTCCCCGCCACCGAGTGCCTGGGCGGCCTGGGTAACGGGTGGGCCACCGCGATGCTGCTGCTCTCCTTCGAGCGCGGCGCCTCCGGCATCCTGCAGTACACGTCGTTCCGCCGTGCCTACGACGAGATCGTCCGCGCGGCCCGGGTGCTGGGGCGTGACCAGGAGCCGGTGCTGCGCCAGGAGCTCGCCCAGCGTCTGGTGGAGCTGGAGTGCCTGCGCTACCACGCGATGCACGTCCTGACCCGGGTGGAGCAGGGCGCCGATCTCGGCTCCGAGTCGTCGATGACCAAGCTGCAGTGGTCCGAGACGTACCAGGATCTCTTCGAGACCTTCGACAACCTGCTCGGCTCCGACATCGCGATCGGGTCGCCCGTTGCCGGCCTCGACCTGACCGCCCTGCAGGCCGAGGGGTTCTGGAGCAGGTCCGTCACGATCTGGGGCGGGTCGTCCCAGGTGCAGCGCAACATCGTCGCCGAGCGTGTGCTCGGCCTGCCTCGCTGAGCCCTGAAGGGACGACTGACGTGTTCTTCGCGCTGACTGACGAACAGCGGGCCCTGGGCGACACCGTCCGGGACTTTCTGGCCGACCGCTTCGATCTGACCGCCGTGCGTGCGGTGTTCGAGGACGCTGCCGGCGACGGCCACCCGACAGAGCTGTGGAAGGCGGTGGGCGAGCAGGGCTGGCTGGCCGTCTGCGTCCCCGAGGAGTACGACGGCCTGGGGCTCGGCATCCTCGACGCGCATGTGGTGGCCAGGGCGCTCGGGGCCGGGGTGGTTCCCGGTCCGTGGCTGTCGACCGTGCTGGCCGGCGAGGCGGTCCGGCTCGCCGGATCGGAGGCGCAGCGCGCTGACCTGCTGCCCCGCATCGCCGACGGCGACCTGGCCGCGACGGTGGCGCTGCGCGGCGCCGGCCGTGGGTGGGGCGCCGACGGCGTCACGGTGAGCGCCGTCCCGGTCGCGGGGGAGCCCGCGGCGGAGGCGGGCGGTGAGCTGGGCGCGCTCACCGGCGCTGCCTCACCCGTCGAGTACCTCGCCGTTGCGGGCCTGGTCGTCGTCGCCGCCACCGAGTCCAGCACGGCGGCGGGGGCTGCCGGGGCCGGGGCCGGGAGTGCGACCGGCTCGGGTGGCGTCGGCCTGTACCTGGTCGACCCGCAGGCAGCGGGGGTGACCGTCGAACCGCTCACCAGCTACGACGGGACGACCAGGCTCGCCGCGCTGAAGCTGGAGGGCGCGCACGCCCGCCGGCTGCCCGGCTCGTCGGCTGCTGTCCTCGAGGACCTTGTCCGCCGCGGCGCGGTGCTCACCGCGGCCGACCTGGCCGGCATCGCCCGGGAGGCCCTCACCCGGACCGTGCGTTACGACCAGGAACGGATCCAGTTCGGGCGCCCGGTGGGCTCCTTCCAGGCGCTCAAGCACCACCTCGCGGACCTGCATGTCGCGGTGACGATGGCCGAGCACGCCGCCATGTACGCCGCGTACGCGATCGACGCCGAGCTCGACGACCTGCTGCTGGCGGTCGCCGTGGCGAAGGCCAAGGCGAGCCAGGCCGCCCGGGACGCGACTGCCGCGATGATCCAGTACCACGGTGGGATCGGCTACACCTGGGAGCACGAGACACACTTCTTCTACAAGCGGGCGCGCCGGCTCTACGGGGCCTTCGGTGACCCGCCGTCGCACCTGGAGCGTGTCGCGGCCCTCACCATCGACACGGTGGCTGCCCCCGACTCGGAGGCAGCCGCGGTCTGACGGCTGCCACGGCCCGGCAGCCGCCGCGGTGCGCGCACGGGCTGGAGCGGGCGGGCCCGACTCAGCCCGTGCGCACGGCGCGGTGCGTCAGGGCGCTGCGGGCCGCGTCCAGGGCGGCTGCGCGATCGGCGGGCACGAGCCCGACCCGGGTCCGTCGGTCGAGCAGGTCATCCACGTCGAGCGCGCCCTCGTGGAGCACGCCGAACACCAGCTCGGCTCCGGTGACGTCGACGCCGGCGGCGACCGGGGCGAGCAGCCGCGGATCCTCCCGGGCCAGGTCCAGCACCGCGGGAGCCTCGGTGCCGTAGCGCGCCACCAGCCGGCGCGGCGCCGGAATGCTGGCGAGAGCGCGGCGCGGTGCGGCACCGACCAGCGGCAGCCGGCTGGTCCGGCAGGGGCCGGCGTCCAGGTTGGCCTGCGCGACGGCGGCGTCGACCGCGTCCTCGGCCATCCGCCGGTAGGTCGTCAGCTTGCCGCCGACAACGGTGATCACCCGGTTGGCGCCGGTGTGGACGGTGTGTCGTCGGGACAGGTCCGCGGTGCGCCCACCCGGTCCGTCCAGCAGTGGCCTCAGGCCCGCGAACGACCCCAGCACGTCAGCCCGGTCGAGCGGGGTGGCCAACACCCCGGACACCACGTTGAGCAGCTGGGTGATCTCCCCGTGATCCGGCACGGGCAGGTCGACGACCTCGTCCGTCGACACGTCGGTCAGGCCGACGTATACCCGGCCGTCACCCTGCGGCAGGACGAGCACGTACCGGTTGCGCTCGCCGGGGATCGGCACCGACAGTGCCGTCGGTGTGCCGCCGAAGGCCGCCGCGGGCAGCACCAGGTGGGTTCCCCGGCTGGGCCGCAGGCGGATCTCCGGGGCGAGCACCGGCGCCCAGACGCCGGTCGCGTTGATCACCGTACGGGCCCGCAGCCGGCACGGCTGACCGGTGAGCGTGTCGAGCGCCTCGATCTCGACGGGCCCGGGCCCGGGCCCCACGGCGGCCGCGGGCCCGATCCCGTTCGTGCCTCCCGGCACGGAGTTCTGGACCGCGGAGTTCTGGACCGCGAGGACCTGCACGCGGGTGAGGATCCGGGCGCCGAACGCGGCCGCGGTGCGCGCGATCGCCACGACGAGGCGGGCGTCGTCGACGAGCTGGCCGTCCCAGTACAGCAGGCCGCCCCGCAGCCCCTCCTCGCGCAGGCCGGGGACCATCCCCAATGTCTCGACCACCGACAGCCGGCGCGGCGGGGGCAGCACCGAGCTCGGAGTCCGGACCCCGCGCCTCAGTAGATCCGCGAAACCCAGGCCGACGCGGGCGAGCAGCGCCGCGCCGACGGGGACGTCCCGGGTGAGCGGCAGCACCATCGGCAACGGGTGCACCAGGTGCCCGGCCGTGCGGCGGATCAGGATCTCGCGTTCGGCCGCGCTCTCCCGAGCGAGGCGGACGTCCCCGGAGGCGAGGTAGCGCAGCCCGCCGTGGACCAGCTTCGAGCTCCACCTGCTCGTGCCGAACGCGAGATCGCGCGCCTCGACCAACGCGACGGACAGCCCGCGGGAGGCGGCGTCGAGCGCGACCCCGGCACCGGTGACACCGCCGCCGACGACGAGCAGATCCACCACCGTTCCGCCGGCGAGCTCGGCGAGTTCGCGGGCGCGGCGGTCCGCGGTGAGCGACGAGCGTGCGAGCGGGCTGGCCAGGTCGGTCATGACGGCCCTCCGGGGTGCTCGGCCGGCCGGCGCTCGGTCGGCTGGTGGTGGTCGGTCGGCCGGGTCCGGAATGCCGGCCGGGTCCGGGATGACGGTGCCCCCCGCGTGGGCGGCGGAGCCTCGGGTGGCGGAGATCCGGACAGGGGATCGTGGGGCGGGGCCAGGTAGCCGTCCACCATCAGGTACAGCTCGCGTGCCAGCGCCTCCCGGGTGACCTCGTCGCCCATCGCGCCCGCGGAGAGAACGTACGACTGCGCCGCCAGCAGCACCATCCGCGCCTGCGCGTCCGGATCACCGGTACGGACGGCGCCGGTGGCCTGGGCCGCGGCGAGCCTGTCGCGCAGGAGGTCCAGGACCAGCAGCTGGGTCGTGCCGAGCCGTTCCAGGACGTAGGGGACCAGCAGCTCCCCGTCCGTCTCGGTGATGCGCACGAAGAGCGGGTGCGCCCGGAACGCCCGCGCGGCCGCGATCAGGGAACCCACCAGCTCGGCCCGCTCCGCGCCGGGCGCGTCCGGGGCGACCCTCGTCGCCGCCTCGGCGGGCAGCCAGGTGCCGGGGGCGCCGGGCGGGGCGGTGGCTGTGATGATCCGCCCCCACTCGCGTGTCATCACGTCCCGGACGAGGGAACGCAGGTCGGGCCAGCGGCGGTAGAGGGTCATCCGGCTGACGCCGGCGCGGCGCGCGACGTCGGTGAAGGTCGTCCGGCGGACGCCGACGCTCATCAGCAGCGCGGCGGCGGCGTCGAGGACCACCTCGTCCGCGACGGCGACCGGCGCGGGACGGGAGCGGGTCTGTCCGGTCATCGCCCTGGTCCTCCCGGCTCCGCAACGCCGTGCCGGTCACGTGGGGAGTGCCCGGCGCGTGGTCGTGTGACACTGTGACTTGAGTTGTCACACTGTATCGATCGGTCCGTCAAGCCGGGGAGCTGCCATGACGTCCGAGTCGGGTCATCTCGCTCCGCAGCCGGCCGCGGACCCGGTCTGGTGGGGCTGGGGGGTGGCGGAGCGGCACCGGCCGTTGCCGGGCGCCGTCCGGGACCTGCTCGGCCAGCTCGGCATCCCGTCCCGTCCGAGCCCGCCGGTCGCCCTCGCGGACGTCTCCCTGCCACCGGTGCGCCTCCCGGCGGACGTGCGCGGCGAGCTGTGCGCCGCCGTGGGCGCCGAACACGTGCTGGCCGACCGCGAGACGCGGGTGCGGCACTGCCGAGGCCGGTCCACCGTCGACCTGCTCCGTCTGCGCGCCGGGGACGCTGCTGCCGCCCCGGACGTCGTCGTCGTCCCCGCGGACCATGACGAGGTCCTGGCGGTGCTGCGGATCTGCTCCCGGCACCGCGTCGTCGTGGTCCCGTTCGGCGGCGGGACGTCGGTGGTCGGCGGCCTGGCGCCGCCCGGCCTGCCCTCGTCGACCTGGGCCGGCGTCATCGCGCTCGACCTGCGCCGCCTGGACCGGTTGGTGGACGTCGACACCGTCTCCGGGACGGCGGTGCTGGGTGCGGGGCTGCGTGGGCCTGCCGTCGAGGCCCTGCTCGCCGGGCACGGGCTCACCCTCGGCCACCTGCCGCAGTCGTGGGAGTACGCCACCGTCGGCGGGTTCGCCGCGACCCGGTCCAGTGGCCAGGCCTCGGCTGGATACGGCCGGTTCGACCAGCTCGTCACCGGGCTGCGGCTGGCCACGCCGGTCGGCACCTGGCAGCCGGGGCGGGTCCCGGCCTCGGCCGCCGGCCCGGATCTGCGCCAGCTGGCACTGGGCTCCGAAGGCGCCTTCGGTGTGATCACCGAGGTGACGGTGCGGGTACGGCCGGCACCGCCGCGGCGGACCTACACCGGCTGGCGGGTCGCGGACCYGACAACCGGCCTCGAGCTGATCCGCGCACTGGCCCAGCGGGACCTGTTGCCCACGGTGTGCCGGCTCTCCGACGAGATGGAGACGGCGGCCGGCCTCGCCAACGCGGTCACCGCGGGCACCGGAGTCACGGCCGGCGGGTGCTACCTGCTGACCGGCTTCGAGGGGGATGACGAGACGGTGGCCCGGGGCGCGGCCGCGGTCGAGACCGTCATCGCCGCCGGCGGCGGCCAGCCCCTCGGGGAGCAGATCGGCCAGGACTGGCTCGCGGGCCGCTTCCACGCGCCCTACCTGCGCGACGCCCTCCTCGACGAGGGGATCCTCGCGGAGACTCTGGAGACGGCGGCCTACTGGGCGGATCTCCCCGACCTGTATGCGGGGGTGCGCGCCGCGGTCGCCGGCGCCGTCGAGGCGGACGGGTCACCCGCGGTCGTGCTGTGCCACATCTCGCACGTCTACCCGGCGGGGGCCTCGCTGTACTTCACGATCGTCTGCGCGCAGGGCCCCGACCCGATCGCCCGCTGGGGTCGCGCGAAGCAGGCCGCCGGGGACGCGATCATGAAGTGCGGTGGCACGATCACCCATCACCATGCGGTCGGGACGGATCACCGCCCCTGGATCGCCGCCGAGATCGGGGAGGTCGGCGTCGCGGTCCTCCAGGCGGTGAAGGCCGTGCTGGACCCGGCGGGTGTGCTCAACCCGGGTGTCCTGGTGCCGGCGACAGGCTCGGTTTCGCCGACAGGCTCGGTCTCGCCGCCGCCGGGCCCGGTTCCGCCGCCGGGCGGGTGACGGGGACGCCCGCCTGAGGTGTGACCATATGGATACGGTGGGTATCCATTGTGGGTGAGAACATTCGCTGCCGTCATCGTCGCGCTGTTGCTGATCTCCGCAGTCATCTCCGTCGTGCTGGTGGCACTCGCGGTGGCCTACCGCTCGGCCGCGCCCACCCGGGCCGCGAACGCGGCGGCGGTGCGGCCGGCTGCCGGAGGTGCCGTGGCTGCCGGTGGCGCGGTCCCGGGCGGTGCCGTCGGCGGGCCGGGRGCCGGGCGGGCGGTCGTCGGCGGCCGCCCGGTCGACCGCCGGGCCCGCCGGCGGCCGGGCCGCCGCTCGCTGCTGACCCGCAGCCTGCGCGCCGGCCGGGCTCGTGGCCGCGTCCTGCGTGGCCGTGGCCAGAAGGCCGGTGCTCACCGTCGGACGACGTCCGACTCGACGGCGGCCGGCCGCCGGTAGGGCGATCCATCCACCGTCCGGGCCGCCGGGGACGGGGCGCGCCCGGACGGGAACTGAGCGCAGGCATCCAGGCGCGATCGCGCGTATCCGGGCCATATCGGCGCGGCGGCAGCGCCCGCGCGTCAGGATGGGGCGCATGGACAACGGCGCGGCCACGAAACACGCCGCGGGCGCCAGGACCCCCGCCGCAGGTGCCGGGACCCCCGCGGTTCCGGTAGGTGGGGCTGTGGGGCCTTCCAGCCGTGGCCTGATGGTGGTCGGTCCCGGCGCCGCCTTCGGGACGGCGCTGCTGCGCCGGTTCGCTGCCGAGGGGTTCCGGCTGGGAGTGATCTCGCGGTCGGCCGAGACCGTGGCCCGGGTGACCGGCGAGCTCGCGGCTGCCGACCATCCGGTCGCCGGGGCCGTCGCCGACGTCACCGACCAGGCGGCGTTCACCGCCGCTGCCGGGCGGGTGGCTGCCGAGATCGGCGGGCTGACCGTGCTCGTCTACAACGCCAAACTGAGCATCCGGGGCACGGCCTTCTCGGTGCGCGCCGAGTCGATGAACCAGACGCTGGCGGTGAACGTGACCGGGGCGCTGACGGCGGTGCAGATCGCGGCGCCGCTGCTGGCCGAACGGCCGGGCGCGACCATCCTGCTGACCGTCGCCGGCCCGCGCAGTGAGCCGGCGGCCGGCCGGTTCGCGCTCGCCGTCGGGAAGGCGGGTGCGGCAGCAATGGGGGAGGCGATGGCGTCGCTGCTGGCGGCGCAGGGCGTCCGACTGCGCACCGTGGTGCTGGACGGYCGGGTCGGTACCGCCGGGCCGCTGCGGCCCGACGAGGTGGCCGACCACTTCTGGCAGGCGTTCGCCGCCCCGGGTGGGACGGCCTTCCGGCTGGCACCCGAGCCGCGGCGGGCGGGTGCGCGCGGCGCCGCGCAGCTACCGCTCGAGGTGTGACGTCGCGAGAAGGTGCAGAGGAGGGCGTGGCGGAGGCGTGGCAGTGGCCTCCGGACGGTGGCCTCCGGACGGTGACATCCGAGCGGAGGCACTCGGGGCGAGAGCCGGCGAGGCGGGAAGGTGGGCCGCATTCACGGGGTATGCGGAGCGTAGGACGTAGTTGCTGATAGTGATCGGGGTGGAGCGGCCTTCCTGGTGCTCCTGAACGGTGCGTAACCGACAATCGTCCGGGTCGGAAATCCGACACGTGCGAGACACAGGTGATCGGACCCGACACGGTCGCCTGACCCTTCCGCGTGCGACCATCCTCTGATGGGCCGGCGGTTCGGACGGCGGCCGGCAGGTCGGACTCGAGATGACCGACTGTGACAGGCGGCGCCACGCCGGACGCCCGGCGGCGCGGAGCGGGAGATGTTCCGGTGAACCACGGGCACGGCGGTGACGGGCAGGAGCCCGCGGACGCCACCAATGTAATGCCCCCCAGGGGATCCGCCGCGCAGTCGGGCGAACGCGGTACCCGGCCGACCGAGAACGTGCAGCGCCGGGCGCGCCCCGGCGCCCCGGACGCTCCACCGCCCCCGCCGGAGGCCTTCCGGCCCGCCGGTCCACCGCCGCCGGCGGACGCGTTCCGCCCCGGCCGCCGGGTTCGCCCCGCCGACGGTGATCCGGAGGACGAGGCGGAGGGCGAGGGCGCTACGCAGCTGCTCGGTGAGGCGACCCAGGTGGTCCGCCGGAGCCGGGCTCCGAAGGCGGCCGGTGGCCAGCCCGGTGCCGCAGGTGCCCCCGATGCGTCCGCCGCCTACGGGCCGCCCGCCGGGGCCGGCGCCGGGTACGCACCGCCGGCCGGGTACGCCCAGCCTGCCCCCGGGGTCGGCGGTCAGCCCGGCTACGACCCCGCGGCGTCCGGGCCCCGTGAGGGCGCTCCCCACACCGGCGGCACCTACCTCGACAGCGGAGGCCACGTCCGCCCGGTGTTCGCCGGGAACGGCGCGGCGGGCCCGTACGGCGGCGAGGCCGGTCCGTACGGGGCGGAGAGCGGGCCGCTGCCTGCCGGCGGTGCCCAGCAGCCGCCTGGCGGCCCAGGTGGTTCCCGGCCGGCTCCGGGCGGCCCGGCGCCCGCGAAACGCAAGCGTCGCCGGGGCCGGATCCTCGCGTTCGTCGTCGTGCTGCTGCTGGTTCTCTTCGTGGTCGGTGACCGGGTCGCGGTCGCGATTGCCAGGGATCAGATGGAGAAGCAGGTCGAGGTCAGCGTCGCGGAGAGCCTGGAACCCGGTGCCACGCCGCCGACGGTGCGGAACGTCGCGATCGGCGGTTTCCCGTTTCTCACCCAGGTGCTGTTCGGCAAGTTCAAGGACATCAGCGTCACCATCGAGGGAATTCCCACGCCCGGGCCGCGGATCTCCGAGGTCGACGCGAATCTCAAGGGCGTGCACGTGCCGCTGGGTGACGCGCTCTCAGACAGCATCGGAGAGGTGCCCGTCGACGACGTCCGGGCGACGGTGCGGATCACCTATGACGACCTGAACGCCTACCTGGAGACGGTGGATCCCGTAGTTCAGGTGACGCCGGTCGACGGCGGCGAGAAGGTCGAGATCGCGGGTTCTCTCCTCGGCCAGCAGATCAGTGGCGTGACCACCTTCGAGGTCGAGAACAACGAGCTCACCCTTGTCCCGTCGGAGATCGGGCTCGCTGGCGGTATCAACGCCACCATCCCGCTTCCGGGTGGTTTGCGTCTTCCGTCGATTCCCATTCCGATCGCCGGGCTTCCGTTCGATCTGAACATCGTCCAGGCGTCGACGGACGCGACCGGTCTGTCGCTGACCGCGACAGCCAAGGACGTGGTGCTGCCGGCCGCTCCCAAGCCGGCCGGCGACAAGTGACGTCTCGGACTGGGGCGCTGGATCGGGGCAAACTGGACGGATCGCCCACCTTGCTACACTTCGTTTCCGAAAAGTCACTTTTCGTGTTCGAGGTGTCGGGGTGGCGTGGACAGTCGGGGCGATGCCTGCAGTGGTCGCCACGGGCCCGCCGGTGGGCCCCGCGGCCGGCCGCCGGAGCCCTCGTGGGGGCGCGTACGGTAGCGGGTCGGATCGGCGACAGAAGCAGGTACCAGGTGTTCCCGGCGGGCATTGTCGGTGGTGCACCGACCCGCTCACGTCGCCGGTCCCCGTGCCGGACTTACCACACTCGGTCACGAACCCGCTGCCGACGCGATATGAAAGGCGTCGGGACGTGAACGAACGACGTGAGGAAGGTTAGAGGTGTCGGCTCCGGAATCGGCTGAAGCGGTCCGTTCGACGGCGCTCGCGTCACCCGGGCTGGATCAAGGTCGGCATGCGACGCTACGATCTGCGGCATCCCGCAAGATCGGTCAAGGTAGTGAGGATCCATCGGTGGTGGCACCGTTGCCCGTCCTGTTCGGAGACCGATCCGGACGGCGTGCTGATGAGGGTTTCGGCGGGGCATCCCGGCCTGCGTCCCGTCGCGAAGGGGGAGAGACGTGCAGACGACGTATCTGAGAGTCGTCACCGAGGCCGGTGCCGCCACCGTGCCGGCAGGTGAGCAGTTCATCATCGGCCGCGCCCGGACCGCGGACTACGTCATCGCCGACAGCCGTGTCTCCCGTCGACACCTCCTCGTCGAGCAGACCGGCGGGGGTTGGTCCGTCCGCGACATCAGCTCGAACGGGACGTGGGTCGACGGCCAGCGGATGCCGGAGGCACTGCCCGTCCACGGCGAGGTCCGGTTCCGCCTCGGCACGCCGAGCGGCCCCGAGGTCGTGGTCATGYCCGAGTTCCCGGCCGCGCGCGGCGGGTACGACGAGTCCGACTACGACCCGGGCTCCTACGACATGCAGACCATGCTGCCGGGCTCCAGCGGCTACCAGCCGCCGAAGCCGACCGCGCCGACCCGGGGCCAGGGCGGCGGCCGGGCGCCTGGTGGGCAGGCCGCACCCGGTGGGCGTGGTGGCGGTTCCGACTACGACCCGGCGCAGACGCCCTCCGGCTCGACCAGCCTCGACCAGGAGCACGAGCGGCGGACCACCTACCGGCTTCGGCCGGGGACGATGACGCTGGGCCGCGCCCGCGACAACGACATCGTCATCACCGACCTGCTGGCCTCCCGCCGGCACGCCGAGCTCTACATCGGCCGCTCCGGGCTGCAGATCGCCGACCTCGAGTCGGCGAACGGCGTGTTCGTCAACGGCCGCCGCATCAGCCGGACCAACGTGAACCAGGGCGACGTGATCGCCATCGGTCACCACGTGTTCCAGCTCGAGGGCGAGCTGCTCGTCGAGTACCTCGACTCCGGCGACGTCAGCTTCGAGGCCGACGCCCTGAACGTGTGGGCCGGCGAGAAGCAGCTCATGCACGACATGACCTTCAAGCTTCCCGGGCGGGCCCTGCTCGGTGTGGTCGGGCCCTCCGGTGCCGGCAAGTCGACGCTGCTCAACGCACTGACCGGCTTCCGCCCGGCGGACAAGGGCAACGTCCGCTACGCCGGTCGGGACATGTACTCCGAGTACGACGAACTGCGCCGCCGGATCGGCTACGTGCCGCAGGAGGACCTCCTGCACACCTCGCTGACCGTGCGCCGGGCGCTCGAGTTCGGTGCCGAGCTGCGGTTCCCGCCCGACACCACGAAGGCGGAGCGCCGCCAGCGGGTCGACGAGGTGCTCGCCGAGCTCGGCCTGACCCAGCACGCGAACACGCAGGTCTCACGGCTCTCCGGTGGCCAGCGCAAGCGGACCTCGGTCGCCCTGGAGCTGCTCACCAAGCCCACCCTGCTGTACCTGGACGAGCCGACCTCCGGCCTCGACCCGGGCATGGACAAGAACGTCATGGAGTCGCTGCGCAAGCTGGCGGACGATGGCCGGACGGTCGTCGTGGTCACGCACAGCGTCGCCCAGCTCGACCTGTGTGACTACGTACTCGTCCTCGCGCCCGGTGGTTACGTGGCCTACTTCGGGCCGCCCGGCGACGCGCTGTCGTTCTTCGGCGCCCGGGACTACCCCGACGTGTTCCTGACGCTGGAGGCGACTCCGGGCGCAGAGTCGGCGGCCCGGTTCCGGAACTCCCGCTGGTACGTGCCCGCCTCGATCACCGCTCCGTCGGCCCGGCCCGCGCCGGAGGACCTGCCGTCCATCCGGCAGCAGTCCGTCGTCTCCCAGCTCATCACACTGAGCCGACGCATGATGGCCGTGGTCGCGTCGGACAAGTCCTACCTACGGCTGATCATCGCTTTCCCGTTCCTGCTCGGGGCAATTCCGCGAGCAATTCCGGGCGATTTGATTGCGGCGTCTGAGGGACCGAACAGAGACGCGCCGACAGTGCTGCTGGTGATGACACTGTGTGCCTGCTTCATGGGCATGTCGAACTCGGTGCGAGAAATCGTGAAGGAGAGACCGATCTATCGCCGAGAACGGGCGATCGGTCTGTCCCGAACGGCCTATATCGGTTCGAAGATCGTGGTGCTCACGCTCATCACGACGCTGCAGGCGCTGGTGTTCACCACCATCGGCATCGCCGGTCGCCCGATGGGCGACGGCCTGTTCGGGTTCCCCTTCCTGGAAGCCGCGATCGCCGTGATCGCGCTGTCGCTCGCGTCGGCGATGCTCGGCCTGGTCATCTCCTCGCTGGTCGACAACGCGGACAAGACGATGCCGCTGCTGGTGCTCATCACCATGGCCCAGCTCGTGTTCTCCGGTGGTCTGGTCGCCGCGGACGGAACGCCCGGCCTCGAGCAGGTGAGCTGGATCGCGCCGGCCCGCTGGGGCTTCGCCGCGCTCGCCTCGGTGATCGATCTGAACACGATCTCCGGCTTCGGCACGGAGATCAACCCGGACTTCCCGGCCGACCCGCTCTACCGGTTCACGTCGACGCAGTTCCTGATCGACATCGGCGGAGCCTTCGCCGTCGGGGTCGTGTGCGTCATCGCCGTCTCCTTCCTGGTGCGCCGGATGGACCCGAAGACCTCGAAGCGCCGCCCGACGGCTCCCACCGCTCGCTGACATCCCGCGGTCTCCTACACGAGGGGGGCGGCGCCCAACCCGGACACGGGTGGGCGTCGCCCCCTTTCGCGTGCGGACCCGACCCGGTGGACAGGGGTCCGATCCGGATCGCGTTGTCCACAGTAGCCGCCGCGCCTCTGCCGGCGGCCGGCGCGGATCGCAGACTCGGCACATGCCCGAGAGCTATCAACGAGTCGTCGCCCTGGCCCGCAGCCAGGACGACATGATCACCCGGTGTGAGGCGCGTCGGCTCGGCATGTCCGACGCGGCGATCACGGTGCGCCGGCGTTCCGGTGGTTGGTGGGCACCGGTCCGCGGAGCGCTCGTCGTGCCCCCGGTGCGCGACCGGGTGCGCGCCTACGCCCGCGCCGCGCTGGCGGTCGCCGGTGGCGTGGTCTGCCTGCTGACCGCGGCACGCCTGCACGGCGTCCCCGGCCTGCCCCGGTGGGCGCCGCAGGAGCCGGTGGACGTCGCCTTCGCCGATCCGGTGGCGGCCGGCCGGCGCCGGGCCGGCTGCCGGCGCCACGCCATGGCGGTCGAGCCGCCGGATCTCACCGACCTGGGCGGCATCGCCGCCACGGCGGTGCACCGCACCCTGCAGGACATCGTCCTGCGGCTGGACCAGCGCCTGTCGGTGCCGATGCTGCGGGCCGTGCTGCGCCTCGGCTGGCTGGGCGGCCCGTCATCGCCGCCGGCCGGCCTCCGCGACGGCCAGCGCCGCCCGTCGCCCGCCTTCCTGGCCTTCAAGGACGCCGTCCTGCGGCGCAACGACGAGGGCGCGGGGCCCGGCGGCGGCCCGGGCTACTGGCGACTGCTGGACGCCGTCACAGCGTCAGCCGACGCGGCCCGCGCCGACGGAAAGCCCGCAGACAGGGGCCCCACCACAGCGATGCCCGCCGTCACCGCGCCCGCGGGCGCGGTGACGGCGGGCATCGCCGAGAGGACTGACCGCTCTCGCAGCGTCCGTCAGCCGTTTGACCAGCGGACGTGAAAGCTCGGGATGTTCGTGAGAAGACGGTCCGCGTCGGTCGTGTTCGCCGGGTCGGTGAGATAAAGCCGGCGGACCGGCGTGCCCCGCTCACCGGTGAACACCAGGCGGCTGCCGTCCGGCGAGTAGGCGGGGTCCTGGTCCCGCCCCGGCTCGGCGGTGACCCGGGTCAGCCCGGAGCCGTCCGTGTTCATCTGGAAGATCTCCAGGTCGCCTTCAACCTCGCGGCTGAAGGCGATCCGCTGGCCGTCCGGGGAGAAGGTCGGGTCCGCGTCCCGGTTGCCGTCGCCGGCGGTGACGGGTGTCGGGGTCGAGTCCCGCCGGACCGGAATCGTGACGATGAATCCCCGGTCGCTTTCGGTGTCGGACGACCAGTAGGCGATGAGCTCTCCACTGGGCGACCACGCGGGGTCGGTGGCCTGGGGCTTGGCATTGAGCCGGAAGACGGTCACCCCGTCGAGGGACGCGACGTACAGACCCGCGTCCGGCAGACCCTCAACGCTGGTGGTCGACCGGACGACCAGGAACTTGCCGTCCGGGGAGAGGGACGGCCGCGCGTCGTCGGCGATGGTCAGCTTCGACGCCGGTCCGCTGGTGAAGAGCCTGATCGGGGCACCCGAGCCGTCCGCCGCCACCGCATAGAGGGCGTTCTCGGCGCCTTCCCGACGGGTGAAGACGACCGTCCTGCGGTCCGCGCTGACGGAGGGGAGGAGATCGTCCTCGGCGGTGGTGGTGATCGGGCGGATGTCGGTCAGCTCGCCCTGGTCGGGGAGCCGGCCGGTGAACAGGTCGTAGTTCCCGTTCTGGTCGCTGGCGAACACCATCGTGGTGTCGTCGAGGGGAGCCGCGGACTGCGGCAGCGCCCCGGGTGGCAGCGACGCGGGCGCGTCCGAGCCGCTGGCCGCGTCGTCGTCGCCGCCTCCGCCCAGGGCGATCAGCGTGGCCGCGATGACCACGGCGGCGACCGCGGCGGCCGCACCGATGACGACCGGGCCGCGGCGGTTCCGGTGGCTGCCCTCGTCGACCCGTGTCCGCTCCGGCGTGCCGCCGCCGCCCGTCCCGCCGGAGCTCGGGCCCGTGCCGGGCCCCGCGCCCGTCGCGGCGCCGGGACCGCGGGTCGCGGCGATGGTGGCCACCGTCCGGTCGTCGGCACCCGGCCCGCCGCCGGCGCTGCCCGTCTGGCCGCCGCCCGGGCCGGCCGCGTGGAGCCCCGGCCCGGTGCCGGGGGCGATCGGCAGGTTCCAGCCCTGGAGGACGTTGGTGACCTCGCTCGGGTCGATCGTCGCGTCGACGTCGTCCGTGGGGTCGCCCAGCAGGCGCAGCATGAGCTGCTGCGCGGTGGGCCGGCCCGCCGGATTCTTGCGCATGGCGTGCCAGACGATGGGGCGCAGCGCGGTGTCGACGCCGTCGAGGCGCGGCTCCTCGTTCAGCGCCCGGTACAGCAGCACCTGCGCGTTGCCCTCGCCGAACGGGTAGTGACCGGTGGCGGCGTAGGTGACCAGGCCGCCCCAGGCCCAGATGTCGACCGCCGGGGTCACCGCCCCGCCCTCGATCTGCTCCGGCGACATGAAGGCGGGTGTGCCGAGCTGCTGCAGGTCGCCGGTCAGCCCGGAGGCCGAGTCCAGCGCCCGGGCGATGCCGAAGTCGATGACCCGGGGGCCGAACGGGGAGAGCACCACGTTCGCCGGCTTGAGGTCCCGGTGCACGATGCCGGCGCGGTGGATCGCGGTCAGCGCCGCCGCGACACCGACCGCGAGCTGCTCGAGGTTCGCGTCCGCGAGCGGGCCGTTGCGGGCGACGAACCGCGCCAGGGTCTCGCCCTCGATGAACTCGGTCACCAGGTAGGGCTGGGGGGCGTGCGGGGCGGCCTCGAGCACCTCGGCGGTGCAGACCCGGGCGACCCGGCGCGCGGTCTCCGCCTCCGACCAGAAACGGGCCCGGAACTCGGGATTGTCCGCCACGTCGGCACGGATCACCTTGATGGCGACCAGGCGGCCCTGCTGCGACCGGCCCAGGTAGACGGTGCCCATACCGCCCTGGCCGAGCTTGCCGAGCAGCTGGTAGGAACCCAGCTCGCGGGGATCGTCCGCACCGAGCGGAACGGTCCGCGCCGGAATCCCGGCCTCCGATGACATCGAGCCCACCCTCACATGCTGTAGCGGGCCAGATGCCTCACCCGGGAGCACCTCTGCCGCGCATCAAAAAAGATCATCGTTTTGTCGCCGGTGCCGTGGCGGCACCTGACCAGTTCCGCGGGAGCGGATCCCGGCACCGTTCCGGCGGAATCAGAAAGGAACCTCCGGAGCAGGCAACGCAACACTGTAATGCCGCCCGGGTACGCACCGGTGTCCGGATAGGGACTGGATGTGGGACTCTTTTCCGACATACCTCGCCTCCGGAGCGGGGTGGGTGCCGTTGTCCCCCGCGCACCCGGGAAACGAAGGGCTGGATGCGTGCCGCACTGGAATCGGGCGACGGTGGCCAGCGYGGTTCTCGCGGTCCTCGCGTTCGCCGGCGGCATCACGCTGATCGTCACCGCGGCCGCCCGGGACGCACCGGCCATCCAGGGCACTCTCGGCCCGGCCGATCCCCGCGGGCCGGTCTGGGGCTTCCTGCGCTCGGAGGTCACCGCGCCGGCCGCGCCGCTGGAGGCGCCTGACAGCGCCGCGGCGGGGAGCTGGCAGGTCGTCGACGCGCTGGCCGCGGCGAGGCCGGTGATCTCCCGGTCGGAGGTCGGCCGCTACCAGGTCACCTTCCCCGGTATCGGGGTCGCGGGCGGGCGGGGGGTGGCCCTGGCCACGTCGATCGGCGTGCCGCCCGACGGCGGGGCGTACTGCCACGTCACCGACTGGCAGGCGGTGCGGCAGTCCGCCGACGAGGCCGTGGCGGCCACCGCGGCGGGCAGCGGCCGGGTGGCGCCAGTGCGGGCCGGTGAGCGGCTCGACGAACGGGTCGCGCTGGTCTGCCGCGACCCGTCCGGCGCGTACGCGGACTCGCGGTTCGCGGTCCTGTTCACCCACGCGCCGCCCGGCCGCGCGGGGACGGGCGACGGCGGGCCGTACGCCTATCTGCACCACGACGGCTCCGCCGCGGCCGGGCCGCTGGATCCCGACCGGTACAGCGTCGCCGGTCCGGGTCGGATCGACGTCCGCCGGGTGGCCACCGGCCGCTATGCGGTCGACCTCGTCGGCGCCCAGTTCGTGCGCCCCGGCAACAACCTCCAGCTGAATGCGATCGGCGGCGGCGCGGCCGGGTGCAACCCCCTGGATCGGGAGGTGCTCGGTGACCGGCAGACCGTGCTGGTCGGCTGCACCGACGGCGCGACCTGGGCTGACACCCCGTTCGCGCTGCTCTACACCGATCGGGACGCGCTGCTGCCGGCTGGGGCGGGCGGTTTCGCTCACGTCTTCACGGGCGTGACGACTGGCGACGGGCCGGTGGAACCGGCGCCGCTCGGTGATCCGGTCGGGGCGTGGGGTCGCTACTCGGCCAACAGCGCCGGGGCGGTCAACACCGTCCGGCGGGTCGAGGTCGGTGTCTACGAGGTGGTCTTCCCCGGGGTGGGGCGCGGCCCGGACTTCCTGGGAGTGACGGCGTACGGCGACGCGACCTCACGGTGCTCGGCCGACGACTGGGCGCGAGGGGCCGACGAGACCGGAACGGAGCCCACCGACCTGGCCGCGACCATCCGCTGCGTGGACGCGGCTGGCCGCCCGGTGGACAGTCACGCCAGCGTGGCCTACGTGTCCGCGGTGCCGGCGGGCCTGCGCGGATGACCGGATGACCGCGCAGCGGCCCGGGTCCGCGGGCCCCGATCGGCTAGACCGGATCGCCAGACGTGGCTGATGCCCCCGAACATCGCCCCCGATCCCACGTCGGCGATCCGGCCTGTGTCTGATCCAAGCCGGCCGGCGGCCCGCGAACCCCGTAGCTTGCTGGTTTCTGCGCAACTGGTACGAGAAGTTGTCTCCGGTCGCCTTCGCAGGCGCGCGTCGGAGCCGCTCAGGCCAGGCGCATCCCGGAGATCGCCCGGGCGACCACGAGCCGCTGGATCTCCGACGTGCCCTCGAAGATCGTGTAGATCTTCGCGTCGCGGTACATCCGCTCGACGGGATGCTCCCGGCTGTAGCCGGCGCCGCCGAGGATCTGCACCGCCTTCTCCGTCGCCCACACCGCGACCTCACCTGCCTTGAGCTTCGACATCGAGCCCTCGCCGGCCTCGAAGCGGCGTTCGTTGCGGCCCATCCACGCCGCCCGCCAGATCAGCAACCGGGCCGCGTCGATCTCCATGCGCATGTCGGCGAGAGCGAACGCGATCGCCTGGTTGGTGATGATGGGACGTCCGAACTGCTCGCGGGTACGTGCGTAGTCGAGCGCGTACTCGTAGGCGGCCCGGGCGATGCCCACCGCCTGCGCGCCGACGGTCGGGCGGCTCATCTCGAAGGTGCGCAGGGCGGTCTGCTCGGCGGAGCGGGTGCCCTCGCGGGCCCGAGCCAGTCGCTCGTCCAGCTTGTCCTTGCCGCCGAGCAGGCACCGGCCCGGGATCCGGACGTCGTCGAGGAACACGTCGGCGGTGTGCGAGGCACGCAGGCCCAGCTTCCTGATCTTGCGGGTCGCGGCGAGCCCAGGCGTGCCGGGCGGGATGAGGAACGAGGCCTGGCCGCGCGCCCGCAGCTCGGGATCCACCGACGCGACGACGATGTGCACGTTCGCGATGCCGCCGTTGGTGATCCACGCCTTCTGGCCGTTGAGGACCCACTCGTCCCGCGCCTCGTCGTAGCGGGCCCGGACCCGCATCGAGGAGACGTCCGAGCCGGCCTCGGGTTCGGAGACGCAGTAGGCGGCGACCTTCGGGTCGGCAGCGTCCCCGAAACAGGCGGGCACCCACTCGCCGATCTGCTCCATCGTGCCCGACGAGGCCAGGCCGGCGATCGCCAGCGACGTCCCCATGATTGACATGCCGATGCCGGCGTCGCCCCAGAACAGCTCCTCCGACAGGATCGGGAGCGACAGCCCGGTCGGYTCGAACCACAGGGTGGAGAGGGTGTCGAAGGTGTAGAGCCCGATCTTCGCCGCCTCCTGGATGATCGGCCAGGGGGTCTCCTCCCGTTCGTCCCACTCCGCGGCGGCGGGGCGCACGACATCCTCGGCGAAGCCGTGCACCCACGATCGCAGCTCGGTCTGGTCGTCCGTGAGGTCAAGGCTGAAGCTCATGAGG
Organism: Parafrankia colletiae; assembly: GCF_001854655.1. Lineage (GTDB taxonomy): Bacteria > Actinomycetota > Actinomycetes > Frankiales > Frankiaceae > Parafrankia > Parafrankia colletiae. The sequence continues at coordinate 91,016 of NZ_MBLM01000130.1, read as the reverse complement.
GGTTCCTTCCGTCGGCCTGTGCCGGCCTGTTTCGGCCCCGTCCCGCGTGGCGGAAGAACCGGAACTGCGTCCGACCGGCCGGATCGGCGCGTGTCGCGCCCGATCGGTCCTACATTCTCCCTGCGCGGCCCGTCGGCTGCCGGGCCGGATCGGACCTGGCGGCCGAACAGATGTGGACGAGAGCGAGGCGGGATCATGGCCGATCAGCCGGACGTCGACAGCAACCCCGAGACCGACGAGTACGACGAGTTCGGGCTGTTGCACGAGAACGCCGAGGAACTGGGGATTCCCTACACGGGGCGCCCTGAGGTGGCCCGCGGCCAGGTCGAGGTCGAGCCCGGCCGGTGGCTGAGCCACCTCCGCTGGGGCACGGCCGAGCCCGAACTCGTGTTCCTGCACGGCGGCGGCCAGAACGCGCACACCTGGGATTCGGTGGTGCTCGCGTTGGGGCGTCCCGCGATCGCCTTCGACCTGCCCGGGCACGGCCACTCCTACCGGCGTGACGACCACGACTACGGTCCGTGGGCGAACGCGGATGCCGTCGCCGAGGCGTTGCGGGTGGCTGCGCCCGCGGCGCGGGTCGTCGTCGGCATGTCGCTCGGCGGCRCCACCACCATCCACCTCGCCGCGACCCGGCCGGACCTGTGCCGCAGCGCGATCCTCGTCGACGTGACGCCACAGTCCGCGGACCGGGTCCGCGCGATGGACACGGCGCAGCGCGGGGCGGTGGCACTGGTCGGCGGGCCGCCGACGTACGACTCGTTCGAACAGATGGCGCAGGCCGCGATCGCGCTGAGCCCGCGCCGCCCGGCCTCGGGGGTGCGCCGCGGGGTTCGCCACAACGCCTACCGGCAGCCCGACGGCCGCTGGGCATGGCGTTACGACCTGGCCAGCCCCGGCGGCGCCGACCAGATGACCGCCATGACCCGGCTGTGGGACGAGGTCGATGCGATCACCGTGCCGCTGCTGCTCGTGCGGGGCGGCGCGTCACCGTTCGTCCACGACGACGACGTCGAGCAGTTCCGTCGCCGGCTGCCGGCGCTGCGCACCGCCGTGGTCGACGGGGCGGGCCACTCGGTGCAGAGTGACCGGCCGCTGGAACTCGTCCGACTGATCGAGGAGTTCCTCGCCGGCTGAGCGGAGGCTCCCGGGTGTCCACCGGGACCCGTCCGTCGCCCACTGTGGGCTGGTATGGCCGGCGCGGGGTCGGGCGTGGGGTTGACAGCCGGGAGTCGGGGCCCCCGGCCGCGGGTAGCCCAGGGTCATGGCTGGAACTGACAGCGAGGCGATCCTGCGCGAGCTGCTCGCCCGGCACGGCCGTACCTACGCCGAGGACATCGACGTGGACGTCCCCGCCGACACGGCCGAGGGCATGTTCGGTCTCCTGCTCTTCGCACTGCTGGCGAGTGCGCCGATCCGCACGTCGATGGCGGTCGAGGCGTTCCGCGCCCTGCGCAAGCAGGGTTGGACGTCGGCGGCAGCCCTCGGCGAGGCGAGCTGGGCCGAGCGGGTCCGGGTGCTCAACCGGTCCGGCTACGCCCGCTACGACGAGAGCACGTCGCGGACACTGGCGGATGCCTGCGGCTACCTGCTCGACACCTACGACGGCGACATCCGGCGGCTGCGGGACGCGGCGGACCACACGCCGGACCGCGAACGGGAGCTGCTCCAGCAGATCAAGGGCATCGGCCCGGTCGGCGCGGACATCTTCCTCCGCGAGGCGCAGGCGGCCTGGGACGAGCTGGTGCCCTACGTCGACGAGCGGGCGCGGGCTGCCGCCGGCGACCTGGGCCTGCCGACCGACCCGCGGGACCTGGCCGAACTCGTCGAGCGCGAGGATGTCCCGCGGCTCGTCGCGGCGCTCGTGCGCACCCGGCTGGAGCATGACGCCGACGACGTGCGGCAGGCGGCGGCACGCGGAGGGTGACCGCAGGCCGGGGTGGGTGCCGGGTCCACTCCCGGCGGCGGGGCGGTGAACGGGACACGTCGTGGCCGGGGCGTTGGCAGGCGGGATGATCCTGGTGTGGTGGGCTGTCAGCGGGCAGCGCTGGTCGCTCGCAGCCGCCCCCCGACACGCATCCCACCGCCGAGTGGAAAGGACATCCGGTGCCGACGACTCGTGACTCCGAGCTTGCGTACGAGCAGGCTTACGTCGACACCCTCTACACGCGCCTCGACGAGATCCGCGAGACCACCCGCGACCAGCTCAGGCAGGTCCTGATGGAGGCCGGGACGGGGACGCCGCAGTCGATCGTGGAACGGGACGTCTTCGCCGCGACCCACGCCGACCGCCTGGCCCGCCTGGACGCAGCCGAGGGCCGGCTGTGCTTCGGCGCGATGGACCACACGGAGGGACGCCGCACCTACATCGGGCGGATCGGGCTGACCGACCGGGAGCAGGAGCCCATCCTGGTGGACTGGCGCGCGCCGGTCGCCACCGCGTTCTACCAGGCCACCCTCGCCGACCCGCGCGGACTGGTGCGCCGGCGCCACCTGCGCACCCGCGGCCGCCGGGTCACCGGCATCGCCGACGACCCGCTGGACCCGCGTGCGGCCACCGTCTCCGCGGCCGGGGCCGCCTCCGGGGCCGCGGACGAGGGCGCCGCCGGGTCCGGAGGTGCCCAGGCGCCCGCCTCGGGCGACACGATGCTGCTGGAGGCACTGTCGGCCCCGCGCACCGGGCGGATGCACGACATCGTCTCGACCCTGCAGGCCGAGCAGGACCGGATCATCCGGGCCGCGGCGAACGCCGTCCTGGTCGTCGACGGCGGCCCGGGAACGGGCAAGACCGCGGTCGCACTGCACCGCGCCGCCTACCTGCTCTACACCCACCGCGACCGGCTGCTGCGCTCCGGCGTGCTGGTGGTCGGGCCCAGCCCGGTCTTCCTCCGCTACATCGAGCAGGTTCTGCCCTCCCTCGGCGAGACCGGCGTGGTCTTCGCGACGCCGGGGCGGCTGTTCCCCGGCGTGGACGCGACCGGCGACGAGCCCGTCGCCACCGCCGTGCTCAAGGGCGACGCGCGGATGGCCGACGTGATCGCCGGCGCCGTCCGGGACCGTCAGCGGGTCCCCTCCCGCGGGCTGCGTCTCCGGCACGACGAGCACGACCTTCACCTGGACCGGGACACGGTCGTCCGGGCCCGCACCCGGGCGCGGCGCAGCCGCCGCCCGCACAACTCGGCCCGCCAGATCTTCCTGCGGGAACTGCTGAGCGCCCTGACCAGCCAGGTGGTCGCGCAGCTACCCAACGGGCTGCTCGATCCGGACGAGCGCACGGAGATCAGAGCGGACCTCTGGGCGGACCAGAGCATCCGCCGTGCCCTCAACGACCTGTGGCCCGTGCTCACCCCCGCCCGGCTGCTCGCCGACCTCTACGCCTCGCCCGACCGGCTTGCCCGCGCCGCCGGCACCCGGCTCACCGGGCAGGAGCGCGGCCTGCTGCGCCGCGGCGCGAGCGCCGCCCCCCAGGCCCGTTCCGCCGCCGGGCCCACCGCGCCGGCCGTCTCGGTCGCCCCCGCCGCTCCTGCTGCTTCGCCCGTCCCGGCGTGGACCCCGGCGGACGTCCCGTTGCTCGACGAGGCGGCCGAGCTGCTCGGCGACCCGGACGAGAAGGCCCGTCGCGACGAGGYCCGTCGCGCGAACGCCGAACGGGCGGCGGAACGCGAGTACGCCCGCGGAGTGCTGGAGATGCTCGGCCTGGACGACCGGCTGGACGCCGACGCCGTCGCCGAGCGCTGGACGGCCCCCCGCCAGCGCCGCAGCGCGGCCGAGTACGCCAGCACCGACCGGAGCTGGACGTACGGGCACCTGATCGTGGACGAGGCCCAGGAGGTCTCGGCGATGCTGTGGCGGCTGCTGTGGCGGCGCTGCCCGGGACGCACGGCGACCCTCGTCGGCGACCTGGCGCAGGCCGCCCGCCCGCAGGCGCCGCGCAACTGGGGCGAGCTGCTCGGCCGGGACGTCACCCATTACGCCGTCGAGCGCCTCACCGTGAACTACCGGACCCCCAGCGAGATCATGGACGTCGCCGCGGGTGTGCTGGCCGCCGCCGACCCCGCCGCCGCCGCGCCGCTCTCGGTGCGCTCCGTCGGCCGGCGTCCCCGTGCCGTCCGGACCGTCTCCGGCGCCGCCACCGCGACTCGCGCCGGCAACGAGGCCGCACTGGTGCGTGGCGTGGTCGCCGAGACCAGGGCGGCGGCGGACGAGGTCAGGGGCGGAAGGACCGCGGTGATCACCCCGCCCGGGCGGGTCGCGGCGGTGCGCGGGGCGCTGCACGCGGCGGACCCGGCGCTGCTGGCACCGCGGGAGCTCGAGACCCCCGGCGCCGCCGCGCGCACCGACCGGGGACGGGCGGCCGCGGACCGGCTGCTGGACGCTCCCGTCGCCGTCCTCACCGTCGCCGACTCGAAAGGCCTCGAGTTCGACGCCGTCATCATCGTGGAGCCGGCCGAGATCCTGGCCGGGCCGACCCGGGGCCTGGCGGACCTGTACGTGGCACTGACCCGGGCCACCCGCCTGCTCACGGTCGTGTACGCCGGTGATCTCCCCGCGGTGCTGCACGGCCTGGAACAGGAGGGCGACGTGCCCCCGCCCGCCACCGGGACGGAAAGACCCCACGGCGGTGATGCGCCGCCGGACACCACCAGTGCCGAGGCCGCCAGCGCCGGGAACACCAGCACCGGGAACACCAGCGTGGCTGCCGACACCGCCCTGTCCGCGGATGCGGATGCGGATGCCGGCGGGCGCCAGCTCCATCTGCTCTGGTGAGCRCAACCGCCCAGGTCGGCCAGCCAGGTCGGCCAGCCGGGCCGGGCATCCGGGACATGCGGGCCCTTACCAGGTCAGCGTGGGCGCGGTGGTTGAGACGGGAGCGCCGTCGAGCGTCCGGCCGAAGGGTTGCGCGGGAATTGGCCTGATGGTGGAAGTTCACAGAATCAACGGTTAGACGTTGATGGTGACTTTCGTGGGTCACTCTGGTGCTGTGCGTATCAGACCTGGGACGGGCCGTGGTGGTGCCGGGGATCCCGTAGCCGCCCGGCCGGAGTGCCGAGGTCGGCGCGCGTCCTGGCTGGTGGGGAGCTGGCGGGCGGTGCGGGCCGGAGTAGCCGCACTGCTCGTCGGGGTGGCGTGTGTCTCGTGTGTGTCCCGAGATGGCGCGCTGCCGCCGGCGCCGAGTCGCTCGGATCCGTCCTGCCCGCCGTCACCGGGGATCGCCGGCGACGAGGTCCGGCTCGGCCTGCTGTACCCGGACTCGGGCAACGCCGCCTCGCTGTTCGGCCCGTTCCGCGCCGGAGTGGACGCTCGGCTGGGCGTGGCGAACGCCGACGGTGGCGTGCACGGACGCAGCCTCACCTACCGCTGGCAGGACGACGGTTCGCAGCCCGGCGTGAACCGGACGGCGGCCCAGCGTCTCGTCGAGGAGCAGGACGTCTTCGGGATCATGGAGTCGACCACGGCGTCGGACGGCTCGGCGGAGTACCTGCACAGCCTCGGTGTCCCGGTCACGGGAACCTCGCTCGACGCCGCCTGGACCAGGTTCGACAACATGTTCAGCTACTCGAACATGATCGCGGACGGGGTCTCCGTCTCGACCTGGGGGGAGTTCGTGGCCGACCAGGGCGGGACCTCCGCGGTGATCGCCGTCTCGACTCTCTCGGCCGCGTCCGGTGAGCTCGCCGAGGAGTTGAGGGCCAGCCTGGAGGGCGCCGGCGTGCGGGTAGTCGGCACCGTGGAGGCAACCGGCCCCATCGACCTGCGCGCGGTCGGAAACCAGGTGCGTGACAGCGGGGCGGACACTCTGGTCGGAACCGTCACCGGTGGGGCCTTCGGTCAGGTCGTGCTGGGCGCGAAGGAGGCCGGGACGGACCTGCGGGTCGTCCTGTCCCCGTCGGGCTACGACCAGAGCCTGCTGAAGGCGTTCGGCCCGCTCCTGGGGGGCCTCAACGTCAACCTCTTCGTCGACTACCAGCCGTTCGAGCTGGACCTGCCCGGCCACCGTGCCTTCCTCGCGGCGATGGGCCGCTACGCGCCGCAGATGCAGCCGCCGAACCGCCAGGCATCCCTGTCCGGCTGGATCGCGGCCGACATGTTCGTGCGCGGCCTCGCCGAGGCCGGGCCCTGCCCGACCCGCCAGCGCTTCCTCGACGGCCTGCGTGCCGTGCGCGACTACTCCGCGGGCGGTCTGCTGCCCGCGCCCATCGACTTCATGACGTCCTTCGGTCAGCTGGGACGGTGCTACACCTTCCTGCGGGTGGCGCCGGACGGACAGCGCTTCGAGGTGCTTCGGCCGGCGCCCCGCTGTGGGACCCTGGGGACCTGACACTCCGCGACTCCATGATCCACGAAGCGTCGCGCGCGGTGGGCGGTCTGGAGACCGCGAGGCCCGACGTCCAGGATCGAGGGGTGTCCTTCGGCAGGTCTATGAACGACGGGAAAGGACCTTCGCCCCGGGACTTATGTCCTGAGGTGGTGAGACCACAGCTGTCTGTCATTGCCGATGCGCCGTGGGTGATGGAAAGATCCGACTGTCGCCCGGGGACCCCCCGACCCCGGGCGACGCCCCACCCACCGCGGACGGCGGCCGGGCCCCTGTCGCCGACCCCGGCCGGACCGGTGGCAGACCAGTGGCGGATGATCGTCTGCTGCGGGATGGCCGTCTGCGCCGCGCGGGTAGCCGGTTCCGTGATAGGTGTCGTACGTGGGCATCGTCTCGCCGGGGTTCCAGGGCCGGCCCCGTTCCGCCGGGGAGTCCGTTCCACCGGGTCAGTACGCCACCGACGACTTCCCCGTGCTGTCGGCCGGGCCCACCCCGCGGGTGCCGCAGGCCGGCTGGGAGTTCACGATCACGACCGAGACCGGTGCCGAGCACCGCTGGGACTGGTCCGCCTTCCTCGCGCTGCCCAGTGAGTCGCCCACGGTCGACATCCACTGTGTGACGCAGTGGTCCAAACTGGGGACGTCCTGGGAGGGCGTCAGCCTGGACACGCTGCTCGGCGAGGTGGAGACGTCCGCGGAGTTCGCCCTGGTGCACTCCTACGGCGGGTACACCACCAACCTGCCGCTAACCGACCTGCTGGACGGCCAGGCCTGGGTGGTGCACCGCTACGAGGGCGCGCCGCTGGACCCCGAACACGGCGGCCCGGCGCGGCTCCTCGTCCCGCACCTGTACTTCTGGAAGTCGGCCAAGTGGGTGCGGGGCATCCGGCTCCTCGAACGCGACGAGCAGGGTTTCTGGGAGCTCGCCGGCTACCACGACCGGGGTGATCCGTGGCTGGAACAGCGCTACCAGGGCGACTGAAGGAGCGGCTCGCCTGGCGCGTCGCCCGGCTGGTGGCGGTGCGTGACGAGACGTCCACGGCCCGCACGCTGGTGCTGGCGGTCCCCGGCTGGCCCGGGCACCTCGCCGGTCAGCGGGTCGACCTGCGCCTCACCGCCGCCGACGGCTACAGCACCCGCCGCAGCTACTCGCTGGCCGCACCGGCCGACGGCGACCGGGTGGAGCTCACCATCCAGAAGGTGCCCGGCGGGGAGGTCTCCCCGTATCTGACCGAGGTCTTCTCGGTCGGCGACCCCCTGGAGCTGCGCGGCCCCGTCGGCGGCTGGTTCGTCTGGCGCCCGGCCGACACCGCGCCGGTGCTCCTGGTCGCCGGCGGGTCCGGCCTGGTGCCCCTGATGGCGATGGTCCGCGCGCGGCGCGCCGCCGGGAGCCGGGTGCCGTTCCGCCTGATCTGCTCCGTGCGCACCCCGGAGGACCTGTACTACGCCGCCGAGCTGCGGGACGCCGCCGGCCGTGATCCGGGGCTGGACGTCACCCGCTTCTACACCCGTGCCGTGCCCGACCACTGGACGTCGCCGCCGCGCCGGCTGCGCGCCGAGGATCTCGCCGCCGCCGGCTGGCCGCCCGACTTCCAGCCGACCTGCTACGTGTGCGGCCCCACCGGTTTCGTCGAGGAGGTCGCGGACGCGCTGGTGGAGATCGGCCACGAGCCCGAGCGCATCCGCACCGAACRCTTCGGCCCGAGCGGTTCCAGCGCTCGCGGGTAGGACACGCGCGGTGACCATCTCCTGAAACGATGACCGACGTCGGACATCGGACATCGGACATCAGGCGTCGGAAGTCGGACGTCGGACTGGCGGTCCGGGTCGGGTCCGGTAGGCAGGTGCGGTGACACCTGATCCGCTGACCTCGCTGCCCGCCCGGCTCTACCTTCTCGCCTACAACCTGGAGAAGGACCAGCTGTATCCGAACCGGCGCCTCGGCCGGGCACTGCGCGCCGCCGCCCTCGTCGAGCTGGAGACGGACGGCTGGCTGGTCGACGACGAGGGCCGGGTCCGGGTGGCCGCTGCGCCGCCGGGTGGCCGGGTGGCCGGGGCCGGGCCGACCCCCCGCGGCGGCAGCGGCCGGGCCGATCCGCTCGTCGCAGCGGTGTACCGCCAGGTCGAGGGCGCGCCGGTCGCGCGGAGCTGGGCCGACTGGATCGGGCACGAGCACCGGGCGGCGGTCGTCGAGACCCGGGACGATCTGGAGGCCGCCGGCTGGATCCGGGTCGCCCGGGGCCGGGCACTCGGGGTGTTCCCGACGTCCGCCGTGGTCCTGCTGCCGCGGGCCGAGGTGCGGGCGGTGAACCGGGCCGCGGGCCCGGTCCTGCGCGGTGAGGTCGCACCCGCGGACGCCGATCCGGACCTCGCCCGCCTCGTCGCGCTGGCCGCGGCCGGCGACGTGATCACGTTGGTGAGTGCGGGGCAGCGCCGGGCGTTCGCCGGCCAGCTCGGCGCGCTCACCGCGCTGGCGGGCCACGCCGCCCGTGCCCTCGCCGGCGATGACCCCACCGGTCCGACCTCGGGTACGGCGGCCCGATCTGGTGGTCCAGGTGCCGGCCGCCCCGCCCCCAAGGTGTGAGACCGCGCGCTCGGAGGGGACGTGACGTGCGGTTTCCTGGTGGGATGGCCGTGAATTGACCGCTGTAGGCACCGGTGGTCCGGGGCCGGGGCGCGGACGAGTACCGAGGGAGCGCGTCATGTCCGTCCTGCAGTGTGGGTACGGGGAAGTACCGGGCCAGCACTACCTGCCGTCGTCACCGAAGACGGTCACGTGGGGCCGCCTGCCGACCTCGGCGACCGAGCCGGTGCTCGAGGTGGCGTCCGGGTCGACGGTCACCATCGACACGGTCTCGCACGAGGGGCTGATGGAGGACCAGGGACGTGACCCGGCCGCCTTCTGGGCCGACCTCGACGTCGGCACCGACGCGGTGCTCCTCGACGCGATCGACATCGCCCGGGAGGCGCAGCACTACCGGGGCCTGGACGGCCCGCACGTCGTCACCGGCCCGATCCAGGTCGACGGGGCCCGGCCTGGCGACATCCTCAGGGTCGAGTACCTGGAGCTGCGCCCGCGGGTGCCCTACGGCCTCGTCTCCAGCCGGCACGGTCGGGGCGCGCTGCCCGGCGAGCTGCCGGTCGACCAGGACGGGTCGCTCACCGACCGCTACAGCCAGTTCTGCGCGGTCGACGTGGCGGCTGGCCGAGCCGTGATGCGGTACGGCGCCGGACGGGAGATCACCTTCCCGATCGCGCCGTTCATGGGCCTCACCGGGATCACCCCGGTGGGGGACAAGGCACTCAACACCGTCCCGCCCGGGGCGTTCGGCGGGAACCTAGACGTCCGCGACCTGGTGGCCGGCACCGCTCTCTACCTGCCGGTGCAGATCCCCGGCGCCGGCTTCTACACGGGCGACCCGCACTTCGCCCAGGGACATGGGGAAGTGTCCCTGACCGCGCTGGAGGCGTCGCTGCGGACAACGGTGCGGCTGACCGTTCTCAGCGCGGACGTGGCGGCCCCCCTCGGCGCCGGCACCGGCGGCCCGTTCGGCGAGACGCCGGAGCACTGGATCGCCGTCGGCCTGCACAACGACCTCGACGAGGCGATGCGCCTCGCCGTCCGCGAGGCGCTGCGGGTGCTGGGCCAGGTACGGGACGTCCCGCTGATGGTCGCCTACAGCTACCTGTCCGCCGCCGCGGACTTCGTGGTCAGCCAGGTGGTCGACGACGTCAAGGGTGTGCACTGCCTGATCCGCAAGCGTGACTTCCCCGCCTGGTAGGCGGCCCGGGCCCTGAGCTCGGGGCCGCGCCGTCGTACCGCGGTGCCGCCGATACCGCTGGTGCCGTGCCCGGGACTAGATCGTGAGCTGGCCGGCCAGCAGGCCCCGGTGGTGGGCCGGGCCGCCGAACATCAGCTCGGATGTCTCCGCCCGCCTGAAGTACAGGTGGGCAGGATGCTCCCAGGTGAAGCCGATGCTGCCGTGGATCTTGATGTTCTCCGCCGCGGCCGAGAAGTAGGCCTCGCCGACGTACGCCTTGGCCAGGGACGCGGCCTGGGCCAGCCGCTCGGCCTTCCCGGAGTCGGCGACGCGGGCCGCGTGGTAGGCGGCGGACTTCGACCCCTCGACTGCGACCAGCATGTCGGCGCACTGGTGCCTGACGGCCTGGGATGACCCGATCGGCCGGCCGAACTGGAGACGCTCGCGGGCGTGGTGGACCGCCTGATCGAGGACGGCGCGTGCCCCGCCGGCGCCCTCGTTCGCCAGCGCGACGCAGGCGAGCAGGACCACCTGGGTGAGCACCGGGCCGGCCGCGCCCTCGGCACCGATCAGGCGGGCAGGGGTGTCGGTGAAGGTCAGGTCCGCCTGTTTGCGGGTCAGGTCCATCACCGGCAGCGGGGAGCGGGTGAGGCCCGGCGCGTCGCCGCTGACAGCGAACAGGGAGAGGCCACCGTCGGCCCACGCCGTCACCAGGATCAGACCGGCGACGGCACCGTCCAGCACGAAGTGCCGGGTGCCGCGCAGTGTGTAGGCACCCGCCGCGCCGGACGAGGCGGCGGTGATCAGACGGTCCGCGGGAGTGGAGATCGGAGCCGGCACCGGAGCTGGCACCGGAACCGGGGCGAGCGCGACGGGCGCACCGGTGTCAGGTCGTCCGGAGGGACCGGCGAACGCCAGCGTGCCGATGGCCGTGCCGTCGACGAGGCCGGGCAGCAGCTCCGCGCGGGCGGCCGGGTCGTCCACCGCCAGCAGGGCGCCGGTGGCGAGCACCGCCGAGGCGAGGAACGGCGCGCACAGCAGCCGCGCGCCCATCTCCTCCAGGACGATCCCCAGCTCGACGTAGCCGAAGCCGGCGCCGCCGTACTCCTCGGGAACGTGCAGCCCCTGCAGGCCCAGCTGTTCCGCCATCTGGCGCCAGACCGCCGGGTCGTAGCCCTCGGCCGTCTCCATCAGCCGGCGCACCTCCGATTCCGGCGAGGTGTGCTCGAGGAAGGACCGGACGGTGTGGCGCAGTTCTTCCTGCTCGTCGGAGAACACGAGGCTCAAGAGGTCCCCCCGGGTGGTCGGCCGGTCCAGTGGACGAGTCGGCGTGTTGCGGTTCGTTGGCTTCGTGCTGTTGTTCGGATTAGACGCGTTGCTCGTTTGTTTGGTTGGCCTGGTCGGCCGGATCGGCCGCACACGCCCGGCGGACGGTGGCCGGTGGTCGGCCGGGTGGTCGGCCCGCCGGCCGTGGGCGCCGGCGGAGGGGTCCCGCCATGGCGCGTTCCTGTCGACGCGGATGTCGCCAGCCCGGAACCTAGCCCGTCTTCCGAAGGCCGGCAATCAGTCGCTTCCGGACAGTGGTCTGACGAGGTGTCCTGGTTATCGGATTGCTGGCAGCGGACACCGGACACCGGACGCCGCGCCGACGTCCCTCGTCGTGCAGGGGCAGCTCGACCCTGCCGCTCGGCGGCGTGACCAGAGTGGTGCCGACGGGTGGCGACGCGGGAACCACCCCAGCACTGATCGTCAATTCGCCGCAGCCCGCCGAGTCCGTCGCGGGGCCGAGCGGCTTCGACTTCCCGAGCCTGTTCTCGACCTACCGGGACCTGAACGCGGAAATCGCCAGCTGCGCCGCCACGGTCACCCTGCTGGACCAGAACGGGCTGGCGTCGTGGAACGGCACCGACCCGATCGCGGCAATCCCGCTGCAGCCGGGCCAGAACATTCTCAACCTGACGGGTGACCAGCTGGCCGACCTTGATGTGATCAACCCCGTGCCGGGCGGCGTGCAGCCGTCCGACGCCACGACACTGGTCATCAACGTCGCCGTTACCGGCGACTTGTCTGGGACGTGCCGAACGTCGGCTGGCAGGGCAACGAGCCGTCCCGGCATGTGCTGTGGAACTTCACCACCAGGGGGGTCATCACCCTGCCCGGGGGAAGCGCGACGGTGGGGCACGATCTACGCACCGAACGCCACCCCGGTCGACCTGAGCGCGGCCGACATCGAGGGCAACGTCGTCGTGCGGACCCTGCAGGAGGGCAACGCCGCCGGTGCGAACGGCGGCGAGATCCACTACGCGCCGTTCGAGAACCTGGTCACGAACACGGGGACCACGACCCTGACGGACATTGCCGTGCGCGATGAGCTGGCGGGGTGTCGGCGGGTGGTGTGCCCGGTGACGACACTGGCGCCGGGGGGCTTCCACCGGCGGGAACGAGCCCGCTGGGCAGCGACCAGGTGTCCGTGACGGGCTGATCGCGGCGTGCCGACAGGCCCTCGACCGGACCCTCGACCGGGCGCGCGAAGGTGCGCCCGGTCGAGCGGGCGAGGCGCCGGTGGCCGGTCACTCCGCGGTGATGGTCCGGATCTGCCGGGCCGCCGCCGGAAGCTCGTCGTCTGACGCACTCGGCCAGTTCCGCGGCGACGGCCCGAGGGTCCGGAGCTGCTCCACCTGGAGCCGGGCCCACGGCGAGATGGTGAGCGCACCGCTCATCACGTCGTCGACGAACGTCGACCACGGCAGCCAGAACGCCTCGGCCACTTCTTCCGGATTGATCTGGAAAGCGCCGGAGGTGCGGGTGAAGAAGACCGGGCAGATCTCGTTCTCCACCGTTCCGTCGTCCATGACGCACCGGTAGCGGAACGTCGGAAGAGCCAGCTCGATGGGCCCGGCCTGCAGCCCGAGTTCTTCCTGCAGGCGCCGGGTGATGGCCTCCCGGAAATCCTCACCAGGGGCCGGGTGACCGCAGCAGGTGTTGGTCAGAACCCCCGGCCAGGTCCGCTTCTCCAGGGCCCGCCGCGTGACGAGGAGGCGATCGAGGTTGTCGAAAACGTAGGACGAGAAGGCCAGGTGCAGGGGAGTCTGCGGGCCGTGCACCGTGGCCTTCGGAGTGGTGCCCACGACGTCGCCGGACGGACTGAGCAGGATGACGAGTTCCGGCGTCTTTACTGCCGCCCCGCCCGACCTGTGTGAGTCATGTGGACGAGAAATCATATCCTGAGGCCCAGGATGATTCGCGGTAGCCATGCAGGCATTTTATCCAGGGCGCGCACCGAGGTCGCGTGACTTTCCGCACCGATGTTGTCCGAGGGGCGGCCGGAAATATGGTTCCGGTGGCGGGCCGGCCGCCGAACGCAGACGTATTCGCACCCGCCCGCCCGCATCCTGTGCAGGTAGAAGCCATGTGTGGTCGCCAGGTGCGCGGCCGGGCGCCGCCGGGACCGAAGAACACACGTCTCTCCGGGATGGTTCTTTGTGTCGCCGTGTCGTGATGGCGACACATCCCCGGCGGCTTCTCGGCGCCGCGCCGTGTTCGCCGGACAATCATCCCTCGGCCGCCGGGCCACCGCGGCCCCGGCCACCGGGCCGACCGGCCGTACGGCCGGGGTTCGGCCCCGGCCACGGCCCAGGTCACGGCGATGGTCGCGGTCGCGTTCGGGGCGCCGGCCGATGGCACCTCGGAGGGTTCGGGGCGCGCACCGCACCTACCCGGGAGTGGAGTCGCCACCACGGGGCGGGTCCTGCCCGCCCGGCCCGCGCCAGGAGCGGGCGAATGCCCTCCGCGCGCCGTATTAGCGCGATGTTTCGGCGATCGTAGCCGGCCGGACCCAACGTTCATCGATTCGTGGGTGGCGTRCTCGCGGCCGGGATCACTATCGTTCCCCGAGGCGTTCGGCGCTTTTGCCGAAAAAGCTCCCGAGTTTCTGGAGGATCGATGGTGGACCGGCGGTCATTCCTACGTTCTGCGTTCGTCGGCGCGGGTGTGATGGCTTTCTCGGCAACCGCGCTGGAGGTGGCCATGGCGGCTCCCGCGCAGCCGGGAACGAGCCCCTATGGGGCACTGYTCGCGGCTGATGCCAACGGTGTTCTGCTGCCGTCCGGATTTACCAGCAGAATCGTCGCGAGGTCCGGCCAGACCGTCTCCGGCACGAGCTACGCCTGGCACAGCGCGCCGGACGGCGGCGCCTGCTACGCGAACGGCACCGGATGGATGTACGTGTCGAACTCCGAGGTGGGCAGCGGGTCCGGCGGCGCGTCCGTCCTGCGCTTCAACTCGGCCGGGACGGTGACCTCCGCCCAGCGGCTGCTCTCCGGCACGAGCAGCAACTGCGCCGGCGGAGCCACGCCGTGGGGGAGCTGGCTGTCCTGCGAGGAGACGTCCACCGGGCGGGTGTGGGAGACCTACCCGGCGACCGGCGCGGCCGCGGTGGCCCGTCCCGCGATGGGCCGCTTCGCCCACGAGGCCGCGGCCTGCGACCCGGTCCGCCAGGTGATCTACCTGACGGAGGACCAGAGCAGCGGCTGTTTCTACCGCTTCAGGCCCACGACCTGGGGGAACCTGTCGAGTGGCACTCTGGAGGTCCTGTGCGCCTCCGGGTCCGCCACCTCGGGCACCGCGACCTGGCAGACCGTGCCGGACCCGGACGGATCGCCGACTGCGACGCGCAACCAGGTCTCCGCCGCCAAGCACTTCAACGGCGGCGAGGGCGTCTACTACGCGAACAACACCGTCTGGTGGACCACCAAGGGTGACAACCGGGTCTGGAAGCTGAACTGCGCCACCAACGCGTTCGAGCTGACCTACGACGACTCCCTGGTCAGTGGCACCGCACCGCTGACCGGCGTCGACAACATCACCGGCTCCAGCTACGGCGATCTCTACGTGGCCGAGGACGGCGGCAACCTGGAGATCTGCATCATCACGCCGACCGAGGTGGTGGCGCCGATCCTGCGCCTGTCCGGCCACGGATCATCGGAGATCACCGGCCCGGCCTTCTCGCCGGACGGCTCCCGCCTCTACTTCTCCTCCCAGCGCGGCACCACCGGCTCGTCCTCCGGCGGCATCACCTTCGAGGTGACCGGCCCGTTCCGCACCTGAGCCCGCCCGGCCCCGGGACGGCCACCCGCCCGTCCCGGGGCCGCAGTACGTCACTGCGGTGACGCCTGGCCGGCGACCACCGGTTCGACGGCCTCGCCCAGGTAGGCCTCCCGGACCGTCGCGTCGGCCTGCATCTCCTCGGGTGTGCCCGCCGCCAGGACCTGCCCCTGGTGCAGGACGACGATCCGGTCGCAGGCCGACATCACCAGCGCCATGTCGTGGTCGACGACCAGCACGGTGAGGCCGCAGCCGTGGGCGAGCTCGCGCAGGTTCGCGGCCAGCTCGCGGATCTCGGTGATGGACAGGCCGGCGCCCGGCTCGTCGAGCAGCACCACCGCGGGGTTGCTGGCCAGGGCGCGGACGATGCCGACGAGCCGGCGCTTCGCCATCGGGAGCTCGGTGGGGAGCCGGGGGAGGTCGTCGGTCAGCCCGAATCCCTCCAGCGCGGCCCGTGCCGGGGCGGGGAGCCGGCCGTCAGTGCCACCCGCGTTCTCGGCGGCGACGCGCAGGTTCTGCGCGACGGTGAGATCCTCGAACAGCTCACCGGCCTGGAAGACGCGACCCAGTCCGGACCGGGCACGGGTGTCGGCGCCCTCGCCGCCCAGGGGCCTGTCGCCGAGGAGGACCTGGCCGCCCTGGGTGGCGGCGAAGCCACCGATCGCGTCGAGCAGGGTCGTCTTGCCGGCGCCGTTCGGGCCGACGAGCCCGGTCACCGAACCGGGCAGGGCCCGCAGGGTGACGTCCTGGACGGCGGCGACCCCGCCGAAGCGCACCGACACCCCCACCGCGGCCAGCTCCGCACCGGCCCGGGCCGGCTGTTCCCCGTCGGGGACCGGAGCCGGGTCGTGCTGGAAACGCCGGTGCCAGGCCACCCCGTTCTCGTGCACGAGAACGGTCACGACCAGCGCCGCGCCGAAGATGGTCGCGTAGTTCTCCGTGACGAAGCCGATGTGCAGGTTGGCGATCACCAGGTACACCAGGCCACCGAAGGCCAGCACTCCACCGAGCAGGCCCCCCGTGACCGAGGTGACCCCCGCGATCACCGCCAGGCTGACGAGATTGATCGATTCCAGGAACGAGAACTGGGTGAAGGTGACCGAGGAGCTGCGGAACCCCAGCAGCACGCCCGCCGCACCGGCCATCGCCGAGGAGATGACGAAGGCGGAGAGCTTCGCGCGGGCGACGCTGATACCGACGGACGCGGCGGCCCGCTCGTTCGTCCGCACGACCAGCAGCCGCCGCCCGAGCGCGGACCGCCGGACGGCAGCCACCGCGCAGGCCGCGACGACCAGCCAGAACAGGGCGACGAAACCGTACCGGCCGGGATGGCGCGCCGCGTCCACCTCCAGGCCGAAGACCGTCGGCGGGTGCGGCTGCGAACCGGTGATGCCCCCGGTGTAGTGGGTGCTGTCGAACAGCACTCCGGAGATCGCGACGGCCATGCCCATCGTGAGGATGGCGAGGTTGATGCCGCGGACCCGCAGCGCGGGCAGCCCGACGAGCAGACCGGCCAGCGCACCGACCACGGCACCGGCGACCGGGGCAAGCACGAAGGGCAGGTGGATGTCCAGGTCGAGGCGGACGGCCGCGTAGGCGCCGAGGCCGGCCACGGTCATCTGCGCGAGGCTGACCTGGTTGGCGTAGCCGATCAGGACGACGAGGGACAGCACGAGGATGCCGAAGATGATCGAGAGTGTCGCCGCGTCCCGCCACTGGGCGTCACCGAGGAGCAGCACGCCGGCCGCGGCGGCGAGCGCGACAGCCGCGGGAAGCGGGCGGAACAGGCCCGCGGCGACCGGCGCGGCGGGGACGGCGGGCAGCCGGTTGCTCGCACCGTCCCTGCGCAGCACGAGGATCGCCATGACGGCGACGAAGGGCACCGTCTGCGGCCAGCCGATCTGGAAACGCTCCGGGACGTGTTCCGCGACCAGATGGGTGACCACGCTCTCGCCGACGCCGAGGGCGATGCCGCCGGCCAGGGCCAACAGGTAGCTGTCGAACCGACCGAGCAGGGCGGYCGCCAGGGCGAAGGCCATCACGGTGAGCATCGCGGTGTCGAACTGCCCCACGATCGGCGCGACGAGGATGCCACCGGCGGCTGCCAGCGCCGAGCCGAGCGCCCAGTTGAAGGCACCCAGCAGGTGTGGTGACGCGCCGAGCGCCGCGGCGGCGGACTCGTGTTCCGCCATCGCCCGCGTCATCAGCGGCAGCCGGGCGGTCGCCGACCAGAACGACAGTGCCAGGACGACCACGACCGCGATCGCGAAGATGATGATCCGCTCGGAGGGGATCGTCTGGTCGAAGACGTCCACCCCGCCGGACGGGAAGGAGCTGTCGGGCACCCGCGCCGCGTTCCCGAAGGCAGTGTGTGCCAGACCGATCAGCAGGCCGAGCAGACCGAGCGTCGCGACCATCCGCGAGAGCTGGGTGCGGTGCCGGACGAACCGGATGACGAGCAGATAGACGAGGCATCCGAACAGGGCCGCCCCGAGCAGGGTGATCAATGCGGCGGGGATGTCCGGTATCCCATGATCGTCGCGTAACCAGTAGTACACCAGTGCGCCCCACAGGGCAATCCCGCCGTGCGCGAAGTTGATTGTCCGGGAACCTCGGTGTATTGCCACGATCCCGACGGCACTAACCGCGTACACGCCGCCGACACCAAGACCTAAAAGCGCGAACTGCAGGATGGTCCGCGGATCCATGACACCCCCAGTGCATAGGGGCGAGAAGTGACCGAATAGTCCCTTTTTGCTCGCCTCGTCTGTCGCTGCGAAGGCCGTTGCGGACCCCCGACCAGCAGCGTAAGCTCGTGAGCACTCACTCGCAAGGCCCATCTGAGGGCCGCGGGCGGCGGCCGCCTCCGGTCCCCAGGGCGGCTTTTCGCGGGCTTTGGATGCCCGTCCGGATGCTTACTCTCAGAGTGCGGAGGATCGCGTATGGGTGACGAAGGCCCACATGGCACGGCGACGGTTCCGGGCGGGCGCCCCGAGCATTCGGTGCACTCCGGATCCACCCCCGCGATCGAGGCGCGGGGGCTGGCGGCCGGCTATGGACGGGTGCCGGTGCTGCGCGACATCAATCTCGCGGTGCGCCCGGGCGAGGTGGTCGCGCTGCTCGGCCCGAACGGCGCGGGCAAGACCACACTGCTACGCACCCTGGCCGGTTACCGCCGGCCCACCAGCGGCGAGGTCCGCCTCTTCGGCGAGCCGTGCAACCGGGTCCCGGTCCACCGGCGCTGCCGGCAGGGGGTGTCCTTCATGGGGGAGGAGCGGCACATCTTCCCCGGGCTGACGGTCCGGCAGTCGCTGCGCCTCGTCCGCGGCGGCCCGGAGTCGATCGAGCTGTTCCCGGCGCTCGCGCGGCGCTCGCGGCACCGCGCCGCCCTGCTCTCCGGCGGCGAGCAGCAGATGCTCGCCCTCGCGCTGGCCCTCGCGCGTGCCCCGCGCCTCCTGCTGATCGACGAGCTCTCCCTCGGCTTGGCGCCGTTGGTACGTGAGCGCCTACTCGACACGGTGCGGGCCACCGCCGACCGCGGGGTCGCGGTGCTCGTTGTCGAACAGAACGCACGGGCGGTGCTGAGCCGGGCCGACCGCGCCTATGTCATGCGGCGCGGCGAAATCGTCGACGAAGGAACCGCGAGCCGCTGGCTCGCCGATCTCGACGGTCTCGCCGCCCGCTATCTCTCCTGAACGACCGGCGCCGGCACCCTTCTCGCCGGCACCGTTCCCGCCGGGACGTTTCCGTGGGCGGCGGCGGCGCTGCCGGCGGGGATTTCCGCGCGCACTTTCTCTGCCAACGGCCAACGTTCGTGTCCTGTTGTAACTCGTCCACAAGGAGGGGGCTGGAAATGCTGGGGAGAATCGCCAGGCCACTGGCGACCGCGGTGGCGACGGTGGTGTCGCTCACCGCGGTGCTCGCCGCGTGCGGTGGTGGCGACGACGAGAGCGCCGACTTAAGCGGCGGCCTGACCGGGAACCCGATCAGGATCGCCGCGATCGGGGGGCTGAGTGGCGGGGTGAGCAGCAACCCCGAGTACGCCTCCGGGGCCCGGGCGGCCGTCCGCGCCATCAACGCCAACGGGGGGATCGACGGGCGTCCCCTGGACCTCAGGCTCTGCGACAACCACCAGAACGGCACGGACTCGGCGAACTGCTTCCGCGAGATCCTCGCCGACCGGGAGATCGTCGCGATCGCCGGCGCGTCGGACAACTACCACGACGCCACCCGGAGCCAGATCGAGGCCGCGCAGATGCCGATCATCGGGCAGTACCCGGTGTCCGGCTTCGACCTCACCAACCCGCTCGCCTTCAACGTCAACGGTGCGGTCGTCGTCGGCTTCCACGGCCTGGCGCAGGACGTCGTGGCCAGCGGCGCCAGGCGGGTGGGCCTCGTGACCCTGGACATCCCCACCGCCGACGTGATCCGCAAGACCGTCGGTGACGTCTTCCGCGAGGCCGGGATCGAGGTCGTCAACAACGTCCAGCTCGCGCCGTCCACCGCGGATCTCAGCGCTCCGGCCCAGCAGGTGACCCGCGACAAGCCGGACGCCGTCGTGTGGCTGACCTTCGCCGCCCAGACCAGCGTGGCCGTCAAGGCGTTGCGGGCGACCGGCTATGACGGCACCGTCGCCTTCGCCGGCGCCGGTTTCGAGAAGGATCAGCTCGAAGGCATGGGGGCCGGGGGCCCGCTCACGGTCGGCCTGGTCCTCCCGCCGGCGTGGGACACGTCCAGCGCGTTCGGCAAGCAGTTCAACGAGGACATGGCGGCCTACGAACCCGACGGAAAGGTGGACGAGCTCAGCCTGAACAGCTGGCTCGGCGTCCAGATCTTCGCGCAGGTGGCGTCGTCGATCCCGACCGTCGACAGGGCATCGGTCCTGGCGGGGATCCGGAAGCTGAGCGAGGTGGACACCGGTGGGCTGACCCCGCCGATCGACTTCACGGTGAAGAGCGGGCTGCCGTATGCCGCCATCTACAACCCTGCCTACACCACCGTGCATGTGCGCGACGGTGAGGTCGAGTGGGACGGCACACTGCGCGAGTTCGGGACGGGCAAGGAACTGACGACGGCCTCGTAGCAGCCCGTGGCGTGCCCGGCGGCCGGGAGCCTGGCCGCGCGCACCGGGCGCGAGCGGGTCGGCTGTGGGCAGCACGGCCGCCGGGTGGGGACGGATGCCCCCACCCGGCGGCCCCGCAAGGCGCGCGGGCGGCCTCGAACCGGCGGCGGCGCGCCGTCAGCGCTGCGCGAACTGGCCGGTGAGCTGCTGCGTGACACCCGGCGACAGAGCGACGGTGTGGACGAGCCGCTCACCGTGGATGTCGGTGATCCG
This sequence comes from Parafrankia colletiae, assembly GCF_001854655.1. Taxonomy (GTDB): domain Bacteria; phylum Actinomycetota; class Actinomycetes; order Frankiales; family Frankiaceae; genus Parafrankia; species Parafrankia colletiae. Next base: position 70,502 of record NZ_MBLM01000130.1, on the reverse strand, counting down.
CACGGTGAACGGCCCGGGCCCGAGCCCCTGGGGTGCGACGAAGTAGTTCCACATCTCGCGTTGCAGCGGCTGCCACACCCCGTTGGCCTGCACCTCCAGCGAGGCGATCGGGTTGCGGTGCTGGCGGACCTGCAGGGCGAGCCAGTACGCCGACGAGCCCTCCTTCACCCGGTACTGGACGGCTCCGATGTTCGCCGGGCTGACCAGGCGCCAGGTGACGTCGACCCGCCCCGGCACGCCACCGGCGATCCGGGCGAACGCCGGCTCGCTCAGGTCGACGTGCCCTGGCGGGCATTCGGGGCACCGGTCGGTCACCCGGACGACGGTGCTGCCGCCGGGCCCGGTGACCTCGATGTACGCCCCGCAGGCGCGGGCGGTCTCGTAGTCGGTCTCGTTCATCGCCACGACCGGCATGGCCGGGTCGCTCAGCGGGTCGAACATGCAGTTGCCGCCGCCGGTGGCGCCGTAGTGCGTCGCCGGGCCGTGGTAGACGACCCCCGGCCGGATCCGGCCCGGAGCCACGGGCACGAGCGTCGCGGACGGCGGTGTGGCGGGCGAGGTGGTCCGCGGGTCGGCCGGGGTGGTCACCGGCACGCCACCCGGTGTTGCCGGCGGCCGGGTCGCCGGGTGCCCCGCCGGTGAGGTGGYCGGGCTGCTCGTACCGGACGTCGGCGTGGTGCCCGGCCCGGTCGGCTGCGTCCCCGGCGAACCCGGGCCGCCGGTCGGTGTCGCCGTGGGAGCGGCCGTCGCCGCTCTGGTGGGCGGGGCTCCCGAACCCCCGGACGCCCCGCCTGCGGAGGGCAGGCAGCCGGTGATGACGGCAGCGGCTGCCGCGGTCATCGCCACGCAGGGCAGGATGCGCCGACGGTGGGAACGTGTGGTGGCGGCGCCTCGAAAGGGCGGCATGAGGAGAGACCTCCGCGACCGGAGCGTGGAGCCGAGCCGGCTCGACGCGCTGGGACCCCTCCCGCGGCGGCAACGATAGCGCCACCACCGATGCTCGGTCGAGCACTGCAGGTGAACCTGTGGACGCGTTGTGCATCAGCGTGTGATCAATTGATGGGCGTGAATTCTCCGTAGTGGGACAAAGTGACCTGCGGGCGGATGGCGAGTGCGGGAACCATGCGGCGCGGAAGCGGGTGGGAGGGCGGCTCGGGGCGTGCTGCCTGCGGGTAAGCGGTGATCTATCAGGATTTCTTATCGGTCCGATCGGGGTGCAGAACTGGACAGCGCCGGTATTTCCCACCATTCTGATGAACATGTCAGGGAGCCCAGGGGGGGAAGTGCGCGGGCCGCGTCGGGCACGCGGCGGCGCCCGTCGTCCGGCGAGCCTGTCGGGCCCCGGGCGGGTGCTGACCCGACGCCGTTTCGTCGATTTCGGGCTTCTCACGTCCGCCTGCTGTCGCCCCTGCTGATCGGCCTGCCCGCCCGCCGGCTCCGGCCGCCCGCTCCGCACTGCTGCCGGTGATCTCCGGCGGTCCGGTGTCCCGCGAGCCGTTCGAGCCGCGCGGGGCCGTCGCCTGCGTCGCCCAGATCAGCCGATCACTCCGATCAGCCACCTATCCGCCCCGCCGGGCCTTCCTTGCCGGACGGGCGGGGCCCCTGTGCGCGCCTCCACAGGGTGATCCGGACCGGGCTCGCCGGGTCCGGCGCCCGTGTCAGCCGCTTCTGACCTGATCACACTTCGACCCGATCAGCCCTCCCACCCGGCCGTTCCCTGACCCCGGCGGCCTGGCCGTGCGGGGACGTCCTGCCCCGATGCGCGGATTCCGCGTCGCCGCGGCCGGCGTCCCGCGCGGGCGGAGGCCGTTTCCGCATGTCCGGTCGACCGGACCGGGCCCGGACCTGACCACCCGGGCCTGACCACCTGGCAGAGCCCGGCCAGCTGGCCGGCTCTTCGTCTTCTGGCCGTTTCGCCTTGGCCGTTCGTCTCGGTGCGGACAGCTGTCCCGCCCCGTGGAGGTACCTCGTGACCGTCGAGTTCATCAGCGCCATCAACGTCAATCCGTCCAACGAGCTGAACCAGCTGCGACAGAGCGGCCTGGATCCGTCCTACCTGAGGCGGTACTCCCGGCTGCTCGACGAGGGCGGCTTCGACTACACGCTGGTCCCGTACTTCTCGGCGGGGCACGACCCGTTCACGGTCGCCGCGGCCCTCACCCAGTTCACCGAGCGGATCAAGCCGATCATCGCGCTGCGGCCGAACACGATGTACCCGACTGTGGCCGCCAAGCAGCTGGCGACGATCGACCAGCTCAGCGGCGGCCGGGTCGTCGTGCACTTCATCGCCGGCGGCAGCGATCACGAGCAGGCCCGCGAGGGCGACCGGCTGGGCAAGAGCGAGCGCTACGCCCGGCAGGCGGAGTACATCGAGATCCTGCGCAAGGTGTGGAGCTCGACGGCGCCGTTCGACCACTCGGGTACCTACTACTCGTTCGAGGACTTCGTCTCGGTGGTCCGCCCGACCAACGGGACGATCCCGGTGTCCGTCGGTGGCTCCTCCGCGGAGGCATACCGGGTCGGTGGTGCCCTCGGCGACATCTTCGGGCTGTGGGGCGAGCCGCTGAAGGAGACGAAGCAGCAGATCGACGCGGTGGCCGAGCAGGCGCGCCTGGCCGGGCGCACCGACACCCCGCGGATCTGGGTGACGTTCCGGCCGATCATCGCCGCCACCGAGGAGCTGGCCTGGGAGAAGGCGGCCCGCATCCTCGGTGTGCTGCGCAGCACCAGCACGGCGGCCACTGTGTTCCGGGCGGGGCTGGACGCACCACCACCGAACGTCGGATCGCAACGCCTGCTGGCGGCGGCCCGCGCCGGCGAGCTGCACGACCGTGCGCTGTGGACCGCGCCGGCGGTCGCGACGAACGCGACGGGTGCGTCGACCGCGCTGGTCGGCACTCCGGAGACGGTGGCCGCGGCGATTCTCGACTACGTCGACCTCGGGGCGGAGCTGATCTCCATCCGCGGCTACGACAACTTCAACGACGCGCTCGACTACACCCGCGACATCATCCCGCTGGTTCGCCAGGAGCTCGCGCACCGCGAGGCGACCGGGCGGAGCGGGGAGATCGTCCCCGCGGACGCCGGTTACGACCGCGCCCCCGCACTCGCCGCGGCGGCCGCCGGGACGGTGGCGTGATGACCGACGCCCACACCACGAACGGTTCCGCCGGCGCGAACGGCGCGAACGGCGCGAACGGCGCGAACGGCGCGAACGACGCGAACGGCTCGCCGGCGGCCACCGGAGGCGCGGCGCTCCCGCAGACGGCGTCGCCGCAGGTCGAGTTCATCAGCCTGTCGCACCTCAACCCGTCGACGGAGCTCAACCCGGTGCCCAGCCGTGGCATCGACCTGCAGTACTTCCGCCGGTACGTGCGCTGGCTGGAGGACTCCGGCTACGACTACACCCTGCTGCCCTACGGCTCGAGCAGCGCCGACTCGTTCGTCGTCGCCTCGGCGGTCGGCCAGCTCACCGAGCGGCTGCGGCCGATCGTGGCGCTGCGGCCCAACACCGCCTTCCCACTGGTGGCCGCGCAGCAGCTCGCGACGCTGGACCAGCTCACCGAGGGCCGGGCCGTCGTCCACATCATTTCTGGCGGCAACGACGCCGAGCAGGCCCGCCAGGGCGACTACCTGCCGAAGGACCGCCGCTACGACCGCACCTCGGAGTACATCGACCTGCTCCGCCGGGCCTGGACGGAGACCGAGCCGTTCAGCCACCAGGGCGAGTTCTACCGGTTCGACGAGTTCGGGCCCGGCTTCGCGCCGTACGGCCAGAGCATCCCCGTCTCGATCGGCGGGCAGTCGGAGGCGGCGTTCCAGGTCGGCGGGGCCAAGGCCGACATCTTCAGCTTCTGGGGCGAGCCACTCTCCGACCTGCGCGCGGAGATCGACCGGGTGAACGGCATCGCCGCGGCGGCCGGGCGGACCGACCGGCCGCGCATCTGGGTGACCTTCCGGCCGATCATCGCGCAGACCGACAAGCTGGCCTGGGAGAAGGCCCACGAGTACGTGGCGAGGATCGAGCGGACCTACAACGCGGGCGTGTTCCACAAGAGGTACCAGGTGGCCACGCCGCAGAACGTCGGGTCGCAGCGGGCGCTGGACTTCGCCGCCCGCTCGGAGGTGTACGACCGCGCTCTGTGGACCCGCACCGCGGCCGCGACGGGCGGGGCGGGCGCGTCGACAGCGCTGGTCGGCAGCCCGGAGACGGTGGCCGCGGCGATCCTCGACTATGTCGACCAGGGCGCCAGCCTGGTGTCGATCCGGGGCTACGACACCCTCGCCGACGCCATCGACTACGGCCGCTACATCCTGCCGCTGGTCCGCCAGGAGCTCGCGCACCGCGCGGCGACCGGGCGGCGCGGCACCCTGCAGGACGAGCATCCCGGCGCGCTCGCGCCCGGGTTCGACCTGGCCGCGGCCGCAGGCGCCCGATGACCGCCGTGGTGGGGGAGCGTGCCCCCGGCGGCGGCGGCGGGCTGGCGGGTGCCGGCCGGGCGTTTCCCGCGCTGCCGGTGCCGGACCTGTCGCCGGAGGCGCTGGCCGCCGTCACGGCGGAGATCGCCGCGGTGGCACCCGAGTACGACCGCACGGGTGAGATTCCCGTCCTCGGGCTGCAGGCCGCCCATCGGGCCGGGCTGCTGACCGCGACGGTCGCCTCCCGCTACGGCGGGCCGGGCCTCGGGCAGATCGACACCGCGCGCATCCTGATGGCCCTCGGCGAGGGCGATGCCTCGGTCGGGCTGCTCGCGGCCAACAACCTGATGACCCACCTGGGTCAGGCCGCCGCGGCGCACTGGCCGGAGGCCTACTACGCCGACTACCTGCGCCGCGGGCTCGACGGGCCGGCGCTGGCGAACGCCGTCCGGGCCGAGCCGGAGCTGGGCGCCCCCGCCCGCGGCGGCCTGCCGAAGACCACCGCGCGGCGCACCGCGGACGGCTGGGTGCTGAGCGGCCGCAAGGCGTACGCCACCGGCGGCACCGCGCTGGCCTTCCACGTGGTCTGGGCGGTCGCCGACGAGCCGGACGGTGACCCGCAGCGGCCCCGGGTCGGGCACCTGATCGTCCCGGGTGACCTGCCCGGCATCACCTGGATCGACACCTGGGATCACCTGGGCCTGCGGGCGTCCAACACCCACGACGTCGAGTACACCGACGTCGAGCTGCCGGCCGACGCGTTCGTCGAGATCCCGCGCGGGCCGGACGGCGTGTACCGGGACCCGGCGGCGGCGGCGTCGGCCGGCAGCTTCGGTCACCCGGCGCTCTACATCGGCGTCGCCCGGGCCGCCCGCAGCGCGTTCGTGCGGTATGCCCTCGACCGGGTGCCCACCGCGCTGGGACGCCCGATCGCGACGACCGAGCGGATCCAGGCCGTCGCCGGCGAGATCGACGCGCAGATCGCACAGGCCGAGACGCTCCTGTTCGGCGCGCTGCTGCGGATCGAGGCCGGCGACACCACCCATCTTCCGCAGCTGTCGCTGTTGAAGGTCCAGATCGCGCGTTCGGTGATCGCGGCGGTCAACGCCGCCGTCGCCGCGTTGGGCAACCCGGGCCTGACCCGGCACCTGCCCTTCGAGCGTCTCCTCCGTGACGTCCTGTGCGTGCGGGTCCACCCGCCGCAGGAGGACGTCGCCCTGCTGGCGGCCGGCCGCCGGCTGCTCGGCCAGTAGCCGTCCAGGCACTGGCGTCCTTTCCATACGAGAGCACAAGAAAGAACGGATTCGATGACGAGACGCTTGTCCCGGCGCGGCATTGCCGCGACAGCCCTGGCCGTTACGGCAGCGCTGGGCCTGACTGCGTGCGGCTCCTCCGACGGGGAGGGCGGCACGGCCGCCGCAGGAGGGGAGCCGGTCGCCGGCGGAACCCTCAAGATCGCCTTCTGGCCGGACAATCCGTCCTTCACCTGCCTCGACCCGTTCCAGACGTACTGGATCGAGCACCGCACGGTGATCCGCAACGTGGCCGACTCCCTGACCGACCAGGACCCGAAGACCGGGGAGATCAAGCCCTGGCTCGCCGAGAAGTGGGAGATCAGCCCCGACGGCAAGGAGTACACCTTCCACCTGCGCGACGGTGTCACGTTCAGCGACGGCACCCCGCTGGACGCCGCCGCGGTGAAGGCGAACTTCGACGGCGCCCAGGCCGTCGTGAAGGAGACCGGCGGCGCCACCTACGGCGCCAGCTACATCCTCGGCCTCGACCACACCGAGGTCGTCGACCCGAGCACGGTCAAGGTCGTCTTCTCGGCGCCGAACTCGTCGTTCCTGCAGGCGAGCTCGACGACCAACCTGGCGATCATCTCGCCGGACTCGTACAAGAAGACCAGCAAGGAGCGCTGCCTCGGGCAGTACTTCGGCTCCGGGCCGTTCACCCTGGAGAGCTACAAGCCCAACGAGCTGACCACGCTCAAGAAGCGCCCGGGCTACGCCTGGGGCTCGGCGCTGTCGGAGAACACCGGTGAGGCGCACCTCGACTCGGTCGAGTTCTCCTACGTCGCCGAGGACAGCGTCCGCACCGGCAACCTGGTCAGCGGGGCGATCGACATCGCCTGGCCGCGTAACCCGTTCACCGTCGAGGACCGTGAGCTGATCACGAAGTCGAACGGCGTCGTCGAATCCCGGCCGCTGCCCGGTGTGGCCGCCGCCTTCTACCCGAACACGACGGCCGGCCGGCCGCTGGCGGACCTCAACATCCGCAAGGCCCTCTACAAGGCCTTCGACCTGGAGACCTACGCGAAGACGATCTACGGCGCGGACTACCCGGTCGTCGCCGGCGCCTTCGACAGCACCACGCCGTTCTTCGCCCCGCAGACCGACAAGCTGCGCCACGACGTGGCGGGGGCGGGCAAGCTCCTCGACGAGGCCGGCTGGAAGCTCGGCGAGGGCGGCTACCGCTTCAAGGACGGCAAGAAGCTCACCCTCGTCCTGCCCACCACCACCCAGTTCGGGCCCGGCGCCGAGCTGATCCAGGACCAGCTCAAGGAAGCCGGCATCGAGCTGAAGATCGAGGTTGTCACCGGGGCCGAGCTCCCGGCGGTGCTCAAGAACGGCAACTACGACCTGACCTCCAGCTACTTCACCCGCGCCGAGCCGGGGGCGCTGCAGTTCATCCTCGACCCCGACTACGCCAACTCCAAGGCGCTGGCGACCAACGCCTCGTCGCCCGAGACCACGGCACAGATCAAGAAGCTGTTCGCCGACGCCCGCGAGACCACCGATGACGCCCAGCGCGAGTCGGCCTACGCCGACCTGCAGAGCCTGCTCATCGACCAGGGCGTCGTCTTCCCGTGGTTCGAGCGGGTGCAGTTCGCCGGGCTCAGCAAGAGCGTGCATGGCTTCGCCTTCACGTCCGAGAGCTTCCTGAAGCTCAACGACATCTGGAAGCAGTAGCCGGGCCGCGGGGGAGAGAAGAGAAGCACGATGACGCGGTACATCCTCGGTCGGTTCGCGCAGGCACTCGGCGTCCTCTGGGCCGCCTACACCGTGACCTTCGTGGTCCTCTACCTGCTCCCGAGCGATCCCGTCGCGCTGCAGCTGGGGGCGGCGGGGATCGAGACCGACAAACTCTCCCCCGCGGAACTGCACACCGCGATGGCCAGGTACGGGCTCGACCGCCCGATCCTGGAGCAGTACTTCTCGGACCTGTGGGGCTTCCTGCGCGGCGATCTCGGCGAGTCGATCGCCAAGCAGGAGCCGGTCACCGCGCTGCTCGGCGAGCGGCTGGGCCCCACGCTCACCCTGACCGTCACCGCCGGCGTCCTCGCGCTGCTGGGCGGGACGGCGCTGGCCTACCTGGCCTCCTACGTGCGGTGGCGGCCGGCCCGGCTGTTCCTCACCCGGCTGCCGTCGTTCGGGGCCTCCTTCCCGCAGTTCTTCATCGGGCTGCTGCTGATCCAGTTCCTCTCGTTCAACCTCGGCCTGCTGCCGGCCACCGGCACGTACGGCTGGAAGTCGCTGGTGATGCCGGCGATCACCATCGCGATCCTGGCGGCGTCCCAGCTGGCGCAGGTGCTGATGCGCAGCTTCGACGACACGCTCAGCCAGCCCTACGTGGCGACGGCCCGGGCGAAGGGGCTCTCCCGCGCGGCGGTGCAGTGGCACCACGGCTTCCGCAACGCGCTCCTGCCGGCGATGACGATCCTGGGCATCCTCGTCGGCCTGACCGTCACCAGCGCGATCGTCGCCGAGACGGTGTTCTCCCGCAACGGCATCGGCAAGCTCGCCCAGGAGTCCGTCCTCGCCCAGGACGTCCCGGTGGTCCTGGCGATCGTCACGATCGCCGCGGCGATCTTCGTCTTCGTCAACCTCGTGGTCGACCTGCTCTACCCGCTGCTCGACCCACGCATCGTCCACGGTCAGCGGAAGGCGGTCGCCTGATGGCCCTCTCGGTGAGCACCGAGCCGAAGAACCTCCAGCCGACGAGCGCCGGGCCGGTGGACGTCGGTCCGCCGGCCGCCGGGCCGGCGGCGGCCACAAGCGCCGGCCCCGGGGGCCTCGGTACCACCGGTGGTACCGAGGCCCCCGGGACGTCCGGCCTCGCCGCGATCTCCGCGATCCCCGGCGAGGAGCTGGTCGACGACACCGAGCCGGGTGGCCGCCGGGCCGGCCTCGTCGCCTCGCTGCGCACCCTCGGGAGCAAGCCCGGCTTCGTCCTCGCGGTGCTGTTCATCGTGTTCGTCGCCGTCACCGCGTTCGCTCCGGGCCTGTTCACCTCGCGCGGCCCCTTCGACACCGCGCCGGCCGACCGGCTGGTCTCACCGAGCTTCGACCATCTGTTCGGCACCGACGAGATCGGCCGCGACCTGTGGACCCGCATGCTCTACGGCTCGGCGCTGACGATCAAGGCGGCGCTCATCGCGCTGGCGATCGCCGTCATCGTCGGGCTCGCGCTCGGGGTGCTCTCCGGATTCTGCGGCGGCTTCGTGGACGCCCTGCTCATGCGGGTCGTGGACGTCCTGCTCGCCATCCCCGCGCTGCTGATGGCGCTGGCGATCGTGACAGCTCTCGGCTTCGGGACGGTGCCGGTGGCGATCGCGGTCGGTGTCGGCATCATGCCGGGCTTCGCACGCATCACCCGGGCGGAGGTGCTGCGGATCAAGACGCTCCCGTACGTGGAGGCGTCCCGCGCCGGTGGCGCGTCGTGGCTGCGCGTCCTGCTGACCCACGTGCTGCCGAACTCCTGGGGCCCGGTCGCGGTGCTCGCGGTCCTCGACACCGGTGTCGCGATCATCTACATCGCGTCGCTGAGCTTCCTCGGCTTCGGCGCCGCACCGCCGGCCGCGGAGTGGGGCACCCTCATCTCCGCCGGCCGCAACTACCTCGTCACCGCCCCCTGGGTCTCGCTGCTGCCCGGGCTCTTCGTCGCCGCGACGGTGCTCAGCCTCAACCACATCTCCAAGACCCTCCAGGAGCGCGGGCGATGACGGACACCGCCTCCGGCCCGCTGGTGACCGTGGCGGACCTGCAGGTCGGCTACGTCCGGCGCCGGCGCACCGTCCCCGCCGTCCGTGGCGTCACTCTGTCGGTCGCCCGCGGCGAGACCGTCGCCCTGGTCGGCGAATCCGGCTCCGGCAAGTCGACGATCGCCAACACCCTCATCGGGCTGCTGCCCGACAACGCCCGGGTCACCGGCGGCAGCGTCACCGTCCACCCGGGCGACCTGGGTGACCCGGGCGGCGTCGGCCGGCCGGACCGCGCCGTCGAGGTGGTCGGGGCGCGCGAGCGGACCCTGCGGGGGCTGCGCGGCCGGGTGATCAGCCTGGTGCCGCAGGACCCGATGGTCGGCCTCAACCCGACCCGCCGCATCGGCCCGCAGGTCGCCGAGGGGATCCGGCTGCGCGGCGTGAGCGGCGACCGGGTCGGCGCCGAGGTGCTGGAGTTCCTCGCCCAGGCGGGCATCGACGACCCCGAGCTGCGGGCCCGCCAGTACCCGCACGAGCTGTCCGGCGGCCTGCGCCAGCGGGTGCTCATCGCAATCGCCCTCGCCGGGCGGCCCCAGCTGATCATCGCCGACGAGCCGACCAGCGCGCTGGACGTCACCGTGCAGCGCCGCATCCTCGACCACCTGGAGGGCCTGGTCCGGGAGACGGGCATCTCGCTGCTGATCATCACCCACGACCTGGCTGTCGCGTCCGACCGCAGCGACCGGGTGATCGTCCTGCAGAACGGCGAGGTCGTCGAGCAGGGGAACCCGCGGCACATCCTGGTCAGTCCCAGGCAGGACTACACCCGGCGCCTCATCGCCGCCGCCCCCGGGCTGGCACACGGCGGCCGGATCGTGCCGCGCTTCGTCGTGCCCGCCGAGCGGGTCAGCACCCCCGACCCGGTGATCCGCCTGGAGAACATCACCAAGCGCTACCCGCTGCCCGGGCGGCAGGCCGGGTCGTTCCTCGCGGTCGACGACGTCTCGCTGGACGTCGCCCGCGGGCGCACCCACGCGCTCGTCGGCGAGTCGGGATCCGGCAAGACGACGACACTGCGCCTCGCGCTGGGGCTGGAGAAGGCGACGAGCGGGCGTGTGCTTCTCGACGGCGTCGACATCACGGACCTGGGCTGGCGGGAGACCCGCCCGCTGCGGCGCAAGATCCAGCTCGTCCACCAGAACCCGTTCGCCTCACTCGACCCGCGGTTCACGATCGGCCGCAGCATCACCGAGCCGCTGGTGGCGTTCGGGATCGGTGACCGGCGCACCCGGCGCGCCCGCGCCGTCGCCCTCCTCGACCAGGTGGCACTGCCCGCCTCCTACCTCGACCGGCTGCCCGCGGAGCTCTCCGGTGGGCAGCGCCAGCGGGTGGCGATCGCCCGGGCACTCGCGCTGGAGCCCGAGCTGGTGCTGCTCGACGAGCCCGTCTCCGCGCTGGACGTCTCCGTGCAGGAGCAGATCCTCGCCCTGCTCCGGGACCTCCAGGAACGGCTCGGCCTCAGCTACCTGTTCATCTCCCACGACCTGTCGGTCGTCGCGCAGATCTCGCACACCGTCACGGTGCTCAACCGCGGCCGGGCCGTCGAGTCGGGTTCCGTCGCGGAGGTCTTCGGCTCGCCGGAGAGCGACTACACGCGCGAGCTGATCGAGGCCATTCCCGGCCAGCGCAGCGCCGCCCTGTCGGCTGGAGCCGGCGTGCCGCTGGATGTCTGACCTGCCGGCGGGCGCCCTGCGCGTCCGGCCGGGGGAGGCGACGGTCTGGCCAGGGCTGCGCACCATGGTGGACGGGTCCCTCGCCCACCCGGCGCCGGCCCTGGTCGCCACCGTCACCGGAATCGTCAACGGCATCACCATGATCTTCGGTGCGGCCGCGATCGGCTGGTCCACCGATCACCTGATCGTCCCCGCCCTCGCGGGGAACCATGTCGGCCGCGCCACCTGGTGGATCGCGGCCGGGGCGATCCTCGGCGTCTCCACCCTGCGCTGGTTGACGATCATGGTCCGGGGTATCGCCACCGGGCTCGTGCAGCACGGCTCGCAGGCGGACGCCCGGCGGGCCGTCGTCCACCGCTACCTGGACCTCAGCCTGGCCTGGCACCGGCGGCACCCGCCCGGGCAGCTGCTGTCGACCGCGGTCGCGGACGTGGACGCGCTGTGGCTTCCGATGATCTTCTTCTATTTCGCGCTGGGAATGGCGACGATGCTCATCGTCGCGATCATTCAGATGTTCCTGCACGCCACCGTCCTCGGCCTGATCGGTCTCGGACTCGTCGCGGCCGTCTTCGGCCTCAACCTGCTCTACCAGCGCCTGCTCGGGCCCCGGGCACGCGCCGCCCAGGAAAGCCGCGGCCGGTTCGGTGCGCTCGCACTGGAGAGCATCGAGGGCGGCCAGGTCGTCCGGACCCTCGGCCTCGCCGACCGGGAGCGCGGACGGGTCGGCGCCGCCGCGCGCGGCCTGCGGGACGCCAACGTCTCCATGGGCGTCGTCAGCTCGGCGTTCGACCCGGTCATCGAGCTGCTGCCGACCGCGGCGGTGCTCAGCGTCTTCGCCGTCGGGGCACGGCAGGTCGAGTCCGGCGACATGAGTGTCGGGGTGCTGGTGGAGGTCGTCTACCTGCTGCTCACGATCTCCATTCCGCTCAACGTCATCAGCCGCTTCCTGGGCATGATGCCGGTCTCCACCGCCGGGCGGACCCGGATCGCCGCCGTCCTCGACTCCGCCGAGACAACGTCCTACGGCGACCGGGCGCTGGCCGAGGATGCCGGCGGCGGCGCCGTTGCCGTTGCCGTTGGCACGGCCGTTGCCGGCAACGCCGGCCCGGCCGGGCTGGGGCTGCGGGCCCGCGGCGTCGGGCTGGTGATCGGCGGGACCCGCCTGCTGGCCGGCGCGGATCTGGAGATCCGACCCGGGGAGATCGTCGCGCTGGTCGGTGCGACCGGCTCCGGCAAGAGCACCCTCGTCGACCTGCTCGGCCGCCAGACCGACCCGTCCGACGGCGTCGTCGAGGTCGGGGGAGTACCCGCCCCCGAGCTCGCCCGCGGGCAGCTCGCCGCGCACCTCGGCATCGTCTCGCAGACACCCTGGCTGTTCAGCGGCAGCGTGCGGGAGAACCTCCAGCTGGACGGGCACCCCCGCGAGCACCGTGCCTACACGGACGCCGAGCTCTGGAGCGCGCTCGGCGCCGCGGGCGCCGACGAGGTCGTCCGCGCTCTGCCCGACGGTCTGGACACCCGCGTCGGCGAGCGGGGCGCCCGGCTCTCCGGCGGCCAGCGGCAGCGGCTGTGCCTGGCACGGGCGCTGGTGCGCGAGCCGGGCGCGCTGCTGCTCGACGACGCCACCTCCGCACTCGACCCGGCCGTCGAGCGTGACGTCCTCGCCGCGCTCGCCCGGCTGCGGGGACGGGTGTCGGTGCTCATCGTCGGCGGGCGTCCCAGCTCCGTCCTGGTCGCCGACCGGGTCGCGTTCCTGCGCGCCGGTCGGATCGCCGCCGTCGGCACCCACGCCGAACTGCTGGCCGCCGAACCCGACTACCGACGGATCCTGCGCGCCTACGGACACCAGGGCGCGGGCGATGAGTGAGCGCGGCGTGGGGGAGGGCCTCGCGGACCTCGGCCCGGCGCGGGCGGGCGAGCTGCTGCGGCTGCTGCGCACCACCACCCCTGTCCTGACCAGCGGACTGACGCTCACCGCCCTGCTTGCGCTGGTCGCCGGTGCGGGGCGCATCGTCACGCCGCTCACCGTCCAGTACGCGCTCGACCACGGACTGCTCCACCCGCACCCCGGCACCGCGGACGTCGTCCTGCGCGCCGTCGGGATCGGCGCCGCGGGAACCGTCCTCGCGGCGCTGGCGTCCTGGTGGCTCAACCGGCGGATCTTCCGGCGCACCGAGACCGCGCTCGCCCAGCTGCGCGCGGACGGCGTCGCCCGCATCCACGAGATCCAGTTCGAGCGGTTCGGCCGGCTCCCCAGTGCCGACCTGGTCAGCCGCCTCACCAGCGACCTCGACGCGGTCACCACCTTCGTCCAGAACGGGGGCGTCCTGCTGCTGGTCAACGCCGCGCAGATGGTCATCGCGGCGCTGCTCATCACCGCCTACTCCTGGCAGCTGGCGCTGCCCGCCCTCGCCGCGGCGACGCTCCTGCTCGTGGTCATGCGCCGCATCCAGGCGGTCGTCGGGCGCCGCTTCACCGTCGTGCGCGAGCGGGTCTCGGCGATGCAGTCGGTGATCGGCGAGGCCGTCACCGGGATCGGCGTCGTCCGCTCGACCGGCACCGAACGGCGCAGCCGCGCCGCCATGGACGCCGCGGTCGAGGAGACGGCCGCCGCCCAGCGCCACACCCTCGTACCGCTGCACACCAACACAGCGCTGGGCGAGGTGGCGATCTCGTTCATCACCGCGTTCATCGTCGTCGCGGGCGTCCGCTGGTCGACCGACCACGCCCGGTGGGAGCCGGCGCTGCACCTGTCGGCCGGCGAGCTCGTCGCGATGCTGCTGCTGGTCACCTTCTTCGTCCGGCCGCTGCAACAGCTCGTCCAGATGCTCGGCGAGGTTCAGAACGCCGTCGCCGGCTGGCGGCGCGCGATGGAGGTGCTGGCGACACCGTCGGGGGTGGTCGCCGGGCCGGCTGCCCGCGAGCTCCCGCCCGGCCCGATCGCCGTCGACCTGCACGACGTCTCGGTCGCCTACGGCGACAACCCGCCCGCGCTGCGGGACCTCACCATCGGCATCGACCCGGGCGAGCATGTCGCCGTCGTGGGTGAGACCGGATCCGGGAAGAGCACGTTCGCCCGGCTGCTCACCCGCCAGCTCGCGGCGCGCCAGGGCCGGGTCCTGCTCGGCGGCGTGCCGATCGGCCAGGTCTCCGACCTGTCGTTCCAGCGCCGGGTCGCCATCGTCCCGCAGGACCCGTTCCTGTTCGACGCCAGCATCGCCGACAACATCCTGGCCGGCGTGCGCGGCGACGCGCGGGCACTCGACGAGATCGTCGACTCGCTTGGCCTGCGCGCCTGGATCGAGACGCTGGCGGACGGCCTCGACACCCGCGTCGGCGTGCGCGGCGCACGGCTCTCCGCGGGCGAGCGGCAGCTCGTCGCGCTCGCCCGCACCGCCCTGGTCGACCCCGACCTGCTCGTCCTCGACGAGGCGACCAGCGGGGTCGACCCGGCTACCGACGTCCGCGTCCAGCACGCGCTCGGTGCGCTCACCGTCGGACGGACGACGGTCTCGATCGCGCACCGCATGGTCACCGCCGAGCACGCCGACCGCATCCTGGTCTTCGATCACGGCCAGGTGGTCCAGAACGGCCCGCACGGCGAGCTCGTCGCGCGGCCCGGACGGTACGCCGAGCTGCACACCGTCTGGGTCGGTCACACCCTCGCGGGTGGTCCGGTCCCCTCGCCCCGGGACGAGTCCGCGCCACGCGGCTGCGACGAACGCCGCGGGCCGACCAGCACAGTCCGGAACGACAGGAGCACCCCTTGACAGCCGCTGCCCAGCCCGTCGCCACCGTCGGAGCCAGCGCGAGCGCGAGCGTGAGTGCCAGCGCCAGCGCCGGTGCTGGTGCCGCGGAACCGTCGGCGCCGCGGCGCCCGAAGCTCGGCTTCAACGCCCGGATCGCCTTCCCGACCGGGCACGCGGCCGAGGCGCTGCGCGACGGCATCGAGCTGTTCCGCGTCGCCGAGCAGCTCGGCTACGACACCGGCTGGGTCTACCAGCGCCACTTCGACAACTACCTGGCCTCCCCACTGGTCTTCCACGCCGCCGTCGCGCAGCACACCGAGCGCATCGGCCTCGGCACGGCCATCATCGGCGTCCGCTACGAGGACCCGGTGCTGCTCGCCGAGGCCGCCGGCACCGCCGACCTGCTCAGCGGCGGACGTCTGCAGATCGGCCTCGGAACCGGGCAGGGCGGCTTCGACGCCGTCTTCGGCCAGGATCCGAACGACGGGCGCGACCAGTCCCAGGCGCGGCTCGCCGGATTCCTGCGCGGGATCCGCGGCGAGCGGGTCGGTGTGGTGAGCGACCCGGCCGGGCTGGTGGCCGCCGGCACCGAGCTGGTCGTCCGTCCGACCAGCCCCACCCTCGCGGCGCGGATCTGGTACGGCGGCGGATCGGTGGCCTCCGCCGAGCGGGTCGGGAGCCAGGGCCTGCGGCTGCTGCTCAGCACCATCCTCAGCGGGCAGATCGACGACTACGGGGCCGAGCTCGCCCGGGCGATCGAGGCCTACCACGCCGCCTACGCCGCAGTCCCGAGGACGTCCCCCGCACGGGTGGCCGTGGCCCGGTCCGTGCTGCCCGCGACATCGCCCGAGCTCGCCCGCCTCTACGCGTCCTACGACGAGGAACGGCGCACCCAGGGACCGGCGGCCTCCCGCCCGCGCGGGGCGCTGGCGCCCGCGGCGGCCCCGCCCGCCAGGTTCACCATGAGCCCCGTCCACCACGGGGACCCGTCCGCCGTCGTCGACCAGCTGCTGGCGGACCCGAGCGTCCCGCTCGCCGAAGAACTGATCGCGTTCCTGCCGCCGGCATTCGGGCTGCGGGAGAACCTGCGGCTGCTGGAGGACATCGCCACCACCGTCGCCCCACACCTCGGCTGGGCGTCAGCCGCTTCCTGACGCCCGCGAGATCCGGCCCCCTGCATCCCCGATGACCTGGTGCTCCCGGTGGTGYCCGATAGCGTGGGCGCATGCCGATATCGATGGCGAAGATCGAGGCCAGTGCGCCGGGCCTGCTCAGCCTGGTGAAAGACGCTCGTTCCCGGCTGGCGAAACAGGCCCTGGACGGCGAGCAGGCCAAGGTTGCGCTGTGTGTTGACCACAGCGGATCGATGCGGGCGCTGTACACCAAGGGGGTCGTCCAGCGGCTCGCCGAGCGGGCCCTCGCGCTGGCGACGCAGTTCGACGACGACGGCGCGATCGACGTCTTCATCTTCGACACCGGGGCCGTCCACGCGGGTGAACTGCGCATGGACGACTACGCCGGGGGAGTGGACCGGCTGCGGGCCGGCCGCCGGATGGGCCGGACTGACTACGCCGCGGCGATGCGGCTCGTCCGCGAGCACTTCCCGGCCGACGGGCTGCCGGTGTACGTCCTCTTCGTCACCGACGGCGCGCCGGACAGCCGGACCGCTGCGAAGGAAGAGCTGGTCACAGCGTCACAGCGGAACATCTTCTACAAGTTCCTCGGCGTCGGCGAAGGCCCGTTCGACTTCCTGCGCCGCCTCGACGACCTGCGCGGCCGGCCCGTCGACAACGCGCACTTCGTCGAGCCGGACGACGTCGAGGCGATCAGCGACGAGGAGTTCTTCGACCTGCTGCTGGAGGAGTACCCCCAGTGGCTGGACGACGCCCGGGCCGCGGGGCTGATCAGGATCGAGCCGTGACCGTTCCGCTCTCGATCCTCGACCTCGCGGTCATCGGGGCGCAGGAGTCGGCTCGGCAGAGCCTGGAAGGCAGCGTCGAGCTGGCACGCCGCGCAGAGGCGCTCGGCTACCGGCGCATCTGGTACGCCGAGCACCACAACATGCCGCGGATCGCGTCGTCGGCGACGAGCGTGCTCATCGCGCACGTGGCGGCCAGCACGARCAGCATCCGGCTCGGCGCCGGCGGCGTCATGCTGCCGAACCACTCGCCGCTCACCATCGCCGAGCAGTTCGGGACCCTGGCCACCCTGCACCCCGGGCGGATCGACCTCGGCCTCGGACGGGCTCCCGGCAGCGACGGGCAGACCATGCGCGCCCTGCGGCGTGACGACCGATCCGCCGAGCGGTTCCCGCAGGACGTCCAGGAGCTGCGCGGTTACCTCACCGGCCGCTCCCTCGTCCCGGGCGTCGACRCCACTCCCGGCAAGGGGACGGACGTCCCGCTGTACATCCTCGGGTCGTCGCTGTTCGGCGCCCGGCTCGCCGCGCACCTCGGGCTGCCCTACGGCTTCGCCTCCCATTTCGCGCCGAACGCACTGCAGGACGCRGTGGCTCTCTACCGCCGGCTGTTCCAGCCCTCGGAGCAGCTCGACCAGCCGTATGTGATCGCCGGCGTGAGCGTCATCGCCGCCGACACGGACGACGACGCGCAGGATCAGCTGCGGACCACGCAGCGCCAGCGGGTCGGCTGGCTCCTCGGCGGCGGCCGGACCTTCGGCGACGACGAGGCCGACGAGGTCCTCGCCTCGCCACAGGGGCAGCAGATCACCCACATGATGCGCTACAGCGCGGTCGGAACTCCGGACACGGTCCGGGACTATCTCGACCGCTTCGCGACCCACGCCGACGCCGACGAGCTGATCGTCGCCCACCAGGCGCCGACGATCAGCCAGCGCCTCCACTCGGTGGAGCTGACCGCCCGCGCTGCCGGCCTGACACCGGTCTGAGACCAGACTCGTGCGTATACAGACCTGGCGGCCCATGCCCGGGCAGCGTCACGGTCAGGTCTGAGTCAACCTCGTCCAGTGACGAGTTTCTTGTGGCGGGTGGCATCACACCGACCGCCCGCTCGTTCCCCGTAGGAGAGCCCGGCCGGGGGTGCGCCAGGAGGCGTGCCGGGGGTGGCCAGGCTGCGCCGCCCGGTCCATGCGGAGGTTCTGATCAGAGCGTGTCCCGCCAGGCGGGTGCCCGCGCATGCCGCGTCGGGCCGCCCGCGGGATCTGGTGCACGGAGAGGTCCAGTACATGGAACAGCCGGGAGGCAGCCACCGCCCTCGCCATGGCCGCAGCCACCACAGCAGGACGCCGGCACCGGACACGGTGGCGGCCGGCCCGCCCGCGAGGGCCGGCGTGCTCGCGCCGGAGGCGCCGCTGCTGCCACCGCCGGCACCGGCGCCCACGGGCACGCCGGTGCCCGGCCGGGCGGGGCGTAGGGAACCGGTGCGGCGCGCGGCCAGCGACGGGTCGGCGCGCACCGACGGCGGTGCACCCGCGGACGTCGGTGCACCCGCGGACAGCTCGGCCTGCGAGGAGCACGGGTCGATGTCACGGCTCGCCCAGTCACTGGAACTGCTCGACTTCACCGAGGGCCTGAGCACGGCGCTCACCGTGGAGGAGGTGGCCCAGGTCGCGTTCCGCAGCATCGCCCGCCTCGGCGCCGCGTTCGTCGGAATGGTGCTGTTCGAGGACGACTGGGACGTCGGCGACGCCGACACCGTCGCCCCCGCCCCGGCCTCCGCCCCCGACCGCACCGGCGTGCGGACCCGGGTGCTCGCCTGGCCCCGCCCAGCGATCGTCGACCGGCTGTGGGCCGGCCCCGACGGCTACGGCCCGGCCGCCGCCGTCGAGGTCATGCGGACCGGGCGGGCCCGCTTCGACGACACGAAGGACACCTACCTCGGCGACTACCCGGACCGCGCCGAGGTCTTCGCGACGCTCGGCATCGACGCGACCGCCAGCATGCCGATCACCGTTGACGGCCGCACCCTCGGCGTGCTGCTGCTCTCCTGGCCCGACCCCAGGAAGTTCGAGGGGCCCTGCCGCTCGTTCCTCCTCGCCATCGCGGCCGCCTACGGGCGCGCCGTCGAGCGGGCCCGCCGGTACGAGCGCCAGATGTGCATGGTCGAGACCCTGCAGCGGGCGATCCTCCCGCCGCAGCTGCCGCGCGTGGACGGCGTCCAGCTCGCCGCCCGCTACCTGCCGGCCGGCCGGGACGTCGGCATCGGCGGCGACTGGTACGACGCCACCGTCCTCCCGGACGGGACCCTGGCCCTGGCCATCGGGGACGTCGGCGGCCACGGCCTGCGCGCCACCGCACTGATGGCCGAGCTCAGCCACTCGGCCCGGGCCTACGCCCTGCACGGGCTGTCCCCGGCGGCGATCACCACCCAGCTCTCCGCCAACCTCGCACGCAGCGGCAGCGAGATCCTGGCGACCGCGGTGATCGCCCACCTCGACCCCGCCACCGCCCGGTTCACCTGGTCGTGCGCCGGCCACCCGCCGCCCCTGCATCTCGCCGGCAGCGACGGCGGCCCGCGGTACCTGTCAGACGTCCACGGCCCGATGCTCGGGGTGCTCTCCGACCACCACTACGGTCAGAGCAGCCTCACCCTGACCGGCCCGGGCCTGCTCCTCTACACCGACGGCCTCGTCGAGCAGCGCGGCGTCTCCATCTCGACCCGGCTCGCCGCGCTCGCCGCCGCCAGCGCCGCCCGACTGTCCGGCACCGCCGCCCGACTGCCCGGCACCGCCGCCCTCACCAACGGTGCCGCGGCACATCTCAACGGGAACGGCCCGGGCGCCGACGGCAGCGGCGCTTCGGACGCGGACGCCCTGGACCTGCCCTCGCTGCTGGCCACCGCATCCGTCGCGCCCCCCGGCATGCCCCTGGCGGGACTCGCCTCGGAGCTCGTCGGGGTCCTGACGGGGACGCCCACCTCACCCCGTTCCACCCTCGACGGACTGTGCGACGTCCTGCTGGCCGAGATCGCAGGTCCTGCCGAGCGTGAGGACGACATCTGCATCCTCGGCATCGCGCTGACGGGCCGGGACGTCCGCTGACGGGTCAGGTCGCGCCGTTGAGGAGGCGGGGCGGGAAGCCGCCGCGGCTGATCGGGCCCCAGCGGTCGATCCGTAGCCGCAGCAGCACCTTGCCCTGCCTGCGCATCGCCTCGCGGTACTCGTCCCAGTCCGGGTGCTCGCCGCTGATGCAGCGGTAGTACTCGACCAGCTCTTCGACCGCCTCGGGCTGATCCACGACCGTGACCGTGCCGTCGACCTGCACCCATTCGCCGTTGAAGCTCTCCGAGAGGACACAGACGGACGCCCGTTCGTCCCGGCGCGCGTTGCGCGCCTTCGCCCGCTCCGGGTAGGTCGAGACCACGATGTCGTCGGCCGCGTCGACCCCCATGACCACCGGGGAGACCTGCGGCCGTCCATCCCGCCGGCTGGTGACGAGGATCCCGTGATGGCGGGGCCGGATGAACTCCATCAGGCCGGCTCGGTCCACGACAAGATCACGTGCGGCGGTGGGGCTCACCAGCCGATGCTAGTGGTGAACCCCGCCGGTCGCGCCAGAAGGCCGGGCCCGGCCTCACCGGCGCCGCGCCTGCTGATCCGTGTGACCTGCGCTGTCCCCACGACCGGCCCGACCCGCGCCTCCGGACCGCCCGGTACCGGAAGATCTGCGCACGACGTCCATGACCGATATCCCGGACTCGATGTACCAGCCACCGACGACCGCCCCGCCGATCATGACCACGCCGAAACCGATCAGCCAGGACAGAATCGTGAACACCACGCCGATCGAGCCGTAGGTGCGCTCGTTCGAGACGATCGACGTGGAGAACGCGAAGCGGCTGACGATACCGAGACCGGTCAGCCCGATCGTCGTGAAAAGAGCCGTCGGCCAGGCGTCCCGCCAGCCCAGCCGGCCCATCGTGAGCACCCGGACCCCGCCCCACAGGAAAAACGCGAGCATCACGGTGGCTATCAGGCCATAGCAGATCTGCCCGGCTACGGTGCCGGTCAGGACGGCGCCGAGCGCCGTCGAAACAGCCAGAAGGACAATCAACCCGCACAGCCAGCCGATCTGGCTGGGAAGGCCACGCAGTCCGGGCGCCGGGAACTGAAAGACACGCATGTACACCACCTGGACGGCCGTGGCCAGGCTCACCCCACCCAGCACCAGCCAGAGCACGCCCACCACCGACCAGCCGGTGACGACCGTTCCGCCCCGCGGGGCGAACAGCCGCTCGACAGCCATCGCCGCCTCGTGGTTCAGCCCCATGCGCCTGATCACGATGTCCGCCGCGCCCCCGCTGCGCAGCGGGGACGCCGCTGCCAGTGCGATCACGAACGGAAAGAACATCATCAGGATGAGCGCGGCGAGATTCATCGCCCCGTTGATCAGGTCCGCCGCGCGGAGCCTGGACGCCAGATCCCCGTTCAGGGACCCGCGGACCCGCCGGCGGAACACTCCGAAACCGGTACCGACCAGCCTGGACAGGCGTCCGAGGAGCCGAACCAACCCGGCCGCGCGGCCGGGTCGGYGCCACTCCCCACCGCTCTGCGCGGCACCTCCGGACTGCCGCTGCACCCGGCCATCCTCGCCGATGCACCGGGGAATGGCGCGGACCCGGGCCGTCGAAACCTCCGCGTGCGGCCGATGGCCCGATCCGGAACGGCTCGGTGACCCGATCCGGCCGCGACAGTCCCGGTCCAGGGTTTTCGCCGAAAAAGTTCGCAAACGACCTCCCGGATTCAAAGAATCATCGTCGAAGTCGCGGGCCTCCCCCATTTTTCGGGAATGCAAACCAGGAGGTGTGGCGCTACCGTTGCGTTATGACCCAGAGCAGAGTGGCGTCGCGCCACGGCCTCGTTTCCGACCCCGCCTCCCGTGCGAGCATTTATCTCGAGGAATGGCAGTCCGCCGGCCTCGAAGCCGGGAAGTTCTTCCCGGCGACGCAGTCCGGGCTGAAAGACCCGTACGCGCCGGACGACGTCTACAACGACACCCCGCCCGCCGACGGGAAGATCGCCAGCGCCGGCCAGGACTACGCCGCCGAACTGGACAGACCGGGATCCGACTGGCAGAAGCACTCCGTCCAGTCCGGTCAGCAGCTCACCGTGACCTGGGGTTTCCACGCCCCACACAAGACACGGCGCTGGAACTACTTCATCACCCGGGACGGCTGGGACCCGAAGGCCCCGCTCAGCCGCGCCCAGTTCGAGTCGCAACCCATCCAGCAGGTCCAGAACAGCGGGCAGCCCTACTGGTCGGCCGGCGACCTCATACCGGCGGACCCGACTCGGCACACCATCATGCTGCCGCAGCGGCAGGGATATCACGTACTGCTCGGAGTCTGGGAGGTCGCCGACACCTCCAAGGCCTTCTACCAGGTCATCGACCTGAACTTCACCGAGTGACCCCCGAGTAACACCTGAGCCCCGTCCCGGACTGTCTCGGTCCGGGACGGGGCCTTTCCGGCCGCGACCGCGGACCGGACCAGACCTCAGCTCCGGGACGTCGAAGTCCAGACATTCGACATCCGCACGCCACAGAAGAAAAGGTGGTTAAGCATGCGCGACGCCAACCGTGGACGACCCTCATGACCGCGCGAACCGCCGCCGACGCACTGCGCGAGGCGATGATCGGCCAGGGCGGGCCGGAAGCGACAGGCTGGTCGGGCTCGTTCGAGCAGCCCCCGGCGCCCCGCGCGGGTGCCACCGTCGCGATCCTCGGCGCCGGGGTCGCCGGGCTCACCGCGGCCTACGAACTCAGCAAGCTGGGCTACCGGTGCACCGTGCTGGAGGCCTCGGACCGCGCCGGCGGCCGCAACCGCACGGCCCGCAACGGCGACGTGCTCCGCGAGCTCGGGCCGAGCGGGGAGCCGGTCACCACCCACGAATGCTCCTTCGACGAAGGGCTCTACCTGAACCTTGGCCCCGGCCGCATCCCGCACCATCACCGCCGGGTACTCGACTACTGCAAGGCGCTCGGCGTCGCCCTCGAGCCGTACATCAAGGAAACCACGGCGAACGTCATTCATCTCGCCGACGGCAGGGTCGTCCGCTGGCGGAACCGGCAGGTCGCCAACGACACCCGCGGGCACATCGCGGCCATGCTCGCCGAAACCCTCGTGCAACGGGACGCCGTGACCGGAGAGCTGCTGGATCTGCTGCGGGTCTTCGGCCAGCTGGCAGAGGACCACAGCTACGAAGGCTCAACCCGCTCCGGGTACGTCGAGGATCCCAACGTGCACGACTTCCCCCGCCCAGCACCGCCGATCCCCCTGTCGGACCTGCTGGAATCGGGTTTCTGGCGCCACAGCTTCTACCAGCCGGTGGACTATCTGTGGCAGGCCACGATGTTCCAGCCGGTCGGCGGCATGGACCAGATCGTGACCGCCTTCGAACGGGAACTGAGCAAGAAGTTCGGCGACATTGTCGAGCTGAACTCCGAGGTCACCGAGATTCGTCTGATAGACGGGGGAGTGGCCGTCGAACACGTGCGCGGCGGCGAATCACGGACGCTGGTCGCCGACTACTGCGTCAGCAGTATTCCCCTGCCGGTACTCCGGGGAATTCCGGCGAACTTCTCGTCCGGGTTCAAGGACGCGATCAATGCCGTCGAGTTCGCGAACACCTGCAAGGTCGGCTGGCAGGCCGAGGAGCGCTTCTGGGAGAACGACACCGACCAGATCTACGGCGGGATCAGCTGGACGAACCACCCGATCACCCAGGTCTGGTACCCCAGCAACGACTACTTCTCCACGACGGGAACCGTCACCGGCGCCTACAACTTCACCGACGTGGCCGCGAAGTTCGGCGACCTCTCACCGTCGGAGCGCCTGGCGCAGGCGCGCGCCGGTGCGGCGGACCTGCACCCGAGGTTCGCCGACGAGAGCGTCGTTCCCACCGCGAAGGGCGTCACCGTCGCCTGGCAGAAGGTGCCATACCAGCTCGGCGGCTGGGCCGGCTGGGACTCGGGGGACCCCGCGCACATGGTGGCCTACAAGCAGCTTCTCCAGCCCGAGGGGGACGGGCGCTTCTACGTGCTGGGCGACCAGAGCTCCCCACTGCCCGGCTGGCAGGAAGGCGCGATGATGTCGGCCCACTACGTGATCGGCCAGATCCAGGGCATCATCCCGCTCACCGTTCCCGAAGCCGTCCGAGTGCCCGACTCGGTCGCCCTCACCCAGGGCTCCCGCTGACGCTCCGCTGTTCCCCCTGATCCGAACGTCTGGCCGAACGTCTGGCCGAACGTCGACATCCCGCCGCGGCGCGCATCGCCAGGCACCGAGACCGCGCGCCCACCGAGGCGGGATCGGCGCGGGTGTCGTCTACGCCGGCGCGGCTGGGACCTTGCCTGAGCGCACGGTCCGGCTGGTGGTCGGGGCCGAAACCAGGCGGCCCCGACCACCGTGCCACCCGAGTGGCCCCACCCACCCACCCACCCACCCGCCAGGCGTGGACGCACGACGAGTGTGCGTGGAGTCCGGACGTCCGCGGCCTGCCCGCCCGCCTCCACGCGTCGGTCCGCTCGGGGCCCGGCCCCTCAGTGGAAGCGCACGTATCCGACAAATGCGGGCCACCAAAGCCATCGCGGGCCATCAAAGTCACTGTAATGAGACGCAGTTCCAGCAACGTGGAAACCATTTCGGGTTGAAGCCGGACGAGATACCTACGCTGACCCGGTCACAGAAAGTTCGGGGGGAGATACAGAAGTGACCGATTCGGTCATGCCCAGAACCAGCCGGGCGACGTACAACCCGGAACCGCCGATCGGTGTGGCACCCGCAACGACGTCCCACGGGGAAGTACCCGGACCACGCTGCGGAAAGCCTCGCGCATCGGGACCCGGCGGACTCCGCAACCTGCGTCGTCGCCCGGCGGCGCCAAGCCGCGGCGCCGCCCGCGGCCGCCTCCTCGGGGCCAGCGCCGCCCTCGCCATGCTGTTGATCGCCGCCTGCCAGAACGAGGACTCCACCGGCGCGCAGGACGCCAGCCGCCTCGCCGGCGCCGCAGCCGGGCTACCCAGCACCACACCCGCCCGCGTTCCGGCCACAGCCACCTCACCGGCCACGACCACGCCACCGGCCACGACCGCGACCACACCACCGGCGTCATCGTCACCCGCAACCTCGCCACCGCTCGCCCCATCGACGGGACCTGCGGCGCGGGCAGCAACCGGCATCGCCGGAAGGCCAGGGTCAGGCGGCGGGACGGAAGCCCGGGCCGGGGCCCAGGCTGGAGCCGCCGGCCCTGGTGCTCCGGCACCAGCCCCCGCTCGAGGCGGCCAGCCGCCGGCCGCGCCGCCGCCCGCCGCTCAGCAGCCCGCCGGGCCGACACCCACCGCACCGGTGACCAGGGCAGCCGCCCCGCCGCCTCCGCCCGCCGCCCCGCCGCAGCAGCCGGCCACCTCGGCGTGCCACCCCTCCTACTCGGGGGCCTGCCTGGACCCGAACGCCTCCGACTATGACTGCGAAGGCGGCAGCGGCAACGGGCCCAAGTACGTGCGGGGCCCGATCGAGGTGCGGGGCTCCGACCCGTACCAGCTCGACGGTGACGACGACGGCGTGGCCTGCGAATAGCAGCGCGCCGCCGCCGGTGGCCGGGCGGTCGGAGCCGGGCAAGCGCCCCCGATCCATGCCTGCTGATCATCTGGTGCCGAGCACTTCCAGCCCCGGATGATCAGCAGGAACCGGCCACCACCCCGCGCGTCAGGTACCTCGCAGAGCTGGTATGGTTGTCCTCGTCGCCGCGGAGACGCGGGGGCAGGCGCCGCTAGCTCAATTGGCAGAGCAGCGGACTCTTAATCCGCGGGTTCGGGGTTCAAGTCCCTGGCGGCGCACCCGTATCAACCTGGGGTTTCTCATGATTCAGAGAACTCTGCGGACTCCTCATTCGGCAGTTGTGGGCGCGATGTGGGCACACGACTCGCGCGGGGAACTGCAGACGCCACCGCTTCGGCCGCGCGTTGCCTGGCAGAGCACAGCAGGTGCACGTACAGATCACTGGTGATTGCGGTGGAGCTGTGCCCGTGTCGCTTGCTGATCAGCGCAAGGTCCACTCCCGCATCCAGTTGGATTGACGCGCTGGAATGCCGCAGATCGTGCAGCCGGCGGCGGGAGAGCACCCGCTGCCCCAGTTCGTCCTTGGGTCGCAGGTTGAATGTCAACGGTTCGGCCAGGGTCAGCGTCGCTCCTGATCCTCGGCGCCAGATGCACTTGGTTACCGTCACTGCGCCGATGGGATCTCGGTCCCGGTAGACCATCCAGGTGCCCTCGGGCGCGATGTGGCGCCGTCCGACCGTGACCACTGCCGTGCCGGCCGACGCCGCGGACACGACCGCGCAGCACAGCCCGACACGGCGGGCGATGACCTGCATGTGCCGGGAGACGTAGGCCGGATCCAGGTGCTGTCCGTCCGGCCGGGTGAACATCAGGCCGGAGAGCACGACGGGCCGGCCGTGCTGGTCGGGCAGGGTGCCGTTCTCCCAGGCCTCGCCCATCGCTTCCTGGTCGGCGTCCTCCCGCGGCCCATAAGCGAGCAGAGAACCCAGGGTGCCAGCGTCCAGGTCCACCTTCCGCTTGCCGCGTCGAGCGGATGGCCGCGAGTGACCGTTCGTCGCTGGTGCAGGCGCCGATGGCGGTGGCGAAGACCGCGTGGGTGCCGCATTCGRCCAGCGTGACGACGTGCACCTTGGGAAAGGCGGYGGTCTTCGGTCCGTTACTGAAACGGCCGTACACCTCGGCGTTCTCGGCGTCCTCGGGGTGTCCGCGGTGTCGAGGTGGACGCCGTCCACGGCCACGAGTCGACGGGAGTCGAGCCAGGCGCCTTTCGTGTATCTCCGCGCTCCGCGCTGGCGATCGAACTGTATCGACTCGACAGCGCGTGACACGACACGCCTGACACGAAGGCAAACATGTCAGGCGGCGGAGGTGAAGGAGGGGGTCACATCGTCGAGTCGGTAGACGACGTATGAGGTCGGCGTGGTCACTGAGCATCGCCCCTGGCCAAAGACCGGGTGGCGACCGGGCGAATGGTGATTTCAAGGCCTGCGACCAGGATAAATCATTTTGGATGCTGATACGTAGGGCAACATTGATGTTGTTTGCGGGGACCGTCGGCTCGGGGACTGCCCCGGGTGCAGGTCGCGGGCCGGCCGGCCGTGCCGTCCGCCCGGTGGCGGTGGGACGGCCGGACTGCCGGTCCAGGCCCGCGATCTGTCGTTTTTGYCGCCGCGAGCCGCACCGCTGTGGCGACCACCCGGAACGACTCTCAGCCCGCAATCAAGCTTGGGTCGTTGGTATCACCGTGCACCCCCTGGGAGAGCTCAGCCCACGCGGGTGCCCGTGAAGGGCATCCCGGGCATGATGCCGGGCTTCGCCTTACCCGTCATCGTGTCGCCGCTTACGGTAGCCGTCGATTTGAGGGTGAGCTTCATCGGAGAGGTGACCGCGACCGACCAGGCGAGCTTGTCACCGTCGACACGACCGTCGGTGATCTCGAGCGTCATGCCGTCCTGAATCATGGAACCCGTGAATCCGGAGTCGGTGGTCTTGATCGTAAGTTCACCTTTCTGTTCCCCGATCGGTGATGAAAGAACAAGTTCCCAGCGTCCGTCGATGCTCATGCGCCGCTCCTTCGCCGTTGGGACAGCTGACAGCGCTTTATACCGCTCTAGCCGCACTGCGCGTCTATACCGGCACCTGAATGGACGGGGAGYGGCTCCCGCGGCGGACCTTCCGCACCCGCGGCGGACCTTCGCACCCGCGCGGACCGGACCACGTCCTCGCGGGTCACGACTGGTGCCTGGCGGGCCGAGGCGGTGGCTGGCCGGTCTCACCACCTCGGGTGCAGGCGAAGATGGACTGGACTCGGCCGCCGTGCCGCCCAGGCTGCCGCGGACCGACTCCTGGACCCGCCGGACGCCCAGGCAGAGGCCTTGGGGGGAGGTCGGCCTTCGATCTGGTCGCCGTCGGGTCCGACCACGAACCATTCGCCGCCGAACCTGTCGATTCCCTGGCCCATCACCGCGTCGGGGCGGTGTCCTCGGCGAAGTAGTAGCGCGGGTGGCCGTAGTAGGTCACCTGCGTCGTGCCGGCCGCTCGGGTGGTCGTGCCGATCTCGCCGGCCGTGATCTCGGTGCCGGCGTTCGGCTTCTCGGTCACGATCAAAGGTGGCCAGGCCGTCGCGCAGTCTCCTGTGCAGACGGAGGCGGAGCCCTGGTCGGCCACGAACAGGTAGAGCGTCCGGCCCTCGCCGTCGACCAGGATGGTGCCATCCTGGCTGGTGGTGACATCCGTCCGGCGGCGGCCGGTGCGGCTGTGGTGGTCACCTCCGCATCCGTGGTGGGCAGCCGAAGAACGAGCAGAGGGCACGCCAGTGCACTGCCGGGAGGCAGCGCCAGGGCGCTGCGCTCCCCGGGCCACCCGACCCGCAAGCCTGCCAGCGGCGAGACCGTCTGCGGCCGATTCGCAAACCCGAATCTAAATCCCGTGTGGAACTACGAGAACGAACTGCTATTCCGGCCTGTCTGAACGAACACGGACGTTGCGGACGAACGTGACCAACTTCGCAAGGTAGGGGTTAGGGGGGTCGAGCCCCCTCGTCTCCGCCGTCACCTACCAGGGCTTTCGTCGCCCTCCTCCCGTCGACCAGGGGTGAAGCGGGGTGTCGACGTGACCGGTTGACACCGCCCAGGGAGGCTCGCACAGGTATCAACGGCCAGACAGGCGAGATGGGGTGGCCATGGCGGCAGACGAACGGAAATCCAACAAGATCATGGTGGATCGGTCGGAGGGGTTCGGTGAACGACTGCTGGGTGTGCTGCTGGACCGCGCCCATGAGATGCCGCCGCAGCTGATCGCCCCGCTGGTGGCGGAAGAGATGAACAGGATCGGTGGGCGGGACATCTCGATCCTTCTGCAGGACTATGAGCAGCTGATGCTGACGCCGCTTCCGGGACGGGGCCTCACGGTTGGGAAGCCCGAGCCGATCGACGACTCCCCGGCCGGCACCGCATTCCTCCGCGCGAAGACCGTCGAACAGCCGCAAGCGGATGGCATACGGATGTTCCTGCCGCTGCTCGACGGTAGCGACYAGGTGGGGGTGCTGGCCCTCACTCTCGACACCGTCGACGATGACGACCGGCGGTTGCTCCGGCGACTCGCCGGCCTTGTCGCCGACATGCTGGTCACCAAGAGCAGTTACACCGACCAGTTTTTCCAGGCCCGGCGCCACAAACCGATGAGCGTGGCCGCAGAAATCCAATGGTCACTGCTGCCCCCGCTGACTATGATCACCCCCCAGGTTGCGGTAGCTGGCATCCTCGAACCCGCCTACGACATCGCAGGCGACAGCTTCGACTACGCACTCAACRACGACATCCTCCACGTAGCCGTCATCGACGCGATGGGTCACAGCCTGGACGCGGCGGTGCTGGCAACGGTCGCGATCGGCGCCTACCGGCACGCCAGACGAGCCGATATAGGACTTGCCGAGCTGTACATGTTCATGGACGCGGCCATCCACAAGCAGTTCGGCACCGACCACTTCGTCACAGCGCAGATGATGCGTCTGGATATCGGAACAGGCCACCTRCAGTGGGTCAACGCAGGCCATCCAGAAGCACTGCTAATACGCGATCATCAGGTCATCCGGGCGCTGGAGAGCCCGGGAACCCTGCCGGTCGGCTTCGGTGGTGACATACCGCAGATCAGTGAGCAGATGCTCTGGCGCGGCGACAGGGTACTGTTCTTCACCGATGGCCTCATCGAGGAGCATGAAACCGGCGGAGAACAGTTCGGTGAGGAACGCCTGATCAACTCTGTTGAGAGTATCCGGGGAAAAAGTGTGCGGGAGATGGTGCGAGGCTTGTCCCATGCGCTGATGCGGGAACGGCGCGGGATCACGACCGACGACGCGACTCTCTTCCTGGTCGAGTGGCGCGGGGGCACCGCAGACCATCTTGCCAGCCTAGATATGTAACCAGAACGAGGCCGGTGGYGCCTGATCGTCCCAGGTTCCGTCTCGTCCGCGTGGGTCCGCTGCCGTCCGCGAGGATGGGGGAGCGTGTCCGACGCGCGAAGCGAACGGCGACGGAGCGTGGCAGAGGCGCCACCGTGGCACGGAAGAGCAGACGGTCGGAGCCGAGTCTCTACGCCAGTTGACCCGCCGGCCATGCCATTCGCGTGCCAGCAGTAACGGTCGGCATCTGGAGAGACCGGTGGTCCACGGAGGGCACWGGACCGCCGTCGACCTGGGAGGACCGTGCCCGCCCTGGCCAGCACCGGAAGCCCACAGGTTTCCCAAGCTTGWGACGTGCGCCGGCCCGGTGCGGCACGTACAGCCATTCGTACAGTCAAGCCCACGGACTCTGGCGGACGTCAGCGGACGATGGCGGAACCGGATAGRCCGCTTTTAAGGCTGTTCGTTGTTTTTCGTCTTCGGTACGGTAGGCCGAATTAATTGTGATGTGCGTCCCCATTATTGGGGGATGCGCCTCGTGGCCGTCTCCGGACGGCGATGGACCCCTTCCGGCGTCACGGATTTTAGCGTAAATTGCGCGTTTCCAGGGGCTGAAAACGTCGAATTGTGCACATTATCGGGGCCGACCGGAGCGCCCGGGGGATGGCAGAGTTGCTGGTCGGCAATGTGAGCTTGTGGTGGCCTGGCTGCCGTGGTCGCCTGAGGGGCTGAGCGGGCTGGGGTGGCTTACAGCGGCAGAAGTACCGTGGGGGGCGGGAGGGGTCCGATCTGGAGGCTGTTGCCGGTCAGACGCGGAAGATGTCGTGGGTACCGACGCGCAGCCAGATCACGTGTGGGTCCGTGCCGTGGCCGGGCAGCGGCGACCCGTAGGTGAACAGTGCCCGACCGTCCGGCGTCCACGAGAGCTCGAAGGCGCCTGGGCGCAGTTTGAAACCCTTCACCCGCAGAGACGGGTGGAGCGCGCCCTCGGCGAGGCCGCCGACGAACAGCGTCCGGGCACGCAGAAAAGCGGCGCGCTGCTCGGGTCGCAGTCGGCGGTAGTCTGCCCAGAACCGGGCGACCGCCTCGTAGGTGGGCACTCGCTACCCCAATGGGCCGATCCCGCACTTTCCGCATCGACGCGACGTCCGGACGGCGCCGGTACGGTCATCTGCTCGCGGCGGCCGTCAGCTCGCCTTCGTGTGCGGTTCCGCGGCGAGTTCGGCGAGCAGCGCGCCGAACGAGGCTTCGGACGGGCAGATCACCGACCGACCGGCGGCAAGATCGTCGAAGGCCTCATCGAGGAGTCGCGCGGTCTCATGATCAGGCTCGTCGACCCACTCGTGAGGTTCCGGAACCGGGTACGGGAGATCGGTCGGATTTGTCATGATCCACCACCGTCCCTCATGTTCCAGCCTGTTCCAGGAAGTTACCCAACGTGGAACTTATCGCGTCGATGCCCAGAGGTATGCCTGAACATGCCAGGTAATGCATGGAGCTGCAGGTCGAGACAGCCGTGTGACCTCTGCTGCGAGCGACGATCCAGGAGGTCTGGCTGCACTCGACCGGCTGGCTGGGCCGCACCCATTCCGGATCAAGGAGTGCAGGTGCGAGCGGCCGGCCGATGAGGATCATCGTCATCTTCCGTCTCTCACCCCCGGTGGGCACCTTGATCTGCTCGGAGCCGAGATCGGGACGGATCGCGGCCAGCGCCCCGAGAGTGGGCCTGAAGGTCATGGTCCTCCGCCTCATCGGCCCGTGGCCTCCACCGCCCGCCGTCCCAAGGCCAGGACGACGGGCGGAAACAGGCCCCATCATGCGTGCGGCGCCGGGTACACCCACCTATGGCCAGCGCATCGGCCTCGCCCTGACCCGCCCGTCATGTCCACGGACGCAGGAACCTCGCCGAATGATCTTGAGCTCCGAAGGGCTGCTCGGCCCGGTCCACGACCTGACCACCGCCCGCGTGTACGACATCCCCACGTCGCCGGACGCTCCGAACCCCCCCGACGCCGGCCTCGGCTTCGCCACCGCCTGGCGACTGGGACACCCGCTACCGCTACGTCCACCGCGCCCGCGCCCCGCCGTGTCGGCACCACCGCCCGGACCATCCTCCCCTTGCCAACCAAGGGCATCCAGGTCAACCAAGGGCATCCAGGAAAACCCGGGACGGGGGGACATTGCCATTGGTCATGGCGGCATGGGTCCATGTTCACGAAAAGCGCATACGACGGCGCATTTTTGGGGGAATCACATGCAGTTCGACGTCGGTCCAGTCAGCCTGACGCCTGAGGTGCCTGGACCATTCGTGGTCTGGGCTGGCGACGACGGCTACGACACCCAGGCGGGATACTTCTCCCTGCTCGCCTCCAACGGGATCACGGGAACCCTCTTCCTGTCGGTCGACTGGGTGGACCAGGCCGGGACATCCCCTGTATACGGGGACGCTTACATCACGACGTCTCAGGTCGAAGCCATCGTCGCCGCCGGCCACGAGATCGCCACGCATGGCAAGAACCATGAAGATCTTGCGAACTACTATGTGGTTCATGGTCCAGCGGCGCTCGACCTCCTGCTTGGCGCCGCCATCGGCGAGATTCAAACGAAATTCGGCTTCTCGGCCAAGACGGGCTCCTATCCGGGCGGRTCGGCGAACGACCGGGTAAAAGAAATAGTCAGCCGTCGGCACGAGTACTTCCGGTGCAGCCGGGGCGTCGTCAGCCGAAACGCACCGGATCCGTTCAACGTCCCGGGGATAGACATCCTTGCTCCGTCCGAGTCGGACATCAAGGGGTACATCGACGAGGCTGTGGCGAACCGCAGCATCGTCGTCCTCTTCCATCACGGCTCCRTTGATTCGGCGCAGCTGATCAAGGTGTCCAACCTGATTTCCTATGCGAGTAGCGTGGGATGTGACCAGGGGACGTTCTACCGGGCGATGAGCCAGCGGACCAAATGGCTGTCGACGCGTGCGATGATCGATGCCCAGGGCAACGCATTCAATCCGACCGTCCACACCAACGAGGTGATCGTAGACCGCGACGACGGCCTTGGCGGCTACTACTTGCTGGGCCTGGACGAGTCGACGAACGCGCCGTTCGTGGACGCGACGGGTGGAACGCCATTTGAATTCAGAAAGGACCTCCTCGCGCTTGCCACACTCTCTGTGGGGCGCCGCCAGGTGTTCGCCGACTTCACGACGACCAACGGCTCGACGACCGTCTCGTCGGGGAGCGTGGGGTTCCGGGCCGACGACGTGGGTCTCTCCATCAGCGGTACCGGCATCCCGGCCGCCACGACGATCGCGGCTGTCGTGTCCCCCACTCAGGCCACCATGTCGGCTGCCGCGACGGCCAGTGCGACGAATGTGACGGTCACGCTCGGCCGACCCGCGTCCGGCAGCGTCACGTCCGCGGGAGAAATGCGTCTGTACAACGGGCTTTCCCTGTTCGGGACGACGTCGCAGGCGGTGTACTTCGGGCGCCTCGAATCGACGTTGGAAGGGGCCATCAGCGCGAACCAGTGGCTCAACAACGGTACGGCCGGCACCGGTGGTGAGATGATCATCGACTCGGGCAGCGGCGGGTCCTACGTGAACATCAATGGATTCGCGACCATGATCCGAAGCGAGGACGACACCGAACGCCTGCGCTTGGGGGCCGCCAAGGACGGCATCGATTTCGGCGTGGCCGAGGACGTGACACTCCAGCGGGACGGGAGCGGAAACCTCGCCGCCAATGTGACCTTCCAGACGGATGGCGATCTGATCGTAGGTAATGCCGGAAACGGGCTGCTGGTCAAGGAAGGGACCAACGCGTGCCTCGGTGCCGCCACGTTGTCCAGCGGCTCGGCCACGGTCTCCACGAGTGCTGTCACCGCGAACAGCCGGATCTTCCTGATGCCACAGAACCTGTCCGGGGTCGGYACGCCCCAGCCGATGGCTGTCTCCGCGAGAACAGCGGGAACGAGCTTCACGATCACATCGGCTTCCTCGTCCGACGCGTCGACCGTCGCCTGGATGATCGTGGAGCCCGCCTGACACTCCGCGGTCCCGCCAGAAGACCGCCCCGGTTCCYGCCATGTCGTGAGAGGCACGGCCGGACCGGGGCGGTCCTGCAGGAGATTTTCGCGTGCCGCCGCCTCCGCGTCACGTCACGCGCTCATTCTTCCTGCTCCCGGCGCAGTGCCCGCAGCTTCTCCGCGACCTCCGTCCGGGTCCTGCCCGAGAGGTATTTCCGCTGCCGCTTTCCGCCTTTCCACCCGAGGTCAACGGTCGCCCGCCAGCGGCCGGAGCTGTCCTTGTAGATCGCATCTTCCCTGGGGCCACGCCGCCTCTTGTGCGCGACATCAGGCCACGTCTGGTGGGTTGCCGTTGGGCCATTCGATGGTGTCGCACCAGGGGCAGCAGTACCGACTGTCGCCCATGTCGCAGGCGAACGTGGACTCACCGTCCGGGTGCGGGTAGAGCCGGCCCTGTCCGGCGCGGGCACGGTCGAGGTGCTTCCGAAGCGCTGCCGGTACAGCCGGGCGAGGATCGCGTCCCTTCCCATTGGCGGGCTCGGGAGGTTTGTGCCACTGTGGGCTGGTGGGAAAGCGACTACCGCGGAACCGGGTGCTTGGCGACCGGCTGTGGGATGACGCGGGGCGGGAGTGGCGCTATGCCGCCGGTCAGTGGGCCGATGTCGACGAGGTGGAGCGGCGCCTGGTCGATGCGCGGGTAGTCCTGCTCCATGGTTTCGGCCGCCCCTTGCAATGGCTCACCCGGGATGACACGGCGCGTCGTTGGGAGCAGATGCGGCACCATTTCGAGGTTCCGGGTCAGTACGGCGCGCGGGGCGACGACCAAGATCTCACCTATGCGGCTGTGGTGTGGCGCCGTGGCGACGAACAGCTTCTGGGCTTCGAGTCGTTCTGCTGAGGCCCGACGCACGGGAGCGCCCGGCAGCCAGATTGGCAGCCAAACCGGCGGACCACGACGGACGAGCGTGGAGGCCCGCGGAATTCGGACCGCGTGTGACTTACGCAAATGGATGTCGGTGGACGTCCACGGACAAGCGTTCGATGATCTCATAATCTTCCGGTCTATCCGTGGGCTCGGTCGTTGGCCCCGCCCCACACTGTTCGGTCTCGTGCGAGGTTCTTCAGTGCAGTTCGGCCGGCACACCGTCCAGAGGCTCAGAACGGCGGTCGGAGCCTTTCCGGACAAGGAGATTCCCACTCGCCGGTCGCTCCGTTGCACTCCCATCGCGCCAGCAGGACGCCCGGCTGACCCTCGGCCGCCCGACGCTCGTCATCCGACACGCGTGTGGTGACGTCACCGGCCTTGACACCCCCGAAGCCAGCCGCGCGCGCTGCACGAGCCACGTCGGACCACGATGACGACGCCATGACGAAGCGCGTCGTGCAGTCCGTCCAGGCGAAGACCTTGGCCACCACGATTCGAGCTTCGCATAGGTCCCGAAGACCAGCCATCGAGATAGAGGACGCGGTGCCCATCAGCTTGTTCGACCCTCCGTGACCACCATTCGGTGGCCCCCATAGGATGATCGTGGACCTGCGTCGGTCGGTGGGCGCCACCCCCGCTTACCGGGGGATCAGCCCGTTCGAGCCGGGCCAGATCAGGGCCCAGACTGCTTGCCCCTTGACTCCCATCGAGCCCGGCGACCGTGTACCCATCGCTGTACTCGAGCCGGTGGACGCCGGCGGACGCGGAACGGCGCTGAAGCCCAAGTCGCGCCGACCTGGTGGATATCAGTGGACGTCCGTAGACGTGAGCAACCCCGAGGGACCTACCCCGACCCCGGGGAGTCACCAGGAGCGGAGGCCCCGCCCCTTCATCGCATCAACAATGCTGGCGTGGATCAGTCCTGTTGACCTTTGATCGTTTCTGGCAGCCACGTTGGCAGTCACACGTTCGGATCAGGCTGCCGGAGGCCGGTCGATCCCGGCCGCTTCCGACCGGTAGCGGGCCTCGTCGATGTACTCCAAGGGGCGCGCGGAGATCGGCCCGCCGCAGGCGACGCATCGGGAGTGGTACCGATGCTTCGAGAGTTCCGAGCGGTCGTTGCCTCTCAGTAGCGTGAATAGCACTGGTTCCAGACAGACGACGCGCAGCTGTGCCCCGCAGACCGGGTGCCAGGTGYCGTCCGCGCCGCAGGCCAGGTGCCAGATGCCGCGCGCCTCGCCGACCACGGCACCCGCGAAGTCGGATTCGTCCGCGATACCGCCGACGACCATCTCGTCGAGCACCCGAAGATCGCTTCCGTCGCTCCAGTGGAGGTAGTACAGGCCGAGGCGCCGACCGGTCGTGGAGATCGGGAACAGGATGCGGCGCATGCGCGGATGCTCGGCGAGTAGACGGTCTTCCAGCTCATCGAAGTTCATGATCGGATCGCCTGCCCGGACGGGTTCCCCCGCGGGGAAGTAGACGACCTCGAACTGGCGGAACCGAACCACAACGCCGCTCACGGGCGCTCTCATCCTCATCAGACGTTCGACCGGACACCCCAGTCTTAAATACTTGAGCCGGACGGTACTCCGTTGTCGGTGTCCGGGCTGTGTGCGCGGTCCCACCTCAGCCTCGGCAGGACGACGTCAACGGCGTCCGCTTCGCTCGGCGCCTGGTCCGGGAACCTCCGGGAACCGGGAGGGTGAACCCGAGTTCCAAATTTCGCGGAACAGGTCAGAGCACTGCGAAGGATCACGCGGCGTTGCAATCTGGGCCGTTCCGTCCGCAATCCGTACCCTGCCCTCGTGGCGCCGACAGTGCCGGTCACTCCGCGGTCGTCAGGAAATCCGCCCGCCGTTGACGTTGACGATCTGGCCGGTGACGTAGCCGGCTTCCTCGCTGACGAGGAAGCCGCAGACCGCGGCGATGTCCTCGGGACGGCCGATCCGGCCGACCGGGGTGCCGGCCGTCTGCTCCTCGACCTTCATGAGACCGTTGTTCTCGGCGTCCCGCAGCATCGGGGTGTCGATGAAGCCCGGCGGGATCGTGTTGACGGTGATGCCGCGCCGGCCGAACTCGCGAGCGAGCACCTTGGTGAGCCCGACGACACCCGACTTCGCCGCGACGTAGGACGCCAGCTGAGGCGGCCCGCTGTGGACGCTCGACGACGAGATGTTGACGATGCGGCCCCAGCCCTGTTCGACCATGTCCGGGATGATCGCCTGGCAGCACTGGAAGGCACTGGTGAGGTTGACGGCGATGCTGCGGTTCCACATCTCGAGGGTGATGTCGAGGAAGGGGCCGGTGGGGGTCACCCCGGCGTTGTTGACCAGGATCGTCGGCCGGCCCAGCCGGTTCCGGACAGCCGCCACCCCGGCGTCGATCGCCGCGCGGTCGGTCACGTCGACGGCCAGTCCGATCGCCTTGCCACCAGCCTTCTCGATCGAGGCGGCCCTCGCCTCGGCGGCCTCGCCGTCGAGATCGAAGATCGCCACGGCGACGCCGTCGGCCGCCAACCGCCGGCTGATCGCCTCGCCGATACCGGATGCGCCACCGGTGACGACGGCGGTGTGCCCGCTCATGCAGTCGGCTCCTGACTGTGCGAAGGAAGGTACGGGACGAGGTCGGGTTCCGGTTCCACGCCGAACGAGCGAAGGGCCATGGCCACCAGCTCGTACGTCCCGACCGTGAAGACGAGGTCCATGAGCTGGTGGTCGTCGAAGAACTCGGCGAGTGCCCGCCAGGTGTCGGGGCTCACCTCGGCCTGGTCGAGCAGCTCGTCCACGGCTCGCAGCATGGTCCGGTCCGGCGACGTCCATTCCGCCGCGCCCGGACCCTCGGCGATGCGTGAGATCTCCTCGGCCGACAGTCCGGCGTCTTCGCCGAGAACCACGTGCTGCGCCCACTCGTAGTCGCACCTGCGACGGGCGGCGACGCGCAGGACGACGAGTTCCCGTTCGCGGTTCGACAGCGTGGACCCGTACAGGACGTGGCCATTGAAGGTCAGGAACGCCTGGGCGAGTGCAGGGTAGGACGCCAGTGTCCCGAGCAGGTTGGCTCCGGCCGGGCGGGTCCTGCGCTGCCCGAGCGGGTTGTTCTTCCGGTTGGCGGCGCGAAAGGACTCGATGTAGTCGTTGAGCTCCGGCGACCAGTCAGACTTCGGTAGCGGCGATAACCGGGCCATGGAACTCAGCCCCCCGCCTTGTCGCTGCCTCGCCCGGCTGGCAGCTCGATCTCGGCGGTGCAGTCGACCAGCACGCCGCCGTCCTGGTTGGTGAGCTTCAGCTTCACCTGGACCAGCGGCACACCCCACGCCGAGTCCGCCTGCTTGTCGACGACCTCGGCGTCGAAGTAGGTGACGTCGCCTTCGAAGGCGGGGCCGCGGAAGTTGGCCTTGGTGTGGCGGACCATGCCGTCGTGGCCGGCCCAGTAGGCGAGGTAGTCGGTGCACCAGGCGCCCATGGTGGCGCCGTAGCCGTAGGCGCGTGCCATGCCGACCTCGCTGGCCTTGTCGGCGTCGATGTGGCCGCGCGACGGTCCGACGTAGAG
Organism: Parafrankia colletiae; assembly: GCF_001854655.1. Classification (GTDB taxonomy): domain Bacteria; phylum Actinomycetota; class Actinomycetes; order Frankiales; family Frankiaceae; genus Parafrankia; species Parafrankia colletiae. The sequence continues at coordinate 32,186 of NZ_MBLM01000130.1, read as the reverse complement.
GCCGTCGCGCAGCCTCGGGTCGATTCTGGCGCCTTCTTCGTCGAAGCCGAAGCCGTCGACCCAGCCCGGGTCCTGGTTGATCCAGGGGTCCTCGATGCCGGGCGGCGCGGTCCAGTGGGACGTGCCCCAGATGTTGAACAGGAAGGCGCGGTACTCGGTGGTGAAACTGGCGATGCTGTGCGGGCCGATCACCCGGCGCGGCAACGTGTCCCCGATCCTGACGTCCGCGAAGTGCGGCGAGACGCCCTCGCGGTTGCTGAGGAGCCAGTCGTGGCGGACCTTCTCGACTGCGAGCAGCTCCGGGTTCGTCCAGCGCTTCACGGCGCCGAGCTGGTTCTCGTACATGCCACGTTTCTCGGCCTCAGAGGCGAGGTACCGGATCGCGGTCGAGCGCTCGCGGGCCACCAGGGCGCCGCGCTGGTTGGTGTGGACGGTGTCGCCGCGTGAGAACATCGTCGGGCCGGCGAACTTCGTCTCCACGACCTTGTAGTCGTGGAAACGCCGCTCCTGGAACAGCTTGTCGCCCACCCGGACCGGCACGCCGTAGAACCACCACTCCTCGCCACCGAAGATCAGGTGGCTGCCGGGGATGTAGCCCACGCACGCCGGCTGGGCGCCGTGGCCGAAGTCCAACGCGACCGCGATGGACTGTGGGGCGGTAATCCCGCCGAACCGCGATGCGCGGGCGAACTGTTCGTCCCAGTGCAACGGGTTCGGGTAGTCCATCGCCATCACCCAGCGACGGACGTCGGAGGAACTGCACGGGTCGTACAACTGCCCGCCACCGACCAACTGACCTACCCGGTGGTCGACGTCCGACAGGTCGAGTTCGAGCTTCTCCGGTGCCGCTTTCTCTGGTGCCGCGGACTTTCCACTCATCAAGCGCTCCCGACTGTCGGTTGACGGCTACGACGATGCGCGGGGTCGGGCGCCGAGGGTCCGGGGCGACTCGCGGGGCACCTCGGACCCAGCAGGCCGTCCCGTCGGTGGGACTCCTCACCGCCGATGGCTAGAACCGTATGGTGGATATTGACACCGCGATACGGTCGCGTCCAGAGTGAGCGCGGCGGAAGTCGGCCGGCCGCCTCACCGCTGCCGCGGCCGGGCAGCAGCGGTCTCTGGCACTCGCTTCACGAGCGGAGACGCGCTGTCATGACACCTGACTTCATCGACCTGACCGGACGCGTCGTCGTCAGYGGCGCGGGCGGCGGTGAACGCCGTGGCACCCGGCGTGATGGCGACGCCGGCGTCGTTGACCTACGTCGACGAGGACGCCGAGCGTGACCGGTAGGCCGCCGACCACACTTCGCATTTCCTCAACGACCAGGAGTTCGCGCGGCCATCACTCGCTGAGCTTTCGCCGCGCCCGACAACCGACCCAAGCACCGGCCCCGAAGCGAGGACCTGAATGCAGAACTGTGCTCCTACCGACACGCCTGAGGTCGATCACGATGCCCTCCGGACCAAGTACCTGTTAGAACGCGACAAGCGGCTGCGTCCGGAAGGGCAGCAGCAGTATCTGGTCACCGAGGGGGACTTCGAGGAGTTCTACGAGGCCGACCCGTACACACCGGTCGTGCCCCGGACGCCGATTGTCGAAGACGTCGACGTGGCGATCCTCGGCGGCGGCTGGGCCGGCCTGGTGGCCGCGGTCCGGCTCACCGAGGCGGGTGTCACGAATTTCCGGATCATCGAGCTGGCCGGCGACTTCGGCGGCGTGTGGTACTGGAACCGCTACCCCGGCATCCAGTGCGACACCGACAGCTACTGCTACCTGCCGCTGCTCGAAGAGACCGGTTACGTCCCCAAAGAGAAGTACGCCCGGGGTGACGAGTGCCTCGAGCACGCGCAGCGCATCGGCAAGCACTACGGGCTCTACGAGCACGCGGTCTTCAGCACGTTGGTGCGGTCGCAGGAGTGGGACGAGGAAGCCAGGCGCTGGAAGCTCGGCACGAACCGGAGCGACGAGATCCGGGCCCGGTTCGTGGTCATGTGCCAGGGGCCGTTCAACAAGCCGAAGCTCCCCGGTATCCCCGGTATCAAGGAGTTCACCGGCCACACGATCCACACCGCCCGGTGGGACTTCGAGTACTCCGGTGGCGACCTGCACGGCGGGCTGGACAAGCTGGCCGGCAAGAAGGTCGCGGTGATCGGCACCGGCGCCAGCGGCGTGCAGGTCATCCCGCACATCGCGCAGACCGCCGAGCACCTGTACGTCTTCCAGCGCACTGCGTCATCGATCGACGAGCGCGGCGACATCCCGACCGACCCGGAATGGGCCGCCTCGCTGCAGCCGGGCTGGCAGAAAGAACGCCGTCGTAACTTCCACACCGCCRCGTACGAGGCGTTCGCGCCGGGCCAGCCGGACCTGATCTGCGACGGCTGGACCGAGATCAGCCGCAACCTGCAGGCGCACCTGGACGCCACCGACGGCTGGGCCGCCATGGCGGACCCGGCGAAGTTCATGGAGCTGCGTGAACTTGTCGACTACCAGGTGATGGAGCGGCTGCGCGGCCGGATCGACGCGATCGTCAAGGAGGCGGACATCGCGGAGATCCTCAAGCCGTACTACCGGTTCCTGTGCAAGCGGCCGTGCTTCAACGACCAGTACCTGCCGACGTTCAACCGCCCGAACGTCACCCTGATCGACGTGTCGGCGACCAGGGGCGTCGAGCGCATCACCGAGAAGGGCATCGTCGCCGACGGTGTCGAGCGCGAGGTCGACTGCATCGTGTTCGCCAGCGGCTTCGAGATCACCACCGACCTCGACCGGCGGCTCGCGATCCACCCGTTCGTCGGCCGCGAAAGCCGGTCGCTCTACGACCACTGGCGCGAGGGCTACCGCACRCTGCACGGGATCATGACCCACGGCTTCCCGAACCAGTTCTTCACCGGCTACATCCAGGGCGGCATCACGGCGGCGGTGCCGGCGATGTTCGAGCAGCAGGCCGTCCACATCGCCCACGTCATCAGCGAGACCCTCGCCCGCGGCGCGGCGACCGTGGAACCCACGTTCGAGGCGCAGGAGGAGTGGGTCGCCACGATCCGCGCGAACGAGATCGACAACACCAACTTCGCCCGCGAGTGCACGCCCGGCTACTACAACAACGAGGGCGAGCAGCGGATCCGCTCCGTCCTCGGCGACCCCTACTGGCCTGGCTTCTACGCCATGGAGGATCTGCTGCAGGCCTGGCGTGACGCTGGCGACCTGGCAGGACTCACTCTCGACGGGTGACTGCTCGGCGCATTGCGCCGCCCGCCACCACACGCCAGGGCTCCGGGGCATGGTCGGGGGGACTATCCGGTCGGCGGCGAGAACAGTCCGGGTTCATCGGCGAGGGCGGTGCTCATCGGCGGAGGTGGCCGCGGTCAGGCAGGTCGTCCTGTTCGGGTCGGTACTGACGCGGTGGGTGCGTCTCGCCGCCGGTCTGCCCGTCCATCTCCCGCCCTCGTCCCTGCCGCCGGGGCTGCTGTCGGAACCGTTGCCGCAGTGCCGCGCCCAGCGGCGGGGAGTCGATCGCGACGTCCGGGCCGTTCTGCCAGGCGACGATGCGCGGTGCCTGCAGCCGCAGCCCGCCGCTCACGGCGATCCCGACCACGAGCAGGACGCCGACCACCACCAGCACGAAGCAGGCCAGGGCGGCGTTCCTGATCCCGGCGGTGAGGTCGTCACCGGTGGTCCGGGCCAGGTGCACGATGAGGGGCGCGGTCAGGAAGGCCGCGACGCCGCGGAGGAGCTCGACCAGCGCGAAGATCCGTGGAAGCTGTGTCGAGGGCAGCGCGAAGCCCGCGACGAACAGCCCCGGCGCCACCGACGCGCCCACGATCAGCCCCACCAGGCGGAGTACGCCGAGGAACATCGGAACGAGCACGGTCGGTGCGGTGACCGAGTGGTCGGCCAGGCGGGAGGCACCGAAGAAGGCCAGCGCGAGTGATTCGGCGTCGAACTTCAGTGCACGGTCCTGCGGTGGGAGGTCGGTGAACATCAGGACGGCGAGCAGGAGCGCGACAGCGCCGACCACCGCCGACAGCCAGAACAGCAGTCGCCAGTCGCCGAGGTCGTCGAACGCACCACCGATGACCGGCCCGATGGCGACCGCCCCGAAGATCCCCATGTTCATCACCATCGCGGTCACCCGCATGCGGGCCACCGGCCAGCCGAGCACGAGGAACGGTGTCAGCGCGCACAGCACCATGGCGACCGCGGCCGGGTAGCTGCCGGCAAGCGGGCCGCGCCACGTCCGAAAGCGGGACGCGGCGACGCCGTCCGGTGCCGGGGAAGCGGTCATTCGGCGAGGCACGTGATCAGATCCATGGGTGACCTCCCGATCGGGCCAGGTGGCGGACGTCAGCGGTCGGTCAGGGCTGCCAGCCAGCTCCTTGCGGACGGTGGTCGCCCCGGAGGCAACCGCGCCTGTCCAGCAGCCAAGCGCTTCGGTGCCGGCCCGGGGAGGTCCCATGAGTCCAGGTACCGGCAGCATCTTCTGCTCCCGAGCTCAATCAGGTATGTGCCGGAAAGCCGTTCGCCGCCGGGGGTCCTGGTGCGTCCTGCGGTCCGGTTGCCTGCCGTCCGCCTGCCCGTCGGCTCGGCCAGGCGGCGGGGATGCGTTCCAGGATGCCGCCGGCGAAGGTGCGGGACAGGCCGAGCGGTTCCAGGTGGACGTAGCCGATGTGGCAGTCGCACCGGGGGAGGGGGCACGGCCGGGGGCGCAGCGCCGCGCGGAACGAACCGTCGTACAGGTTGCCCAGCACGGCCGGGACGAAGTGGCACCGCCGAACCGTTCCCTCGCCGTCCACGGACACGACGGTCTCGCCGGTTCGGCAGGGCAGGCCGCGGCTGGGATGCGGGTGGCGGCTGTGGGCGAACAGGGGGTCGATCTCCGCCCAGCCGGCGGCCTCGGCGTCGGTATAGGTACGACCCTCGGCCGCGTTCACCCACAGGTAGACCTCGCGGGGGAGATCCCCGCGCAGGCGGCGTGCCGCGTCCAGATGCTCGGGCTGCCCCACGACGCCGGCGCTGAAGCGGACTCCCCGTGCGGCCAGGTCCCGGCACCGGCCAAGGAAACGTTCGTACCGCACCTGGCCCGGGTGGTAGGTGCACCACAGAGCAAGCCGGGACGGATCCGCCTCGGCCGTCCAGTCGACGCGGTGGCTGAGATTGGTCTGGATCGCGACCCGTTCCACCTGCGGGCAGTGGCTGAGCTCGACCAGAGCCCGCCGGTACCAGGAACGGGCGAGGCCCTCACCCCACGGCGTGAACAGCACCGAGACACCGTGGCCCTGCTCCCGGACCCAGCCGACGAAGCGCTCGAGCGCCGCCCGGTCCGCCCGCAGCTGCGCGGGCGTGTCCCGCCGTTTCGCGAACGGGCAGTAGGAGCAGTCGTAGTCACAGCTGGCCAGCGGGCCGCGATAGAGGATCGTCAGCTGCCGCGGAGCGACGTGGTCGTGGCGCTCGGGCACTGGTCCGGGTGCACGTCCGGGTGCGGGTCCAGGCCGGTGTGGGCGTGGGAGTGGGAGTGCCATCAGTGCAGGGTGTAGTCGGTCATCAGGGTGCGGACCTGCGGTGAGAAGAGGGCCGGGCCCAGGGCGTCGGAACGGGCCAGACCGTCGGGGGTCAGCCGCAGGGTGGTCGGGGTCTGCTCCAGCCAGCCGCGGTCGGCGAAGGCGGTGAGGTCGAAGTCGGCGGCGGCGTCGGTGCCGAAACGTTCCCGGTAGGCGGCCCGGTCCAGGCCGTCGGCCTGCAGCAGTGACTGGATCAGGTGGCGGCGGCGGCGCTCCTCGCCGGTGAGGGCGAAACCGACCCGGGCGCTCGCGAACTCGGTCTCCCGGACGTAGTCGTCGATGATCGCGCGCACGTGCCGGGCACCCACCGCGTACTCGAACGAGTAGTGCAGGGCCGAGGTGTAGGAACGGGCGCCGCACCCCAGGCCGACCATCCCGTCGGTCTGGCAGCAGTACTCCGTCCCGGTCGGGCGTCCCCTGAAAACGCGGTTCGCAGCGCCAGCGGTGCTGGGGGGCAGGCGGAACATGCGCATGGAGACCTGCTCGTACCCGTTCGCCAGGAGGTGGTCGCGGCCGAGGCGGTACAGCTGCAGGCGCTGGTCGTCCCAGTCGAGCTCGCGCCGGCCCAGGCCGGTCAGCGGGCGGACGTACAGCGGGTACAGGTACAGCTCCTCCGGGCGCCAGGCCAGGGCGGCGTCCAGGGAGTGCAGCCAGGTGGCCGGGGTCTGGCCGCCGATGCCGTAGATCAGGTCGATGTTCAGCGTCGGAAAGCCTGCGGCGCGGATGCGTTCCAGCGCGGACTCGACCTCGGCCCGCCGCTGGGGCCGGCCGGCCGCGCGGGCCTCGACGTCCAGGAAGCTCTGCACGCCGATCGAGACGCGGGTGGTGCCGCGTTCGCGCAGGACGGCGAGGCGGTCGGCCGTCGCGGTGGCCGGGGAGGTCTCCACCCCGAGCGGGACGGCGCCCAGCGGGGCGAGGCGGGCGGCGATGTCGCAGAGGCGCCCCAGCTCGGGGGCGGTCAGGTAGGTGGGGGTGCCACCGCCGAAGGCCGCCGTCGCGAACGCGGCGTCGCCGAGGGCGTCCGCGACACCGGTGGCCTGGCGTTCGAGCGCGTCCAGGTAGGCGCCGGTGAGCTCCTCGGGCGCGCCCGTGCGGGTGAACAGGTTGCAGAAACCGCACCGCATCTCGCAGAACGGGACGTGCAGGTAGAGAAACAGCGCGGAGCGGTCCTGGGCGGCCCACACGTCCCGCAGCGCAGGTCTGGGTGACAGCGGGCGGTAGGCGGTCTTGTGCGGGTACGCGTACACGTACTGCTGGTAGGGCCCGCTCATGCGAGCACGAACTCTCCGTAGGGGACGGTCCAGACGACCTCGTGGCCGAGGCGGTGGCCGGTGTGGCCGTCCTCGCCGTACGCCGTTCCGTGGTCCGAGCAGACGATCACGAGGCAGGGGCGGCGCATCAGGGCGAACAGGCGCCCGAGCTGCCGGTCGACGTGACGCAGCGCCGCGGCGTGGGAGTCGCGCGAGTCACCGTGGTCGCGGGTGGCGCCGGCCAGGTAGAACCAGTTCGGCTGGTGCAGGGCGGCCACGTTGAGCAGCAGGAACAGCCGCCGGTCGGGCGGAAGGTACCTGATCACCTCGCCGACCCGGTCAATCTGGTGGGTGAGGGAGTCGGGATCGGTGACGCCGAAGCCGGGCTCCCAGTGGCTCTCGACGAACAGGGACGGCAGTGCTGACCCGAGCGGGGTGAGCTTGTTGAAGAAGCCGACCCCGCCCACGCAGACCGTGTGGTAACCGATCTCGGCCAGGCCGGTGGGGAGGTCCGCCGCGTCGAAGGTCCAGGTGCCGGGAGCGGTGGTCTCGCTGCCGGGGAACCGTGCGGCGAACAGCCGTGGGTGCGGGCCGGGACGGGTCGGTGTCGGCAGGAATCCCGCGAGCATGGCGGTGTGTGCCGCGTAGGTGAAGCTGCCCGGGGTGTGGCGCCGTTCCCAGCGCCCACCGGGCAGCAGGCCGCGCAGGGTCGGGGTCTGCCCGGCGGCGGCGAGTTCGGCCGCGACGTCGTAGCGCAGGGTGTCGAGGGTCACCAGCAGCAGGTCGTGGCTGCCGATGACCTCGTTCATGTCGCGCACGCCGCCAGCGCCGCGTCGACCTGGGCGGCGTAGGTGTCCAGCCCTTCCGCCCGGGTGCCGGGCAGGCCGGTGATCCCGGGCAGCAGATCGCCGAAGGCGTTGACCTCGCCGACGGCCACCCGCCGCCAGCCGATCCCGACGAGGAGGTCGACCCCGACCATGAGACTGCCGGGGAAGCATGCGGCGGCCTGGGCACACACGCCCAGGGCCCGCTCCCAGCCGGCGGTGCCGAGCGCGTCACGCACCGCCGCGACCGAACCCCGCAGGCCCCCGAGGTGCAGGTTGGTCATCGGAATGTGGCTCGTGCGGACAACCACATGAGTCGGCTCCCCGGCGATCACCACCACCCGCAGATCGAGGACACGGCCACCCAGCGCGGCCTTGGGTAGCCACCGCTCCACGTGCAGCCCGTCCGGTGCCAGCAGGTCGATCAGCCTGGCCACCTCGCTCTCGCTCTCGTGGACACGGACCCGCAGCGAGTTCACGAGACCGGTGCCGCCGCCGGTGCCGCTCCCGCTGCCGGTGCCGCTTCCGGTGAGTGCGGCGGAGGTGACGGCCCTGATCCGCCCGGCGGGCGTGGCCCGCAACGCCACGACACCGGACGCGGACGAGCCGTGCGCCGGTTTCACGAACACCTGGTGCAGGCCGGCCTGCACCATCCGGGCGCGCAGCTCGGCGTAGCCGTGCACAGGTGGCAGTGCCTCCGGGACGGGGACACCGGCCGCCGCCAGCCGGGCGTGGCAGCGCCTCTTGTCGCACATCACGGCGATGTCGTCGACGTCGCCCAGCGGGCGGGCACCGGCCCGCTCGGCCGCGGCGGCGACACGCCCCAGCGCCGCGGTGAAGGCCGCGTACCACCGTGCACCGCCGCCGACCCGGGCCGGATCACCGGGCCCGCGCAGCAGGGCGTCCACCTCGGGATCGTCGCCGGGCGAGTCGATCCGCAGTGGCGCGCCGGGCACGACCGGCACCTCACCGCCGCGCAGCACCTGAGCCCACGGGACGACACGGGGCGCGGCCAGGCCCGCGACGCGGCACGCGGCGGCGAACAACCCGGTGCGCCGGTCGCCCGGCGCACCGACCACGGTGAACATCATTCGGAGACCGCGACGTAGAACCAGTCGTCCTCCGGCTTCTCCTGCTGCTCGAGGTCGACCTCGACGCCGGGCAGCGCGGCGCGCACGCGCTCGACCATGGCGTCGCCCAGGAAGTGGTGGTGCAGGTCGAGCCGGTCCAGGTGGATGAGCGACTGCCCGGACAGCAGCGACTCGGCGCCCCGGTCGGTGAGCGCCCCCATGGCGAGGCTGAGCGATGTCAGCCGGGCGACGACCGGCGCGCTCGCGACCGCCGCGGCCACCTCGTCCGCGATCCGGGCGTCCTCCAGCCCCAGGTGCGCCAGCGCGGGCAGCCGTTCGCCGCCCAGGATCCCGGCCAGATCGGCCGTGGTCGCGTCGCCGCCGTAGTCATCGGTGCCCAGCCACAGGTCGAGGTGTTCCAGGGCGGGCAGGTCGCTCTCGCCCACGGCCCGCACCACCGCGGCGGGCAGCCCGCCCGACTCGAACCGCAGCGTTCTCAGAGCACGGCTGTGGACGGGACGCAGCCCCAGCCCCTCACTCCCGCGGACCTCCAGCCGCTCCAGCCCGGGGAAGGCTTCGAACAGCGGCGTGACGTCGGACTGCTCGATCCAGGAGATCTCCGACTCCTCCAGCACGATGTCGCCCAGGAACAGCGCACGGAGCGCGGGCAGCTGCCCGGCGGCCTGCACCAGCCGGCCCACCGGGCCGACGGCGTCCGTGGCGTCATAGGAGGCGCCCCAGTAGCCGATGACCAGATGGGTCACCGCGGCGGTGTCGACCTCGTCGAGGAACGCCTGGAGGACGTCGCCGAAGCTGGGACCGTCGAACCAGGTGCCGACCCGCCAGGCGACGTCGCCGGGGGCAGCCGGGGTGCCGGCCGCGGCGGGTCTGTGGTGATCGTCTGACGACTCACCATCCCGCTCGTACCGGAAGCCCCGCACCGGCTTCCCGGCGAACTCGGTGAGATGTTCGTTGATGGTCATCTGGTTCCCTTCGGGACGCCCTACGGGAACCGTCCTATCAGTCGCCACCGACACGACCGGGCGGCGGAAGGCTGTCACCGGGCGTGACAGTGCCCGGTCCCGTCCTGTGGGCTGCCGTGACCTGCGAGTCCGCCGGCGCGGTCGGTGAGCTGCTGACGGGCGGATCCACGGGGGGACCGACCGCCGTGGCTTCTCGTAACCTGTTCGGATGACCTGGCGAGCACTGCACCTCTCCCAGCCCATCGAGCGCGCCCCCGAGGCGGTCGCCGCCTTCGCGGGGAACCCGGAGAACCTTCCGCTGTGGGCCGCGGGACTCAGCAGTGGCATCCGGTGCGAGGAAGGGCGCTGGGTGACGGACTCGCCGATGGGAAAGGCCGAGGTGTCCTTCTCGGGTCCGGTGGAGCACGGTGTGCTCGATCACGACGTGACCCTCCCGGACGGCACGGTGACGCACAACCCGCTCCGCGTGCTTCGCAACGGCGAGGGGAGCGAGGTCGTCTTCACGCTCTTCCAGCTTCCCGGCGTGGCGGATGACGCCTTCGACCGGGACGTGGCGCACGTGCGTGCGGATCTCGCCCGACTGCGGAACCTCCTGGAGTCCCAGGGGCGGTAGATGCATCCGGCCGGGCCGGGTGCGCTGGCCGGGCCGGGTGCGCAAGGGGCAGTGCGCCCCCGCCCCGCCGCCAGGTGAGGATCGTTCAGGGCCAAGGTCAGGTCTGAGTGTGTGGGGACCGATGAGTTCGGCTGGCAGGCCGAGTCACAGCAGGGAGCGGTAGCGCGCGTTCCCGCGCGCGGGAACACCGCGTCTCAGTGCTGGAGGCTGACAAGATCGATCTTGGACCGCCGCTCGGTCGATGGCGACCGTGATCCGCAACGTCCCCGACGGGACGCTTGCCCTGCCCACACCGTGCCCGGACTATCGACTCGGGGCATTGGTCGGTCATGTCGCCGGCCTGGCGGTGGCGTCAGTCTCGTTTGAATGCCTCCCTGCGCAGCATCTGGAACAGCGTCGGGGCGCCTTCGGAGGTGGTCACGGCGACGAACTTCCGTAGGAACCGGATGTCGGTGGCCTGCCCGAGCATGCTGGCGGCGAGGTCCGCGCGGCTGGTGAAGATGCCGGCCGCCTGGTTCTCCTGAAGGCCGTAGCTCGTCACGCCAGGCGCGTCGAACAGACCCGAGGGGCGCATGATCGTCCAGTCCAGATCGCTGGCACGCGCGAATTCCTCCATGCGGCGCATGTCGGCGTAGGTGGTCCTGCCGATGGTGGCGGTGAGTACTGGTTGGAGAATCCGGTTCATCAGAAAGCCGCCGTCGGCGTGATGATGCGGTTCGGTGGCGCTGGAACTCACTGCGACCAGGCGCCTGACCCCGTGCCGGCGCATCGCGGCGTCGATGGTGTGGATTCCGGCGCTGTAGACGTCGACAGGCCGGCGGGTGAACGGCACGCCGAGCGTGGACAGCACCGCGTCGGCTCCCTTGACGGCTCGGTCGACGGCCGGCCGATCGTGGGCGTCGGCCTCCACGACGTCCAGGCGAAGGTGCGTGATCGGGAACTCCGCCGGTCGCCGGGTCACCGCGGCGACCTCGTGGCCGGCGGCGAGCGCCTGCTCGGTCAGCAGCCGACCGGTGGGCCCGTTGGCTCCGAAGACGGCGATTCTCACTGTGTCGTTCCTCCTCGTTCAGGTGCGCCTGTAGGCACGTGTGGTTCCGGTTGTTCGCGGGGCTCGACGGCATCCAGTTTCACCGGATCGAGGATCAGGTTGATCTCGACGACAGTGGCGTCGACGACGGTCATTCCGGCGACCGCGATGACGCCGTCCGGCCCTCGAGCGATGATTCCGGCGGCTCCGTTGACCAGCGCCGGGTGACACAGCTGGGCGAAACGCGGTCCCACCGTGGCGGCATGCCTGGCAACTGCTTCGCGRCCGCTGATCAGTCCGGGCAGTGGTATCGGCATGGGGCGGGAGCCGATGTCGATGCGGAAGACCACGTCGGGGTGAAGGATGTCGAGCAGCGCGTGGAAGTCGCCGCCGCGAGCGGCTGCCAGGAACGCCGTCACGACCTCGCGTTGCCGGGCGGGATCGGTCTGCGTCGCGGTCGGGGCCCCGCGGACCCGGCGGCGCGCCCGGCTGGCAAGCTGGCGGGCGGTCGCGGGTGTCCGGTCAAGGATCGACCCGATCTCCTCGAAGGGGACCGCGAAGACGTCGTGCAGGACGAACGCGAGCCGTTCGGCTGGTGTCAGAGTCTCCAGCACGACGAGCAGCGCCATCCCGACGGCGTCGCCGAGCTCGGCCTGCTGCTCGGGCCCGTCCTGGGCGTCGGCGACGACGAGCGGTTCGGGCAGCCAGGTGCCCTGATGGTTCTCCCGACGAACCCGGCGGGAGCGCAGCATGTCCAGGCAGATCCGTCCGATGACCGTCGTGAGCCAGCCCCGCAGGTCGGCGATTGTGTCCGGCGCGCCGCCGTTGAGCCGCAGCCACGCCTCCTGGACGGCGTCCTCGGCATCAGCGCGCGAACCCAGCATCCGGTAGGCGACCGCGAACAGGTGCTGTCGCTGCGCCTCGAACTGCGCGGTCGTCCACGCCTGGTGCGTCGTCATCGCCGTGAGACCTCCGCCGCCGTTGGTTCCTGCCCTGGTGGACGCGCAACGCCGAGCGAATGTGACATGACGTCCGGCGGTTCGACATCGAGGTGACGGTCACCGCTGTCGCCGATGGTTCGGCCGCCATCGCTGTGAGGGCCACCCCCGCCAACCAGTGCCTGGTGCCGTGACCAGCGGGGTTCGTCCGGCGGCCCGCGCCTGCATGGCCTGCTCGGCCGGCCGTGGGGTGATGACCGTGGGCTGCTTGCCGAAACGGCAAAGAAGCTTGGGGGTGAGGGACGTCATGGATGAGAGTGGTCGAATGATCGACAACGCTGCGGCCGGATCGCCCACCTCCCACGCCCCCTCGCCCACCGACGCCTTCCTCGGAGACCCCGCGGTGCAGGAGCAGTGGGACAGGCGGTACGCCGAACGGGAACAGCTGTGGAGCGGCCAGCCCAACGGCGCACTCGTGGCCGAGGTCGCCGGCCTGACGCCCGGCCGGGTGCTGGACGTCGGCTGCGGCGAGGGAGCGGACGCCATCTGGCTGGCGAACCACGGCTGGGACGTGACCGCGGTCGAGGTCTCGGCCGTGGCGCTGGAGCGGGCGACCAGGCACGGGCGGGACGCCGGTGTCACGGTGCGGTGGGTGCATGCCGAACTCACGGAGGCGGCGTTCGCACCGGCGTCCTTCGACCTGGTCTCCGCCCAGTACCCGGCCCTGCTGCGGACGTCCGACGCCGCGGCCGAGCGGGCGCTGCTCGCGGCTGTCGCACCGGGCGGTGTGCTGCTGTTCGTGCACCACGCCGGTGTGGACACCCATCCCCAGCACGACGGCGGCTTCGACCCGGCCGACTTCGTGTGGCCCGCGATGATGGCCGCGCTGTTCGACGACGACTGGGTGGTGGAGGTGGACGAGCAGCGGCCGCGCGTCGCGCCGGTCGGCGGAGCCGGCGCCCACCACGTCGACGATGTTGTCCTGCGCGCGCGTCGGCTCCGCTGAGGTTCGCCTGAAGGCCCGAGATGCGCCTGGGATTCGCCTGAGGTTCGCCGCCCCGGGAAGGGGTCCCGGGGCGGCGGGTTTCTAGAAGGGGGTCAGCCAGAGGGTCGCCGACGTCGGCGCCGTGTCCTGGATGTAGGAGGCGAAGCCGGCGACGTCGTCGAAGGCGAAGCCGTAGGCGCGGCCGTCCTCGGTGTGCTCGTGCAGCGCCCGGGCGTAGTGGTTGGTGGTCGGGTCGCGGTAGAAGCCCGCCGGGTCCGTCGCCGGCTGGGTGGGCTGGGTCAGCAGGGTCGACCGGTTGAAGCCGGCGCCCAGCACGGCGGCCACCGGGCCGGTGACACCGTCGTTGGGCGCCGCGAGCGCGCCGTCGCAGAACAGGACGTCCCGCGTGCTCGGCCTCGCGAAGGGCGCGACGCCGCCGTCGAAGCGCAGCAGGCCACCGTCCACCGTGCCGGTGTGGGTGCGCGTCCCGACGTCGACGGTGAGCGGACGGGTGGCGGCCTGGCGCCACACCGCGTCGATGTAGCCGTCGTAGTAGGACGCGGGGAAGACGCCGGCTTCCAGACCGTGCCCGGGCGCGATCACCCGGGTGTCGCCGACGACCAGGGGAGTGAACGTGGGATGGGCCCGCAGCGCGTCGAAGACCGCGGCCCGGCCGCCCGCGGCCAGCCGGCCGGTCGTCTGGTCGGCGGCGCCGCGCAGCCGCAGCGCCATCGGCACGCTGAACATGTCGACGGCCGTGGTGTTGCAGAACATGCCGGCCGCGTTGTGCGTGAACTCGACGAAGTCGTGCACCACGCCGAAGCTGGGATCACTGCGCACCCAGCCGGCCGGATGCTGCAGGGCCGGGGCGCCCGCACCGTCGGCGACCACCTTGAAGCGCAGTTTCGCCCCGGTGGACACGTAGATCCGCCCGGACATCGCGGGCGGGACGACGAACGGCGTGTCGCCGTCCGGCACGAGGGGGATGGCGAGGTCCGCGAAGCCGTCCGGGCCGTTGTCGGCCGGCGAGACCTGGGCGAGACTGCCGTCGGGACGGGCGTACACCTGCCGGCCGGTCGTCAGATCCGTACCGACGACGTAGAGCCAGATCTGGTTGTTCGCATACCGGTAGGTGTGGTTCACCACGGTCAGTGGCAGACCGGTGCCGCTGGAGGCGGCGGCCAGCGTCGCGGCGAGCGGGTGCTCCTGGCCGTGGCCGCCGGCTCCGCCGGTGACGGACCAGGCGGCGCCCCCGGCGGAGCCGGCGGCCACGGCGGACGCCGCCAGCAGAAAGGTGCGGCGGTTCGGCATGAGATGCCTTTCGTTGGCTCAGAAGGCGTTGAACACGCGGGTGAAGTCGAGCGGTGCCGTGGCGAGGCCGCCGCAGGTCGGCTGGGCGTAGGAGACCGGGCCGCCCGGGCAGGGCTGATCGCGGGTCAGCGACCACATCGACAACCAGGCAAGGTCGACCCGGTCGGCGAAGTCGACCAGCTGCTGTGCGTCCGCCAGGGTGAACACCTCGCTGGCGACGTCGTTCACGCCGATCATCGGGGTGACCGCCACCCGCGCCCACGCCTGCGCGTCCGACAGCTCGAACACGCCCCTGATCTGGGCCTGCGTGGCGGTGGCGGCGTCGATCGCGTACTGGCCCATCCGGCCGGCGGGGTTCGGTGCCGCGCCGTCGCCGTAGTCCATCGCCATGACGTTGACAGCGTCCACTGTCACGCCGTTGTCCCGGGCGTTGGCCAGCAGGTCGACCCCGTCCTGAGTGAGGCCGGACGGCAGCACCGGCAGCGTGAACGAGACGTCCAGGTGCCGGCCGGCGGCTGTGGCCTCCCGCTGGAGCTGGGCGATCGCCTGGGCCCGCCGGGTGTTCGCGGTGACGTCGGGCAGGGCGGCGCCCTCGACGTCGAAGTCCAGGCGGGTCACCCCGTAGACATCGACCACCCGGCGGTAGGCGGCGGCGAGATCGCCCGCGGTCGAGCAGGCCCGGGCCAGCTCGGTGCCGGCGACTCCACCGAACGACACCCGGACGTCCCCGCCCAGTTCCCTGAAGCGGCCGATCTGGCCGGGCACCCCGTCCATCGTGAGGTCGGTGACGCCGCCCCATCTGGGTGTGCAGCCGCCCCCGCCGGCCACCACGAAGGCGAGGGTGACGTCCCGCAGTCCGGTTGCCTGCGCCGTGGCGACCAGGTCGTAAGGCGGATACAGCGAGGTGTCGACGTACGGCGCGAACCCGCCTGAGCCCGCTGAGCCGCCGAAACCACCTGCGCCGCCGAAACCACCTGCGCCGCCGGACCCGCCGGACCCGCCGGACCCGTTCGAGGGCGGCGGGGCCGAGGTGGTCGGGGCCGCCGTCGGCCCGCCGGTCGTCGGCTCGTCGGTGGGCGGGACGGGCGGAGAACTGGTGGACGGCGGCGCGGTCCCGGGCGCGGTGGCGGACGGCGCCACGGACGGCTCCGCGCCGGGGCTGCCGGGGCTGCCGGGGCTGCCAGGGCTGCCGGGGGTGCCGGGTGTGCCGGGGCCGGTGGTGCAGTCCGCGCCGTTGATCCGGCAGCTGGCGGGGTCGGCGACGCCGTCCGGCGCCGCGACGACGAAGCCGACGTCGAGTGACTCCCGGGAGGCGAGCGTGGGCTGCCAGGCTGGTGGGGTGACGGTGACGTGCCGTCCGTCCACCGTGTAGGCGGCGTTCCACAGCGAGGTGAGCCGCGCCCGCTCGGGCAGGTCGAACTCGAGGGCGAAGCCGTCCGGCGCGTCCGCCGAGTTGGTCACCCGGTACTGGGCCGAGTAGCCGGTGCCCCAGTCGCCGGTGCGGCTGTAGGCCGCGCCGAGCCCGGCGGCGTCGGCCGTGCCGGGCATGACCGCGGCCAGGGCTATCCCGCCGCCGAGGGTGAGCGCGGCCGCGCCACCGGAGATGATCTGACGACGGCGGCGACGGTGCCGGCCTCGCGAAGACGACATGTCGTACATACCTCCCGCGCTGGGTGATCTGCGGGTGGACGCTAAGGGCAGGTACGACGTCCGCCGGCTGTGCTTAGCCAGCGCAGAAACGCCCTTAAGGCCTGCTTAGGGTGTCGGCGTTTCGCTGGTCGGAGTCGGCTGGAACCGGATCCTTCGAGAGGGCGTCTGAGCCCATCCGGTTGATCGTTCCCGTGCGGAAGTGGGCGGATCCCCTGCAGCGCTAGGGTGATCGCGTCATGGCGAGAGCATTCAGGGGCGGTCAGTACGAGGCGCCCGCGCCTCAGCACAGCATGATCGGCGAGTGGCTCGAAGTCGGCGCCGAGCCTCGGCCGTGGCGGAAGCCGAGGCGGCGGAAGGTCCTGTTCGCGCTGGCCACGGTCCTGCTGATCGCGCTGACCGTGATGATCGCGCTGGTCTGGCCAGGCAGTGAAGCGGATGCCCCCCTGCCCGGTGCGACCCCCGAGGAGTGGTCCCACGCCGCCCCGCTCGAAAAGACCCTCCACGGCCATACCGGCTGGGTGCGGTCGGTGGTGTTCTCCCCGGACGGACGCACGCTGGCCAGCAGCTCCGATGATGGCACGGTGCGGTTCTGGGACATGTCCGACCGCACCAACCCCACCCGCCTCGGCGAGCCCCTCACCGGCCACGCCGACGCGATGGCAGCGGTCGCGTACTCCCCGGACGGACGCACCCTCGCGACCAGCTCCACCGACCGCACGGTGCGGTTCTGGGATGTCACCGACCGCACCAGACCAACCCTCCTCGGCCAAACCCCCACCGGCCACACCGACCGGCTGGAGTCCGTGGCGTTCTCCCCGGACGGGCGCATCCTCGCCGTCGGCTCCGATGACCAGACGGTGCGGTTGTTGGCGCCGTGAGAAGACCCCTCGCCCCTGACCGACAGCACTGAGGGAACGCGGTCGGCGACGGGGGCCGGACGGAGGAGCCGGTGGGACGGCAGACTCAGCGTGCGCGGGTCCGGGAGCCTCGTCGGTGGCGTGTGCGGCGCCTGCCGGCCGGTGCGCCGGCGGCGGAGGTCTCGGTGCGCAGCCGCAGCCGTAGCTCCGCGCCGCCGAGCGGGGACCGGCCGACTGTCAGCTCACCGCCGGTCGACTCGGCGAGGCGCCGGGCGATGTCGAGCCCGAGTCCGGTCGAGCCCGCTCCGCCGGCCCCGCCACCCCGGCGAAGCGCCGCGGCCGGGTCGGCGACCCCCGGACCGGCGTCCAGCACCCGCACGGTGACAGCCTGGTCGGTCCGCCGAAGGTGGACAGCGAAGGCGACGCCCTCGGCGGTGTGTCGGAAGACGTTGCCGAGCAGAGCGTCCAGCGCGGTCGCGAGCTCCGCGGGTGCCACCGGGACCGGGGCCGGCCGGCCCACTCCGGAGACCGACCAGCTGCGTCCCTGGTCCTCGGCAAGCACGGACCAGAAGTCGGCACGGTCGCGGAGCACGTCGGCGGCGTCGCAGCGTGGGGCGACGACCTGCTCGTCACCCAGCGCCCGGGCCGCGCGGATGATGTAGTCGACCTCGTGCTCGAGCTGCGCCACGGCATGCCGGACAGCCGTGGCCGCCGCCGCAGCCGCCGCGTCACCTCCATGACCGCTGCCCGCGAGGCCGCCGCCGACTCGGCCGTCAGCGGAACCGTCGACCCAGCCGTCGGCCTCACCGTCGCCGTCGAAGGAGCCGCCGCCCAGAGCGGCGGTGTTGAGGCGTAGCACGGTCAACGGGGTGCGCAGCCGGTGGGACAGGTCCGCGGCTCGTTCCCGTTCGGCCGCCAGCAGCATCCGGACCCGGTCGGCCATCGTGTTGAAGGCGACGGCCGCCTCGTGCAGTTCGGCGGGCGCGGCCTGGTCGGCGACGTGGGCGCGGGCGGTCAGGTCGCCCGCGCCCAGTTCCCGCGCGGCGCGGGCAAGGCCACGGGCCGACCGCACGATGCGGGTGCCGAGGCGGTCGGCGACCAGCACCGAGGCCAGCACCAGCGCCGCGGCGACGCCGCCCAGCACGAGACAGGCCCGCGCGACGCCCCGGTCAAGCTCGGTGTCCGGGATGAACACCTCGATCACCGCGATCCGCGCACCCGTCACCGCGACGGGTCGCAGCAGGACGGACCCGCGGGGAACCGCGACCACCGCCGAGCTCCCGGCGCGCGCGACGGAGGCCAGCTCGCTGTCCCCGACCCGTGACCGACCGACGGTGACGAGGGGCGCGGCCCGGGTCCGCGCTGCTGTGGACCCCGGAGCAGGGACGTGGACCGCGACCCGGCCCTCGGCTCCGCCGCGGGTGCTGGCCAGGGCACGGCGCAGTGCCGCCTGGTCCGTCGTGACCGCCAGCGCCGGACCGAGTTCGGCGGCCCGGCGCTCGCCGTCGGTGAACGCCCGGTCATGCGCGGTGCGCTGGACCGTCAGCACGAGCGGGACGAGGAACGCCAGCGCCACCATCGTCGTCACGGCGATCGAGACCCGGGCAAGCGCCCACCTCATCGTTGCCTCGCTGGCCTCATGGGCGAGGAGGATCCAGCTTGACCCCGACGCCGCGCACCGTGTGCAGATACCTCGGCCGGGCCGCCGTCTCCCCGAGCTTGCGCCGCAGCCACGACAGGTGGACGTCGATCGTCTGGTCGCCGCCGTACGCCTGCTGCCAGACGGCGGCCAGCAGCTCGCGGCGCGGCACGACCTCACCGGGGCGGGCGGCCAGGTAGGCGAGCAGGTCGAACTCACGCCGGGTCAGCTCGAGCTCCCGCCCGTCCACCACGGCGGTGCGCTGCCGGGGGTCGACCACCAGGTCACCCACCCGGAACGCCGGCGTGCGGCCGGCGGTGGCGGGGGGACCCGAGCGGCGCAGCACGGCAGTGACACGTGCGTCGAGATGCTCCGGGGAGAACGGTTTCACCAGGTAGTCGTCGGCGCCGCTGTGCAGCAGCCGGACCATGGCCGGCTCGTCTCCCCGCGCCGTCGCGACGACCACCGGGACGTCGCTGACACCGCGCAGCATCCGCAACGCCGCGGCCCCGTCCAGATCCGGCAGACCCAGATCGAGCAGGACGAGGTCACAGCCGACCTGGGTCACCTCCCGCAGTGCGTCGAGCGCCGCGCCGACGCTGCGCACCGCGTGCCCGGCCGCTGACAGGTGCCGCACCAGCGCGGCGCGCACGTACGGGTCGTCCTCGACGACCAGGATCGTCGCCACCCGGCTACCGGCTCGCCTGCGACGTCATGGGGTGACTCCTCCCGACGGGCGGGGCGGCGGTGGGCGACGCCGTCGACCTGAACTGTCACGGATATGGCAATATCGCACCGCAATGGCTGGGACACTGAGCCGCCTGGCCGCCTGGGCGGTCGCCACGGCGCTCGCCGTCACCCTGTCCTGGTTCGCCGTCTCCGACGTCCTCGCGGGGGAGACGCTCGTCGAGCGGCCGGCGTCAGCCGTCGCCCTCGACCCGCCGACGGCCAGGCCCGGCTCCCCGAACGGTGCGCCGCTCGGCTCGCCCTCGGCGCTGCCCGGGCCGCCGTCAGCATCCTCGACGCCGGCGACCACCGAGGCCCTGACCGAGGCTGGAACGGGGGATGGGAGCGGATCCGGGGCTGGAACCGGGCCCGCGTCACCCGGACCCGCGGTGGAGGGCGCGCTGCCGCGTTCGCCCGGTCCGGCGGAAGCCCCCCGTGCCGGAACCGGCACCAGTGACCCGGCCGCGTTCCCCCCGTCGACCGCGACCCCCACACCGGCAGCCGCCGGCGCTCCCGCAGCCCAGAGCTACCAGCTGGACGGAGGACGCGTCGTGATCGAGACGACCGAGGTCTCCGCCCGCCTGGTGTCGGCCACCCCGGAGCCCGGCTGGACGGTTCAGGCCTGGCAGGCCGAGGGGTGGCTACGGGTCGACTTCAGCCGCGACGGTCGGACGTCCTCGTGTTTCGTCACCTGGAACGGTCATCCACCCTCCGTCCAGATCACCTGACGGGGGCTCATGGCCGCAGGGGTCCGATGAGTTCGCAGGCCCGGGCCAGCCATAGCAGGCAGGGGAGTGGTAGCGCGCCTGCCTGCTGTGGGCTGGCGGGAACACTGCGATCTCACTGCTGGAGGCTGACATGATCGATCTTGGACCGGCTGCCCGGTCGATGGCGACCGTGCTCCGCAACCTCCCCGACGGGACGCTTGCCCTGGCTACACCGTGCCCGGAGTACCGGCTCGGGGCGTTGGTCGGTCATGTCGCCGGCCTGACGCTGGCACCGGGTGATCGGCTTCAGCGGAAGAGACCCGCGTCCGCCGCGGTTGGTTCCTGCCCTGGTGGACGCGCAACGCCGAGCGAATGTGACATGACGTCCGGCGGCGCGGCGCGGTGCGGTGCGGTGCCGCCGTCGTGGCCCGGCCGTGCCTGTCAGCGGAGCCGGCGTCCACCACGTCGACGACCTGGTCCTATGCGCCGGCCGGCTCCGCTGAGCCACAGCCCGTGACCGGCGTCCCGCTCACCTGGAACGGCCGCCGTCTCGTTCCCGGCGGCATGGCAGAAAATCCTCCGGGGCGATCCCGGAGTCGCCTTCTTCGCCCGGCGGGAACGCTTGGGTCGGCGCGCTCGAAGACGGCCGTGTGCTCACGCTGAGCCGGCAGCCCGCGCGCGCTGAGGGCAACATATGATCTACTGGAGTGTGGCCGCGCAGTATGGCCGTCGGACCCGCTGAACCATGGCTCCGCTCCACCGGCAGTGCGAACCCGGTCGGCACAAGTTTCCGCAGCGAGTGAGATCGCCTGGATCGGCCGAACTGCCTGGTGTTGGCGGATCCAATTTCTCTACCAGGCAATAGTGAGGATTTCGGGTGAGGTGCCCTGRCCCGGTGTTTTGGGTGCGGGTCGCGCCACATCCGAAATATCCTACACCGGGCGGCGTCATCGGCTACACCGTGGCAGACTGGGGTCGGCAGTCTGTCCACCCGCGTTCCAGCCTGYACTGTCGCCCTACTACAGTTCGTCGAGTGTCAGGTGCCGCGAGGCATGCGGACGGACCGGCCGGGAGTCAGGGTGGAAGACCGAGCATGGGATCGGCTCGTGAACCAGCTTCGCAACGGCGAGTGCACCCCGTTCCTCGGCGCTGATGTCTGCCATCCGACCTTGCCCACGGCCGGGCTCCTCAGCGCCGACTGGGCCGCCCGCTACAACTACCCGTTTCCGGACTCGGCGACCGAGCTCCCTCGCGTCATGCAGTATGCGGCCACGGTAGAGGGTGAGGACCTCTACATCAAGGAGCGACTGGGTGCGGAGCTGGCCGCCAGAGGCCAGCCGGACTTCTCCGACCTCTCGGAGCCTCATGCGCTGCTGGCCGAGCTTCCCGTCAAGGTCTACGTCACGACCAATTATGACAACTTCATGACGGACGCGCTCCGGGCATCCGGAAAGAATCCCCGGACTCTGGTCTGTGGGCGAGGTGAACAGCCCGGATCGGGGGTAGGCGCTCCGAACCACGACTTCGACCGCCCGCAGGTCGACAGGCCGATTGTCTTCCATCTGTACGGGAATCTCGGAGATCCGCATACCCTCGTGCTCACCGAAGACGACTATCTTGACTTCATGGCAAATCTTTCGGCCAACCGCACCGCGATACAGCAGATTATTCCGATCTCGGTGCTTCCGGCCCTCAAGAACACTCCGTTGCTGTTCATCGGCTACAGGTTCGGGGACTGGAACTTCCGGATTCTCTTTCATACGTTGCTGCGTGCACTGGCACCGGTCCACCTGCGGCGGCACATCAGTGTGCAGCTTGCGCCGAACGGTAACGGAGAAGCCGGCCTCGACGCTCGTGCGCGGGCCTATCTCGACAAGTACTTCGACAAGCGGAACATCACGGTTTTCTGGGGCAGTGCCACGGAGTTCTGCGAGCGGCTGCGGTTCCTGATGGGGTCGGCGTGACAGCGGCCTCGCCGGCCGGACCACGCCGGTCGCCCTATGTGGGGCCGCGCTCGTACCGGGCAGAYGAGGAAGATCTCTTCTTTGGCCGGGAGCGCGAGTCGATCGAGGTTGCGACCCTGTGGTCCGCCCACCGACTACTCGTGCTGTACGGTGCCTCCGGGGTCGGCAAGACGTCGCTCGTGGCCGCTGGAGTCGTGGCCCAGGTCGCCGGCGGATCTGCGGAGATCCTGCCACCAGGGCGGGTGTCGCACTCCTCGCCGGTTCCCACCGCGGCGCGTTCCCAGCACAACCCGTACACGTTCGCGCTGCTGTCGTCATGGTCACCGCATGATTCACCGAACCAGCTTTCCGGAATCTCGGTCACCGAGTTCCTGGAACGGCGTACCGAACGTCGCGACCGATATGGCGATCCGCTCCCGCTGTTCGCTGTGATCGATCGTTTCGAGGATGTTTTTCGGGATCATCCGTCCCGCCAGAAGTATCGGGGCGAGTTCATCGAGCATCTTGCGGATGCTGTCCGGGCGATACCGCGCCTCCGCCTGCTGATCTCGATCAGAGAAGACAGCCTGGCCAGCCTGCTTCCGCACGAGGCCGTTATCTCCGGAGAATCCAGGACGCGTTTTCGGGTCGACTCGTTGTCGGTGGAAGCCGCAGTGCGCGCGGTCGCGCGCCCCCTGGCGGGGAGCGGTCGTTCCTTCGCTCCCGGAGTCGCCGAGCGTCTTGTCGAGGATCTGTGCACGAGTGACTTCACCGACAGGCTGGGGAACACCACGGTCTTCAGGTCGGAGACGGTCGAGCCGGTTCAGATGCAGGTGGTCTGCTCCGCTCTCTGGGACGCGCTGCCCGCCGATGTCAGCGTGATCACGGAGAAACACCTGCGTGACCACGGTGACGTAAGGCGAACGGTAGCGGACTTCTGTCTGCGGGCCATCGCGGACGTCGCCCGCGACCACGGTCTCACCGAACTCGACCTGCGTGACTGGTTGGCGAGGTCCTTTCTGACCGAGCTGGGTACTCGCAACACGGTTTACGAGGGCAACGGTCAGACCGCGGGAATGGAGAACTCCGTCGTCCACGCGTTGGTGGACCGGCATCTGCTGAAAGTGGAATGGCGTTCTGGATCCCGTTGGTTCGAGCTCCAGCACGACCGCCTCATCGAGCCGGTCAGGGCGGGTGTTCGGCATTCGTTCGACAGTGACGACGGGCAGCCGGGCCAGGCCATCGACTACCTGCGGGCAGCCGAGTGGGCGCTCGCCGACGGAGAGCTCGAACTCGCCAACAAACACGCGCTGGAGGCGGTTCGGCTGGCTGAGGGCGATCCCCGCACCCTGGGGGAGGCCGAGTCCTTTCTCGGAAATCTCGCCTATCAGAGTGATCGCTACGAGGATGCCGAGAAGCGCTATCGCCGGGCGGCGGTGCTTTTCGAACTGGTGCAGGATTCGACGGCGGTCGGGATGCTGCTGGCGGCGATCGGTCAGCTCCTGCTGCGGGCAGGTCGCCACGCYGAGGCCCTGAGCGACCTGCAGGGTGCCGTCACCCGGCTGCAGGGCGATGTGATGCTGCGGACCGAGCTCGCGCACGCGCTGCGCCAGGCGGGTCAGCTCCGCGGCGCGGAGGGCGCCTACGGCGGGGTGCTGAGCTACGCGCCGACCACTGTGGACGCACTGGCCGGGCGCGGCGCCGTGCGCACCGAGCTGGGGGACTTCGCCGGTGCGCTGGCGGATCTGGACAATCTCGCCAGGCTCAGGCCCGCCGTGGCGAAGAGACCTCCGGTGCTGGCCGCCCGGGCGCACGCCCTGGCAGAGCTGGGGCGGATCGACGAGGCGCGGGCGCTCGCGACCGAGGCGCTTGCCAAGGAGCCGGCAGACGGCGCGATACGTTGGCGCGCGGGGGTGGTCGCGGCCAGAAGCGGAGACACCATGCGCGCCGTCGCCCATCTTCGAGCAGCGCTCGAGAACGCGGACCCGCCGCTCATGCCGCACCAGCGTGCAGGCGCCCGGCAGCTGCTGGACGAGCTCGCCCCGGAGCAGGAGGACGGCTGACCGTTGATGCGTCCGTTTTCGGGCTTGTGCTAAGCAGCAAACATCCTGACCGGAACCGGTCAATGCGGCCCGATTGCGTGCGTCCTGGTGCGCAGTAGTGACCGGGCAACGCCGTAGGGCCTCCGACGGCCCAATCCGGACCCTCGGCGGGGTTAGATGGTTGGGTCAAGGGTTCTGCTTGCTGCTTGGAGTCGATCGGTACGGGTTCATGACGGCCAACCAGTTCGACCGGTTACGTATGGGTAGCGGGATACAATCAATTTGTCGTGTGCACGGCGGGGCGGGAGGAAGTGCTGGTGAGCGGCATCTCGGGGGACAGCTCCGGTGGAGGGGAGCGGGTGCCCGCGGTCTGGGGCAACGTTCCGCAGCGGAACAAGAATTTCACCGGACGGACGTATCTGCTCTCCGAGCTGCGGGAACGTCTCGGCACGAAGACGACTGTTGTGCTGCCCCAGGCGGTGTACGGCCTCGGCGGTGTCGGTAAAACCCAGCTCGCCATGGAATACGCCTACCGCTTCGCGCGCGACTACGAGGTGGTCTGGTGGGTGTCGGCCGATCAGCCCGGTCTGGTCCGGGCTGGCCTGGCCGCGCTTGCACCCCGCCTCGGTCTCAACGTTCCGCTGGACCGGACGGAGGATGCCGTCGCGGCCGTACTCGACGCCCTCCGCAGAGGCGAGCCATACACACGCTGGCTACTGATCTTCGACAACGCCGATCAGCCCGAGGACCTCAAGGGTGTTCAGCCGCAGGGCACCGGGCACCTCCTCATCACCTCTCGCAACCGCCGCTGGCAGAGCGTGGTCGAGACGATCGAGGTCGACGTCTTCGCCCGAACCGAGAGCCTGGAGTTCCTCCAGCGCCGGGTTCCTGGGATCGCGCCGGAGAGCGCCGATCTTCTCGCGGAGGAACTGGGTGACCTGCCGCTCGCGCTGGAGCAGGCCGGTGCCCTGCAGGCCGAAAGTGGCATGACCGTCGACGAGTACCTTGCCCTCTTCGCGGAGAAGGCGAGTCAACTCCTCGCCGAGAACCTGCCGGCGGACTATCCGCAGACCGTGGCCGCGGCCTGGAGCGTCTCCAAGACGGCTGTGGCCGAACACAATCCCCAGGCGCTGGAGCTGCTGCGGCGGTGCRCTTTCTTCGGGCCGGAACCGATTCGCCGGGATTTCTTCAGCAACGGTCGTTTCGCCCTGGATGAGCCCATGCGCGGATTTCTCTCCGACGGGCTTCTCCTCGCACGGGCGACTCGGGAGCTCGGTCGATATGCGCTGGCGCGCATCGACAACAACGAGAACACCCTGCAGGTCCACCGGCTCGTTCAGCGGCTTGTCCGGGAGGAGCTGAACGCGGCGGAGGCGGAGAAGATCCGCCATGACGTCCATCTGATCCTCGCGGTGGCGGACCCTGGCAACCCGAACGACCCCAAGAACTGGCCCAGCTACGCGGAACTGTCGGCACACGCGACCAGTTCCCATCTGGTCGAATGCCAGGATCCCGGTTCCCGGGATCTGTTCACCAACATCGTCCGCTATCTGTACGCCTCCGGGGACAACGAGGTCGGTTTCAAGGAAGCGGATCACGCGATCACGAGGTGGAGTGAGGACTCCGGCCCCGACGATCGTCACGTCCTGGTCATGACCGGGCACAAGTGCAACCTGCTGTGGGCGTCCGGCGAGTACCAGGACGCCTACGAACTGCGCCGCTCGACACTGGAGCGCATGCGGGAAACGCTGGGCCCCGCCCACGAGGAAACGCTGGCCCTTCTCAGTGGGCACGGGGCGGACCTTCGCGCCCGGGGCGAGTTCGCCGGAGCCCGGGTGCTGGACGAGGAGTCGGTCGAGCTGCACCAGGAGGTCTTCGCGGACCACCTGTTGACGTTCTACGCTCTCAACAACCTCTCGGTCGACCTGGGGCTCACCAGTGACTACAAGGGCGCGCTCGAACTGAGCGAAAGGAACTACGACGACCGCCGAATCTTCTTCGGCGCGGACGACAGCATCCACGTGGTGCGGGCGCAGGCGACCCTGGCAATGGACCAGCGCCAGGCCGGGCTGTACCCGGAGGGCCGGCGCACCGCCGAGCGAGCCTACTCGCTCTACCGTGAACTGATCGCCCGCGGCACGCTTCGTGAGCTGCATGCGGACGTTCTGCGCGCAGCCAGGATCCTGTCGGTGAACCGGCGCAAGGCAGGTGACTTCGTCGAGGCGCTGGCCCTCGCCGAGGAGACCTACGAGAAATACACGACGAGCCATCCCCCGGACCACCCCGACCGCCTCTACGCCGGGCTGAACCTCGGCAATGCCCTGCGGGCGGTCAATCGGACCGAGGAGTCCTTCAACCGCATCAACCGCACCGTCAGCCGGTTCGCGGACGCGCTGGGTCCGGCCCACCCCTACACCTACGGCAGCGCGCTCAACCTCGCGTTGGTGAGGCGRCAGATGGGTGATCTCACCGAGGCCCGCAGTATCCTGGACAAATCGCTGGCCGGCCTGACCGATCGGCTGGGGCAGGATCACCACTACACGTTGACCTGCCTCGCCAATCTCGCCACGGCCATCTCGGAAAGTGGGGATGCCCCCGCGGCGCTCCAGATCGGTGCCGAGACGCTGCCGCGCTTCCGCGAGCTGCTCGGGCCGAATCATCCACACACGTTGGTCTGTGCCACCAACTACGCCCTCGACCTCCGGCAGGTCGGTCGTCTCGACGAAGCCGACGCTCTGGCGGCTGAGACGAACGAGCGCTACCACGAGGTCCTGTTCTCAGGGCATCCGGACGTCGTCGCGGCGGTGGAGGGCGAGCGGCTGGACTTCGACTTCGAGCCGAACCCGCTCTGATCTCAGGAAGGGCCCGGCGTAACACTGTCGGCTGCTATTCATGGGCCTGCGCATCGAGCCACCCTGCGAGGGCCTCCGGGTCCGGCCCGGCACCGGTGCGCTCGCGGAGGCACCGGTGCAACGTGCAGATGGTCTCCGGGCGTGCGATGAGGACTCGTTGAGCGGCGGTGTGCATCGTGCGGTGCGCCAGTGTGAGGCCCGCCCAGGCCTCGGTCCGCTCCGGCGTGTGCGCGATCTCCCGCAGGTAGGCATTCCGGGCCGCCCGGCGGTCACCCGCGATCAGAAGCAGGTCTGCCGTAGACGCGCCGGGGACAGCAGACAGGGGGAGATCCGGGTCGTGAAGATCGCGGCGTAGGGCCGCGAAGCGGTCTGGTTCCCGCAGCAGAAGATGGGCGAGCGAGAGGTAGGGGCTGCGGATCTCACCCCGCGGGGCACCACGCACGGCCCCTGAGGCTGTTCGCCAGTCCGGGCCGGGTCGCCCCGCCAGCCATGCGTCCGCCGCCAGGGAGACCCAGCCCTGGTCCACGTCGACGTTGCGCAGCCGCCAGCTCGTCCAGTGCTCGGCCGCGGCTACCCGTGCCAGTCCGCGGGGGAGTGCAGGAACCGCCTCGGCGCACCACCGGGCGGTGCTCGTCGTCATCCCGGCGAGGAAGTCACGCCCCAGCGCCGTCAGGTAGGCGGAGCTGCGCAGTTCGCCGAGCACCCGACGGACGGCTTCGCGCCAGCGCGCGAACTCGAAGTGGGYCAACCACAACCATGGCTCTTCGGCTGTCCGACGGTAGGTGCCCCAGAACTCGGTCAGGCCGAGATAGGCGTAGACCCCCTGGAACATTCCGCTGAGTGGACGCGGGTCGGAGCGCCAGGGCGCGTAGTGGAGGTCTCCACCGGGCTCACAGAGCCTGACAGCGTCCTGCAGAGCAGCGAGTTTGGTGTGCTGCAGCTCGTGGACCAGCGCTGTCGCCAGCTCGAGCCCGTCGGCGGCCGGACTCAGCCCGACGGCACCGGGCGCGTCGGCGGAGGTGGCGCTGAGCTTGCGCGCCATCGGGTCGGGGTCGAGCGGCACCAGACAGCGAACCCCGGCGGCGACCGCGTCGGCCTGCTTCGGCAGATGTCGCACGAGCAGCTCCCAGGCCTCGTCCAGCCGCGCGTTCCAGCCCATGATCTCAGCCGGGGCGAGGCGCTGGGCGTTGCGGAGCCCGGCGAAGCCGCGGAACGGATCAAGATCATCCAGGACGACCCTCAGCGATCGCCCGTCAACGGTGGACCGCAGCTGCCGCAGAGGCAGCCAGTGCGCCCAGCCGGTCAGTCCGGAAACGTTCCCCTCGGCCGAACTCTCCTCGGACCGGCTCGAGTCGGGGACGCTGACGGTCTCGTCCCCGCAGATGATTCTCAACGTCCCGGCGGGGGCATGCGCCTGTGCCCGCCCCCATCCGTTCGCGGCCTCCGTCCTGAACAGCCCCACCGTCGGGATCATCACGGATCCGTCGCGGACGCTGACGGTCGTCTCGAAAGTGAGGCCGGCGCGCCAGGCCGCGGCGGCCGCCACGGCTCCGAAATGACCGAGATCAGGTCCCGCCGAGGCCTGCTGACCGGTGGGGCCGAGCATCAACCGCAGGCAGTGCATGATCCAGCCACCGACCTGGGGATCCAGGAGCACTGCGGCGGCGGCTTCCGGAGCTTTGCGGCGCGTTTCGGCCAACACGGTCAGGGCGTCGGGGAAGCCACCTTCGGCGAAGGTCTGCGGCTCCTGCCTCCGCGACACTTCGGCGAAGAGGTGAACGAGCAGGATCCGTCTGCTCAGCTGCATCTGCCAGAGAGCGGCCAGGGTCGAGGGGCCGCCACCACCGGTCGCGAGCGCGTCGAAATCCGCCCGGGCCAGGCGGTGTGCCTCGTTCACCTGGCCTGCGTCGTGAGGCGCAGCAGGTCGGTCCGCACCCGGCCGCGGATGTGCCGGATCAGCGCCAGCAGATCGGGGCAGTAGACGGACGGGTTGACGAACCCCGCGCCCGCCCGATAGCGGTGTGGATAGTAGCCGCCACCACAGACCTCCAGGATCTCGCAGCGACGGCATTCGTCCGACAGGGAGACGACTCCCTGCTGCCTGGCGATCACGCCGGGGTGGGTCAGAGTCWGGTCGAAGGGAYCGTCCRCCACGGTCAGGCCCGTTGCGGCTGCCCCCGGATAGGCGGCCTTGAGTRCATCGACCTGCTCCAGAGCGCCGTCCGTCTCCACGACGAGGACGCTGCTGGGGGTCAGACCAATCTCCTCAGTGCCGCTCTGCCCGCCGAGCAGGACGTGGATGATTTCGGAGAAGAGTCGGATGTCGGTGCGCCGCCGGGGCGCGTCATACCACTCGTCGAACACTGGGATGAGCCAGTCCGCATACGGGGTGCGAGGATCGCCCGGTACCCGGCCGGGAGGCGGTGTRCTCCAGGTGCCGTGCGGAAGCAGAAAGTCGATGGTGGGTGGCTCGTGGCGCAGGAGCTCACCGAAGACCGCCAGCGGGTCGTTCCCAAGGTCGACGACRCACAGCAGGCCGGCGAACAGCTTCCGGTGCCGTTCGCTGCCCAGTCGCGCCAAGGCGGCCGCGACCTGGGCATGGCTGCCCCTGCCCGCCGCGGACATTCGGTGCCTGTCGTGGGCGGAAGCGGGGCCGTCGAGGCTGACGCCGACCCGCACGCCGTGCCGGTGCAGGACGGTCAGGACGTCCTCGTCGAGGAGAAGCCCATTGGTCTGCAGTGCGAGATCCAGTGACACCTCCCGGGGTGCGGTGGCTCGCAGAATGGTCAATGCCCTGTCCAACCACGCGGCCCCGGCCAGCAGCGGTTCGCCGCCGTGCAGAATCACGTGGACCGAAGCCAGTGCGTGCGCTCTGGCATGTTCCTGGATTCGGTGAGCTGTCAGGGCGAGTACGTCGAGGGCCATCACTGTCGGTCTCTCCCGCCAGCTCTGGTCCGCCATCTCGTACATGTAGCAGTAGCTGCAGGAAAGATTGCAGCGGCTGGCAATCTTGAGCACGAACTGCCGAAAAGGCTCCGCCCTCCACCCGCTTTTCGGTTCCGGGTTGGATCTGAGCCCCACCGAAAAATCCCCGGGCCCGCCTGTCGGCGGTCTCCCGGGGCTCGTGAACGGCACGACCATGGGACCACCATTTCCGGTTCTGTCGACCGTTCAGATGGACGACTGGAAACCGGCAATGGCGCTGGCCGGGTTTTTCGCCTCCCGAAGAATCCGTTGCAGGGCATGTGCGAGTGCCGAATCCGGGGATGTTTCCCCGGTCTGGTGGGACGGTATCGAGCTGAGCTGCTCGAAGTCGACCTCTGTCAGGTCGACGAGATCCGTCACGATCTCCGACGGAGACTCGTTCACCCGCGATCTCCTTCTGTTGCCTGTGGCGGTGGCCGATCGGTCTGGGGGCGCAAGGCCAGCAGACACGGGCTGGGCAGGTCATGAGGAACGCCTCGAGCGGCACCCAACTTGGATGGGAAATAAGAGTGTCCGATTTTCTCCGCAACGGCGCAACCATTGCCGCCCTGAGGCGCCGCACCCGGACCGGCCTGCTGACCTGCCATGATCGTGGCCCGGGCGGTTTTCTCGGTGAAACTCGTGGAGAGATGGTGTGGTGGTCGGGGCGGCATGGCAGCCATGGGCTGGGCCGATGAGCCGACCGACCCGGCCCGGAGCAGGTGCGTCGATCGTGCCGGACGTCGGCCGTGTGTTTGCTGACCGGTGGCAGATCGGCGCAGGGTCTCCATGCGGAACCCGGGCCTCATCCGCCTGGTGGATCGTGCGATGTGAGTGGCGCGCAGCCCGGTCGGACGCGCCGTTTCCCGGGCTATCCGGGCCGCATCTCGGACCGCCTGGGCAGCGCGGCCGGTCTGGCAATCCCCGGGGCCGCACGCTGGACCCCAGGCCCCGGCCTGGCGGCCGAACCGGCTGAAGCCCTTCCTTGGGGCTCCCGTGTCGGATGATGAGCGGGTCGGTCGCACCCACACCGCCCCGCGCGGGGTGGCGTGGGTGCGACCGTGGTGTGCGGTGTCGGCGTGGGTGGTCCCGGCAGTGTGGCCGGAGGCGGTGGACACTGTTGCCCGGAAGTCTCTATGTCACATTTCGTTGGTGACATCAGTCGGGTACGGCCGGCCTTCCAACAGGGAGGATCAGCTGCGTGTTGGATCCAGGAAACGGCGACGGGTCGTTCGCGTGGGACTTCTTCGTCTCGTATGACCCTGCCGACGTCCGCTGGGCGGAGTGGGTGGCCTGGCATCTGGAGGAGGCCGGTTTTCGGGTCATGCTCCAGGCCTGGGACACGGTGCCGGGTTCGGACCGGGTACAGCGCATCAACCAGGGGATCATCGGAGCGCGGCGGACCATCGCGCTGCTGTCCACCGTCTATCTCGGTTCGGTGTACGCCGGCGCGGAATGGCGCGCGGCCCGCGCGGATGATCCCGATGGCTTCGCCCGGAAGCTTCTCCCGGTGCGGATCGAGGAGTGTGAACAGCCGGGTCTGCTGCGGAACCTGGTCGGGATCGACCTGTTCGGGCTGTCGCCGGAGGCCACCCGCGCCTGTCTTCTCGAACGCGTCGGCCACGCGCTGGGGAACAGGGCGAAGCCGTCAGCCGAGCCGCCGTTTCCGCTGCCTGGCCAGGCGACGCCCCCGAGGGCCGAGMCGCCCTTCCCGCCGGAACAGCGGATCGGGGGGTCCGGAGAGCCCGAAACCCAGGCCCTGGTCGGCCACACCGGCGCCGTCGAGTCGGTCTTTTTCTCGCCGGATGGTGCGCTGCTGGCGACGGGTTCGCGGGATGGGACTGTTCGGCTGTGGGATGTGGCGCGTCACGTGGCCCGAGCGCCCCTTGAGGGTCATACGGACTGGGTGTGCTCGGTGGTGTTCTCGCCGGATGGTGCGCTGCTGGCGACGGGCTCTCGGGATCGGACTGTTCGACTGTGGGATGTGGCGAGCGGCGCGGAGGTGGTGAAGCTTGAGGGGCATTCGCAGTGGGTGTGCTCGGTGGTGTTCTCGCCGGATGGTGMGCTGCTGGCGACGGGCTCTCGGGATCGGACTGTTCGGGTGTGGGATGTGGCGAGCGGCGCGGAGCGGGTGAGGCTTGAGGATCATACGGACTGGGTGCACTCCACGGCGTTCTCGCCGGACGGAAAGCTTCTCGCGACGGGTTCCTGGGACAGGACGGCGCGGGTGTGGGATGTGGACA
>NZ_MBLM01000129.1 GCF_001854655.1 Parafrankia colletiae | reverse complement strand
TTTCTCACCCGAGCCGGCGTAGCCGAACTCGGCGGCGTTCTCCTCGGTGTCGGGCACGTCGACCTCGAACCCGTCGACCGCGAGCAGCAGCCGCCCCCGCAGCCACGCCCCGCGCGTGGACAGCGTCGCGACCGGGCCGGCGACCCGCTCGAACACCTCGGCCATCACCTGAGGGCCCAACCGTTTACGCGCCTGGGTGATCCCGCTCGCGCTCGGCGGCGCCCACACCGCGTCCCAGCAACCGAACCGGTCCAACGACCCGGTCACCTTCGCCGCGACCTCGGCGTAGTCGTCGTCCGGGAACAGGCACATCCCCAACGTCAGATAGGCCGTCACATGCGGCGGCAGCTTCCCGCCCGCCCGCCGCGYCCTCACCCCGCAGACGGCGACCGCCTCGTCCACCGCGTCCCGCGGGACCGCCGTCACCAACACCCCGACCGACACCTGGTCCGGGGTCACCATCGAAGCCACGAACCGTGACCAAACCACCCACCAGCACAGATGCCACGCCGCCACGCCGTACCAACCCACCAGCCAGCACCAGCGGAAGATCAACCATCCAAGATCGACTTAAGCTTCACGGCATTGGGCCTCGGACCACCGCCACGTGCGGGCGGGCCCGGACCCGCCGCCGCGCGGGGGAGCCGGGGTTAAATTCTTTCAAGACAAGGTGGCGACTTGTTCGTCAGGCTGTACGAGGTGCCCTGGGGTCGTCGACTGGACACGGCGGAGGCACCCTGCCTCGTGACCGCACAACACCGAGGTCGGAGGCGTGTCGCCGGGCCCATTCTGGGGACAGCACCGCGTACGACCTCGGAAGATGCACCGGCCGCACCGGAAAATCCGACACTTTTAGTCATATCCCTAGACTCCTCATTAGGGGGCATGACCCGTGAGTAAGGACACGATGAAGGACGGTCGCGTGTTCCCGACCGGGGCACTACCGCCGCTCGACGGTGAGCTGTCGCTCGACGCCGGCGTTCGGGCGGCCGCTGCGGACGACTTCGGCCACGTGGTCGAGAAGACGCCGCTGGGAGTCCTTCGACCCGCCTCGGCCCGGGACGTCGCCGTCGTCACGCGATGGGCGGCCGAAAACGGGCTGAAAGTAGCCGCTCGGGGGCGAGGCCATTCCACGTTCGGCCGGTCGCAGGTCGATGCCGGCATCGTCGTCGACATGGCGTACTTCGACGAGATCCATCGCGTCGGCGACGACCGCGTGACGGTCGGCGCGGGTACGACGTGGCGCTCGGTCGTCGCCGCGACCCTGCCCGACCACCTCACGCCGCCCGTTCTCCCGAACTACCTCGATCTCTCCGTCGGTGGCACCCTTTCCGTCGGCGGGATCGGCGTGTCCACGCATCAGTACGGTATGCAGACCGACAATGTGTGTGAACTCGAGGTCGTCACCGGCGACGGCGAGATCCTGATCTGCTCGCCCGAGACGAATTCCGAACTGTTCAACAGCGTACGAGCGGGTCTCGGCCAGTTCGGCGTCATCATCCGCGCGACGCTCACGCTCGTCCCCGCGCCCGACCGGGCCCGCACGTACGTCCTCAGCTATGCCGACCTGGAAGGCCTGGCGGCCGACCAGCAACTGCTTCTGCGCAGAGGCGGAGTAGACCATCTGCGGGGCTCGATCGTCCTCGATGACGACGCCTGGCAGCACCAGCTGGAGATCGCGGTCCTGCTCGGAGCGGACGACCATCCGGACGACGATGTCGTCCTGGCCGGTCTGGCCGACGATCGGTCGCACGCTCAGATCGACGACCTGTCCTACGCCGAGTACCTCGAAGCCTTCGACCGATTTACCGAACTCCTGTGTTCGACCGGTGAATGGGCAGACCCACATCCGTGGTGGATGACTTTCCTCCCTGGATCGGTCGCGGTGAAGGTCGCTCACGAGGTGATCGCAGACCTCGTTTCCGAAGACCTCGGCGGCCACGGATTCGTCGTATTCTATCCGCTGGACAAGGGCCAGATCACGACACCACTGGTGAGGATGCCCAACGAAGAGATCGTCTTCGTGTTCAACCTCGTCCGGTTCGCGTCTACCGGACCCGAGCACGTCGAGCGCCTGCTCGAACAGAACTGGACACTCTATCGTCGCGTACTCACCGCCGGCGGCGTTCTGTATCCTGTGAGCGCCTTCCCTCTCACGCCCGAGGAGTGGGAGAAGCACTTTGGTTCCGCGTGGCCCATGGTCCGCGAAGCGAAGGGCCGATTCGATCCCTCGCGCTGCTTCACACCCGGCTACGAGGTGTTCTAGTTCCGTGACCGGCATTAGCGGGGGGTGACGGCGGCCGAGGCTCGCGTCCGCCCAGCGACGGGCGTGTGTTCGGGTGCTCGGCCGTGTTCTGGTTCCGGGGCCGGCATGGTGGCRTTTCCTTCGACGCCCGCCAGCCGGAGGATCGCGATTCCCACCGCGAGGACCCAGAACATGAGGAAACTGGCCGCGAACGCCGTCGCTCCCCAGCCGACCGCGCTGTAGAAGTCGGCGGCGTCGGAGCCGAAGAAGACCGACGGCACGAACGCCAGGTTGGCCGCGGCGAGGAGGTACGCGGTCGCTCCCACCCAGGAGTGCAGTAGCCGTGTACGTGAGACCGCGAAGCCGGACGCGACCAGGAACAGCGCCGTCATCGTCCGGCCGGTGGCCCCGTACAGGAGGAATTGGCCAGGGGCGAGGGGACCGTCCACGGTGGGGTCGACGGGCACTTCGGAGACGATCACAGTACCGGCTTCGAGCGACTGCGAGACCAGCACGCCCGTCACGTACACGAGACCGGCGCACAGCGCGGTCGTCGCCACCCAGTCAAGGGTCGGGTCCGCGTGCCGGAGAATATTCCAGAAGCCCACCAGGAAAGCGATCAGGAAAGCGCAACCGAACAGGCTCAGCAGAATACGCGTGAGGACGTTCCAGTCGGGCGGAGCGCCGGAGTACATGAAGTACAGCGGCGTCTGCGCCAACAGGAGCACGCCAGCGCCGACTCCGGCAATTCCTACGACGCGGCGAATCAGTGTCTCGTCCACTGTTGTTCCCCAATCTGATTCTTTCGGGGCTCTGTCGGATGTGGTCCCGCCCCCGGCTCCTCCCTTCCCTCGGGCCGTGGGGTCACGGCGTCGCGCGAGGGCGGCGTGCGCCACGCTACGAGCTACCAGGAAGGCTGTCTTGAACGGAATTAACCTCCTCCTCGTGGGCGCGGACGGTCACAAATTGCCTGGTCGTCAACACCTGGCCCGAACGGCTCCATCATCGGCAAACCACCTGCGCGATCATCGGCAAACCACCTGCGCGCGAAACGTCATTGCGCAGCATCCACAGGATGCCTTGCGCCTGTGTAGATCTCGCCGTTGCCGAACGAATCCCGAACTTGAGTCGTCACCTCCGTGACGGGGCTCGGAGTGGCCCCGTCCCCGCGCAAGCCGCACGGCAGGAATCCCCGGCCTTCAGCTTCAGGTCGGGGAGGACGTCAAACAGGAGATTCCTGGTGTGGGCGGCGAGAATCCGGCGGCGAAGTGGGACAGCTACCGCCGGTGCGGCGCCCGCCCCTCATCTCGAGGAGATCAGGTCCACCAGGGTGGCGATCAGATCCGCTGGTGATACGCGGCGGGGGGACCTTCGGAACGACTGCGTGTTCAGGTGGTAGCCGATGAGCGTGCTCCTGATCGTCTCGGCGAGAGCCTGCGGGTCGCGCCGGGGGATYTGCCCGGTCTTCATGAGCTGGTCCAACCGGTGGGTGCTGGCGTCGAGGGCGGCGTTGTAGAGGGCCTCCACCTCGTTGAAGAGGGTGCCCATCGCGCGGGCGTCCCGGCCGATGATCGCCTCCAGCCTGCCGAGCTGGTCCAGCGTCGTCAGGGTCTGGTGGAACTCCAGTGCGAGGGCGACCTTCACATCCGCGACGRCCGGCTCGCCGGGTTCCGCGTCGCGGAGCGTGGCGCGGTACCGGTCGAGTTCCCGCCGGACGACGACCCCGAAGAGCGCCTCCTTCGAGGTGAAGTGGCGGTAGAACGAGCCGGATCCGGCCCGCAGCCCGGCACGGGCCTCGATGTCGGAGACCGTGGTGCCGGCGAGGCCGTTGCGGGCGAACAGGGTGAGTCCGGCCTCCATCAGGCGGTCGCGGGTATCCCGGGCCATGCCTCATCCTAGTGCGCCAGAAGATCCTTTTTGAATGCAAGAAGATTCTTGCAAACTGCGGATGGAGGGTGGTACGAACGAAGGGCGCCCGGAGCGTGCGAACCGTCACATCCCACCAGTCGGAGGAAATCATGTCCCCCACGGTCACCAGGCTGGCGCCCGACATCGGTGCCGAGATCAGCGGCTACACCGGAAGGGATCTTGTTGACGAGGCGGTCGCCGCCGAGTGCAAGGCCGCGCTGGACGAGTACGGCGTCCTCGTGTACCCGGAGCTGCACATCGAGGATGGCGACCTGGTCCGGTTCAGCCGGCTGCTGGGTGAGGTCGTGGTGCCGRAGGTCAACGACCCCGGCGAGTATCCGGAGATCGCCCACATCACGCTCGACCCGGAGAAGAGCGTGCTGGCCGGCTACCGGCAGGGAAACTTCCTCTGGCACATCGACGGCGCGACCGACGAGCTTCCCCAGCGGGCGACGTTGCTCACCGCCCGCGAGGTCGACCCCGCCGGCGGCGACACGCAGTTCGCCAACACCTACGCCGCCTACGCAGCCCTCTCCGACGAGGACAAGGCCGAGATCGCTGACCTGCAGGTCGTCCACAGTTTCGCGACCGCCCAGCGGATCGCCTACCCCGACGCCGGCGAGAAGCAGCGGGCGAGCTGGGAGGGGGTGCCGACGCGGCTGCACCCCCTGGTCTGGACCCGTGCGAACGGGCGGAAGTCCCTGCTGGTCGGGGCGACCGCGGGCACGGTCGTCGGCTGGTCGGAAGAGCGCAGCCGGGCCCTGCTGGACCGTCTGCTCGAGTGGTCCACCAGCCCCCGGTTCACCCTCCGGCACCAGTGGCGCCGCGGCGACCTGGTGATCTGGGACAACACCGGCATGCTTCACCGCGCCCTGCCCTTCGAGCCGACCTCGCGCCGGCTGATGCACCGCACCACGCTCGTCGGCCAGGAGCTCGTCACAGCCCGGTGAGGGCATGGGTCACGAGACCTGAAGCGAGTTCGGGCCACGGGCCGCCGGCACCGGCCCGAACTCGGTCAGGCTGGTTCACCGTTTGGATGCGACGGCAGCCTGATCTCCAGCGGCAGCGTGGTCGCGGCCAGCTCCGGCCGGGCCTTGCAGCACCCTGTCATCGCCCTGTCATCGCCGTGGAGAACACCGCCGGCCTCGTGGAGGTCGCCGCGGGCGGGTCCGTGTCAGGTTCCGCACGGCCGCAGCCGCAGGGTGCCGTCCGGGTCGAGGGCGAACCGGGTGCCGAAGCCGCCACTGATCCGATCGAGGATTCCGCGCAGCCAGGCCGCGTCCGCGGGCGCAGCGCGCTCCAGCCGTATCCGCCGTGCCTGCAGGGGCACCATCCGCAGGCCGGTCAGGGCAGCGGTGTCCGGATCGAGGGAGACGAAGTACGCCAGTCGCAGATCGTCCCGGTAGCCCTCGTAGCCCGGGATGCCCTCGTAGTCGTCGACGAAGTCTCCGCAGCCGTACAGGACGAGCCGGTCCCGGTACACCTCGACCGGCCGCGGGTGGTGGGACGAATGGCCGTGCACGACATCCACGCCGCCGTCGACCAGCTGGTGCGCGAAGCGGATCTGGTCGTCGCCGACGTCGTAGCCCCAGTTGGATCCCCAGTGAACCGAGGCCACGACGATGTCGGCGGGGCGCTTCACGGGCCGGATGCGGGCGATGATCTCGACCGCGGCGGCCTCCGACAGCTCGGGGACGACGTCGACGCCGGCCCTGTCCGCCGTCGCGGCCCACGCCCGCGGGGTGCCGCTGGAGGGCAGGGCGAACGAGAAGACCACCACCCGCCGGGCGCCATCGAGCGGAACCACCGCGGGGCGGCGCGCCTCCTCCAGATGGTGACCGGCTCCCACCGGCGTCAGCCCGGCGGCGGACAGCGCGCCGAGGGTCTCGGTGAGCCCCTGCCGTCCGAAGTCCAGCAGGTGATTGTTCGCCAGCACGCACACATCCGGTCGGGCGGCGGCCAGGCAGGGCGTGTTCGCCGGACTCATCCGGTAGTGGATCGCCTTCTCCGGGGCTGGTCCGCCGCACCGGGTGATGCTCGTCTCCAGGTTCACCACCCGCACATCGGGCTGGACCTCGTCGAGCACGGACAGTGCTTCGCCCCAGGGCCAGGTGAAGTCGACCGGCCACGGGACGGGGCCGTTCACCGCCTCCGCCAGCCCGACGTAGTCACAGGCATCCCGGACCCACGGCTCCGAGAGCTTCGGGTCACCGGGATGCGGCAGGATCTGGTCCACCCCGCGGCCCAGCATCACGTCGCCGCACAGGAACAACGTCACGTGCCGCGGTCGTCGGGCGCTCCGTGGTGTCATCGCCACACCTCACCCGGCCACTTCGTCTCGTGGCCATCTGACCGAGCCCTCTTCGCTACCCAGAGTTAACGATGATATCTCACGGTCGCCGCGAACGCGTTTGCTCATGGAAAGGGTGCGCGTCGTGGGTCACCTGATTGCCGGAATTGTCGTCGAAGCGGTCGGAGCGGCGCTGGTCGTGCTGCTGACAGGAGGGCTGACGTACATCGGCCTGACGAGGGGGTCCGCGGATGCGCCTTCCGGGTAGCTGATCGGTAGGGCGTCTGCCAGCCGCCGTCCTCCACACCCTCACCCCACCCCTGCTCGACCGGTTCGAACCGCGCACGGAACCCGGCCGGCGCGACCGCGTCGCCGGCCGAAGGGCGAGTTCGTCCGCCGCCGTGAGGCAGCCGGAGGGGGTGATGGCCGAGCCGAGTGGTGACCTGCTGCCCGGCGACTTCACCGGACCGGTCCGCCGGTCGGGAACAGCCCTGGCCGCAGACGCGGCAGCGCTGACACCGGCGTCGGTAGGTCGGCTCAGCCGGTGGGCGCCGCTCCCCGCCGAGCTCACCTCGCTGGTCACGCTCGTAGACACGCAGCCTCGCCTGCGCCGTCAGCTGGAACGGGCCCTTGGCCAGGAGAACGCGGAACTCGACGCCATGCTGCCGCGGGTAGCCGTCGTCGCCCGCGGCACACCGGTACCCCTCGGGCCGACCAGCTCCGGGTCGAGCCGGCGCACAACGGTCAGCGCGAGCCGGCGACCGGGTCGGCCTGACGCGGTCGCCGGGCTGACCGGGTACTCCGGCCACGCCCGGTTGGGGGCGAGGTCTGGCCACTCAGCGAGGTCGAGAAACGTGCTACGCACGTCGTCCGGCAGCCCCGCCGTGGCGCGTCGGGCGCAGCGGTGTGCAGGGCGAGCGGTGTCGCGCGCAAGGCCGACGGGATCGATCAGGCCCTCAGCAGGCCCACCGTCCTGCTGGCGCGGCCACCATGCCGAGCCGCTCGGGCTCCATCGTGGGTGGGCCGGCGGAACCCGCAGGCACTTCTACGTCTGCGCTGGTCACCGTGTACTTGCTGGCATTTCGTCACCCTCCCGAAGTGAGGGGAAGGGCCCCGCCGGCATTGCGCGCGCTTACCAGGCTGTTCCCTCTGGATTCATCCGCCCTAAACCCCACGGATACCCGCATGTTTTGTAAAAGTTGACAAGATACCGATAAGTTCGTACCAATCGGACGGTATCGGTAGCATTCGACGGCAGGAACAGGTCAGGGGCGGAGAAGGAGACGTCTGATGTCGGCCCCKAGGCGCAGCACCGCTCCCAGTCGCTGGCAGGTGATCGCCCTCTTCGCCGTCCTGCTGTGCGTGACGTCAGTGCTGCTGGGTAGCGCGGCGGCGCAGAACGCGCAGGTGTACTTCTCCTGGGACGAGACATCGACCCAGTCGACGGCGGCAGGCCCGTCGGGTGAGACGCCGGGCCAGCAGGGCGCCGGTCGGTCCTGGCCCGCCGCGAGCCGGCCGACGACATCCGCCCCCGCCGCTGCCGCGTCCGCTCCGGGGCCCGTCTCACCCGCTGCCCCCGGGGCTGGCGCTGGTCCTGGCGAGGCCACGAGCGCGCCGGTTCCCGGCGCCGCCCGCCCGCCCGTCACCGCGCCGCCGACTCGGCGCCCGACATCCGCACCCAGCCTGAATCCGGTCCCCTTGGGGGCGGCCGGGTCCGTCGCGCCTGCGCCGGCCCGGGCCGCCACCCCCGCGCCGAAGCCGGCACCGGCGCCGCCACCCCCGCTCGAGATCACGAGCGTCGCGAACGGCAAGTGCCTGGCCAACAAGGGCGGCAGGAACATGGGCACCCAGTACTGCCGCAAGACCCTCGCCGAGAAGTGGACCATGTTCGGCTACGGCTCGGTCATGCTGGTCAACGCTGGCAACGGCCTGTGCCTGGACAGCAACGACCAGAACCACATCTACGGCCTGGCCTGCACCGACACCCGTCGTCACCAGCAGTGGCGAGTGGTGGAACGCGGCGGCGGCACCATCGACCTGGTGAACGTCGGCAACGGGCGCTGTCTGGCCAGCGTGGACTCCGGATACCCCTACACCGTGACCTGCGACGCCGACGACATCCTGCAGCGGTGGATCATCCGCCGCTAGTCGRCCGCCCTCCGCCTCCCTGCGCCCCCACACCGCCCCCAGGATGTCCCCGAGCCACATCCGGCCGTTCGCCGCGCTCAGGCCGTGCGCGCCTCGGTGCTGCTGCTCAGTACTGCCAGCGCACCGCGAACGACCATGAGGAAGGTCTCCTCGATCAGGGCCGCGGTCTGCTCGGTCGGTGCACGGTTCCACCGGTGCAGGATCGGGTTGATCGCCGCCAGCARCATCGAGCTCGCGGCAGTCGCCTGGTCCTCGCCGATGCCGTACTCCGCCGTCGTCCGCGCCGCGAAGGCGCGGACCGTCGCCTCGTCGCGCTCGTCGCGCTCGCGGTCGAGGTCGAGGCTCACCGCCCCGGCGGCGCGCAGGGCCAGGAACACCGCCCGGCGTTCCAGGGAGGCCCGCAGCGCTCCACGCAGGAGTGCGCGGTACATGCCTTCGACGGTTTCCGCGGCCCGCACCTCGGTGGCCAGCTCGGCGTGCAGGAGCACCGCCTCGCGGCGGTAGACGGCCGCGAGCAGCGTGCCCCGGTTGGCGAAGTGCTTGTACAGCAGCGCCCGGCTGACCCCGGCGCTGTCCGCCACCGCGTCCATCGACACCGCGTCGGCGCCGGCCGCCACGATCAGGGTCGCGGCGGCGTCGAGCAGGGCCTCACGGCGGTCGGCACCGGAGCGCCGCGTCCTGCCGCCACCCGCTCTCTCCGCCACGGCGGCGGGCCCTGCCACGGCAGCGGGCCCTGTCGCAGCCCCGGTACCTGCCGCGGCGGCGGACGGGCCGGGCGGGTTCGGGTGCCTTGCTTCCCTGGCCGTCATGGTGTCATTCTGTCACCCGCATTAGGTGACAAAATGTCACCTGGCTCGGGAGGTGCGGATGACCTACTCCGGTCAACAGAAGATCTTCGACGCCGACAGCCACCTGATGGAGCTGCCCGACTTCCTCGACGACTTCCTCACGGCGGACCAGCGCGCCACGATGCGCCGCGACGCGCTGGCCGCCCGACAGGCGCTCATCGCCGTCGCCGTCGCCGGAGCCCGGACACGTCGCGACGACCCGGTCGCCGCGGCGGCGGCCGACGAACGGTTACTCGAGGACAAGGGATGGAGCGCGCTCGGCGGATTCGACCCCGCCGAGCGGGCGCGGGCGCTGGACCTGCTCGGCTTCCGCGGGCAGCTCGTCTTCGCGACGTTCGYGACGTCGCTGTTCCGTGGCCCGGACCTCGACCGGCTCTACATCGGAAGCGCGGCGCACAACAGCGCGATGGCCGCGTTCTGCGCCGCGGACAGCAGGCTGCTGCCGGTTGCGTACGTGCCGCTGGCCGACCCCGAGCGGGCGCTCGCGACCGCGGCGGCCGCGATCGACCAGGGATGCGCGGCTGTCATGGTGCCGTCCACCCCGGCCGGTGAGCGTGCCCCGACGCATCCCGACCTGGACCCGTTCTGGGACCTGTTGAGCTCGGCCGACGTGCCGTTCGTGCTGCACGTCGGCGGCGGCGCCATCCCGATGATCGACCGGGCCTTCCACAACAACGGYAGGCCGGTGACCGACCACCTCGGCGGGGGCGAGAACCTGCGGTCGAAGGACTATCTGGCGATCCATCACTCGCCGGCGGTGTTCCTGGGTGCGTTGATCCTCGACGGGTTGTTCGACCGTTTCCCCGGCCTGCGCGGCGGGTGCATGGAGCAGGGCGCCGGTTGGGTGGTCTCCTGGCTGCGGCACCTGGACGCCGCCCAGCAGGCCTTCAGCCGGACGGAGGAGCCGCTGCGGGCGCTGCGGCACCGGCCGTCCGACTACGTCCGCCGCCATCTGAAGTTCACGCCGTTCCCGAACGAGCCGGTGGGTTGGATGATCGAGGCCGCCGGGGCCGAGCTGTTCATGTTCTCGTCCGACTACCCGCACCCCGAGGGAACGACGGACCCGATCAGCCGGTTCGAGGCGAATCTCGTCACCGCGAGCACGGCGGAGCGGGAGCTCTTCTACGCCGGCAACTTCGTCGAGCTGATCGGCAGGCGGCAGGCCGTCGCCGCGCCCTGACCGCGGTGCCGAACGGCGCCTGACGGCGATGCCTGCCGGTGGTGTCTTACGGCGGTGTCTGACGCGACGCCTGTTGGCGGTGTCGCCGGCCCGCGGGGTCCGTGCGTGCGGACCCCGCGGGCTCGGCCATCCGGACGATCGACCCGACCCGTGCCGTCAAAGCAGCGGCATCGGCTCCAGTCGACTGTTCGGTTCAGGAACCCAGCATCTGCAGTCCGGCTGGAACCGCACCACCCGGCTGGTGTCCGCACCGTCGAGCTTGCCGGGCAGGAACGACGAGGCGCCCGCCGCGGGGAGGGTGACCCTGCCGATCCGCTGGACACCGTCGGCGAACGTGCGCCGGTCGAGGTCCCGCCCCGCGTTGCGCAGGCCAGTCTCGAAAATTTTGAACAGGGCACAGGCGCCGGACACCGTGGAGACCTTCGT
Source organism: Parafrankia colletiae (assembly GCF_001854655.1). Taxonomy (GTDB): domain Bacteria; phylum Actinomycetota; class Actinomycetes; order Frankiales; family Frankiaceae; genus Parafrankia; species Parafrankia colletiae. The sequence goes on along the minus strand of NZ_MBLM01000129.1, from coordinate 90,922 downwards.
GCGGTCGTTCTCGTCGACCGGGTTGCCCGTCTGGCGGGCGTAGACATCGAGGCACGCCTTCTCGTCGGCGGCGAGCGGCAGGCCGGCGACGGTCTCGCCGACCCGGTTGTTCGCGGTGCCGATCGCGTCGACGTCCAGCGGGAACCTGCCCGCGGAGAGGTCGGTGGTGCCGGCGGCGAACGGTGAGAAGATCCACTGTGGCCGGAAGCCCGCCTGCTCCGCGGCGGCCATCAGACCGGCCGTCGGGTAGTAGCTGGTGGTGGCGACGATGGTGGTGACCCCGGCGCGCCTGAAGCCGTCGATCGCCACCCGGTACTGCCGCGACTGCTCGGCGATGTCGGTCGACAGGGTGAACCGGCTCGCGACGGGCTGGCCGCGCCCGGTCAGCTCCGGGACGAGGGCCGCCTCCACGGCGTCGCCGTCGGTTCCACCGCTGCTGACCAGCCCCACGGTGCGGCCCTCGAGCACGTTCGTCCGGTCCAGCCACTCGGCGAAGTTGCGCAGCACCCGCTCCTTGGCGGTGGCCATCGTGATCAGCATGCCCTGCGCCGACTGGTACCAGGCCTCTGGCTGGCCGTCGGCGGCGATCACGATCGTGTCGTTCTCCTCGGTGAGGCACCGGACCGGCGGGCCGCTGAACCCGGCCACGGTCAGGACGGCGAACACCTTCTCGTCGCGGGACCACGCCAGGCAGTCGGCGCGCATCGCCGTCTGGTCGATGGGGTTGGTGGTCCGGAACACCGGCTCGATGCGGCGGCCGTTCACCCCGCCGCGGGCGTTCATGTCGTCGACGAAGGACCGCAGGATCCCGGCCAGGTCGACCGAGGCGGTCGGCAGGCCGGCCGCCGTCAGTACCTTCGCGTCCAGCACCTGGATGCCCACCCTGATGGTGGAGCCGGTCACGCCGGTCGCGTCCGCCGGCGCCTGCAGCGGCCCCTCGGGCGGCCGGGCCTGCGCGGGGCCGGGCGGTGCCAGCAGGTTGACGCCGCCGCCCCGCGGGCTGGCCGACGTCGCCGTCGCGTCCGGCGAGGTGCCGGAGCTCCCGCCGGTGACGACGACGAGTACGACCACGACGACCACGGCCAGGACGGCCGCGCCGCCCAGGTACCACCGAGTTCTGGCGGCTCTGCCACCACCCCGCCGCAGCGGACTGCCCACCATCGCCTTCTCCTCGCTCTAGCGCTGATGTCGGCGGCGGGACGTACACCTCCCGCCGCCCCGCTCCGGGCGACGTCCGCGACGCGCCCCGCTACCGGACGGGCCCCGGCGCCGTGCCTGCCCCCGCCCCTGCCCCCGCCTCCGCGCTCGCCGGCCCGGCCGACGAGGGGGAGGGCGGGGACGACGACGGGGACGACGGCCCGGACCGCAGGACCGCCCGCGGGTCGATGCCCAGGTAGGCCTCGACCACAGYGGCGTCCGCGATCACCTCGGCCGGCGTGCCGACGCGCAGCACCCGGCCGGCGGACAGACAGGCCAGCCGGTCGCTCAGGCCGATCAGGAGCGGCACGTCGTGCTCGACGATGAGCACCGTCGCGTCGAGCTCGGCCCGGACCGCCCGGATGAGGGGGCCGAACGCCTCGGCGTCGCGCTGCGCCACTCCGGCCGTGGGCTCGTCGAAGAGCAGCAGCCGCGGCCGGGCGGCGAACATCAGCGCGAGTTCCGCCAGCCGTCGCGTCCCGGTGGAAAGATCCGCGACGAACCGGTCGGCGTACCGGCCGAGCCCCAGCAGGGCCAGCACCTCGTCCGCCTCCGCCACGAGTCGACGGGACGGCCGCAGCCGTGCCCGGGGCCGTGCCCGCGGCCGCGCGTCTCCGTCGTCCGCCGGCACCGCTGCTGGTTCTGTCGCGCCGGCCAGGGCGACCTGCGTGGCCTCGCTCACGGTGAGCGCGCCGAACAGCCGCGCGTCCTGGAACGTCCGCCCGACGCCGTGGGCCGCCCGCCGGTGCGGCGCCGTCTCGCTCAGGTGGACGTCCCCGAGCCACACCTCGCCCGACTCCGGCGGGACGAAGCCGCTCACCACGTCGAGCAGGGTCGACTTGCCGGCGCCGTTCCCGCCGATCAGCCCGAGGATCTCGCCGCCGGCCACGTCGAGCGTGACCGCGTCGAGTACGGTCCGGCCGCCGAACCGCACCGTCACCTCGGCGAGCCTGAGCCCCGGCGGACCGGCCGTCGGGAGCGCCGGCGTCACCGGTCGGGCCAGCGCCGTCGGGATCGCCGGCACCGCCGGCTCCGCCGATACCGCCGGCTCCGCCGATACCGCCGCGGAAGCCTGCGGGTCCGGGACGGTCGCGCCTGGCGGCGTCGGGCCGTGCCCGCCGGACGCCGCCAGGCGCACCAGCGCGTCCCGGACGCCGGCCGCGAGCCCCGCCACGCCGCCGGGCAGGTAGAGCAGCAGGACGAGCAGGCCGATGCCGGACGCGGCGAGCCGCGCGGCCTGGCTGTCGCCGAACAGCAGCGGCACGCCGATCACCCAGGCGGGGCCGACGATCGCGCCGCTGACCGTGCCGAGCCCGCCGACCACCGTCATCGCGACCGCGGCCAGCGACTGTTCCGGGCTGAACGCGACGTCGGTGAAGCGCACCAGCAGGCCGCCGTAGAGTGCCCCACCGGCCGCCGCCAGCGCCCCGGACAGCGCGAACGCGGTGAGCTTCGTCCGCGTCGGCGAGACCCCCGCGGCGGCGGCGGCCCGCTCGTTGTCCCGCACGGCGAGCAGAGCGCGGCCGAGCCGGCCCCGGCGCAGCGCGGCGACCGCGGCGGCGGCGGCGACCAGGACGGCGAGGCAGAGCAGGTAGTAGGCGCGCGGCGAGTCGCCGAAGAACCCGCCGAGGTCGACCGCCGACGCGCTCGACTCGGTCGTCGCCCACGGCTGGTCGAACAGCCAGGTCTGCGTGGCCACACCGAACGCGAGGGTGGCCACCGCCAGCGTGAGCCCGCGGAACGCCAGTGCCTGGGTGCCGACGACCACGGCCGCGGCCGCGCCGGCCACGGTCGCCACCGCGACGGCGGGCAGGAGGGGCCAGCCCTGGTTCGTCGTCAGGATGGCGGTGAGCGCCGCGCCGACGCCCGCGAAGGCGAACTGGCCGAGCGAGAGCTGGCCGGACCAGCCGAGGACGACGGTCACCGACAGCCCGACCAGGCCGAAACAGAGGATCAGCGTCAGCCGGAACAGCGGCGCCGACCCGGTGACCACCAACGGCAGCCCCGCCGCGACGACGATCGCCACGCCGACGACGGCCGGCCGCAGCGCGCGCAGCCACGGCACGGCCGCCGTCCAGCCCGGCATCGCGGCGATCCGCGGGGTGAGGGTGAAGGTGCCGTCGTCGGCGCCGGCGAGCCGACCGCCGGCCCCCACCGCCAGCTGGAGCAGCAGCACGAGCAGCACGGTCGCGAGCAGCACGAGGTCGGTGAGGCCGCCGGACGTCGGATGGTTGGCGATGACCAGGGCGTCGACGACGCCGAGCGCCACGCCGCCCGCGAGCGTCACCGGAAGTGACACGAAGCGGCCGATGAGGCCGGCCACCAGGGCCCGCAGCAGCATCGCCGGGCCGAAGCCAGCCGTGGACAACGCGACCGACTGGCCGGTGACGGGCCCGTTCAGGGTGACGGCCAGCACGGCGAGCCCGCCGGCCAGCGCCCAGACCAGCGTCGACATCCAGGCGACCGGGACGCCGGCCAGCCGGGCGGCGTCGGCGTTGTCCGCGGCGGCGCGCACGGCCGAGCCGATCCGGGTGCGTTCCAGCCACAGCCCGAGTGTGATCACCACGACGGGCACGACCACCAGCACCGTGAGGTCCGCCGCGCGGACCTCGACGCCGCCCACGGTGCCGCGCCAGTCGGAGATCGTCGGATAGGCGTTCCCGTCCACCTCCGGCAGTGCCAACGAGCAGAGCAGCATCACCTGGGACACGCCGATGGTGGCGACGAGGAGCACCACACGCGGCGTCCGGAACAGCCTGCGCACCACGATGATCTCGACGAGCGCGCCGACGGCCGCACCGGCCAGCACGGCCAGCGGCAGCGCGACGAGGAACGGGGCGCCGGTGTTGAGCACGAGCAGTGCGGTCAGCAACGCGCCGAAGACACCCACCTCGCCGTGCGCGATGTTGATGACACGACTGGCCCGGTGGACGAGGACGAGGCCCGCGCCGAGCAGTGCGTAGGTCAGCCCGGTGACGAAGCCGGTGAACAGGACGTCCGGGTAGACGACGAAGCCCGCGACGTCGATCAGCGGACTCAGCGCGACGACGGCCGGACCGGCGCCGCCCACAGGCCCRTTCACCGGGGTCCGCCGTCGGCGGTCGCGGCGGCGTGCGGGCCACCGACGGTGCCGAGGAAGACGGCGCGCACGAGGTCGCCGCGTTCGAGCAGGTCGGCCGGCCTCCCGGAGAAGCGGATCCGCCCCTTTTCCAGGAAGACCGCGCGGTCGGCGACCGCCGCGGCGACGTTGACGGACTGCTCGACCAGCACCACCGTCACCCCGTCGCGGCGCAGGCCCGCGACGACCTCGATCAGCTCGGCCACCACGGTCGGAGCGAGCCCGAGCGACAGCTCGTCGACGCACAGCACCTCGGGGCGCGTCAGCAGTGCCTTCGCCAGGGCGAGCATCTGCTGCTCGCCGCCGGACAGCGTCGACGCGGGCGCGTCGAGGAGGTCGCGCAGCTTCGGGAACAGGTCCAGGACCTCCTCGGCGCGGCGCGCCACCAGCGCACCGTCGCGGCCCAGGACGTGGGCGCCGACCAGCAGGTTCTCGGCGACGGTCAGGGTCCCGAAGACGCCCGCCCCGCCCTGGACGAGCACGATGCCGTCGCGCACCCGCCGTTCCGGCGGGTCGAGCGTGATGGTCCGGCCCGCGTGGCGGACCACGCCGCGGTGGGGGACCTCCAGCCCGGCGACGGTCCGCAGCAGCGTGGACTTGCCGGCGCCGTTGGTGCCGAGCAGCGCGAGCACCTCGCCCCGCTCGACGTCGAGGTCGACGCCGAACAGCACCTGCATCGGTCCGTAGGAGACGTCCAGGTTGCGGACCTGCAGGATCGGCTGCGCCCCACCGGTGGCGACGCGCAGCGTCTCGGCGCGTTCCTCGGCGATCTCCTCGACGACGGCGGCGAGGTCCGCGCGGACGAACCGGGCCGCGTAGGCGGTCAGCGCGGCGGCGGCGAGCGACGCCGGGCCCGCGAGGGCGAGCAACGCGACCCGTGGCCCGTGCTGGTCGCTGACGTCGCCGAGCAGGACGCCGCCCAGAAAGCCGCCGAACAGGGTCACGCAGACGCCGACCGCGGCGAACCCGAGGGCCCGCAGTCGGTAGGGCACGATGATCGAGATCACGCTGTACAGCGGCACGAGCACCATCCCGAGTGGGATCTCCGCGACGGTGACGCACCCGACGAGCGCCGGAAGCGGGCCCATCGTCAGTGCGACGGTCAGCAGCACGCCGTGGGCGGCGAACGCCACGGCCATGAACAGCAGGACGGACGGGGGGTCGCGCCGGAACCTGGCGTCGCCGAGGCGGGCGCCGGCCACGACGCCGATCATCACGCCGACCTGGGTGACGCTGCCGACGAGCCCGCGGTCGAGCGCGTCCAGGTGGTAGCGCTCCTCCAGCAGGGAGTTGAAGAAGGTGGGCACGCCGACGAGGGCGAAGCCGAGCGCGCCGATCGCGGCGAACAGGTAGCGCAGGGTCTGGATCTTCAGGAGGCGCGCGGCGCCGATCTCCAGCGGGATGCTCGACGGCGCGTCCACCGACGGGTCGGTCACCCCCGCGGGATCGCCGTGCGCCCCGAGGACCTCCATCCGCTCACCCCGGCCGCGCGGCGGCTCCCGCAGCATCGCCGCGATCGCCGCGAACAGCAGGAGCACCCCGGCGAACAGGACGAAGGCCCAGCGCCAGCCGGCCGACCCACCGGCCAGCGCCGCCACGCCGCCGGCCGTGACGGGGGCGATCACGAGTCCGACCGGCCCGGCGAGGTTGTGCAGGGTGAGGACGGCGGTCCGCGCGTGCAGCGGGTACCCGTCGGCGAGCAGGCTGTTGTGGACCGGCAGCACGGCGGCCTGACCGAAACCGGCGCCGATGCGGGCCAGCACCAGCTGGAAGGTGTTGGCGACGACCGAGGTGAGCAGCGCGAACACGCCGGCCAGGGCCGCGGCGACGGCTGCGATGGCGGTGCGGCGGCGGCGGTCCGCGAGCAGCCCGATGGGGATGGCGCCGGCGGTGAGGATGACGGCGGACAGCCCGACCAGCCCGCCGAGCGCCGCGTCGGAGAAGCCGAGGCTGCGCTGGATGTCGGGGCCGAGCACGATCAGGACGGCTCGCTCGGCGTTGTCGAGGAGGTTGAGCGCGCCGAGCACGCCCACCAGGCCGACCCCGCCGGTGCCGACGGCGGCCCGCAGACCCAGCCGCTGCCCGCCGACGCCGGGCAGCGGGCCGTCGGTCGCCAGTGCGCCGGAACCCTGGCGGGCCGCCGCAGCGGGTAAGGCGGGTGTCGCAGGTAGGGCGAGTAAGGCGGGTAAGGCGGGTAATCGGTGTTCGGGCGTCCCGCCGGCTGGCGCGGCGGCGTCCGCCGAATCCGCACTGCCCATCTGTGCCGGCATCTCGCTCCTCCCTGACCACCGGAGCGACCACCGGAGGCGATCGGGCCCGGGAGCCGCGCCTCCCACAGCAAGGTGACAACCCGCCACTTCAGCGCGGTGACAGAATGCCACCATGTCCGGCGCGCGGCAAGAGCCGGGCCGGCGCGGCCCGGACCCGGCGACCCGAACCCGGCGGCTCGGCGTCCGGTACACGTACCTCGACGAGCTGGGTCCGGTAGGGATCTACGGAGTACCGACGTCGCTTTCCCGGGCCTGGTCGTGACCGTCGAGAATCCGGCTTTCAGAAACGTCCTGACCAAGACCAGAACGCGTTGCCTGCCCTGTGGTCGCGGCAGGCAACAGCGCGCGCCTCGCTTCGTGGAGGAATGGTCAGCTGGTCAGGTCCACGGCGACCTTGAGCCAGCCTGGGCGGCGCAGGTCGAACTCCTCGTAGGCCGTGAGCACGTCCCGCATCGGTTCGTGCTGGGTGACCAGGCGCTCCGGGTGCACGACTCCCGATTCGACCATGGCCAACAGCTTCGGGATGTACCGCGGGTGGTTGCCGACTCCCGCGTTGACGGTGAGGTTCTTGTTCATCGCGGTGCCGATCGGGAAGAACCGGTCGGTCGGCGGATACACCCCGATGATGCCCAGCGTGCCCGCCTTGGCCAGGCTTTCGACCGCCCAGGTGTGGGCCTGTGTCGGCGCGTCGCCAGGCTTCCAGTGCCCGTCGTGTTCGTGCGTCTCGGGGGCGATCTGGCGCAGCTCCTCGCGGTGCTGGTGGTCCTGTTCGCGGGCACGGGCAGCGGCCGGGCCGGACCTGGGGCTTTCCGCGTCCACTCCCACGGCGTCGATGGCCCGGTCGGGTCCGACGCCGCGGGTCAGGTCCAGGATCGCCTCAACGGGGTCCTCCTCGTTGAAGTCGACTGTCTCGGCTCCGAGTGCCTGGGCGCGTTCCAGCCGGTCGGCGTGACCGTCGACCGCGATCACCCGCGCCGCGCCGCGTTGGAGGGAGGACAGCACGGCGAACTGTCCCACCGGCCCGCAGCCCCAGACCGCCACCACGTCGCCCTCGGACACTTCCGCGATGACAGCGCCGAAGTAGCCGGTGGGGTAGATGTCCGACAGTGGGATCGCCTGGTCGTCGGAGATCGAGTCGGGCAGCCGGAAGAGGTTGGTGTGGGCGTAGGGCACGCGGGCGTACTCGGCCTGCAGCCCGTCGAAAGAGCCGTTGTCCTGGGGGGCACCGTAGAAGGCGGATCCGGCCCTGGGGCCGTACGGGTTGATGTCGTCGCACTGGGCGAAGTAGCCGCTGCGGCAGTATGAGCAGGAGCCGCACCCGAGGACGGCGGACAGCAGCACCCGATCGCCGGGCCTGAAGTTGCGCACGCTCCGGCCGACTTCCTCGACCACGCCGACCCCTTCGTGCCCGAGGACGATGCCTGGTTTCAGACCCGGTACCGTGCCTCGGATGAAGTGAAGATCCGTACCGCAGATCGCCGTGGTGGTGATGCGAACGATGGCGTCRGTCGGCTGCTCGATCTTCGGTTCGGTGACGTTTTCCAAACGAATGTCGCCCACGCCGTGCCACACGACTGCTTTCATCACCTTCCGCTCCTTCCGCCCGGTTCGCGAGACTGATCGCGGGCGCCCGCCGACCAGCGCTCGAGCATCGACTACATGGCGGGCCCAATCGATTGCTACAGGTAACTATCGGTCAGGTGGGGCGCCGGCGCACGACGAGGCACCGCGGGGTGCGAGCCAGTACCTCTGCCAGTGCGGGCGGCCCGGCTCGACGACGAGGCTGTCCCAGAACTCGTCGGGGACGGCGCGGACCTCGGTGGGCCGGCCGTGTGAGGATTCCTGCGGCGTTCGGTCCCGCTGTCAGAGCGTGCGGGAGTGGTACCCGGCGGCCCGGGCCGTGAGCTGGGCCGTCCGCTGCTCGGCGGTGACCCGGGGGAGGTCGAGGCCGTCCACGTCCGCTAGGGAGACGACCCGGAAGTCGCGCACCAGCACGGCCGGGTCGATCGACGCGCCGGGCGGTGCCGCCTGCCACCGGATGAGCCCCAGCCCCTCGCCGAGACCGGTGGTGTCGAGCCAGTTCGCGACCCCGGGGTCCTCGTGGGCGAGAACGAAGGTGAACGTCCCGTCGGGGTTCGGCATGGTCTGGGCGAGGTTGAGCGAGACCTGGTGCTCCTTGGCGTTGGGGCCGAGCATCCACGGGTCCATGAGCTGGAAGCCCGTGTAGGCGGCGCCGACCGGGTCCGTCGTCACGACGATCGCCTGGCCCGGCCGGAGGTCCCAGCTGAGCGCCACGGTGAAGCCGGCCATGCTGCCGGTACGGGTGTGCCCGGGGCTGACCCGGTTGCCCTGCAGACCGCCGAACCACACGTTCGGGAAGTTCGCCCAGAACAGGAGGTAGTTCGGCAGGTCGCGGTACACCGCCTGCCTGATCTGGGCGACGTCCAGGGGGGTCGGCTCGGTGTCGTCGAGCGGGCGCAGCTCCATCCAGGTCGGGCGCTGGTCCCAGTCCGCGAGCATGTCCCGGGAGCCGAGGGAGAGCAGGCCGGGCGCCGACAGGAGGTGAACGGGGCTCTCCTCCTTCGGGCCGATCGTGATGCGGAAGGACCCGTCCGGCGCGATCTGCAGGTCACGGTCGGTGATGCTGGCGAGGGGGGTCAGGTCGGTGTTGTTGACCATGTTCGGCGGGGTGACCTTGGTTCCGCGGTGCAGCTCGATGTTGAGCTGCGCGGGCCGGTGGGCGGGATCGAACCGGCCGAGGACCTCGAAGCGCCGGTCTCCGTCGACGGAGGCGATCCGGTAGATCGCGTCCGGGTTGTCGCCGGAGGTGCCGACGCCGGGCAGGGTGTGGCCGAGCCATTCGCGGGGGGTGTCGTCGGTGACCCAGAGCTGGGAGGGCAGCGGCAGGAAGTTCCCGATCTCGGCCATGATCAGCGAGTTGGACCACTGGGAGACCGCCTCGTCGAGGGTGGCCGCGCCCGCCGGCGACTGCCCGCGCGGTGTCGCGGCGAGCTGGTCGCGCAGTTCGGCCTGCAGGCGTTTGAGTTCGGCGTCCCTGAGGATCTCCAGCAGGGTCTCCTCGGCGAGGATCTGCGACGCGGTCGCCAGGACCGGCCGCGGCCGGGTCGGCTGGGCATCCTCAGACGTCATCGCGATCGCTCCTCACCCTTGATGCTCAGAACAGGCGTCGAGGTCCGACGACAACAGCTGCCGGACAGGGGCTCTGATGCTAGGACGTCGCCGGCCGGGGTCGCCAATACAAATGCCGACGTCCAGGTATGCCTTTCTGGTATGGCTCGGCCGTGGGTGGCCGGCGCTCAGGACCCCTACCGCGGAATCGCCCGCCTCATCCACCACGTCATCGCCGGACCGGGTAGCACGGCGGCTGCAGGCAGGTGGAGGGCGATCTCACGGCTGGCGCGGTCGTCACGCTGTTGCGGGACCGTGTGCGGGTACGCTCCCTCCCCTTCCACGCTGTGTGATCTTGCTGGCCGGACAGTCTGGCGTGGGGCGGCTTCGGCCTCATCCCCCGGCGAACGGGGGCAGGACCTCGACGACCGACCCGTCTCGCAGGACGACATCCCGGGGATCGCGGCGAGCGACCGGCAGCTCGTCGAGCAGGAAGGCGCAGCGTGCCAACACCGTGGCGAGCGACCCGCCGCGGCGCTGCGCGACATCCTCCAGCACCGCGGCGAGTGTCGGAGCGTCGACCTCCTCCTGCTCGACGCCGGCCGCCTCCCGGGCTGCCGCCCAGTACCTGACCATGACGCGTGCCACTGTGCACCTCACTTCGGCACCTCACTTCGGCACCTGACGTCGCTCTGGTCAGCCGCCCGACGGATCGGGAACCGCAGGCGGCGGACCACATCAGATCGACTCGTTGGCGGACGGGCGCCGGTTCAGGCGAGGGCCGCCCCGATGATGGTCGGCAGGTCGACGGTGGTTCTGATTCCCGGGGCCGCGGCGCAGACGACGGGCACGGCGTTGACGGCTCGGTTGGCGGTGTAGCCGGGGGAGACCTCGCCCATCTTCTCCAGGGGGACCGGGAACCGCATCTGGATGTCGAGTGGGGCGTCTCCGTCGACGACGACATGCCATCCGGTCGGGTGCAGGTCCCAGTCCTGGTCGATGTCGGTCGAGCAGTACCAGGTCGCACGGAAGCGCAGCACCGTCTGGCCGCCCCGGACGCCGGACACGGTCAGCTGCTGGGCCGCCACGGTGCCGGTGTCGATGGTGCCGGCGGCGATCGTGACAGGCCTGGTGGCGCTCGCCACGCCCCCGCTGGCCTCGACCGTGTCCAGCGGCATCCCGAGCGCTTCCGCGACGAGGCGAAGGGAAGGCCCGAAGCTGATCCGCCCATGGGCGAGCCGGTGCTCGTTGACGGCCTGCGGTGGCTTGCCGAACCCCATGAGGTCGAACAGCAGCTCGGGTGAGTCCCGCTGGGAGAGGTCGGCGAACTCGTTGATGGTGAGGCAGTCCAGGCGGCGTTGGATCGAGCTCAGTGCGAGGGGGATGGCCTCGGAGATGAATCCCGGGCTGCTGCCCGTGCTGTGGATCGAGGTCTGGCCACGCTCGCAGGCCGCCTCGATCCGCGCGCGCAGGGCGGGGTCCATGCTGGCCGGGTGGTGGAACTCCCCGCGGGTCGTCACGACGTTGATGCCGGCCGCGAGCAGCCGGCACACCTCGTCCATGTCACAGGCGGCCGGCATGTACAGGACGCAGTCGGCGCCGAGACCGATGATCTCGTCGGCGTCGGTCGTGGCGAGGATGYCGGTCGGGCCGAGTCCGCACAGTTCTCCGGCGTCCCGGCCGGCCTTCGCCGACGAGTGGACGTACACCCCGGCCAGAGCCAGGTCCGGATGTTCGATGATCCCGTGCAGCGMCCGCGTGCCGATGTTTCCGGTGGCCCACTGCGCGACGCGGTACCGCGGCTGGCGGCCGTCGGCTCTGGCGGTCACCGTCCGGTTCTCGTTCCTGCTTTCGTTCTCGTTCTCGTTCTTGTCGTCGTTCATCGGGAACGTGTTTCTCCTCTCGGGAGACGGATGGAAGTGCGGGCGACTCGCGTGCTCAGCCACCGATCGCTGACATCGGCCGGTCGGGCTGGCGGAAGGCGGGGCCGTCGATGCCATGACCGGCACGCTTGCCCCAGACGGCGGTCCGCCACCGCTCGGCGAGCTCGGTGTCACTCGCCCCCGCGCGCAGCGGCGTGCGCAGGTCGCTCTCCTCCCGGGCGAACAGGCAGTTGCGCACCTGGCCGTCGGCGGTGAGCCGGACCCGGTCGCAGGCGGCGCAGAACGGGGCCGTCACCGACCCGATCACGCCGACCCGGGCCGGCCCGCCGTCCACCTCGAACAGCTCGGCCGGCGCGCTGCCCCGGCCGCCCAGCGGGGCGAGCGTGAACTCGGCGCGCAGGGAGGCAAGGATCTCCGGTGCGGTGACCATCCGCGCCCGCGCCCAGCCGTGCTGGGCGTCCAGCGGCATCTGCTCGATGAACCGCAGCTCATAGCCGCGGTCCAGGGACCAGCGCAGCAGCCGCGGCGCCTCGTCGTCATTCACTCCGCGCAGCAGCACCGCGTTGACCTTCACCGGCACCAGCGCGGCTGCGGCAGCCGCCGCGAGTCCGTCCACCACGTCGTGCCAGCGGTCACGCCTGGTGATCGCGCGGAACCGGTCCGGGCAGGTCGTGTCGAGGGAGACGTTCACCCGGTCCAGCCCGGCCGCCCGCAGTGCCGCCGCACCGCCCGACCCGGCGGTGCGGGCGAGAGTGAGGCCGTTGGTGGTCAGCGACAGTTCCGGGCGGGGTGTCAGTGCGGCCAGCCGGCCGACCAGCTCCGGCAGGCCGGCACGCAGCGTCGGCTCGCCGCCGGTGAGCCGGACCTCGGTCACGCCGAGCTGGCCCACCGCGATCCCGACCAGACGGACCACCTCGTCATCGGTGAGCGTGTCCGCGGTGGGCAGCCACTCCAGGCCGTCAGCCGGCATGCAGTAGGCGCACCTCAGGGTGCACCGGTCGGTCAGCGAGACACGCAGATCGGTCGAGATCCGTCCGAACCTGTCGAGCAGACGCGTGCCGCCTGAGGTGGGCCTCACGGACTTGTGGAGCAGGTGTCGTCGTCGGCCACCCAGTTGACGAACCGGTGTAACGGGTACATGCCGTCATGCGGGTTGCCGGCACTTCCCGACAGGGCGCTGCCGAGCCGCACGACCCGCTGCACGCCTGCGGTGGCCAGCTGATCGCGTACCTCTGCCTTGCGGTGGGTGGGGAAGACGCCGACCGTCTGGGTGGCCACCGTGGCGTACTGGGCCGCGTCGACGATGGACCGCACCGGCAGCACGTTCACCGTCTTGTTGGTGGGGTGGAAGTCGACCGGCTCCAGCGAGCGCACGACGAGACCCCGCCCGTCGAACCCGCCCCAGACGCGGTAGTCGGGCTCGAGGTAGCGCAGGCCGTCGACGGCCTCCCGGATCTCGGCCGGCGGCTTCGGGCCGACCGCGGAGGCGAACTCGCGGTCCTCGCCCAGGGCCGCGCACAACAGCTCGCAGAAGCGGTCGACCTGGTCCAGCTTCCCCTCCACGCAGATCTGGCGGGGGGCCACACAGGCGTCCTGGTTGAAGATGGAGACGTCCGCGGCCGCCAGATCGGCCACCCGCCGCAGGGTCTGCTCGGACTCGAACGCCTCCCGGCCGACGATCGCCATGGACACCTTCGGGTCGAAGGCGATCAGGTGGAAACCCGGGCCGGTGTACTTCGCGGCGTTCTGGATGGCCGCGCCGCCGCCCCACGCCACCAGCTTGTCGAAGTACTGCGACCGGTAGACGACGTTCTCGACGGAGGCGTCGCCGCCCCGCCAGTACACGGCCGACATCGAGCGCAGCACCGGGTGGTCCGGGTCGATGTCGGCCATCGTCCGCAGCACGGCGACGGTGGTGAACGGGTCGCCCGAGGGCAGTTTGAACAGGTGGACGCCCTTCACCAGTGCGGCGTCGGCGATCGAGGTGATGGCGCCGCTCGGTGAGTTGCCCGCCAGCATGTGGACGAGCCGGGGCGGGAACGCCCGGACCCGGCTCACCCGGCCCATCGGGTCGGTGTGCTCGACCCATCCGTCGAGGATCTCCGGGCCGCCGAAGGTCCGCGCCACGCGGTACTCGAGCGTCTCCCGGGTGAGGTACTCACCGGGCCGGTGGTAGGTGTTCTCGATGACGCGCCGGGGCAGCGCGCTGACCTGGGCGGTCATCTCCAGCGACTCCTGCAGGTACTCGTTCTTCTCGAGCACCAGGTGCTTTCCCAGCTCGACGAGGTAGTCGATGATCTCGGCGACCGGGACGTCGAACGCGGGACCCGGCTCGGAACGGGGCGGGATGAGCTCGTCGAACCGCAGCCTGGGGGTGACCAGCGGGACCCCGAAATCGCGGGACAGGTACTCGTTGTCTTCTCCCCACTCCAGCCTGCCCCGCACGAAGTGCGGAACCCGGATCCTGGTCGTGGCGGGTGCGGTGACCGTCATGAGTTCCTCTCAGTCGGCGAGGAAACCGCGGACATAGGCGTCCATGGTGCCGGCGCAGGTGATCTTGTCGCCGTCGATGGAGTCGGAGTAGCGGGTGATCTCGGAGAGGACCGTCGGGCCGGGACGTCCGCACGCGCACGGGCCGAAGTCCACGGTCACCCGGTCGCCGGACATGGTGCCGCCCCACCGGCCGTCGACCGTGATGTCGACGAAGGCCGCGCGGCCCTCGGCCATACCGTCCGAGACGGGCGCCAGGGCCTCGCCCGGGCGGTCGAGCACGAACAGCGCGAGCCGGGCGGGCACGTGGTATCGGCCCCGCAGGCACTTGGGCAGCTTGAGGTTGATCTCCTGCATGGCGTAGAAGTGCAGGAACCGGCTGGGGTCGATGTTGAGCAGCCGGAAGATCTGGTCCTGGTAGTCGGGCGGCAGGGCCACCCCCTTCAGCCCGCCGGCCACCATCAGCGCGTTGTCCGCGGTGAGGGTGCCCTCCGCCGCTCCCATCTCCCGCAGGATCTCGCAGAGCCGGTAGAGCGCCGGGAACATCGAGGTGAACAGCATCGGCTCCGACGGCCGGGCCAGAATCCGCTCGGCGAAATACCGCAGGTGAGCCTCTCCGGCCACCTGGCGCCCGGCGGCCTCGGCCTCGAACGCGGCGACCTCGTCAGGGCGGGCGGTGCCGTCCGCCATCGCCCGCCGCATCGCGGACAGCCGTGACATGTAGGCGTGATGCCCGACTGTCTGCTCCTCGTCCGGGGGGAGAGGGATGCCGTCCGGCCGGCGGAAGCTCTCCACGATGAAGTCACGCGTCACCCGGTAGGAGCGGATGCCGTTGTCGGRCATCGTGGTGACCACGTTCCACGTGTTCGACGACGGGAGACCGAGCCAGGTGAAGCACGCGAGAAGGTCCTCGTGGGCGAGGTCGACATCGCGCGCCGTCTTGTTGAGGAACGAGCTCTTCCCCGAGGTGCCGCTCGAACTCGACACCAGGTGGCCGGCGGCGTGCAGCCGTTCCATCCAGCCGTCGAGGTCTCGGACTCCGGAAACGTCCACGTTGTCCACCCGGTAGGTGGAGAGCGAGTCCAGCCATCGGTTCAGCTGTGGCCAGCGCCCCTTCGAGACGAGGACCTCCGGGTAGCTCTTGAAGGTTATGTGCGGGAACAACAGAGGGATCACGTCCGCCGCGCCGCGGATCTGGCTGATCCCCTCCTCCTTGGCTCGTTTCTGCAGCAGCGGTACCTGCTGCAGACGCTCCTGGAAATACGCGTCCAACGCCTTGGTCATGTCCTGGTCCAGGTTCGACGACTGGCTCATGCGGCCCCTCTGCTCGGTAGGTCCGGATCCGGATGGGGTGCCCTTCTCCCAGCCGCGCGCACGGCCGGGAGAAGGGCACCGGGAGGGCCGCTACTGCTCGATCCACAGCTCCTCGGGACGCAGCGAGCCGGCGCCGTACTGGGCGACGCCGCCGACGTTCTCCCTCGCGAGGACGCTGGGCGACACGCGGGTCAGGTAGATCATCGGCACCAGGTCGGTCAGCTCCTCCTGGACGGTGGTGTAGGCCTTCTCCCGCTCCTCCTGCGAGGTCGCGGTCCGGCCGGTCAGCAGGGCCTCGTCGAGCACCGGGTCGTCGATGCCGGTCTGGTTGRCCACCGAGGTGCTGTGGAACGCGGTCCACAGGCCGGGCTCGGGGTCACGGAAGAACCCGCCGGAGACGATCATGTCGAAGTCGTATTCCGAGCGAACCCGCGCGAGCTGGGAGAAGTCGATGGTGGCGATCTCGACCTTGACGTTCTTGAACGTGCTGAGCTGGGCCTGGACGTTTTCTGCCATCGTGCGGTTCTCGGTGCTGGGGTAGGCGGAGAAGGTGAACGAAACCGGCTTTCCGTCCGCGGCCAGCTCGTCGAAGAGCCGCTGGGCGGTCGCCTTGTCCTGCTTACGCAGCGGGGTGGCGGAGTAGAACGGAGATCCGTCGGTGAAAAGGGTGTCAGCCATCTCTGCCTCACCGCTGTAGACGGCGAGGTTCAGGGCCTCGAGGTCGAGGGCGGCGGAGACGGCCCGCCGGGCCCGGACGTCGTCGAACGGCGCCCGGCGCATGTTCAGCGCGAGGAAGATTCCACCGTTGAGCTCCTGCACGTCGACCACYAGGCCCTGCTCGCGAGCCTTCGCCGTGTTCAGCCAGTTCGAGTCGACGGAGACCTCCGCGCCGCCGGAGACCAGCGTGTTGTACCGCTGGCTGGAGTCGGCGGCCGCGCGCAGAACGAGCCGGTCGAGATAGGGCTTGGGGGCGTCCCAGTAACGGGGGTTCTTGACCAGTTGGAGATCGGCCTGCCTGTTCCAGCGCTCCAGCGTGAACGGGCCGGCGCCGATCGGGTTCTGGTCGAACGCCTGCACGCCCTTCTTCAGGGCCGCGGGCGACGCGACCCAGTTCATCGAGCTGGTCACGATGGAATAGGCGTAGTTGGGCACCGGGGTGGCCATGGTGACCGTGAGGGTGCGGTCGTCGACCACCTCGGTGGACCTGACCATCGCGGCCTCGGCGGGGCTGTTCGTGCCGGTGGCCGGGTCGCRCATCCGGTCCCAGTTGAACTTGACGGCCTCGGCGTCGAACGGGGTGCCGTCGGAGAAGACCAGGTCCGGACGCAGCTTGAGTGTGAAGGTCGCGCCGCCGTCTGCCGACTCGAACGACTCGATCAGCGAGTACTGGATCTCACCGGTCTTCTCATCGTCTGTCAGTAACGTCCCGTACAGGGCGTTCCCCAGGACCGGGGTGATCGCGTACGTGTTGCCCAGCCGGGCCGGGTCCAGGGTCGTCGGGTCGCTCAGCATGAGGACCGTCGCCTTGCCGCCCGCCACCGGCTCACCGGAAGCCCCTGYGGACGAGGGGCTGTCGGAGCCGCCGCCGCAGGCCGCCAGGACCAGCGCCGCCACGCAGCTGGCGACGGTGGGGACCAGAAAACGTCTCTTACGCACGAATTCTGCCTTTCATTGAAATCGGACTGGCCGGAGAGAGGGGAGAATGCGCGGGTGGCCAGCCCTCGTACCCGGGCTGCGGGCACACGGAACTGCGGGAACACGGCATTGCGGGCACACSGAACTGCGGGCACACGGAACTGCGGGAGCACGGAACTGCGGGAGCACGGAACTGCGGGGATGCGGAAATGCGGGGTTGCGGAAATCGCTGGCCGGGGAAACGTCCACCACGCACGGCCGCACGCTGAGCGAGCCGTGATTCGGGCAGAGGGGGTTCCACCGCCCCAGGGACCATGGGGCGTTCGGTGGGCCCGGCCCGGCTGGAGACCGGGCCGACGGGCCGCTGTCTGTATGGCTGCCAGCCAGAACCAGGCCCGCGGGGCCCCCGGCCGCCGCGCCTAACGCGGTCGGCCGGGGATCTCCGTCACCGCCGGTCGGCGGTATAGGCCGTGGTCAGACGGGGGCGTCCGCAGCGGGGTGGACGCTGACGGGGATGCCGGAGTAATGCGCCATCCCGGTGATCAGGTCGATGTCGTCCTTACCGGTGAGCCGGTTGACGTTCGCCCCCTGGTACCCATGCGGCACGGAGACAGCTCCCCGGCGGTTCGAGGCATCCAGTTTCGCGACCCCGGTCAGTTCGCCGTTCGCGCTGCGGACGGTCAACGGCTGGCCGTCGGTCACGCCGGCTGTGGCCGCGTCGTCAGGATGGAGCAGGATCTCGGCGGTGTCTCCCAGATAGGTGAACTGGGAGTTCAGATGGCGTTTCTGCCGCCGGGGCACGAGGACCAGCGACTCGGGCGAGGTCAGGGTGGCGAGCTGGTCGACGAGCAGCCGGGGGGCCAGCCGCCAGCCGCCGAGACGGTCCAGGTGGCGTTCCACCCACGCCGCCGGGAACTCCTCCTGCGTCTGCGCCCAGCCCGCTGCGACGAGCTCGTCCAGCGGCCGGCGGGCACGGGCAGAGATCATCGCCAGCCTGGCGTCGTCGTCGACCTGCCCGCCGCTGGTGTCCGCGAGGTCGTACCCGAGACGCCGGCCCAGTTCCGCCAGTACCCACCAGGCCGACCGCCGGTCACCGACCGGTGCGACCACCGCCGGCGTGTGTTGGGCGGCGACCACCGGGCTCAGATGATCCCAGAGAGTGAGGTCGGCGCGTTCGAGCTGGTCCTTGGTGGGCAGCACGTGGGTCGACAGCGCAGTCGTCTCGTTCGCGATGATCTCGATCGTGGCGAACAGGTCGAGCTTCGCCAGCGCCGGGACCAGGGTTGTGGTGTCCGGGAAGGCGGTGACCAGATGTCCGCCGAGGTTCAGCACGGCGCGGATGTTGCCGGCCTCGATCTCGTCCGCGAGGACGGCGCAGGGCCACTCGCCGAGGAAGGACTGTGTTTCCGGGCGGCTGCGTGGACCAGGCCCGAAGGAGCCTTCAGCGGGGGAGACGGGGAGGTCGAAGTTCTCGATCTGGTTGCTGAAACCGGGGTGGAACCACACACCGCCGGGCCGGTTCATCGAACCGGTGAGGATCATCAGTGCCCAGGACAGCCACTGCGTGACGTTCGCGCCGGCTGACATCGTGACCCCGGTCCCGGTCTCGACGGCGATGCGGCCCGCGGTACGCACCTCGGCGAGCAGCCGGCTCAGCTCGGCCGCTGGGACGTCCGCGACCGCCTCGGTGTGTTCGAGGGTGAACGGCGCGACCGCGGCGGCCAGCACATCGACATCGACGGTGCGATGCTCGAGCACGTCGCCGTCGGCGCCGGCCTGCAGCAACTCCCGCACGAGGAAGGCCAGGATCGCGTGATCCGTGCCCGGCCTGGGCGCGAGGTGCCCGTGGGCCATCCGCGCGGTCTCGGTACGCCGGGGGTCGACGACCCACACCCGCGCCCGCTCCCGTAGCTCCCGCAGCGTCCCGACCGGGTTGGGCATCGCGACGGTGTGACCGTGTGACACCAGGGGATTGGTACCGACGTACAGAACGAGACGGGCGTTGTCGTAGTCCGGGCGGGGATTCAGGGCTGCCGACCCCCCGACCAGGTCGGAGATCAGTACTTTGGCGGTGCCGTCGATGGTCAGTGGGCTGAACTTCGCCGGAGTGCCGAGGGCTGAGTGCAGGGCCTGCGCGACCCGGTAGCCGGCTGCGTCCATGCCGAGGCCGCTGCCGAAGAAGACGCCGACTGATGCAGGTCCGTATTGGTCGATGATGGCACGCAATCGGGTCCCGATGTCATCCAGACAGGCTTCCCAGGTAGCCGGCCGTAATGCACCGTCGACTTTCATCTGCGGGTGTTCGATGCGGTCCGGGTGATGGTGCATCTGGGGCAGTGCCCGTCCTTTCGAACAGGTGTACCCCTGTGACAGCGGGTGGTCTCGATTACCGCGGACCCRGACCACGTCCTCGCCCGAGACGTCGACGAGGATGCCGCAGGTCGAGGTGCAGACCCGGCAGAAACTGCGAACCGTGCGCACGTCGTGTACCGACATCAAGTTCCCCCCATCCGGTACGCAGATCTCTCAGTAGAGAACGGTACTCCCGCGTAATTGAACACATCAATTCACTTTCCGGATATCACAGTCGGTACGAACAGCCATCCCGGCCGCTGTCCACCATGGGCGTAGGTGACTTCGCCGGCTGGAGGACCGTCCTCGCCGGGCTTCCAGGACTACTCACAGCAGGCACCCACCCATTCCGGCGGACCATCCGTGAAGAGCTGGCGCTTCCAGATCGGAACCCGCGCCTTCACCTCGTCGATCAGCCGCCGACAGGCGGCGAACGCCTCCGCCCGGTGGGCCGCACCGATCGCCGTTACCACCGCCAGATCGCCCACCTGCAACAAGCCGACACGGTGGACCACAGCGACGGTTCGCACACCGTCGAGGGCGACCACCTCGCCGGCCACTCGAGCCAGYTCGACCCGGGCCGACGGGTGAGCGGAATAATCCAACTCGACGACCGGACGTCCGCCATCATGGTCACGAACCATGCCGACGAACAGAGCGACGCCACCCACCGCTGACGCCCGTACGGCAGTCAGGCACTCGTCGACGGACAGCGGAGTATCCCGAATCTCCGCGACGACCACTTTCCGTAAAGTCGCGCAACCCTCGTTTACAGGAACACGGGCCAGATGTGAAGTAGCGGTGGCCACTGTCAGGGATTCCCATTCCACTGGCCGACCATCCCCGATGGTCCGCGGTGGCCGGCCCGGCGCCGAACGTCATGGTTACCCCTGCCGACGGCCACCGGCGGGGGTAAGGCCGGCTTCACCCGACGAACCGTCCGACGACGTGAGCGAACACCTCTGATCACGACTCCTCCTACCGTCGGAGACAGGCGACCGTAGGACTACCGGCAAGTGCCATCAGCCACGATGGCGAGGATGACGGCGACCTTCCGACCTCTTCTAGCCTAGACGAACGTCAAGGTTCTGCCTAGATGAACGTCAAGGTCAGACGAGCTCGAACCCGCGACCCCACCCTGTCAGTACCTGACTGCGGAGGGTTTGGTAACCCAGTTCGGGGCCCACCCACGCCCGGCGAAGTCGCTCCCGCGAACCGCGAACCGCGAACGTGGATGTGCCCTCAGGCGTGGTCACGGATGGCCCGCAGGCCCAGCATGCGGCGCGCGTTATTCAACAGGTGGCGCCGAAGAACGTCCTTGTCGAGGCCGGCCAGCCGCGGATCCGTCGTCGCCGCCATCAGAGCGCCACTGACCATCACCATGGACACAAGCGCCTCGACATCCGGCTCCGGGCCGGCGAGGATCCGGTCCAGCCTGGCCACGAGATCACGCAGAATCGGATCCTCCCGGGCCACGCGGCTCACGGCAGGATCGACCAACATGACCGCGTTCAACTGACTGTTCTTGATGATCATATCGACCACGCCCACGAGGGCGACGGAAACCTGCTCAGCCGGCCGCGGCCGGGCCTCGGCCGCCTCGATCACCCGCTGCATCTCCTCGCGAGCCGGAGCGACCATCGCCCGGAGCAGGTCCTCCTTGGCGTTGAACTGGAAGTAGACAGCTGCCTTGGTGACACCCAGCTGGTCGGCGATCATCTGAATCGACGTACCGCTGACTCCGTTACGGGCGAACAGCTCCAACGCGACGGCCAGCACCCGCTCCCGTGCCGCCCCCGCCCGCCGCTGACCTGTCACGAACCCGCCACACCCCGCCTCGCAGAGCTGACGACCAGCCCGACCGCCGAAAGCCTATCCACCGCCAGGCAAAGCACACCGTTGTGCCGACCGGCCCGGCATGGCCCGGCATGGCCCGCGGGAGTGTCCCTGGCTCCGCTGTCAAGCAGCGGTGCGTTTGGCCAAGGTGACGGCGCCGGCTCGTAGCGCCGCGTGGACGACGCCTGACCGGGGCTCAGCCGCTGCACGGCGATCCCCGAGCCGCCGCGTCGCCGAGGTGTCAGCCGCTCCGGTCGGCGACCAGAAAGGAGACCGTGTCACCGGCCGCGAGCGGGGCCGTGGCGTCGTAGCTGATCGGACAACCGTTCAACGCCACGGTCACCGTCCGACTGAGCGGCAGGTGGACCGCGTCGGCCGCCCGTTGGACGGTCGCCGCGCATACCTGCCACCGGCCGGCGGACGAGCCCTGCGCCCCGCCCGCGCCGGCCAGCCGCACGGTAACGGCAGGCGCCGGACGAGCACGGGCCGCCGCGTAGTCGGCGGGAGTGTTGACGTTCAGCACGGAGTCCAGATCCGGATCGAGGGCGGCGAGCACCGGATCTGCCGTGAGCGCGGCGTCATCCAGTCGGGTCACGGCGCAGGCCTCGAAGAGAAACGCCGGCCGCAGCCGGTCCTGTTCGACGAGGCGCGTGGCGACCTCGCCGAGGCTGGTCCGGTAGCCCGCCGCCAACGGCTGCCGGTAGCCCCGAGCGACCGGAAGCGCGACATCCGGACCATCCGGTCTGCCGAGCGCCCGAAGCACTGCTATGACGAACGCCGGATGCAGGAACGGCAGATCGGTCGAGGCGACGAACGCGACCTCGGCGTGGTCGCGCAACACGGCCAGTCCCACCGCGATCCCCTGCACCGGACCCCGGCCCTCTCGCGGGTCGTCGACGACGAGCGTCCCCTCAGGCAGCTCCGGAAGCTCCTGCCCGCTGGCCCGCACGACAACCACCGGTCCGTCGACCGCGCGCCCGACGATTCCCACCGCCCGACGCAGCAGGGTCGATCCGTGCCACTCCAACGCGGCCTTCGCCGTCCCCATCCGGGTAGACCTTCCCCCGGCCAGCACGACCCCGCCCCGGCGGCCCACGGACGATCCAGCCATCCGCTCATAGTCCTACGCCGCGCGGATCGCGGCCGCAATACCCATCCAGCCCGTCACCCATCCAGCCCGTCACCCACCGGCTCGAGCTCCACGGCCTCGACTTCCGGTGGTCAACCCGCGCACAGACCTTCAGGCGATCATTTAGTTCTGGTCGTTGAGGCAGGGCGCGATCGCGGGCCCCCACTGCGGATCTCGGCCTTGCCGAAGTCCGGGCTCCTCCTTGACGAACGTCCAGACCGAGCCTTGACGATCGTCTAGGCTGAAAAAGATCAGCGTAATGGGGAAACCGACCGCTGTAGCAGCCGGTAACCGCGGCGTGATCCACTGGGTCGTAGGAGGCTCTCGTGATCCGACCTGTTTGCGTACCGTACGTGAGGTGCCGCGCGGCCGCGGTCCTACCGTCAGCGGGAGCCGTGCGGTGACCGCCACGACCTGGTCCGTTCGGGACGTGGACAGAGAGCGGGCCGCCCGACGGGCACTGACGGACCGCCGCGTGGCGGATGTAATGCTGCGCAAGCCAGAGCTGCATGGCCGGGGGACGACGGTCGGCCAGCTACGGGACTACTTCGAGGACGACCACGTACACGCGGCGATCGTCGTCGATGCTGACTGCCGGCTGCTGGCCGTGGTGGAACGCGCGGACCTGGCCGCCGGCGTGCAGGCCGGAGATCTGGCCGCCACGGCCGGGCGATGCGAGGACCGGACGGTTGCCGCGTCTGCTGATCTGGTCACGGTCTGGGAGGAGATGCGAATACGGGGACGGCGCAGGCTCGCTGTCGTGGACGGGTCCGGGATGGTGCTGGGCCTGCTGGCGCTGAAACGTACAGGCCTGGGTTTCTGCTCCGATGCCGACGTCCGCTCCCGGCGGGAGAACAGCCCGGACCGCTGTCAGGGTCAGCCGGTGAGGACGTAGCCCTGCAGGCCTTCGACGATCTGGCCTTCGCAGGCGCTGTCCGGGGAGACGAAGTGGTCACCACCGCCTGTGCGGCAGCGGATGATCGCCCTCGTGGCCGGGGCGGCCGGCTGCGAGGCGTAGACCCAGCCGAGGACGCCCGCGACCTGCTGCCCCTCGCAGTCCGCGCTGCCCGAGGTGAAGGAGTTGGCGCCGATCCAGCAGGCGTAGAGCGGGTGGGTGCCCGGAACGTCACCGGACTGGTAGACCGACCCGAGCACGCTCTCGGCCCAGTAGCCGCCTGGCGCGGGGCCCGTCAGTGCCGTGTGGTCCGCGCCGTTGTAGTACCGGACCAGGGCAACCGTGGCAGGGGAGGGCGCCGGGGCGGTGGTGGGTGCCGTGGTGACGGCCGGCACGGCGCCCGTCTGGCCAGGGCCGGCGGACGAGACCACCGACGCCCCGGGCGACTTCGCCGGAGCCGCCATGCGCACGCCGTCCGCCGGGTCGCCTGACGGCGCGGGCCGGCCGGAGCTGGCCGGGGCGGCAGTCCCGGCCAGCTGCGGACGCAGGGCTGTCCCATCCTCGCCCCGGTCCCCGAGGCCGCCGCTCACCGCGAACGCGGTGAACGCACCGCCGGCGAAGGCGGCGGCCACGGCGGCTGTGGCGGCCAGGCGGGCTCGCCGTCGCCGGGCCGGGCGGCCAGGCTCGACCAGAGTCCGCTCCCCGGAACCGGGAGCGGATCCGGGACCGGGAATGGATCCGGGACCGACGGCCGGCGCGCCTACCTGCACGCTCGTGGGGCCCATCTCCGCAGGCTCGTCCCGGCGGTGGGCCGGGGGCCGGATCCCGCTCGCGGGCGAGGTCAGCAACGGTTGTGCCCACGGGACCCACAGCTGGTCCATCGCGCCCAGCGTGACGTCCTGCGCGGCCGCCAGGCTGGCGATCTCGACGCCGAGCAGCGCGCAGAGCGCCTCGTCCGCGCTGGGACGGCGCGCCGGATTCTTCTCGAGCGCGCGCGTGAGCACCGGGACGAGGTGGCCCGGCACGCCCGTCAGGTCGGGGGAGTCCCRCAGCATCCGCATCGCCATCGCCGCGGGTGCCTCGGCAGGGAAGGGATGGCGGCCGCGCGCCGCGAAGAGCAGGCACATGGCCCAGGCGAAGATGTCCGCCGCCGGCCCGGCCCGTTCGCCCAGCAGCTGTTCGGGAGCCATCCAGGCGACCGTGCCGAGAACGGCGCCGGTCCCGGTGTGGGCGGTGCCGTCGAGCGCGCGGGCGATGCCGAAATCGATGATCTTCGGCCCGGTCGTGCCGAGCAGGACGTTCGACGGCTTGAGGTCGCGATGTACCAGGCCGGCGGAGTGCATCGAGAGCAGGGCGGTCGCCAGGCCGCAGCCGAGCGCGACGAGCTGGGCCTCCTCGAAACGGCCGTGCCGCCCCACCGCGGCGGTCAGACTGAGTCCGTCCACGTACTCCGTCACGAGCCATGGGCTTTCGGCCTCGGCGTCCGCGTCGACGAACGCGGCGACGAAGGTCCCGCGGATCCGGCGCGCGGCCGCCACCTCGCGGCGGAACCGCTCGCGGAGCTCGGCCTCGGCGACCAGATCGGGCCGGATCATCTTGACCGCCACCAGCCGGCCCGCCGGGTCGACGCCCAGGTACACGGCCCCCATCCCGCCGGAGCCGAGCCGCGCCCGGAGCCGGTACCGCCCCACGACGGCGGGGTCGGAAGCGACGAGYGCCGCCGGCATCCAGGCTCCTCACATGACGGGCAATCAGCTCGCTCCGAGCCTAACCACCCGATCCCCGGTCCCCGTGATCCGGTGCGACCCTCACGGCCGACGTGGTGGCCACACCGGTCACCATCGATACGCGCGCCATCCCGTGCCGGCCCTCGGACGTGGCGGCGATCGGGCGATCGGGCGAGATCGGCCGCGTGCAGCCAGGGTAGTTCCCGACTCCAGGTCGTGGCCTCGCCGGCCGGGGCCCGGCTTGCCTTCCGGGCCGCGCCCGCCGCGCCGTTCCGCGTGGTCGGCCCGGGCTCGTTCGTGCCGTGACGGTCGCCTGACGCGGAGCTCTGCCGGCCCGCCTGCCAGCCAGGTGGGCCGGATCGTGGACGCGGTGCCCGTGTGAACGTATGCGCCGGCCACTGGCTCGTCGTTCAACGGCAAGCGGCACCCGTCCGCACACTCTCCGCATAGGGTGATTTCTACTTGCTGCGTGGAGAGGCGGGGCTGTCACCGGTGGTCGCGACGCTGGCGGAGCGGGAGCGCAGGGCGAGGATCGTGCGGTACTGGCGGGCCATCGAGATGTTCAGCCCGCAGCAGGTCGGCAGGGTCTCGCCGGAGCGGCGGATGTTCCCGGTCGACGCTCGCCGGCCGCTGCCCTGGGAACAGGGCCATGCACTGCGGGACGCGCCCGTGCCCGCCGGCATGGTCTGGCAGCACACCGTGTACTGCGGGATCTTCCGGACCTCCGCGGCCCGCGATGTCCTGCTGGAGGTCTTCGGCGGCAGTGAGGAGGACCATGACACCCGCGTCGACGGGGACAGTGCGCTCCTCGCCTTCGAGGTCACCGACGAGGGGCGGCTCATCGGTGAGTCGATCACGTTCTCGTCGTGTGCCTGGGCGGTCGGCCAGGCCCGTAGCCCGGGGCCGGCAAAGGCGGGATGGCTCGACGGGTTCGATGGCGATGCCACGTCCTGCGCGGAGGTCGTCCTCGACGTCGGGGATGGCCGGCTGACGATTGTGGAACGCGGGGGCGGCAGCCAGCAGCCGTTCGCCGGACTGATGTACGAGATCGTGCTCAGTGCCGCTGGAGGCGCGATCGCGCCGCTGGTGGCGCCGCTGCTTGGTACGGCGGCGGGGGCGGTTGTCGGTGGTGCGCAGGCTGCGGCCGAACGTGCGCTGCGCGAACGCCGACGGGCCGGTGCCGGCCACGAGGACAGAGACGACGAGGACGAGGAGGACGGCCCGCGGCTCGGAAGTCGGCAGCTGACGGTGCGGGACCTGTCCGCTGTCACCCGCTGGCTGTCGGACCGGTTCGGTGTCACCACGGACCTCATGCCCACGGCTGTCCGCGTCCAGAGCAGGCTTGTTTCCCTCCGACGGGCCGACAAGGCGACGGGCGCGGACTTCCTGAACAGTTTCATCGCGACCGATCTCGCGCTCGTGGCCGGTCAACTGGCCACCTCGGAACCGGGAAAGGCTCTGGGTGACTATCTGACGGCGTCCACGGCCATTCGTACCGACCGGCGCCTCGATCTGCGGCGTAACCCGGCCGCGGTGCTCGCCGGGGTCGAGCCCGAGCGGTTTCCGCTGGGACGTTGGCCGGCGAAGACGGAACATCCGCTGGTGCGCAGCCAGCAGTTCGCGGTCAACGACATTCTGGAGCGGCTTGCCGACGACGGCGGCGTCTACGCCGTCAACGGCCCGCCGGGTACTGGCAAGACCACTCAGCTGCGGGACCTCATCGCCGGCGTTCTCGTTCTGCGCGCCCAGCGCCTGGCCACGCTCACCCATCCCACCGCCGCCTTCACCGGCCCGACGCATCGGTGGACCACGGGCCACCTGC
Organism: Parafrankia colletiae; assembly: GCF_001854655.1. GTDB lineage: Bacteria > Actinomycetota > Actinomycetes > Frankiales > Frankiaceae > Parafrankia > Parafrankia colletiae. Next base: position 64,125 of record NZ_MBLM01000129.1, on the reverse strand, counting down.
ACCGCTCCGTGTGTGAGCCGGCCACCACCCTGGTCGGTTTCGAGATGGTCGTCGCGTCGGCGAACAACGGTGCGGTGGAGAACGTGTCGCGGCAGATCCCCGAGCTGGAGTCGGTGGACGAGGCCTGGCGTGCGCAGGCGTCGTATTTTCCCGACCAGGGCCGGCTCATCCTCGACGGTGCGCAGGCCTGGGGTGCGCTGGCGGCCCCGCTGGGCAACAGAGGCAACCGTCAGGACTTCCGCGACAGGTACTGGTTCGGAACCGACCGGGAGAAGCAGTCGGCCAGCGCCGCGAACGGCCGCCCGCGCAACGGCAGCCCGCGCAACGGCAGTCCCCGCACCGGTACTGTCCCTCGGGTCTCCGGCTCCGGTCAGGGCATGCGCGACCTGTTGAAGCGTGTGGCGCAGCAACCGCCGGACCAGGGCGCCTGGCGGACGGCCGTGAACCGCTTCCGCGAGGCGGAGCGTGCCGTGCGGGCGTTGCGTGACGAGCGGCAGCCGGCCGCGCGGGCGCTGCGCGAGCTGCCCGGAGCACAGTGGGCTGTGCGTACCGGGCAGGACGCGGCCCGCGACGCCGACCAGCGCCACCGCGCGACCCTCGCGGCGCTGACCGACGCCACGGAGCGACTGGCCACGCTGGAAGGTGACGTGCGGCGCTGGGCCGAACGGCAGGCCGAACACCGGCGGACGCGGCCAGGGGCTGTTCACCCTGGGCGGCGCGCAACGTGACTGGCGTGCCCACCAGCGTCCCCTCGCCGAGGCGCACCGCGCCGCCGAAGCCGCCCACGACCAGCAGGCCGACACGGTGGCCACCCACGAGCAGGCCCGGCGCACCGCGCATGCCGAGGCGGCGACGGCGTGGGAGACGGCCCGGCGGGCGCAACTCCACCGTGACGCGCTCGAAGCGATCGTGGCGACGGCCCGGGCCACCTGGGGCCCGCACGTGCCCGCCGACACGACGGACGCGAGCGGTGCTCACGGCGCTCAGGGCGCTCAGGGCGACGAGGCGGAGGCCGCCGGGGAACTGGGTTCGCCGTGGTCCGATCCGGAGTTCACCGCCGCCCGCACCCGGCTGTTCCTCGCCGCCATGGACCTCCACCGGGCGTTCCTCGAAGGCGCCGCCGACCGGATGCGCAAGAACCTCGACGCGGCCATGGACGTCCTGTGCGGTGACGCGCCGAAAACCATCCCACCGGGCGCGGTGCTCGCCGCCTGGCGGAACCTCTTCCTCGCCGTCCCGGTCGTCTCCACCACCTTCGCCTCCCTGGACCGGATGTTCGCCGGCCTGGGTGCGGACGCGCTCGGTTGGCTGCTGATCGACGAGGCTGGCCAGGCGACCCCGCAGATGCCGGTCGGCGCGCTCTGGCGGACCCGGCGTGCGGTCATCGTCGGCGACCCGCTGCAGCTGGAGCCGGTGGTCACCCTGCCGCACACCGGCCAGCAGGCGCTGCGCCGCGCCTACGGGGTCGACGAGGAGTGGGTGCCCTCCCACACGTCCGCCCAGCGGGTCGCGGACCGGTTGAACCCGCACGGCACCTACCTGCCGGCGCCGGACGGGTCGGGCGTCGACCAGGTCTGGGTGGGCGCACCGCTGCGCGTGCACCGCCGCTGCGACCAGCCGATGTTCGACATCAGCAACCGCATCGCCTACGACGGGCTGATGGTCCACGGCGTCAGCCGCGGCGACTACCCCATCGCCCGCCGCGGTGTGTGGTGGGACGTACCAGCCGGGCCGACCGCACAGGGGAAATGGAATCCGGCCGAGGCGGACGCGGCCAACGTCATCATCCACCGCCTCGTCGACCAGGGGCTGAATCCCGCGACGGACCTGTTCGTCGTCAGCCCGTTCCGCGACGTCGTCACGGGGCTCCGCGGCGGCCTGTGTCGGACGGTGAACCGGGACCATGTCGGCACCGTCCACACCACGCAGGGCAAGGAAGCCGACGTGGTCCTGATCGTGCTGGGCGCGGGTGGCTCCCGTCCCGGCGCCCGGAGCTGGGCGGCCAGCAGCCCGAACCTGCTGAACGTCGCCGTCAGCCGAGCCCGGCGGCGGCTGTTCGTCGTCGGAGACCACGCCGCCTGGCGGGGACACCGCTACTTCGACGTCCTCGCGGGCAGCCTGCACCACGTCACCGACGACGGGCAGGCCGCCATGCGCCGCGCCGCGCCGGTGTCCCTCCCGGGCCTCTGCCGCTGCTCTCAGCCGCGGTGAAGGCCGGTGCGGGTGAGCCAGGTCGCGACCTGCTGATCGGCGTCGGCGACAGTCTCGCCGAGCACGGCCAGACCATCACCGATGGCCGCTCCGCGGCAGGCGCGGCCGTAGTCATCGGCGGCGCGGCCCAGGCCGCTGACGGCGTAGGTGACGACCGGATGGACGATCCTGCCGGTGAAGTCGAGCGCTTCGGCGAACGTCCACATGATCATCGGTGGTCGTACGTTCCAGATGGGACTGCCCAGCAGCACCACGTCGTAACTGTCGATGGACGGCGCGGAGCCGGCGATCGCCGGGCGGGCATCGGCGTTCTGCTCCCGGACGTTGCGTGCGACCGTGGCCTCGTAGTCGTCCGGGTAGGGGTCGGCGGCCTCGATGCGGTGGACGTCGCAGTCGATGCGACCAGCGATCATGCGGGCCAGTACCTCGGTGTTGCCGACGGTGAGGTTCCGGCGCCCGCCGTAGTGGTAGTTCTCGCCGGCCCGGGAGAAGTACGCCAGTAGCACCCGTCCCGCCTGTCCCGCCTGTCCGGCCTGTGCGGGGTCAGGGGAGGCTGTCCCGGTCGTGCTTCCCTGCGCGGTGGCGTCGTCGCGTGAGCCGGGCTCCGGGTCGGACGAGGATGAGCAGCCGCCGAGCGCGGGCCCCGCGGTGGCTGCCGCCAGGGCCGCGCCCAGCAGCGCCCTGCGGGTCGAGATCGCACTCATCGTCGGATGCGGGTCGTGGCGGTCAGGACGAGCCTCCTCGCTGGGATGGCCCACGCCGATCCATGCGGCGGTGGGACGACCGGGATCGCTGCCGCTGCCGCTGCCCCGCCCGCGGCGACGCGCGGGTGGCCCGGTGGTGGGTGGTTCGGATGGTTCAGGGCCGGGCGGTGTGCCGTCTCTCGCCGGCCACGCCACTGTCAAACGGGGTGGCGCCACCGGAAAGGGGGCGGCTGTCGGACGCGCTGTGGCCCTCGGACGCGCTGTGGTCGTCGGCCGTGGGGCGGCTGGCGGCCGGGGTGTGACTGGCGGCCGGGGTGTGGCTGTCGGCCCAGCTGGCCAGGAACCGCAGCGCCTCCTGCGCCGGGGAGTTCGGCGCGGCGGTGTACACGTAGAGGTTCATGCCGATGTCACCGGGCAGCACCAGCGCCTGGTAGGCGAGCTCGATCTCGCCGACAACCGGGTGGTGCATCCTCTTGGTACCCGCCGTGTGGTGTCGCACGTTGTGCGACGCCCATCGGACGCGGAACTCCTCGCTGCGGGTGGACAGCTCTCCCACGAGGTCGGACAGCGGCTTGTCGTACGGATGGCGACCGGCCTCGATCCGCAGGCTCGCGACGATGTCGCTGGCGGCCGTGTGCCAGTCGACGAAGAAGTCCCGCGCTCGCGGATTGAGGAACGTGAACCGCGCGACGTTCGGCGGCCGGGCGGTCTCGGCGTGGATGTCGCTGTACAGCGCGCGGGCGAGCTTGTTGGACGCGAGAATGTCACGGCGGCCGTTGCGCACATCCGCCGGCGCGTCGGTGATCGCGTCGAGTACCCGCTGGATACCGGCGGGCACCCGTGCCCGCCCCGCGCCCGCTCGGGACCGGGCCGAGGTGGTGGCGTTGGCCGCCCGGGCCAGGTCGAACAGATGCTCGCGTTCGGCGTCGTCCAGCTGCAGTGCGCCGGCGATCGCTCCGAGCACCGATTCGGAGACGCCGACGAGGTTCCCGCGCTCCAGGCGGGTGTAATAGACGACGCTGACCCCGGAGAGAGCCGCGACCTCCTCGCGGCGCAGGCCGGGCACACGGCGGTTGTCGCCGAACGCGACCAGGCCCGCCTGTCGCGGGGACAGCCGCGCGCGGCGTGAGGTCAGAAACTCGCGCGCCTCGCTGCGGTGGTCACCAGTGTTGCCTGCCATGTGCCTGACAGTAGGCGTGGACCCGAGCGGGTGGGAGTCCCCGCCGGTATCCCTCACCGTGGTGTCGCCCCTCACCGTGGTGCCGCCCCGCCCCGCCCCGCTTCCCGGCACCGCGGCGTCTCCCGTGACGCGGCTTGACCTTGACCCTGCGTCAGGGCCCCAGCATGGCGGCATGACCGCTACCAGGCCCGCGATCGAGGTCGTCGGACTCACCAAATCCTACGGCGACCACACCGTGCTGGACGGCGTCGACCTGACCGTCCCGGAGGGCACCGTCTATGCGCTCCTCGGGCCCAACGGCGCCGGCAAGACGACCATCGTCAACATTCTCTCCACCCTGCTGGCCCCGGATGCCGGCGAGATCCGCGTCGCCGGCTTCGACGTGCGGCGCGACCCTGGCGGGGTGCGGGCCGCGATCGGTGTCACCGGCCAGTTCTCCGCGATCGACGAGCTGCTGACCGGCCGCGAGAACCTGCGGCTGATGGCCGACCTGACGCACCTCGGCCGGGCGGCCGCAGCCACCGCCGTGACCGTGCTCCTGGAGCGCTTCGACCTCGTCGGCGCCGCCGACCGGCGGGCGCAGACCTACTCGGGCGGCATGAAGCGGCGGCTGGACCTGGCGATGACGCTCATCACCCGGCCCCGACTGATCTTCCTCGACGAGCCGACGACCGGTCTCGACCCGCGCAGCCGCCGCGACCTGTGGACGATCGTGCGCGAGCAGGTCGCCGACGGTGTGACGGTGCTGCTGACGACGCAGTACCTCGAGGAGGCCGACCAGCTGGCCGACCGGATCGGGGTCCTCGACGGGGGCCGGCTGGTCGCCGAGGGCACGGCGGCCCAGCTGAAGCGGCGGGTGCCCGGCGGGCACGTGTCGGTGCAGTTCACGCACGCCGCGGCGCTGGCCGCGGCAGCGGCGGCACATCCGGAGGCCACCTCCGATGTCGACGCGCTCACCCTGCAGATGCCGGCCGACGGCAGCGTCGCCGGGCTGCGCCGCGTGCTCGACGGCCTGGACGACGAGGGCGTCGCCGGGCTGACGGTCGGGTCCGCCGACCTCGACGACGTGTTTCTCGCGCTGACCGGCCGCGCGGCCGAGGCGCCCGCAGCAGAGGAGATCCCGGCATGAGCACCGCCTACACTGTCCGTGACTCGGCGACGATGCTGCGACGCAACCTGCTGCACATCCGCCGCTACCCCTCGCTGTCGATCATGCTGGTCGCGCAGCCGATCGTGTTCCTGCTGTTGTTCGTGTACGTGTTCGGGGGGACCCTCGGCGCCGGCCTGCCGGGCCAGGGCGCCGGCCTGCCGGGCCAGGGCGGCGGCGGGGACCGCGGCGACTACCTGGTGTTCATCACGCCGGGCATTCTGATCATGACGGTCGCCAGTGTCGCGCTCGGCACCGCGATCTCGACCGCGACCGACATGACCACCGGGATCATCGCCCGGTTCCGCACGATGGACATCGCCCGGGCGTCGGTGCTCACCGGCCACGTGCTGGGCGCTGTCCTGCGGACCGGCTTCGCCGTGGTGGTCGTGGCGGCGTTCGCGTTCCTGCTCGGGTTCCGCTCCGACGCCGGCCCGCTCGGCTGGCTCGGCGCGGTCGCGCTGCTGGTCCTCATCGCGTTCTCGCTCACCTGGCTGACCGTCGGCCTGGGCCTGGCGGCGGACAGCGTCGAGACGGCGAGCAACACCCCGCTGTTCCTGGTGATGCTGCCGTTCATCAGCAGCGGCTTCGTGCCGACCGACGCGATGCCCGCCGGCCTGCGCCAGTTCGCGGAGCACCAGCCGTTCACCCCGATGATCGACACTCTGCGCGCCCTCGTCACGGGCGCGGAACCGGGCGCCGACCTGTGGCTCGCTATCGGATGGTGCGTGCTGATCGCGCTGCTCGGCTACCTCTGGTCGCGCCGGCTGTTCCTCCGCGTGCCCACGAAGTAGGGGAGTAGGAGACTGACGCGTGCTCACGATCAGCCAGCTGGCGTCGTACGCCGGCGTCACCGTGCGCGCGGTGCGGCATTACCACGCCAAGGGTCTCCTGCCGGAGCCGGAGCGCGATCACTCCGGCTACCGGTGCTACGGCGCCCAGGCCGTCGTCGAGCTCATCAGGATCCGTACGCTCGCCAGCGCCGGCGTCCCGCTCGCGCGGGTCCGCGAGCTGCTGGGCGCGGGCGAGGAGGAGTTCAACGCCGCCATCGTCGACATCGACCGGCGCCTGCGTGCGGAGATCAGGGAGCGGCAGCGGCACCGGGAACGGATCGCGCAGCTGGCGGCCGGGGACAGCCTGGCCCTGCCGCCGGAGGCGGTGGCCTACCTCGACCGGATGCGCGAGCTCGGCCTGCCGGAGCAGATGATCGAGGGCGAGCGGGACGCCTGGATCCTGGTCGCCGCCCAGCTACCGGAGCACATGCCGCTGTACATGACGCTGAAGCAGCAGCAGCTCGACGACCCGGCGACGCTCCAGCTCTACCATGATCTCATCGGCGCGGCCGGCTGGGAGGCGGACGACCCACGAGTGGAGGCCATCGCCGACCGGTTCGTCGCCCTCATCGAGGCCGACGCCGAGGGCTGGGAGAACTACGACGAGGTGATGCCCGACGAGCTCGCGCAGCTCCTCGACTCGGTCTTCCTCGACTCGATGCCGATCGCGCGCCGGCTCCTGAAACTGCTCGAGGAGCGCGGCTGGCGCGGCTGGACAAAGCTCGAACGGATCTCCCCGAAAGAGCGCGGAGCGCCGCCGACGGCAGAGTAAGGCACCGGTGCGCCGCGCCCGGAGCGCCGGCGAAATTGCTGACTAGCAAATTGGGTTCATGATTGTGGGCGGCGGCGGCGGTCGTCGTTCGGCCTGGCGGGTGCGGCATCTCCGCTGACGATCCGGCATCACCGGAGACCCTCGGGGCTCCCAATGATCTGCTGCTCGACAAATTCGGGGCCCTGGCGGGGTGAACGTGCGGGGTGCGCTGATACCGGTCCGACCGGAGCCGCGAGACACGAATGCCCTGGTTCTGCCCTGGTGTCGAGAATCGTCGCGACGTGGCGTAAAGTCCTGGCATCGATGGTCGACTCGGCGAAGGTCGGGTCGGTTGATGCACGTCAAACGACTAAGTGGAACGGGGCCACAATGGTCGATCAGTACGGGGCACACTCAGGTGGGGCGCCACAGTGGGCGGTGTCGGTCCCAGGCTGGGACGGCAGCAACGTCGACGTGGCGTACCTGGACAAGAACCTCAGGCACAGCGGAATCGAAACCGCACTCGACGAGGGCGTCAGTCCCCGGACGATTATTCTGATGTTCTTGAGCGCAAGTGTCGCCAGCGTACTCGTCTTCTTTGTCTTCTTTCTACTCGTGTTGTTTGCGTCGGCGAGTAGCGGTGAGGAGGCGGCCGGAGGTCTGCTGGTCGTCGCGATGATAATGTCCACCATCGCCTTCTTCGTGGTGCTGCTGGGAATGAGGGTGYCCGAACCCGTCGCGGAATGGCGGGTGCTTCTCGGTGACCGGGCGGGCAGCGCGACGTCCACCTACAGCCAGATCGCCGGTGCGCTCCGAACGCGCCGGATGCCGATCCATCCCGAGGTGCGGCCGGTCGACACCGGCTCACCGCGCGACGGTGTGCGCTACCGTCTCGTGTTGCACGAGAACTTCTATGTCGCGTACGTCTCGGTCTTCGCCTATGGCACGAGTCTCTATCTCGGTTGGATGATGTGGCGCTCGCGTCGCGGGTGGCAGCTCATCGGGCAGTTCTTCTCCGACATCCTCGGCGGCATGCTCGGGCGCAACAGTCCTGAGCTGCGGATGCTGCGCACCGAACGTCCGAGGGCCATGCGCGAGGCCGTCCACTCCGCCTGCCGAGAAGGACTTTTCGTCGCCTACGAGCAGCGCGACGTGCCTCTCGAGTTCGGTTTTCCGCACCCGCAGGAACGCAGCAGAATTCCGTCGGCGCCCAGCACGGCGCCGTCCCCCTTCTCGCCACATCCGTTTGCGTCGGCGCCCCGGGCGCCCCAGCCGCCGGGGCCGAGCTGGCTGGACACATCACACCAGGCGGCGCAGCACGCTCCGATGCCGCACCACGATCCGGGGGCGTCCCACACCGCAGCTGACCAGCAGACGTTCTCGCACCAGCCTCCGTTCCAGCCCCCGCCCGCCCCGCCTGTTCCACCCGTCCCGCCCGAGGCTCCGGAATCCAGGCCCGGGTGGGCTTTCGAGCACACCTCGATCTGGCCGCCCGGAGCTCCGGGCGGGCCCGACAGCGGCGGCTATCCGTTCGATCGAGGGCGCGACGGCGATGACGATCGGACCAGGTGACGGGACCCACGTCGTCTCAGGAGCTGGCGGCGGTCACTGGGCATGGGCCGCAGTCGAGGTCGAGCCGGTCAGGCCGGTGCGGGCGAGTGCCTCCGAGGCGGCGACGGCGGAACAGGTGTGGCTGGCCGGGCTGTGGAATGTCGCTGACCCCGTTCGTTTCGAGGTGCGGTACATAACCTTCCCCGGCTCGGAGTGGTTGACCTGCGTTCTGCTCGCGCAGGCCTACGACATTGACCGGCGTGCCGCCGTGCGCCGAGTACTGGCGCTGCGGGACCGGCTGGCCGCTGCTCCGGATCACGTTCGTGTCACGCCCGTGCTCGACTCGGCGGCCGTCGTGCAGTTGCTCGCTCCGCTGCACCCGCGCAGCGAGGGAATGGTCGAGATCCGTAAGGCTGTCGCCTGGTCCTGGTCCCGGCGGGCGGAACGCAGGGTGTGCGTCGCCGTGTCGCCGTACACCGGCGGTGGCGACTGGCAGGCGACCTGGGAACAGCTGCTGGCCAGGCCGGACGGCACGCTGCTCGGCATCTGCGTCGAGCCGTACCGCCTGGGACCGGGCGAACAGGCGGCGTTGGCCGGGCTGGCCGGCCAGTACGCCGCCCTCTCCCGGGACGCCACTCCGGCGGCCAGCCCGGTGCGCTTCCCCGCCGACCCGTTCGCGGCGGCGGCGCGGCCGCTGTACGACGCCGCGGTGCGTCGCTACGTCGACCGGGTGTTCCGCATCAGGATCTCACTCGCCGCCGCCGCGCCGATTGACCCGGACCTGGGCGAGCGGGTGGCTGCGACCATCACTCCCATGGCGACGGGTACCGGATTCGCCGGCGGGGCGGCGGTGGCTCGCCCGATGGACGGCGAGTTGCACACGGCCTGGGCCAACATCACGACGATGAGTCTCGACTGGCTGGACCGTACCTACGACCTGGGGGTTCCGTCGGGCGCCCTGGGCCCGGGCGAACGTTTCCTGACTGAGATCGCGGACCTGACCGAGACGGCTGCAGTGTTCCGGCTGCCGTACGAGGTCGCCGATCGGCGTCCGCTGTTCGACGGGCCGCGACGACGCCAGGCCGCGGCGAGCGGCGTCGGTGCTCCCTTCGCCGTCGTCATCGCCCATGACGAGTCCGACGCACGGGCCGCCGACCTGGTCGACGGGCACCTGAGGCTCGCGGGTTTCGACCCGTGGCGGGCCAACGTCGATCTGCTCGGCGGGGCCGATCGCCGGCTCGAGATGCGGCGGACCATCCGGCAGAGCCGCTACGTCGTGGTGTGCCTGTCGACGGAGTCCGTCGGGCGGGCCGGTGATCTGCAACGGCAGCTGCGCCTGGCGCTCGACGTCGCCGAGGAGATGCCGGAAGGCCGGAGTTTCGTCGTCCCGGTCCTGCTCGACGAGCAGTGCGGCCTGCCCACCCGGCTCGACCATCTCGAACCGGTTCGCTTCTACCGGCCCGACGGCCCGGAACGGCTGTTCCGGGCGCTCGGAGTCGACGCGCGCAGGGCCCGGAGCAGCTGATCGACCCCACCTGCCGCGAACAGGTCGACCCACTGGTACTCCTGCAGATCCGATGGCAGGTCGCACTCGTCGAGTCGTGCCGGCACGATGAACACCACATGGTCGGGGAGTTCGTCCGCGCGGTCGAGCGCGATCCTGATCTCCCGATGGAGCTGGCTGGGCCGACCCAGCACCCGGGCTGACAGGCACGGCACGAAGAAGTCGCAGTCCAGCACCGCGCGGCGCACGACCAGATCCCGTCGAGAGCCGCCGGTCACCATCTCGGATCCGACCCACGGAGTGAAGCCCGCCGTTGTCAGCAGCTCGGCCAACGCCCGGACCTTGCTCTGGTCCTCTCGATCGTGTGCCAGGAAAACCGTCGGCGCGTGCGGCGGCGGTGCCGGCTGCGCGGGTGGTGGTGGCGGCGATGTCTGGCCTGCGCCCGTCATCGACAGGGCGGGATCACCTGGCCGGCCGGCCAGGAAGCGGTCATGAAGATCGCGAAAGACACCGTTGGCCGGGTAGCGGGCGAGGGCCGCTGCCAGCAGTCGCCGACAGGGCTGGGCCACGATCCCGGCCTCGAGCGCCCGGAACACCTCGAACCAGGCATGCTCCGACGTGCTGTGGAACGACGGCAGGCGCCTCGGTGGTACGCCGAGCTCGCCGAGCAGCATCTCCGCCGACGTCCGGTCCGGTGCGACAGTCGCCAGTTCGGCCCGGAACCGTCGCAGGTCCGACCGGCTCAGCGGGAGGTCGTCGGGCGGCCACCCCGCCGGTGGCTCCGCGGGCGGGGGATCCGCTTCCGGGAGGTCCGGCGTGCCGGGGAGGTGCGTCGTCACGATGCCACCGTCTCCATCAGACTCACGTAGGCGGCTCCCGTCGACCAGCGTCACCGGGCGCGATGGGCAACCGGCTCAGCGGGAGGCCGGGAACACCTCCTCGAACAGGTCGATCATCGCCTTCCAGGAACGTTCGTCGGAGCGACGGTCGTAGCGGATGCCGGGTCGCAGGCCGTCGTGGGACGGGTCGGTGAAGGAGTGGCCCACGCCGCCGTAGAGGTGCATCTCCCAGGCGACCCCGGCGGCGTGCATCTCCGCCTCGAAGGCCCTGCGCTGCTCGGGTGGTACGTACGGGTCGTCGGTGCCGAGGCAGACGAGGACCCGGCCGGTGATGTTCGCGGCGTCCGCCGGCCGGGGGGTCGCGAGAATCGAGTGGAAGCCGACGATGGCCCGGAGGTCGGCCCCGTCCCGGGCCAGCTCCAGGGCGAGGGCACCGCCGAAGCAGTAGCCGATCGCGGCGACCTGCCCCGGGGCCGTCGCCTCCTGGGCGAGCAGAACCTCCAGGCCCGCCCGGCCGAGCGACCGGACGAACGCCATGTCGGCGGAGAGCTCGGCGAACCGGTCGGTCTCGTCGGCCCGCAGCTCACGCCCGCCGCCGTAGTAGTCGAGGGCGAAGGCGACATAGCCGAGCTCCGCCAGCCGGCGCGCCTGCCGTCGGACATTCTCGTTCAGGCCGCCGCCGCCGTGACAGACCAGAACCGCCGGGCGCGGGCCGGGCCGGCTCTCGTCGAGGGAAAGCTCACCGACGAGGTGCAGGTCCCGACACGTGTACTCGATGTTCTCGGTGCGCATGGAGCCTCCGTCGGCCTTCGCGCGGGCTTCTGTGCGGGCTTCGTCGGCCCAGCATCTCAGAGCCGTTCCGCGCGGGCGGCCCGACAGCCTCGTCCGGTCGGACCGGCGATCTTCTTGACGGCGGGTGCCGCCGAAGTTTGAATGCGTGTTCAAAGAAACGCGCAGGCGCTGCCGTCCTGGGAGGTTCCGATGACCGACACGACCACGGTGTACTGGGATCCGTTCGACCGTGAGATCGCCAACGACCCGTATCCGGTTTACCGGCGGATGCGTGCCGAGGCGCCGCTGTGGCACAACGGCCAGCACGATTTCTGGGTACTCAGCCGTTGGGACGACRTCAACAACGGCCTCGTCGACTGGTCCACCTTCTCCTCGTCGAGGGGGCCGATTCTGGAGATCATCAAGGCGAATGTCGAGATTCCGCCGGGCACGCTGCTCATGGAGGATCCGCCGATCCACGACATCCACCGGCGCCTGCTCGCGCGGGTGTTCACGCCCCGCCGGGTCTTATCGCTGGAGTCGGCGATCCAGGAGTACTGCGTCCGCTGCCTCGACCGGCTCGAGGGAGTGGACCAGTTCGACCTCATGACCTCCTTCGCCAACGAGGTCCCGATGCGCGTCATCGGCATGCTGCTCGGCATCCCCGAGGAGGATCAGCTGGCGGTCCGGGAACGCGCCGACGCCAGGCTGCGCACCGAGTCCGGCGGGCAGATGAAGGTGTCGGGGGCCGCGCTCATGGACACCGAGCTGTTCGCGAACTACATCGACTGGCGGGCCGCGCATCCCTCCGACGACCTGATGACCGAGCTGCTCAACGCTGAGTTCGAGGACGAGAAAGGTGTCCGGCGCACGCTCACCCGCGAGGAGATCCTGACCTACGTCACGGTGCTGGCCGGCGCGGGCAACGAGACGACCGCGCGTCTGATCGGCTGGCTCGTCGCGTTGCTCGCGCGTTACCCCGACCAGCGTGCCGACCTTCTCGCGCACCGCGACCTGATCCCGAACACCATCGAGGAGACACTGCGCTTCGAGCCGACCGGCCACGCCGTCGCCCGCTACGTCACGCGCGACGTGCAGCTGCATGACCAGACGGTGCCGGCGGGCAGCGCGATGATGATGCTGGTCGCGTCGGCGAACCGCGACGAGCGGCGGTGGGACGGCGGCGAGCGTTACGACATCCGCCGCAGGATCGACCAGCACATCACCTTCGGGCTCGGCACCCATTACTGCCTGGGCGCCGCGCTGGCGAGACTCGAGGGCCGGATCGCGCTCGCCGAGTTCCTCAACAGGTTCCAGGAGTGGGAGGTGGACTGGGACAACGCGGCGCTTTCCTCCACCTCGACCATGCGTGGCTGGGAAAGCCTTCCCCTCAAGGTCGGCTGACGTCGTCGCCCCGGCCCTCACCCGTCGTCTGTCGTTCGCCGCGTCAGGCCGGATTCGTGGCCGACCGCAGTGCTTCGAGGGCCTGGTCGGCATGGCGGCCCATCGCGAACTCGGAGTCGATACGTGCGATCACGGTGTGGTCGGAGCCCACGACGAACGTCGACCGCTTGTTCGGGCCCCGCCTGCGCCTGACCCCGAACGCCTCCGCGATGGACCTGTCCGTGTCGGCCACCAGCGGGAACCCGAGTGTGTGTTTCGCGCTGAACTGCGCCTGCTTGGCCACGTCGTCGGCGCTGACACCGACGATCCCGGCGCCCACGGCGGCGAACTCCTCCGCCAGGTCACGGAAGTGGCAGCTCTCCTTGGTGCAGCCGTACGTCATGGCGGCCGGGTAGAAGAAAACCACCAGCGGGCCCTTCGCCAGCAGATCCGAGAAGCGCAGCTCGGCCCCTGTCTCGTCGACTCCCGCCAGATCCCCGACCTTGTCTCCCACGTCCATGCGGTGTCCCTCCCGGTTGTCGTACCCCTTGGTACGAACTGGGCGCGAGCCTATTACGTTCCCAGTCTGGTGGCATAAATACATCCGTCGAGGACTGCCGCCGCCCTCGCGGCGAGCCCGGCCCGGACCGGCGGCCGGCCGGGCCCGCGGGCCCACGCCCCCGGACAGGACCGCGCGGATTGATCGATTGAGAGATCAAATCCAGGTTGTGGTGATCCCGGGGGCCTTCCATCGTGGAGCGGCGCGGGCCTGCGCGAAAGCCCGGGAGGAGCTCAGCCCATGCCGTCTTCCACCGCCGAGAGATCACACAGTTTCGACGTCTTCGAGCACTACGAACGGCTCCAGTGGAAAGTCTGCGACCTCGGTCTCGACACCGTCCGGCGGGAGCTCGTCCAGCCTGCCTACATAGCCCTGGTCCGAGGAGTCGTCGTGGGCGAGGCGACCTCGCTCCCGGGGCTGCACGGCTTCCTCAGCGAGTTCTCCGACGACTACGACTGCTCCGCGTTCGTCGCGATCTGGGCGTACCAGGAGCTGCAGCACCACTACGCCTTCCGCGCGTGGCTCAGGGCGGTCGGTGTGCACATCGACCAGGATCGGATCGAGGCGCTGCGTGAGCCGTACGAGGCCGGCATCACGCCGAGYGCGACGCTGACCACGAACGTCATTTCGGAGATCATCGTCAACACGGCCTACCGGGCCCTGGCGGAGTGGGTGGAGGAGCCTGTCCTGGCCGACCTCTTCCTCCGGGCGAGCCGCGACGAGGCCGGCCACGCCCGCGAGTTCCTCTTCTACCTGAAGYGCCGCCTCGCGGACCATCCGCACGAACTGAAGTCGGTGCTGGAGCGCATCCACTTCTACGTCACCAACCCGCGGCTGAACCACCCGGTCGGTGTCTACAAGCACCAGCGGGTCGAGGAGATGCGCGACCACGAGACCGTGGACGACGTGATCGACGTCTTTCTCCAGATCTCCCCGCCGGACGCGCAGGAGAAGCTGCAGGCCAAACTCCGCCGCATGCTCGGGGCGGCGGTCGGCCGCGACCTCAGCCGGAACTCGGCGATCCGCCACGCCATGGCCGAGCTCTCGTCCTGACYGAAGGAGCCACGATGACGCCGTCCGCATCCGAGGTCCGCAGCACCGTCACGGGCATCGTCGCCCGTGAGCTCGGCACGCCGGCCGAGACGCTCACGCCCGACCTCGACCTTCGCACCCTTCAGGGCGCTGACTCGATGAAGGTCCTTGTCATGATCTCGCGCATCGAACGCACCTACGACATCGAGATCGAGGACGAGGACGTCTTCTCCCTGGCCTCCGTCAACGACGTTGTCCGCGTCGTCCTCGCGACGCTCGTGGCGACCACCGTCTGAGCTCCGGAACGACGCAGACCCGGAAACCGGGGCTGGACGTCAGCATCTCGCCCGGGGTGTGCCCCGCCCCGGGCGGATGCCCGGCCCGGGGTGACCGACGGGTTCGGCGTCGCCGTCGCCGTCGCCGTCGGTGAGTGTCCGCAGCACCCCGCGCATGTACTCGAGCGCCTCGCGGTCGTYCAACGCCCGCCCCCACGCCTGCTCCCGCTCCGGACCGAGGTGAGGCTGCGCGGCGATCGCCGTGGCGGCGCCGTCCACCAGGGTGTTCCAGTCAGGTGCGTCGAGAAGGCCCGTCGTCGCGAGGAAGCCGAGCATCCGTGCGGCGTCGGACAGCCGGTCGACGGCTGCCATCATGTTGATGAACTCGACACTGGTGACGCAGGCAGCCTGCATGTTGTCGTCGTCGAGAAGCTGGTCGATGTGGCCGCGCAGGATGCCGAAGGCCCGCGCCCGGTCCCCGCGCCGAAAGACCGCCCCCGCCTCGACGACCCGGTTCGGGGAATGGGTGCGCTGCGGCACCGTCACCCCGACGGCCTCGTCGAACAGGCGGTTGGCGCGGGGGAGATCGCCCTGCAGCGAGGCGGAGTAGCCGAGCATCACCAGGGTCAGGTTGAGCAGTGTGGGAGGTCCCTGGGTCCGGTACCGGTGCACCAGAGCCGTGGTGAACCGGTCGTGTTCGGCGAACCGTCCGGTGAACAGCAGCGCCGCGCCGGCGTCGAGCTCGAACTGTTCGGCCAGGTCGTCGTCGCCTCGTCGGCGCAGGTCCGCGATGGCCGGAGCCGCCCAGACGCCGTGCGCCGCATAGTCCTGGTAGACCGACGCCCGTGCGTGGTGGACCAGCGGATGGTCTGGTTCGCCGTAGCGCTCGACGAGGCGTTCATAGGCGTCGTTGCGCCGGCTCAGTTTGTAGCGCTGCGCCGCCCAGGTGAGTCCGAAGACGACGAGCTCGTCGTCGGGCGGCGAGATGGCCAGCAGCCGTTCGACCCAGTCGCCGATCTCGTTGCGGCTGCGGCGCACGATCTCGACGACGACGCGGCGGATGAGCGCGTGGGCGAGCTGTTGCCTCTTCGCGGTGCACGCCCAGTCGAAGGCGGCCCGCAGGTTGGGCCAGAGCTCGGCGAGGCGGGCCACCCCCTCGACCTCGGCCTGGCCCGCCAGCAGAACCTGCACCCGGGCGGCCGCCTCCAGACACCACAGGGCGTGCCGTTCGGCGACGAGCTCGGTCTCGCCGGTCTCGGCCAGCCGTTCGGCCGCGAACTGCCGCATCGTCTCCAGCAGTCGAAACCGCGGCCCGAACGGCCCGGAGTCGACGACCAGCATCGAACGCGCGACGAGGGTTCCCACCAGCTGGTCCACGTCGGTTCCACCGGTGCCGCCTGCGGCGACCGCCGTCGCGCCGCTGAGGTCGAACGGTCCCGCGAACACCGACAGCCGCTGGAACAGCCGGCGCTCGGCTGCGCTGAGCAGGTCGTAGGACCAGGCGATGGTGGCACGCAGCGTCCGGTGGCGCCTGGCGGCGGTGCGCGGCCCACCGACGAGCAGCCGGAGATGATCGTCCAGCCGGGTGAGCAGATCGGCCGGAGCGAGGGTGGTCGTCCGGGCGGCGGCCAGCTCGATGGCCAGCGGCACTCCGTCGAGCCGGCGGCAGATCTCCTCGACGGCCTGGCGGTTCGCCGGGGCGTCGAACCCGACCGACAGGGCCGTGGCCCGCTCCTCGAACAGCTCCGCCCCGGGACCGGACGGTTCCAGCGGCCCGACCGCGACGAGTCGTTCGTGGCCGTGGCCGAGGCCGAGAGCCTCCCGAGAGGTGGCCAGCACGCGTACGTCCGGACAGCCCTCGGCGATGGCCGCGGCGAGCTTCGCCGCCCCGGCGGCGACGTGTTCGCAGTTGTCGAGCAGGAGCAGTGCTCGGCGTGGTCGCAGCGCGGTGACGACCGAGTCGTTCAGATCCCGTCCGGCCAGCTCGGTGATGCCCAGCGGGGTCGCCACCGCCCGCGGGACGTCGTCGGAGGTGGTGATCTCGGCCAGCTCGATCAGCCAGGCACCGTCCAGATCGGAGCGGCGGGCCGCGGCCGCGACGGCGAGCCGGGTCTTGCCGATGCCGCCCGGGCCGACCAGGGTCACGACGGGGGCCGCGGTCAGCGCCTTCTCGACCGTGTCGAGAAGGGCGTCCCGCCCGAGCAGGCGGCCCAGCCGGCGCGGCAGGTTCCCGCGGCGACCGTCCTCCGTCCGCGGTGGCGGGTGTTCGCCGTGGCCGACCTGGTAGAGGCGTTGCTCGGACACCACGCCGTCGAGACGGTGGATACCGAGATCCCGAAGGTCGTCACGATCGAGCAGCAGCGCGGTCGCGGCCGAGGCGAGCACCTGCCCTCCGTGTCCGGCCGCGGCCAGCCGGGCGGCCAGGTTCACGGCCGGTCCGAAGTAGCCGTGGCGCCGTTCGTCGGTCTCACCCGTGTGCAGGCCGAGCTGGGCACGGATGGCCATGCCGGCCGGCCAGGCCTCGTCGCCCGCCGCCTGCAGGTCCAGCGCCCACGCCACGGCGTCGGCGGCGCGGTGGAAGGCCACGCCGAACGACTCGCCGCCGCTGGCGAAGACATGGCCGCCGTGACGGTCGACGGCGGTCCGGACGAGAGCCTCATGGCGAGCCAGGGCCAGCGGCATCTCGTGCCGGTGCGACGCCCACCAGCGGCCCGCGTCCGCCACCTCGCAGAAACCGAACGTCACGGTCCCGGACGGTCTCGCCGCCGCCGCCGCCGCCGCCGCCGCCGTGCCCGCTGCCGCTGCCGCTGCTGCCGACGACGACGACGATGCTGACGTATCTGGCGCCGCAGGCATGGCCAGCCGTCCGTCGTGACCGAGGATGGAGGCCTCGAGCTCCCGCAGCCGAGGCCCGGGCTCGACAGCGAGCTGGGAGATGAGACGTCCACGGGCTGTGCGGTAGGCGGCGAGGGCGTCGGCCTGGCGGCCTACCCGGTAGAGCGCCGTCATCAGCAGCGCCCACAGGCCTTCGCGGAACGGGTGGGTGGCGGTCAGCTCGGTCAGCTGGCCGATGACGGTGGACGCGTCGACCTCGACCCGATGCTCGAGATCTGCCTCCACGACCGCCAGCCACTGCTCGATCAGGCCGTTGACCGTGGCGGCCAGCCCCGGTGCCACCAGCCCGGCCAGCGGGGTGCCCGTCCACTCGGCGAGAGCCGCCTCGATCTCGCCGGCCTCGGCCAGCCGCCGGAACCGGAGGACGTCGACCGCGTYGGGGTCGACGGCCAGACGGTAGGCCGAGCCGGCGCGCTCGATCGAGCTGGATCCCAGTGCGCCGCGCAGCCTCGTCGCGTAGGACGCAAGCGTGCGGTCGGCCGTCCTCGGCGGGGCGTCACCCCAGATCAGCTCGGTCAGCCGCCACACCGGGACCGCCCTGCCCGCCGACAGGGCGAGTGCCGCGAGCAGCGCCTGGCATTTCGCCGGCCCGACCTCCGCCGGGCGGCCGTCGGGTGTGACGGCGCCGACTCCACCGAGTAGACGGATCTGCAGCACCGCGCCGCTCCCTGCTCTGTCCTCGCCCGGGGGAGACCTCGGAAGATCACGGGAAGGAGACCTGCGGGCTTCCCGACCCAGTATGACTTTCCCGGCTGTCCCGCTCTCCGGAACAGCCGGCCGGGCTCAACAGAAACTCGACCCGTTCGAGGGGATCACACAACACGGGCGCGGCAGCCTCGGCCCATGCACGCACTTCAGTCCCGACAGCTTCCCCGAGGGTGGGCCGCCGCGCTGTTCGCCGGATTCGTGACCGTGGGGGCCCTCCAGCCACCGCGGCACGAACGACCTCCGACGCAGCCGGCCTGGGCGGACGTACTGATCGTCGCCACCCTGCTGCTCCTGCTGGTCGCCTTCCTGGCTCTGCTGGCCGGCCGGCGCTGGGGATTCACCCCTGCGGCCTACGGCAGCGGCGGCTTCGTCCTGGTGTCGGCGGTGTGCCCGGCGTGGGACCACCATCAGATCGGAGCGTGGTGGGTGGCCCAGATCGGTATCAGCGTCGCCATGCTGGTCGGGTCCGTGATCGGCCGGTCGGCGCCCACCAGGCCGACCGCCGCGCCGTCTGTGTCCGCCGCGCCGTCTGCGTCGGCCGCGCCGTCGGCGTCCGCCGGCCTGTCCGTGCTCGCCGCGCCCGGCGCGGTCTCGGTGCCCGCCGCCACCGGACGATTCCGGGACGCCCGGTGAAGGCGATCGTGCAGGAGCGGTTCGGCCCGCCGGACGTCCTGAGGCTGGCCGACGTCGACATCCCCGAACCCGGCCCGGACGACGTCCTGGTGGCGGTGCGGGCCGCCGCGCTCAACCCGTACGACTGGCACATGCTCCGCGGCGATCCGCTCGTCGCGCGGCTGTTCGGTGGGATGGGTCTGACCCGGCCGAAGTCGCTGGTGGCCGGGCTGGACGCGGCGGGCCGCGTCGAAGCTGTCGGTCGCAACGTCACCGGGCTGCGGCCTGGTGACGAGGTACTCGGCTACTGCCCGGGCGCCTTCGCCGAGTACGCGCTGACCTCGCCGGAGATGGTCGTGCCCAAGCCGGCGGCCCTGTCCTTCGAGCAGGCCGCCGCCCTGCCGATCGCGGCGACGACCGCGCTCCGCGGAATCAGGGACGTCGGCCGCGTCCGGGCGGGCCAGCGCGTTCTCGTCAACGGAGCCGCCGGTGGTGTCGGCACCTTCGCGGTCCAGCTCGCGGCAGCGTCGGGCGCCGAGGTCACCGGCGTGTGCGGCACCGCGAACGTCGACCTGGTGGCCTCCCTCGGTGCGTCATCCGTCGTCGACCACACGTCGGCCGACTTCACCGACACCGACGATCCGTACGACGTGATCCTCGACAACGTCGGCAACCGGCCGCTGCGCCAGCTGCGCGGCGCGCTGGTACGGAACGGAACCCTCGTGGTCAACGCGGGCGGCTCGCCCGGCCACGTGTTCGGCGCGGTCGGCTCGACGCTGCGGGCGGTCGCGGTCAACTGTGTCGTGCGGCAGCGGCTGACTCCGCTGCCGGATCGGCGCGAGAGGTCCTTTCTGCTCGCGGTCACCGATGCTGTCGAGAAGGGGACGCTCTCGCCCGTTCTCGATCGGATGTACCCGCTCGCCGATGTCGCCGAAGGCCTGCGCCACGTGGAACGAGGCCATGCCAGGGGCAAGGTCGTCGTCACGGTGGCATGACAGGCCCCCGTGCGATGGCGACTGCCGACCTGGTGATCGGCGCTGATCGCGTCAGCGCGCGGGTTGCTGGGCGGTGAGCAGGTGCGCACGGCGGTGGACGTCGCGCGGGGAGCAGCGGCGCTCGAGTCGGGCCTGCAGCAGCGACCGCGCGACGTCCGGCCGGTTCGCCTGGATGGCGCAGTAGATCGTGGTGTCCTCGACGATCTCGCGCTGGGCGGCACTGCCCCCGAGCCGTTCGACGCCGGGCAGCGCGATCAGCGCGTCGGTGGCCCGGTCCGGGTCGCCGTGCAGGAGATGCATCAGGGCGTCGGCCAGGGGCGCGACGGTGTCGGTGAACACCGCGCTGCTCCGGGCTGCCGCGGACCGGCGCAGTTGTGCGAGTCGGCGGCAGTCGCCCGCGGCGGCGAGGGCGACCGCCGCGTGCAGCCCGACGAAGGGCGTCGGCGGATCGACGAGCAGCGCGCCGGGAACGGTCTCCAGCACCGGGCCGAGTTCCACCGACGTCCAGGCGCCGGCCGTGAAGCCGCGCCACAGCAGCGACGCCGAGTCGACCAGCGCCCGGACGCCGGAGACGGCCGGTGGTGAGAGCTGGGTCGAGAAACGCGCCCGGGCCGCGCTGTCGTCACCGAGCGCGAGCTCGTGCAGCGCCGCGTGCCAGGCGAAGTGGGCCCGGTGCGACGAATCCGACCCGCAGGTCGAGATCCAGCCGTCCAACCAGGCGAGCCCGGCCTCGTGGTCGCCGGTCTCGTAGTGGACGTGGGTCTTCGCGTGGACGGCGTGGCCCGCGGTCGGTTCGACGGCGAGCGCCAGTGCGGCGAGCTCGGCCGCCTCCTCCCAGTTCTCCTGCTCCTGGCGGGTGAAGGCGAGCAGCCCCCGGTACCACCAGTCGTCGCGGTAGACGGCTGCCAGTCCTTCGACCAGAGCCCAGGCCTCAGCCGGAATCTCCGTCGCGCCGCTGAACGCGATCGTCGGCACGGCGATGCTGACAGCCAGGGCGTCTTCCGGGTAGGCCTGGACATAGCTCAGCAGGGCCGCGGCCGATCCGGCTCCTCCCGGCTCGCGGATGCGGGCGGTGACGACCTCGATGAAACGCCGCTCCCGCTCGTCGGCCCGGGCCGCCTGGCGTTGCGCGGCCAGCAGCGCCGTCTCCACGTCGACGTCGGCGCCCCACTCGGCGCCGAGCAGCGCCAGCACCGCCTGTCCGAGGGCGAACTGCGGGTCGGCCGCGACCGCCTCGGCCACCAGCATCTCGGCTCCGGACCGCACCCGCAGGATCCGTCCGAGCCCGGCGACATAGCGACCGGCGGCCTCCGGGGTGGCGGTGAGGGGCAGGCCGTAGGGGTCGCGCACCCGCCGGACCACCCGGGGCCCGGGCAGGGCGGCGATGACGGCCCGGGCGAGCGAGGCCGCCTGGCCGCGGATCTCGGGGATCGCGGTGCTCTCCCACAGCTCGCCCCGCCGCAACGGCCCGATGGCCCAGATCGCCGGCCGGGGCCCGTCGGCCGCGACCAGCCGCCCGGATCCCTCGGTGGCGAAGCCCAGGTCCAGGCCGTCCGGGGTCGCCAGTCCGGCGGCGAGCAGGTTCATGACCAGCGGATCGTGGCTGGTCCGCACGCCGGCGCCCGCACCGGTGCAGTTGACCACGGCCGCGGCGAGTACCCGGGAGCCGTCACTCAGCGAGACCTCGACGCCGGCCGCGGTGTTCCGGGCGTCGACGACCTGCGCGGCGTGCACGACCAGCGATCCCTCGGCGCGGCGTTGCTCCAGCCAGGCGTGGACGGCGGGGGCGACACGGTGCCGGACCTGGTCCCAGCGCCGCATCGTCGTGGCGACGAACCTCGATCGGGCCGCCGGGTCCAGACGTGACCACAGCTCGGCCGTCACCGGGCGCATCGAGTCCACGGCGCGCCGCCAGTCGCCACCGGCCGCGCGGATGTGATCGAAGACGAGCCGGCGGGCCTGGGCAAGGCTCACCGGTCCCTCGGGCAGCTCCGGGGCGGCGAGCGGCGGCGCCGGGTCCAGCGCGTGGGACAGCGGAAGCAGCCCGTGGCGCGAGGTCACGTGCAGGCGCACGCCAGCCCGGCTCCAGCGCTGGGCCATGTCGGCCATGGTCAGGCCCGCGCCGACGAGCAGCACATCGCTGCCGGCCGGGACGTGAGGCTGCGTCTCCGCCCGCCACGGATCACCGACGAACCGCGGCGACCGGGCCAGCGACGGCGGAGCCCACGCC
Organism: Parafrankia colletiae; assembly: GCF_001854655.1. GTDB lineage: Bacteria > Actinomycetota > Actinomycetes > Frankiales > Frankiaceae > Parafrankia > Parafrankia colletiae. The sequence continues at coordinate 41,945 of NZ_MBLM01000129.1, read as the reverse complement.
GCCGTCGGAGCGCCGTGCCCGAGCGCGAGGACGACGGCGTCGACCGGATGGCTGGTCCCGTTGTCGAGCGTCAGGCGCAGCCGGCGCCCATGCCGGCGGACATCCGTCGCGCGGGCGTGCACCCGCCTGCACTGCACCCCGGTCGCGGCCCGCAGCGTCTCCTCCAGCGTGTGGCGGAGATACTCGGCATAGAACTGGCGGGGCGCGAAACCACCGGGCGGAAAGTCGACCGCGACGTGCCGGCGAAGCCAGCGCAGGAAGTGCTGCGGGTCATCGTCGAACGCGCTCATCTTCGCGGCCGGGACATTGAGCCGGTGCCGTGGATCCCGGGTCAGATAGGCCAGGCCCGCACCGACGTCGTCCGGCTCGACGAGCATTATCGTGAACCTTCGGCCGGTGCCCGCCACGGACCTTGCCAGGTGGGCGGTGGCGAGGCAGCCGCTTGCCCCGCCACCCACCACTGCGACGACCACCGGCGCGCTCATCGGGGCCGTCGACAGTATGCGTGCGGACACCTGGGCATGGGAGATCTCCTTCCCCGTCCAAACCGGTTGGTACCAGGCTAGGTCCGGTTGGGGCGGGCTGTGGCCCAGATCGACAGACCGCCGACGTCGCCATCCGTGACGAAGCTTCCGCGTCGATCTCCCGCCGGGAGGCCCGTGGCCGTCAGGGGACCACAGTCCGCAGGGTGCCCACCTGGTAGTCGGCCGGGAAGACACTGGTGGCCAGGGGGCCTTCGACAAGCGCGCGGTTCGCCAGGGTGATCGGCTGGACACCATTCTCGTCGGCCCCGCCGACCCAGAACAGGACGCGCTCCGCGCCGGGCAGGTCGACGTTGGTCGTGATGAAGAGGCTGGCGCTGACGTTGCCGTGCATCAGTTCGTAGCCGACCGACGTGCCGGTGCGGAGATTGCGGAAGACCATCCGGCCGCCGATCGTGGTCCGGAAGACACCGGCACCCGTTTCCGTCTTCACGATCGGCATCGTCAGGACCAGCTCCAACGGATGGAAGTCGAGGCGTGTGGTGCCGCCCTCGGCGTAGGCGACGACTCCGTTCCGTGCCATGATCTCGATCGTCGCCCGGTTGAAGCGGAAGACCTCGTAGGCGACGGGTGCCGGCGGGGGTGAGGTATCCGCACTGGCGGGCGTGGCGACCAGCACGGCGACGGCCAGGAAACCGGCGAGCAGGCCGGTGAACGGCGCAAACAGGCGACGTAATTTCATGGAWTCCTCCAGGGGCTGCCGGTCGCGCCGGAGAAAGCGCGAACCCGTCACATGGACGCCATCCCCGGCAATATCCCCGAAAGCCCTCTGTTCGGCCACTTCTGGCGGCATGAACAGGGGTCGGGCATCCGCTGCCGCCGTTTCCGTCAGCACGCCCGCCTCTGCGGCAGCACCCAACACGGCCGCCGGACCGTCCGTCTCCCTGTCGATCCTTGCCAGCGTTGGCAACGACGCACCCTGACCTGACAACGACCTGATCCGGGGCCGTGCGCGCTGCTTTCTCCCCGACCGCGGGAGTGCACACGGTCCGGGCCGGGTCAGCTGTGTCGCGCCTCGACGCGGCTGGTCGGAAGGCGGACGTGGAGGGTGGTGTGTCCGGGTCGGCGGGCGGCGATGGTGATGGTGCCGCCGTGGCGTTCGGTGACGATGCGGCGGGCGATGTCGAGGCCGAGGCCGGTGCCCCGGCCGACGTCCCTGGTCGTGAAGAACGCCTCGAACGCGCGGGCCGCGACCTCGGGGGACATGCCGTGGCCCGTGTCGGTGACGTCGACGAGAACGGCACCTGGCTCGGCGCGGGTGGTGAGGGTGAGGGTGCCGGTGCCGTTCATGGCGTCGATGGCGTTGTCGATCAGATTCGTCCAGACCTGGTTCAGCTCGCCCGCGTGCACCTGGACGCGGGGCATGTCAGGCGCGTAGTCACGCACGACCGTGACGCCCGTGCCGAGGCGGTGCCCGAGGACCGCCACCGTGCTGTCGAGGCCGTCGGTGAGGTCGACGAGCTGCAGCGAGCCCCGGTCCATCTGCGAGTAGGACGTGATGGCGGTGACCAGCCCGGAGATGCGGCGGGTCGCTTCGCCGAGCTCCGCCAGGATGCTGGTGGTGGCCAGGGTGCCGGCGACCCACTGCAGACCCGCCTGGAGCACCGGCCCGTCGCCGAGCACGCCCGCCGCCCGGTCACACCAGGCGACGCCCACCCCCGCGGCGGCGAGCGGTGCCGCGATCGCCCACTCGTCCTCGACGCCGTGGTCGGCGAGCCAGGCCGACAGGTCGTCCTCGAGGTCGGCCGCCGCCAGCGGGGACAGGGGTGCCGCGGGGGGTCTGATCTCTGCACGCAGCGCATCGAGCTCGGCGAACCGGTCGGCGGTGGGCCCGGTGAGCCCACCTGACGCAAGCCGGGTGACGGCGGCCAGCACCGTCTGGAAGGTCTCCGTCACGTCGCCGACGGCGCGGGTGGCGGCCGCCGCCGGGTTGTTGATCTCGTGCGCGAGGCCGGCGGCGAGGGTGCCGAGGGCGGCGAGCGACTCACGCTGGCGGGCCGTCGCCTCAATGGACCGCGCTGTCCCGTACACGCCCCGGATGAGGTGGCTGCCGAACGGGAACCAGGAGTCGACCCGGGCCCGCAGGACGTCGGCGGGCACCCGGAGCACCCGGCCGGGCACCGCACCCCGCCCGGTCGCCAGGTATACGCCCTGCTCGTCCCACGCCCGGAAGCCGCCGGCCCACCGCCCCGGCGCATCCATCCGGCCGACCACGGACGGTTCACCGCCGAGCTGACGCACCAGGTCGATGGCACCCTCGACCAGTACCCACCAGAAGTCCGCGGGATCACCCTCGCGGAACAGCTCCGCACCCGGCTCGATCCGGACCTCGCTGTCCCCCGCGGCAAGCTCCGCGAACTGCTCGTCGGACAGGCCGGCAAACAGGTCGAGTCCGCGAAGATCCTCGACCCGCATCAGATCGCCTCCCACCAGCGGTGGCGCGTACCCGCGCACCCGCGCGTCCCACCCCCGGGCACCGAGCTCGGGGGAGTGCCCACGGGGCGAACCTATCGGCCTCCACCCGTCCCTGATGAACCAGGATGGACGGCCCAGCGCCGGTGCCGGGCGCGTCGGCCGGTGCGCAGTGCCAACGCCTGGGACACGGGCCAAAGCTGGCCGATCGTTCGATCGGGCGGACCGTCGCCTGGCTGCATCCACTCGGAAGGCGCGCCAGGATCCCTCGCAATCGTGCTATTCACCTTAAACCGACATGCGTCGCTCATCGGGTTCGAGGATTCGTCATCCTCGCTGCCGGTTTCGTGTAAATGTTGCGACGCCTGGCCCGCGTGCCCCCGATGGATAGGTGTCGATCATGTCGCAACGAACCGGTACCAGGCTGCTGACGGCGGATGAGACCACGACCGTCCGCGCGCTGCTGGGACTCCCACTCCCGCCCGAGACCGAGCCCGAGGTCACCGAACCCGAACCCGCCGTCGCCGAAAAGGCCGAAAAGGCCGAAAAGGACAATCGCCATGCCTGGAAGGAGGCTCATCCGACGCAGACGGCGCGGGATGAGTTCGCCGGCGACCTCCGGGCCGCACTCAAAGCGACTATCGACGCCAAGGAAGCCAGTATCAGCCGTAAGGAGAACGCCCGGGTCATCGACCTGAGACACCTTCTCCCGGCCGCCGCGGCAGCGAAGGAGGTCGTCGACGAGTTCTTCGCGGAGTGGGTCGGGAACGCCCTTGTCCCCACGGAGCTCGCTGCCACCAGGAGGAACTTCACGTTCACGGTCGACGGCGAATCGCCGACCATCGTCTCCATGACCGACAYGGCCACCCGGCGACGACTCGGCCGGATGACGGAGCCGGTCAACATGGTCGACTACCTGATGAGCACCGACGCGGTGGGGGCCCTGGCCGAGAAGCATTTCTTCCACTATCAGAACGGGACGCCCGAGGAGCAGGAGTTCTACCAGAATTCGGTCGTCGAACCGTTCGTCGCGGAGCACCGTGCGGCGCTCCTGCGCTACGAGGCCAACGAGATGTCGATGTCCGATCCGAACACGGCCCGCATCTTCATCACGCCCTGGGTTCTCGACTGGGCCGCGGAGGAGTCCGAGGTGGAGTCGATGGCCGTGGCGACGAAGAAGTGGGACACGTTCGTCCTCCTGATCCACGAGTACATCCACGTCCTGCAGCACCCCCTGCTGCCGACGGCGACCCAGCGCAGCGTCGTCGTCCGCGAGGGATTCTGTGAGTATCTGGCGGTGAAGGCGACCCGTCACGTCGGCGCCTTCTCCGCCGAGAGGACCAAGGATCTGAACATCCGGATCACCGGTCAGGACCACCACCGGCCCTCCCGCACCTGGCTGCCCAACTACAGCCCGACCGCCGACTACGCGCCGTTCGTGAAGCGCGTCACCGAGGCGATACGGAACGTCGGTGAGAACGCGATCCACGCGGCCTTCTTCCAGGGCCACACCGAGCTCCTCGGTACCGCCGTCAGCCAGGCCGGGGAGCGGTACCCGATGCCGCCCGTCACCGCGCTCCCCGACGGGACGCGACGGCTGCCCTTCCCCGTGACCAGCGGACGCCGTGGCCATGACTGGATCAGCCGCGGAACCGGGATCCCGGCGGCGACGTTCACGAAGCTCAACGCCGACGTCGCCCTCGGCGAGGCCGACCATTTCGTCCCCGACGGGATGGATCTCCAGGTCAGTGTGCCGGGATTCCGGGCGCACCGGATTCTCGGCGTCGCCGACGGCGTCGGCGAGACCTGGGAGCAGATCGCCCGCCAGAACGGCACCACCGTCGACGAGCTCATGCGCATCAACAACCCGGACGGCAACATTCCGTCCATCGACGACCTGCAGCTGGAGTGGGTACTGGTCCAGGACAGCTGACCGGCACGGGTGACCGGCGAGGGCCCTGACCCGGGGCGAGGGCTCCGACCCGGGTGGCTACCCGGCCTCGCCGGCCTCGGAGACGGCCTCGCGCACCGGAGCACCGGTGACGTCGTGCGCGGCGACGTCAGGAAGGACGGCTCCGCCCAGCGGCTCGCCGTGCCACTGCGTGAGGTTCCAGCCAGCCGAGAGGTCGCCTTCGAGGGTGACCACGCCGGTGTTCGAGAGCCAACGGTCCTCCACGGAGCCGACCCCGTCGACCCGCAGGCCGACCCACGCCCGGATCGCGGCACCATGACTGACGACCACGACGGTGCCACGCTCGTCATGCGCCGCCGCGACCTTCGCGATCGCGGCGTCGTAGCCGGAGACGAACACGTGACCGTTCTGCCCACCCGGCATCGTGCGGTCCAGATCGCCGTGGAGCCAGTCGGTGATGACGTCGAGATACGTCGCGATGGATGCCCTGTCGCTGCGCAGCTCGAGATCACCCGCACCGATCTCCTCGACCCCCTCCTCGACTCCGACCGCCAGCCCACGGGCCTCGGCGAGGGGAGCCGCGGTGAGCTGAGTGCGGGTCAGGACCGAGGTGTAGATCGCCGAGATCGCCTCACCGCGGAGGGCGTCGGGGAGAGCCCGTGCCTGGGCGTGACCAAGGGCGGTCAGCCCGGCGCCCGGCCGCCCGGTGTCGAGGGCGCCGGCGACGTTGGAGGGGGTCTGGCCGTGACGGAGCAGCATGAGGCGCATCGCGGCCAAGTCTAGCGTTCGGCGTTCGTCCAGACGTTCGACGTCGGGTCGGGTCGGGTCGGCCTGCAGGCCAGGGCGCTGCGCGGTCAGGAAAGCGGTGACCCGGTCGTTATCTGGATTCGAGTCGGCCCTGGGGACTGTCGTCGTCCGCCAGGGATTTCTGCGCCGCCAGCCAGTCGGAACCGTCGATGTCGAGTGCGTGGCGCAGGTAGGCCCAGGTGAGCCGCTGGATCAGGGCGACTCGCCCGGGGTTCTCGTCCGTCGTCTCCCTGGCCTCGTAGCCGACGATGCCGCCGAGCGAGTGTTCGGCCCCGAAAAGGGTGAGCAGGCTCTTGCTGCCAGGACTCAGGAAGTAAGGATCGGTCATCCAGTCCGGCCCGCGAACCGTCAGCGGCGAGTCGTCCTGGTCTCCGGCCACCACGAGGGTCGGCGTGGTCATGTCCGCGAAACTCGGGTTGAGGAAGGGGAAGTTCTCGACCGCGAACGCTGAGAGGTCGGCTCCGCCCTGGCCTGCCGTCGCGAACAGCACACCTGCCCGGATCCTGGAGTCGGAGAGATCCGCCGCCTCCCCGGTCTCCGGATCGAGGACCCGCAGACCCAGCAGGTTGCCCGCCGTCTGGCCGCCGAAGGAGTGGCCGGCCGCGGCGATGCGACTCTGGTCGAGGCGTCCGTGCAGGCCGGGAACGGCGGCTTCCAGGAGGTCGAGATGATCGAGGATGCGTTTCAGGTCCTCGACACGGGAACGCCAGATCCGCGGTGTCCGGGGATCATCGGGCGGAAGGCCGAGCGTTCTCGAGTCGAGATGAGTCGGTTGCATGACGACGAAGCCGTGGGCAGCCCAGAAGTCGACCAGCGGGCCATAGCCGTCCAGGGACGAGCCGAAGCCGTGGGAGAAGACGATGACAGGCAGCTCGTGGCCGGTGACGGGCGCGGACACCCGAACGCGGAGATCCTCGCCACGGCCCGGCGCTGACAGCGTCACCGGCTTCACCGAGACGACGGGAGTGGGTTCGTTCGTGGCTAGGTCCATGGTCGCCATCCGGTTTCGGTCACGGGGGCCTTCCTTCCAGCTGCTTCGCGTCAGCTGCTTCGAGCCTGATGTCGTCGACGGCGACGGGCGTCAGCCCGTGGCGTGGAGTGGGACGACCCTGCATGGCCTGCCTGGCGGGCAACCTGCCTGGCATCATGTCGAAACGGGACGCCGTCCCGTTTGACGATACGGGACGGTGTCCCGTTTAGCAATGTCGCTGGCAGGGAGGGGGATGTGATGACCGATGGTGATCGGAATGCGGGACCTGTGGTCCGGTCCAGGCGAGCGGACGCGCGACGTAACGAGGAGATCCTGCTCGCCGCGGCCGCCGCGGTCTTCGTCACGTCCGGTGTGGAGGCACCGCTCCGCGATATCGCTGCCAGGGCCGGCGTCGGGACGGCGACGATCTACCGCCACTTCCCGACCCGGGCGGATCTGATCATCGCCGTCTACCGGCACCAGGTCGAAGCCCTCGCCGAGGCCGGCCCGGCTCTCCTGGCGAGCAGCGAGACTCCCTACGCCGCACTGGGGCAGTGGCTCGACCGCTTCGTGGACTTCGTAATCACCAAGCAGGGGCTCGCTGCCGTGCTGCAGTCCGACGACCCCTGCTTCGACCCACTGCATTCGTACTTCCTCGACCGGCTGGTGCCCGTGTGCACTCAGCTGCTCGACGCCGCGGCCGTTTCCGGCGAGATCCAGTCCGATCTGGGCGCCTACGAGCTCATGCGTGGCGTGGGCGGCATCTGCATCGGCGCGGGCACGAACCCCCGCTACGACGCACGCCGACTGGTCGCGCTCCTCGTCGCGGGCCTACGCCGGCACCCGTGACCACAATGTGTCGGACGTCGGACGGATGGGAGGCGGCGGATCCGCGCTCTTGCTGACGCGCTCGGCCGCCGCCGTGGAATCGGCTCCGCTGGTTCCGCCGGGTTACCGCTTGTTCAGCAGGCCCGCGTCGACGGGGACGACCGTGCCGGTGACGTACCGCGCATCGTCCGACACCAGCCAGGCGACGGCGTTGGCGATGTCCTCCGGCTCCACCAGGTCGACCGGCATCGCGTTGGTGAGCGCGCTGGCCAGCTGCGGGGCGAGCTCGAGGATCTTCGCCAGGTTCCCGTCACCGGCCATGGGCGTGCGGACCGCGGTCGGCGCGACGCTGTTCACCCGGATGTTGTACGGAGCGAGGAAGTTCGCCCACGACCGCATGAGGCCGACGACCCCGTGCTTGGCCGCGGTGTAGCCGAGGAATCCGGCAGTGGGGATGCCGACGCCGACCAGGCCGCCCGTGGAGCTGGTCAGCACGATCGAGCCGCCCTGGTTCAGCTCCAGCAGCTGCGGGATCGCGACCCGACCGGTGTTCCACACCCCGGTGAGGTTGACGGCGACGACGTCCTCCCACTGCTCGTCGTCCGTGGCCACGCCGCCGGCGCCGATCCCGGCGTTGGCGACGACGATCTGGACCGGSCCGAGCTCGGTCACGCCCTCCTGGAACGCCTTCCCGAGCCCGGCGAAGTCCCGGACGTCCGCCTGCCTCGCGACGACCCGCCGGCCCAGGGCCTCGACGTCCTTCGCCGTCTGCTCGAGGTCAGCGAGCGTGGGCATCGGGTAGGCGACCGACCGGACCGGACCACAGAGGTCGATCGCGATGATGTCGGCGCCGTCCTGCGCTAACCGCAGTGCGTGGGCGCGGCCCTGTCCGCGGGCGGCGCCGGTGATGAAGGCGACCTTGCCGTCGAGCTTTCCCATCAGTTCTCCCTGAGGTGACGTGACGTCAGATGGCATGGCATGGAGTGGGCATGCGCATGGCGCGGTGGTGGTGGAGATGGTGGTGCGGGCGTGGGCGGTGCGGCGTCGGGGTCTCGTGGCTGCGTGCGGGTCCCGGCGGGAGGGGCTGATGCGTCCGGGGCGCAGTTCTAATTTTTAACAGTCGTTCTAACTTCGCCCGCGGTCGGTGTCAACCGACCCGCCCTGGCGCCGAATCCGGGTGGCGGATTGGGCGCGGTGGCAGTGGTCGTCGGGATTGCGCCACAGTCCCGCCGCGAGCGGGGAGCCCGCCTTCGAGCCGGGCGTCCGCCATCATGGGACGTCTTCAGGCGTTCGGAACCCGGCGCCGTCTACCGGAGGAAGGTGCATGGCCGAGCCCCGTCGACGCCGGGCGGCGACCGTGGAGAAGGTGAGTCGCCTTCTCGACGCGACCGAGGAGCTCATGCTGAGCGAGGGCTACGCGGCGGTGAGCTCCCGCAGCGTGGCCGCCCGCATCGACATCACCGCTCCGCTCCTGCACTACTACTTCCCGACGATCGACGACCTGTTCGTGGCGGTCCTGCGGCGGCGCGCGGAGCAGATGCTCGCGCGGACCAGGGCGGCGCTGTCCTCCCCACAGCCGCTGCGTGCCTGGTGGGAGCTGGTCTCCGACCCACGCGGAACGGGGCTGATCGTGGAGTTCGTGGCGGCGGCGAACCACCGGCCGGCGCTGCGGACGGAAGTCGGCCTGGTGGCCCGGGAACTGCGGCGGCTGCAGATGGAGGCCCTGGCCTCGATCCTCGGCGAGTACGGACTCGACCCGGAGGACTTCCCGCCCGCCCTCGTCGCCGCCGCGGTGCAGGGGCTCGCGTTCGCGGTCGTGGCCGACCGGGCTGCCGGCCACGACACCGCACACGAGCAGGCCGCCGCCGCGATGGCCCGCCTCGTCGCCCGCCTGGAGGACCGCCGGGAGCGCCGTCCGGCCGAGTGAGCCACCACCACGACAGCCGTCGTACGCCCGCGGCGGCACGAGATCCTGGGGGAACGATGCCGCACTGCCGGACAGCAGCTGTTCCCAGGCAGACCCTCGCCAGTGGCATGGTGGTGGCGGTCCTCGCCGTCCTGATGTCACTCGCGGCCTGTGACAGTTCCGACGAGCCGCACCAGACAACTGCGCCGGCTACGAACGGCACTGCAGGTTCGAGCTCGGTATGCGGGGCCATGGCAAGGTGCACACCCGCCGCCACGGCGGACGTCGACGGTGACGGCGCCGACGACGAGATCGCCCTCGGGCAGGTGAACACCGGACGATGGCTTCTCCGGGTCCTTGTCGCCGACGGCTCTGCCGCGGAGTATCCGTTCGACACGGCGACGTCGGCCCCCATCACCAGTCCCTGGCACGGCGCCGCGGTGGTGGACGGGGCTCCCGGAGCAGAGATCGCGCTGCTGACCGATCTCGGGGCACACACCATGTGGTTCACGGTGCTGACCTACCGCGACGGCCAGCTGACCGAGCTCGGCCCGCCGCCCGCTGAGGCGGGACAGGCGGAGGGGTGGGTCGTCGACAGCGCGGATTCGGGCTGGCTCGGCTACACCTGCGGACGATCGGGCCCGGCGTCGACTCTGCTGGTCACCTCCGCGCGGCGGATCGACGGGCCCTCCGGTGCCGAGGGCTACGACGAGACGAGCGTGCTTTTCGGCTGGGCGGGTTCGGGCTGGCAGGAGATCTCCCGAGAGACCAGGGCCTACGGACACGCGGACCCCGACACCCACCGACTGGCCGGCTGGAACTGCGAGGGTCTCCCTCGCTTCGCACGCGAGTAGCGCCAACGCCCCGGCGCGGTCAGTGGGCGTGCCGGTGATGGTGCCGTGAACGGGCACGTGCCGGAGCGACGTCCTGCTCGGCCTGTTCGGGGTTCATGTTCAGGTCGGCCTCGATCTCGGGCAGTGAGCGCCCGCGAGTCTCCGGCACCCGGAGCCACATGAACGCCAGTGAGGCGAGCGCGATCGCCGCGTACAGCCAGAACGTGGGCCCGCGGCCGATCGCGTCGAGCAGCGTCAGGTAGCTGATCGCCACCACGAAGTTCGCCAGCCAGTTCGCGATCCCGGCCACGGACATCGCGGCGCCGCGGATCCGCAGCGGATAGATCTCGGAGATCAGCAGCCAGAACACCGGCCCGAGCCCGATGGCGAACGAGCCGATGTAGACGCACAGCGCCACGATCGCCACGACGGCCCGGGTGGAGCTGACGGTGTCCGGCTGGCCGACGAAGACCGCACCGAGCACGACCAGCCCGAGCGTCATACCGGCCGTTCCGACGAGCAGCAGCGCCCGGCGGCCGACCCTGTCCAGCAGGGCGATGGCGAGCACGGTGAGCGCGACGTTGATGACGCCGACGATGACGGTGCCGCCGATCGCGGCGTGCTCGCCCAGCCCCGCCGACTCCAGCAGGGTCGGGGCATAGTAGATCACCGTGTTGACGCCGGTGATCTGCTGGATCACGGCGAGCGCCAGGCCGACGACCAGCGCCGGCCGGACCGCCCGGCTCAGGACGTCCCGGGCGTCCGCCCGTTCCGCCGAGACGTCGCGCAGCTCCCGGATCTCGCCCTCGATGTCGTCCCCGGCGTCGCGGGTGCGGGCCAGGACCCGGCGTGCCTCCTCGTCCCGGTCCTTCTCGACGAGCCAGGCGGGGCTCTCGGGCTGACGCAGCATGCCCAGGCCGAGGAGCACCGACGGGACGAGCGCGATGGCGATCATCCAGCGCCAGTGGCCGGACGAGGTGAGGAAGTAGGCGATGAGCTGGCTGGCCAGGATGCCGATGGTGATCGACAGCTGGTTCAGCGACACCAGGGCGCCGCGGACCTCCGGCGGCGCGATCTCACCGATGTACAGCGGGACGACCACCGAGGCCGACCCGACTCCCAGCCCGATGACCACGCGGAACGCGACCAGGGAGATGGCCTCCGGGGCGAGCGAGGCCCCCAGGATGCCGACGACGAAGACCACCGCGGTGATCAGGATCAGGCGCCGCCGCCCCAGCCGGTCGGACAGCCGGCCGGCGAGCAGCGCACCCGCCGCCGCACCGAGCAGCAGCGACGATGTGATGACGCCCTTGAGGAACGGGCTGTCCCAGTCGAAGTCCTGGGCGATCAGGGGCAGGGCACCGCCGATCACGCCGGTGTCGTAGCCGAACAGCAGACCACCGAGCCCGGCGAACAGTGCCGCTCTCGTCACGAACGGGTTCCGCCCGGGCCCCGCCGTCCTCCGCCACGCCGTGGCGACTCCGTCCGTCATCACAACCTCCGGGCCTGCCTCCGAGGAACGGACCCAGACGTACCCACACCTCGCGCCGGAATGCCCCGAAGCTTCCAGACCGCCGGAAACAGGCGGCGGTACAGGGTGACATCGGTGCTGAGGTGGGCAGGAACAGCGCACCTGGCGTCTGCCGCCGCATGCATGTCGCGACCCCGAGCGGAGTGATCCCGTGTCCGTGACCAAGGTCCTGTCTGTCGTCCCCGTGGCCGACTTCGAGGCGTCCACCGCCTGGTACGAGCGGTTCTTCGGCCGGCCCGCCGACACGCGCCCGATGCCGGGGCTGGCGGACTGGCACGTCACGGACGACGCCTGGGTGCAGGTCTTCCACGATGCGGACCGCGCCGGGCGGTCGGCCCTGAACTTCGCCGTTGACGATCTCGGGGCGGAAACCGCCGTCCTGGCCGGCCGCGGTGTCAGACTGGGAGAGGCCACCACGACGACCAGGAACGCGAAGCTGGCGTCGGTCGCCGATCCCGACGGCAACACGATCACGCTGATCGAGAACCCGTCGGTCTGAGCGATCAGTCCCGTGTGAGCGATCAGTCCCGTGCGGTGGTGCGGCTTGCCGGGAACTGGGCGGCGAGGCGTTTCGGGGCACGGGTGAGCGGCGCGGGCGTGGCGGTCACACGCCCCTGCACAGGGCGTGGTCGACCAGGTCCCACGCCGCCTGCCGGACGGGCGGTTCGGCGGTGATGTTGACCGAGACAACGGCTGACGTCGCGCCGTTGTCGCTGACCGCCCCCACAGTGCTGAACCCGGGCACGTCGCCGCCGTGCGTCCAGGCGCCCCCGCCGCAGCTCAGCGGCCTCCAGCCGAGGCCGAGGCCGTACCTGCCGCCCGCCGGCTCGCCCTCGCCCGCGGTCGGAACGGTCTGGCGCATCTGCCTGGCCAGCTCCGGCGTGACGAGCTCCCCGCTGCCGACGGCCCGCCAGAACCGGCTCAGGTCGTCGAGCGTGGTGACCAGCTCGCCGCCCGCGCCCGCCCACGTCATGTTCTGCTCGGGATGCTCCAGCCACACGCCGTCGATCACCTCGTACGCCCTGGGATGCGGGTCGGGCAGGACCAGTGCCGTCCCCGGCGCCGACGTGCGGGTCAGGCCCAGCGGTTCCAGGATGCGGCGCGCGACCTCGGCGTCCCAGCTCTGGCCGGTCACCCTCTCGATGATCATCCCGAGCACGGCGTAGCCGGTGTTCGAGTAGTGCCAGCCCTCGCCCGGTGGGAAGTCCGGCGGCGACTGCAGGGCCAGCGTGACGAGTTCCTGCGGCGCGAAGGTCGTGTGCAGCAGCTCGCGGTACGCCTCCGGGGAGTCGACCCGGGCGAGCAGATCATCGGTGAAGTCGTGCAGACCGCCGCTGTGCTGGAGCAGCTGCCGGACGGTGATCGACGCGCCCTCGTTGCCGTTGCCGGCGACGACACCGGGCAGCCACCGCTCGACCGTGTCGTCCAGGGTCAGGGCGCCCTCCCTGACCAGCTGCAGGACGACGACCGCGACGAACGTCTTGGTGTTGCTCCCCATCCGGAAGTAGCTGTCGACATCGATCGGGGTGCCCGCGTCGCGGTCGCTCACCCCGCTGGATCCGCGCAGCTGCCGTGAGCCGTTCACCTGCGCGATGACCCCGACCGCCCCGGCGTCGCGGACGGCGTCCAGGTCCCGCTGGAACTCGGCCTGCCCGTACCGGGGGACCGGCGGCGGCGACCCGGCGGCCTCACCGTCGCCGTCACTGGTCACCGCCCGCACGAGCACCCACACCCCGGCGATCACGACGAGGGCCGCGACGATCGTTCTGGACCTTCCCCTGCTGAACACGATGCTCCTCACCGTCGGGAGGGGACGACCAGTCGTCCCGTCCCGCCCGTTTCCGGGCGCGTCACCGACCGTAGGAAGGGTGGCTCGGCCGCACGATCCGGTTTCCAGCCGGTTCTGGTGCGGATGTCCGCAGGGTCCCGCCGCGGACATCCGGACATCCGGACAGCGGGAGAACTGAGGCCGGCGAGGGAGCCCGGTCGGTGCCGGCCGAGGTTGCGTACCATCCTCGGGCGATGCGGAACCGTTCGGAGGTATGCGCCACCCGATGGCGCTGACAGGGAGGGGTCTCGGTGGCTGACGCCGATGACGTGCGTCGGTTGGCGCTGGGTCTGCCGAACGTCGTGGAGGTCGAGAGCGAAGGCTTTGACTTCCGGGTGGGGGACAGGGGATTCGTCTGGTCCTATCCCGAGCGCACGCCGGGAAAGCCGCGGGTGATCCGGACCGACATCGCGGTGCTGTACGTCGGCGACGAGGCGGAGAAACAGGCGCTCCTGCTCGGCGAGCCCGACCTCTTCTTCACCGCCCCGGGCTATGGCGGCACGCCCCTCGTGATGGTGCGCCTGGCGAAGCTGAAGGTCGACCGCCTGCGGGAGCTCGTCACCGACGCGTGGCGGATGCGTGCCCCGGAACCGCTCGTCGGCAGCCTCGACGGGGCTGGCGCCGGTGACTCGTCCGACATCAACCTCGGCTGAACCCGGTACAGGGTGGGCAGTTCGGCGAGTACCGGCGCCGGTTATGGGTTATGGGTTATGGGTCACGGATCACGGCTGCGAGGCGGTGGGTAGCAGCGGGACGACGAGCCCGCGGTTCAGCACGGCCTCGACCGCCAGGGTGCGGTAACCCGCGTCGTCGAACAGGACGGTGAAGCGGTCACCGTCGACGCTGACAACCTGACCGGCGCCCCAGCGCTCGTGCTGCACCCGGGTGCCCGCCTCGAACGGCGCGGGCTGCCCGCCCTCACCCTCGGTGCTCCCGGCGCCGGCGGAAGCCCGGTCGCCGTCCCGCCCGGCGGCAGGCTCGTCACGCCCGTCGCAGGTGTCGCAGGCGCCGCAGCCGGCCGGCTCGAAGCGATCGACCGGCTCCCCGAAGTAGGACAGCAGGAAGCGTCGGCGGCAGCCGCGGGTTTCGGCGTACCCCCGGATCATGTCGACGCGGGAGCGGTCGAACGTCCGCCGCACCTCGGCCCGTTCCATCGCCCTCGCCACGGCGACCTCTGGTTCGGGCGCGTCCGGAGGGGCCGCCACCGTGCCGTCGCCGCGTACCGTCAGGGCGCCGGCCTCCGCGAGCGGGTCGACCAGACGGACCAGTGCCGAGTCACGCAGCCCGGCCTCCTTGGCCAGGCGTGGCATCGTGACCGGTTCCTCGGCGTGCGCGATCAGGACGGCGACCCGGCGCAGGTCCGCCGGGTCGGGTGGGCCGGCGACGAGGAAACGCCGCAGGCCCAGGTCCTGTGGCCGGAAGAACAGGCAGGCCAGCGCCGGCTGACCGTCCCGGCCGGCCCGGCCGATCTCCTGCATGTAGGAGTCGACGGAGTCGGGGACGTCGGCGTGCGCGACGAAGCGGACGTCCGGCTTGTCGATGCCCATCCCGAACGCGGTGGTGGCGACGATGACGTCGCAGCGGCCGGAGTGGAAGTCGTCCTCCGTCTCCCGGCGCACACCGGCGGCGAGCCCGGCGTGGTAGGGCCGGGCGTGCAGGCCGAGGTCGGCGAGCTCCGCGGCGATCTCCTCGGTGGCTCGCCGGGTCGCCGCGTAGACGATGCCGGGTTTGGCCTGTGTCGCCGCGTACTCGACGAGGGCCGCGCGCTTGTCGCTGTCCTCGACGAAGGTACGAACAGCCAGGTGGATGTTGGGCCGGTCGAACCCCTGCACGATCTCGGCCGGCTCCCGCATCCGCAGCCGTTCGGCGATCTCGCGGCGCACCGGCGGTGCGGCGGTCGCCGTGAGCGCGACCACCGTCGGATGGCCGAGATCCTCGATGACCTCACCCAGGCGCAGGTAGTCCGGTCGGAAGTCGTGGCCCCACGCCGAGATGCAGTGTGCTTCGTCAATGACGATGAGCGACGGCGTGGCCTCCCGTAACAGCTTTCGGATGCGCGGCTTGGCGAGCTGTTCGGGTGCCAGGAACAGGAACTCGCTGTTGCCATAACGGATCGCGTCGAACGCCTCGGCGACGGCCTTGGCACTGACCTGCGAGTTCGCCATCACTGCTGTGCTGTCGGAGGCAGGCGCGTCCGTCGACAGCGGCCCGTCGTGTGCACGGGCCCTGTCGAGCCGCGCGGTCAGCCCGCGCACCTGGTCCCGCTGCAGGGCGATCAGCGGTGAGACGACGACGGTCGGCCCCTCCAGCAGCAGGGCAGGAATCTGGTAGACGGCCGACTTGCCCGCTCCGGTCGGCAGCACGCACAGCGTGTCGCGACGCTCGAGGATCGCCCGCATCGCCGCGCGCTGGCCGGGCCGCAGAGCGTCGAAACCGAACGCCGCGGAGGCCACCGCGTCGAGCAGATCGTCAGCCTCGTCAGCCTCGTCAGCCTCGTCAGCCTCGTCAGCCTCGTCAGGGCCATCAGGGTGGTCAGGGCCGTCGGCCGCGCCGAGGAAGACGGGCCCGTCGACGTCGGGCCCGTCGACGTCGGCCGGCGGCGCGGGGACGTCGGCCGGCGGCGCGGGGGCAGCGGGCGGCAGATCCGGCGGGCAGGCCGTCGGCGGCGCCGACCCGGTGCCTGGTGCCTCCGACGGCTGCCGTGGAAGCACCCGACCGCCGGGCCGACGATCGAGGAGGCGGCCGAAGGCCTCCCAGGGATGTGTCAGAAAAGTCCGCATTGCTCAGGCGTGTACCCCGGCGGACGCCCCTTCACGCGAAGGTTTCACGCGAAGGTCGTGTCTTCCGCCGGGCACGGCGCGGTACTGGGGCTCGGTCCGCGCTGGACAGGGGACCCGGGCCGGGATTGGGGCTAGGATCGAAGAGAGTAAGCGCTCGCGAACTAGCGCTGGCGCCTTCGACCACCAGGAGCGCACGATGCCGAGACCGACCTGGCAGCTGCTCGCGGACCCGGAACCGCAGGAGCGCAGCTTCTCGATCGTCTCGGTGGATGATCACCTCACCGAGCCCCCCGATGTCTTCGCCGGGCGGTTCCCGGCGAAGCTTCGTGACCAGGCCCCTCGGGTGATCACGACGCCGGACGGGTCGGAGGCCTGGCTCTACCGCGACCGGCTCTACCGCGACAACGGGATGAGCGTCGTCGCCGGGCGCCCGAAGTCCGAGTGGAACCTCGACCCGCTGAACTTCGACGAGATGCGCAGGTCCGCCTGGGACGTCCACGCCCGCGTGCGGGACATGGATCTCGACGGCGTCTGGGCGTCGCTGTGCTTCCCGTCCGGGGCGTGGGGCTTCACCGGCCGGGTGCTGTCGATGAACCGGGACGAGGAGGTCGGCCTCGCCGCGGTCCGGGCATGGAACAGCTGGATGCTGGAGGAGTGGCACGGTGCCTACCCGGAGCGCTTCATCCCGATGCAGCTGCCCTGGTTCAGGGACCCGAAGGTCGCCGCGCAGGAGATCCGCCGCAACGCCGGGCTCGGCTTCACGTCGGTGTCGTTCCTCGAGTCACCGCACCTGCTGAAGCTTCCGCCGATCACCGACCTGAAGCACTGGGAGCCGTTCTTCAGGGCGTGCGAGGAGACCGACACTGTCATCTCGCTGCACTGCGGCGCAAGCGGCTTCGTCCTCCAGGGCTCGCCCGGTGGCGGCCTCAACGTCCAGACATCGCTGTTCCCCGCCGGGGCGTTCTGCGCCGCCGTCGACTGGGTGTGGGCGGGCATTCCGGCCCTCTACCCGAATCTCAGGATCGCTCTGAGTGAGGGCGGCATCGGCTGGGTGCCGATGGCGATCAACCGTCTCGACTACGTCCTCGAGCACTCCGGCGGCGGTGGTACTCCGTGGACGTACGACGTCACACCGAGTGAGGCGCTGCGTCGCAACTTCTACTTCTGCATGCTCGACGACCCCGGCACGCTCGACCAGCGCCACCTGATCGGCATCGACCACATCCTGTTCGAGACGGACTTCCCGCACGCCGACTCGACCTGGCCGGGCTCCCAGGACCTGCTCCGTAAGCGCTTCGCGGACATCCCTCGGCACGAGGCCGTGATGATCGCCGGTGGCAACGCCGCCAGACTGTTCCGCCACCCGCTGCCAGGCGGCGACTGGCCGACGATCACTCCGTAACCCCGCGAGGACCGCAGGCGGGAGCGGCGCCCAGGCTGGCTCCCGCAGTGCCGCGGGTGGCATCATCCCGTCCGGACTCGCCGGACCCGCCGGAGCGTGGGGACCGGTGCCGGACGGCGACACCAAGATGATCATCGTTCTTCTGTAATCCGTCGGTAAGACCGACAACCGGCCACCCGGGAGATTGATCTTCCGTTAAATGCATGTAGGTAGCAACCACATGCTCGGCCTCCGATCGGCCGGACAAGATCTTCTATTGTCGGCGGAACTCCGCGATGTGTGGTGGCTGGATCTGGGTACTTGTTTTCCCTCCCGGGGTCACTATCCTGAAGCGCCCAAGGCGAGCAGGGACGGGTCGCCTCGGTCGGTGCCAGCAGCGGAGCGTACAGATGCTTTTGGGGTTCGACGGCGATCCTCGGCAGCCACTTGAGCTCCGCGGCCATCGGTGGCCACTTGAGCTCCGTGGCCAGAGGAGGATCTCGCATGGTGCGTGGGCGATGCGGGCGGCGGACGCGGCCGACGGTCCGATGGTCGGGTGATGCGGGCGGTTGGCTCGCAGCAGTTGATGATCTTGCCGGAATATGTTGACGTCGACGTCGAAGGTTGAGAGTATGCGCACACTCGTAGGCGAGGGTGGGCCTGGCAAATCCAGGGCGGCCTCGCGGAAGCAACCTGCCCCGGCGAGGATGTCTTCGCGTGGCTGATAGCGCCACGGCCCAGATGATTCCGACAACTTTGAGGTGAAGGTATATGCGGTCCAGGGTTGTCCTCCCACGCGACCGGTCGATGCGGTCGCGGCGGCGGTCGGCTAGGGCGCTCTTAGCATGCCCGTTAGCCCTGCTCATGTTCGCTGCTGCGTGTAGTTCGGACGACGGGGATGAGCCCGCCAAGGTGGACCCGACCGCGGCCGCCAACGCGCTCGGGTCGGTCGACAAAGCGGCCGGCGAGCCCGTCAAGATCGGGATCATCTCGGACGGAAAGTCCGCTGCCATCGACAACTCCGTGCAGTTCGCCGTCGCGGACGCCACGGTCAAGTACCTGAACGAGCACCGCGGGGGCATCGGCGGCCGGCCCGTCGAGATCGTGAAGTGCGAGACGCAGGCGGACCCGGCCAGGGGCGCCGACTGCGGGAACCAGATGGTTGAGAAGGACGTCGTCGCGGTCGCGGTCGGCGAGTCCGCGGTTGCCGAGGGTGTATGGCAGCCGTTGGCTGACGCGGACATCCCGACGATGTTCTTCGGCGCCGGCAGCCCGGCGATTCTTTCGGACCCGACGAGTTTCACCGTGGGTGACCCGAACTTCGCGACGCTGCAGCTCCCCATCAACGTGGCCAAGGACGAGGGCCTCAAGAAGGTGACGTCGATTGTCATCGACGTGCCGGCCGCGCTGCACAGCGCCGAGGAGGTCGCCCCCGGCCTGATGCGGGAGGCGGGCCTCGAGTACGAGCTCATCCGGGTCGCCCCGGGTACGGCCGACATGACGCCGCAGTTGCAGGGTGTCGATCCCGGTGTCGTGTTCATCATCGGTAACGACTCGTTCTGCATCAGCGCGATCAACGGCCTGGAAGCAGTCGGGTTTGACGRCAAGGTCAGTGCCATCTCGCAGTGCATCACGGACGCCACCCGCAAGGCGGTGCCCGGGAACGTGCTGGAGGGGATGACCATCGGCGCTTCCGTCCCGGTCGGCGGGGACGATGCGTCCAGCCTCCTCTACAACGCGGTGATCGAGACCTACGGGGACGACATCGACACCGGCTCGTCCGCGGGCCGGGGCATGTTCGTCACGTTCGCCGGCCTCGCGGCGTCGCTCGAGGACATCTCGGGTGACATCACCCCGGCTACCGTCACCGCCGCCATCAAGGCGATGCCGGAGAAGGAACTGCCCGGCGCTGCCGGCCTGAAGTTCCGGTGCAACGGCAAGGCCTACCCGGAAACTCCGGCGGCCTGCGTGCGGGGTGGGCTGACGACGACTCTCGACGACAAGGGTCAGCCTGCCGCATTCAAGGTGCTCGGAAACACTTCGATCCCGGATTGATGGTCGAGAACTGAACCGGCCGCCGAGGAATCTCCTCGGCGGCGGGTTCGGCACCTCCTCTCGGCATCCGTCCCGCCGGAGGTGCCGAACCAGCCTCATGGCTCGCAGGACTGATCCGGAAGATGCCGGGAGATCGTGATGGAACATGTAGGTTCGCTGCTCCTCGGCCTCGGGAACGGCGGGGTATTCGCGGCGCTGGGTCTTGCCCTCGTGCTGACCTATCGGAGCTCGGGAGTCATCAACTTCGCGACTGGGTCGGTCGCGCTTTACGTCGCCTATTCCTACGCATACTTACGTGATGGCGAACTACTCGTCCTGATACCCGGCCTGCCCGCGTCGGTTGACATCGGCGGGTCCTGGCCGCTGGCGCCGGCGGCTGCGCTGTCACTGCTGCTCGGGGCACTCCTGGGCGCATTGCTGTACGTGGCGGTTTTCCGACCGCTGCGTGAGGCTCCCCAGCTGGCCCGGGCGGTGGCGTCGCTTGGCGTTCTGGTGGTCATCCAGTCGGTCATGGCGATCCGGCTCGGCACCTCACCGGTCAGCGTCGAGGCGATCTTCCCGGCGGAACGGTGGGACTTCGGCGGCGCGAGGGTGCTGTCCGACCGGTTCTATCTGGTCGTCGCCGTGGTGGCCCTGACGCTGGTGCTGGCCGCCGTCTACCGCTTCACCCGGTTCGGGCTGCTGACGAGGGCGGTGGCGGAGTCCCAGACCGGCGCCTACGTCAGCGGTGTGTCCCCGGACCGGATCGCCCTGTTCAACTGGATGATCAGTGGTGTGACGGCTGGTGCGGCCGGCATCCTGATCGCACCGCTGAGCCCGCTGTCCCCGACCACCTACACGCTGTTCGTGGTGCCGGCGCTCGCCGCCGCGGTGGTCGGCGGTTTCAAGAGCCTGGTGCCGACGGTGGTCGCCGGCATCGCGATCGGCATGGTCCAGTCTGAGGCTGCCGCGCTGGCCGCCGACGGCGCGTCCTGGCTACCGAGGAGCGGCTCGCAGGAACTCGTTCCGCTGGTGGTGATCCTGCTGGCCCTGCTCGTCACCGGACGGGGCCTCGCGGTCCGGGGCGGACTGGTCCGACAGCCGCTGGGCCGGGCCCCCCGACCACGGTCCCTGCTGATGCCCACGATTCTCGGTACCGGCGTGGGTGTGCTCGGCCTGCTGGTCACCAGCGGGACCTGGCGCAGCGCGGTCATCGGAACGTTCATCGCCGCGATCATCGGTCTGTCGCTCGTCGTCGTGACCGGCTACGCCGGGCAGGTGTCGCTGGCCCAGCTCGCGCTGGCCGGCAKCGCCGCCTTCACGCTCAGTGGCCTCACCCAGAGCTGGCACATCCCGTTCCCGTTCGCACCACTGCTGGCCGCGCTCGTGGCGACGGTGCTGGGCGTGGTGATCGGACTACCCGCGCTGCGACTGAAGGGTCTGACTCTCGGCATCGTCACGCTCGCGCTGGCCTACACGATCGAAGCCGTGTGGTTCCGCAACACGCAGATCGTCGACAGCCAGGGGGCCCGGGTCACCCAGCCGGAGATTTTCGGCCTCGATCTCAGTATCGGTACCGGTCATGCCTTCCCACGGATTCCCTTCGGCCTGCTCTGCCTGGCGGTCCTGGTGGCCGTCGCCTGGGGTGTCGCCCGGCTGCGCACCAGCTCGCTGGGCTCGGCCATGCTCGCTGTCCGCGCGAACGAGCAGTCGGCCGCCGGCATCGGCATCAACGTCGTCGCCGTCAAGGTCGCCAGTTTCGCCATCGCGTCCTTCATCGCGGGCCTGGGCGGAAGCCTGCTGGCCTACCGGCGCGATGTCGTCACCTTCGACTCGTTCACGGCGCTCGGCGGGCTCGCCCTGCTGTCGACCGCGTACCTCGCCGGCGTCACCTCTGTCTACGGCGGCATCCTCGCCGGGGTGATGGCGTCCTCCGGCATCACCTTCATCGCGATGGACCGCTGGGTCCATCTCGGTGACTGGTTCCCGGTCATCACCGGTGTCGCCCTCCTGGTCGCCCTCATCGGCCACCCGGAAGGCCTCGCCAGCGGCGGCCACGAGCTCGCCGACCGCATCGACCGACTACGCCATCGCCGCCGGCCGGCTCCGAGCCCGGCGGATGGGACCAAGGCGATCACGCCCGAGTCCGCAACTCCGACCGCGGCGGCCACCGCCACCTCCGCAGCCACCGACCAGACGGAGGCGCCGGCCGCGGTACCCGCGCAACCGGCGGCCACGGTGCTTGACGTCACCGGGCTCACGGTTCGTTACGGCGGCGTGACGGCTGTCTCCGAGGTCTCGCTGCGGGTTGCCGCCGGTCAGATCGTCGGTCTGATCGGACCGAACGGTGCCGGCAAGACCAGCGTGATCGACGCGACGACCGGGTTCACCCGGGCCTCAGGCACCATCAAGCTCGGCGGCGACAACGTCGAGGGGCTCCCGACGCACACCCGGGTACGGCGTGGCCTCGCCCGCACGTTCCAGTCCCTGGAGCTCTACGACGACCTCACCGTCGAGGAGAACGTCCGCGCGGCGCTGTTCGGCGCGAACGCCGACGAACGCCACCGCGCCCTGGCCGCCGCACTCGACCTCGTCGGCCTTGCCGACCGGGCCGACCGGCACGCCGACGAACTGAGCCAGGGCGAACGCCAGCTGGTCTCCATCGCCCGGGCCTGCGCGACCAAGCCCCGGGCCCTGCTCCTCGACGAACCGGCCGCCGGGCTCGACACCACCGAGACGGTGTGGCTCGGCGAGCGCATCCGCTCGATCAGTCGCACGGGAGTGGGAATCGTTCTCGTCGACCACGACGTCTCCCTCGTGCTGTCGGTCTGCGACTACATCTACGTCCTCGACTTCGGCAAGGTCATCGCCGAGGGCGACCCGGCAGCGATCCGTGCCGACCGCGCGGTCGCCGACGCCTACCTGGGCTCCGTGCACGACTCCTCGGCGGACGMGGCACCGCCGGCGACGGGCGTGCAGGAGACGTCTCCGGTGGCGGAGGCGTCGCCGGCGGAGGGTGTGGAGGAGACGTCTCCGGTGGCGGAGGTGTCGCCGGCGGAGGGTGTGGAGGAGACGTCTCCGGTGGCGGAGGTGTCGCCGGCGGAGGGTGTGGAGGAGACGTCTCCGGTGGCGGAGGTGTCGCCGGCGGGGGATGCGGAGGATGTCGAGGAGACGTCCCCGGGCGTGGTGGCGCCGGCGCCACTGACGAAGGGAGCAGGGGAGACATCCCCGGAGACGGCGGCCCAGGCACCACCGCCGAAGGCGGAGACGACGACCCCCCCAACTGCGGAGGTCGCTCCGGCCGCCGCGACCACATCCTCGGCGGTGACCACATGACCACCCGGCTGGAATGTGCCGACCTCAGCGGCGGGAGAGGCAGCACCACCGCCTTCCGGAACCTCGATCTCACGGTTGAGGCCAGCTCCGTACTGGCGCTGCTCGGACCGAACGGCGCCGGCAAGACCACGCTGCTGCTGACCCTGGCCGGCCTGCTGCCGGCGCAGAAGGGCACCGTCAGTGTCGATGGCAAGCGGCTGCGTAACGGCCGACCCGCCACGGCGAACGCGGCCGGCGTGGTACTCGTCCCCGACAACCGCTGCCTGTTCACCTCGCTGTCCGTCGAGGAGAACATAAAAGTCGCGGCCCGTCGCAACGGTCCGAAGGCGAAAAGCCTCCTCGAGACCTTTCCGGCGCTCGAGAAGCGGTGGCATCTGCCGGCGGGGGCGCTCTCCGGCGGCGAACAGCAGATGCTGGTCATGGCGCGGGCCCTGATCCAGCAGCCCCGGGTGCTGCTGATCGACGAACTCAGCATGGGCCTGGCTCCCCTGATCGTCGAGGACCTGTTCAGCACCGTCAGCAGCATCGCCGCCGACCATCAGTGCGCGGTGATCCTGGTCGAGCAGCACGTCAACCTCGCCCTCGAGGTCGCCGACACCGCGGCCGTCCTCAACCGGGGCAGCATCGTGCTGCGGGGATCGGCCAGGGAACTGGCCGCCGCCCCCGAGCTCCTGGAAGGCGCCTACCTCGGCATCAGCGAGGAGGAGGCTGCGTAGGCACTCGGCTCACCCCGATCCCGCGGCCGCGGGATCGGGGTGGACGGTCGTCGTCGACGGCCACTGACCGGAGGAGCCGAGCGCAGGTGCTCGCCGTTCGCCGCTCGCCGGGATCGAGCGGCCGCCGGGTCGGAGGAACGACTCGACCTACTGCCTGGCCTTCGACCTGGCCGGCGGGTGGTCCGCCCAGATGTGGAAACCCAGCCCGATTCCCCAGGCCAGTATCGACCACAGGGGCCAGAAGAAATGGTCCGGGGTTGCGAGGGCCCACACCAGGACCTGGGCGAGATTAGCCAGCAAATAGCAGGCAACGTGGATCCGTAGGCCCCATACAAGCTGGCCTTCGGTTTTGTTCGCTCTCATTGTCGCAGGTTAGATCGACGTACTTGATGGTGACTGAACTTTCTGTGGATCCGCTGTCGGCGCGCATCCGGAATCGTTTAGTGCCCGTCAAGTGTCCGGTTCTACGCTGATCCTCGTTCGCAGCTGCGAACTGCGAGAACAGCGGAAACCGGAAGGTCTACACCGATGATGAACACCCGTCGAACACTGCTCGCCGGATCCACCGCGGTCGCGACCGTGGCCGTGCTCGGATCGACCGCGGCGCAGGCACACACCCGGCCCGACGACAGGCAGAAACCCACCGTGGTTCTCGTCCACGGCCAGTTCGCCGACGCCTCCGGCTGGAACGACGTCGCCACCCGGCTCATCCGCGACGGCTACCCGGTCGTCGCCCCGCCGAACCCGCTGCGCAGCGTTGCCGCCGACTCCGCCTACCTGGCCAGCTTCCTCGCCACCCTGAGCGGCCCGCTCGTCCTCGCCGCGCACTCCTACGGCGGAATCGTCGTCACGAACGCCGCGACCGGCAACGCGAACGTGAAGGCCCTGGTCTACGTGGCCGCGTTCGTGCCCGATCAGGGCGAGACGCTGCTGGGCCTGCAGACGAGGTACCCGGGAAGCAAGCTCGGTGAGGCGGCGCTGGACTTCCGTCCCTACGGCGGGGGCGTCGACGGGTACATCAGGAAGGAGGTCTTCCGCGACGTGTTCGCCGGCGACGTACCGAAGGCGACCACCGACCTGATGTGGGCCGGCCAGCGGCCGAGCGACGTGCGCACGCTGCAGGAGCCGTCCGGCGCCCCGGCGTGGAAGACCATCCCCTCCTGGTACCTCGTCGCCCGCAACGACAACGTCCTTCCCGCCGCGGCGCAGCGGTTCATGGCGCAGCGCGCCGGCGCGCGCACCGTCGAGGCCAGCGCCTCGCACGTCGCGATGATCGCGCAGCCCGGGGCGACGGTCGACCTCATCAGGCGCGCCGCGCGCTGACGAAGGCGGGACGATGCATCAGCGCGCATTCGAAGGCCAGTGCACCGCCGAGGAAAGGCGGCACACGACCGCGAACACGCCCATCAGAAATCCGACCCCGACATTGTTCGCACTGGCACTCGGTACCTTCGCGATCGGCACCGGCGAGTTCGGCAGCAACGGCGTCATCCAGCTGTTCGCATCCGATCTGGACGTGTCGATCCCGGTCGCAACGTATGCGATCACCGCGTATGCCCTCGGCGTGGTGATCGGCTCGCCGGCGATCATTCTGCTTGCCGCCCGAGTCAATCGGCGCACTCTGCTGCTCGGCCTGATCGTGCTTTTCCTGCTCGGCAACGGGCTCTCCGCCGTGGCGCCGGACATCGCGCTGCTGGTCGTCTTCCGGTTCGTCGCCGGCAGCGTGCAGGGTGCGTTCTTCGGCGCCGGGGCCGTCGTCGCCGCGTATGTGTACGGCCCGGGCAGGGGCGGCAGGGCGTTCGCGACGGTGATGGGTGGGCTCACTGTCGCGACCATCGCCGGGTCGCCGCTCGGCAMCCTCATCGGCCAGAACGCCGGCTGGCGGGCCATGTACTGGACCGTGGTCGCCCTTGGCCTGATCGCCGGCGCCGCCCTGGTGACCTGGCTGCCACGCACCGACGACCTGCGGGGCGGCTCCGTCACGAACGAGCTCGGTGGCCTGCGCCAGCGCAACGTCTGGGTGATGGTCATCGTCGCGGCGCTCGGCATCTCCAGCATCTTCGCCGTCTACACGTTCATCGGCCCGTTCGTCACCGACGCGGCACGGCAGGACAGGTCCCTCATCCCCGTCGCGCTCGCCRTCTTCGGGCTCGGCATGGCGGTGGGGAACCATCTCGGCGGACGTRCCGCCGACCGGTACGAGAACCGCGGCCTGATCTGGGGCTACGGCGGTGTTCTCGGGCTCCTGGTGCTGATCGGCGTGGCCGGCGACAATCTGGTGGTTCTGCTGCCCTGCCTGTTCGGTGTCGGCGCAACGATGATGTTCGCGATCCCCACCATCCAGGTCCGGCTGACGGGCTTCGCGCCGGGTGCCCCGACCCTGATGGGAGCCCTGAACCTGGCGGCCCTGAACCTGGCCAACTCACTCGGTGCGATCGGCGGCGCGGTCACCCTCGACGCCGGCTGGGGAACCCTGTCCACCGTCTGGGCCGGCTTCGTCCTCACCGCGGCTGGTCTGCTTCTGTACGTCGCAACCATCGCCCGGGTCAGGGCGGCGCCGATGCCCGCTCCAGCCTGAGCAGATCGGCAGCCTGAGCAGCTCGCCCGCCGCGGCCAGTTCCTGTCGGACCCCAGGTAGCGGCCGCCCGGTCTCGGCGCGGACGGGGGGGTGGGCCTCGCGTCGGAGGATCCGGCGGCAATAGCGTGCGGGTGGTGAACCGGCCATCCGCCCCGTCGCCGCCGCCCGCCGAGCCCTCCACCGCCGGCCACGGCATGGCCGGCCACGGCATGGGGGGTGGGGCGCTGGGGCGGGCCGGGGGGCTCGCCGCCGTTGCCTACGCGTTCACCCTCGCCATGGCCAGCACTACTCTGCCGACCCCGCTCTATCCGGGCTATCGCGCCGAGTTCGGGTTCTCGCAGCTGACCATCACGGTCATCTTCGCCACCTACGCGGTCGGTGTGATCATCGCGTTGCTGGCCTTCGGACGGCTGTCCGACCGGGTCGGCCGGCGTCCCGTCCTGCTGGCGGGTCTGGGGGCCGCGGTGGCGAGCGCGCTGATGTTCCTGTTCGCCGGTGGGCTGCCAGCGCTGCTGGCGGGCCGGCTGCTCTCCGGCCTGTCCGCGGGGGTCTTCACCGGGACCGCGACCGCGACCCTCGTCGACCTCGCCCCACCGCGGAGCGCGGGCCGGGCCACCCTCGTGCCCACGATCGCGAACATGGGCGGTCTGGGCCTGGGCCCGCTGCTCGCCGGCGTCATCGCCCGCTATGGTCCGGACCCGCTGCAGCTGACCTACGTCATCAACCTCGCCCTGCTGGTTCCGGCGGTGCTGGGCGTGCTGTTGGCCCCCGAGACGGTGTCCCGGCAGGCCCGGGCGTCGGTGGCGCAGGGCGCCGGCGGCGCCCGGCTGCTCTCGCGGCCGCGGGTGCCGTCCGCCGCCCGGGCGGTGTTCGTGCGCGCGGCCCTCGCCGGCTTCGCCGGGTTCGCGGTCCTCGGCCTGTTCACCGCGGTCGGCCCGGCCTTCCTCGCCCAGACGCTCGACGAGCACAACCCACTGGTCACCGGTCTGGTCGTCGCCGCCGTGTTCGCCGGCTCGGCGCTCGGCCAGGTGCTCGCCCGCCGCACCGGGCACGCCGTCGGGCTGCCGGCCGGCTGCGCGGCGCTCGTGGTCGGAGTCGCGCTGGTCGGCGGCGCCATCGCCGCCTCGTCCCTTCCGCTGCTCGTCGCGGGTGCCGTGGTGGCCGGCATCGGGCAGGGCCTCAGCTTCGCCTCGGGCCTCGGTGGGCTGCTGGCCGCCGCGCCGCCACCCGCCCGCGCCGAGACCTCATCGGCCTTCTTCGTCGTCGCCTATGTCGCGATCTCGCTGCCGGTCGTCGGTGTCGGGGTTCTTGCCGAACTGACGACGCTGCGCCTCGCCGGGTTCGTGTTCGTGTTCGTCATCGGTCTGCTCGCCCTGACGGCGCTCGCCCTGCTGCGACGAGGCCGCGGCGCCGCCGGGACCTCCTGACCGACAGCGCTCAGGTGCAGGCGCCGTCGATCTTCATCTGGAGGATCTCCTCCTCGGTCCGGCCGAGCTCACGCAGCAGATCGTCGGTGTGYTCGGCGAACAGCGGACCCCGCCGGGTCTCCGGCGGCGTCTCGTCGAACTGGACCGGGTTGGTCACCATCCGCCGCTGGTGTCCGCCGGAGTCCACCACCGGGACGAGGTAGCCGTTGGCGGTCATCTGCGGGTCCTCGAGAATGTCGAGGGGGCCCTGGACCGGCGCCCACTGGCCCTGCAGCGTCTGCAGCTTCTCCACCCAGTACGCGTACGACCTGGCCCCGATGGCCTCGGCGACCAGGCCCCCGGCCGCCGGCCCGTTGGCCATCAGCTTCTCGGCGGTGTCGAAGCGTTCGTCGTCGATGAGCTCGTCAAGGCCGAGGTGCTGACAGAGGTCGGGGAAGTACCGGAACGACTGCATGATGGTCAGGTTGATCCAGCGCCCGTCGGACGTCCTGTAGCTGCCGACAGTCGGGTTGCTGATCCGGCCCATCATGTCGTTGAGGCGCTCGGGCGGATTGTCCGGGCCCAGGAGATCGGCGTTGCCCACCTCCAGCGCGAACGCCCAGGCGCCGACGCTCATCAGCGACACGTCGACGACTGTCGGTTCGCCGGTCCGGGCCCGGCCGAGCAGCGCCGCGGCGATGCCGCCGGCGATCGCCATGCCGCCCGTCGTGTCGCCGTAGGCGCCGGCCGGCATCGTGATCAGCCGGTCGCTGTCGGTCGGGGTGACCCCCCAGGCGCTCCCCATCCGGCACCAGAACGACGAGCCGTCGAACCCGCCCCGCTCGGCCCAGGGGCCCCGCTGCCCGTGGGCGCTGCCACGGACGTAGATGATGTTCGGATTCGCCTTGCGGATGTCCTCGACGTCCAGCCGCAGGCGTCGGCGCGCATCGGGCAGGAAGTTGRTCAGGAACACGTCGGCGTCGCGACAGAGATCCATCAGGACCTCGTACGCGRCCGGCTGCTCCAGGGCGAGCCCGATGCTCTTCTTGCCGCGGTTGGGATGGTCCATCACCGGGTGCCACGAGTCGGCCCTGGGCTGACTGCGCATTCCTCGCTGGGCGTCACCCATCTCGGCATGTTCGACCTTGATGACCTCGGCACCCCACTCGGTCAGCACCGCGCCGGCGGCGGGAGTGAAGGTGAACTGGGCGACCTCGACCATCTTGATGCCGGTGAGTGGTTTGTGCACGGTTCCTGCGCTTTCTCTCGACGCCCGAACGCGGTGAACTTCTCGGTGCTCGCAACCCGATATTCAAGCCCACTTTTTAGACTGAGTCTAACTATGGGCCGAGAGCTGTCAAGGCCGGAACCATGATCCGTCGAGGGGGTGCTGGAGTGCGCGCAGCGGGTCGCCTGCCGCATCGGACGTCCGCCTCGCCGGCCCTMGGGGCTCGAAGACCCGCTTGGTGCGTTCGTGCTCCCCGCTGCTCCCCGCTGCTCCCGGCCGTCAGGTCAGTGCGGCCTCGTTGCAGACCGCGGTGCCGACGATCACGTTCTGGAGACCGCCGAGCAGGCTGATCGACAGCGCGTCGACCGTCAGGGTGCCGTCTGGCGCGACGGCCGCCAGCTGGTTCGGTGATGTGCCCGGGAAGGTGCTGGYGGCAAGGGGGCTGATGGGGATGAGCCCGGTCGCCTGGAGGCCGACTGCTGTGTTCGGTGCCGCCGCGGCGGCGGGCGACAGGGGTGCGAGTGTCAGGCCCCGGCGGCGGCGAGAACACCGGCGCACCGAGCCACGCGTTGTGTCCACATTTTCATGAAGGCTCCCTCCCGCACCTGTCGGGAACGGGCCGCCACGGCAGAAGAAAGCCGACGGAAAGCGTTTTCGGGACCTACGTCGAGAACTGTCGTGACTTTGTTCCCGAACGGAAGGTAGCGTGCGTCCGGCCGAAAAACGGGCCTCCTGTAAGGGCATGGAGTTTCATTGCCGAAGGCCGGAAAATTCCTTGAACGTGCGACAGGGCATGACATCCGGACCGCGCGCCGGCGGATCCGGGCCCGGATCCCGCACCCGGACCGCCGGAAGGGCCGGGTGCCGGCGCAGGTACGGGCGGATGAGGTCGATCGGTCGGGGCAGGAGCGTGTGTGGCGGCGGTAGACGGGTAGGCGGAGTGAGCGGCACTGTCCGCGGGTCCGGTCTGGTCTGCGTCTGCGCAGGTCACCGGTCCGGACGACGCGCGCCTGGCTTGTGCCTGGCTCGGCGGGCGGCGGCGGGCCCACCAGTCGGAGCCGGGGGACGGGCGGTGGGTTCCACCCGAGAATCGTGATGGCGGCAGGATGAGGAGTTTGCGGTGACAACACAGGAGCGTCGTCCGACTACCACCGATGCTGGGATCCCCGTCGCCAGCGACGAACACTCGCTGAGTGTCGGCCCGGACGGTCCGCTGCTGCTCCAGGACCACTATCTGATCGAGCAGATGGCGAACTTCAACCGGGAACGCATTCCGGAGCGCCAACCGCACGCCAAGGGCGGCGGAGCGTTCGGGGCGTTCGAGGTGACGCAGGACGTCAGCGCCTTCACGCGGGCGGCGGTGTTCCAGCCGGGGGCGAACACAGACGTGCTGATCCGGTTCTCCACCGTGGCGGGGGAGCGGGGCAGCCCGGACACCTGGCGTGACCCGCGAGGGTTCGCGGTGAAGTTCTACACGCCGGATGGCAACCTGGACATCGTCGGCAACAACACGCCGGTGTTCTTCGTCAGAGACCCGATGAAGTTCCAGCACTTCATCCGGTCGCAGAAGCGCCGCTCCGACAACAACCTGCGCGACCACGACATGCAGTGGGACTTCTGGACGCTCTCGCCGGAATCCGCCCACCAGGTGACCTGGCTGATGGGGGACCGCGGCATCCCGCGGACCTGGCGGCACATGAACGGCTACTCCAGCCACACCTACATGTGGATCAACGCGGCGGGTGAGCGTTTCTGGGTGAAGTACCACTTCAAGACCGACCAGGGGGTCGAGTTCTTCACGCAGGACGAAGGCGACCAGATGGCCGCGATCGACACGGACTACCACCAGCGTGACCTGTACGAGCACATCCGCGACGGGGAGTTCCCGAGCTGGACGCTCAAGATGCAGATCATGCCGTTCGACGAGGCGAAGTCCTACCGCTTCAACCCGTTCGACCTGACCAAGGTGTGGCCGCACAGCGACTACCCGTTGCAGGAGGTCGGCCGCCTCACGCTGAACCGGAACATCGCGGACTACCACACCGAGATGGAGCAGGCCGCCTTCGAGCCGAACAATCTCGTCGCCGGCACCGGCCTGTCGCCGGACAAGATGCTGCTGGCCCGCGGGTTCAGCTACGCCGACGCCCACCGCGCCCGGCTCGGGGTGAACTACAAGCAGATTCCGGTGAACTCGGCGAAGGTGCCCGTCCACAGCTATTCCAAGGACGGCGCGATGCGGGTACAGAACGTCTCCGACCCGGTGTACGCGCCGAACTCCTACGGCGGCCCGGCGGCGCAGCCGGAGCTGACCGACGACGGTGGCCACTGGTACGCCGACGGCGAGATGGTCCGTACCGCGTACACCTCGCGCCGTGACGACGACGACTGGGGCCAGGCCGGCACGATGGTCCGGGAGGTCCTCGACGACGCGGCCCGCGCCCGGCTCGTCGAGAACATCGCCGGTCACCTGCTCGACGGCGTGAGCGAGCCGGTTCTGCTGCGTGCGTTCCAGTACTGGCGCAACGTCGACAAGGACCTCGGTGACCACGTCGAGGAGACGGTGCGCGCGAAGCAGTCCGAGGTTGACCCGAAGGCCGCGAAGCAGGCCAGTCCCGCGCGTTCCAGCGCCCAGGCGAAGGCCTGACGCCGTCCCGGAAGCCCGTTGGTTCGTGTGCGCCCCAGGCCTGAGAAGGCCTGGGGCGCACAGCCATGGTCATGGCTGTCCAGGAACACGGCACGGTTCCCCGGGTGCGGAGGCCGTGTCTGTCTGAGTCCAGCACACCAGGGGGAGTGTGCTGGATCATCGGTGATCTACGTGCTATCTTCATGGTCAACTCTGTGCTATTTCCATGATCGGATGTACGTGCGCTCCTACGTCCCCCGTCTGCTCGACACGGAGTTGCGGGATGTGCTCGCCTCGCACCCGGCTGTCCTCGTCGTCGGCCCCGGGCCTGCGGAAAGACGACCACCACCCGGCGTGTCTGCCGGTCGGTTCTGCGCCTGGACGTCCCGGCACAGGCCGCGGTCGTCAGCGCCGACCCGGACGCGGCGCTGCGCGGGCTCGCGGAGCCGATCCTCATCGACGAGTGGCAGGTCGTGCCCGAGGTGCTCGGAGCGGTCAAGCGGGCCGTCGACGACGACCCGCGCCCGGGGCGGTTCGTGCTCACCGGGTCCTCGCAGGCCGACCTGACCACCTCCGGATGGCCCGCTACCGGGAGGATCATCCGGCTGACGATGTATCCCCTCGTCGGCCGGGAACGCCATGGTGATCCAGCCGCGCTGTCGCTGGTCGACCGGATCCTCGACGACGGAGCGGACGCGTTCGTGGATCCTCCCAGCGGCTGGGACCTGTACACCTATGTGACCGAGGCGCTCAGCAGCGGGTGGCCGGAGGCGCTGCGAACCGAAGCCGACCGGGCACGCGACCGTTGGCTGACCGGCTACGTCGACCATCTCGCGACCCGCGAGGCCCCGGCGCTCGGCGTCGCCCGTGACCCGCTGCGCCTGCGTAGATACCTCCAGGCGATCGCCGCCAACACCGCCGGCGTGCCGACCCACAAGCTGCTCTACGACTCGGCGGGCATCAGCCGCGAAGCCGCAGTGGCCTATGACGACCTCCTCGACACTCTCATGATCACCCATCGGGTTCCGGCCTGGGCGGACAACCGGACGAGTCGCGCGGTCCGGCTGCCGAAGAGATATCTGATCGACCCCGGCCTGCTCGCACCCCTGCTCCGCATCGACCACCGTCGCGCGCTTCGCGACGGCGACCTGCTGGGGCGCATCATCGACACCCTCGTCGCCGCACAGTTCCGTGCCGAGTGCGCGCTGAGCGTCGTCGGCGCCGACATGTACCACCTGCGGGACGCCAACGGCCGCCGTGAGATCGACCTGCTGCTCGAAGCCCGCGACGGTCAGGTCATCGCCATCGAGGTCAAGGCGTCCGCGGCCCCGTCCCGAACCGACGCGCGACACCTGGAATGGCTTCGGTCGCAGCTCGGGCTCCGGTTCAGCGTGGGTCTGCTCGTGCACACAGGCCCACGGGTCTTCCAGATCGCCGAACGTGTTTTCGCCGTCCCCGCTGCGGGTCTCTGGTCGACCAGCTCAGGCCGTACGACGAGAACTCCCGGCACCGGTTCGTGGCCAGGGTGACGTTCCCGGGCGGCCCAGGCTTCGGCCGCGGCGGGAGCACGGCCGAGTTCGGCGACGTGCGGCCGGGACGAGAGGCTGCCGTTGACAACCATCCCGGCCGCGGCTCCGTCATCGACAGGTCGTCTACGGCTCGATGATGTTGAAGTTCGGGTCGCCGGGGTCGAGGACACCGAGCAGCTGCCGCAGCGTGCCTTCGTCGCCGTCGAGGGAGAGCCCGGCCGCACGGGCCGCGTCGAGGCTGCCCGACGCCAGGGGGGCCAGGGCTGGCCGGGGCACTGTCATGGTCAGCGAAACGTCGCCCGACCCCGAACGCACGTAGGTGAACACGCCGTTGACCAGCGTGGTGCGGAAATCCGACCCGTGGTCGGGGAACACCCAGCGGATCGTCAGCTCGAGGTCCCACGCCTGCGGCCCGTTCACCTGGACGGCGAGCGCGTCGAAGAACATCTCCGGTGGCAGCTGAGCGAGCACGTCGGGGGAGTTGGACCCGGCCGGCGTGCCGAAGCTGCCCTCGCGCAGCTCCCGCGCCCCGGACAGGTAGGAGTTGCGCCAGGTGCCGTTCTCGCAGCCGAAACCGAGCTTTTCCAGGACGTCGGCAAGCAGGGCACGGGCTTCCTTGTACTCGGGCTCGGCGAACACGACGTGGTCGAGTACCTGTGCCGCCCACCGCAGGTCGCCCTCGTCCGCCGACCGCTGTGCCTTCTCGACCACGGCGTCGGCGCCGCCCATGAAGTCCACGTAGCGGCGCGCGGCCTCCTGGGGCGGGTGCTGCCACAGCCGGGCGGGATTGCCGTCATACCAGCCCATGTAGCGCTGGTAGATCGCCTTGACGTTGTGGCTGATCGATCCGTAGTAGCCGTGCGTGTGCCACGCGCGCTGCAGCCCCGGCGGCAGCTCGAACGCCTCGGCGATCTCGGTGCCGGTGTGGCCCTTGTTGATCAGTCGGACGGTCTGGTCGTGCTGGTACGCGTACAGGTCACGCTGGAGCCGCAGGAACTCGACGACGTTGTCCGCGCCCCAGGTGGGCCAGTGATGGGAGGCGAAGACGACGTCGGCGCCGACCGCGAACGTCTCGATCGCCTCGGTCAGATAGCGCGCCCAGGCGTGCGGGTCCCGTACCAGCGCCCCACGCAGCGTCAGCACGTTGTGCAGCGTGTGGGTGGCGTTCTCGGCGATGCACAGCGCCCGCTGCTCCGGAAACAGGAAGTGCATCTCGGCCGGCGCCTCGGAGTTCGGCGCCAGCTGGAACACCATCCGGATCCCGTCGACGGTCATCTCCTGGCCCGACCGTGTGATGTCGACCGTGGGCGGTATCAGGCTGATCGTCCCGGTCGAGGTCGTCTGCCCCAGCCCGGCCCCGACCCCACCGCGGGGACCGCGCGCGAGCGCGGCACCGTAGACGTACCCGGCCCTGCGGGCCATCGCCGTTCCCGCGTAGACGTTCTCCGAGATCGCGTGCTCCATGAACCCCAGCGGTGCGATCACGGGCACCCGGCCGGCGTCGACCTCCTCCTGGGCCACGACGCCCTTCACCCCGCCGAAGTGGTCCGCGTGACTGTGTGTGTAGATCACTGCCGTGACCGGTCGTTCCCCGCGCTGGGACCGGTACAGCTCCAGCGCGGCCCGCGCCGTCTCCACCGACAGCAGCGGGTCGATCACGATGACCCCGTCGGCACCCTCGACGAACGTGATGTTCGACAGGTCCAGACCACGCACCTGGTAGATGCCGGGAACCACCTCGAAAAGGCCCTGCTTCGTGACCAGTGACGACTGCCGCCAAAGGCTGCGATGGACCGAATCCGGGTCATCGCCGGTCAGAAAGGAAGCATACGAATCGTTGTCCCACACGACCGTGCCGTCGTCGTCCCTGACGGTCGCCGGTTCCAGGGTCGCCAGYAGTCCCCGCTCCGCGTCGGCGAAGTCCCGTCGGTCCTCGAAAGGAAAGATCGCATCGCCCATGCCGCGCCTCCAGGAATCACGCCTCACCGCTGGGCGGATCCTGTGCCACCGAGCCGACGCCGGCAACCGCACGCTGCCGCGGCTGCTCCCGGCCGGTCAGAAATGGACGAGTGGCTGCGGAGGTGGCTGCGGCAGAGTGAGGAAGCGGCGGGCCCCGTCCGACACCGGCGCGCGGACATAGCCGGCGAACCCGTCGACCAGGGTCGTGACGAACAGGCCGAACGGCATGACCTCGTCACCGGCGGCCCTGGCGCGCTCCCGCTCGGCCGCGGCGTTCAGGGTGAATGCCTGGACCTGACCGATGCGCATGGTCCGGACGGGTTCCTCCACCTCGGGCAGCAACCGGCGCATGTCGGCGAGGAACTCCTCCTGTGCCTGCGTGACCTCCCGCTGGCGGGGGAGGACGTCCCGCCACCTGCCCCCGCGGTTCAGCTGGTCCAGGAAGGAGACGTAGTGGCTGTCGGGCGACTCGGCGAGCTCGATGACCGGCAGCAGGTGCGCCTCGAGCCGCTGGCGCAGGTCATCGGGGTCCAGCCGCGCCTTGAGCAGGGTCCGGCGCTGCGCGAGGTCCGCCACCCGGTGGGCAACGATCGCCTCGACCAGCCCCTCCTTCGAACCGAAGTGATAGTGGACGGCGGAACTGTTCGCCGACCCGGCCTCGCTGGCGATCTGGCGCAGCGACACTCCGGCGAGCCCGTGCTCGGCGAACAACCGCTCGGCAGTGATCATCAACTGCCGGGCGGTCGCGGTCGCGGTGGACGGCTGGGGTCGTGTCACGTCTGCATCGTCTGCCATCGCAGCGCGGCGTCGTGCAGCGCCTCACCCTTGGCGAAGCCGTAGTAGGCGCTGAACTGCAGGATGACCTCCTGCATCTCGTCCCAGCTCACATCACCGGTCTCCAGCGCCGAGCCGACGTGTGCGGCGATCGGTCCCGCGGCGTCGGACAGGCCGACGCACGGCACGGTCACGAGGCGGCGGTCACGGCGGCTGAGCGCGGGCCGCTGCCAGACATGACCGAAGACGAACCCGAGGATGCCGGCGAAGAAGTACGGCGAGTCGGGCGGCGGTGCCGGTACGGCGTTGACGGCGACGAACTCCTCCTGGCCGCGGCGGATCCGCTCCGCGTGGTCGGTCGTTCCGAGATCCTCGTAGGGCAGCGCCGGGAAGGCGGGTGCCTCCTCGCCGCGCTCGGCGTACAGGCGGTGCCACTGCCGGCGAACGATGCCCTCCAGCTGGGACGCCTTCGGCCAGCCGCAGTAGACCGCGAAGTGCAGGGTGATCTCGTTCAGCTGCTCGATCGTGAGATCGCCGCTGCGTAACGCGGCGTAGACGTGGTCCTCGATCGGCTTCACAGCATCCGCGGCGGCCACGCAGGCGAGGGAGACGATCCGCCGGTCGCGGATGCCGAGCCCCGGCCGGCTCCACACCTGGTCGAACAGGAAGTCCCGGCTGGCCCGCTCGAAGGGCGTCTCGGTGGCGGGCGGCACCACGGCCATCACGGTGCGGTAGATGTCGTCGGCGGTCATGCTGCGTCCTCCGGGTGGTGGGCGCCGCGGTGGAATGCGGGCGGCGTCTGCTCGACGATGCGGGTGTCCTGCTCAGCGATGCGGGCGTTCAGATAGGCGTCAAGGTCCGCCGCCCGCTCCACGAGCTCGGCCTGGATGGCGGGAACCGTCAGAACGAGGAACCTGCGCTGTGTCACCGCCTCGGCGGTGAGCTCCCCGACCTTCTCGGCCGAAACAATCCCGTGCGCCGGCGCACGGGGGGAGGACGAGGCCTGCCCGTACACGGTGATCTGCTCGGAGATGTTGGTCATGACCCCGGACGGGCACACACACGTCACGCCGATTCCCCGCGGACCGAGATAGAGCGCGAGCGCCTCCGACATTCCGACGACGGCATGTTTGCTCGCCACGTAGGGCAGCCGGTCGAATCCGTACGCCAGCAGACCGGATGCGGACGCCGTGTTCACGACGTGCCCGCTGCCCTGCTTCAGCAGCAGCGGCAGGAAGACCCGGTTGCTGCGCGCGATGCTGAGCAGGTTGACGTCGAGCACCTTCTCCCAGGCCTCGTCCGGAAGCGATTCCGGCGCCCCCATCGCGAGGACGCCCGCGTTGTTCATCACGACGTCCACCCGCCCGAACTCGCGCAGCGCGGTGTCGCGCAGCGCCGCGAAATCCTCGCCGCGGGTCACGTCGACGGCGATGCCGGCCGCCTGCCCACCCGCTGACCGGACCTCGGCCGCGACGGCCTCGGCCCGCCTGCCGACGAGATCGCTCACCACGACCCGGGCGCCGCGGCCGGCGAAGGAGAGCGCGGCGGCGCGGCCGATCCCGCTGCCGCCGCCGGTGATGACCGCGACGGTGCCGGCGAAGTCGAAGGAATCCATCAGGCGATCGCCACCGCTCTGGTCCGGAGGATCAACACCCGGCTGCGGTCCGCGGGCTTCCACGCCCGCCAGCCGGGAAGTGCCTCCTGCGCGGCGCGGGCCGCGGCGTCGACGTCCTCGGCGCCGGCGGGCGGCACCGTGCCCTGGATCTCCCCAGCTGCCGGATACATGTGCTCATGCACCCCGCCGGATCCCTGGGCGCGCAGCTGGCCGCCGATGTGCAGGTGCACGGGCGGAACGGTGCGATCAACACTCATGGCCGACTCCTCCGTATCAATGCGACAGTCTTAACATTTAATGCAGTTGAATTCAAGCTACGGCAAGCGAATTATCGGTGGCATGAAGGCGTCCGAGTCGGCCTGCCGAAGGACTCACCCGTCCGGGCTTGCCCTCGCTGCCCGGGTACCGGGAAGCCGTCCGGGYGGCCGGCAGCCGCTACCGGGGGAGGCGGATGATCAGCTCGACGCGGCGGTCGAAGCGCTGGCCCTCGGGGTCGGGGGAGCCGTCCGGGTTCGTCTCCTCGGCCAGCGGCTGGCTGCTGCCGAGCCCGACGGAGGTGATAGGCGCCGCCTGGATGCCATGCCCGGCGAGGTACTCCCGGACGGTGCCGGCCCGGCGTTCGGGCAGTGTCTGGTTCGCACTGGCCGTGCCCGTCGCGTCGGTGTGGCCGCGAGATTCTCGGCCGAGATGCCGGTGAGATCGACGTCGTCGGGCCCCGGCAGCCGGTAGAGCGACGTCGGCACCAGCCGGGTGCCGTCCTCTGGCGTGTGGGCGTAGCCGCTGAGGTCACCGCACGGAAGGCGCARCACCAGGCCGCCGCCGAAGTCCTGGGTGCCGCACGTGGGGTCAGGCGTGCCGTCGCCGGTGACGTCGTGCAGACCCGGTTCGGCATCCTGCGCGCGGACGCCCCTGATCGACAGCCGACAAACGGCGGATCACGCTGGGGTGCAACGCATTCCTGCCGAGAGACCTCCGATGGTTCTTCGCTTCGCCGGCCAGACATGCCGGCTCCCCGCCCGCGGCCTGATGTGCCTGGTCACCCGGTGCGGAAGGGGGAGAGTCGTTAGTTATACTAAGTTCAAAATTGAAACGGGGACATTGCACCACTGCGCCGCCGGCCCTGTATGGGCCTGCAGGGCTGTATCCGGGGTTGGACGCGATGTCGAACTGGTCGTGGCCGCTGCGGCTGCCGCAGTGCCGCCGGCTGCCCTGACCTGCATCGGAGACCCGCGGACCGGCAGGTCCGGAGGCCGTGGAAATGCCTCTGGCGGGGCGGTCTGTCTCGTGCGTCGTAATCCCTGATCCCGTCGGTCTTTGTTTGGCTTCCATGGAGGAACACGTGCGTTCAGGTAGATCGGCAGGACCGTTAGGGCTGGTGGTCGCAGTTCTTGTGGCTGCCGTCGCCAGCTGCACCGCGACATCGGCAGACAAAGGCGCGGCGGCGGCATGCGACGCACCCGGGGTGACACCCGACAAGGTGAATCTCGGCATGGTGCTCTCTGATACCGGCGTGGGCAGCGCGACGTTCTCCTCGGCCCGCTCCGGCGCCGCCGCCAGGATCGGGCTGGCCAACGAGGAGGGGGGCGTGCACGGCCGGACGATCTCCTACGAGTGGCATGACGACGCGAGCTCACCCTCGCAGAACGCGCGTGTCACCGAGGATCTCATCCGGGGCGGAGGTGTCCTCGGCGTCATGCTGGTCAGCACCGGCGTCGGTGATTCACTGCCGGCCCTGGCGGCCGAGGGAGTGCCCGTCGTCGGCTTCGGGCTGCCGTCCTGGAGCCGGTTCCCCAACATGTTCTCCAACATGTACGAGGCGTCTCCGGTGACCGTGGGCCAGTATGTCCGGGCCAGCGGCGGCAGGAAGGTCGGCATCGTCGCCACCGGGACGTCGGCCGCCGTGACGGAGAACCTCGGGCGATACCGGGCCGCCTTCGAGTCGGTCGGACTTGTGCTGACCGACACCATTCCCTTCGCGAGCACCGACAGCCCGAGCGGGGTCGTCCAGCAGCTGGCGTCCGCCGGCGCCGACTCGCTGGTCAGCTTCACGACGCCCGACGATCTCGCGCGGATCGTGCAGGCCGCCCAGGCGGCGAATCTGGGACTCGCACCCACCGTCTCGTTCGCCGGGTACGACCAAAGTCTGCTGCCCATCCTGGGTACGGCGCTCGCCGGAGTCTCGTTCCCCGTGTACACCCGCCCCTTCGAAGCCGGCGGCACCGCTCTCGACCGTTACCGCACCGCCATGGCCCGCTTCGCACCGGAGATCGTCCACCCGGACCAGCAGTTCGCCCTGCAGGCCTACATCTACACCGACATGTTCCTGCGTGGGCTCGACCTGGCCGGTGCGTGCCCGACCAGGGACGGTTTCATCCAGGCCCTGCGCAAGGTGTCCGCCTACGACGCGGGTGGGCTGATCGAACCCGTCAACCTGAGCACCAACCCCACCCAGCCGCTCAGCTGCTACGCCTTCGTCCGGATCAATGCCGGCGGCACCGATTTCGAGGTCAACCGCCAGCATGTCTGCGCCGACGGGACGAGCAGCTGACACTGCGCCCGCGCCCGCCTGAGAGTCGGACCACCGGACCGCAGGCTGTGCGACAGCCGACAGGTCGGGTATCGCACAGCAGAGCAGGCTTCGGGTGGTCTCGTCCTGGCCTAGGTTCGACTGGTCGAGAGGAACCAGATCATGTCGGACCGTCGGGGCCCCAGCGCCTGGGTTCTGCTGGCGCACCGTCCTGCTGCTGTCACCACACTGGCGCTCGCGACGGCGCTCGCGCTGCTGACCGCCGGCTGCCAGCCCGGCGCCGGTCCGGTCGCGGGCGCGGAGCCGAACCCTGCGCTGACACTCGCCGGGTCGGAGGCGATCGATCAGGTCGGCGGCCCGACCGCCCCGACCGCCCCGGGCGGACCCTCCGGGCAGGTCGGGTCGTCGAGTGGTGGCGGACCGCCGGCGGCCGGCGGCGGCCTGCCGGCCGGTCCGTCGCCGCAGCCCTCGGGCGCCGCGTCGCCCGAGGTGGCCCCCGCGGGAACCGCGGCGCGGGCTGACTGCCACCGGGTCGGCGGCTTCGACGTGTGCGGGCCGATCTACGAGCGGTACGCCCAGGCCGGCGGCCCGACCGGTGCGCTGGGCCGTCCCGTCGACGGGGCGACGGCGGCCGGCGGCGGCACCTCCCAGCGCTTCGAGCACGGTGCGGTGGCCGCCAGCCCGTCGACCGGCACCCGCGTCGTGGCGGCGCCCGCCGCCGACGCCTGGGAGGACGCCGGTGGGGGAGACGGTCCCCTCGGATACCCGCTGCTCGACCCGCGCCCCGCCGTCGGTGCGGACAGCGTCAGCTACTTCCAGGGTGGCGCCGTGTTCGTCACCGGCGGCGACGCCGACGTTCACGAGGCACCCGGCGGGGAGGTGCCCGACGTCGACGTTCCCAGCGTGTACGGGCTCCCGTTGGCGGACTTCACCGTCGTCTGGCGGGACCGGGCCGCCGACCCGCCGGACGGTGACCTGGTGTGGACGACCGACGGGTGCAGCGGGCCGACACCGCCCGCGGTGGACGCCCTGTTCGCCGACGCCTGCCTGCGCCACGACTTCGGCTACCGCAACTACCTGAACGGCCCGCGGGTCGATCCCACCCAGCAGCGCCGGCTCGCTGTCGACAACCAGTTCCTCGCCGACCTGCGCGCGACCTGCGGGACGGCGGGCGAGCCGCAGGTGGACTGGTTCGGGGTGATGATGCCGTGCCAGCGCGCCGCCCAGGTGATGTACGACGCGGTGCGCGCCTTCGGCTAGCCTCGGGCTTTCACCGGGGTGATCGTCTGTTGGGGTGCCGGAAAGAGGAAAGTGCTCCTGAGCTGGGAGGATCGGGCTTGCTGAGGGCCTGAATCCAACCGAACCAAGGAGCACCTTCGCGGTGAAGACTACCGCTGTGTATCCGTCTGTCCGCGTGGACGCCGCCGGGCGTGGCGTTGTGTCGCAGGCGGGTGGGCTGCTGCTGACCGAGACGGTCCGGGCCAGCGGGCTGGGGCAGACGCTGTCGGTGGCGTTGGCGCCGTGGCGGCCTGGCCGGGCGGTGCACGAWCCGGGCAAGATGCTGTGCGATCTGGCGTTGTCGCTGGCGTTGGGTGGGGACTGCCTCGCGGACGTGTCGTTGCTGCGCGCCGAGCCGGCCGTGTTCGGTCTGGTGGCCTCGGATCCGACGGTGTCTCGCACGGTCGACCGGCTGGCCATCGATGTGGAGAAGACGCTGAAGGCGCTCGACGCTGCCCGGGCGGCGGCCCGGGCCCGGGTGTGGGAGCTGGCTGGCACGCACGCCCCGCACGCCGGGGTGTCGGGCGACGATCCGCTGGTGGTCGATCTGGACGCCACCCTGGTCACCGCCCACTCGGAGAAGGAGAACGCCGACCGGACCTGGAAGAAGGG
>NZ_MBLM01000128.1 GCF_001854655.1 Parafrankia colletiae | reverse complement strand
GCGGAGCCGGGCGGTGATGCGGAGCCGGGCGGTAACTCGCCGGTGGGCGTCACCGCCGGGCGGTGAAGGCCGGCGGGCCCGTGACGGGATCCCCGCTCGACGGCTGCTCAGGGCCGCCGTTCCGGTGGTGGACATCGTCCTCGCCACCGCCGGACCCGCCGGACCCGCCGGACGCACCGGCGGCGCCCGCGGGCAGCTCGTCGTAGCCGCCGCGGACGCGCGGCCCGCGGGTGACCACCACGCCGACCAGCGGAACAGCCATGGCCTCGGCCTGCGCGTGCAGGCGGTACAGCGGACGGACCGGTGAGCGCCACCGCGCCACCGCGATGATGCCGGTGGCTGTCGCGGCGAGCAGGAACGCGTCCGAGGTCGAGCCGGCCGCCGGGGTGTCGACCAGCACGATGTCGAAGACCTTCTTGAGGCGGGTGAACGTCTCGGTGAGCTCCGGCCGCCGCAGCAGGCCGACAAGATCACCAGCGGCCGTGACCTGACCGCGCGGGATGAACGTGATGTCACCGCCGTCCGCCACCTCGAACGTCCGCACGACGTCGGCGAGCGGGGACGTCCCCGCCGCGAGCTGCGCGAGTCCGTTCGCGGTGGCCGGCAGGCCGAACCGGGTCGTGAGCCGGCCGGTCCGCAGGTCACCGTCGATCAGGGCGACCCTGGAGCCGCCGGCGGCGAGGGCGGTCGCGAGACCGAGGGCGGTCGTCGTCCGCCCGTCGTGGCGGGCGGCACCGGCCACGACGAACAGCCCGTGCCCACCCACGGCGGCCAGGACACCGGCGGCGGCATGGTGGCCGGGCAGCGGCGGACGGCGCGGACCGTCCGGGCCGCGCTCCCACCCGCCGACACCCCGCCCGCCGACACCGCGTCGGCCGACACCGCGTCGGCCGACACCCCGCCCGCCGACATCGCGCCGGCTGACGGCCGGGATCTCGCCCAGCAGCCTGGTGCCGAGCACCTGGGCGATCGTCTCGCTGTCCTCCACCTCGCGCC
This sequence comes from Parafrankia colletiae, assembly GCF_001854655.1. Classification (GTDB taxonomy): domain Bacteria; phylum Actinomycetota; class Actinomycetes; order Frankiales; family Frankiaceae; genus Parafrankia; species Parafrankia colletiae. The sequence goes on along the minus strand of NZ_MBLM01000128.1, from coordinate 103,955 downwards.
GCCGGCCGGCCCGCACCCAGGCCGCCGCCCCGGCCACCAGCACCCCGACCAGCAGGCCGAGCAGGGCACCCCGCTCCGCGCGACTCACCCGGCTCGTCAGGTCACGCACGGCCGCCTTCTCGACGAACACCGTGCCCGAGCCGAACAGGGCCGCCTCCGTCTGCGCCCGGGCGGCGGTCTGCTGCAGCTCCGCGAGCGCGGTCGTCGCGGCACCGGCACCGCCCGCGTCGAGGACGCCCATCCGCAGCTGCTGGCCGAGCTCGGTCTGCGCGCGGGCCACCGCGGCAAGCTGGCTGATCACCGTGCCGTTCGTCGCCTGCAGGGTCAGCTTCTGGTAGGCGGCGACGACCGCGTCCGCCCGGCGCTCCGCCTGCCGCGCGTCGGGGGCGGTCGCGGTCACGGTCAGGACGTCCGCGTCCGGGGTGGCGGTGACCTCGACGGCCGTCCGGAGCGTGACCGCGGACGTCCCGTCACGCAGGGCCTCGGCCGCGGCGACCAGCACATCGGTGCTCTCCGCGAACTGCGCCCGGGCGCTCGCGTACCGGCCCAGGTCCGCACCTGAGCCGCTCCCGCCGAAGACCGCCGTGAGGCCACGGGGGTTCGCCAGGCCGATCCGCGCCACCGCCTTCGTGGGCGGCACTTCCACCAGGCCGTGGGCGGCCCCACCGAGCAGGCCCACAGTGATGATCGCAGCGGAGGCGAACCGATAGCGCCATAACGAGGCCAGCGRCCCCGGGCCGAAATCCTGGTCCGCAAAACTATCCGAGCCCTGCATCGCACCCCCACCAGCTGCGCGTCACGCTAACACGCTGCAAGGCGGCCGGACAAAAACGCAGCCCTTATACCGGAATGGTCTGACCGCGATAACCAATCGACGTGTTTCAACCCCGCCGACCGGTCGAACAATCGCGGCCGCCCGGCTGYGGAGCAGACCGCGGCGATGCCGGGCAGGTGCGTGGTGTGCGGGCGCTACGACAGGGATCGCAGGGCGCGGGTCCTCGCCAGCATCTCCTCACGGCGGCGCTGGCGCTCCTGATCCGTGGAGGGCGGGCTCACCCAGAAGGAGAAACACCAGTCCTGGATGGTACCCATCGAGTCCCACAGGTACTGGATCTCGTAGCTCTGACCGTCGACGGAGACGATGTGGTTCGGCCCCCAGGATTCCTCCGCGGTGATCCACGGGTCGTTCCACTCGTCGGGCTGCTGGGTCCGCTTGGTGYTGATGCTCTTGTCCGAGCCGACCGCGTCTCCGATCTCGCGGGGCTGGGCGGTGAAGAGGTAGGTGCCGTCAGGGAGGTTGACGTCGATGTCCCACCAGTATTCAAGATTGTCCTTGATTCCCTCGCTGTTGTCGACCCACATCACGTCCGCGGGGTTGCCCGAGTCCTCGTAGGGGACGGATTTCGACAGGACATCCCAGTACGTTCCCTGCTCCAGGGGGGCGCCGAGCTGGCTGAACTGCAGCGACAGCGTCGGAGGGGTCTGGTTCCAGACGTACACCCGGTTCGCCATATGGCCGCCCTTCGGTCTACGACAGATACCACGTCCCCTACCCGCGGTCAGGGCCTTTCATGACAGGGCGTGCGCTGGGCGGGTCATGACGGTGGCCCGCATTCCCGTGAAACACACGAAAACACACGGATAGACAGGCCCCGTTCTCGCCTTTTGCCCGGGTCCGGGTGACACGGGCAGGTTCTTCTGCCTGCCGGTTGCGGCACACGTCGTCGGGATTCGCGACGGGTCCACGGCCGCCACCGGTCAGGACGGGGCCTGGCTCCGTCGCCCGCACGCCACACCACGCCACGGACCGGACACGCCACGCGACGTGTACCTGGGCTCGCCCCGGGCTCGTCCACGATCGCCGGAAAAAGTTCGGGCGGGGATGTCGAGATGCCGTGGCTGGCTCCGTCCCTGGGGTGGACGCGGCCACAATGGGCCGCACCAGCACGGAGGAGAACCGTCATGGCCAAGTACCTGCTGCTCAAGCACTACCGCGGCGCGCCGGCTGCGGTGAACGACGTGCCGATGGACAAGTGGACGCCGGAGGAGATCTCGGCCCACATCCAGTACATGAACGACTTCGCGGCCCGGCTCGAGGGGACCGGCGAGTTCGTCGACGGCCAGGCGCTCGCGCCGGAGGGAACGTTCGTCCGGTACGACGGCGAGGGACGTCCGCCGGTCACCGACGGCCCGTTCGCCGAGACGAAGGATCTCATCGCCGGCTGGATGGTGATCGACGTCGACAGCTACGAGCGCGCCGTCGAGCTGGCCGGGGAGCTGTCGGCCGCCCCCGGGGCGGGTGGGAAGCCGATCCACGAGTGGCTTGAGCTGCGCCCGTTCCTGACCGCGGCGCCCAACATCTCCGAGTGCCACTGACCTCCGAGACTGGCCTCCGAGGTGGACGAGGTTCTGCTGCGCGGCCTCAGCCCCCAGGTGCTCGGGATCCTCGTCCGCCGCGGGGCTGACTTCGCGGCGGCCGAGGACGCCGTGCAGGAGGCACTGGTCGAGGCGGTCCGCGTCTGGCCGGCCGACCCGCCGCGGGACCCGAAGGGCTGGCTGGTCACCGTGGCGTGGCGTCGGTTCCTCGACGCGGCCCGGGCGGACGTGGCCCGCCGCCGCCGTGAGGACGTCGTCGACGAGGAGCCGGCGCCCGGGCCCGCGCCCGCGGTGGACGACACACTGCAGCTGTACTTCCTGTGCGCGCACCCGTCACTGACCCCGGCGTCTGCGGTCGCGCTCACGCTGCGGGCTGTGGGCGGCCTGACCACCCGTCAGATCGCGCAGGCCTACCTGGTGCCCGAGGCGACCATGGCGCAACGCATCAGCCGGGCGAAGCGGACCGTCTCCGGCGTGCGGTTCGACCAGCCCGGGGACGTCGCCACCGTGCTGCGCGTCCTCTACCTGGTGTTCAACGAGGGCTACGCCGGCGACGTCGACCTCGCCGCCGAGGCCATCCGGCTCACCCGGCAGCTCGCGGCGGCGATCGACCACCCGGAGGTCGCGGGGCTGCTCGCCCTCATGCTGCTCCACCACGCCCGGCGCGCCGCCCGGACCGCGCCCGACGGGGCGCTGGTGCCGCTCGCCGCGCAGGACCGCGGCCGGTGGGACACCACACTGATCGCCGAGGGCGTCGACGTACTGCAGGCCGCCCTCGCCCGCGACCGGCTGGGCGAGTTCCAGGCCCAGGCCGCCATCGCGGCACTGCACGCCGACGCGCCCACCGTAGAGGAGACGGACTGGGTGCAGATCGTCGAGTGGTACGACGAGCTCGCCCGCCTGACCGACAGCCCGGTCGTCCGGCTCAACCGCGCGGTGGCCGTCGGCGAGGCCGACGGGCCGCGCGCCGGCCTGGCCGCACTCGCGGGGCTGGACGCCTCACTGCCCCGCCACACCGCGGTGGCGGCGTACCTCCACGAGCGTGACGGCGACCTGGCGACGGCGGCACGGCTGTACGCCGAGGCGGCCCGGAAGGCACCCAACCTCGCCGAACGCGACCATCTGACACGCCAGGCCGCCCGCCTCAACAACACCCGCCGAGGACGCTGACGGTCGCCGGTGACGCTGACGGGCGCCGCCGTCGTTGGTCGCCGCCGTCGTTGGTCGCCGCCGGTAGGCGCCTTCGACGTCCTGTCGGGTCAGGTCAGGGCGCGACGAGGGCTTCGGTGGGTTCGAGACGGGAGGCGCGGGTGGCGGGGTGCAGACCGGCGGCGGCTCCGATGACGAGGGTGGCGCCGAGGGCGAGAAGCATCGCCCAGGGTGGGACGACGGTGGGCCAGCTCTGGGTGGTGGCGTAGCCCGTGGTGATGCCGATGCCGAGGAGAAGTCCGGTGATCCCGCCGAGTGTGGACAGGAGAAGCGCCTCGGCGAGGAACTGGTTGCGGATGTCGCCGCGGGTGGCCCCGAGGGCGCGGCGCAGCCCGACCTCGCCCCGTCGTTCGAGGACGGAGATGACCATCGTGTTCGCGACGCCGATGCCGCCGACGAGCAGCGCGACGGAACCAAGGCCGAGCAGGAGCGCGCCCAGCGTGGAGTCGGCGGCATGCCGTGCGGCGAGGGCGTCGGAGGGGCGCGAGACGTCGACCTCGTTGGGGGCCGCCGGGTTGGCTGTGCGGGCGAGCAGCGTCTGGACGGCTTCGACCTGGTCGGGGTCTGCCCGGGTGTAGAGGGTGGTCGGGTAGGTGTCGAAGCCGAGCAGGTCAACGGCGGCGGGCCAGCCGACGAGGGCGGCGCGGTCGAGCTCGGGCGCGAGGCCGACCGGGGCGAGGAGGCCGACGACGGTGAACCACCCGCCGCCGAGGTGGATCTGCTGCTCCAGTCCGGTCGCGTCGATGCCCAGGTGGGCCGCGGCCGTCGATCCGAGGACGACGGCGGGATAGTGCTGGGTCGCCTCGTTGAGGTAGGCACCGGCGACGACGTCGGCTCCGACGGCGTCGGGCAGGTCCAGCCTGGTCGCCAGCACGGCGATGCTGCCGGATTCCGCTGCCGGGATGTGGTCGTTGCGGTAGGCCCTGGCGTCCGGCACCAGGCCGGTGGCGCTGACAGACTCGACGCCGCCGACCGCGCCGATCATGGCGACCGCCTCGGTGGGCAGGTGTGCCTGGTCGCCGAAGAGGTTCTGGCCGGGGCTGACGGTGAGCAGGTTGGTGCCGAGCGAGGCGATCTGGCGGTGGAAGTCCTCCCGGCTGGAGGAGGAGATGCCGACGATCGCGATCATGGCCGCGATGCCGATCGCGATGCCCAGGGCGGACAGCGCGACGCGTGTCGGTCGCGTGCGCAGACCGGCGGTGGCGACGCGGGCCAGGTCCCGCGCCGCGAGCCGGGCCGGGCGAGGCACCGGTGCGGGGGCAGGGGCCGGGGTGGCGGTCATAGGTGGGCTCCCCGAGGTGTCCGGCCGTCGTCGGCGCCGTCGCTGCTGGCCCCGCTGTCGCCGCTGTCGCCGCTGGCCCCGCTGTCGTTGTTCTCGCCGCTGTCGCCGACCTTGCGGCCGTCCCGCATCTCGATGCGCCGCGGCAGGGCGGCGGCGATGTTCTGGTCATGGGTGATGATCACGACGGTGGTTCCGGCGGAGTGGAGCTGGCGGAGCAGGGTCATCACGTCGGCTCCGGACGAGGAGTCGAGGTTGCCGGTGGGTTCGTCGGCGAGCAGCAGCGCGGGCTCGCCGACCACGGCGCGGGCGATCGCCACTCGTTGGCGCTCGCCGCCGGACAGCTGGTGCGGCCGGTGGTGGACCCGGTGGCCGAGACCGACCTGCTCCAGGGCGGCGCGCGCACGTTCGAGCCGGTCCGGATGCCGCACGCCGCCGTAGAGCAGCCCGTCGGCCACGTTGTCCAGGGCGGGCGCGCCGGCCGCGAGATGGAACTGCTGGAAGACGAAGCCGATGCGTTGCGCGCGCAGCGCCGAGCGCTGGTCGTCACGCAGTACGTGGACGGGCTGGCCGTCGACGGTGACAGTTCCCGTAGTGGGCCCGTCGAGGGTGCCGAGCAGGTGGAGCAGCGTCGACTTGCCCGACCCGGACGGCCCGACGATCCCGACGAGTTCACCCCGGTCGATCCGCAGGCTGACGTCGGCCAGCGCGCTGACCGTGCCGAAGCGCCTGGACACCCGGTCGAGGACGACGATGGGGGCTGCGGCGCTCACCGGGCGACCCGCACGGTGAGGCCCTCGATGACGCCCGCGCCGCTGATCTCGACCCTGCCGTTCGCGAACATGCCGGTGGTCACCGGTACGAACGTCGACCGACCGTCGTCCTGAACCGTCTGAACCGTCTGAACCGTCTGGACCGCGTATCCGCCGTCCGGATTCGCCAGGAGCGCGGTGATCGGCACGGTCAGCACGTTCGCACGCTGCCCGGTGACGATCGTCAACGTCACCGGCGACGAGTCGAAGCCGCCGGTGAGCGCGGACGGATCGTCGAACGACACGATCACGGTGACGAAGGTCTTGTTCTGCTCCTCGATGGTCTGGGCGACGGTGCCGACGCTGCTGACCGTGYCGTCGAGACGTTGCCCGGTCGGCAGCGTGACGGTCGCCGGGTCGCCGGTGTGCACGAGATGCTGCAGGGCGACGTCCAGCGGGATCGACGCCACCTGCGTGGTGCCGCTGTAGGTGATGACCTGCTGGTTGGGCTGCGGGCCCAGGAGGCTGCCGACCGGGATGGCCTGGAGGGCGACCCGGATGTCGCCGTCGTGGACGAAGATCTGGTCAGGTGGGACGGTGCCTGTGACGGGTAGCCCGCTTGCGGCCTGCCACTCCTGCACGGCCGAGGCGGTGGCGGCGTCGTAGGTGTCATCGACGGTGAGACCGGTGTGGCCCAGCTCCTGGAGGCTGGCCTCCAGCTCCTGGACGTCGGGTCCGACCGTGCCGGCGGTGAGCGTCCGGTACGGCGTCGCGGTGCCGTGCAGGAGGATGACCGGCATGGCGTCGACCGCGTACACGGGCTGGCCGATCTTCACCGTCGTGCCCGGCGCGGCGATCCAGGTGACGACTCCGGACTGCTGCCGGGCGACGAGTCCGACCGGCTCGCCGTAGGAGATCAGACCGCCGACCGCTTGCGTCTCGGTGAGGGTGCCGCGTTGGACCGTCGCGGTCGCCCCGGGAACCGGGCCGGGCGGTGCCGGCGAGCCGCCGCCGAATCCCACCGCGGCGGCGACGATCAGTGCCAGGACGCCCGCCCCCGCGAGGACGAGCAGGTGCCGGCGCGACAGGCCCGGCAGGCCCGGCAGGCGCCGCAGCGGGCTCGCCAGCGGGGCGACCAGCGCCCGGGCCCAGGTCACGTGCCGGCCTTGTCGAGGATGTCCTGGCACTGCTCGGCCGCCTGTTGGAACGCCGGGTCGTCGCGGTCGACGTCCGCACCGGCGAACAGGCCGCCGGCCGAGCCGGGCTGGGGGTCGGGAAAGCCTGGCAGGCCGTTGTCGCGCAGGCACTGCGCGAAGGCGACGTAGACGTCGAGGTCCGCGTCGCTCGGTTCGCCCCGGCTGCCCGCGGGAAGCAGATCCCGGCAGGCATCCAGCGCCTGTCTGACGGCCGGATCGTCCGGGTCGACGCCCGCGCCGAACTGCGGAGCTCCCGTGGACGGGTCCGGGTCGGCCACGTCGACGCCGTGGCCACGCATACACTGCGCGTGCGTCTGGGCCGTTGGCGTCGCCGTGGCACCGCCGCTGGCCGCCGCTTCGGCGTCGCCGCCGGAGCCACACCCGGCGAGGACCATGACCACCAGGCCCAGCCCCGCGGTCGCAGCCGCCCACGGCCCCGTCCTTCGTGTCATCCGCTTCCTCCAGCATGGGTTGGGAGCTGCCGAGTACGCCGCCCAGTGCACGGCATCGCGGATAACCCGGCCGTAACGTCCGCCAGCGCCGGCGCCGGCGGCTTCGGCGCTGGTTATCCGCTGGTTATGCCGGCGGCGCCACGCTGGACGGCAGCCGCGCTGGACGGCAGCCGCGCTGGACGGCAGCCGCGCTGGACGGCAGCCGCGCCACGCCTGGCAGGAGAGGCCACGGCCATGCGGGGCGCCGACGGGGAGAAGGAGGAGAGCCGGTGGTTCGGGTGATGGTCGTGGAGGACGAGCCGCRGCTCGCCGACGCACTGCGTGAGGCGCTGGCGCGGGAGTCGTTCGCGGTCGACGTGGCCTACGACGGCGGCGAGGCGCTGGAGAAGTGCGCCGCTCACGACTACGATGTCGTGGTCCTGGACCGGGACCTGCCGGTCGTRCACGGCGACGACGTCTGCCGTGCGATCGTGGCCGCCGGGCGATCGACGCGGGTGCTGATGCTCACCRCCGCCTCGGCGGTCCGCGCCCGGGTCGAAGGCCTCGCGATCGGCGCTGACGACTATCTCGTGAAACCGTTCGCACTGGCCGAGCTGTCCGCCCGGGTGCACGCCCTCTCCCGGCGCACCGCCCCGGCGGCCGCTCCGGTTCTCGAACGCGCCGGCCTGCGCGTGGATCAGACCAGCCGGGCCGTCACCCGGGACGGCCGCCCCGTCATCCTGACGAACAAGGAGTACGCGGTCCTGGTCGAACTGCTGCGTGCCGGCGGCGGCATCCTGTCCGCCGAGGAGCTGCTGGAAAAGGTCTGGGACGAGAACATCGACCCCTTCACGAACACCGTTCGCATGACGGTGATGAAGCTGCGTCGCAAGCTCGGCGCACCCCCACTGATCGAGACGCTGCCAGCGGTGGGATACCGCCTCCGATGAACCGCCTGAGCCTGCGCGCCCGTCTCACCGCCCTCTACGGCGCCCTGTCGATCTTTGCCGGAGCGGTCATTCTGGCTCTGCTGTACCTGGTCGTCCAGACCCGTCTCGATGCCGAGCTCACCGGGGACTCCGATTCCCGCATCGCCGCCCTTCGCCAGCGGGCGGACCAGTCAGGGGAGACGACCATCACCACGCCCAGCGGAGACCGCATCAGGCTCGACGACCTCGCCGGCCAGATCAGGGACAACGAGGAGCGCATCCGGAACGCCGCCCTCGACACGCTGCTCGCCCGGGGCAGCGCCATCGTCGTCGTCATCGGCCTCGCCACCGCGGGCACCGGCTGGGTCATCGCCGGGCGCGGCCTGCGGCCGCTCCACGCCATCACCACCACCGCCGAGCAGATCGCCCGTTCCACCGGCCCGCACCGCGACCTGCGCCGGCGGATCACGCTGACCGGGCACAACGACGACGTCCAACGGCTCGCCGACGCCTTCGACGCCATGCTCGAAACCCTCGACCGCGCCTTCGACGGCCAGCGCCGCTTCGTCGCGAGCGCCTCCCACGAGCTCCGCACCCCACTCGCACTGGAGCGGGCCGTGATCGAGCTCGAAGCGACCAAACCGACCGCTCACCCCGACACCGTGCACTTCGCCGACCGTCTGCTGGCCATCAACACCAGGAACACCGATCTCGTCGACCGGCTCCTGACCCTCGCCGACGGAGGCAACGAGCTCGTCGAACCGGTCCCCGTCGATCTCGCCGACGTCACGGCGGACGTCCTCGCCCAGGCTCGCTCGGGCACCCCGGCCAGCCCCCGGGTCGACGCCCAGCTGGCGACGGCCCCGGTGCTCGGCGATCCCATCCTGCTCCACCAACTCGTCCGCAACCTCGTCGAGAACGCGATCAACCACAACGTGCCCGGCGGCTGGATCGCCATCGGCACCGRCACGGTCGGCGCCGACACGCACCTGGCCATCGCCAACAGCGGCCCGCAGCTGCGTCCCGACGACGTCGACGGACTTTTCGAACCGTTCCGGCGCGGCCAGCCCAGACGGGCACACGGCCCGGAGCGCCGCGGGTTCGGCCTCGGCCTCGCCATCATCAAAACGATCTCGGACAGCCATCACGGTCACATCACCGCCCGCCCCGGCGAGGGGGGCGGACTCGACCTGCGGATCGCCTTCCCAGCAGCATCACGACACGGAGAGGTGGACGCGCCGTGACTCGGGTGCCGTCCGGCGATCTCCCGGCGTCGTCCCGCGCCGGCGGGTGGACTCAGCCGTGGTGGAAGCCGGTGCCGGTGCGGTCTGTCGGGTCGGGGGGCAGGTCGAGGTAGCGGGCGCGCAGCTGGTCCCAGGCGGCGAGTCGACTGAAGTCGGGGGCGGGCAGCAGCTCCTGCGCGTCGCTGAGGAACGGATTGGGCAGCAGGACGGTCATCATCTGCTCGTCGATCGCGTTGAACATCCGCAGGCCCCAGGACGTCGGGGCGTCCCCGGGGCCGAGCCTGCGGTACAGCTCGGCCCGGGCGCACCGGCGGATACGTCCCAACTCCGGCCCGCTCGCCGTGTGCTCACCGATGCACAGGTGGAAGTGCCAGGCGCCGAAGTCGACGGTGACGTAGCCGTCGTACATGCCGATCTTCYGGGGGGCGTTGGGGGCCGCGACCTCCCAGGCGGCTCCCTGCACGAGGACACCGAAGCCGATCTGGCGCCAGTGGTCGGTGAAGACGTCCGTGATGATGCCGAGCAGGGTGTCGGTGTCGATCGGCAGGTCCCAGATCTGCAGGGTGCCGTTGCCGAGCTCGTCGACGGTACGGAAGCCGGTGTCGGTGGTCATCGCTGTGTCCTTTCCTGTGCTCCGTGCAGGGGGCAGTCACCGCAGGTACCGCCGCCGGGCACCCGGTAGAAGAGGCAGCAGCTGCGCCGCACCACGGTGGGTGGCACGACCTGCCCGTCCGCGGTGAGCGCGTGGACGGTCGTGTGGGCCAGTGGCGGTGTGGCGAGCAGCAGTGCGGTGAGTCTGCCCACGGCTCCGCTGTCGACCCAGCCCGCGCTGGAGCTGGAGCTGTTCGGCCCCGCCGGCGGGGCCGCGAGAAATCCGCTGAGCATCCGGGTGGCGCCGACCAGCGCGGACGCGGCGTTGCCCCACAGCAGTCCGGGAGGGAGGCGGGTCTGGGTCTGGAGCGCAGCGAAGTAGGGCCGCAGGTTCCGCTCGACGACGACCTCGCGGAGCAGGCTCCCAGCCGCCGCCACCGCTCCGTCGGCTGAGTCGGGCGGGGTGGGCCACCAGCCGGCGGGCCGGTCGACGATCAGCCGCAGCGGGGCGGTGAGGCGAGGCTGGACACGCAGTGCGGACGGGTCGAGGTCCGGGACGATGCCCGAGGTCGCCCACGTTCCCAGCGCGACGGACCAGAGCCGGGCCGCGTGGCCGAGGGCGAGGGTGGACGCGGCGACCCGCCGCTCGACCCCGCCGAGCCGGGCGTTCACACCGTCGATGGCCGCCGCGAGCGCGGTACCGCCCAGGTACAGCTCGCTGACCGACACGGGCGCGGTCTCGTCTGCAGCAGCGGTCCCGTCGGCACCAGCCGTGCCGCCGGCGCTGCTCGCCGGCGCCGCCGGCGGGACGTCCGCCTCGAAGTAGGGGCTGATGGCGGTGAGGGCAGCCAGCGCGGAGCGGACCCGCGCGCTGTCGGCCGGTTCCGCGGAACCGCTCATCGGTACCTCCTGGTGGAGGGGCCTCCGGTGGAGGGGCCCGCGGTGGGTGGGGCCGGCGGGCCCGTCACAGCGGGCCGCGCAGCTCGAAGGTTCTGGTCGCCGGGTCGAAGCGGAGGTCGTCGCCGTCGAAGGAGGTGTTGACCGCGCCGGAGCCGACCACCTCGTCAGGGTGCCCTGTGTGGAGGGCCCCCGTCCGGTCGACGAGCCAGACCTGGTCGGCGACGCGCAGGGAGAGTTCGAGGTCGTGGGTGGAGACGATCACGGCAAGGTTCCGTTCCCGGGCCAGCCTGCGCAGCAGGGCGGTAACGGTGACGCGGGACGGGGCGTCCAGGAAGGCGGTCGGCTCGTCCAGCAGGATCATGGACGGTTCCTGGGCGAGTGCGCGGGCCATCATCACCCGCTGGCGTTCGCCGTCGGAGAGTTCGTCGACGGGGCGGCCGGCGAGGTGGCGGGCGTGGACCGCGTCGAGGGCCCAGCGCACGATCGCGTGGTCGGCGTCGGTGAGGCGTCCGGTGGGGCCGGTGTGCGGGTGGCGGCCCAGGCCGACGAGCTCGGCGGCGGTGAGCAGCCCGATCTGGACCCGGTCGGTGAGCACGACGCCGACGAGCCGGGCCCGTTCGGCGCCGCTGAGCTGACCGAGGTCGGCCCCGTCGAGCCGCACCCGCCCGGCGAGCGGCGGCTGGAGCCCGGCCAGGGTGCGGAGCAGAGTGGACTTGCCGATCCCGTTCGGACCGAGCAGGACGGTGAGCTGCCCGCGCGGCGCGGCGGCGGACAGGCCGGCCAGCACCGCCCGCCCGGAGCGCACGGAGCGCCCGGGCCGCCCGCGGAGGCTGGACGGGCGGAGCGCGCGCCGCCGGTAGCCGACGGCGAGATCCTCCAGGCACAGTCCTGCCTGCGTCGCCTGCGTCGTCTGGGTCGTCTGGGTCATCAGCCGACGCCGGCGACGTCGACGCGGGCCCGCAGCAGCACGGCGATCACGATCGGCGCGCCGACCAGCGCGGTGATGACGTTGATCGGCAGGACGAGGCCGGTGCCGGGCAGTTGGGCGGCGATCGAGCAGGCCAGCGCGAGCAGCGCGCCGGTGAGCAGCGTGCCGGGGACGAGCACCCGGTGGTCGGCGGTGTCGAGCAGGCGGCGGGCGACGTGCGGCACCGCGATGCCGAGGAAGGCCACCGGCCCGCAGAAGGCGGTGACCGCCCCGGCGAGCACGGACGCGCCGAGCAGCGTCACCGCGCGGACCCGGCGCAGCCGCAGCCCCAGCGTGCGGGCGTAGTTCTCGCCGAGCAGCAGGGCGTTGAGCGGCTTCACCGAGGCGAGCGCGACGAGCAGTCCGAGGCCGACCGCGGGCGCGAAGACCGTCAGGTCACTGCTGGACGTCCCGGCGAAGCTACCGAGGGACCACGTCCAGTACTGGATGGCGCGTTCCGGGGCCGTCCAGGTGAGCAGGAGACTGACGACGGAGCTGACGGCGCTGCCGAGGATGACGCCGATGACGAGCAGGGTGACGACGGAGCGGACCCAGTTCGCGAGCAGGAGCACGGCGGCCAGGACGACGGCCGCGCCCGCGGCCCCGGCGATGACGACGCCGAACCGGTCGCTGCCGGCGACCCTGGCGGTGAAGGTCCCGCCGGAGCCGCCGATCCCGGCGACGACGAGCGCGACACCGAGGCTGGCGCCGGAGCTGACACCCAGCGAGTAGGGGTCGGCGAGCGGGTTGCGGAACAGGGTCTGCATCTGCAGCCCGGCGACGCCGAGGGCCGCGCCGGCAAGCGCGGCGGTGAGCGCGCGGGGCAGCCGGATCTGGCCGACGACGACCGTCCACCGCGGGTCGTGCGGCTGCCGGCCGGCGAGGACCCGCAGGGTCTCGTCGAGCGGGACGGCGACCGAGCCGACGGCGAGCGCGAGCAGGAACGTCGCCGCGACCGCCGCCACGAGCCCGCCGAGCACCAGCGCCCGGCGGCCCGCCCGGCGGCTGCCCACCCTGAGGCGGCCGCGGCGCTCCGCCTCGATGGACTCCCCCGCGGCAGGTGCGGCAGGTGCCGCCGTGGGGGACGTGGACGTCGGTGACGTCGTCACGTGATGCGGCGGTAGAAGGCGAAGGTGTGGTCGGGGAAGGCGTCCGGGTGCAGGATCGCGGCCAGGTCGCCGAGCACCAGGTCGGGCCGGGTGACGCCGCGTTCCCAGTAGTCGTTGCCGCCGCCCGGCCCGATGACCAGCGTGTTGCTCCACACCTGCCCGCCGCGGACGGCCGCGAGCTGGCCGTACCGCTCGTCCTCGGCGGTGACGTCGGCGAGGTTGTCCCACTCCCCGTCGGCGAGCCAGACGGGGGCGCTGCCGGATTCGGTGAACACAGTCTCGAAGTCGAGTTCGAGGCTGCCGGTGTCGGTCTCGCCGGCCCACGGGTAGGTGGCGCCGGCGTCGGCGAGGAGCTTGCCGACGTAGCTGCCGCCGGACGGCATGTACCAGGTGCCCTGGTACATGGTGCCGATCAGCGCGGGCACCTGGTCGGCGGCGCCGTCTCCGCCGCCGCCCGGGACCCGGTCGGCGATGGCGGTGTAGTCGGCCTCGATCCGGTCGAAGACCTTCGCCGCTTCGGCCTCGTCGCCGGTGAGGGCGGCCATGAACTTCACCCATTCGGCACGGCCGAGCGGGTCGGCCTCCAGCCATTCGGCGTTGGCGACGACGGGAATGCCCGCGTCGCGCAGCGTTCCGTACTCGGCGGATTCGGTGCCGCCGGTCATCACGATGTCCGGTGCCGCGGTGACGACCCGCTCGGTGTCGATCTGGCCGCCGGGGGCGTACTCGACGATCTCGTCGGCGTCGGCGCGGGCCCGGATGTCCTTGTCGACGACGCTCGCGGCACTCGCCACCCCGGTGAGGACGTTCTCGCGCCCCAGGTCCACGAGCAGCGGCAGATGCGTGGTCGAGCCGGAGTAGAGGCTGCGGACCGGGATCTCGATCCGTGGTGCGCCGGCGAGTTCACCGGTCACCTCCGGTTCCGGCGTCCCGCATCGGTAGAGCACGTACGACTCGGGTTTCCCGTCCGGGTACGGCTCTTTCACGGTGAGGACCTGGTAGGCCTTCTCGTAGCGGACGGTGAAGTTCTTCGCGTGTTCCAGCGTCGAGCGGTCCGGGAAGTAGTCGGCCGCCGGGTCGAAGTCGGTCACGCACCCCCGGGCGTCGACGTCCGCGCCGGCCTGCGGTGACGACGAGGATGTCCCGTCATCGCCGCAGGCGGCGAGCAGGGCGGGGGTGAGCAGGAGGGTGGCGCTCAGGGCCACCAGACGTGCGCGCATGCCGGAATCGGCCGCCTTCCAACACCTCGTGGACGGATCGCGGGTGCCGTGGCCGGTCTCCTGGCTGACGGGTGGTGCGCCGGCGGCCGCCTTCCCGGGCGTGCGGTCCGTGTGGTCCGCTGCCCAGTGGCTTCCCCGGCTGGCGGGGAGTGGCTGTCGACATCCCGATCACAGTGGCGAGGGCCGCTCCGGCATCACACCGGTCTTCCCGAACACCACGGCGACGAGAACGGTACGGTCCGCACCACCTCATCTGCAAGGCTATGCAAGTGATTTCTCGTTCTGCCCCGGGTCGTCCGAGCCCGGCCCTAGCCTGGTCGGTTCGCCACCACTGGCCGGTTGCCGGTTGCCGGCGGCCGGTTGCCGGCGGCCGGTTGCCGGCGGCCGGTTGCCGGCGGCCGGTTGCCGGCGGCCGGTTGCCGGCGGCCGGGCCGGCGGCCGGCCGGCAAGGCGATGCACCTGGCCTGGAGCGCGCCATAGGGTCGAAAGACACCGGGCTGACGAAGGGACAACGATGAGAGAGCAGCGTCGGGGCCGCAAGATCGCCATGACCCAGGACGAGGTGGACGCCTTCCTCGCCGAGGAGCGCACCTGCCGGGTCGCGACCACGAGCCCGAGCGGTCCTCATCTGACACCGCTGTGGTTCGTGTGGGACGGGCAGGCGCTGTGGCTCAACTCGGTCGTGAAAAGCCAGCGCTGGACGGACCTCGAGCGCGATCCGCGGGTCGCCGTGGTCATCGACACCGGGCACGGCTTCGGGGAGCTGCGCGGGGTGGAGATCCGCGGCCGGGCGGAGAGCGTGGGAGAGGCCCCGCGCACCAGCACCCCCGACCCCGGCCTCGCCAACACCGAGCTGCTGTACGCCCGGAAGTACACCGGCCGCGACGAGATGCACTACGACGGCCGGCACGCCTGGCTGCGGGTGGTCCCCGAGAAGATCAGCAGCTGGGACTTCCGCAAGATGTAGAGCGGCGGGGCTGGCCGCCGGCGGTCGAGCACCGAACGTCGAACGTCGAACGTCGAACGCGGACTGACCGCCGGCCGCTGGCAGCCGGCCGCTGGCAGCCGGCAGCCGGCAGCCGTGCGTCACAGGGCGGAGAAGGCGACCTCTGTCGACTTGATCAGCGCCGTGACCGACGTCCCCGGCACGAGGCCGAGGTCATCGGCGGCGGCGCGGGTGATCGCGGCGGTCAGCTCGGTGTCGGACCCGAGGGCGACCCGGGCCAGCGCCATCGCGCCGCCGGTGTCGAGGGCGACCACGGTGCCGCTGAGCCGGTTGCGGATCGTCAGCCCGGAGGTCTCACCGATGGCGAGGGAGACGTCCGTCGCCTTGATCAGCACCTCGACCTCGCTGCCGATCGCGACACCGACGTCCTTGATGGCGTCCATGGTGACGGCGGAGGTGAGCGTCTCGCCGTTCGGCAGATCAATGCGAACGGTGCCCATCACAGCGCCGCTGGTGATGTCGGCGACGGTTCCAGTGAGCCGATTGCGGATGCTCAAGGTCATGGCTGGACAGTAGCCAGGTCCTGTTGCGGGCGGATTGCGCCCGAGCCGGCATCCGTCCAACGGACGCCCGATCGGGCCGGTGGCAGCCGGGCTGCCGATGTGCCGGGCAGAACCCGGGCCCCGGGTGGTGACGCGGGACCCGGGCCTGGCCCGGACGCCCTACGAACCGACGCGCACCAGGGTGATCGAGGTGATCCAGGAGACGTACCGGCCGCCCTTGGTGTCGGACGGCACGGTCAGCCGAGGACCGTCCGCGGCGAGCGAGACGCCGTCCTCGGTGGCGGCGATCAGGGCCTGGACCCCGCCGAAGCCTTCGGTGATCTCGGGCCAGGACAGCACGGACTCGTACCCGTCGCTGGCGCGGATCAGCACCGCGTAGCGGAGCAGGTCGTTCTTGACCTCGGGCCGGAACTTCGGGCCGGCGGCCTGGATGACGTCGACGAGCCGGGGGCCGGTGTAGGTGTGGGTCTGCGTTCCGCTGCCGCTCACGAAGGACACCTGCTGGGTGTGCTGCGGGTACTTCGCCAGGTCGGCGACGGTGAGCCGGAGGGGGTGGGCGACGGCCCCCTTGACGACGAAGGCGGCGGGCCGCGGCGGCGGGGTCGGCCTCGGGGGCTTCGGGTGGTGGGCGGACGTGGCGGCGGGCTGGCCTCCACCGGAGGCCTCGGCGGCCGCGCCGGGCAGGAACGCGACGAACGCCGCGATGAGGAGTGCGGGCACGGCGAGCAGGGCGGTGCACCGGCGGGAGAAGACCCTGCGGGTGAGAACCCTGCGGATGGGGACCCTGCGGATGGGGTGCGGCGACATCTGACCGTCTTTCCTTCTGTCTGTCAGCGGAGGCGAGAACGGGCGGAGCGAGCTCGCCAGCTGCGGCTCCGCCGCCCGCGGAGGGTCAGGCGCGGGAGCGACGGAGTGCCCGGAGGCTCCTCCCGTTTACTTCCCGCACCTTAGCGAATCTCCGCATATGAGGTACATGAACACCAAAACATCCGCAGCTACGGACAGTCGGGGGCTCGCGGGTCCCGGCCGTGCCGACCCTCCGGGCGGCGGCGGCGGTCGCGCCGTGACGAGCCGGATCCGGATCGGGTTCACCGCACTGCTCCTGCCCCTGCCCCTGCCCCTGCCCCCGCCGCGGGGCCGCGGCCCGGCGGCGGCTGTGCGTGGGACTGCGGGCTGGTGTGCAGCAAGCGGCTTGTAGGCCGACCGGGGCGACCGGGGCCGACCGGCAGATCTCGCCGACAGGAGACCGGTGTGCTGCCGATCGAGACCGTCGAGTTCGACGAATACCTTGGCTGCCGCTCGACGGTGAGACCGTCATCAGCGGCCTTCTGATTCCGCATTCCGGGACGCCGTCGTTCCCCCGATTGAACAGAAAAGTATTCACGGAGAACTGCGGCCGCGCCGGGATCATCCGGTGCGGGCTGTCGTGGACGACGCCGGATCACCGAACTGCACGCCGTCGACCCCGCCGTCCGGCAGGCGGCGGACAGGTTGACGGCGCTGTTCCAGGTAGACTCGCGCTACCGCCTCGTCTGGGAGATCGGCCATGCGGTGCACACGCCCCTCGATTTGCTTCCCGGAAACCACGCCATGAACGAGGTGTTCGGTTCGGCGCACGGCTGTCTGCGCTGGGAAATCAGCCTGACCCCGTTCACCCGGGGCGGTCTCGACATCATCGCGTCTGACACCGTCGTCACGAACGACCGCGCCGACGTCCTGCTCGGCGCCCTGAGCCAGAAGCTTCCCCGGGGCACCAGGAGATCCGGGTGGAGAGCTACCTGGGCACCCCTCTCGGCTGATGCCGCCGGTCCAGGGGGGCCAGTCACGGCCGTGTCGCTCCGCCCCGGTACAAGGAGCTGCACCACCGAAACGCATTGCGCCGCATCACACCGCATCACACCGGTCGACACGGCACCGACATTTCACACACTTTTCTCCGGCGCCGTCGCGCCGGAACTCCCGTCCGGGGTGACTCTGTGGCACAGTTCGTCGTCCATCCCGACCGGCACCGCGAGTTCGGGAAACCCAGCGATACGTTTCTTCTCATCACCCAGACCGACCGTGTCGACGATTTCGTGCTCGCCCCGAGCACCGGCTACCGGAATACCGGCGTGGCGACGATCGAGGCCGGCGAACCGCTCGACGCCGCGCTGAGCGCGGAGCGCTGCCCGGAAAGCGCCGACATCTTCGTCGTCTGCCCGGACCGTTTCGTCGTCTCCCCCGAACCGGCGGTGCTCGGCCCCGGCCGGCGGCTGGTCGTCATGCCCTGCGGGTCGACCCCGGTGACCGATGCCCAGGTTGACTACTTCCTCACCGCCGTCGAGAGCACCGACCCGGTGGCCCTCGAGGTCCGGGCGGACCGCCTGTTCGGCGCGCTCGGCGCGACGTCTTACGTGTGGCTCACCGCCTCGCAGGAGTCGACATCCGCCACGTTCGGGATCTCGGCCGGCTACGAGTGGAACCAGCAGGCCGGGCCGGTGGCGCCCGGTGGGCAGCAGATCGCGCCGGCCGGGGAGGCCAGTGCGGCGCCCACCACCCCGTACCGCTTCGGCACCTCCCGGCGGCTCGACCTGAACGGGACCGTCACCCTGCTCGGCGCCCCGATCGTGCACCGCGGCGACGACCCGGACTGCGTCGACGAGCAGGCTGCCCTCTACCAGGATCTGGACGCGCTGCGCCAGAGCCCGGTGATCCTGACCTTCACCGACGGCGTGGTGACCGACGTCCGGGCGACCGCGCCGGAGGGCAAGGGCGCGGTGGCGGCCCTGAACGATCTCTACGAGGCGGACGAGTACTACCGGGTGCTGTGGGAGTTCGGTATCGGGCTCAACCCGGTGCTGCGCCAGCAGCCCGGCAACTGCGGCCTGAACCAGATGTTCGGCGCGACCAACGGAGTTGTCCACCTGGGCTTCGGCCTGGCTCCCACAACGCGCTACGCCCTCACGTTCACCTGCGTCGACACCGTCATGACCGACACGGAGGGCAACACCCTGGCCGGCCCCGTCCCCCCTCGCCGCCGGGGTCGACAGGCGTAGTCCGGCTCACAGCCATCCGGGCCGGCAGGGCACTTCGCGTGGCCGGCCGGCCGGTAAGAATGGGGCCAGCACACCCGAGGCAAGCCAGGAGGAAACCGTGCAGCGGATCGCCACCCGGCGTCACTACCTCATGGTCGAACCGAAGTATTTCGATGTCGAATACTCGATCAATCCCTGGATGCATCCCGAAGTACCGACCTACGCCAAGATCGCACTCGAGCAGTGGGGGCGCCTGCGCGATCTCTATCTCGAACTCGGGCACCGGGTGGACGTCCTGGAAGCACGCCCCGGGCTGCCGGACATGGTCTTCTCCGCCAATGGCGCGACCGTCGTGGACGGACGGGTGCTGGTCGCGCGTTTCCGGCACCCACAACGACGCCCCGAATCCGCGGCGTTCCTCGAGTGGTTCGAGGAACGGGGACGGGYGTTCGGCGAGGTCCGGCAGGCGCAGTGGACGAATGAGGGCGAGGGTGACTGCCTGACCGTCGGGGAACGCATCCTGGCCGGTTCCGGCTTCCGGACCGCCACCGAGGCGCACACGGAGCTCGGCGAGTTCTTCGGGCGCCCGATCGTCACCCTGACGCTTACCGACCCGCGGTATTACCACCTCGACACGGCTCTCGCCGTTCTCGACGAACAGACCATCATGTACAACCCGAAGGCCTTCACCGACGAGAGCCGGCTGCTGCTGGCGGAGCTCTACCCGGACGCCGTCACCGCGTCGGACGCCGACGCCGTGGCGTTCGGCCTGAACGCCGTCTCGGACGGACGTCACGTCATCCTGCCGCGGGCCGCCGTCGGGGTGATCGCCGAGCTGCGCGAGCGTGGTTTCGAACCGATCGGCATCGACATGTCCGAGCTGCAGAAGGCCGGCGGCGGGCCGAAATGCTGCACCCTGGAGCTGCGCGGCGGGTCAGAATAAGCGTCGTGCTGCACCCCTCACGCGCCGTCGCGCGCGTCACCTACGACCGCGACGCCGCCGACGCCGTCCTTGACGAGGCGCTGACCTGCCACGTGGGTTTCGTGGTCGACGGCCGGCCGCATGTGATCCCCACGCTGCACGTCCGGGTCGGGGAAACGCTGTATGTGCACGGATCGACCGGAGCAAGGCTCCTCGCGGCGGGGCGGTCCGCGGCGCTTCCGGTGTGTGTGACGGTCTCCCTGCTCGACGGTCTCGTCCTCGCCCGGTCGGCCTTCCACCATTCGCTGAACTACCGCTCCGTCATCGTCCACGGTGACGCGCGGGCCGTCGTGGACAAGGACGAGAAGGCGCGCGTTCTCGCCGCCCTCGTGGACAGGGTCGGAGTCGGCCGGTCGGAACAGTGCCGCCCCCCGACGCCGAAGGAGCTGGCGGCGACGGCCGTCCTGGCGCTGGGCCTGGGCGACCCGTCCACGGATGTCGCGCTGAAGTCCCGCACCGGCCCGCCCAACGACGACCCGCCCGACCTGGACTCGGGCTACTGGGCCGGTGTCGTCCCCGTCCGGCTCACCGCCGGTGCCGCGGAGCCGGACTGCGACCTGCCCGTCCCCACCGGTCTCGCACCGTCGCTGGAAGCCCGCCGGTGACGCCGCGGTCGGCCGGCGACACGGAAGATCCGCCCGTGTCGCAGCGGCAGGCGGTCGTCGCGGTGCTGCTCCGCGCCGGACGGGTGCTCGTCATCGAACGCGGCCCGCTGGCCGCCCGGTCCGGGTTCTGGGCACCGCCCAGCGGGCGGATCGAGCCCGGCGAGACGCAGGCCGAGGCACTCGTCCGCGAGGTGTGGGAGGAGGTCGGGCTGACCGTCGTCGCCGGTGCCAAGGTCTGGGAGTGCGACACCGACGACGGCAGCTTCCGCCTGCACTGGTGGACGGCCCCGGCCGAGACCGGTGACCTCCGCCTCGATCCCGGCGAGGCCAGCGCCGCCCGCTGG
Organism: Parafrankia colletiae; assembly: GCF_001854655.1. Lineage (GTDB taxonomy): Bacteria > Actinomycetota > Actinomycetes > Frankiales > Frankiaceae > Parafrankia > Parafrankia colletiae. Next base: position 83,298 of record NZ_MBLM01000128.1, on the reverse strand, counting down.
GTGACGGCCACGGAGTTCCGCACGCTGACCCCCACCTTCGACGGCGACATCCCCTTCTTCGAAAAGGTTCTCCCGACCCTGCTTTGACGTCCCCGCACCCCGGAGGATGTCGCGGCGGAAGCGGAAAAGGAGGCCGATCTCAGACGCCGACCTCAGTGGAAGAGGCCGCGCGGCTTTCCCGGGGGGAGATCGAGGTGCGTCTGGATACCTGGTGGGGCGGCGACGACGTCATGGATCATGTTGACGACCGACATGGCCGTCCAGGTCCGGCCTGCATCGACCGAGCCGCCGGACGGCTTCGCCTCGACGGTGAGCGTGGTGGCCGGCTCGCCGAGGAACTCGACGATGTACCGACTCGCACCGCCGATGATCTCCGGCGTGAGGTCGTCCGCCATCTTCCACTTCGACTGGAAGACGATGGCGGGGCGCCCGTCGACGATCGCCTCCCAGCGGCGGCACATGCCCGCCACCTTGCCGGCCGGGATCACGCCCGAGGCGACGGTGAGATCGCTGTCGCTGACGGCAACCGTGAGGCCGCACTCGTACCGGTCGACCGTGAGCCCGAGACCCGTTGCCAGCAGGCCGATCGACTGGCTGTAGACGTCGAGGGCGAGCCGGTGCGTCCGGTGGGCCTCCTCCGGGTCGCGGCCGAACCCGAAGGCGGTGAGCATGTCGCTCGACGGCGCATCGCTGAAGTCGACCACCTCGGTCACGACCACCTGGTCGAGGCGGCTCTGCAGCCGGGAGCCGACGAGAGCGAGGATGTCGCCGGCGAATCCCGGGTGGATGCCACCCGAGTGAAAACTGGTCCCGCCTGCCTGGCAGGCCGCCTGGAGGCGGACCGTCTGCTCGTCGTCCGGCCGCGGGAACGTGAAGCCGAGGGGCGTCACGACGTTCTTCCCGGAACGCAGGAGCGCCTCGAGGTCGTCGATATCCGGCTGTAACGGCGCGTAGTGCACGCAGTCGGCGTCGAGGGCGAGAAGCTTGTCCTTGTCCGTCGTGGCCGTGACACCGAGCGGGTCGATTCCGGCGAGCAGGCCGGCGTCCACACCGTCCTTGGCCGCGGAGGTCGTGTAGACGCCGGCCAGATCGAAGGTGGGATTGGCCGCGAAATGACGGATGGAGATCTGGCCGATATGGCCGGTGCACCACTGAACGACACGCACGGGACGCGACGAGGTGATCATTGGGATCGCCTCCTTCTCGAAAGGCTGGATCCGGAACGCGGGGCCCCGCGAACACGGCCATACCCCCGCGAACTTACCGAGGTGACGCCGCACCCGCTACCGGCCACCGGGCGAACGGATACGAGTCCGCCGGCACGATCCATTCACGTTCCGGACATGGCCGGCAAAATGCCCGGAGCCCCGCGTGACAACGAACCGCGGGGTTCCGGGCATCTCAGAACCGAGCCGCCTCAGCCGGAGGCCGCCACGGCGGAGCCCGCAACGGCGGGACCCACCGCGGCAGAGCCGGTCAGCGTGGAGCCGGTCAGCAGGTTCCGAGCATGCTCGTGAGGGCGGACTTCTCGGCGCTGTCCACGGTCAGGGCGTAGTAGTACTTCACCTGGACCCAGGCGCGGGCGTAGGTGCACCGGAACGAGGAGAGCGACGGCTGCCACTCGGCCGGGTCCTTGTCGCCCTTGGACTGGTTGACGTTGTCGGTGACCGCCCACAGCTCGGGACCGCCGAGGTCGTTGGCGTAGGTCTGGCGCGTCGAGGTGGTCCACGCCCARGCACCGGAGGCCCATGCCTCCGCGAGCGGCACCATGTGGTCGATGTCGACGTCCGACGCCGCCGTCCAGGTGGCGCCGTCGTACGGGCTGTACCAGGAGCCGGACGTCGCCGCGCAGCTGCTGTTCACGACGACGCCGGAGCCGTCGCGCTTGAGCACCTGCTCCCGGGTGTTGCACGCCCCGGAGACCGTGATCCAGTGCGGGAACAGGTCCCGGTCGTAGGTGGACGCGTGCGACTCGGCCGCGACGGTCAGCGAGTTGAGCCGGCTGAGCGCGGTGCTCGCCGACGGGATGTTCGGGGGCGTCGCGCTCGCCGGGACCACGGCGAACAGGACACCGACGAGTGCGGCAACCACGGCGACCGCGGCCGCCCTGACGGTGCGAGGGGTCACGACACGCTCCTGACCGGTTCCACCGTGGCCGGACGGAGTTTCGGCACAAGGTCCGGAGAAACCTTCAGGAGAATCCCAGAGCAAAGCTTTCAGTAGGCATACTGAAAGCTAATGAACAGGAAATCATCGATGCCGGAGAACAATTCTCGGAGAACGCGTTCCGCTGGAACGCAAAACCCTGGTGAACCCTCGACATAACGCCGGACAACAAGCCGCGCCGAGCCGGTGCCGACCCCGGCCGGGCGGAGATCCCGGCCGGGATCGGGGGCCGGGGTCAGCGGCGGTCGGGGACGGGTGCCGTCATGCGGCGGGGGTGGGGAGGCGCCGGCCGGTGTCGACGTCGAACAGGTGCAGGTCGGCGAGTGGGACACGGACCCGTGCCCGGTCGCCGATGGCTGGCTGCTGGTCCCCCGCGCGCACGGTCACCGCCCACCGGCCGAAATCTCCGGTGCAGTGCACGACGGCGGAGTCACCGGTGAACTCCACGACGTCCACCACCCCCGTCACGACCAGCCCCGGGCCGCCTGCCGCTCCCCCAGGCACCGGCGCTCCCGTGGACGCCAGCTCGCCGGAGGACGACGGCTCGCCGGGCGCGGGCATCTCGAGGACGGCGTCGCCCGGCCGCCAGCCCAGGCGGACGCGGTCCGGCGCGCCGCCGCCGGCCAGCGCGCCGCCGCCGGCGAGCGCGCCACCGCCGGGAAGCAACCCGCGGAGGCGACCGTCAGGCGACGTCCCGGCTGTCAGTTCGATGCCGGCCGGGTGGGACGCCACCGCCACCTCGTGCAGGTTCATCGCCGGGCTGCCGACGAAACCGGCGACGAAGACGTCCGCCGGGCGGCGGTAGACCTCGCCGGGAGTGCCGGACTGGACGACCTTCCCGCCGTTCATCACCACGAGGTTCGTCCCCATCGACAGCGCCTCGAGCTGGTCGTGCGTCACCAGCACGACGGTGTTGCCCAGCTCCCGGTGCAGCCGGATCAGTTCCGCGCGGGCATGCTGGCGCAGCTGGGCGTCCAGGGCGGAGAGCGGCTCGTCCAGCAGCAGCACCTGCGGCCGGCGGACGATCGCGCGGGCCAGCCCGACCCGCTGGCGCTCACCGCCCGAGAGCTGCCCGGGGCGCCGGCCACGCAGCTTCTCCAGGCCGAGCATGGCGCACGCCTCGGTGACCCGGCGGCCGATCTCCGCCTGGCTCGGCCCCGTGCGCCGGTTGTGCCTGGCCTCGAGCCGCAGGCTGAACGAGATGTTCTGCTCGACGGTGAGATGCGGGTAGAGCGCGAAGTCCTGGAAGACCATCGAGACGCCACGCTGTCCGGGCGGGGTGTTGGTGGCGTCGTCAGCGCCGATGATCACCCGGCCGGTGTCCGGCGTCTCCAGGCCGGCGATCACCCGCAGGCCGGTCGACTTGCCGCAGCCCGACGGGCCGACGAGGACGGTGAAGGATCCGCGCGGCACCTCCAGCCGCGGGACGTCCAGCACGGTCTGCCTGCCGTACTTCTTGGTGACTCCTTCCAGCAGGACGCCGGGCACGGTGCCACCCCGTGCCTCTGGTCCGTCGGCGGAACCGACGGCGGAAGCGTCGACGGGAACGGCAGTAGCCACGGGGGAGGTCACCATGTCACCGCAGCCCGGCCTGGAGGAAGGCGTCGGCGATGCGCCGGGACGCCAGCAGGTACGCCACGATGACGGGCACCGTGGCCAGCATCGCCGCGGCGAGCATGGGGCCGTGCTCAGGGCCCTCCGAGGTCTCGAACAACTGAAGTCCCATCTGGATGGTGGTGTGCTCCGGGCTCGGCGCGGCCAGCGACGGCCACAGGTACTCGTTCCAGGTCGTGATGAACACGACGATCCCGACTGCTCCGAGGGCCGGGCGCAGCAGCGGCAGGACGATGTGGCGGAGCGTCTCGAACGGGCTGGCGCCGTCGAGCGACGCGGCCGCGATCAGCGTCGGCGGGATCGAGCGGGTGTGTTCGCGCAGCAGCAGGACCGCCAGCGCGCAGTGGGAGAGCTGTGGGACGACGAGGCCGACGAAGGTGTCCCGCAGCCCGACCTCGGTGATCATCAGGAAGTGCGGGATGATCAGTGTCTGCGGCGGGACGACGAGGGCGACCGTGACCGCGGCGAGCAGCACCCCCTGGCCGCGGTGCGCGAAGCGTACGAACGACCAGGCCGCGAGCACACCGGCCGCGAGGTGGAGCGCCGTCACCCCGATCGCGGTGATGAAGGTGTTGAGCAGCAGACGTCCGATGGGRAACTCGTGCAGGGCGTACCGGTAGTTCTCCAGTGTCCCGGGAACCGGGAAGGGGCTGGAGCTGTAGACGTCGGTGCCGGGCTTGAACGAGCCGGACAGCGCCCACAGCAGCGGGAACAGCATGGCGAACGCGGCCAGGGCCAGTACGGTGTGCCGGGTCACCGCCGCGGCGCCGCCACTGCCACCTGGACCACTGCCACCTGGACCACTGCCGCCGGGGCCACGGCCACCCGGGACACTGCTGCCGTCACGACGTGACACGGCGTCTCCTCACCAGAGTCGACAGTCCGAACAGTGCGGTGAGGACCACCACGATCAGCACCGCGGCCGCCGCGCCCGTCCCGGCCTCGAAGAAGGTGAAGGCGTAGGTGTAGAGGCGGTAGTAGACGTTGTCGGTGCTGTTCACCGGGCCGCCCTGGGTGAGCACCGCGATGTTCGTGAAGGTCCACTGCCCGGCGAAGACGGCGCAGAGGAACGCGAGCAGGGCGGTGGTGCCGACGAGCTGCGGGACCACCAGGTGGCGGGTGATCTCCCATTCGGTGGCGCCGTCGACGCGGGCGGCGTCGAACGCACGGCGGTCCAGCGCCACGAGCGCCGCCCCGTACAGCAGGATGTTCAGCGCGACGAACCGGCTCGCGGTGATCAGCGAGATCGCCCAGATCGCGGTGTCGGGGTCGCCGAGCCAGTCCTGCTCGGGCAGGCCGACGGCGCCGAAGGTGCTGTTCACGACCCCGCCGAGGGGATCGAGGATGAACCGCCAGGTGACCGCCGTCGCCACCGGCGCGAGGACGACGGGCATGAACAGCAGCGAGCGGTACCGGTCACTGGCCTTCCCCGGGCGTTTCCACAGCATGATCGCCAGGGCCATCGGGAGGACCGTGGCGAAGGGCAGCAGGGCGAGCACGTACAGGCCCGTCCTGGCCAGAGCGCGCGGGAACTCGGGTTCCTCGACCAGCTGGCGGTAGTTGTCCACACCGACGAACGTCTTGTCCGGGGACGTCAGGTCCCAGTCCAGGACGCTGAGGACGGCGGTGAACACCAGCGGCCCGTACACCCAGACGACCAGCGCGATCAGGAGCGGGGCCTGGTAGGCCCAGGGCGTCAGTCGGGCGCGGACGACGACGGCGGCGGGGGCACGCTTCGTCGCGTGCCCCCGCGCTTCGAGCGTCGAGGCGCCGGCCTCGAGGGTGGTCATGCTCAGGCGCCGAGCTTCCTGATCTTGTCTGCGACCGAGGAGAGGGTGGACGCCGGGTCCGCGTCGCGCAGCACGATCGGCTCCACCGCCTCGTCCTGCAGGGTCACGACGGCCTGGTTCGCCTTCGAGCCGGGGAACGAGGTGTAGGGCGTCACCGTGTCGAGCTGCTCGAGCGACGGCTGGAGGAGCTTGACGATGGGCTCGTCCGCCAGGCTGGTGGCGACGCTCTCCCGCAGCGGCAGGTAGCCGATCCCCTTCGTGATGATCTCGAAGCCGGCCTCGCTGGTGGCGAACTTGACGAACTCCCAGGCGGCGCGCTTGTGCTCGTCGTTCTTGGCCAGCACCGCGAGACCCGCACCCGAGTAGGTGGGCTTGGCCGGCTTCGACCCGAAGGTCGGGAAGCTGGACGTCCCCAGCTCGAACTTGCCCTGGGCCGCCCCCATCGCGGTCGCCAGCACGGCGCTGCTGGTGACGAGCATGCCGAGCTTGCCGCTCGTGAACGCCGTCCGCGCGACCTCCGCGTTCACGGCCGGCATCGCACCGGACTTCGTGAGGTCCCGCAGCGCCGCGAGGGCGTCGACGGCCGGCTTGTCGTCGAGGGTGATCTCACCGCCCGCGTCGACGAGGCTCCCGCCGTTGCTGTTCACCACCGACTGGGTCATGAAGTCGGACTTGCCGGAGTCGACAACGCCGTAGTACACACCCTCGGACCCGGTGGCCTTGATCTTGAGCGCGGCCGCCTTGACGTCCTCGATGGTGGACGGGGGGTTCTTCGGATCCAGGCCGGCGGCGCGGAACAGGTCCGCATTGTAGTACATGATCGGGATCGACATGGTGTACGGCATCGCCGTCACCGTGCCGTCGAACTCGGTCGCTGTGAGGATCTGGCTCGAGATACCGGCGACGTGCTCGTCCCACTCGGCCTTCGGCGGGATCTGCTCGACCGGAACGATCGGCAGCACGTCCACCRCCTCGGCCATCTTGCTCCAGCCGATCTGCGCGACGTCCGGCGGGCTGCCGGCCGCGGTGTCCGTGCGCAGGCGGGTGAGCACGTCCTTCGTCGCCACGCCCTGCGGTTCGACGGTGATGTTCGGGTGCGCCTTCTCGAAGGCATCGATGAGGGCCTGGGTACCGGTGCCGCCCAGGCCGGGCGTCCCGTAGTTGTAGGAGAGGAACTTGATGGTGACCTTGGCATCGGGACCCAGGGGCGCCAGTCCGGCCGTGGTGGCCTCGCCGCCCGAACCTGCGCCTGCGGAGCTGGTGGTGTCGTCGCCGCAGGCCGCGGCGGCGAACATAGAAAGGGCGGCGACCAGGGCGGGCAGCAACAGCCGCCGCCCGCGTACGCGTCCTGTCCGGCCTGTCATTCTGTGACCTCTCCCACGTTCGAGCACTTTGACGTCTTCAAGCCGGCCGGACACTGCCCACCGACCCCCCACATCCGTCCGGTATCTCACCGGACGAATTTTCGTACCCCACGTGACCGCGGCGGAGAATGCCAGGGAAACGCAGGGGGTGCAGCACCAGAACGTGCTGTTCAGGCCGCCGGCCAGGCCGGTCGGGCCGCCGGGAGCAATGGTGCCGTCAGAGATTCACGGACGCAAAYGTAGTTTTCGATCCGCCCATTGGTAATTCGAATCGGCGTCGGACCGACGTGCCGTCGTGCTGTCGTGCCGTGCAGACGTGCCGTCATGCCTGTCGTGCTGTCGTGCTGTCGTGCTGTCGTGCTGTCGCCAGCCTTCCGCCCGCGCTCACACGCCGGTGACCGGCACCCGGGCAGTCTCACCGGCCGGGCGGGGGCGCGGTACCGGTGCGCTGGTCGCGAAGCCGTGGCGCAGGACGCGCGCCATCATCGCCGGGCGGAGAATGCTGGCCGGCGGTTCGACCAGGTTCGCGAGCCGCATGAATGCCCGGGCCACCACCGGATCGACATGCGCGGCGATGTGGGCGCGCCGCAGGTAGGCGTTCGTCAGCCTGACCCGCGCGGTGCGGGGGCCCTCCACACCCGGATAGTTCAGGTCCGCGTTGGTCGACATCCGCCAGGCGAGGTCGATCAGGGGCGCGGCCTCCTGGTGGAAACGCCGCGCCAGGTCGTCGCGGCCCGCGCGCAGACAGCGGCCGAGTACTTCGCTCTGCTGGGCCGCCACGGTCATTCCCTGGGCATAGACCGGGTTGAGGCTGCAGGCCGCGTCGCCGACGACGAGGAAGTTCCCCGGGGCGCCGACCAGCGCCTCGTAGTGCCGGCGCAGCGAGCCCCGGAAGCGGTGCGGAACGGGGTCGTCGAGCGGCTCCGCCGCGGAGACGATCTGGTGGACGTCCGGGACGGGCAGTGTCGAGGCGAACATCCGGAAGCCGGCATCGTCGAGCGGCGGGTGGTCGCCGAGCATCCCGCCGAGGGTGACGTGCCAGCGGTTCCCCTCCAGCACGATGGCCCCACCGCCCCGCCAGCCGGGCATCGTGGAGACGACCACGCCCAGGTCGCCGTCCAGGTGCTCCGGGCGCCGCCGGTAGGTGCGCGACGCGTAGCCGAGGTCGATGTCGATGCGCTCCTCGGCCGGCCGCGGGCAGCCGAGGTCCGCGAGCCAGTCGGGCGCCCGGGACCCCCGCCCGGTCGCGTCCACGACCAGGTCGGCCTCGATCACCTCGACGCCGGCACCCGCGCTCTGGACCCGCACGCCGACCACTCGCCGCGGGTCGCCCGGCGCCGCCACCAGCCCCAGCGCGGCGACGCGGGAGCGGAACGCGACGCCGGGCAGGGCCGCCGTGCGGGCCCGCAGCGTGCTCTCCAGCAGCGGCCGGCTGGCCAGGACCGTGGTCAGGCCGGTGGGGGTCGGATGCACCCGCAGGCCGCTGAGATACCACCGCGATCTGATCAGGACCTCGGTGGTCGGGGCGCCGAGGTCGGCGAGTTCCGCGGTCAGCCCGGGGAAGAGATCCTCGATGATGCGGCGCCCGCGTTCCATGAGCCCGTGCAGGTGGCGGCCCTGCGGAGCGCCCCGCCGCTGTTCGACGCCGGGCAGGTCGTCACGGTCCAGGACCGTCACCCGCTCGTAGCTGTCGGCGAGGACGCGGGCGGCGAGAATGCCGGCGAGGCTGGCGCCGATCACCACCGCGTGCCCGCTGCGGCCCGGGGCCACGGCCGGTCCCGGCCGCTGTTCGTTCTTCGGCCCACCGTCCGCCGATGYGTCTCTCGGCGGTGGAACAGCCTGCTCGGCCGGGCTGCTGATGTCTGCCACATCGTCCTCCCACAGCTGTCGCGGCCGGGCCCGGCCGCCGTGACCACGCGGCTCTCGCCCTGCGGTCCCGATGGACCCGGGCCCCTGGCCCCGAGGCCGGATGGCCGGCGCCGGCCATCCGGGCGCGGCTCCGCGAGTATTCCGGAGGGAATGCTGCCCGCGGCGAAATAAAAGCGTCAAGAAGCATTGACGAACGCCAATCAGTTTATGGGTATCGCCTATCGCTACACATCGGAACGCCCGAAACCAAAGGTTCTCACCAGATTTCCCGGCCGTTCACCCTCCCGTTAATGACATGCACATCAATGACAGAAGTTCGATCCGCRGCCGGACCGATTTCATATCCGGGACGCATTTTTCCGCGACGAAATCCGTCGACGCATCAGCGACACCGAGCGCAGGAGGTTGCCAGTGACGACGTCAGTACCGTCGCCCGGCGCACCGGAAACAATCGACGTGACGGAGAGCGTGCTTGCGCTCTTCGGCCAGGAGAGCCGGCCCGATCCCTATTCCCTCTGTCGGCGTCTACGCGAGGCCGGACCCCTTCACCGCACCCCGCTGGGCCTTTATCTGCTCACCCGGCACAGCGACTGCGTCACCGTCCTGCAGAACTCGTCCTGGAGTCATGCGGACGAGGCCGCCCAACTGCACGGCGAGATCGCGGCCGACGAGGCGGCCGAGGAGCTGCCCACCTCGTTCCTGTGGATGGACCCGCCCGATCACACCCGGCTGCGCCGACTCGTCGCGAAGGCCTTCACACCGCGGCTGGTCGCCGGCCTGCGCCCCCGCATCGGGCAGCTGGTCGACCAGCTGATCGACAACGCACTGGACGCCGGCGAGTTCGACCTGATCGAGACGATCGCATACCCTCTGCCACTCACCATCGTCTGCGAGCTCGTCGGGGTCCCGGCCAGCGACCACGCCATGGTGCAGCAGTGGTCGCAGTGGCTGGCCCGCGGCTTCGACCCGGAGGTCCTGCTGCCCGAGCAGGCCCGCGCCGAGCGCAGCACGGCGTCCCGGGACTTCCAGGCGTACTTCCGCGCCCTGATCGACGAGCGTCGGCGCCGACCGCAGGACGACCTGCTCAGCGCACTCGCCGCGGTCGAGGACCAGGGCGACGTGCTGACCGAGGTGGAACTGCTGACGTCCTGCGTGACCACTCTGGTGGCGGGCCACGAGACCACCGTGAACCTGGTCGGCAGCGGAATCCTCGCCCTGCTGCGCAGCCCCGACCAGATCCAGGTGCTGCGCGACCGGCCCGAGCTCATCCCGGCCGCCGTCGAGGAGCTCCTGCGCTACGACCCGCCCGTCCAGCTCACGACCCGGTCGGCGAAGGGGCCGCTCACGGTCGGCGATCACACCTTCGCCGACGGCGAGGGGGTCGTCGTCCTCATCAACGCGGCGAACCGCGACCCGGCGGCGTTCCCCGACCCCGACCGGCTCGACGTCACGCGGTTCCACCAGCGCACGCCGACCCCGCCGCACCAGCTCGCCTTCAGCCTCGGCATCCACTACTGCCTCGGCGCCCCCCTCGCGCTGCTGGAGATGGAGCTTCTGCTCGAGCGGCTGCTGCAGCGGGTGCGGACGCTCGAACTCCGCACGGACGACCCTCCGTACAAGCCGAACATCGTCGTCCGCGGGCTGGCCGCTCTTCCCATCTCCGTCCGCGGCTGATCGCAGACCCGATCGGATCTCCCAGGAGGCGCAGTTGACCCTCTCTCAGCACAGCCCCGAACTGGACGCCGATGCGGTGACCCGGATTCTGCTGGATCTGTTCAGCCCCCAGCACCGCGCCGATCCCTATCCCCTGTTCGCGCAGCTACGCGAAGCCGGCCCGCTGCACGAAACCCCACTGGGGGTGTGGGTCGTGACCCGGCACGCCGAATGCACCGCCGTGCTGCAGAACCCTTCCTGGGGACACAACCAGACTCCGGACGGCGCCTTCCGCGGCGGCGACTCCTTCCTGTTCATGAACCCGCCGCAGCACACGCGGCTACGGTCACTGGTCAGCCGGACGTTCACACCCCGGATGATCACCGGGCTGGCCCCGCGCATCGAACAGCTCGTCGACGAGCTGCTGGACGCCATGGTCGACGCAGGTGACACCGACCTGATCGCGGCGCTCGCCTATCCGCTGCCCATGACCATCGTGTGCGAGCTGCTCGGCGTTCCCGCCGCCGACTATCCCGTCTTCCACACGTGGTCCATCGCCATCGCCCGCGGGCTGGACCCGGAGTTCCTGCTCAGCCCAGAGGAGAAGACCGGCCGGGACGAGTCCACCGCCGCGTTCTACGAGTATTTCCGGGACCTTGCCCGCGCCCGGCGCGAGCACCCGGCGGCAGACCTGATCAGCGCGCTGGCCGCGGTCGACGAGAACGGCGACGGCCTCAGCGACACCGAGCTCCACGGCACCGGGAACCTGCTGCTGAACGCCGGTCACGAAACCAGCGTGAACCTGATCGGCAACGGCCTGCTCGCCCTGCTGCGCCGCCCCGACCAGCTCGCCGCGCTGCACGCCGATCCGGAACTCATCCCCAGCGCCGTCCAGGAGCTCCTCCGCTTCGACGCACCGATCCAGCTGATCCCCCGCGATGCCCTCACCGACCTCGAGCTCGCCGACCGGGCCCTGCCGGCCGACACCGGGGTGGCGGTCCTGCTCGCCGCGGCGAACCGCGACCCGGCCGCCTACCCCGACCCGGACCGCCTCGACATCACCCGCTTCCACCGGCGGCAGGCCCCCGCGCCGCGGCACCTCGCGTTCAGCCTGGGCGTCCACTTCTGCCTCGGTGCCGGGCTCGCCCTGCTGGAGATGGAGATCCTGCTCCGGCGGCTGATCGAGCGCGGCATCACCCTCGACCCGCACACCGACGAGCCCGACTACAAGCCGAACGTCATCCTGCGCGGCCCCGAACGCCTCCCCGTCTCGGTGCGGCAGCAGGCCCCACGGGACGCACGCACCCGGTCAACCGCCAGCTGACCGGCGAGGCGGCCGGGGTACTGGCGCTCAGTCCTCGCCGGAGGTCGGTGGTGACCACGGGGAGCAGGAGCGTTCCCGGTAGTCCGCGTCCGCGGTGGCGGTGCCGTCCAGGGTCAGCAGCATCGGCACGTAGACCTTCACCGCCGGATCGTCCGTCACCGGCTCCGGACCGCCGACCACCGCGAACCCGTGCCGGCCGTACATCCGGCGGGCCGGGGTGTTCGTCGGCACGACCCACAACCGGACACCGGCTGCGCCGACAACGCGGGCCCAGCCCAGCGCCGCAGTCACCAGTGCGTCCGAAACGCCCGAGCCACGGGCCGCGGGCGCCACCCACATCGCCGCCAGTTCGCGCAGGTCCCGCGCCGCGGAGGGGGTGTGTGCCGACACCGAACCGATCACCAGGCCGTCCCGCTCGGCCAGGAACGTCGCATCGGCCTCCCCGGACGCGCCGAGCCGTGCCCGGGCCTCCCAGTCGGCCACCGGCCGGGCAACCTCGTCGTCGTAGGTGCGCCAGAACGCCTCCGGTGCGTCGGCCAGCGCCGCGAGCCGGACCTCCCGCAGCACCCCGGCGTCATCCGCCCGGATCCGCCGCACCCGCACGCCCCCGRCCTGGGCCCCCGAACGAGTCATCGCCACCGAGTCTGCCATCCCGGACCTTCGGCGGAGAACCCGACGAACCAGCCCCTACCCGTCTCACCGCGGGATGACAGGCGCGCCGCGGCCGGTTCCCGTGGCGCCCCGGGACTCTCCCGTTACTTCGGCCGCACCCTTCTCCTCGTGATACTCCTGTTCCACATTGACGGTCCACACGTCGTGCCCCGAGCCGTCCAGAATGTTCTCCACGGTGAGCATCGCGGTCAGCATCGAGTGGTCGGCGTTGTTGTAGCGGTGCATGCCGTTGCGCCCCACCGGGTGGACATTGGGCGTGTTCTCCTCCAGCCAGCTTCGCATCAGGTCGACGTTACGGCGGTAGAACTGGTCGTACGTCGGATATGCCTTGGGTACCCGCACCACATAGCCGGCCTCCACCGCACCCGGACGGACCAGGCCGAGGGTCTCCAGTTCCGCGGCGCCCAGGGCGATCAGGTCCTGGTCCGGCATCGTCCACATCTCGTCGCCCTCGAAGACGAAGAACTCCAGACCGAGGCAGGTGCGCCCCTGTTTCACCAGGTACGGCGACCATGATCCGTAGTTCTGGATACGGCCGACGCGCACACCGGGGTCGTGGATGTAGATCCAGTTGTCCGGGAAACCGAACTCCTGCGGCACGACCAGGGCGACCGTCAGGTAGTCGCGGTAACGCAGGTCGTTCGCGGCCTCCAGCACCTCGACCGGCGGGGGCGGATCCATGCAGGTGAGCAACGCGGACATCGGCATGGAGGAGATCACCTGGTCTGCTGGCACCCGATCCGGCCCCCCGGCCGCGGAGGTGACGGAGACGGCGACGGCCCGCCCGTCCGCCCGATGGATCGCCGTCACGGCCGAGTTCAGGACGACGCCCGCGCCCATCTTCTCAGCCTTGCGGGCAGCCTCCTCCCACATCATGCCGGGCCCGTACTTCGGATAGCGGAACTCCTCGATAAGACTGGTGATCTCCTTCTGGTTCCGCTTCGGGAGGACCGCGTTGACGATCGCCGAGGAGAGGGAGAGGTTCTTGACCCGCTGAGCGGCCCAGTCGGCGGGCATCTCACTCACCGGAATCCCCCACAGCTTCTCCGTGTAGGTCTTGAAGAACGTCCGGTACAGGCGCCATCCGAACCGGGCGACCAGCCACGACTCGTAGTTTGCGTCCGGGTCCTTCGGTGGGCGCGCGCGGGCGTACAGATAAGAGCCGATCGCGAGAGCCGCCTCACACGGTCCCAGGTTTCGCAGAGCATTCAACGCTCGCAGCGGATAGTCGTACAGCCTGCCCTGGTAGTAGATCCGGCTCATGCGGGGACGGAGCAGGAAATCCTCTTCGGGCAGAATCTCGTTCCAGAGCGCCTCGACCGCCGACACCTTGGTGAAGAAACGGTGACCGCCGATGTCGAACCGCCACCCGTCCCGCACGACGGTTCGACTTATCCCGCCGACGACGTCGTCGGCCTCGAAGACCGTCACAGGGGCGCCGCGGGCCGCGAGCTGGTAGGCGGCCGTCAGCCCGGCTGGGCCGGCACCGATGACAACCGTGTGGGGACGTTCGGACTCGGACACATCGTCTCCTTCGCCAGGTGGCACGCGGACCACGCGCTCAGCGCAGCTCTCCGCACAGATAGCTGGACGGGCATGCCTCAAATTTTAGACACGACTGTCCAAGTCTAGGGTGGACGGGTGTCCACGGGAGTTCCAGAGCCGCCGGGGGCGCCGGGGACTCGGCGGACGTCGAGGGCACCTGCACGCGGCCGGCCCGCCAAGCGGGAGGCGATCATGTCGGCGGCGCTCGACCTCTTCGTCCGCCAGGGCTACGCGGCCACGACACTCGAGGACGTCGCCGCGGCCACACCGGTCTCCCGCCAGACCGTCTACAACCACTTCGGCGACAAGGAGACGCTGTTCCTCAGCGCCATCGACGAGCACCTCACCGCGACACTGGGCACCCTGCGCGAGGCGACGGCACACTTTCCCAGCGACCTGCCGGACCCCGAGGTCTACCTGAACGAGCTTGCGCGCCGGATCATGGCAACCTTTCTGCACCCACGCACGGCGGCCCTGCGCCTGCTACTCCAGACCGAGGGCCCCCGTCATCCCCAGCTGATGCAGCTCTGGCGGCAGCGCGTCGCGACACCGGTGTGGTCCGAGCTGATCGGCCAGCTCGCTCGCCTCGCTCACGGCGGCGTGCTGAGCATCGATGATCCCGCCCGCGCCGCAGGCCACTTCATAGCCCTCGTGAACGGAACCGTCTGGGAGATGACGGAGCTCGGCACCTTCGCCGTCCACACTCCGCCCACGATCGACGACCCAGCTCTCGACACGGCTCTGCGCTCCGCTGTCGGCCTGTTCGTCCGCGGCTACGCTCGCCGAGCACCCTAGGCTTCGGGCCTTGCGCCGCCGCGGGCCCGGTTCTGGACGTGCTTTGACCTGGATGGCTGGGCGTCTGGCTGGCGGCTGGTCATCCAGGCGGTGAGGTCGTGGGCGATGGTGGCGGGGTTCGTCATGGTGGTTGTGGTGTGTTCGCCGGTGCGGTGGTCGCAGCGTTCGACTTCGTAGGTGAGGGAGTCAAGCAGGACGGCGGAGGTGAACCAGGCCGGGTCGGCGGTGTCGGGCTGGATCACGACGAAGGTGTTGCCGGTCTGGTCGAGGGTCGCGATCAGCCTCGTCAGCACACGTGCTGACGGGTCGTGCGCGTGGTCGCCGTTCTCGCTGTCGGCGCGGTAGCGCTCGGCGTCCATCACCCTGCCTCCTGTCCCACTGACGGTTCCGGGTTCAGCATGACAGCCGGATCCCGGTCAGCGGCCGGAGCCCTTCGTTGATCGCGGCAAGGTGGATCGTGGCCTCGTAGCGGACGGCGAGCTTGTCGAACCTCCTCCCCCACGCCGACTGACTCGGCAGCATGGCTGGCGGGCTTCCCTGGCCGCGGACCGACCGGACGCTGGGCGACGCCGACGGAGAGCACTGTGTCCACCTGCGTGGTCTTCACGAAGTGCAAGGAAAGGGCCGGCCGGGACGCTGTTAGCGTCGAGGGCATGTTGCCCGCGGAGCTGCAGAGCGTCGACCGGAGTGACCTGCGTGCCACTGTCGGCGATGCCACCTACCGGCGGGGTACCCAGTACGCGCAGCAGGGCGCCGTGGTCGAGCTTTCCTGGCGATCGACCGGAAACGCGCTCCACGGCCTGGTGGCGGGGAGCCACGGGCAGCGCTATGTGACCACCGTGTATTTCACCGTCCTGCGGTCTCGAGGGCCGTGGTGCTTTGACGATTCCCAGTGCAGCTGCCCGGTGGGCGTCGACTGCAAGCATGCGGTCGCGCTCGTGCTGACGGCGGCCGAGCAGGCCGCGAGGCACAACCCGCCCCGCCGGCCCGGCGCCGGGGCGTCGCAGGGCTGGGCCTCGTCGCTCGCAGACCTGCTGCGCGATCACTCGGCCGGGGTTGGGGCAGACGAAGCGACGCCGCTCGCCGTCGAGCTGACGCTTTCCGCCGAGACGCCGGCGGCCCGGTCGGGGCAGGGCTGGCCCTTGCTGAGCGTGCTCGCACGGGTGGTGAAGCCCGGTAAGACCACCTGGGTCAACGCGCTTTCCTGGTCGAAGCTGCACGCGCCCGACAGGCACTACCAACGGGACAGCTATGTCGAGGAGCACGTACGTATCCTGCGGGAGATCTACGCCGTCTACCTGGCCGGTCAGGACGATACCGGCTACGGCGCCTATTCCTACGGCGACGAGAAGTATCTCGACTTCAGTGCGTTCACGAGCCCCCGGATATGGCCGCTGCTCGACGATGCCGCGGCGGCCGGGGTGCGACTGGTGCACGGGCGCAAACGGCTCGGTGATATCGAGCCGTACGGCTCCGCCGAGCTCTGCCTGGATATCACCGGCTCCTCGCCGGCGGCGGCGCTCACGGTCGGTCCGCTGCTGACGATGGCCGAGTCGGGTGTGGCCGTCGCACCGTTCGCGTTCATCGGCGATCATGGCGTCGTCGGTGTCGACCGGGCGGCGGTCGCGGCGTCGGACCGCCCGGAGGACTGGCGTATCCGGCTGGCCCGGTTGACCGCGCCCGTGCCGGCGGCACTGGCGCGGATGGCCGTGGAGAACAGGAGCCTGCGCGTCCCGGCGAGCGGGCGGGCGCGGTTCGTGGCCGAGTTCTACCCCGGTCTGCGCCGGCTGGCTCGGGTCGTCTCCAGCGACGGCTCCTTCGAGCCGCCGGTGATCACGCCGCCGGCCCTGGTCGCCCGGGTGGATTTCGGCCCCGGGCACACCGTCGACATCGGCTGGGAGTGGGACTACGCGGTCGGGGACGTGCGGTTGCGCGCACCGCTGCACCGCGACGACAGCGACCACGACGGCAACGGCAACGGCAACGCTCATGATGGCCGCGGCGACGTCGGTGGCGGCGGACGTGTCGACCAGTATCGCGACAGGGCCGCTGAGACGGAGATCCTCGCCGGTCTGAACCTGCCGCCCGCCGCCGGGCGGCTGCTGCCGCCGGGTGCGGAAGTCGTTCCGGCTTCGTCCGTCCGGCTCAGCGGGGTCGAGACGATGCGGTTCGCCACCGAACTGCTGCCGGTGCTGTCGGCCCATGACGGGATCACCGTCGAGATCGGGGGGCGTCCCGTCGACTACCGCGAGGTCGGCGACGAGCTGCGGATCGAGGTCTCCACCGATGCCGTGCCGGGCGACCCGGACTGGTTCGATCTCGGTGTCGCCGTCACCCTCGACGGACGCGAGCTGCCGTTCACGGCGATCCTGGCGGGACTGAGCCGGCGGGAGTCGCACCTGCTCCTCGAGGACGGCAGTTACTTCGGTCTGGATCGGCCGGAGCTGTCGAGCCTGCGCCGTCTGGTCGAGGAGGCGAAGGCCCTGCAGGACGCCCCCGGCGGGCCGTTGCGCATCAGTCGCTTCCAGGCCGGGCTGTGGGAGGAGCTCGTCAGCGTCGGCGTCGTCGTCCGCCAGGCGGAGCAGTGGCGCCGCCAGGTGACCGGCCTGCTGGAGCTCCCCACAGCCGGCGCGCAGGATCCGCCGGAGACGCTGCGAGCCGACCTGCGGCCCTACCAGGCTGACGGCTTCCGCTGGCTGAGCTTCCTGTGGGAGTGCCAGCTCGGCGGCATCCTCGCCGACGACATGGGCCTGGGCAAGACGGTGCAGTCACTCGCCCTGATCTGCCACGCCCGCGAGACCGATCCGGCGCTCCCGCCCTTCCTCATCGTCGCGCCGACGAGCGTGGTGACGAACTGGGCCTCCGAAGCTGCCCGCTTCGCGCCCACGCTGCGGGTCGCCGTCGTCACCGACACTCTGCGCCGCCGCGGTGGGACCCTCGCCGATCTCGTGGGCGCCGCCGATGTGGTCGTGACGTCCTACACGCTTTTCCGGCTCGACATCGAGGCCTATGCCGCCGCCTCCTGGGCCGGCCTGATGCTCGACGAGGCGCAGACCGTCAAGAACCATCAGGCGAAGGCCTACCAGTGCGCGCGTCTGTTGCCGGCGCCGTTCAAGCTGGCGGTCACCGGGACGCCGATGGAGAACAACGTCATGGAGCTGTGGTCGCTGCTGTCGATCACCGCGCCGGGCCTGTTCCCGAACCGGACCCGGTTCCACGACTACTTCGCCCGCCCGATCGAGAAACAGGGCGATGCAGAACGCCTGGGGCAGCTGCGGCGCCGGATCCGGCCGCTGATGATCCGGCGGACCAAGGAGCAGGTCGCCCCGGAGCTTCCCGAGAAGCAGGAGYAGATCCTCGACGTCGACCTGCACCCCCGCCACCGCCGGATCTACCAGACCCACCTGCAGCGCGAACGGCAGAAGGTGCTGGGCCTGATCGGCGACATGAACCGCAACCGGTTCACCATCCTGCGTTCGCTCACCGCGCTGCGGCAGCTCAGTCTGCACGCCGGACTCGTCGACGACGCCCACGACGAGCTGCCCAGCGCCAAGATCGACGTGCTGCTCGAACAGCTGCGGGACGTCGCCGACGGCGGGCACCGCGCGCTCGTCTTCAGCCAGTTCACCCGCTTCCTCGGCCGGGTCCAGGAGGCGCTCGACGCGGACGGCATCGAACACTGCTATCTGGACGGCGCGACCCGCGACCGGGCCGCGGTCCTCCGCCGGTTCAAGGAGGGACAGGCCCCGGTCTTCCTCATCAGCCTCAAGGCCGGCGGATCCGGGCTGAACCTGACCGAGGCGGACTACTGCTTCCTGCTCGACCCCTGGTGGAACCCGRCCACCGAGGCCCAGGCGGTCGACCGCACGCACCRCATCGGCCAGACCCGCAACGTCATGGTGTACCGGCTCGTGGCCAGGGACACCATCGAGGAGAAGGTCATGGCTCTGAAAGCCCGCAAGGCCGGCCTGTTCTCCGGAGTCATGGACAGCGGCGACTTCACCGGCACCGCACTGGACGCCGACGACATCCGCGAACTGCTGTCCTGAACAGCCCTTCTCTCCCGAGCTCCGTCAGGCGCCGGCGTGCCGGGGTGCCGTGCGGCGAACCCGAGGCCGCCCGAGGACCTGGACACCCTTGGCATCACCATCAACACTTTCCGTGTAAAGCAATTTACACTGATTAACGTGAGGTACATGTCTGGACTGATTTTGTGTCCGTAGACATCGGACATGGCCAACAGAAGGTGCCCAGACGGGCATTTCAGTCACCGACCAGTTACTTCAGGCACTCGCCGGCGRCTCGCCGTTCTCGGCAGCGTGGTCGCCCTGTTGCTGACGTCCGGCGCCACAGCCGCCACAGCCGCCACAGCCGCCACGGGCCCGGCGAGCGCCGCGTCCGCACGCACGTCGCTCGCGGCGAACGGCACGACCGCGAGCGCGCTCGCGGCGCGGTTCCGCACCTACCTGACCGGGAGGCCCGGCGCGGTCAGTGTCGCCCTGTACGACGCCAGCTCCGGGGCGACCGTCGTCAGCGGCAACTCGTCCCGGACGGGCTGGGAGACCGCCAGCACCGTCAAGCTGGACATCCTGGCGGCACTGTTGTCGAAGACCGGGACGAGCGGCCGGCTCACCGCCGCCCAGACGACGCTCGCCAGGAAGATGATCTCGGTCAGTGACAACGCGGCGGCCAGCACGCTCTGGCGGCAGGCCGGGGGTACAGCGGGCATGAACGCCTTCTTCCGCCGCCTCGGAATGACCTCGACCACCGCCGGCGCCGGCGGCAAGTGGGGCCTGACGAAGACCACGGCACGCGACCAGCTCGCCGTCCTGCGCGCGGTGGCCTACCCCAACCGGACGCTGTCAGCCGCCGCCCGGACCACCGCCAGAGAGCTGCTTCGCAGCGTTGTCTCCTCCCAGCGGTGGGGTCTGACGGCAGGCGTGCCGTCCGGTGTCGCGGTGGAGATCAAGAACGGCTGGCTGCCGTACGACGGCGGCTGGGTGATCGACAGCCTGGCCCACGTGCACGGCGGCGGGCGCGACTACGTGATGGCCGTCTACACCCGGAACAGCGTCACCATGAACACCGGGATCACCACCGTCGCGGGCCTGTCCCGGATCGCCTGGGCCGCCGGACCCGTGCGAGGCTGACACGGCACTAGCAGAACGTCGAATTTTCATCTTCGCGCGTCGCGGTCACGATGAGACCGAAGTCACTGGAAGGCAGCCGGTCGCTGCCGGACGCGTCGACGTCGACGTCGGACCATACTGACAAAATCGCGGGGACTCCTTCGACGGACCTGGCTTGGGAGAAGCAAAGGACTCGTCCAGTAGCAGGCGAGCCATGGGGGGCGGGAGCCCCGCCGTCAAATTCGAGGTGCCAGCCCTCCGGGGGAAGGACCTCGCGATAGAACTGCATTACTTCATCAATCGAGGCCACGGGCCCGTAGGCCCGCGCCGCCTGCGCGGTCTCGTACCCACACCCGGCACTCTGCTCGCGTAGCACCGTACCGGTGGGATGCAGATCGAGCACGGGAAGATCATTCAGGCTTTCAGCGAGACGCCTGTTCGTCTCCTTACAGACATCCTCCCCCGTCGCGTACTCACCTGGGCGACAGGAGGAGAGGAAAGAAACAAACAGAACTCCCGCCAGGAATCGAGAGAGAATGTGACCAGAAATCACATCGGGGCATTTTCCGATCATCAGGGAGTGGCCCTTGCCTTCCCTACGAACCGGGTATGACCGTAGGTTCCAGCGCAACACCGATGGCGCTCGGGTTCACAGGTTTCGGCGCTGGAAGGATGTCGCCGCCAGTGCCCAGATGATGGCCACCCACACGACCGACCATGCGAGATAGACACCGGTCAGAGACGACACGCTCAGGAACGGGAACGCCGCCAGATCTCCCCCGCTGAGCTGGAGGAGCACCGACGGGTCCTGGAATCCGTGCATCGCCCCGCGCCACAGGCCGTCGGTGGGCAGCACGATCCGCGAGACGGCACCGACCTGTTCCATGCTCTCGTTGTGGAGCGCCACACCCATGCCGCCGACGACACCGGCCACCCAGGTGGCGCCGAAGAGACCGACCGAGACCACACCCGAGGCCATCGGGGAGACGACCGTCGACAGCAGCAGCGCGAGGGTCAGCAGCACCACGACCTGCGCGGCGAGCAGGGCGAGGGCCGACGCCGGCTGCGGAGGCCAGTAGTCGGCCGTCACCTTGACCACGACGCACTGCGCGAGCCCGGCGAGGACGGTGTAGATGCTGCCGAACGCCACCAGGCCGAGCCATTTGCCCAGCAGGAACGCCGACCGCCGGATCGGCCGGGCGAGCACGGCCAGCGCGATACCCGACTCGGTCTCGCCGGCGAGCGTCGGGCCCGCGAGGAAGGCCGTGCCCAGCGCGGCGATCAGGCTGAGCCCGAACATGACGAGATTCAGGATCTCGGAGGACGCCAGCAACCGCTCACCGGTGGTCAGCCCGCCGGAGTCGGACTCGGCGGCCAACCGGGAGAAGCCCCAGCCGCTCAGCGTCAGCAGCAGCACGGTGAGTACCGCCAGCGCCAGCATCACCCGGCGCCGCGAGGCCTCCCGCAGGGTGAGCGCCGCGATGGTGAGCACCGTCCGGACCGTTCCCAGCCGGGCCCGCGGCAGCCGTCCCGACGCGGTCGCGGGTGGCGTTGCCGCGGATGGCGTTGCCGCGGATGGCGGGGCGCCCGCTCCGGGCGGGGACAGTCGGGTTGTCATCGTGTGTCCTCCGGTCGGTCGGCGGAGCCGGCGCGCAGGATGCCGAGCAACCGTTCTTCCAGGCTGATGCGCGCCGGCTCGACGGCGTGCACCCGTGTTCCCAGGCCGACGAGCTCGGCCACCAGCCCCGGGACGACGTCCGCTGCCGCGCCACCCGATCCGTTGCCTGTGCCCGTACCCAGGTCCGGGTCCGGGTCTGCGGGGTCCGGCGGCAGCACCAGCGTGAACCAGTCGCCCGATCGCTCGACGCTGCCGACCGCGGTCAGGCAGCGGTGCGCGGCCGGGGAGACGTCCGTCAGCCGCAGCCGGAGCTCGCGTTGGCCGAGGAGCTCACGCAGCGTGCCCGCCGCCGCCACCCGGCCGCGGTCGAGGATCACGACCCGGTCGCAGACCCGTTCGACCTCGCCGATGAGGTGCGAGTTGAGGAGCACCGCGACGCCGCGGGAGCGCAGGTCCAGGACGATGTCGCGGACGTCGGCACGGCCCAGCGGGTCCAGCGCGCTCGTCGGCTCGTCGAGGATCACGAGCTCGGGCCGGGCGATCAGGGCGACGGCGAGCCCGAGCCGCTGCTGCATCCCCTTGGAGAAGCCGCCGACCCGGTCGCCGGCGCGCTCGGCGAGGCCGACCAGGGCCAGGCAGGCCTGCCGCTCCCGCGCGGTCACGTCGGCACCCGAGAGCCGGATGTGCAGGGTCAGCACCTCCGTGGCGCTCAGCCAGGGCTGGTAGCGGAAGAGTTCCGGCAGGTAGCCGACGCGGGCGCGGGCAGCCGGGTCGCTGGCTGGCCGCCCGAGCAGGAGCACCTCCCCCGCGTCGGGCCGGACCAGGCCCAGCAGCATCTTGATCACCGAGGTCTTGCCGGCCCCGTTGGGACCGAGCAGGCCGACGACCTGCCCGCGGCCGACCTCCAGGGAGACGTCCTCGACGGCGGTGCGCCGGCCGTACCGCTTGCGCAGTCCGGAGCTCCAGACGGCGGGCGACGGCTGCAGGCCTTCGACCAGGCGTGCCGTCGTACGCAGCGTCGCCTCGTCGACGTCGGTGGCGGTGGCGGTGGCGGCCATGGCCGCAGGGGTCGGGGAGGTCACCGCAGCTCCCGGGCCGTCGTGAGGACCTCGTCGGTGGACAGCGAGCCGGCCACGGCGAACAGCTCGCCGCCGTTCACCCAGACGACCGCGGCGAAGGTGCCGTCCCGGCTGGCCAGCGCGGTCGCGGGAGTGCCGTCGACGTCCACCGGCTTCGTGGTGAATTCGTCGCTGGGCACCGGCAGCGGCAGGGTGGTGCCGTCCGCGGCGTAGGTGCGCAGCTGCGCCGCGACCTCGTCGGGCAGGCCGGGCAGGGACAGGACGTAGTCGCGGACCGTCCCGAACGGGACACCGGAGGAGAACGCCCTGGGTGCGACGGCGTGGCCCACGATCAGCGCGGGGGCGCCACTCGTGGAGGGCCACATCTGCGCCACGCCCGGGCCGGCGGTCAACCGCACCCGCGATCCGTCCAGGCCGGGCGGGACGGGCGGCAGTGGGCGGCCCTCGGCGGCGGCCGCCTGCGCGGCGCGCTGCGTCGAGAAGGTGAACACGGCCTCGGCCTCGTCGCTCACCTGGATCAGCGACTGACCGTCGACGCCACGGGGAAGATGTTCGACGTCGGGGACGTCGAGACCGGTCTGCTCGGCTGCGGCCGCCGCGTCGTCGACCTCCCGCAGGGCGGGCTGCTGGCTCCATTCGAGCTCGCCGTACGCGCTCAGGTCGGGCAGCGCGACCAGGTCGGAGGCGCGCAGGCCGATCACCGCGACCCGCTCGGTCTGGAAGATCTGCAGCCAGCCGTTGGCCGCGGCGGTTCCGGCCCCGGCGATGACGACGGAGGCGGCCAGGGCGGCGACGATCGGGCGGCGCGCGAACTGCCCCACCCGCCGGCGGCGCGGGGAGCGGGCGGCCGGGCGGCCGGTTGCCGCCGCGGATGCCGCGGGTGCCGCGGCCACCAGGCGGTGCCAGGCGGCGTCCTCGTCGACGGGGGCGGCGATGGTGCCGGCGATGCTGCCGGCGGCGGCCAGTGCCGCGTGGACGACGGCGGCGTCCTCGCGCATGGTGGCGAGTGCGGCCAGGCAGCGTGGGCAGCTCGCGGTGTGCTCGCGGTCGGCGTCGGCCACCCCGGCCGGCTCGTCGAGCAGCCGACGCAGCACGCCGTCAGATGTGTGACCCATGACGGTGCAGCTCCTTTCGTAGGGCGGATTCGGCACGGCGGACGGTGGTACCGATGCTGGTCGGGGACATGTCGAGAGCGGTGGCGACGTCGGCGTAGCTCAGGCCGCTGTGTCGCAGGACGAGCGCCACGGCCTGGGTGCGCGGGAGCCGGGCGAGGGCGGCGCGCACCTGGCGATGTTCGTCCCGCAGGACCACGGCCTCGGCGACGTCGGGCACGCCGACGGCATGCGCGACCGTGGCCGCCGTCTCCTCCCGCCCGGCGCGGCGCCGGTGCGAACGGATGTGGTTCAGCGCGGTGTGGGCGGCGGCGACGCAGAGCCAGCCGCGGGTCTGCGCGGCCGGCACCGACGACCGGTTGAAGGAGAGGAAGACCTCCTGGGCGACGTCCTCCGCCTGGTGCCGGTCGCCGAGCACGCCCGCGGCCACCCCGACCACCACCCGGTAGTCACGGCGGAACACCTCGTCCAGGTCGGGCCGTACGTGCGCCACACCGCCCGCCGCGCTGCGCACCTCGACGCCGTGGGTCGCCGTGCCGCGCACCGCCGTGCCGCGCGCAGGGCGGGGAAGCGCCATCCGCCCGGTTCTCCCCTCCGTCCCGTCCCGACTGCCGGCGGCCACGGCGGCAGCCGCCCCGGGGCCCGCCAGAGCGGGGACGCCCGCCGCCTGCCCGTGCCGTATCAGGTCCATAGCCATACAGCACCGCCGCAAGCCCGCTTGTGACATCGGGCTGTCGATCGTCTCCTGCCGCCGCGGCCGACGGGAGCGGGGTGGTCAATCCTCCTCAGCGAGATCAGCGACTGGGCGACCTCGCCGGGCAGCGGAGGCAGCGCTGGTCGCGGTCTGGTTCCCGAGGGTCGCATCCGGTGGATCTGACACGGTGGCTGGTTTCTCGCCGTGAGGTCGTGTGTTGCGTTTCCGCTCCTATAGGGCCACCTGTGTCCGTCTCCGCCGGGCCCTTGACGGATCAAGGCGACGACCGTTCCGCAAGCCTTCGCGGGCAGTGGCCCCGAAGAGACACCACCCGCCCCCCAGGTCTCGGGTGGCTACTTCCCACGCCCGGCAGGGGCGCGAGAAGCCCTGGTCAACGGCCTGACGAACCCGCAGCCTCCACCGACGGCGGTGCCCGAAGACTGCCCTGGTCGACGATCGGCATCCCACCCACACCCCCGACGTCCACCCGCCCGGCCACTGACCCCGGACGCCGCCCCGGACCGGCCGTCCCGACCCCCACCCGCCCGTCCGACCAGTGACAGGACCGTTCAGACAGCAGCGTCACCTCAACCGGAAGCAGYACCCGGGAACGGCAGCCGGAAACGGCGACCGGACAGGCGCCGACCGCGGGCTGCCCGCCGCCGGGTCAGGTCGCCCCATAGAGCAGGGGTCGCCCGATCCCGCCAGAGGGAATCGGCCGCTCGGCCRCTCTCGCTGAGAGAAGGTGGTGGTGGTCCTCTCCAGGCGGGTGCCGGCGGGCAGCCCRCGGTCCGCGCTGCGAGGCCGACCGGTCGCGCCGTTTCCCGGTCAAGGTGACAACCGTGTCCGTCCTGTCGTCGCCCTGCCCAGTCGCTCACACATGCCGAAGTCGGACCGAGATCGGGGATGATGCTGGTGCTGCCGGAAGGACCCGACATTCTTGCCCGACTGCAGGCGTCCCTCGCGGACGTACGGCCGGGATTCCAACTTTCCTACGAGCCGGTCGCTGTGGAGATCGCTCTGACCGGSGCCATGGCGCCCGACCCGCCGGGGCCGCCGGGCCCGATGTGCGAGGTCGTCGTCCGGGTGCGGGACACCAGAGCCGGCGAGATCCTCGTCTACCGGTCCGACGACTGGCCGCTCGGGAAGACGCTCGATGATCCTGACCCGGACGGGACGATCCGCGACTCCTTCACCTGGCTGCTGCACGCCCTTCTCGACGAGTGGTGGCAGACCGAGATCCGGCGCACCTGAACCGTGGGGAGACCGGGCTGCTCCTCCGTCCACCGTCCGCGGCGRCAATAAATCTCAACCAGATGGTTGACGTCCTCGGTACGGGCACCTAGGGTCATCGTCAACCGAATGGTTGAGGGAGGTGGGTGTGGATCAGCTGTCGCGGCTCTTCGCGGCACTCACGGACCCGACGCGGCGGGATCTGGTCGCCCGGCTGACCGAGGGCGACGCCACCGTCGGCGAGCTCGCCGCGCCCTACGACATGAGCGTCCAGGCCGTGTCGAAGCACCTGAAGGTTCTCGAACAGGCGGGTCTGGTCAGCAGGGCCGGGCCGGCGCACCGCAGCCCCGTGCACCTTGAGGCCGAGGTGTTCGACCTGATGACAGGGTGGATCGAGCGCTACCGCCGCTGCGCCGAGGAGCGCTACCGCCGCCTCGACACGCTCCTGGCCGCAATGAACGAAGGCACCTCGAACGACGAACAACCACTGGAGGAAACAGCCTGATGAGCAACCACAGCAGCAGCACCGCCACCGCCGAGACGACCCGGATCGAGGCCGACCCGACCGTGCCGGTGATCCGGATGACGCGGGACTTCGCCGCCACCCCCGAGCAGCTCTTCCGCGCGCACACCGACCCCGCCCTGTTCGTCCGCTGGGTCGGGCCGGACAGTCTGGACGTGACGATCGAGCACTGGGACGCCACCAGTGGCGGCAGCTGGCGCTACGTCGCCCGCCGGGACGGTCAGGAGTTCCGGTTCCGCGGCTGCTTCCACGAGATCCGTCCCGACCGGCTCGTGCAGACCTTCACCTTCGAGGCCGAGCCGGACGGCGTGGCGCTCGAGACGCTGTGGTTCGAGGACCTCGGCGACGGCCGCACCCGGCTGCACGCCCAGTCCCTGGTCGACAGCTTCGAGGCGCGGGACGCCTGGCTGCGCGGCGGCATGGAGACCGGCGTCAACGAGGGCTACGCCAAGCTCGCCGCGCTGGTCTCCTCGGGTGCCGTCTGAGATGACAGCGTCCCCGGCGGCGCTGGTGGCGCTCGCCGACCGTCCGGCCGAGCGTCACCGGCTGATCGCGGCCACCTTCACCGACCGGGTGCTCGGCACCCACGACTGGGACGCCCCCACACCGGTCACCGGCTGGGCGGCGCGCGACGTGGTCGGCCACCTGTGCACCTGGTTCGCCGGCTTCGTCGAGGGCAGCGGCGGGCCGGTGCTGCGCCGCGGCCCGGCCGTCGAGGAGGACCCGGTGCGCGCCTGGCAGGTCCACACCGAGGCCGTCCAGCGGCTCCTCGACGACCCGGCCACGGCCACGCTGGTGCTGCGCAACCCGCACCTCGGCGATCGTCCGCTGGCCGCGGCCACCGACATGATCTACACGTCGGACGTCTTCATGCACACCTGGGACCTGGCCCGGGCGACCGGCCAGGACGACCGCCTCGACGCCGACTACTGCGCCCAGCTGGTCGGTGGCATGGAGCAGATGGAGGACGTCATCCGCGGCTCGGGCCAGTACGGGCCGCGGGTCGCCGTCCCCGCCGGCTCGGATGCCCAGACCCGCCTGCTCGGCTTCATCGGCCGCGACCCGTCCTACCCGTCATGGCCGGCCGGGGGCCCGCGCCGCTGACAGACTCCGCGCATGGAGTGGTCCTGGCTCACCGGCTCGTATCACGAACAGATCGTCAGGACCGGCCGCGAGCCGTTGCTGCTCCTGCTCCTGGGCCTGGTCGGCGGTTTCCTGTTCATCAGGACATCCGCCCGTCTCATCCGGGCGAACGTCCGGTGGTGGCCGGGGAACGTCTCGGCCGGTGGCGTGCACCTGCATCACGAGTTCTTCGGCGTGCTCATGGTGCTCACGACCGGCACGATCAGTTTCGCCACGGACACCACCGGTCCGTGGCGTGACGTCCTCGCCCTCGTCTTCGGGATCGGGGCCGGCCTCGTGCTCGACGAGTTCGCGCTGCTGCTCCACCTGAAGGACGTCTACTGGACCAGGGAGGGCCGTTCGTCCGTCGACGCCGTCATCGTCGCCACGGCGCTGACCGGGCTTCTGCTGCTCCGGGTCGCCCCCTTCGGGCTGGACAACATCAGCGGGGACGAACGTCTGACCCGGTGGACGGTGGTCGCGTTCGTCCTGGTCAACCTGGCCCTGACCATGCTGACCGCGCTCAAGGGCAAGCCCTGGCTGGCCCTGTTCAGCGTGTTCGCGACCGTCATCGGAGTCTGGGGCGTGACGCGGCTCGCCGCCCCGCGCAGCCCGTGGGCCCGGCGCACCTATGACGAGCGGAAGCTGGCCCGGGCCGGAGAACGGGCCGCCCGCTGGAACAGGMGGCGCGAGCGTGTGTTCGCCCTCATCGCCGGAGCCGACAGCCCGGGCCCTCCCGACTCCCGGGGCTCCCCCACCTAGGCGCGCGAAGGCCTGCGGAGGCACATCGGGGCACGCCTGAGGGGCCCGCCGGGCGGGCCTGAGCGCGTTACCCTGGCTAGGACGGCTGACGCTGGCCGGCCCGCGGAAGGAGACGCGTCATCACCGCCGAGATGATTGCTCCCGCCTGGATGCACCAGCAGATCACGGCGCAGCAGTACGACTCCTGGTCCGACGAGCAGTGCGCGGGCATCGAGATCGTCGACGGGATGGTCGTCGTGAGCCCCAGCGCGTCGAAACGCCACAACCGGCTCGTCAAGATCCTCGCGGTCGCCCTGGAGGCCGCCGCCGGGCCGGTCTGGAACGCCGACTTCGACTTCGACGTCCGCCTGCAGGACGTCCCGCTGACGAACCGGCGCCCCGACGTGGTCGTCTACCGCGCCGACACGATCGACGTCACGCCGACCCGCCCCGAGCACATCCTGCTCGTCGCCGAGGTCGTCTCCCCCGGCTCGGAGACGACCGACCGCATCGTCAAGGCCGAGCAGTACGCGAAGGTCGGCATCTCCTACTACTGGCGGATCGAGCAGCCCCCCGCCGGCGTCCCGGTCGTCCACACCCACGTGCTCGACCCGGCCACCAGGGCCTACCACCACGGTGAGGTCTTCACCGGTCTCGTCGACACGGTCGCCCCCTTCCCGGTCAGGATCGACCTCACCCGGCTGTAGCGAACCGACGGCGGGCCCGCGGGCCCGGTGGAACAAGGGCTGCCGCCCTGGGCGGAGTGAGGCGCTGTTGACGACCACACCGCAGACATCTGTTCATGACCCCGCCGCCCCGGTGCGGGTGACGCTGCTGCAGCTCGCCTGCCCCGACGACGAGGAGCACGACGGCAGGGTGGCCCGGGTCCTCGGCCAGCTGCGCGCGCTCGACCCGCGGGAGACGGACCTCGTCGTCCTGCCCGAGCTGTGGGCCACCGGCTACTTCAACTTCGACCGGTACGAGGAGCAGGCGCAGCCGCTGGACGGCCCGACCGTCGGCGCACTGCGCGAGGTGGCCGCCGAGCGCGGGCTGCACCTCGTCGCCGGCAGCTTCG
Organism: Parafrankia colletiae; assembly: GCF_001854655.1. Lineage (GTDB taxonomy): Bacteria > Actinomycetota > Actinomycetes > Frankiales > Frankiaceae > Parafrankia > Parafrankia colletiae. Next base: position 54,180 of record NZ_MBLM01000128.1, on the reverse strand, counting down.
TCGAGCGCACGCCCGACGGCGCGCTGTGCAACACCACCGCCCTGCTGGGCCCCGACGGCGCGGTCCTCGGCACCTACCGGAAGATCCACCTGTTCGGCTACGAGTCGGCGGAGGCGAAGCTGCTCACCGCCGGCGACGAGGTGCGCGTCGTGCCCACCGGGCTCGGCACCGTGGGCCTCGCCACCTGTTACGACCTGCGGTTCCCCGAGCTGTTCCGGCTCCTGGTCGACGGTGGCGCCGAGCTGGTCGTCGTGGTCTCCGCGTGGCCGCTGGCGCGGCTGGAGCACTGGGAGCTGCTGGTGCGGGCGCGCGTCGTGGAGAACCAGGTCTTTCTCATCRCCTGCAACGTCGCGGGCAGCCAGGCCGGCACCGCCATGGCGGGCACGAGCCTCGTGGTCGGCCCGTGGGGCGAGGTGCTCGCCCGGGGCGACACCGAGCCCGCGGTCCTGCGGGCCGTGCTCGACCCCGCCCGGCTGTCCGCCGTACGTGCCGAGTTCCCGGTGCTCACCCACCGCCGACTCGGCACCGTTCCGGAACGTAAGACAGACAGCATTGACCGCACTTCCCGAGGCGGTCTCCCACCTCGACCTTGAGGTTCTCCCGGCCGGCCGGCGCATCGGGATGGCGGATGCCGTTCCGGAATCGCGGCGCGCTACCCGCAGAGTCCGCGACCCGCCCCCTCAGACATCCGAAGTGGCTGACGCACTACGCTTATTGTCACCAATCGGGCACATGGGGCGAAGTGCGGGGATGTCGTCGTGTCGGAAGATTCGTCGCTGCCACCCCATCTGAGCCTGCGGGTCGGCGGGAGCTCCGGCGGCCGCGCCCGGCGCGCCCGTGTCCCAGGTGGACGCCTCGGCACCATGCTCGCGGCACTGATGTCCCTCGGAGTGCTGCTGTTCAGTGTGGGCGGCTGGTCCGTCTCCGCCTACGCGGAGCACAACTTCCGACGCGTCGATCTGGGGCTGGGCCGGGACCATTCGTCCGCCGACCATGACGTCGCGAACTATCTTCTCGTCGGAAACGACAGCCGTGACGGCACGAACGGCGAGTTCGGCGACGAGCCGGGCCAGCACTCGGACAGCACGATTCTGATGCACGTCGCCGAGGACGGGACCGCCACGATGGTCTCGTTCCCGCGCGACACCCTCGTCACGATCCCCGAGTACACCGACGCGGACGGCAGGACCCACGGACAGCACCGGGGCAAGTTCAACGGGGCGTTCCACGACGGCGGCCCGGAACTGCTGGTCAAGATGGTCGAGAAGCTGACCGGGATGCAGATCGACCACTACGTGGCGATCGACCTGGCGGGCTTCATGAAGATCACCGACGCGATCGGTGGCGTCGACGTCTGCGTGCTGCCGTCGACCTATCGTGATGGCTTCGAGGACGACGACGGCAACTGGCGGGTCAGCACCAACACCGACGACTCGATGACGGGCTGGCGTGGCGGCCCGGGCACGCTGCACGTGAACGGCAGGCAGGCGCTGGCCTTCGTCCGGCAGCGTCACGGTTTCTTCGAGGGCGACCTTGCCCGGATCGCCCGCCAGCAGCAGTTTCTCGGCGCCGTGTTCCACAAGGCCACCAGCAGCGACATCCTGACGAACCCGCTCAGGTTGGCCGCGCTGGTCGACGCGGCAACCGGCGCCGTGACCCTCGACGAAGGCACCTCCCTCGACAACCTCAAGGATCTCGCGCTGTCGATGAAGGACGCCGGTGGGATGCACGTCCTGACACTGCCCACGCGATCACCCGGCCTCGCCGACGGAGGGAACCCGGAGAACGGCACACTGCCTCCGTTCGGGTCAGTGAAGCTCTACGACCCGGCAGACCTCGCGCGCATCGTCGTCCCGATGGGCGGCCACGTCGACGGTGTCGCCTCCGAGGACACCACCGTGCCAGGGGCCCCCGGCGCCGGTGCGACACCGGGGCCCGTGACCGTCCCGCCGGCGCAGGTCACCGTCTCCGTCCTCAACGGCTCCCCCACCGCCGGACTGGCCACGAAGGTGACGACCGTGCTGGCCGCGAAGGGCTTCCACGCGGTCAACGCCCGCAACGCGGACTCCACGGAGTACACGACGTCGCGCGTGCTCTACGGTCCGGGCCAGCAACAGGCCGCGTGGACCGTTCAGGCGGCGGTGCCCGGCTCCGTCACCCGCGCCGACCCGAGCATCACCGGCATCCACCTCATCCTCGGCTCCGGCTACACCGGCGTGGTCACCCCGACGATGACGACTGCCACCCCCACCGCCGCCGCGCCCACCGCCCGCGCACCCGTCACAGCCCCGGCGGCGACGACAACAGCGGCGGCGCCAGGGCCAGCGTCTCCCTGCACCCTGTGAGCACCGCCCGCCGGCTCCCCCGCACCGCACCGCCATCGAACGGCGGTCCCTCAGGCTCCGGTGGTCGAGCCGGGCCGCACGATCATCAGCACTGTCACCGTGGCCCACAGCAGGTTGAACACGCCGGTGGTCATGGCCAGCCGCGCGGGCAGCCTCTCGTGCAGYGGTTCGGCCTTGCTCGCCGCGGCGAGGATGTCGTCCTGGCGGGGCAGGATCACTATGGCGAGCAGGACCGCGGCCACCGCGGTGAGCACCGCGGAGACGATCAGCCACGCGTCGCCGAGGATCCCGAGGCTGGCTCCGGTCGCCACGCCGAACACCGGTACCGCGAGGCCGACCGCGGCGTAGACCCGGCAGATGCGGTGCAGGGTCCGCAGCACGGTGACGTCGGGCGCCTCGGGTGCCTCGGGCGCCTCGGGCGCGGCCAGCGCCCCTGCTGGCGCGGCCAGCACCCGTCGGGTCACGGCGGGGAACATGCTCGCCGCCACGGTCACCGGACCGATCGCCAGGATGACGGCGAGCACATGAGCGGAAAGCAGAAACTTCGTCACGGTGCGAACGCCCGGAGGCCGCGGGCCACACGGGGGCCCGCAAGCACGTCGGAGGAGGCAGGGCCGTTCCACGGGTCGAACCCGTCGAACCCGTCGAACAGCACGATGTGTGCGGGCATGACCGCAACGCTAACCAGCGGGAGCGGCGCCCAGGAGTGGCTGGATTGCCAGCTTCCCACGGGTTCCGGCCAACCGCCCCGCACCGGTTTCTAGGCTCGTGCCATGCACACTGTGGCCGTTCTCGCGCTGGACAGGGTCGTCGCGTTCGACCTGGCCACCCCGATCGAGGTGTTCGGCCGCACCCGGCTGCCTGACGGCAGCGCGCCGTACCGCGTGCGGGTGTGCGGCGCCGCCCCGACCGTGGAAACCGCCACGTTCACTCTCACGCCGCGCTGGGATCTGGCCGCGCTGGCGGCGGCGGACACGATCATCCTGCCCGGGCGCGAGGCTCCCCTGCCCACGCCGGGGAACGTTCTCGACGCGCTGCGCCGCGCGGCGGCCGCCGGCACCCGCATCGCCACGATCTGCTCCGGCGCGTTCATCCTGGCCGAGACCGGGCTGCTGGACGGGCTGCGGGTGACGACGCACTGGATGGCCGCGGAGACGCTGGCCGTCCTCCATCCCGCGGTCAAGGTGGATCCGGATGTTCTGTACGTGGACAACGGCCAGTTCCTCACGTCCGCGGGTGCCTCCGCGGGACTGGACCTGTGCCTGCACATGATCCGCAACGACCATGGTTCCGCGGTGGCGGCCAGCGCCGCGCGGCTGTCGGTGATGGCGCTGGAACGCGAGGGTGGGCAGGCCCAGTTCATCGCGCACGACCGGGYGCCCACCCCCCGAGGATCGGAGCTGGAGCCGCTGCTGCAGTGGCTGGACGAGAACTGCGCGAACGACCTGACCCTGCAGGACATCGCCACGCGCGCCGGTATGAGTGTCCGCACGCTCAACCGCCGCTTCCGCGAGCAGGCCGGGACGACCCCGCTGCAGTGGTTGCTGCGTGCCCGCATCCGCCGGGCCCAGCACCTGCTGGAAGCCACCGGGCATCCCGTGGACCGCATCGCCGCGCAGGTCGGGTTCGGCTCACCCACCGCCTTCCGCGACCGGTTCCGGCGGGTGGTCGGAACCACGCCGCAGTCCTACCGCAACAGCTTCACCAGCCCCGCGACCAGCGACAGAGTCCGAGACAGGGTCAGATCGCAGCCAGACGGGTGACATCCCAGCAGCGTAGGTGGAAGCGGATCGGCTGACGCCGTCAGGCGAGCGCCTCCCGGGCCCATGCCAGGAGACCGGGCGCGAGCAGCGGCCACCGCGCGAACAGGCCCTCCTTCGCCGCCTCGGGGGTGTGCCGGTCCGCCCATTCGGTGTCCGGCCACGGCGGCTCGCGCAGCACCGCGTTCGGCAGCAGCGCGGCGAGCGTCTCGGACGTCTCACGCCGGTGGTGGATGTCGCTCGCCCCGCTGCGCAGCACCAGCGCGGGCACCGCCAGCGCGCGGGCCACCGCATCCGGCAGCCCGGGGACGAGTTCACCCTCCCGCGGGCAGTACACGGCCATCCAGCGCTCCATGGTGGCCAGGAACTCGTCCCGGCCCTGGGCGAGGAGGCGCCCGCGGTTGCCCGGGTTGCGCTCGATCGGCTCCCGCCACTCGGGCAGCTCCGCCACCGCGGCCATGCCGTGCTTCCAGGCCGCCTGGAACGATCCGCTGGCGTAGTGGACGCCGATGCTCATCATCCCGTAGACCCCGCCGCTGACCCACCAGACGGCCAGGCCGGCCGCGACCTGCGGGTGCCGGGCGGCGGTGAGCAGCGAGACCCGGGAGCCGCCCGACCCGCCGGCGATGACCGCGGGGGCCATACCGAGGTGTTCGAGCAGGCCGGCGAGGGCGTCGGCCTGCAGCTCCGACTCCGACTCGCCGTCGAAGGACACATCCGACGCGCCGGTGTTCGGCCGGTCCCAGATGAGTACCTGCTCACCCTCCTCCGCCAGCGCCACCGCGAGTTCACGTATGCCGGCGGCATCCTTGCCGTACCTGCCACCTGGTGTGATCACCCAGGGCCGGCCCCGTGCGCCAATGACCTCATAGGAGATCGACAGCCCGTTCACCGTTGCAGTCGCCATACATCGCACGCTAGCATCGAAATCCCCGCCGAAGAACGACTGACCACCACACACCGACACCACGGAGCGGCGGGCAAATCCGTCCGCTCCAAGCTGTCCGACCGGTCCACCGACACTCCGACCACAGGTCCAGCAGGGGATCAACCGGCTCAGCCGGATTCGCCGAGTCCCCGAAGCCGGCACCGTAGGATGGCCAGWGAAACGCCGACAGACGTTCTTTCCTTTACCAGGAAAGATCCGAAAATCGCCGCTTAAGCGAAGCGCGACACCCAGATCCGAGTCGCACAGAATGTACCGTCGCCACTTTCCGGAAACCGCCGACAAAGGCGTCGGCAAGGGATCGGGGGCGGAACTCCGCAGCCGGGGCCGCCGGGCGCCACCCTGGGCCGGAGCCGCCGTACGTCTGGACACAAAGTATGTGCTCACTTATATACTGGCGTCCAGCTCGGACCGAAGACCTCCAGGCGGGAGCAGGACGGCGTGAGGACGATCGGACACTGGATCGACGGCAGGGCCGTCAACGAGCCCGGCCGCACGGGGCCCGTCCACGACCCGGCGCGCGGCGAGCAGACCGCACAGGTCTCGCTCGCCTCCGCGGCCGTGGTCGACAGCGCGGTCAAGGCCGCGGTGACGGCGGCCGGCACCTGGTCGCAGTCATCGCTGAGCCGGCGCGCCACACTGCTGTTCGGCCTGCGCGAGCTGCTGCACACCCATCGCGACGACCTCGCCGCCGCCGTCAGCCGTGAACACGGCAAGGTCCACGAGGACGCCCTCGGCGAGGTCGCACGGGGCCTGGAGTGCGTCGAGTTCGCCTGCGGCATCCCGCAGCTGCTGAAGGGGTCGCACAGCGCCGAGGTCTCCCGGGGGGTGGATGTCCACACCGTGCTGCGCCCGGTGGGGGTCGTCGCCGGCATCACCCCGTTCAACTTCCCGGTGATGGTGCCGCTGTGGATGATGGCGAACGCCATCGCCTGTGGCAACGCGTTCGTGCTCAAGCCGTCGGAGAAGGACCCGTCCGCCTCGCTGCTGCTGGCCGAGCTGGTACACCAGGCCGGCTTCCCCGACGGCGTGGTCAACGTGGTCCAGGGCGATGCCGAGGCGGTCAACACGCTGCTGACGCACCCGGACATCGCCGCCGTCTCCTTCGTCGGCAGCACTCCGGTGGCCCGGCACGTGTACGAGACCGGCACCGCCGCGGGCAAGCGGGTCCAGGCGCTCGGCGGCGCGAAGAACCACATGGTCGTCCTCCCCGACGCCGACATCGAGGCGGCTGCCGACGCCGCGATCTCGGCCGGGTACGGGTCGGCCGGCGAGCGCTGCATGGCGATCTCGGTCGTGGTGGCCGTCGGCCCCGTCGCGGATCCGCTGGTCGACGCCATCGCCGCCCGCATCCCGGGCATCGTCGTCGGCCCGGCAGCCGAGGGGTCCTCGATGATGGGGCCGCTGATCAGCAGTGCGCACCGCGACCGGGTCCGTTCCTATGTGGAGCGGGCCACCGACGACGGCGCCCGGGTCGTCGTCGACGGCTCCGCCGCACCTGCCGGCGTGGACCCGGCCGGGTTCTTCCTCGGCTGTTCGCTGGTCGACGGCGTCCGGCCGGGCATGGCAGTCTACGACGACGAGATCTTCGGGCCGGTACTGTCGGTGGTGCGGGTCGACACCTACGCCGAGGCGGTCGCGTTGATCAACGCCAACCCGTACGGCAACGGGGTCGCCCTGTTCACTCGGGACGGCGGCGCCGCCCGGCGGTTCGGCGGCGATGTCGAGGTCGGGATGGTCGGCATCAACGTGCCGATCCCGGTGCCGGTCGCCTGGCACTCCTTCGGCGGCTGGAAGGCCTCGCTGTTCGGGGACGCGCCGATCTACGGCCCGGAGGGGATCCGTTTCTACACCCGGCCGCAGGTCGTCACGACCCGCTGGCCCGACGCGACGCCGAGCGCCATCAACCTCGGCTTCCCCACCAACGGCTGACCTGTTCCGCGCACCGCCCGCGAAGGCGGGCGTCGGGCGTCGGGCGTCGGGCGTCGGGCGTCGGGCGATCTGACACTGCTGACCGTCTTTCGGCTCGGACCCAGGTGTCGCGTTCGCACGACTAAAGAGCTTCTTGTGTCCCTCTCCGGAAACCTCTTGCCGAAGCCGTGAACGGTGCTTCGCAAGCCGTATTCGGCAGGAGACACAAGAGGCCCTTTAGTCGTCGCAGTCGACACTCGCCGCCTCGGGCGGATTCGAGGAAACCGCTGGTCAGCGACCTGCCGGCGCCCTGAGACCTGTGTGTGCGGCGGTGAGCCCTCGCGTGGCGGACCACCGCACCGGCCGGCGGCCGGCGGGCGGACCGCCCGAACCCGAGGACCTTCCCGGGCCGACGGCCGTGACGGTCGCCCGCCCACCGACGCGCAGCAGGCACCCACAATCTGGCAGGACCGTCAGTCAGCTCGAAGGACCCGAATGTGCACGAGGGCCCTCGTTGACTGTCCCGTCCGCGGCCACGTCGCCGGCCGTTCGCGGATGGCCGTCGGAGGTCCGCCGGCCGGCCCGCGCCGTGCGGGCCGGCGACGTCGTGGTCATCACGTGCCGCGGTGATGCCAGAGCGACTCAGAGCAGCTCAGAGCAGCTCGATGATGGTCGCGTTGGCCTGGCCGCCGCCCTCGCACATGGTCTGCAGGCCGTACCGGATCCCGTTGTCACGCATGTGGTGCACCAGGGTGGTCATCAGCCGGGCGCCGGAGCCGCCGAGCGGGTGGCCGAGCGCGATCGCGCCACCGTTCGGGTTCATCGCCTTCGGGTCGGCACCGATGTCGGCGAGCCAGGCCAGCGGCACCGAGGCGAACGCCTCGTTGACCTCGAACGCACCGATATCGTCGATCTTGAGGCCGGCCTTCGCCAGCGCCTTCTGCGTGGCTGGGATCGGCGCGGTCAGCATGATCACCGGGTCGGTGCCGGCCAGCACCGCGGTGTGCACCCGCGCGATCGGGGTGAGACCCAGCTCGGCGGCCTTCTCGCTGGTCGTCATCAGCAGCGCGGCGGAGCCGTCGGAGATCTGCGAGGAGTTCGCCGCGGTGATCACACCGCCATCCTCGACCGGCTTGAACACCGTCTTGAGCCCGCCGAGACCCTCCACGGTGCCGCCGCGGCGCACGCCCTCGTCCCGGGCGGCCGTCGTGCCGTCGGGCAGGGTGACCGGCTCGATCTGCGCGTCGAAGCGGCCCTCGTCCTGCGCGATGGCGGCCTTCTCGTGCGAGGTCAGCGCGAACTCGTCGAGCTGCGCGCGGGACAGGCCCCACCGCTGCGCGATCATCTCCGCGCCGACGCCCTGGTTCGGGAACGCGCCGTTGTAGCGGGCGAGGTAACGCTCCCCGAACGGGACCTTGTCCAGCAGGGAGGAGCCCATCGGCACCCGGGACATCGACTCGACGCCACCGGCGATCACGACGTCGTAGTGCCCGGCGATCAGCCCGGCGGCGGCGAAGTGCACCGCCTGCTGGGAGGACCCGCACTGCCGGTCGACGGTCACGCCGGCGACGGTCTCCGGGAAGCCGGCGCCGAGCGCGGCGTTGCGCGCGATGTCGAACGTCTGCTCACCGACCTGCCCGACGCACCCCCACACCACGTCGTCGACCAGGGCCGGATCAACCCCGGCGCGCTGAACGACGGTGCTCAGCACATGGGCCGACAGGTCCGTCGGATGCACTCCCGACAGGCCGCCGTTACGCTTGCCGACCGGTGTCCGGACGGCCTCCACGATCACTGCATCACGCATGCCAGGTACTCCTCCGCCGCTACGGGCCTCGCTCCTTCGCGGCGGCGGCACGCCCTGGCCGCCGTCACGTCACCACGCAGTGTGGTCATCACGCGCTGTGGGGGACGGAGCATCCGGCCGCATCCATACAAAGTAAACGTACACTTTCTTGTGGTGCGGGACCACCCGTCCGCCGGTACCACGCGGCTACCCGAGCGGTGCGGCGAGCAGGAGCTCCTCCCGGACGGCGAGGAACTCCGACGGGCCGAACAGGTCCCCGCCGGCGTCCGGCGGGTTCTCCCGGAACCAGGCGACCCGCTCGGCGAGGCCGTCCTGGTCGGTGAAGTAGACCTCGTTGACGGCGTCATACGGCCACTCCTCGCCCGCCGGGCGTGGGCACGGGTGGTTCTGCACGTAGGYACTGCCACGCACCCGCTCCGGGATGACGGTCGGCGCCGCCGCCGCGGCGACGGGCACCTGGCCGGCATGCGCCGCCCACAGGTCGGAGAACGCGGCGGGAGTGAGTCCCGCGGCCCGCCGGGCGAGCGCCAGGTGCTTGAACCTGGTGCCGCCGCCGCGCCAGCGCGCGGCGAGCCAGTCCGCGCCGCGCGGGACCCGCTCCCGGGCGACCAGGGTCAGGGTTGCCCCGGGGGCGGTCACCTCGTCGACCAGGGACCTCGCAGCCAGGCCCGCGGGACTGTCCAGCCAGGTCTGATGGGCCGCGAACCTGGCGGCGTCCGGGAACCACTCGATGCCGACGAGGTCGTGCCGCGGGGAGCCGAACCGGGGATCGTCCAGTGCGGTGCACACCACGGCCCGCAGCGGGCGCGCCGCGGCCGGCGCCTTTGCGACGGCGTCAGCGGCCTGCCGCCAGGCGCTCGCCACCGCTTCGGCGGGCGCGGCGGCCTCGCGGCGGGTGGCGAACCGGATCCTCTTGATCATTGCTGCCGGTCCCCCGCCACCCCGGCCGTCCCTGCCGCTCCTGCCGCCACCGCCTCGTGCGATACGGGCCGGGTGAGGTCGGCGATCTGCTCCCGCCAGCGGGCCACGGCGGCCTCCTTGATCGGCCCGTAGCCCTTGATGGACGTCGCCGACGCCGCAAGGCGCACCAGGTCCTCGTACGGCCGGCCGGCCCAGCCGTCGGCGCCGCCGTCGCCGCGGCCGACAGCCCCGGTGACCAGGTGTTCGTACTCCGTGATGACGGCACGTTCGGTGCGCCGGTCCGGGTCCCGGCCGAACAGGTCGAACGGGGTTCCCCGCAGGCCCCGCATCGCCCGCAGCACGTGGAACGCCGCGGCGTACGGCCGGCCCATCGGCAGCTTCTTCGACAGGCCGAGACGCCGTAGGGCGGGCGGGTGCAGGTGGTAGGTCAGGGTGTACGGCCCGTCGATACCCAGGCCGCGCGCGATCTGGTCGTTGTCGGCCAGCAGGTGCAGCCGGGCCACCTCGTACTCGTCCTTGTAGGTGAGGAGCCGGAACCAGGACTCGGCGACCGCCCGGGTGAAGGCCCACTCGTGAGCTGCCTCGTGGTGTCCCGCTGTGTCGTCGTGGCCCGCCGCGTCGTCGTGGCCCGCTGTGTCGTCGTGGCCCGCCGCCGGGTCGTGGCCCGCCGCCGCGTCGTGCTCGGCGGCCGTCGCCACCAGGCCCAGGTAGCGCTCGGCGCGCGCGGCGTTCTGGTAGTCGACCGCCTGGGCGGCGCGGCGCACGATCAGGGCACGGAGCTCGTCCGGCAGTCCGGCGGGCAGGGCGCGGGCGGCGACGAGGCGGGTGGCCAGGGCGAGCGCCGCCGGCGACGGGTCGGTGAGGCCGGTCGAGGCGCCGGCCGCGCTGCCCGCCGCACCGGCGGTGCCAGTCCCGCTGGTCGCGCTGGGCTGGTCAGCAGCGGCCAGCGCCACCTCGACCGCGGCCGGGTCGTGGGCGGCCCAGCGGCCCCAGTCGAACGCCGCGCGGTTGTCGGCGGCGGCCCGGCCCTGGCGGCGCATGGCCACCTCGACATCGGCGAGGGAGACCGGCAGTCCGCCCAGCTGGAAGGCCGCGCCGAGCAGGACGATGTTGGCGAGCAGGTGGTTGGCGAAGACCACCTCGGCGATCCGCTTCGTGTCGAGGAAGGCGGCCCGGTCCTCGCCGACCCGCTCGGCGATCGCCTGCCGCAGCAGCGCCGGGTCGGGTGCGGTGAGGTCGCTCTGCAGCATCGCCGCGGTCGGAGTGACGTCGACGTCCACCACGGCGAGGGTGCGCCCGGGGCTCGTCCGGTCGAGATGTCGGGGTGCTGCGGCCTGCAGGATGTCACCGGACAGGTACAGGTCGGCGCCGCCGGAGCCGACCGTCGACGAGCCCAGCGCGGTACGGTCCGCCGCGAGCTGGAGGTGGGAGACGACCGCGCCCGCCTTCTGGGAGAGACCGGTCTGGTCCACGCCACTGACGACGAAACCGGCGGACTCGGCCGCGGCGGCGATGATCCGGTTCGCCGTGATCACGCCGGTACCGCCGACGCCGGTGAAGTAGATGCCGAACCGGCCGTCGACCGTCACCGCGGGCGGCGCGGGCAGGGTGCCCGCCGGGATGACCGGCCGGCCCGCAGTGGTTCCCCCGGCCTTCGCCCGCGCCCCGTCCTTCCCGTGCGCGCCGTTCTTCCCGTGTGAGCTGTCCTTCGCCCGTTCGCTGTCCTTCGCCCGTGCCGCGCCGCGTCGCCGCGCCCAGCGGTTCGGCGTACGCGGGGTGATGGTCACGAACGACGGGCAGTCGCCCTCCAGGCAGGTGTAGTCCCGGTTGCAGGAGAGGTCGTCGATCTGGCGCTTCTCGCCGAACTCGGTCTGCCGCGGCAGCACGGACAGGCAGTTGCTCTTGGTGCCGCAGTCGCCGCACCCCTCGCAGACCGCCTCGTTGATGACCACCCGCCGCGGCGGTTCCGGGAGCAGGCCCTTGCGCCGCAGGCGGCGTGCCTCGGCGGCACACCGCTGGTCGTAGATGACCACGGTCACGCCGGGCACCGCCCGCAGCTCCTCCTGCACCCGCGGCAGCTCGTCGCGCCCGAGGACCCGGGTGCCCGGCGCCCAGCGCGCCCGGCGGCCGTAGTGCTTCGGGTCCTCGGCGCAGACCACGACCCGTCGGACGCCCTCGGCCTCCAGTGCCCTGGTCATCGCCGGGACGTCCATCAGGCCGACCACGTCCTGGCCGCCCGTCATGGCGACCGCGGCGTTGTAGAGGATCTTGAAGGTGACGTTGACGCCGGCGGCGACGCTGGCCCGGATCGCGAGGATGCCCGAGTGGCTCAGGGTCCCGTCACCCAGGTTCTGGATGAGATGCGGCTCGTCGACGAACGGTGACAGCCCGATCCACGGCACGCCCTCGGCACCCATCGGGGTCGGGGGCATGGTCTTCAGGTCCGCGTGGCGGGCCTCGAAGTACATGATCCCGTGGCARCCCACGCCGCCGCCGACCAGCGCGCCGTCCGGGGCGACGGTGGAGCGGTTGTGCGGGCAGCCGCTGCAGAAGCCCGGCGGCCGGGCCGGGATGTCCAGCAGCGGGAGGAGCCGCAGCGCCGGCCGCGATACCGGCCGCGGTGCCACCGGACCGCCTGCCGGCCCCGCCCGGTCGGCGAGGTCGGGAAGCACCCGGGTGAGGATCGTGGCCACGGCGGCCGCGTCCAGCTCGCCGGAGGAGGACGACAGCCTGCGCCCGTCCCGGTCCCGCTTGCCGGCGACGCGGACGTCCACCCCTGCCTCGTGCAGGATGGCGCGCAGCTGCGTCTCGACGAACGGCCGCTTCTCCTCGACCACCACGATCGTGTCGACGGACCGGGCGAACTCGAGGGCCGTCTCGGCCACCAGCGGGTAGGTCATCCCGAGTCGGAGCACCCGCACACCGGCGCGGGCGAGCCCGTCCACCGTGAGGCCGAGGTCGGCGAAGGCCTGGACGACGTCGAAGTACGTCTTGCCGGCGCACACGACGCCGAGGCGCGCGCCGGGGCCGGCGCCGACGACGCGGTCGAGCCCGTTGTGGCGGGCGTACGCCTGCGCGGCGAGCAGGCGGTGGTCGGCGACGAGTTCCTCCTGGCCGGGGACGGCATGCGCACCGACCCGGGCGAGCGGCACGTGCCGCCAGGGCACCCCGGCGACGATCGCGTCGGCGTCGGCGGGGTCGCTCGGGGTGTGCCGGTCGACGTCCGCGTCGACGGTGCCGATGCCGTCGGCGACGGCGGTGACGACCTTCAGCCCGACCCAGGAGCCGCTGTACCGCGACATCCGGAAGGCGTGCACCCCCAGATCGAGGATGTCCTGCTGGTCGCCGGGGTACAGCACGGGCACACAGGCGTCCTCGAACGTGTACTGGCTGTCGCAGGCGAGCGTCGACGACTTGGCGGACGGGTCGTCACCACAGAACAGGACGGCCCCGCCGTGCGGGCCGGTGCCCATCGCGTTCGCGTGCCGCAGGACGTCGCCGCAGCGGTCCAGGCCCGGCGTCTTGCCGTACCAGGCGCCGACGACGCCGTCGACCTCGGCGAGGCTCTGGGCGGAGCCCATCTGGCTGCCCCAGACGGTGGCGGCGGCGAGCTCCTCGTTGAGGCCGGGGCGGTGCACGACCCGGTGGCCGGTGAGCAGGTCGGTGAACCGCTCCAGGGTCAGGTCGAAGGTGCCCAGGGGCGAGCCCGGGTAGCCGGAGACCATGGTCGCCGTGGTCAGGCCCTCCCGGGCGTCGAGCTGTGCCCGCACGACGAGCAGGCGGGCCAGCGCCTCGACCCCGGACAGCAGGCTTCCGGCCGATGCTCCCCTGCCCTCGCCGGCGGGCTGTTGTTCCACCGGCGCGATCCCGGCCGTACCGGCCCCCGCGATCAGCTCTGCGCTTGCGGGTACACCTGCGCTCACGGGTACACCTCGGCGTTGACGTAGGCGAACGCCCCGTCCTTGAGGACCGCGCGGCGGCGGGCCGGTTCCTGGAGCACGGTGATGTCCTCGGTCGGGTCGCCGTCGACGACCAGCAGGTCGGCGAGGTAGCCCGCCCGGATCTGGCCGACATCCAGGCCGACGAGCGGGCCCATCGACCGGCTCGCGGCGAGGATCGCCTCGGTCGGCGTCATGCCCACCAGCTCGACGTAGCGCGCGAGCTCGGCGGCGTAGGTGCCGTGACGGGTCCACTGGTGGCCGAAGTCGCCGCCGGCGACGATGCGGATCCCGGCCTCGCGGAGCCGCCGCAGGCCCTCGACCTGCGAGGCGAACTCCTGCCGGTACCCCGAGGCGTCGATCTTCTCGGGGGTCACGCCCCACGGCTCGGCGTGGCCGCTGACCATCGCGTACAGGTAGTGCAGGCCCGGGCACACCCACACGTCGTCGCGGCGCTCCTCCAGCGCGCGGACCGCCTCCTCGTCGAGGAAGCAGGCGTGATGGATGAGCCGGACGCCGGTGCGGGCCGCCATCGCCACGCTCGCCGACCCGCGGGCGTGCACCGTGATGAAGGCGCCGTGGCGGTCCGCCTCGTCGACGGCGGCGGCCAGCATCTCGTCGTTCATGTACACGTCGTCGGACGGGAACTCGGGCACGATGCCGTCGCCGGAGATGAACAGCTTCAGCGCGCGCACCCCGGAGTCGCACTGCCGCGCGACGATCTCGCGTAACCCGTCGGCGTCGGCGGCGACGTCCGACATCCCGCTGCCGTCGCTGATCGCGCCCGGCGAGGTGACCAGCAGGCCGCTGGCCACGATCCGCGGGCCGGGGATCAGGCCGGCGTCGATCGCGTCGCGGGCCAGCACGTCGTCGAGGGGCTGCAGGACGCCGGCCCCGACGACGAGGGTGTAGCCACTCTCCACGAAGGTCCGGGCGACCGCGGCGACGTCCAGCGCGTGCCTGGCGGGTGACTCGGCGGCCACGCCGGAGTGGTCGAAGACGAAGTCCAGCGGCCAGCTGATGTGCGTGTGCGCGTCACCGAGCCCCGGCAGGACGGTGGCACCGCGGACGTCGACGACCCGCGTCGAGGACGTGTCGAGGTCGAGCCGCCCTCGGCTGACCTGGGCGATCCGGTTCCCGTCGACGAGGATGTCGCCGTCGACGGGCCGCTCGTCGGGATCACCGGTACAGGCGAGCACACGCGCGTTTCTGATCAGTGTGCGCTGGGACATCTCTTCGCACTCCTCCCGAGGGAACCGGTCAGCCCGCCAGAGCCGCGACGGCGCTAGACGATCACGGTGCGGATGCCGTCGGCGCTGCCGAGCAGCGAGACACCCTCGTTGACCTCGTCGAGGCTGATCCGCCGGGACACCATCGAGCTCAGGTCCAGCTGACCGGTCTCGRCCAGCCGGATGAAGCGGGGGAAGTCGCGCAGCACCTGGGAGCCGCCGACCGGTGAGCCGACCAGCTTCTTGCCCGAGAACACGGCCGCGATCGCGGGCAGGGTCACGGTGGCGCCGGTCGCCGGCATGCCRACCAGTGTCACCGTCCCCTCCGCCCTGGTCATGTCGAACGCCTGCCGCATCAGCGCGGGCTGGCCGACGACCTCGAAGGCGAAGTCGGCGCCCCGGCCCGCGGTGAGGGCCCGGACCTGTTCCACCGGGTCGCCCTCGGCCGGGTCGACGGTGTGCGTCGCGCCGATCTTCAGCGTCGACCCGCGGCGTGCCTCGGACAGGTCGATGGCGATGATCGTGGCGGCGCCGGCGATCCGCGCCCCCTGGACGGCGGCCTGGCCGACACCCCCGCAGCCGATCACCACGACGGAGGACCCGGGGGTCACGCCCGCCGTGTTCAGCGCCGCTCCGACCCCGGTGGTCACCCCACAGCCGATCAGGGCCAGCTGCTCGTCGGGCAGGTCGGTCTCCACCGCCACCACGGTGGACTCGTCCACGACCATGGCCTCGGCGAACGACCCGCAGCCGCAGACGGCCCGCGCCGTCCGGCCGTCCGCGAGGTGGTAGCGCACGGCCGCCTGCACCGCGGGCCCGCGTTCGCAGTGGTTGGACATCCCGTTCAGGCACCACCAGCAGCCGCCGCACGCCGGCGACACGGACGCGAGCACCCGCTGGCCGACCCGCACCCGCCGGACCTCGGCACCGACCTCCTCGACCACGCCGCACGCCTCATGGCCCGGCACGATCGGCAGCGTCAGCGCGGACAGCCCGTTGATGACGTTGAGGTCGGAGTGGCAGATCCCGCTCGCCGCGACCCGCACCAGGACGTCCCGCGGCCCCACCGCCGGAACGGGCAGGTCCTCCAGGACCAGCGGTTCGGAGGCCTCGTACGCCACGGCGACCTTCATCGGTGCTCTCCCCCGCCTGTCGTCGTGCCCTGGCCTGTCGTGCCCTGACTCCCGGCCACCGCGTCCGCGAGGGTCGCGAGCAGCAGCCGGGTGTCCTGCTGGAACACCCTGATCTCGACGATCGCGCCGTCGGCCACGGCGAACAGCTCGACCACGTCGACGGTGGCCGAGCGGCCGGTCGCCTTCGCGGTCCAGGTCTGGGTCGTCACCTGCACGGCGTTCCCGCCGTCGCCGAAGACGCGCGGGTCGGTGATCGTGCGGTCCCAGTGACGCGCGAAGGCGACGCCCATCGCCGCCATGCCGTCATGGCCCTCGTACCAGCCGCCGTGCGGCAGCGAGGCCGGCTGCTGGACCCGGATCGCCGGGTGCATCAGGGCGCGTGCCCCGTCCGCGTCGCCCGCCTGGAAGCGGCGGGCCATCTCCTCGACCAGCCGCGGAGCCTCCGCGGTCACCGGGCGCCCTGAGCGGCCTGCCCAGCCTGCGGGCCCTGCCCGGCCTGCGGGCCCTCGGCGGCCCGGGTCGCGCGGGCGGCCTCGAGAACCTCGGTGAAGCCGTGGTGCAGGTGCTGGGGGGCCGGTTCGTTGCGGCCGAACATGACCGTGTCGAGCATTCCCAGCCGCACCCCGGGCTCGGAACGGGCGGCGACCCAGAAGTCCTCCCCGTCGACGACCGTCTCACAGATCCACGGCGCCATGTCGACGGCCTTGGACCGCTCCTCGTCGCTCAGCCCCGGCCGCAGATAGGCCGTGTGCACGACCTCCGATGTCGCCGCGTCGACCGGCACGATCTGCCACAGCTCGATGTGCCGGGTGTCGAAGGTGAGACTGGTGTTGGGGAACAGCGCGTACTGGTAGCTGAAGTGCTGCGCGACGTCACGCCACTCTGATTCCGGGCGGTCCTTCAGTTCCACGATGGAGCGCAGGGCCGAGGCGTTGCGCAGGTGCCGGCCGAAGGCGTCGAAGGTGAGCACCCCACCGACGGCGTAGGTGGACAGCGTCTTCTTGTGCAGGTAGTTGAAATGGTAGTTCTCGCGGAAGGTGTCGAGCGTGACCTTCCAGTTCGCGGCGACCCGGTGAACGTGCGGCTCGCCGTACGGTAACCAGCTGGCGAAGTCCAGCAGGGAGAGCTCGCCGGCCAGCTCCGGGCCGAGATACTCGTCGATGTCGATCGGCGGCCCCGGCCGCAGCCGGCCGACCACCAGCCCGTAGCCCTCGGTGACCTCGAGCTGGATCAGGCCCTTGTCGTTCCTGTCCATTCCCTCGAAGCCGGCGGGGAACGGGTAGCGCACCAGGCCGCCGCACAGGTCGTAGGTCCAGGCGTGGAACGGGCAGGTGAAGCGGATGGCCTCACCGGCGCCGTCCGCGAGCCGGACACCGCGGTGCCGGCAGGCGTTGACCATCGCATGCACCCGGCCGTCGTCGTCCCGGGTCAGCAGCAGCGGCGTGCCGCAGATCTCGATGGTGCGGTAGGTACCCGGCTCGGGCAGGGCACCGGAAAGACAGAGCACCATCGGCTGGTCGTAGAAGAGCGCCTGCATCTCCTCGTCGTGGTGCGCCGCGGAGTAGATGTCGGTCGGCAGTTCGAGAACGTCGTCCGCCATGTCCGTCGTGCGGTGCTCGATGTGGTCGAGCAGCCGGCGCGCCAGGCTGTGTTCCAACGCTTCCCGGTCCATATGTCGCTTTCCTCCCTCCGTCAGGAGGAGCTGATGGTGGCCGGGTCCGCGGGCGTGAAGTTGTAGACGCGTGCCGCGTTACCGACTGTGATCTTGTACTGGACGTCCTCCGGCAGATGACCAAGCCACTTGTTCGCCATCCGGACGGTGTCCGGCCAGGTCGAGTCCGAGTGCGGGTAGTCGCACTCGAGCATCACGTTGTCCTCACCGATGATGTCCAGGAGCCGGACACCGGCCTGATCCTCGATGAAGGTGCCGTAGACATGGTCACGGAACAGCGCCCGGATGTCGGTGTCGAGGTCGAAGGACGCCGCGCCCTTCTCCTCGCCGCGATCGTGGGCGGCGTTCATGTCGATGTCAAACCGTGATGCCCAGAACCGCTGCTTGTCGACCACCTGCTCGGCGCGCTCCAGGAAGTACGGGATCCAGCCGATCGAGCCCTCGGACAGGGCGATCTTCAGGTTCGGGTACTTCGGGAAGATCCCGCTGAACAACCAGTCCAGCAGGGTGCCGGCCTGGTTCGCCGCGGCCGAGTACGCCATGAACGCGAGCGTCGGCATGTCCGGCGACGTCCGGATGAGGTTGGACGACGACCCCACGTGCATCGAGATCACGTAGCCGGTGTCGTTGCAGGCCTGGAACACCGGGTCCCAGAAGCCGTTGTGGATCGAGGGCAGCCCCAGCTTCGTCGGGTTCTCCGAGAAGGCGATCGACTTCCCACCGAGGCCCGCCGTCCGCTCGATCTCGGCGGCCGCGGCCACCGGGTCCCACAGCGGAATGATCATCATCGGGATGAACCGGCCCGGGTAGGCCGCGCCGAACTCCTCCAGGATGAAGTCGTTCCAGGCCTGCACGCAGAGCAGGCCCAGTTCCTTGTCCCGGGCCTCGTGGAAGACCTGCCCGCAGTACCGCGGGAACGACGGGAACAGGATCGAGGACAGCACGTTGCCCTGGTTCATGTCCGCCACCCGGGCCGCCGGGTCGTAACAACCGAGCCGCATCTCCTCATAGGTGATCGGCTCCGGCGAGAACTCCTCGCGCGTCTTGCCGGCCACGGCGTTCAGGCCGGTGGTGACGATCTGCCTGTCCTCGTAGACCCAGAACTCCGAGCTCCCGTCGCGGACAATGCGCGGACCGGTGTCCCGCCACTGCGCGGGCAACCGCTCCCACCACAGCCGAGCCGGCTCGATGAGATGGTCGTCGACCGACACGAACCAGTTGAACGACACACCGACCTCCAACAGTGCGTGGGCTTCGGACGGCGCCTCGCGCGCCCTGATCCACACAATAAAGCGAACGCTCACATATTAACGGGCATGTCCGGTGATCGCCAGTGCCGACGAGGTGCCGCCGGCGGCCACCCGGCCACCCGGCCACCCGCGCAGCCGGGCAGCCGGGCAGCCGGGCACGGCGTCACCCGGTCACCACGCACCCGGCCCGTTCGTCGGTCAGCTGGTCGTGATCGATGAGCACCGCACCGTTGACGAGGGTGTAGTCGTAGCCGCGCGCCCGCTGGACGTACCGGTTCGCACCCAGCGGGAAGTCGGCCAGCATCCGCGGGGTGTCCAGGTCCAGGCGCTCGAGGTCGATGACGTTGACGTCGGCGAACATGCCCGGTGCGAGCAGGCCGCGGTCGGYGATGCCGAACAGCTCGGCACCCTCCCGGGTCAGCTTGCGCACCGCCAGGCCGATGTCGAGCAGGCCCCGCTCCCGGACCCAGTGCCGCAGCAGGTAGGTGGGCTGGCCGGCGTCCATCGTGAGGGCGACGTGCGCTCCGGCGTCGCCGACCCCGACGACCACGTCCGCGTTGGTCAGCATGGCGGCGACCGCGTCGAGGTCCTGGTTGAGCACGGGGTAGTAGAGGAGCCCCTGGCCGGCGGTCTCGACCGTGTAGTCGAGGAAGGCGGCGGCCGGGCTGACACCGCGGCGGGCGGCCTCGGCCGCGAGGCTGTTGTCCGCCCCCACCTCGTAGCCGGCCGAACCGGGCGGCAGCAGGTACAGCTTGGCCGGGTCCTTCGGCGCGAGCGGGCCGGAGAGGTTGGTGGGCGCGGYGGCCTCCACCACCAGGCGGTCGCGCAGCGCCGGGTCGGCCAGCGCCGTCAGGCGGTCCGGCCACGGCCTCGCCATCAGCTCGGCCCAGGCCGGCACGCTGTCGTACGGAGTCCGGCCCATCAGCCCGTAGAGGATGCCGCTGCCGCGGGCAGCTGTCTGCGGGCGCAGATCGGCGCCGCGGGCGCGGGCCCCGGCCACCTGCTCCATGACCCAGGCCCACAGGTCCGGGCGGCGGTCGCTCTGCATGATCGCGAAGGTGAGCGGCCGGCCCGAGGCCCGGCTGACCTCCTCCATCCAGGCGAGCTCGGCGACCGAGTTCTGCCGGGTGGGACCGTCACGCTCCCCGATCCGGGCCACGACCTCGATCGTGCCCCGGCCACGGTCGGCGAGGGCGCCGGCGATCGCGGCGAGCTCGGGAGTGCCGGCGAACGTGCCCGGCACCGGCCGGCCGTCCGGGACGGTGTGCATGAGGCTGCGGGACGTGGAGAAGCCGAGTGCGCCCGCGTCGATCGCCTCACCCACGACCTGGGCCATCCGGGCGATGTCGTCGTCGGTCGCGGGGGACTCGTCCAGGCTGCGCTCCCCCATGACGTAGTACCGCAGCGCGCAGTGCCCGATCATGCCGCCGACGTTCACCCCGAGCCGCAGGCCGGTCAGAGCACGCAGGTAGTCGCCGTAGGACTCCCAGCCCCAGCCGAGCCCGTCCATGATGGTCGCGGTCGGGATGTCCTCGACCGACTCCATCATCTCGGCGAGATAGAGGTGCGCGTCCGGGCGGACGGGCGCGAAGGTCACCCCGCAGTTGCCGAGCACCACCGTCGTCACACCGTGCCAGCAGGACGGGCTTGCCACCGGGTCCCAGAACAGCTGGGCGTCGAGGTGGGTGTGAATGTCGACGAAGCCGGGGGTGACAAGCCTTCCGGTGGCGTCGAGCTCGCGGCGCCCCCGCTCCGGGACCGCTCCGACGGTGGTGACACGGTCGCCGTCGATGGCGACGTCCGCGCGGCGCGGCGGTGCGCCGGTCCCGTCGGCGACCTCTCCGCCGCGGATCACGATGTCATGCATGGGATACCCGCACCTCCGACCGGGAGGCCGCCCACGGCCCGGACGTCGTCAGATCGGCAACTCGCTCCTCGGCGGAAGCGCCGGCCGACGGTGCCGGGCGGGCCCGTCCTCGGGACGGGGCGCACACGTCGGCAGCGAGTTCACCCAGGATCGGGTCCCGCGAGGACCAGCAGGTACGAGGAACTCTGCTGGCAGCTGGAGCATGGCTGGCAGCTGAAGCACGCCAGTAAATGAGCACTCATTTTCAGAAAATCCTAGGATGACCGCTCGAACCCTGTCAAGGTCATGTGCCACGGCCCTCGCAGCCCTCGGGCCTCCGGCCGCCGCGTCTCGCCGCGCCCGTGTTCTGCGCCGCCCGCCGGCATCCCGCCGCGCAGGCGGACCGGCCGGCGCCGACAACGCGCCGGCGAACCGGTACGAAGGCGGTACGAAGGCGCACATCACAGCGCGGGAGGACCCTCAAGATCTGCAACGTAAGATAGCGTACGTTCATTCACCGAGGGGCGGGCTCGGAGACGCAGGGAGGACCGATGGCAGAGAAAACCACCGAATCGTCGGGTACGGACGGTCCCCCGCGGCCACGGCGCCTCACCGCCGAAGCCCGCAAGAGCTCCATCCTCAAGGCAGCTCGCGCCGCGTTTGTCGAGACCGGTGACATGAATGGCACGACAATCAAGCAGATTGCCGAGCGCGGTGGGATCAGCGAAGGGGTGATCTACCGCCACTTCGAGGGCAAGGACCAGCTCTTCTACGAGGCCGTCTTCGAGCCGCTGCGGGAGGCGATCGACGAGCTGGTCGCCGCCTCCCAGGTCGTCGACCTCGAGGAGCCCCTCACCCCCGAGCGCCAGCTGCAGACGATGAACGGCCTCTACCGCCAGCTCATCTCGACCCTGGCGGAGATTCTCCCGCTGCTGGGGCTCGTGCTCTTCGGTGACCCGAAAGTCGCCCGGAAGTTCTACCGAAAGCACTTCACGGTCGCCATGGACCGGCTCGCCGAGGCCTGGCGGGAGGTCGAGGACCGCTACGGATTCGAGTTCGAGTCGCCGGACGTCTCGGCCCGCGCCGTCATGGGAACGGCGCTGATCATGGCCCTCGAAAGCCAGCACAATGACCTTTTCAACCGGGACCGGGCCGTCGCGCTGGTCAGCGAGGGCACCATCAAGGGTTTCTTTCCCACCCTGGAACCGACCCGCCGCCGCCGCTGACACCACCGCTGACACCGCTGGCGCCGCCGCCGGCACCGCGGGAGGCGGCGCCGTGGTCGACGCCGGCCCGCCCGCGGTGGCCGTCACTCCGGGATGGCGCGGATGTACCTGGCCATCGCCAGCGGGGTCACGGAGAGGACACCGGAGTCGACCGGGAGGGTGACGCCGGTGATCCACCGGGCGTCGTCGCTGGCGAGGAAGGCGACCGCCGCGCCGACGTCCCAGCCGGTTCCCGGGGTCCCCAGCAGGCCGGCCTCCTCCCGCAGCCTGTTGACGTAGTCGGTGGTCTGCCCGGGGATCGACATGACCATCGGGGTCGTGATGTGGCCCGGGGCGATGGCGTTGACCCGAATGCCCTGCCGGCCGTGGGCGTAGGCCATCTCGACGGTCATCGCGAGCATCCCGCCCTTGGCGGCCGAGTAGGCGATGGTGCCGTCGCCGCGCAGCGCCGAGATCGACGCGATGTTGACGATCGAGCCGGCTCCCCGGGCCGCCATCACCGGCACGGTGTACTTGCAGGCCAGGAAGACCGTCCGCAGGTTGATGTCGAGCGCCCTGTCCCACGCCTCCTCGGAGAGGTCGACGACAGTGCCCACCGAGGCCAGCCCGATGTTGTTGACCAGGACGTCGACGGTTCCGAAGGTGTCGACCGCGGCCTTCACCATCGCCTCGCAGCCGGCCGCCTTCGTGCAGTCGGCGGCGAACACCTCCGCCGTCCCGCCCTCGACCTCGATCATCTTCCGGGTCTCCTCGGCGCGCTCGGCGTGGAGATCCACCAGCAGCACGCTGGCGCCCTCGCGCGCCAGCACCGCCGCGCTGGCCTTTCCCGTCCCGACCCCCGGGCCGGGGGTCGAGCCGGCGCCCGTGACAATCGCGACCTTCCCGTCGAGGCGCCCGCCCCGCCCGCCGCCACTGCCACCGCCAGCACTGCTACYGCTGCCGTTGCCGTTGTCGCCTGCGCTCCCGGTCATGGTGGCACTCCCTCTGGCATCGTTTCGTGATCCCTGCTCCTGCCCCGGCCCCGRCCATGCCCCGGCCGGCCACCGGCCACCGGCCGCCGGCCGGCGCCGTCATCCGGACCAGGTGGTCAGCAGCGCCGCGCCGGCCTCGTAGCCGCCGACGTTCGTGACGGCCGCGACCCGGGCGCCCGGCACCTGCCGGGCCCCTGCCTCCCCGCGCACCTGCCGGACCGCCTCGGCCACGTGCCCGAACGCCGCGTGCAGCCGTCCGCCGGAGAGCTGACCGCCCCAGGTGTTGAGGGGCAGCTCCCCGCCGAGCGCGATGCGGCTGCCGCCCTCGACGAACGCACCCGCCTCGCCGGGCTTGCAGAACCCCATCGCCTCCAGCCACCAGACGCATTCGATGGTGAAGCCGTCGTAGAGCTGGGCGACGTCGACGTCCGCCGGCCGCAGGTCGGTGCGCTCCCACAGCGCCGCCGCGGTCGCGTAGCCGACCCGGCCCATGTCCTCCCACTGCTCCCACGACGGCCGGCCGTCGACCACACCGGCCATCGCCTCGATCGCCACCGGCGCGCGCAGGTCGGGGGCGGTCTCCGCGGCCGACACCACGATCGCGGTGGCCCCGTCGGCCGGCACGTCGCAGTCGTACAGGCAGATCGGGGTCGAGATCATCCGGGCGCTCAGGTAGTCGTCGACGGACAGCGGGGTCCGGTACACCGCATCCGGGTTCAGGGCGGCGTGTGCCCGCTGGGTGACCGGGATCCAGGCGAGCTGCTCCCGGGTGGCCCCGTACTCGTGCATGTACCGGGCGGCGTACGGGGCGACCTGGCACACCGGCGAGAGTGCCCCGACCGGCAGCAGCCAGGCGAGCGGCCCCTCCGCCATCGGGTTCGTCGACCCGTAGGCCGGGCGGCCACCGGCGTTGCGGGCGGCGCTGCCCTCCTTGACGGTCCGCCAGATGACGGCGTGGCGGGCCTGGCCGGTCGCCACCGCCATCGCCGGCCCGTGGAACGGCATGCACATCCCCTCGACGACGCCCTGGCGCCACCGGGTCGTGATGCGCAGCGCGTCCTGGACCTCGTACAGGTTGCCGTTCGCGTATCCGGGAAGGTTGGCCTTCCCGCCGCCGGGAAACATCGCCAGGCCGTCGATGTCGTCGACGGTCAGGCCGGCGTCGGCGATGGCCGCGAGCACGGCGTCCAGCGTGAGCTGGAAGCCGGACCGGTCGACCTGGCGGCCGATCGCGGACTGGCCGACGCCGGAGATCACCGCCCGCCGCTCGAACAGATCGGCGCCCATCACACCGCTCCGGGCACGGCCGGGCCGCTGCCCGGGCCATGGTCCGGGCTGGCGGCGACCGCCACGAAGCTCGGAATCGCGCAGCCCCCCGGGCCGGGTTCGAAACCGACGTCCACCGCCATGCCGATGGCGGCCTCCTCGGGTTCGCAGCCCCGCAGCCGGCCGAACACCCGCACACCCGGATGGTCCGGGAACTCGACGAGGACGAGCGCGTACGGCACCTCGAGGCCGGGCATCCAGCGCTGGTGGTTGACCGTGAGGCTGTAGACGACGCCCCGGCCGGTCACCTCGACGGGCGCGGTGGCCCTGCCCCGGCACGAGCGGCAGATCCCGTAGGGGGGAAACGACTCGGCCCCGCAGGCTCCGCAGTGTTCGACCAGCAGGCGGCCCTCGGCCGCAGCGGCCCAGTACGCCGCGGACTCGTCGGTCACGGCAGGCGGTATGCCCACGTTTGCGGCCATGTGTCCCCTTCACGCCGGTAGCCAGGATGACTCACGGAGTGTACGTTCACTTATCAGGTCGGCGCCAGACAGACAGCAGGTCAGACGACTGCAGGTCAGAGACTGGACGTCGCGCCGGCCGGGCCGGCCGCGCAGCGCTGGCCCGGGCCGCCGCGGATCCGGCGGCCCGGCACGTCGCTGTCCGCGGGTTGTACGCGTCACCCGTTCACGAAGGAGCCACCGGTTGCCTGGCGATCGCGTCATCTTCGGAGCGGCGGCACTCCCGGAACCGGATCGGGACTGGCTCGCCGCCGTGGAACGCCTCCCGATCGACTCCGTCTGGCAGGGCGGCCACATCCTGCCCCGCCACCCGACGGGCGAGGCGATCACCCGGCTGGCGCTGATGACCGCGTGGACCGAGCGGGTCCGGGTGGGCAGCGCCATTCTGGTGCTGCCGCTCTACCATCCCGTGATCATCGCCAAGCAGATCGCCGACCTGGACTCCCGCTCCGGCGGCCGGATCTCGCTCGGGGTCGGGGTCGGCGGTGAGTTCCCGCACGAGTTCGAGGCGGTCGGGGTGCCCGTCACCCAGCGCGGCGCCCGGACGAACGAGGCGATGACGGTGCTGCGCGCCCTCTGGCGCGGCGGGCCGGTCACCCACCATGGCACCCACTTCACCTTCGACGACGTGGAGCTGCACCCGGCCGCGGAGCCGGGCCTCGGGGCGTCCCGGATGCGCGCCGGCGGGCCGCCGCTGCTGGTCTCCGGGCGCAAGGAGGCCGCGATGCGCCGTGCCGCCCGTCTCGGTGACGGCTGGCTGCCCTACCTGGTCTCTCCGGACGCGTACGCCCGTTCCCTGCAGACCGTGCGTGCCGAGGCCGCCGCTGCCGGCCGGGATCTCGACGGCTTCGAGTGGATGTTGTACCTCTACTGTTCCGTCCGGGCCGACGGCGACCGCGCCCGCGCCGACGTGCGGAACTTCCTCGGCCGCGCCTACGGCGACAAGCCCGACGCCATGCTCGACCGGATCGCACCCGCCGGCACCCCGGCGGAGGTGGCGGCCCGCATTCAGCACTATGTGGACGCCGGGGCCCGCCACATCGTCATCTCTCCCGCGGCGCACCAGGACACCCTCGAGGTGGTCAGGCTCGCCGCCGAGGAGGTCCTGCCCCGGCTGACCATCCCGAGCGAGCCGAACGAGCCGAACGAGCCGAAGACGCCGCCAGGGCCGGCATCCGCCCGGGGAGCCGAGCCCGCCTCCGCGGCCGCATCATGAGCGCCCGCTCCGGTACCGGTCCCTGCGTGGGGCTGCGGGTCGTCGAGGTCGTGGTCGGGACGAGCGAACTCGGCCTCGACCTCGCCGGCGCGGTCCCCGGCATGATCTTCGCCGACCTGGGCGCCGAGGTGGTCCGGGTGGTCGGCACGTCCCCCACCGCGATCGACGCGGACGTGACCTGGGGCCGTGCCTGGCACCGGGACAAGCGGACCGTCGCGACCGACGACGCGGACGAGGTGCGCGCCCTGCTCGACGACGCCGACGCGGTGCTCGTCTACGGCCCGGAGGAGCTGGTCGAACAGCGGGGGCTGGGCTTCCACGACCTGCGCCGGCGCAACCCCCGGCTGGTGTACGCGCGCTGCCGGCCAAGCCGGACGTCGGCCGGCGACACGGCGGACTTCGGCCTGCTGGTGGAGGCACGGGCCGGGTTCTGCAGCCAGCTCGCCGGCCACCGGCCGGGGCCGATCTTCGTCGACGCGCGGGCCTCCGGCAGCGGCGCGTCCTTCCTGCTCACCACCTCCGTCCTCGCGCTGCTGCGCCGCCGTGCCGCCACCGGGACCGGAGGCTGGGCGGAGACCTCGCTCTACGACGGCATGCTCGCCACACTCGGCTGCATGATCGGCAGGTCGGAGCACGCGGCACCGGAGATCGAGGGCTACTGGCGGTCGGGGTCGACGTTCCCGAACTTCCTCTACCGCTGCGCCGACGACCAGCTGATCCAGGTCTGGTTCGGCGGCAAGGGGATGTACGCGAAGCTCATCGACGTGCTCGGCGACGAGCCGAGCACCGAGGGCTACTACCACGACCAGATGACCGGCCAGCTCAACGCTCGTGCCCTCCGGTGGCGCGCGCCGTTCGCGCTGCAGCCCCGGGACATGTGGATCCAGCGGCTCCGCGAGGCCGGCGTGGCCTGCGAACCGGTGCTCAGCCCCGGGGAAGCTCTCTCCGACCCGCACCTGGTCGAGACCGGCCTGGCGCTCACC
The DNA here is from genome assembly GCF_001854655.1 of Parafrankia colletiae. Classification (GTDB taxonomy): domain Bacteria; phylum Actinomycetota; class Actinomycetes; order Frankiales; family Frankiaceae; genus Parafrankia; species Parafrankia colletiae. The sequence goes on along the minus strand of NZ_MBLM01000128.1, from coordinate 27,239 downwards.
CGTGTGGAGGACGGCCACCGCGACGTCCTGCTCGCCGCCCCGATCGCGGTCGAGCCGCTCCCGGCACCGGCCGGCGCGAGCCCTTCGGCAGCGGGCATCAGCCCTTCGCCGGACGGCCCGGCGACCGGCGGGCCGTCCGGCGGGCTGCTCGCCGGCGTCCGGGTGGTCGACTTCTCCGCGTTCGTGGCCGGGCCCCTGGCGGCCCAGGTCCTCGCCGACCTCGGCGCCGACGTGATCAAGGTCGAGCCGCCGGAGGGCGAGGCCATGCGTGCCGCCGCCTACGCGGTGGCGGCCTGCCAGCGCGGCAAGCGCAGCATCGCGATCGACATCGGCGCGCCCGAGGCCCGCCCGGTCGTCGAGGCGCTTCTCGGCTGGGCGGACGTCGTCGTCCACAACTTCCGGGTCGGCGTGGCCGAGCGGCTCCGGATCGACGCGGCGACCGTCGCGCACCTGAACCCGGACGTCGTCTACTGCCACGCCAGCGCCTTCGGGCCGACCGGCCCCCGGGCGAAGCAGCCCGGCAACGATGCACTGATGCAGGCCCTCACCGGGCTGGAACGGGCCGTCGGCGGCGAGGGCAACAACCCGGTCGCGCTGACCTGGATCCCACTCGACATGTCCGGCGGCTGGGTCGCCGCCATCGGGATCCTGGCCGGTCTGTACGCCCGCGCGACCACGGGCCGGGGCCAGCGGGTGGACACCAGCCTGCTCGGCGCGGGGCTGCTCCTGCAGAGCGGGGCGTTCCTCCGCGACGGCGCCCTGGTCCGCGGGCCGGCGCTGGACGGCCGCCAGACCGGGTACGGCCCCGGCTACCGCCTCTACGAGGCCGCCGACGGCGCCTGGTTCGCTCTCGTCATCCCCGACGAAGCCGGCTGGTCACGGCTGCGCGCCCTGGTCGGGACGGGCGACCTGCCCGCGGTCTACGCGCCCCTGCGGGGTGGAGCCGACGGCCGTGACGCGCTGGCCAGGCAGGCGGAGGCCGTCCTCGAGCAGGCCTTCGCGACCGCGCCGGCAGCCGAGTGGGTCAGCCGGCTGCGGGCGGCCGGTCTGCTGGCCGAGCCGGTCGAGCCGATGGACCGCGACGTCTTCCGCCGCCGGATCCTCGACGACCCGGTCAACCGCCAGCTCGGCCGGGTGGCGTCCTACCAGGTCACGGACTGGGGCCACTTCGAGCAGATCGGCCCGCTCCCCCGCTGCGGTCCCGCGGGCGCCGGCAGCGGTCCGGCACTGATGCTGCCCGGCATCGGCGAGCACAGCGTCGGCGTCCTCACCGAGCTGGGGATGAGCCCGCCCGAGATCGACGCCCTGCTGGCAGGCAAGGTCGTCCGCCAGCTCTAGTGGAGGACATGTGTGTCGAGTGGCGGCGTCGCCCCGGTCCGGCGAGGTGTCCACTCATGTTGTGGAGGTTCTCGGCAGGTATTCGGCGCCGGTGTCGTCGGGAGCTGTGTCCTCGCAGAGATGGGGGCTGGCATCGAACCTCATCGCTTTTCTGGCGTCGTCGTAGGTGGGCCAGCCAGGATCTCCGTGGGTTGCGAAGTCGAGCCAGGTTCTGTGCATCGCGCGGGTGAGGGCGTCGGGTGCGGCGTCGCCGATGAGGCCGCGGCAGGCCTGTGTGGTGTCGAAGACGAAGGGGACGTCGAGGCCGTGTGCGGCGCCGTGCAGGGGTGATCGCCATGCGAACTCGTAGACGTAGGCGGGGCCTGGGTGGCGGAGCGCGGTGCGGCGGCTCGGTGATCGGAACATCAGGTCCGTGTAGGCGGCTGTGAGTGCCTGCGCGGGGGTGACGGCCGGGTCGTGGAGCCCGTGTCGTTCGAGGAGCGCCTCGGCATCGGGGTAGGTGGCGGCCAGCTCGGCTACGGCGTCCTGCGCGTCGAAGGCGGCGAACGCCTCGGCGCCCAGGCCGAGGTTGGCTTCCTCGAGTGTTGTGCCGATCAGCAGTTCGACCCCGTGCGAGCGTGTGCTCGGGATTCCGACCGGGTCGGGGAGGACGTCGTCACCCGTGGTGGGGAGGAAGAGCGCACGACGGTGGCCCGGGTCGACACCGTTGTCGTCGCGCAGGTCCGGGCGGGGTCCGTTTCTGAGCAGAGCTGCCTGCGCGCGCAGCAGGTCGGGGGCGGAGAACGCTCGGAACGCCTCTGTTGTCGGGGAGGTTCCGAGCCGGGTGGCGAGTGCCTTCGTGAGTTCTTCGGTGAGCTCGAGCCGGCGGGCCATCTCGTCGTGTCCGCTCTGGACGATCGCCCGCTGGAACAGTCCGACGGCCAGCGGGGAGTGCAGCAGGAACGCGACCGAGGTACCGCCGGCCGATTCACCGAAGACGGTGACGTTGTCCGGGTTCCCGCCGAACCCGGCGATATTGTCGCGAACCCAGTGCAGCGCTGCGATCTGATCGCGCAGTCCGATGTTCGTGACCTCACCGGGCAGCGCGAGGAAGCCCTCCGCCCCGAGTCGGTAGTTGACGGTGACCAGGACGACGCCGTCGCGTGCGAACGAGGTGCCGTCGAAGGCGGGGGCGGCGCCCGAGCCGATCACGAACCCGCCGCCGTGGAGGTAGACCATCACCGGAAGCCCGCTCGCGCCCGGGTCGGGTGTCCAGACGTTGAGATTGAGGTAGTCGCCGTCTCCGGTGACCCATYCGGGCCCGGTCAGCGGAGCCAGATACGCGTGAGCGGGGTGCAGTTCCGGCTGGGGTGCGGTGGCGCCGTAACCGGTGGCGTTCCTGGTCCCTGCCCATCGTTCGGCAGGGCCTGGGGGCGCGAACCGGCGTTCGCCCGCTGGAGCTGCCGCGAAGGGGATTCCCAGGAACCGGGCGACCCCGTCGGCGTGGTCACCGGAAAGTCGCCCTGCCTCTGTGTTCACGGTGCGGACGGTCATCAGCGACGTCCCCTTTCGTACGTGCGCATCACGCTGGATGGCCGGACTGAGGGTGGTCGTCTGAATCGGTGCCCCACCCCTCGCCCAAGCCTGCCACGGGGCTTCGATGCCCTGTCTGGAGCCAGCCGATGAGCACGCGGGCGACGCCGGCGACGAGGCCGCCGATGGCGCGCCGGCGGCGAGGGGGCGAGGGGGCGACACCGGCGTGACCCCGCTGCCAGCGGAATCACGCCGGCGTTGTCACGCCGACAGCTTCGTCTACGCGGGCCGGGCCGCGGGCCGCCGGTCGGGGATGCCGAGGAGCTCGGCGATGTTTCCCCGCAGCACCCGGCGGGTGGTCACCTCGTCGCAGCCCTCGAGCAGGCCGACGAAGTCAGCCGGATGGCGAAGGCCCTCGGGGTGCGGATAGTCCGAGCCGAACAGCACCCGCTCCGGGCCGAGAACCGTGATGAGGTCGCGGACGTCGTCCTCCGGGAACGGGCACACCCACAGGTGTTCGGCGAGCACCTCGCTGGGCCGGGCCGGCAGACTGCCGCCGAGCGCGGGACCACGGCGGCCGAGCGCGGCGGCCTTGTCCACGTTCTTCAGGAGGGGCCTGACCCAGTTGCTCCCGTTCTCGATGGAGACGACCCTGACGTTCGGGTGCCGGCCGAACAGGTTGTGCAGGGTGAGCGCGGTCAGCGTGTCCACGATCGGCCGCTCGGTGTTGCACAGCGCCCACTGCAGCGGCGACTGCAGATGGGACGGGTTGGCCGGATCCTCCGACCACAGCGTCCCGTAGGCCAGGTTGTAGCCGCTGTTCGACACATGGAACACGACCGGCACGCCGGCCTCGGCCACTGCCGCCCAGAACGGATCCAGGTCGGGGTGCGCCGGTGAGCGGCCACCCACGGGGCCGGGCCGYAGGTGGACGAGCCGGGCGCCGGCGTCGAGCACCCGGCGCAGCTCGGCCATGGCCTGGTCGAGGTCGAGCAGGGACAACATGGGCACGGCGAAGATGCGGTTCTGGGCCGAGTAGCCCCAGTCCTCCTCCAGCCAGCGGTTGAACGCGCGCAGGCTGGCGTAGGTCAGCTCGACGTCACCGACCATGTCCTGCTCCACCGCCACCGCCAGCGTCGGCAGCATCAGGGTCGCCTCGACACCCTGGGTGTCCATCAGCGCCAGCCTGGCGGCACGGTGTGTGAACTCCGGGTGGTCCTTGGCGTTGATCACCTCCCGGTGGGTGAAGCCGTCCGCCACCTCGCCCATGAACAGCCCCTGCAGGGCGCCGGGAGCGGACGCGTAGTCACCGGGCATGACGCTCATGAAGGTGCGCCGGCCGCCGAGGAACACCCGCCCCAGGCCGTCCGCCCCCCGCCGCACCTGCACCGTCGCGTCCCGATACCGGGCCTCGATGTGGCGCGAGAAGCAGTCGTCCGGCTCGTAGTAGTGCCCGTCGGCGTCGATCAGGCTGTAGTCCACCGCGCGCCACCTCCGATCAGCCCTGAATAGTGAACACCTATTTATCAAGGACGGCGCTCTCAGCGGCCCAGCAGACGCACCGCCCAGCGACACGACTCACCCGACCGACGACGCGACGTGAAGCAGTCCCGACAGTGGCGCGACCGTGATCCACACGCTTTCGCCCGCGGACCGACGGGGCGAGCGAGCCGCCACGGGCCAGCATCGGCACAACCTCCGCCCGATTGTAAGTGAGCATACACTTTTCAAGCCCGGTCCAGGAAGACCCGGCCGGCAGGATCGCTTTCGGTCGGCCCTCGCCGGACCCCCACCGCAGAAAGGGCCCTCGGTGGTTACCGAGGGCCCTTTTCCTTCCTTCTGTTCTTCTGGCCTCGCGTCAGGCGCGCAGAAGCCGGCCCGGGGCGACGCCCGCGATCTCCGCACCGGCACGGCGGGTCGCCACGCCGTTGACCCACACGTGCTCGACCCCGATGCTGCGCACCACGAGCCGGTCCGCGTCGCCCGGCTGGTCGTGTACCCGCTCGACCGGGGCGGCACCGACCGTCTCCGGGTCGAAGGCCACCAGGTCGGCGTGGAACCCGGGCCGCACGAGCCCGCGGTCGGCGACCCGGAACGCCTGGTGCGGGTGCCCGGTCAGCCGCCAGACGGCGTCCTCCAGCGTGAGCGCCTTACGCTCGCGCACCCAGTGGCCGAGCAGGTGGGTCGAATAGCAGGCGTCGCAGAGCTGGCTGGCGTGCGCGCCAGCGTCCGAGAGCCCCAGCAGCGTGCGCCGGTCGGCGAGCAGCTCACCGATCTCCGCATCGCCGTCGTTCTCCAGCACCACCCGGAAACGGGTCGTGGCGGTGTCGGAGAGCGCCAGGTCGAGCATCAGGTCGAACGGGGTGGTCCCCCGCCGGCGGGCCAGCTCGTCGAGCGGAACACCGACGGCGTCCTGGTGGGCACCCGTCTCCTCGACATCGATCTTGTGCCACCGGTGCTCCCAGGCCGTGAGGGTGGCCGGCCGGGCCCGGTCGCGCCAGGACGCGTCCTGGTAGAGGGCCGGGCGCTCCTCCCGCGGGATCGCGAGCACTTCCTTCCACTCGTCGATCTGGGCGAGCGGGACGGGGTCGGCCATCGTGATCTGCATGACGATCGGCCGGCACGCGATCTGCGGGTACACCTCGCCCGGCAGCGCCGCCCCGCGCGCGACCGTCCGCAGCGCGGCGCCCGGCTTCTCCGACCGGGTGACCAGCGCCGTCCACGTCACCGGTATGCCGTGGCGCACCGCCAGGTCGGAGAACTGGTCGACGAACAGCCCGGGCCCGATCGAGACCTGCAGGACCCCGCGGCCAGCCTCGCCGAGGACCGAGGCGAGCGAGTCGATCTCGGCGATCTCGGCGAACCGGCTCGGCACGGGACGCCCGTAGGCCCCCTGATGGGCAGGCTGCCGCGAGGTCGAGAAGCCGATCGCACCCGCGTCCAGCGCCTCGCGCAGCAGCCCGCGCATCGTTGCGAGCTCGTCGGCCGTCGCCGGGCGCTCCTCGCCGCCGACCGCGAACAGCCGCAGTGGGGAATGGCCGATGAAGGCGCCGACATTGAGCCGCTTGGGGCGTGCGTCCAGGGCCGCGAGGTACTCGGGGAACGAATGGAAGCACCAGTCGATGCCGGCGTCGAGCGCATCCCTGGACATCCCCTCGACGTTCTCGAGGAGGCGCACGATGAGGTCGCGGTGCTCCGGCCGGGTCGGGGCGACACCGAAGCCGCAGTTACCCATGATCACGCTGGTCACACCGTGCCAGCTGGACGGGGTGAGGTCGCCGTCCCAGAGAATCTGGGCGTCGTAGTGCGTGTGGACGTCGATGAAACCCGGGGCGARCACCAGGCCGTCGAGGTCGACGACCTCGGTGCCCGCCGCCGGGACGAGCTCACCCGGCTCGGCGACGGCGGCCACCCGGCCCTCGGCCACGGCGACCTCCGCCGGCCGGGCGGGCGCGCCGGTCCCGTCGATCAGCGTGGCGTGACGCAACAGCAGATCCATCAGGACTCCGATCAGTGACCCACACTGTAGGGGCACAATTTTAGCAAGCACTCACTCACTTATGTCGGGATCCACCCGTCCGCCCGCTCTGGCCGACTCGCCGGCGGAGACCTCCGCCCAGCCCTGCCTCGCGGCTTACGGCRACGGCAGCCCTCCGCCTGCGACCACCCTCCGCCGGCGGCGGACCATCGGCCTGACAGGCGCGCGAACTCCGCCCAGCAGCGACGGTAGCTCAGCGACTGCTCACCTCACAAGATTCGGCGCCTCGCGCGGGCGCACGAAAAGATGGCGCCCCCACAGGCGCTCCGCGGCCGCCCGGTGGACGTCCTGCGAGCAGCCCGAACAGCACAGAGTGTTTGCTCACTCTGTTAGCATGACCAGCGCCTGTCCCGGCCACGCCGGCTCGGAGCGTTCAAGCCTCGGAGGACTCGTGGGATCACTGGATGGCCGCGTAGCAATCATCACCGGCGCGAGCCGGGGGATCGGAGCGAACATCGCGCGCAGGCTCGCGGCCGAGGGCGCGGCGGTCGCCCTGGTCGCCAGAACCCTGGAGCCGGACACCTCCCCGCTGCCCGGCTCGATCTCCGAGATGGTGCGGCGCATCCAGGCGGACGGCGGGCGGGCGGCGGCCGTCCAGGCGGACATCACCGTGCCCGCGGACGTCGAGACCATCGTCGAACGCGCCGAGGCGTTGTTCGGGCCGGTCGACACCCTGGTCAACAACGCGGGCGTCAACTTCTACGGGCCGGCGCTGGAGATCACCCCGAAACGCTACGGGCTGATGTTCCAGATGATGGTCCACGCCCCGTTCCGACTGTGCCAGCTGGCCGTTCCGGGGATGGTCGAGCATGGCCGCGGCTGGATCGTCAACATCACGTCCAAACAGGCCCGCCACCCCATCGGCCCGCCGTACCCGGACTGGGCCAGCGACGGCTGCACCCCGTACGGCATGTGCAAGAGCGCCCTGGACCGCCTCACCACCGGCCTCGCGGCCGAGCTCGAGGGCACCGGCGTCGGCGTCAACTCCCTCGGCACCTCCGGTCTGGTGATGACCCCGGGCGTCGCCGTGGTCTCCCCGCACACCCCGGACAACGCACCGGTCGAGCCGGACAGCGCCATGGCCGACGCCACGCTGGCGCTCTGCGCCACCCCCCCGGGATCCGTCACCGGCCGCATCACCTACAGCATGGATCTGCTCGGCCAGCCGTTCCCCGACGGCCCCTGGGCACTCTCCGCCACCTTCTGACCTGACCTGACCTCCGGTCCGACCTGACCTCCAGCCTCCCGGTCGACAGCCGCCCGCGCCCATGATTACGTTGATTCGATAGTGAAGTAAGTACTCACCTATTATTGATCACCCCGGACCAACACCCGGAGCTGGGAAGATCTTGCTCTGCTAGCGAGCGCTCGCTCCCGATGCTAAAGTCCGCCGGAGAACGACCCAGGGAGACGACGATGAGCGATCAGCTGATGTACCGGCGGACGTTCTACATCGACGGYACGTGGGCCAAGCCGAGCGCCAGCGAGCCCTCCACGGTCATCTCGCCCTCGACGGAGGAACCCGTCGGCGAGGTCCCGTTCGCCACCGCCGAGGACATGGACCGCGCGGTGGCCGCGGCCCGCGCCGCCTTCGACCACGGCCCGTGGCCGCGACTGAGCCCCGCCGAACGCGCCGACGCGCTCGACCGGCTCGCCGCCGCGCTGCGCAAGCACGAGGACGACATCGCCCGGGTCACGGTCGACGAGATGGGCTGCGCCGTCAGCCAGTCGAAGCAGGCCCAGACAGGTCTCGTCGCCCCCGTCTTCGAGTACTACGCCGAGCTGATCCGCACCTACGAGTTCGAGCGACTCGTCCGGACCGGCGCCCGCGGCGGTCTGGTGACCTCCGAGCCGGTCGGGGTCGTGGCCGCGATCGTGCCGTGGAACGCCCCGGTGACCCTGTCCGCGTGGAAGGTCGCACCGGCGCTGGCCGCCGGGTGCACCGTCGTGGTCAAGCCGCCGGCCGAGGCCCCGCTGAGCAACTACCTCCTCGCCGAGGCGGCCATCGAGGCCGGCATCCCGGCGGGCGTGGTGAACGTCCTGCCCGGTGGCCGCGAGGCCGGGGAGCATCTCGTGAGGCATCCAGGCGTCGACAAGATCGCCTTCACCGGCTCGACCGCCGCCGGAAAGCGGATCATGTCCCTGTGCGGCGAGCAGGTGAAGCGCGTCTCCCTCGAGCTCGGCGGGAAGTCAGCCGCGGTCATCCTCGACGACGCCGACCTGGCGGTCGCCGTCGCGGCGGTGGTGAAGGGCGGCATGCACCTGTCCGGCCAGGTCTGCGGCGCGCACACCCGGGTGCTGGTGGCGCGCTCGCGCTACCGGGAGGCGCTGGAGATCGCCGGCCCCACGGCGGACGCGGTGCCGGTCGGTGACCCGCACGACCCGTCGATCGTGGTGGGGCCGCTGGTCGCCGAGCGGCAGCGGACCCGGGTCGAGGGCTACATCCAGGGTGCCGTCTCGGACGGCGCGCGGGTGGTCGCCGGTGGTGGGCGGCCGGCGCACCTGCCGAAGGGCTGGTACGTGGCACCGACCATCCTCGGCGACGTCGACAACGGCATGCGGGTCGCACAGGAGGAGATCTTCGGCCCGGTCCTGAGCTTCATCCCCTACGACGACACCGACGACGCCGTCCGGATCGCCAACGACTCCCAGTACGGCCTGTCCGGCGGCGTGTGGACCACGGACCCGTCCCGCGGGCTCGACGTCGCGAAGCGGCTCCGCACCGGGTCCGTCGCGATCAACGGCGCCTACCCGCCCTTCCCCCTGGTGCCGTTCGRCGGGTTCGGGCAGTCCGGGCTCGGCCGTGAGCTCGGTCCCGAAGGGCTGCGGAGCTTTCTGGAGACCCGCAGCATCGGGCTGCCCCCCGCGCTGCTGCCCGACGCCTGACCAGGACGACCGAGACCRACCGAGACCGACCGCGCTTCCGCGCCGACAACCCCCGCAGCCGCGTCGATCGGGATTCCCCACGGRCCAGGCCCGCGCAGGACGGGGCCTCCCGGCCGGCCACACCGCCCATCCGGAGGTGGCCATGCCCCGCGGTGTCCTCATCGCACAGTCGAGCCCCGTCAGCGCGGAGCTCGAGGAGGAGTACAACCGGTGGTACGACGAGGACCACATCCCGGGCATTCTCCAGGTGCCCGGGTTCCTCGCCGCCCGTCGCTATCACGTCCGCGAGGCGGGCCATCTTCAGGTGCCCCCGGGCTCGTTTCGGTATCTCACGATCTACGAGATCGAGACCGACGACGTCGACGCGATGCTCCGCGAGCTGAGGGCGCGTTCCGCCGACGGTCGGGTCCCACGCAGCAGGACGGTGGCGATGCAGCCACCGCCGACTCTCACCTTTTACGAGCTGCGCGGGTAGCCGCGCGGGCAGGAGTTCCGATGACGACAGGCGCCGTCCTGCCTGAATCGCCGGTGCTTCCCTTTCTGGAGGCGGGCCCGAAGAAGCTGCTGATCGGCGGCGCCTGGGTCGACGCGGTCAGCGGGAGGACGTTCCCCAGCATCAACCCGTCCACCGGCCGGGTGATCGCCGAGCTGGCCGAGGGCGGAGCCGAGGACGCCGACCTCGCGGTGGCCGCCGCCCGCGCCGCGTTCGAGGCCGGCCCGTGGCGTGCGATGAAACCGGCGCAGCGCCAGGACCTGCTGTGGGCCTGCGCCGAGAAGCTCCAGGAGCACTACGAGGAGCTCCGTCTCCTCGAGGCGCTGGACATGGGCCTGCCGATCGGCAGGCAGCGGCCGGGTCACACGCGCACGTCGTGGGAGGCCAGCGTGCTGCGCTACTTCGCCGGCTGGGCCACGAAGATCCACGGCGAGACCATCCCGAACTCGCTCCCCGGAGCCTTCTTCACCTACACGCTGCGGGAACCGGTCGGCGTGGTGGCGGCGATCGTGCCGTGGAACCGGCCGGTCAGCAACGCCGTCTGGAAGATCGCACCGGTGCTGGCCACCGGCTGCACCATGGTGCTCAAGCCCGCCGAGGAGGCCGGCCTCGCCGCCGTCCGGATCGGCGAGCTGCTCCTGGAGGCCGGGGTGCCGGCCGGCGTCGTGAACATCGTGACCGGCTTCGGCGAGACCGTCGGCGCGGCGCTCACCGAGCACACCGACGTCGACAAGGTCGCCTTCACCGGTTCGACCGCCGTCGGTCAGCACATCGTCCGGGCGTCCGCCGGCAACCTCAAGCGGCTCACGCTGGAACTCGGCGGCAAGTCGCCGGACGTCGTGTTCGCCGACGCCGACCTGGCGAAGGCGATCCCCGGCGCGGCGATGGCCGTGTTCTCGAACTCGGGCCAGATCTGCTGCGCCGGCACCCGCATCTACGTGGAGCGCCCGATCTACGACGAGTTCGCCGACGGAGTGGCGGCGTTCGCGAGGAGCCTGCGGGTCGGCAGGAGCCTGGAACCGGGAACGAAGATCGGCCCGGTCGTGTCGGCCGAGCAGCTCGACCGCGTCACGGGCTATCTCGACCTGGGCCGCGAAGAAGGCGCACGGGCCATCGCCGGCGGCAGCCGGCTGACGGACGACGGCCTGGCCGACGGCTACTTCGTCGCGCCCACTGTCTTCACCGACGTCGAGGACGGGATGCGGATCGCCCGCGAGGAGATCTTCGGCCCGGTGGCGTGCCTGTTGCCGTTCGACTCGGACGACGAGGTGGCCGCCCGCGCGAACGACACCCCGTTCGGCCTCTCCGGCGGAATGTGGACCCGCGACGTCGGCCGGGCGCACCGGCTGGCCGCCGAGATGCGGGTCGGCACCGTGTGGGTGAACACCTTCCTGCAGCTGGACCCGGCAGTGCCGTTCGGCGGCCACAAGGCGAGCGGCTGGGGCAGCGAGATGGGCCAGYAGTCACTCCAGGGCTATCTCAACGTCAAGTCCGTCTGGATCAACACGGACTGAGCGACTGACTGACCGCCTTCTCTCCCCTCCCCGGCCGAATCGAGCGCTGCCCCTCCCTTTCAGGAGCGACCATGGACACGAACTTATCCACGCCAACCACGTCGAACGGGTCTAGCACGTCGAACGGGTCTAGCACGTCGAACGGGTCGAGCGCGTCGCCGGCCGCGATGCCCGACGCCTGGCTTCTCCGCGAGTTCGACCATGTCTCGCCGCAGCTGGCTCCCGTGCTGCACGAATCCCTGGCCCGGATGCGGTCGCTGTGCCCGGTGGCCCACAGCGACCTGCACGGCGGATTCTGGGTCATCACGAAATACGAGGATGTGCTGCGGGTCGCCCAGGACTGGGCGACCTTCACCTCGACCGACGGCCTCAACATCCCGCCGAGCCGGACGCATGTCCGCAATATTCCGGTCGAGGTCGACCCGCCCGAGCAGCGCGCCTACAAGAAGCTGATCAACGCCCACTTCACGCCGCAGATGATCGCCCCGTGGGAGGAGGCCACCCGGGCGCTGGTCTCCCGCCTCATCGACGGTTTCGTCGAGAGCGGGCGCTGCGAGTTCATGGACGACTTCGCCCGGCCGCTGCCGAGCCTGACGTTCTTCGAGTTCGGTCTCGGTGCCCCACCCGAGGACCTCGACGAGGTGTCACGGCTGGCCTCGACGTCGTCGATTCCCAACGACCCCGACGCGGCGGCGTCCTGGGCGGGCCTCGCCGCGTGGATCACCGCCCTCGTCGAGCGCCGGCGCGGCGAGCCACCGCGCGGCGATGTCGTCGACGCCGTCCTGAAGGCCGAGTTCGACGGCCGGCCGCTGGCCCAGCAGGAGATCATCGGCATCGTCCAGCTCCTCGTTCTCGGCGGTCTTGAGACCACCGCGGGGGCGCTGGGCCTGATGATGCACCGGTTCTGCCTCTCCCCCGAGATCCCGGCGCAGCTGCGCGCCCAGCCGGACCTGATCCCGAAGGCGGTCGAGGAACTGCTGCGGCTCGACGGGCCGTTCGTCGCCATCGCCCGCACGGCCACCCGGGACGTCGAACTCGGCGGTCAGCAGATCAGGAAGGGCGACAAGGTTCTCCTCTACTGGGCCTCGGCCGGCTACGACGAGGACGAGTTCCCCTCCCCCGAGGCCTTCGACCTCGACCGGGCCACGAACCGTCACCTGGCCTTCGGGGCCGGCCCACACCGCTGCATCGGCTCCAACCTCGCCCGGCAGAACCTCCGGATCGCGCTGGAGGAACTGCTCCGCCGACTCCACGACATCCGCGTCGCCGACGGCGCCGAGATCCACTTCCACAACACCCTCACCCGCGCCCCGAACTCCCTCCCCATCGCGTTCACCCCCGGCCCTCGGGAGGCGGGCGCCGGCCCGCTGGCGGTCCAGCCGTAGGCGCGGCGCTCCAGGAGTCGGAACGCCTGACGCCTAGCCGGAGCCTGACTCCCGCGGGTCGGGCACACCGATCGGATTCGGCCACCGCAGGAGGGCCGCGGCGCGCCTGGCGACGGGGGCCAGCAGCGCGACGCACCGTTCGATCTCGTCAGGGCCGAGCGGCTCCCAGACCGAGGCGGCGGCGCGGTCCGTCGTCTCCTCGACCGCGTGCAGGGCGGACCGGGACGCCTCCGTCGGCCGGCCGGTGTCGTCGAGCCAGCCGCGGGCACGGAGCCGGCCGGCTGCGTCGACCCACGCGGCGTCGGACCATCCGCGCGCGCGTTGCAGATCCTCCCGGCTGACACCGCCGGCACCGCCGCTGCCGACACCGCCGAGACTGGCCCGCCAGACAGCGGTCTCGGCGCCGTCGAGGCCGGCGGTCACCAGCGCCGCCACATGGCCGTCGCCGCGGTGCTCCCGCAGGATCGTCGTGGCCTGCCAGAGGACCCCGATCGGGTCCTGCGGCCAGGGCAGGGCCGCGTTCGCGGCGGCAAGCACGCGGCCGGCGACCGGTGCCCGCTCCGCGGCCGCCCGCAGCACCCCGGCGAGCTCGACGAGCTCGCCCGGCCGCGTCTGCGCCAGCAGCGGGACCAGGGCCTCGCGGGCACCGTCGAGCCGGGCGGTCAGTGCCTCCGCGGGAGTGATCCTCGTCCAGATGTCCGGCAGCGCCCGTGCCACCATCGCCGGCGCGAACCCGAAGAAGCAGCCGACGACCGGCGCCGCACCGACCGGGCCGAGTGGCGCCGACCGCCCGGCGAAGTAGCCCCGCCAGAACCCGCGCAGACCGGCACCCTCGAACGCCGCAGCACAGGCCGGCGCGAAGTAGCTGACGGCGTGCACCGGTTCGAACAGCTGCCACATCCGCCGGGCCACACCGTCACCGTCACCAGGCAGGTCGTCATCCGGCATCTCCCGAGCCAAACACCGGCGTCCGACCCGGGTCAACCAGCCGCCTGCGCGCCACCGCCACCGCCGCCACCCACCGCTGGACGTCCGCTACGTCGAGATCCCGTCATGTGGACCGGGCTGGGACAGGTCACTGCCCACCCCTTCCCACCCCTTCCCACTCCTCCGGCCGCCTCCGGCGGCCTGTCAGGAGTTGCGCGCGCTGGCCGCCGATATTCTTCCCGGCTGCGAAAAACGTACGCCAGGAAGGCCCCCAGGCAGTTTCCGGCCACTACGACGGTCAGGTAGCCCGCATTGGAGGTGACCCCGAAAAGGGAGGGATAATTTCCGCTTTCTCGCTCGCTTCCCTCACCTGACCCGACTCCACCTTCAGGCCGAAAGACCGCTCCAGGGACATGCACTGTATTGACTCCGGGCGTTCATCAACCTAGCTTCGACCGCAAAATCGGCGACACTCGCCGATGCATCGGAGGAAATACATGAGACCTTTTGTTCGGCGCACCTGCGTTGTGGTGACCAGCCTCGCACTCGCACTCGCAGGACTGTTCGTCGCCGTCCCCGCGGTGAACGCCCAGGTACCGGCCGGGAGTGGGACCGGGCCGTATCCCGCGATGTACGAGACCGACCTCCGGTTATCCAACCACACCGTATACCGACCGCGCACCCTGCCCACTGACACGACCCTGCCGATCGTCGTCTGGGGCAACGGCGCCTGCCGGGCGGACGGGACCTGGTTCGATGACTTCCTGCTGGAAATCGCGTCGCACGGATTTCTGGTCATCGCCAACGGCCGCCCTGGCGGCACCGGCCAGACCCAGGCATCCTGGCTGACCGACGGGATCGACTGGGCCGTCCGGGAGAACAGCCGGCTCTTCGGCAAGTACCGCGGGAAACTCAACACCACGAAGATCGCGGCCATGGGGCAGTCCTGCGGCGGGCTCGAGGCCATCGAGGTCAGCGCCGACCCGCGGATAACCACCAGCGTGATCTGGAACAGTGGCCTGTTCGGGACGGGTCCCAAGCCCGAGCTGCGTGAGCTGCACGCACCCGTCGCCTACATCACCGGCGGCGAGAGCGACATCGCCCACGCCAACGCGCTCGACGACTGGAGCAAGCTGCCGCCGACCCTGCCCGCCTTCCTGGGCAGCCTCGATGTCGGCCACTACGGCACCTACGGCCAGACGAACGGCGGCGAGTTCGCCCAGGTCGGCAAGGACTGGCTGAAGTGGCAGCTCAAGGGCGACCAGACGGCGGGGCAGCGCTTCGCCGGTCCGTCCTGCGGCCTGTGCGCCGACCCCGACTGGGACGTCCAGCAGCGCAACCTCGGCTGACCGGAGTCGAGGTACTCCGGGTACCAGCGGCCTGTCACGGCAGACAGGACGACGCCCGGTCCGCGACCGTCAGGCTGACGGTCGCGGACCGGGCACGTCGCCGTCAGCCGGTCGAGGTGGGGCAGGGAAAGTCGCCAGCGATATTCTGGACAGTTCTGTCCGAACTCGGGCGACGGGGGAAAAGAAACATGTCGGCCAGTCTGACCGTTCGTGGCTGGGATGAGCTCCTTGTCGTCTCGCCGGACCAGTCGTTCGTTGTCGGTCGTGGCGTGGACGCCGACCTGGTGGCCTCCGACCATCGGGTTTCGCGCCGGCACCTGCTGATCGAGTCGACGTCCGACGGCTGGACCGTGGTGGACATCAGCACCAGCGGAACCTGGCTGGCGGGACGGCGGATGCGCCGGATGCTCGTCCACTCGGAGTCGGAGCTGCGTCTCGGCGCGGTGGACGGGCCACGGATCACGCTGACTCCCGACTCGGCGCCCGCCACCGAGCCGATCAGGCGCAGGATCGCCGGCCCGTCGGTCCCACCACGCCGGCTCGATGCGGGTCGTTCCGGCCAGACCCGCGAACCCGGCCGGACGCATGAGCTGCGTCGAGGCCGGACGTCCGTCGGGCGGGCGCTGTCGAACGACATCGTCGTCGGTGATCTGCTCGCCTCCCGCGAACACGCGGAGATCCTCGTCGACCGCGGCGGTGCACGGATCGTCGACCTGGGGTCGGCGAACGGCACCTTCGTCAACGGCCGGCGGATCCACCGGGCCGTCCTGCGCTCCGGTGACATCATCGCCATCGGGCACCACGTCTTCCACGTCGCCGCCGGCGCGACCGGTCCAGCGGGGGCGGCCGGTCCAGCGGGGGCGGCTGGGACGGCCTGCGCGACGGGCCCACGGACTGTCCCGGTACGGCTGATCGAGTACGTGGACTCCGGTGACGTCCTCTTCGAGGCCGACGGCCTGAGCGTCGACATCGGGGAGAGCCGGCTGCTGCACGACGTCACGTTCCGGCTCCCGGGACGGGCGTTACTCGCCATCATCGGGCCCAGCGGGGCGGGGAAGTCCACGCTGCTGAACGCACTCACGGGCTTCCGCCCGGCGGATGCGGGAACCGTCCGCTACGCCGGCCGCGACCTCTACGTCGAGTACGACGAACTGCGCCGGCGCATCGGCTATGTGCCGCAGGACGACATCCTGCACAGATCCCTCACTGTCCGGCAGGCCCTCGGGTACGCCGCGCGGCTGCGTTTTCCCGCTGACACCACCAGGCAGGAACGTCAGACACGCATCGACGCGGTGCTGGCCGAGCTCGGCCTCGCCCCCGGGAACGAAACGCGTCCYGACGACGCCTCCGACGCCTCCGACGACGAGTCCGACGGCACGAGCTGGCTGGATGGCGTCGACGTGGCCGACCTGACGGTGGCGAAGCTGTCCGGCGGCCAGCGCAAGCGGACGAGCGTCGCGCTGGAGCTACTCACCCAGCCGACCCTGCTCTACCTCGACGAACCGACGTCCGGCCTCGACCCCGGGCTCGACCAGGAGGTCATGGAGGCGCTGCGGCGGCTCGCCGACGACGGCCGGACCGTCGTCGTGGTGACCCACAGCGTCGCCCAGCTCGACCTGTGCGACTATCTGCTCGTCCTCGCCAGAGGCGGGCACGTCGCCTACTTCGGCCCGCCGCAGCACGCCCTGCGGTTCCTCGGCAAGGCCACCTGGTCGGAGGCCTTCCGCGCCCTCACCAGCGCCAGGGGGGCGGCTCGGCTCGCCCGCACCTACCAGTCCTCCGGCTACTTCGTCCACAGCTCGACCGTCATGCCGTCCGCCAGATCCGAACCGGCACCGCTGCCGGGCATCCGCCAGCAGCCAGTGCTCTCCCAGCTGCTCACCCTGAGCCGCCGATATCTGCGCATCATCGCCTCCGACCCGTCCTACCTGCGCATGCTCCTCGGCTACCCGATCATGCTGGGGCTGATCCCCCGCCTGGTCGAGACGCCACACGGGTTACGGGCCGCGCCCACCGGCGAGCCGAACCGGGACGCGATCCGGGCACTGCTCATCGTGATCATCATGGCCTGTTTCCTGGGCATGTCCAACTCGGTCCGGGAACTCGTCAAGGAACGACCGGTCTACCTGCGGGAACGCTCGATCGGCCTGTCCACCACCGCGTACCTCGGTTCCAAGGTGCTGGTGCAGACACTGATCACGACCGCCCAGAGCATCGTGATCACGATGATCGCCCTGGCCGGGCGTGCCCCGGCGGACGGCGTTCTGACCTCCCATCCGATGGCGGAGATGACGGCGGCGGTGACCGCGACGGCGGTCGCCTCGGCCATGGTGGGCCTGGCGGTGTCCGCACTGGTCGACAACGCCGACAAGGCGCTTCCGCCGCTGGTCGTGTTCTCGGCGGCGCAGCTGGTGCTGGCCGGCCCCCTGGTGCCGGTGGCGGGCCGGCCAGGACTGGAACAGCTCGCCTGGCTGTTCCCCGGCCGCTGGGGCTACGCCGCCACGGCGTCGGTGACCGACCTCATCGCCGTCCAGAGAATCGACGTCGAATACCTCAACCCCGGCGTCCCCGCCGACCCGATCTGGCGCCACGAGGCGCCGATCTACCTCGTCGACCTCGCCGCGGTCGGCGCCATCGGACTCGTCAGCATCGGCGTCGCCGCACTGCTGCTGCACAGACTCGACCCACCGGTCGCTCGCCGCGGCCCCTGACCGCGCGCGGCGGGCTCGGCGGGCTCGGCGGGCCCAGGAATGATCGGGACAGCCAGGCGTCAGTGGTCGGGCCGCTGCTGTTCGACGGTGCGGGCGAGGATGCCGAGGGTCGCCCGCAGACCGGCCTCAGGGATAACCGGGAAAACGCCCTGACGGAAGTCCTCGGTGATCTCGCTCCAGTCGTAGTAGGACGTCACCAGAGTGCCGACCTCGCTCGGCTCGAGGTGGTAGCCGTAGCGGTGCCCGATACGCGGCCAGTCCTTGACGGTGATCGTCCACTCGATCTCGGCATTCGCAACGAACCTGGTGATGACGACGGTGACGTCGTACTTCCCCAGCGGGTAGTCGTTCAGGGACTCCCGATCCATGTGGACGACGAATTCGTCGCCGATCCCGGTGACGGGCTTCCCCTCCGCGGACTGGAGCATCCCGGAGCTGTCGATCGTGACATGCCCCTGCGGGTCGCACAGCACCGCGAAGATGTCCTCCCTCGGCGCAGCGATCTGCCGCCGGACCTCGAACCGTTCCGTCGTCATACCGGAAGCCTCGCACCCGCAGGTTGCCAGAACCATCGATGTATCGGATCCGCCGGTACGACGCGGCCCGTGTACGTCCCTACGCCGCTCGGTGCGTAGTCATCGTGCGGCATCGGTCGGGCGCGCACGAGCAGTCGATGACGGTGCCGGTCCGGGATGCGCTTCGCAGGCCTGCGCCTTCCCGCGGGCGGTGACGGCGGCCCGGCGGGCGGCGACGTCGGCGGTGCCGCGCCGCCACGTCTCCGCCAGGACACCCTCGACGAGATGCGCCTCGTCGAGGGTGGCGGTGTTCGCCAGCTGCCGGTAGTGCCGCAGCAGCCGGCGGACGCTGCGCTGGTCGTTGCTGACGATGTCGGCGGCGAGCCCGCGGGCGGTGGGCAGCAGCTCGGCGTGCGGGACGACCCGGTTGACCAGGCCCAGGCGCAGTGCTTCGTCCGCGGTCAGGAAGTTTCCCGTCAGGGACATCTCGACAGCCGCCCGCCACCCGATGGACTGCGCGAGCAGAACGGTGACCCCACCACCCGGCATGACCCCGAGCCGGGCGTGGGTGTCGGCGAACCGCGCCCGTTCCGAGGCCACCAGGAACGTGCACTGCAACGCCACCTCCAGGCCGCCGGTGACCGCGACACCGTTGATCGCGCCGATGACGGGTTTGGCGATGACGGGCAGGAACCGGTACAGGCCGTTGGTGTCACGTTCGGGGCCGGCGCCGGGCGGTCTTTCGGTGTCGGTCGGTGGCACCTCGCCAGACACCTCCCGCAGATCGACCCCCGCGCAGAACGCCGGGTCGGCGCCGGTGAGGACGACAGCGTCGACGTCGGGATTGTCACCGGCAGCGGACACCTCGTCCCACAATGCATGGGTGAGCTGCCGACTCAGCGCGTTGCGGGCCGCGGGCCGGTTGAGGGTGATGATGGCGACGCGGTCGCGGACGTCGGTCAGGATGACAGGTGCGGACTCGGATTCGGTCATGTGCGCGCCTCGGATGGTGAGAAGGGTGTCACGGACGGCGTGAGGAAGTATTCTTTGCGGGGTGAAAGTCGAYGGTACGCTCAGTGGACTGTCCGGTGCAGCGGATCGCGCCCGCGCATTGGAATCCCGCGGGTATGACGCAGTGTGGGCGGGGGAARTCAACCAGGATCCGTTCCTGCCACTGGCCGTCGCCGCCGAGGTGACCGAACGCCTCGCGGTGGGCACCTCCATCGCGGTGGCGTTCGCCCGCTCGCCGATGAGCCTGGCCTACACCGCCGACGACCTGCAGCGCCACTCCCGCGGCCGGTTCCTGCTCGGCCTCGGCTCCCAGGTGAAGCCGCACGTCACCCGCCGCTTCGGCATGCCGTGGGGGCGGCCCGCCGCACAGCTGCGCGAGTTCGTGGGCGCGCTGCGGGCGATCTGGTCGTCCTGGCATGACGGCAGCCCTCTGGATTTTCAGGGCACCTACTACCAGCACACACTCATGCCTCGGGATTTCGTGCCGCCCCACCACGAATTCGGCCCACCCCGGGTACTTCTCGCCGGGGTCGGCGAGACGATGACCCGCCTCGCAGGTGAGGTGGCCGACGGTTTCATCTGCCACGGCTACACCACCGACCGGTGGATTCGTGAGCGTACCCTGCCCGCCCTGCGCGCCGGCCGCGAGAAAACGGGTGCGACAATGGACGGTTTCGAGGTCGCCAACACCCCGTTCATTGTGACCGGAACCGACGAGGAGATCGAGCGGAAGCTCCCGCAGGTCCGCGGCCAGATCGCCTTCTACGCCTCCACCCCTGCCTATCGCGGTGTCTTCGACCTGCACGGCTGGGGGGCCGCGAACGAGGAGCTGACCGCCCTGTCGAAGGCCGGGCGCTGGTCCGACATGGCCCGACTGATCACCGACGAGATGGTCGAGGCGTTCGCGATCGTCGCCGCCCCCGGTGAGCTGCCCGGCCGTATCGCCACGCGCTACTCCGGGCTGCTGACCCGCCTCTCGTTCACCCCGCCTGCCAGCCTCGACTCCGACGCCGTCGCCGACCTCGTGGTTCGGCTGCGGGCCTGCTGCTGAGAGGTCAGGACCCGGCCTGCGCAGCCTCTCGGTGCGTGGGGCTCGATGCCGGATCCACCACGACGCGACGGGGCACCCGGGCTTGCTCCTCCGCAGGCGTACGCGCGTGGATCTGGCGGAGCAGGGCCTCCGGCGGACATCGTCCGGCCACCRTCAACTCGGCCCTGGCCCAGGCCACCGCCGCCCGTCGCGGACGGCGATGACGGGCGTCCGGGACAGGATCGGGAGCTGCCGCCCGCCGGTCAGCCGGGACTCGGGTGAGAGAGGCGTTGCCAGCGGAGTGCTCGCCGCCACGACGTGTGACATCGGTAGCAGTGCCTGGCTGTTCGGTGGTGGCTTCTGACGGGATTTCTGGTGTGTGGGGTAGTTGTAGTTACCGAAAGGGGCGTCATCGACGGATCCTCCAGGTACTCGACGTGCCTGGACCAGGGACCCGGATGCCCGGGGTCTGGCGGGCTGTCCGGGACGCGCATCCGGACGTGCGGAGCGGCTGGGATGCCGGACCCAGCCGTGGGAAAAGGATCGGCGTTTCTCCCGGGCCCGTCCACAGTGGAACTACGTAGACGGCCTACGGGGATGTCTGACAGTTCTCCGATCGCTCCCACCGCGTCGCCGGGCGCCAGACAGCCCGCGGGTCGCGACTTGACGTGTTGTCTCGCACTCGGAAAAAATTGACCATGACCGCGTCCACGTCGCCGCGGCTCCCCGGAACGGGCCTGCCCACAGAGGTGACCAGCTTTGTCGGCCGGCGGCAGGAGCGTGCCGACCTCAGGCAGCTACTCGGGCGGTTTCGGCAGGTCACCCTCGTGGGCGCGGGCGGTGTGGGCAAGACCCGGCTGGCCTTGCGCACCGCCGCGGATGTCCGCGGCGAGTTTCCCGACGGGGTGTGGTTCGTCGAACTTGCGCAGTTGCGTGACCCAGACCTGCTGACACATCAGCTCGCGGCCACGCTCGGCTGCTCGCCGCCAGCGGAACAGACGATTCTGACCATGCTGTTGGGGCACCTGCGCGACAAGCGGTTGCTGCTGGTATTCGACAACTGCGAGCACCTGGCGGACGCCTGTGCCGACCTGGTCGACAGCCTGCTGCGGGCGTGCCGGCGGCTGTGCGTTCTTGCGACGAGCCGCGAGTCGCTGCGCGTCGAGAGCGAGTGCACGTATCTGGTCACGCCGTTCTCGGTGCCTGAGGGGCCCGGCCTCGAAGGGCGCAGCGAGTCAGCCGGTGACGCCGTCGCCCTGTTTCTGGACCGGGCCCGCGCGGTGTGTTCGGGCATCGATCTGACGCGGAAGAACCGCGAGGCGATCGTGGACATCTGCCGTCTGGTCGACGGGATTCCGCTCGCGATCGAACTGGCGGCGGTCAGGCTTCGGGCTCTGTCGCCAGCCGAGGTCCTGCGGCTGCTCCGCGAAGGCAGCGAGGTCCTGGCGCACGACGGTCGCCGCATGCCGGAACGCCGGCGCACGCTGCGAGGGTGCATCGACTGGAGCTTCGACCTCTGTACCAGGCAGGAACAGCACCTGTGGGCCCGGCTCTCGGTGTTCTCCGGCGGCTTCGAGCTGGATGCGGTGAAGGGGATCTGTCAGGGTTCGGGGCTCCCTGAGCCCGTACTCGACCTGATCCTGTCGCTGGTGGACAAATCCATTCTGATGCCCGAGGCAGGTTCCGGGAAGGCCCGGTTCCGGCTCCTGGAGATGCTGCGTCAGTACGGTTACGAGAAGCTCCGGGACAGCGGCGAGGACGCCCCCGTGCGCCGGGCTCACCGCGACTGGTTCCTCGATCTCTCGGTCCGGGCGGCGGGCGGGATGCTGGGCACCAACCGCCGGCAGTGGCTGCGTCGCCTGCGCCGTGACCACGCCAACCTCCAGCGGGCGATGGCGTACAGCGCCGAAGCGCACGACCACGCGCACGGGCTCACCATGGCACGGTCGCTGCACTACTACTGGGTGGCCGACGGGCGGTTCGACGAGGGCCGGACCTGGCTCGCGCGGTTCCTCCGCGCCGACGACGGAACCGTGCTGGATCGCCTCCGGGGCGTGCACGCGGCCGGCTGGCTGGCAACCTTACAGGGCGATGCGGTCGCGTCGGCGGCGATCCTGCACCAGGGCGCGCAGCTGGCCGCAGGCAGTGAGGACGCCTCGGCCGCCGCCCTGATCACCCAGCTGGACGGTCTGCACGCGCTGTATACCGGCCAGTCGGTGGCGACGGAACACCTCGAACTCGCGCTGGAGCGGTTCCGTGTGGTCGGTGATGTCAACCGTCAGCTGGAGACCCTCGCGATGCTCACCGTGGCCGCGGCGCTCGGTCCCGCCCCCACGGCGGCGGGGCGCTACCACGGGGCGTGCGGCGCGATGGCCGAACTGCGTCACGTGCCGGCGCTGCGTATGTACACGGCGTGGCCCTATGCGCTTGCCACCTGGCGCACTGGTGACTCGAACGCCGCGCTGTCGAGCGCCCGGGAGGCGCTGACCTTCGCGGCCAGCCGGTCCGACCAGCTGAGCCTCGCGTTGTGCATGGAGACCATCGCCTGGATCGAAGCCAGCCGCGGGCGGCACGTGACGACCGCGGTGCTGCTCGGCGCCGCGGACCGGCTGTGGTCGCGCATGGGGACATCGACCGCGGCCCTCCCCGGCCTGTTCCGCTTTCGTCGTGAATGTGAGTCGGAGTGCCGTCGGTCGCTCGGCGACTCCTCCTTCGACGCCGCGTGGACGCGCGGCGCAGAGCTGACCCTGACGGAGGCCTGCTCCAGCGGCATGGATGAGCGGGACGCCGCCGCACCGCCTGGTGTCGCGACCTGGATCACCGAGGCCGGCCCGCTCTCCGAAGCCGGGCTGACCCGCCGTGAACGAGAGGTCGTCGCCCTGTTGGCGCTGGGGCGGACCAACCGGGAGATCGCGACGGAGCTGGTGATCGCCCCGCGCACCGCGGAGTCGCACGTCCACCAGGTCCTCAGCAAGCTTGGATTCCACTCCCGGGCCAAGGTCGCCGTGTGGTTGACCGACCAGCTTGGTCGCCCCTCCGAGGCGCCGGCCGGCGGACAGCAGGCGGGCGGGGCCCGTTCAGAGCAGCCCAAGGGTAGGCTTGAAATTTCTAGATGTATCGGCTAGGTTCACTCGTCGGGTGATCGTCGCATGCCGGTGACGACCGTCCGGACTCTCGCGGCCCACCCGCGACCGGGAAGCCCGGGCGATCGTCGCGGTCGCCTCGGACGTCGATGTGGTCGACATATTCCAGGGCGCTCGTATTCACCGGATGCAAGACCGACGCTGGATGCCTCTCCCCAGGGGCTGGGCAAGGGATCCTCGCTCGGCCACGGAAACAATCCTCTGGCTCTCTTCGAGTGAACGTCACATCGGCGTTTTCGCCTGCCGCTCGGCGGTCGCCGATATCCACGAACCTCGGCGATGCAGAAATTCCGCCGACGGGCCGCGAGGCGACTGCCTCATCGTACGAACGCAGTTTACGAGAGGAGCGAATTCATGGCGTCGACCAAGGGTTTCCGAGCAAGAAGGCCGCGTTTCCGAAGACTGGTCTCGCTCGCTTTATGCGCGACAGCCGGCCTCGCACTGGTCGCGGCGCAGGCACCAGTGGTCTCGGCGGCGACACCCCCGGTGTCGCTGCCGACGGACGAGTCCGCGCATCCGAGTGCGGGGATGGAGTGGTGGTACTTCACCGGCCACCTTGCCGGAAAGGACGTCTTCGGCAAGAACCACTCGTACGGCTTCGAAACCATGGTCGTTCGTAACGACGGGCTCAACACCGCGCCGCACGGGGTCATCTACAACGTGAACATTTCTGTCACGGACCTGACCCGAGGCACCTTCAAGCAGAACAGGGACATCTACAGCATTCAGGATGACAGGACCCCGGCCGGTGGAGGATTCAGCTTCGACGTCGGTGGCGTGCACATGGACGGCAAGAACGGCGTCAACCACATCTGGGGCGGTTTCCCCGACCTGAGCTATGTGTACAGTGGCCTGACGCTGAAGCAGAGCACCCCGGCGGCGCTGCACGGGACCGATGGCGTGATCCCCTACGGCCCGTTCGGCGAGTCGGGCTACTACTCCCAGACGAACCTCGACGTCTCCGGGAAGCTCTTCGACCACGGCCTGCTGGTGAACGTGACCGGCAAAGCCTGGATGGACCACCAGTGGGGCAACTGGAACCCCGGCAAGGGCGGCTGGGAATGGTACAGCATCCAGCTGTCCAACAACACACAGTACATGCTCTACTTCATCCGCGACGAACACAAAAACTACGTCGAGACGATCGGGACTCTCGTCAACGCCGATGGTAGCACCGTGGACCTTCCTGCGAACCAGCTCAGCCACACGGCGCTCGGTAGCTGGACCAGTCCACATACCGGCATCGTTTATCCCCAGAACTGGACTGTCAGTGTTCCGGGCGGCACGTTGAACGTGACCTCACAGTTCCCCGATCAGGAGGTCTACAGCGATCTCATCACGGTGGGCTCGTACTGGGAGGGCACGACGACCGTGTCCGGAACGGTCAACGGCCAGGCGGTGACCGGGCAGGCCTACGCCGAGGTAATTCCGTATATCGAAATGCCTGGCCATGGCTACGTCTGGCAGTCGGTCAAGGACCTCCTGGGTATCTGACCTGCAGTCAGCACCTCCTGCTGTCGGTCCCATGCTTGTGCATCCGGGTGGCGGGTCCCGCGGTGGGCCCGCCACCCGGTCGGCCAGGCCGGCAGCACCCACCCCTCAAAACATATAGTTCTTTTCAGTCGCTACAACAGTTAGGCCAGGTCATGGACTTCCAGTTACGAGATCCTCGTGAGACCGCCAGCCGCCTGCGCACCTGGCTCACCGACGTCCGCGGACTGACCGACGTGGAGGTCGACGAGCCGACCATCCCGGCCGGGACCGGGGCCTCCAACGAGACAGTCCTCTTCGGCGCCGTCTGGACCGGCCCCTCCGGGCCCGAACAGCACCAACTGGTCGCACGCATCGCGCCGACCAGTTATGTGGTGTTCCCCGACGACACCTTCGCGCTGCAGTTCCACGTGATGCGTGCCCTCGCCGACGCCTCCCGCGTGCCGATGGCCCGCATGCACTGGTTCGAGCCGGACAGGTCCTGGTTCGGCGCCCCATTCTGGATCATGGACAGAGTCCCTGGCCAGATCCCCAGCGACACCCCGCCCTACGCGTCGGCTGGCTGGCTGGCGGACGCCTCCCCCGAACAGCAGCACCGCGCCTGGGTAAGCGGCGTACGTGCGTTGGCGGGCGTGCACACCACTCCGCTTGCCGACCTCGGACTCCCCCCGGGCCTTCTCGAGAGCCAGGAGGACCCGGTGGGCGCGGAGATCGACCGCTATGAACGGTTCCTGGCCTGGGCCGAGGAGGGCAAGCCCTTCGACCTGGCCAGGGACGCACTCGCCTGGCTGAAGCGCAACCARCCGTCAGCACCTGTCGACGCTCCGGCGCTCTGCTGGGGGGACGCCCGGCTCAGCAACCTCATCTTCCAGGACTTCGAGGTGGCCGCGGTGCTCGACTGGGAGATGACGAGCGTCGGGGACCCTCTCCTGGACCTGGGTTGGTGGGTCTTCGCCGACGAGACGCTGACCACCGGAGCCGGCCTCAACCGCCTGCCGGGCTTTCCCTCACACGACGAGACTGCCGCGCTATGGCAGTCGATCACCGGACGCCCCACCGACAACCTCGACTACTTCGAGGTGTTCGCGGGGCTCCGGTTCGCAGTAATCATGGTTCGGATAGGGAAGCTGGTTGTCGACATGGGCTTCATGCCCGACACCTTTCCCTACGACAACATGGTCAGCCAGGGGCTCCACCGGGTCCTGTCCCGGGTCTGACCCACGAGCTTCGTCCTATCGCTTCTCGTAGGTGACGCCGGCCGCCTCGACGTCCCAGGTGGCCCCCGTGACGCCCTCGGCGCGCAGCTCACGCTTCAGAACCCGGCCGACCGGGCTTCGGGGCAGCTCGTCACGGAACTCGATATAGCGCGGAAGAACAAAGTACGGAAGCGCCTCCACGCACCAGCGGAAAAGTTCCTCCTCGGTGAGCGTGGAGCCAGCGACGCGGATCGTGGTGACCTTCACGTCGTCCTCGGTGAGTTTGCTGGGCACAGCGTGCACGGCGACATCCGCCAGCTGCCCGTGACTCATGAGGATGCGCTCGACCTCGAAACTGGCGATGTTCTCGCCCCGGCGGCGCAGGTAGTCGGCCTTGCGATCAACGAAATAGAGGTAGCTGTCCTCGTCGATCCTTCCGATGTCGCCGGTGTGGTACCACCAGTTCCGGCTGGTCTCCACCGTGACCTCGGGGCGGCCCCAGTAGCCCTCGAACATCACGTGCGGGCGCTTCGGGCGGATCACGATCTCGCCGTCGGTGCCGCGCGGCAGTTCGTTGTCCTCGTCGTCGAAGATCCGAACGTCGAAGTACTCGGTGTTGATGATCCCCGCGGCACGCGGCCTGTTGCGTACCCCCGGCGGCTGCCAGGAGATGAGGCTCGCCTCGGTCACGCCGTATGCCCCGGAGAAGGTCTCGATCCCGAACCTGGTACGGATCACGTTGTCGACCTCGGGTGGCAGGGGCGCCGCGCCCATCAGCCGCAGGGTCCGGTTCGCCTCCGGCGCGCCCGAGCGCGGCATCTCCGGCCGGTCCACGTCGTGCGCCAGCAGGTAGGCCATCGTCCCCAGGGTCGAGGTCATCGTCGCGCCCGTGCGGTTCATCTCCTGCCAGAAGTTCGAGACCGAGAACTTCCGGTAGACAGCCGCCCGCCCGCCGTACACCAGTGTTCCGACCACGGCCGTGACCAGAGCGTTGTAGTGGAACATCGGCAGCGGTGTCCACACCACGTCATCCGCGGTCCGGCCCCAGCTGTACCCGATCTGCCTGGACAGGGAAGTTATTCAGAAACTCTCTTGATCCTCTCGAAGCTCAGTATTCGTTCGGATTGCTGTTCGTTGATTTTCTGGAGGCCGACGGCAGCCTGGACGTCGGCATCGATGCGACCGAGTTCGCTGCGGTGG
>NZ_MBLM01000127.1 GCF_001854655.1 Parafrankia colletiae | reverse complement strand
CCGCCGGGTCCTCGAACCGTGGATGGAGCATCCGCAGCTGCTCGCAGCCTGGGTGCGCTCCCAGCGGGAGCCGGGCGGCTACCGGCTCTTCGAACAGGCCACCGCGGCCATCGAACCGGCGTCCCGTGTGCTGTTCGAACGCTGCGAACCGCTCTATGCCGACGACATCGCCGCCGTGCTGACGAACGCGGCCCACGGACTCGTCTGGCAGTTCACGAACGGCGTCATCGGGGCCGCCGACATCCTGCCGGGCCTGGAACGCACCGTGTTCCGCCTCACCGCCGACAACGAGCGCCCTGCCCGGCGCACCCGGCGCATCCACCACGGACGCCTGCCGGCCTGAGCCATGCAGCCCTACCGGTGTTCGACCAGCTCGGCGAGCCGGGTCAGGGCCATGCGGGTGCCGGTCTCGTTGTCCGCGGCGGGAACGGCGTCCGGGATGCCGTCGTGGACGATGACGACGTCGGTGCCTCCGTCCTCGGCGTCGGTGAGGGTCGTGGTCAGCGTCATCGTGCCGCCCATCGCCGGGTCGGCGGTCTCGAACGCGAGTTCCTCGACGACCTGCTCGCCGGGGACGAGCCGCAGGAACCGTCCGCTGTAGGTGTCGGTGCGGGCAGAGGTCTTGCCGGTGCCGGTCGGCCGGTCGTAGGTCAGCGAGACCCGGAACGCACCGCCGGGCCGGGCGTCGAACTCGTGGACGTGGCTGCTCATCCCGTCGGGCACCCGCCAGTGGGCGATCGCCGTGGGGTCGACGAGAGCCTCGTACACCACCGGCCGCGGGGCGCCGACCCGTCGGCTCACCCGGATCGAGTACACCCGACTGACTGTAGGGGCCACCGATGGGCGGGGCGTCGCCGGGCGGGAAAGGGATTCTGACCAGGCATAGGTCGATCTGGCAGATCCCGGGGACGGTGACCGAAACACCGGCGGGGCAGCCTGCGGGACAGGCCCAGCCCCTGGCACCTGGCGAGGGCCCCGCGGACCTCGGGACCTGCGGCGTCCGCCGACGGTGCTCTCTGCCGTGGGCGGGCCGGTCCGCGCCGCGTAGCGTTCACAACCGGCCGGGTTCCTGGACGTCGGACCAGGCGCCGGACCGAGCCGTCCGGAGGGTGACGACCGAAGATGATCGTTGTGCTGATCGTGCTGTTCCCCTTCGCGCTGATGGTGATGATGCTGGGGATGCACGCGATCGAGGGCGCCTTCACCAGACCGGCCACGTCCGCCGAGCCGCCGAGGCTGACTCTCGCCACGCCACCCGCCGGCTCCGCGGTCGCCGCGCCGGCGGCGCACGGGCGGTCCGCCGCGCCCCGTCCGGCGGCGGTGCCCGACCCGACCGGCGCGCCCCGTCCGGCGGCAGCGCCGCTCCTGTCGATCGTGCCCCGTCAGACCCCGGCGCCCGGTTCTGCGGCGCCGTCCCGTCCAGCAGCTTCGTCCCCTCCGGCGGCTTCGTCCCGTCCGGCGGCGCCTCGCGTGACGGGGCCCCGTCTCTCGGTCGTGCCGGCGCATCCGTCCCGGTCCGTCACGTCGTCGACGGTGCCGACCGCCTAGCGTTCCGGTCCGGGCGGCACCGCGGAACCGGAGGGACGCGGTGCCGGTCCGCTGCGACATCAGCGTCCGTGCCTGTGATCAGGGGTGCGATGTCGGTCAGCGTTGCGGGCATGGTGCACGTCCGGCGCCCGGCCCCTGCGGCAGTGAGGTTCGTGGCTGTCGACCCGGTGTCCCCGGCCGCGCTCCATGCCGTCGGCCGGTACCTCGCCGAGATCGGGCGGCGCTTCGGCTACGACCCGGCGGGTGTACCGGAGGGGGATGCCGCGCAGCTCGCCCCGCCGACCGGTCGCTTCCTGGTGGCCCTCGCGGCCGGCGCCGCCCCTGCGGGCGCCGCGGTGGATGGTGGCGGCCCGGCTGAGGCGAACGACCCGACTCTCCACGGTGACGGTGACGGTGACGGCGACGGGGGCGGTGCCGGCGGTGAGGCGGTGGCCTGCGGGGGAGTGCGGACCGTCGGGGATGGTGTCGGCGAGATCAAGCGGATGTGGGTACACGGCGGGTGGCGCGGTGCCGGCCTCGGTGCCCGTCTGCTGCACCGGCTGGAGGAGGCGGCGCGGGAGCTGGGCCACCACACCGTCCGGCTCGACACCCACGAGACGCTCACCGAGGCCATCGCCCTGTACACGAAGGCGGGTTACGAGCCGGTGGACCGGTACAACGACAATCCGTTCGCGACGCATTTCTTCGAGCGGGTGCTGCGCGACGTCCCGTAGGCCGGGCGACGCGACGGCTGACCGCGGCACGGCGCCGCAACCCACGCGGGTCGGCGCGTGTACGTTTCAGGACAAAAGCGGGTCTGTTGGTGCGTACGGGCGGTAGATACATGTCCGTGACCGTGCATCCCGATGACTGGCAGGCTCGCCCGGGAGAGGCGGCCAGGCCTCCGAGCGGGCCGCGGCCGAGCCCACCACCCCGAGTGGCCAGRCCCGGCGAGCGGGCCGAGGGTGGCGAGCGGGCTGAGGACGCCCAGCCGGAGGGTCTCCTGTTCCGGCTGGTCCGGGCGCCGGTGTTGCTGGTCGCGCTCGTGGTGGTCGTACCCCTGCGGCTGCTCTGGGAACTGGTCGTGGTGACCGGGCGGGTGCTCCGGATGCTGCTGTGGAACTGGCTGGCCCGGCCGCTCCTGCTCGGGCTGAAGCGCCTGGTGTGGGACTGGTTCCTGGCGCCTCTGGGGCGCCTGCTGTGGCGGTGGGTGCTGTGGCCCCTGCTGGCCGCCGCCCGGGTCCTGCTTCACCTCCTGGTCGTGGTGCCCGTGCGGTTCCTGGTCACCTACCTGCTGGTCGTGCCGGGGCGATGGTTGTGGCAGCAGGTGCTGAGGCCGGTACTCCAGGCACTGCTGGCCGCTGCCCGGTTCGCCCTGCGGCTGACGGGGCGGGTGGTGGCGCAGGTGCTGTGGGTGCTGGTGGTGTGCCCGCTCCGCTGGGTCGGGCGGGTGGTGGTGGTGCCGGTGGGCCGCGCCGTTGCCGTGGCGGTCCGGTTCGCTCTGCGGGTCGCGGCCGCGATCTGCCGTGGCGTGGGCATCGTGCTGCGGATCGTGCTGGTCCGGCCGGTTGTCGTGGTGTGGCGGGCGGTGGTCGTGCCGGTGGCCCGGGCTGTCGCTGTGGTCTGGGGCCTGGCGGTTGTCGCCCCGGCCCGCTGGGTGCGCCGCACGTTCTGGCTGCCGGTCGCGCAGGCGACCCGCGAGGTGACCAGGGCGCTGTTCGGTCGACCAGCCCGGCGTCAGTGACCGGATCACGCGCCGGTGGAACCGGGCGAGGTCCGGTGAACGCCTGATCTGCGGCTGCTGCCAGCAGGCCGATGGTGGTGTTAGCGTCACGCTTTGTACGGCCACTGCCACGCGAGTGCCGCCGGACCCGCAGACCGCAGACCCCGGACCCGGGAGTACCCAGGTGACCCGCAGGGACGATGCCACCCGCAGCCCGGAGGCCCGGGCCGACGAACTCCTGCGCAGGATGACCGTCGAGGAGAAGGCGCAGCAGGTCACCGGCGTCATGCCGATCGCCCTGTTCGGCCGGGCCGGGCTGCTCCGCGACCAGGCGGAGCGGCTGCTGGGCACCGGCATCGGTCACATCGCCCCGCTGGGCATGCTCAGCCATCCGACTCCCGCGCGGCTGGCGGCCTCGGTGAACGAGATCCAGCGGTTCCTCGTCACGCACACCCGGCTCGGCATTCCGGCGCTGTTCCACGTGGAGGCGCTGAACGGGGTCGTCTCACCGGGGTTCACCGGCTTCCCGACCGCGATCGGCCTGGYCGCGACCTGGAACCCGGCCGGGGTGGAGGAGATGGCGGGCGTCCTGCGCCGCCAGACGCGGGCGATCGGGCACCGCCATGTCCTGTCCCCGGTGCTGGACGTCGCCCGCGACGCCCGGTGGGGCCGGGTGCACGAGACCTACGGTGAGGATCCGTACCTCGTGTCGGCGATGGGGGTCGCCTTCGTCCGGGGCCTGCAGGGGCCGGACCCGCGCGACGGGGTGATCGCGACCGGCAAGCACTTCCTCGGCTATGGGCTGACCGAGGGCGGGCAGAACATGGCACGCACGACCGCCGGGCCGCGGGAGCTGTACGAGGTGTACGCCCGCCCGTTCGAGGCCGCGATCCGGCTCGCCGGCCTGGGCGGGGTGATGAACTCCTACAGCAGCGTGGACGGGGTGCCGGTGGGCGCGAGCCCGGCCGTGCTCACCACCCTGCTCCGGGACAGGCTCGGTTTCACCGGCACTGTCGTCTCCGACTACGACACCGTCCGCCACCTGCACACCCGCCTGGAGGTCGCCCGCGACGCCGAGGAGGCCGGCCGCCTCGCGCTCGCCGCGGGCATCGACGTCGAGCTGCCGACCCCTTACGGGTACGGCCCGGCCCTCGCGGCGGCGGTGCGGCGCGGCACCGTCCCCGAGGAGCACCTCGACCGGGCCGCGCGGCGGGTGCTGCGGGACAAGTTCGCGCTCGGCCTGTTCGACCGGCCCTATGTCGACGAGGACCCGGCCACCCTCGGCCGCGTCGCCGGCGAGGGGTCGGAGCTGTCGCTGGCCCTGGCCCGCCAGTCGGTCACCCTGCTCACGAACAACGGGACGCTCCCGCTGGACCGGGAGGGCCTGCGGCGGATCGCGGTCGTCGGCCCGCACGCCGACGGAGTCGCCGTCGCGTTCCCGCCCTACACCTACCCGGGTGCGCTGGAGATGCTCCGCGCCCGGATCACCGGCGAGCGGGCCGCCATCCCCGGTACCGAGCACCTGACCGCCGATCTGCCCGCGGAGGCGATCGAGCTGCTCGGCGAGGAGCTGATGGCCGCCTTCGCCAGCCCGATCGACGAGTACGTCCGCGCGGGCTACGGCGCCATCTCGCTGGTCGACGCCGTCCGGCGGTCCGCCCCCGGGGCCGAGGTGACCACCGCGCCCGGCTGCGGCGTGCTGGCCGAGGAACCGGTGGACGTCCCCGCCGCCGTCGCCGCCGCCCGTGACGCCGACGTGGTCATCCTGGCCCTGGGTGGCCGGGCCGGCTGGTTCACCCCGCGGATCACCGAGGGCGAGGGCTGCGACACCGCGGACATCGACCTGCCCGCCCACCAGGTGGATCTCGCCCGCGCCGTCGCCGCCACCGGGACGCCGTGTGTCGGCATCGTCCACACCGGGCGGCCGATGGTGCTGACCGCGCTGGTCGACGTCGTGGCGACCCTGCTGTACGCCTACTACGGCGGGCCGCACGCCGCCACGGCGCTCGCCGAGGTGCTGTTCGGCGAGGTCAACCCGGGCGGGCGCCTGCCCGTCTCGATCCCGCGCCACTCCGGGCAGGTGCCGGTCCACTCCGGGCAGCCGACGGGCACCGGCTACCGGCGCACCGACCTGGACATGCACCAGGGTTACCAGGACCTGGCCTCGACCCCGCTGTTCCCGTTCGGCCACGGACTCAGCTACACGGACTTCACCTATGGTGATCTCATCGTCACCCCGGAACGGGTGGACGCCGGCACCGGCACCGGCGCTGGCACCGGCGCCGTCACCGTGGAGGTGACCGTGCGCAACAGCGGGGAGCACGCCGGGGACGAGGTCGTCCAGCTCTATCTCTCCGACCAGGCCACCGGAGTCAGCCGGCCGGCGCGGGAGCTCGTCGGCTTCACCCGCCTCACCCTCGCCGCCGGTACCGCCGCCGCGGTGCGGTTCACGGTGCCGATGAGCCAGCTGGGCTACGTCGGCCTGACCGGCGAGTTCGTCCTCGAGCCCGGCCCCGTCCAGGTGCACGTCGGCAGTTCCTCCGCGGACATCCGGCTGACCGGCACCTTCGAGATCGCCGGTGACACGGTCGTCCTCGACGGCCGGCGCACCTTCCTCTCGGACGTCACCGTCGTCGCGCGCTGAGCGTCGGGCGCGCAGCGCTGTGTCCGTGCGTTTCCGGGGCGGCGCTGCGGACGATCGATACGCTGCTGTCGCGTCAGATCGACGACGGCACGGGGGGCGGGGGATCATGGACGCGGGGATCGTCGCTGCCCTGATCTCCTCAGTGCTGAGCGCCGTCGTCGCGGTCGCCGCGACGGTGTGGACACACCGGCAGGGCGTCGAGATGGAACGCCTTCGCTACGACCTCGAACGGTCCGAGCGGGACAACGAGAAGCGGTCCGCGGCGAAGACCGAGCTCGACCGCTACCGGGAACCGCTGCTGGTCGCCGCGTTCGATCTCGGTTCCCGCATCCACGCCATCCGCAAGAAGGAGTTCCTCGCCTATCTGACGTCCACGGAGCGCCGGAGTCGGCTCGCGCTGCTGGGCACGCTGTTCTGCGTCGCCCGCTACTTCGGGACGCTGGAGATCGTGTACTCGCGCCTGGCGTTGCTGCGCTTCGAGAGCGCAGACGACACCCGGGTCGTCGCCGCACTGCTCGCGGACATCGGCGGGGCGTTCGGCAGCGACCAGTACGACCGGGTCGACACCTACCACTCCTCCCGCTTCATGCTGTGGCGGGAGGAGCAGCGGGCCATCGGCGAACTCATGCGCGGCGGGCCCGGCAGCACCGCGACCGAGTGCCTGGGGTTCGCCTACTTCCACGACAACTACGACAAGGTCTTCGCCGAGTGGTTCGACGCGTTCGCCGCGGCGCTGGAGTCACCCACCGTCGCGGCCAGCGCCCGGCTCGCCCGGCTGCAGACGCTGCTCGCGCTGCTCGTCGGCCTCCTCGACGAGGAGGGCGCGTTCACCCTCACCGTCGGCGGCGAGCGCCTCGCCCCCGACTGGGTCACCCCGGCGGGCCTGGCCTGACCCGTCCGAGCGGTCGGGGCGCCTGCCGCCCGGGCAGCTGACGGACGAGCGGGGGTCCGCCCGTCAGGGCTCGCGGCGGGTCGGTCGGCGCCTCTTGATCACGAAGGTGGCGGCGATGATGGCGAAGGCGGCGATGCCCAGGCCGATCACCGCGAGGATCCAGCCGTGCCCGCCGCCGCTGTCATCCGGCGCGGGGCGGATCACCTCCGGGGCGGTGCTCGTCGCGGACGTGACGGCAGCCGTCGGTGCCGACGTCGATGTCGATGTCGTCGACGTCTGTGTGGGTGTGGGTGTGGGCGGCGGTGCGGGGGCGGCCACGGTGAAGGAGAAATCGCCGTTCATCGCATGGCCGTCCCCGGCGATCACCCGCCAGACGACCTGGTAGCCGCCGTTGGCGAGCCCGGTGACGGGCACCGTCAGCGTGGTGTCGGCAGCGGACGGTGCGCCGACCGTGACGGGCGCGCCCGCGCCGCCCGTCACGGTGACGGTGGAGCCGTCGGCGCGGACGAGCCCGCTGAAGGTGAGCGAGATCTGCCCGGGCACCGTGTCCAGCGTCGCACCGGCAGCCGGATCGGAGGCGGTGAGCGCGGTATGGGCCCAGGCGGGCGAACCCAGGGTGGTGACCGTCAGTGCGGCCAGCGCGACGACCAGTGTCGCTGCGGACCGGGTCGCGCGTGATCGTCTGTGCACGGCTCGGATGTTACGGCGCGGACCGCCCCGCCGACCGCAGAGCCGGCCTCCCGCCCCGCGCGGGTCTGCCCACACGTCTGCATGCATCGGCCCCACGGGCGGAGCCCGGTGGCGCGCTGCGGCCGGTGTCGGCTGCGTCAGCCCGGCGGCCGGCTGGGGGCAGAAGAATCCGGTGCACCGCCGCGGCCATTTCCGCCATCTCACGTGGAACGGAACGGTATTGCTTCCGGGACGCTGCCTTGACGCGCGACCGACGACACACCTAATCTGTGTTATCCGAATGTCGTCATATCGTCAACGGGAGTTGCCGTGGACAGGCTKATCTGTTTGGTGAGCAGGGCGATCTGTTTATCGGGCGGCCGGGGTGCGGGAATCCGCACGAGTATGCGTCCCGGTTTTGTCGATGACCGGGCTGTGTTTTCCGTGTGGGCCGGGGCGGCACGGTGACTGCGCCGGCGCCCGGTGCCGCGTCGGCCGCGGTGACCGCCCCGACGCTTTTTCCGCTCGGCGGTCCCTTCGGGGCGGCCGAGGCGCGTGCCCTGGTCGACGCGGTGGCCGGTGCCGGTTTCGGTGCCGTGCAGCTGACCGGCGCCCATGTCGACGGCGCCGCCGCGGACGGGATGGCCCGCGAGGAGTTCCTCGACCTGCACCGGGCCCGCGGGTTGGAGGTCGTGACCGTCGAGGTGCTGATGGGCTGGGCGACGGCCGACCAGGAGGCGATCGCCGCCGAGGCCGTGCCGCTGCTCGACCTGGCCCGGCACGCCGGCTGCGACAAGGTCGTGGCGATCACGATCGACAGGTCGGGGGCGTCGGCGGCCGAGGTGGCGCAGCGGCTCGGCTACCTGTGCGATCTCGCGGCCGAGCGCGGCCTGCAGATCAGCTACGAGTTCATACCCTGGTCGGTGGTGCCGACCCTGGCGGATGCGCTGCGCCTGCTCGATGCGGTCGACCGGCCCAATCTCGGGCTGGTGCTGGACACCTGGCACCTGTTCCGCCAGCCGGGCGGGCTGGACGAGGCGGTGCTGCGGGCGGTGCCCGCCGACCGCGTGCACGTGGTGCAGCTGTGCGACGCTCCCGCTCGACCCGCCGACGACCCGGTGGTGGAGACGACGACCGGCCGGCTGCTGCCCGGGGAGGGTGACATCGACATCCCGGCCGTGCTCGATGTGCTCGCCGCCGCCGGTGCCACGCCGGTCATCGCGGCCGAGGTGTATTCCGCTCCGCTCGCGGAACTCGGGCCGGCGGAAATGGCGCGGCGAGTTTACGCAGCGACCGACAAGGTCCTCGGAACTCGTTTTTCCGGGCGGGCATGAGCAGATAGGAGGACGCCGTTCACCCTGCTGGCGGAAGGCGTACACCGGCCAGCCGGGAAACGGCGTCACCGGCGCCCCCGCAGTCCACGGAAAGCCGGTCCCCGGAAAAGCCGTCGCCGCGGGCGGCCGTGGACCCCGGGAGAAAACCGGTGCCGCGGCGGCCATCCGTCATCGCCGCGGTCAGCCCCGTCGCCGCGGTCAGCCCCGTCGTCACGAACAGCCGCCCCCGCCCGCGGTGGGTCAGCCCTACCGGGTCGTGGTGACCCCGCCGAAACCGCTCATGATCTCCTTCCAGGTCGTGTCGACCATGCCGCGCGCCGATCCTCCGCGGGTGCGGTGGTCGAGCGGGTCGCGGCCGGTCGCCTCCCGGGCGAGCTCCGACACCCGGGTGTACCTCTCGGGGTCCACCCCGGTGCGCACACCGATCGCGTCGGTGAACGCGAGGAGGTCCTCTGTCGGCAGGTTCCCGAGGACGTCCGGCTCGCCGGGGAACCACAGGTCACCGCCGATGCCGCAGAACGCCGACTCCAGCCAGTCGACGCCGGTCTGCAGCGCGGCGAGGGCGTTCGCGAGCGCGAAGCCGTTGCGGGCGTGCAGGTGCAGTCCGAGCTCCAGGCCGGGGAAGCGCTGCCGGGCCGCGGCCAGCGCGTCGACGACCTGCACCGGGTTGGACATGCCGACGGTGTCGCCGAAGTAGACCCCGGTCGCGCCGGCGTCGACGGCCCGCCCGACGACCTCCATCCGCACGGCCGGGTCGGTCGGCCCCACACACGGCGCGAAGAACGCCATCGCGATCCCGACGACGAGCGAGGCGCCCTCACGGCGGGCGGCCGCCCCGATCGCCGGGAGCTCGGCGAGCACCTCCTCGACACCGCGGCCCTGGTTGAGCCGGCTGACGTCGTCGTCGCAGCAGGTCAGCGCGACCAGGTGGTCCAGACCGCAGCCGGCGGCGCGCAGCGCGCCCTTCAGGTTCGGGACGAGCGCCCGGTAGCGGACCCCGTCGACCCGGGGCACCGCGGCCAGGACGGCCTCGGCGTCCGCGAGCTGCGGGAGGACCTTCGGGTGCGCGAACGAGGCGACCTCGATCTCGCGCACCCCGGCCTCGATCAGCCGGTGGACGAGATCGACCTTCACCTCGGTCGGGATGGTCTGCTCCACCGACTGCAGGCCGTCCCGCAGCCCGACCTCGACCAGTGTCACGCTGTCCTGCAGGGTGAGCGCCGCTGCTGGCGACCCGCCCTCGGCCGGTGTGGCCGATGCGGCCGGCGTCATCGGACGACTCCCCGTTCACGCAGGTCGGCGATGTCGCCGTCGCTGAAGCCGAGCTCGTCCAGCAGGTCGTCCGTGGCGTCGCCGAGGGGCGGGCCGGCCCAGCGCACCCGCGCCGGGGTGCGGCCGAACCGCGGGACGACAGTCTGCATCGGCAGCTCCGAGCCCTTGACATCGACCGCGACGATGGACTGCCGGGCGGTGAAGTGCGGGTCGTCGAGCATCTCGGGGGCGCGGTAGACCATCCCGCACGGGACGGCGTGCTCCTCGCAGCTGCGCTCCACCTCGTGGTGGGTCAGCGTGCTGGTCCAGGCGGCGATGCGCTGGTCGAGCTCCTCCTGCCGGTCGCCGCGGGCACCGTGGGTGGCGTAGCGGGGGTCGTCCGCCAGCTGCGGGGCGCCCATGGCGGCGGCGAGCCGGCGGAAGACGGTGTCCTGGTTCGCGGCGATCAGCACCTCGGCGCCGTCCGAGGTCGGGTAGACGTTGGACGGGGCGACGCCGGGAAGCACCGATCCGGTGCGCTCCCGGACATGCCCGAAGGCGGCGTAGTCGGCGACCAGGGACTCGCTCATCGCGAGGACGGCCTCGTACAGCGCACAGTCGACGACCTGCCCGCGCCCGCTGACGCCGCGCTCGACCAGCGCGGAGACCGCGCCGAGCGCGCCGAGGGTGCCGGCCAGGCTGTCACCGATCGACAGGCCGGCGCGGCTCGGCGGGCGGTCAGCCTCGCCGATGAGGGCCCGCAGCCCGCCCATCGCCTCGCCGATGGAGCCGTAGCCGGCACGGGCGGCGTACGGGCCGGTCTGGCCGAAACCGGTGACCCGCACCATGATCAGGCCGGGGTTGACGGCGGAGAGCTCCGGGTAGCCCAGGCCCCACCGTTCCATCGTGCCGGGGCGGAAGTTCTCCACCAGGATGTCGGCGGTGGCCGCGAGCCGGCGGACCAGCGCCTGGCCCTCGGCGCTGCGCAGGTCGCAGCCGAGCGAGCGCTTGTTCCGGGCCAGCACCGACCAGTGGACGGGGTCCCTCGTCCCGTCGGTGTGCCCCCAGCGCCGCATCGGGTCGCCGGCCGACGGATCCTCGATCTTGATGACCTCGGCGCCGTAGTCGCCGAGGAGCTGGCCGCAGAACGGGCCGGCGATGAGCTGGCCGAGTTCCAGCACCCGGATGCCGGCGAGTGGCCCCTCACCGGGCCGGCGGCGTGCGGCCGGCGCGCTCGTCGTCCCGGGTTCGTCCACCATCTCCGGTCTCCTCGATCCTCGGTGTGCCTACAGAAGCTGCTGGGAGATCGCCTTCGCGCAGTCCACCAGGGTCGGCGCGTGCCGGGCGGCCGACTCCAGGGAGAGCCGGAACGTGGGTGCGCCGATCGCCAGCGCCCCGACAAGGGTCCCGTGCGCGTCGGTGACCGGCGCGGCCATCGAGCTGAGCCCGCGTTCGCGTTCCTCCGGGGCGTACGCCCAGCCGCGGCTCCGGGTCTCCCGCAGGTCGTCCTCCAGCCGCTCGCGGCTGACGATCGTGTTCGTGGTGTACGCGGTGAGGCCGGCGTCGAGGGCGGCCCGCAGCGCCTCGGGGTCGTAGGCCATGAAGACCTTTCCCGCGCCGCCGGCGTTGAGCGGCTGGATCTGGCCGACCCGGCCCTGGTAGATGATCGACTGCTCGGAGTGGCTGATCAGCACGGCGACCCGCGACCCGCCCTGGCGCAC
Organism: Parafrankia colletiae; assembly: GCF_001854655.1. Classification (GTDB taxonomy): domain Bacteria; phylum Actinomycetota; class Actinomycetes; order Frankiales; family Frankiaceae; genus Parafrankia; species Parafrankia colletiae. The sequence continues at coordinate 93,511 of NZ_MBLM01000127.1, read as the reverse complement.
GTAGACGATGCTCGACTCGCCGGTGCGGTCGCGCAGTTCGGTGACGACCGGCTTCGCCGCCTCGATCAGGTCGGAGCCGGCGGTCGCCGCCGCCGACCAGGCCATCACCCGCAGCCCGATCGAGTAGAAGTCACCTGTCCGCGCCAGCAGGTTCTCCTGGACGAGTGACCGCAGGATCCGGGCGACCGTCGTCGCCGGCAGGTCGGTGGCCGCCCGGACGTCCGATGCCCGCAGCCGCGGCTGCCCCCGGGAGAAGCAGTCGAGGATCAGCGCCTGGCGGTGGAGTACCTGCACCGCGTCGGCGTCACGGGCTGCCCCGCGTTCCGGCTCGTCGTCCTGGTCGTTGGTTCGCAATCGGTGTGCTGCCTTCAGGTTCAGTGGTGGAGGAGGAGTGAGCCGAATCCCTCGCGCCGGTCCGGCAGACCGGCCCGGCGCAGCGCGTGCCAGTACGTCGCGGTGTTCACCGCGATGACCGGCAGCCCGAGCCAGCGCTCGGCCTCGTCGGCGAGCCGGGCCATCGAGAGGTTCGCGCCGAACTGGATGATGGCCCGCGGCCGGTCCCGCGCCAGGTCGGTGAGGGCGGTGCGGACGTCCGCCTCGGGGATGTGGGAGATCTGCAGCGGGGTGGGTGCCCGCAGGTGGATCGCCCGCCGGTAGTCGTAGCCGAGCTCCTCCACGAACCCGCGCAGGTGCCCGTCGGCGTCCGGCATGTACGGGGTGACCAGGGAGACCTCGCCGCCGTCGACGCCCAGTGCCGCCAGCGCCGCGGGCAGGGCATCCGCCGCGTGGATGAGGGTCAGCGGGCCGAACTTCTCGGCGAGGCGCTTCTCGATCGCCCGCGCGGCCGACACCCCGCCCTGGTAGACGGCCTCGATCGAGACACCCATGAGGACATAGTCCGGGGCGCAGGACAGCACCCGTTCGACGGCGTCGTCCAGCGCGCCGTCGATGGCGCGGACGAGCTCCTGGAACCCGGAGTCCCCGTCGATCGGCTTCTCCGGGATGTGGATGCGCGCCACGTGGTTCGTCACCCCGTACGGCCGCATCGCGTCGTACTCGGGCTGGACCACCGTGTTGACCGACGGTGTCACCACGCCGAACTTGGCGCGGTATCCCAGCGGGTCACCGGGCATGGTCTCGTCTCCTCGGGCCTGGTAGCGGGTGGGAGGCGGTAGTGATCGACCGGGCGGCGAGGTCACCGTCCCAGACGGCGTCGAACACCCGGCGCGGGGCGACGCAGTCCCCGACGGCCACCGCGTGCTGGCCGGCGGCGCGGAGCTCGCGCAGCAGGCCGTCCTCGGCGATCTGCCCGGTCACCAGCACCACCGCGTCGACTGGTTCGCGCACCTCCTCCTCGCCGGTGTAGACGTCCGCGAGACGCACCCTGTCCTCGTCGATGGCGACGAGTTCGAAGCCGGCGGTGAGCCGGACGCCCGCCCGGCGCAGCCGCCCGGTGACGCTTGGCAGGTCGTGGCTGTCGGCCAGCCCGATGCCGACGTGGGGGAGCCGGGTGACGATCTCGACGGTGCGGCCGGCGGCCAGGTACTCGGCGGCGGCGAGGGCCCGGCGGTCCCCGATGTCGTCGAGGACGAGCACCGACGCCGGCAGCGTCACCTGGTCGCCGAGGACCTCCCTGACCGTGTAGACGTTCCACTGGCCGGTGCCCGGGACAGGCGCCGACCCGGGCGCCCACCGGGACGGCCGCAGTGCCGTCCACCCGTCGCGGCGCGGGACGGACCCGGTCGCCACGATGCAGGTGTCGTAGTGGCCGGCGAGCTCCGCGGCGCTCACCTCGTGGCCCAGCCGCAGGGTGACGTCATGGTGCCGCAGCTGCTCGGTCATCCAGTCGGTGATGCCGAGCCACTCCCGGTAGGGCTCGGCGGCGCTGAGCCAGCGCACCTGGCCACCGGTTTCCGCCGCCTGTTCGAACAGCGTCACCCGGTGGCCCAGCTCGGCGGCGGTCAGCGCCGCCCGCAGCCCCGCCGGCCCCGCCCCGACGACCGCGACGGTGGCCGCGGGCGTGGTGGTGGCGGTGGCCGCGGCCACCACGGTCCCGGCCTCCCGCCCGACGTCCGGGTTGTGGATGCAGGCCAGTGAGGTGCGGGCGATCGAGGCGATGCAGTGGTTCGCGCCCACACACGGCCGGATGTCGTTGGGACGCCCCGCCGCCGCCTTCGCCACCCACTGCGAGTCGGCGATCAGCTGCCGGGCCATCCCGACGAAATCCGCCTGGCCGCGCTGGAGCACGGCCTCGGCCAGGTCGGGGGTGGTGATGCGCCCGACGGCGATGACGGGCAGCCCGCCGGCGGCTGCCCTGATCCGTTCGGTCGCCGGGAGCTCGTAGCCCGCCGGCGCGGGGGCGGCGCCGTAGATGAGCATCCGGTCGAGATAGGTGCCCTGAGAGACGGAGAGGTAGTCCACCTTGCCGGTGGCAGCGATCCGCCGGGTGATCTCCACCCAGTCCGCGGGGCGCAGCGCGGCCTCGAAGTCACCGTCATCGCCGTTGATCCGGATCCCGACGACCAGATGCGGCGGCACGACGGCGCGTACCCGTTCGATGATGCGCTCGACCAGCCGGAACCGGTTCTGCGCGCTGCCGCCGTAGTCGTCCGTGCGGTGGTTGGTGGCGGGGGAGAGGAACTGCCCGAGCAGGTAGCCGTGCGCCAGCCCGTGGATCTCCACCCCGTCGAGGCCGCCCTCGACGGCGAGCCGCGCCGACTGCTCGTACCCGTCGACGAGCTCGTCGATCTCCGCGGCGGTCACCTCGTGCGGGATCTCCCGGTACACCGCGCACGGGACCGGGCTCGGCGCCCACACCGGCAGCCGGCTCACCACACTGTCCGTCTCCCGGCCGCGGTGCCACAGCTGGGCGAACAGCAGGGTGCCGTGCGGCTGCACGGCCGCCGCGACCTTGCGGTAGCTCTCCACGACCGCCGGGTCGTAGGCGAGCACGACACCGGTGCGGGGCTGGCTCGTCGGATGGACCGACGTCGCCTCCATCGTGATGACCGCGACCCCGTTCGCCGCCCGCTCGCCGTAGTAGGCGGCGTGCGCGTCGGAGTAGGTGTGGTCGGTGGTGAACTCGGTCGCGTGGGCCGTCATCCAGACCCGGTTGCGGGTGGTGCGCGGACCGAGCCGCCCCGGGGTGAACAGCGCTGGGTAGGTCGTCATCCCGCCTGGCCTACTGGATCGGCTCGTCGCCGAGGAGAGTCGTCCGGTGCATGACGCGCGGCTTCGAGCGGTCGAACTCGCAGGCCCGGTGGACGAGGCCGCGGTTGTCCCAGATCACCATGTCGCCCACCGTCCAGGTGTGGCGCAGCACCCGGTCGGGCGTGGTGGTGCGCTGCTCCAACTCGTCGAGCAGCTCCCGGCCCTCGGCGGCCTCCAGCCCCACCACGTGGGACGTCGTCGACCCGATCACGAGCGAGCGACGGCCGGAGCGCTGCTCCCAGACCAGCGGGTGCGTCCGCTCCGGCCGGGACGCCCACTCCGCCAGCTGCTCCGGTGTCGGGTCCGGGTAGCTGTGGCGCTGCACGGCCTCGAAGGTGTGCACCACCCGCAGCTTCGCGAAGCGCTCCTTCTCCGCGGAGGAGAGGGCCTCGTACGCGTTGTAGGTGCTGGCGAACTCCGTCTCGCCGCCCTGGGCGGCGACCACGTGGGCGCTGAGTACCCCGGCCTTCGGCGGGGGCACGGCGTCCAGGCAGCCGTCGAGGTGCCAGCGGTCGTTGCTGCGGAAGTACTCGGCGTTCGGGTTCGCCGGGTCGAAGCTGATCTCGGTGACCTCGGGGATCCGGTACTTGGCGGACTTCGCCAGGCTGCCCAGCTTCCGGCAGAACTCCACCTGGCTCTCGTCGTCAGCGTGTAACTCGCGGAAAAGCAGCACGCCGTACTCCTCCAGCGCGGCTGTGCAGGCCCCCGGCAGATCGTCGTCGGCGCGCAGGCGCTCGACGTCGACACCGAGGATCTCCACTCCGACGTGCTCGCTCAGTCTCTCCACGGTGATCACGGCCATCCGTCGTTCCTCCTCCTGCCGGTGCCCCGCCCGGGAGCCACCGACCCGCTGGTCCTGCTCGTGCTTTCCTCGCGTTCGCGTCGACCCACCGCGGCGCTCGGATCGTGGTTCGATTGTGCTACTGATCGGCCGTCAGATCCGGCGTCCGGCCGGTACCTCGTTGTGCCTGCGCGGCCAGCGGAACATCGCGTTCGACGCGTGCTGGCCACCGTTGATCAGCAGGGTCACGCCGGAGACCCAGCCGGCCTCCGCCGAGCACAGGTAGAGCGCCGCGGCGGAGACGTCGTCGACATGGCCCACCCGGTTGATCGGGTAGAACGACGCCAGGTCGATCTGGTCCTCCTCGGAGACCAGCCGGTCGGCGACGAGCGGGGTGTCGATGAGGCCGGGCGCGATCGCGTTCACCCGGATTCCGTGCGTGCCGAACTCCATGCCCAGCGTCGAGGTCAGATGATTGATGGCCGACTTCGCCGACCCGTAGAGCACGGCGCCGGGCGTCGGGAACAGGCCGCCGGTCGAGGTGATGTTGAGAATGGCGCCGGGAATGCCCAGGCGCACCATCGACTCCGCGGCCTTGATCGAGGTGAACAGCGCCGACTTCACATGCAGCTGGTAGACGTGGTCGACATCGTCGTCGGTGAGATCGAAGGTGGAGCGCTCGAGCCGCCCGGTGTCACCGGCCGAGTTCACGAGTACGTCGATCCGCCCCATCACGTCGAGCGCGCGGGTGACCAGGTCCTGCGGGGCGCCGCGGGCGGTCAGGTCGACGGGCAGCGCCCACGCCTCCCGGCCCAGCTCCTTGATCTCCCGGACGGTGTCGTCGAGCTGCCCGGGGCTGCGGGCGGCGACGGCGACGTCAGCTCCGGCCTTCGCGTAGGCCAGTGCGATGGCCCGGCCGATGCCGCGGCCACCCCCGGTTATCAGGGCCCTGCGGCCAGCATAGGAGAACATGATCGACCTCCGTACGTGGTAGCGATCCGGCCGGGGCTCCGCGACCTTCTCCTGGCCGGCCGACGTGACCGTATCGTGGTTATTGGACCCGCGATACGGCTTCGACGAAAAATCATTGTTCGGGCAACCTGCCCCGGATCACCATCCACTGCGACGCTCCGACCGCTTTTGTATGGGTATCGGAGGCAAGGTTCCGCCCCGTCACCACCTACGCTGGACGCGTGACGGCACCGACGACGGCTGACCCCGCCACCTCCGCGACCGGCCCCGGTACGGCGGGCACGCCGCGGCCGGGCGGGGGCGGGCCCCGGTGGCGGCGTCTCCCGGACCGCGTCGCCGCCCTCCGGTTCCGCGTCGCCGCCGGAGGCTCAGGCCAGGCCGCTGCCGGCAGGTCGGGAAACGGCGGCAGCGACCGGGCCGACGAGGCGCTGAGGAACCGGCTGTGCCCGCCGATGCCGACCGATCGGATGCTCGGCTGGGCAGCGGCCCTCGCCGTCACCGTCGTCGCCGGCCTGCTGCGGTTCTGGCAGCTGACCGAGCCGAAGGGCATCTACTTCGACGAGGTCTACTACACCAAGGACGCCTGGGGCCTGATGACCGCGGGCTACGAGGTGGACAGCAACACCTGCTCCGGGCCTGCCTTCGTCGTGCACCCGCCGTTGGGCAAGTGGTTCATCGCCGCGTCCGAGAAGGTCTTCGGCTACATCGACTGCGCCGGGGTGCCGCACGGCAGTCCCGAGCTCGGATGGCGGTTCGCCTCCGCGTTCTTCGGCACCCTCGCCGTGCTGGTGCTCACCCGGCTCGCGCGGCGGATGTTCCGCTCCACCCTGCTCGGCTGCGTCGCCGGCCTGCTGCTCGCGCTGGACGGGCTCGCCTTCGTCCAGAGCCGGATCGGCATCCTCGACATCTTCCTGATGACGGGCCTCGTCCTGGCGCTGGCCTGCCTCGTGCTCGACCGCGACCACGGCCGCGCCCGCCTCGCCGCCCGCCTCGCGGCCGACGGTGCCGCGCCTGACGACCGTGCCGCGCCCGACGAGCGCGCGGCGCGGTACGGGCCACGGCTCGGGTGGCGGCCCTGGCGGATCGCCGCCGGGCTGTGCCTGGGCGCGTCCATGGGGGTGAAATGGAGCGCGCTCTACACCCTGGTCGGGTTAGCCGCGCTCGCCCTGGCCTGGGACATCGGCGCCCGGCGCACTGCCGGCGCAGCCATGCCGGGGCGCGGGGCGCTGCGCCGCGACGCCCCCGCCTGGGTGGGCTGCTACGTCCTGCTGCCGATCGTCACGTTCCTGGCCACCTGGACGGGCTGGTTCGCCACCGACGGCGGGTGGCGCCGGCACGAACACGGCGACGGGTTCGTCGCGGCCTGGCGTGGCTGGTGGTCCTACCAGCAGGCGATCCTGAACTTCCACGAGCACCTGTCCTCCCCGCACGTCGCCCAGTCGATGCCGATGAGCTGGCTGGTGATGGGGCGTCCGGTGGCCTACGACTACGAGCCCGTCCCGTTCGGCCAGCAGGGCTGCCGGGCCGCGGAGGGCTGCGCCCGCGAGGTGCTGGCGCTCGGCAACCCGGCGGTCTGGTGGGTCGGGTCCGCCGCCCTGGCGGCGATGATCGCGCTGTGGGTCAGCCGGCGCGACTGGCGCGCCGCCCTGGTGCTCGTCGGCTTCGGCTCGTCGTTCCTGCCCTGGCTGGCGTTCCCGGACCGCACGATGTTCTTCTTCTACGCGCTGCCGCTGCTGCCGTTCCTGATCCTCGGGATCACGATGTCCGCCGGCCTGGTCCTCGGCCCCCGCACCGCGTCCGACACGCGCCGCCTGGCGGGGGCGGTGGTCGTCGGCAGCTACCTCATCGTGGCCATCCTGCTGTTCGCCTACTTCTACCCGCTGCTGGCCTGGCAGGTGATTCCTCTGAACGACTGGCGGGACCGCATGTGGTTCCCCAGCTGGATCGTCGCCTGACCAGTTCGCTCTGGACGGGTGGCCGCCGTACCGGGGCGGCGCAGCAGGCCCGGAATCAGGCGATCGCGGGCATGATCTCCTCGGCCACCCACTGGGTGTAATCGTAGTATTCCTATGTCGTTGACGGCGGGAATGGGCACCGAGCTCATGGTGACGCCGAGTTCGGAGAACCAGCCCAGTCGGTCGATGATCTCCTGTTTGGTCATGCCCGGCCGGGCCCGCGGATCCGTCTGGACGCTGTGGCCCTCACCGACCCGGGAGGTGGCGAACCCGTAGTACACCTCGGTGAGCCGGCCRTTGTAGTCCGGCTGCGAGCGGATGAAGTCCAGCCGTGCCGGGATGTCCTCGGGCTTCGTGAGGAACGGCCACCACCCCGACGCGTAACGGGCGGTGCGTCGCAGGACGGGGTCGGYGTCGCCGCCGAACCACACCGGCGGGTGCGGGCGCTGCACCGGCTTCGGCTCGAAGGCGACGTCCCGGAAGGAGACGTAACGGCCCTCGAAGGCGGGCTTCTCCGCCGTCCACAGCTCGATGATCGCCTGGACGTACTCCTCGGCGATGGCGCCGCGTTCCCGGAACGGGACGCCGAGGATCTCGAACTCCTCCGCCAGCCAGCCGACGCCGAAGGTGACGGTGACCCGCCCACTGGACAACCAGTCCGTCGTCGCCAGTGACTTCGCCGTCACCACGGGGTTCTGCAGCGGCAGGATCGCGATGCAGGAGTTGACCCGGATCCGCTCGGTGGCACCCGCCAGGTAGGCCATGCCGGAATAGGCGTGGAAGTAGTGCGGGCCGGAGAGCTCCACATGGCTCTCCGGGATGATGTGGTGCTCCGGCAGGCTGATCATCGCGTAGTCGAGCTGCTCCGCCCAGCGGGCCAGGCGGGTCTGGTCCGCGCCGGTCACCTGGGCCTCCCACGGCTGGCAGGTGGCCTTCAGCCGCAGCATGTGCGGCATCGAGAATCCGAGTCTCACGTCCGTCCACTCCCGTCGCTCAGGTGAGCAGTAGCTTCTTCTGGACCTTGCCCATCGGGTTGCGCGGCAGGGACGTCGCGAAGCGGACCTCCCGTGGGCGCTTGTGCGGGGCCAGCGTCGACGCGACGTGATCGATCAGGTCAGCGGCCTCGACGGTGTCACGGGTGACGACGACCGCCACGATCCGCTGGCCCAGATCGTCGTCGGGAACGCCGATGACAGCGGCCTCGGCGACCGCGGGATGGGCGAGCAGCGCGTTCTCTATCTCCCCGGCGCCGATCTTGTAACCGCCCGACTTGATGAGGTCGGTGCTCTGCCGGCCGACGATGCGCAGCTGCCCGTCCGGTTCGAACACCCCGAGGTCACCGGTGGCGAACCAGCCGTCCGGCGCAAGCGCCACCGCGGTCGCCGCCGGATTGCCCAGGTAGCCGGTGAACACGTTCGGGCCGCGAACCTCCACCGGGCCGAACTCCTCCGCCCCGGTGACCCGGACCTCGACGCCGCGCAGCGGGGCACCGACGACCCCCGGCCGGCGGTCGCCGTCGGCCCGCGCGGCGGTGTTGATGAGGGTCTCCGTCAGGCCGTAACGTTCCGCGACCCGCTGGCCGGCCTGCGCCACGAACCGGTCGAACACCGGCACCGGCAGTGCGGCCGAGCCCGAGACAAGCAGGCGGGCCGACGCGAAAGCCTCCGGTGCCGGCACCCGGGACCACATGGTGGGCACCGCGAAGTACAGCGTCCCGCCGGGCACCGGCGCGAAGCGCGCCACGTGCCGCAGCGCGGAGCCGATCCGCAGCGGGCCCAGCGTGCCCAGCACGAGCCCGTGCACGTGGAACAGGGGCAGGGCATGCCCGAGCACGTCGTCCGGCGACCAGGCCCAGGCGTCCGCGAGCGCGTCGATGTTCGCGGCGATCGCCCGCCGGGGGATGACCGCGCCCTTCGGCGGCCCGGTCGTACCCGAGGTGTAGATGACAAGCGCGGGGGCTTCGGCGCCAGCCCCGGAAGGCCCGCCAGCCCCGTCGACCTCGGGGGGCAGCGCGGAGCGGGCGGTCAGGTCGACCTCGTCGAGGACCAGGTCGGGCGCGCTGTCCTTGAGGACGTAGGCCCGTTCCGTCTCGCCCGCCTGCGGGTTGATCGTGACCACGGTGACGCCGGCCTCCACCGCGCCGGCGATGGCGACGACCGTCTCCAGGGTGGGGGTGGCGACCACGGCCACCCGGCGCGCGCCGTGCAGCCGCGCGGCGACGGCGCCGACGGCGCCCGCAAGATCGTCTCCCTCCAGAGCGACGTCCGATACCTGGACCCTGGCCTCGCCTCGGCGCAACGCAGTCAGCACCCGCCCATTCTCCGGCCCCGGCGCGCCTCAGGTCGACGGAACCGGCAGGGCCGGGAGCAGGACCGCGGCCCGGGGGTCCGGCAACGGCCGGACAACGCCGCCTCCACTGGCCTAACCTGCCCTGGTGTCCCGTCGTCCGCCCGCGACCGGCCCTTCCCGCTAGAGACGACGGACGGAGAGGGAACGAATGCATCCGGGGGTACACGCCGAGCGCTTTCCTGACAAGGCTGCCGTGGTCGTGGCGGAAACGGGGGAGCGGCTGACCTACCGCGAACTTGAGGACCGATCCGCGCGGCTGGCCCGGTATCTGTACGACGCCGGTTTCCGCCGTGGCGACCACATCGCCCTGCTGACCGACAACTCCCCGCGCGCCTTCGAGGTGTACTGGGCCGCGATGCGCTCCGGGCTTTACCTGACCGCCGTCAACAGTCATCTCTCGGCGGCCGAGGCCAGCTACATCGTGAACGACTGCGACGCAGGTGCGCTGGTCGTCTCGGGGGTGCTGCGCGACATCGCCGAGAAGGTCGTTCCGGACACGCCCGCGGTGCGGGTCCGGCTGGTGTTCGGCGGGGCGGCCGAGAACCATGACGACTACGATGCCGCGCTCCGCTCCGTCTCACCGGAACCGCTTCCGGTGCAGCCCCGCGGGGCGGACATGCTGTATTCGTCCGGGACGACCGGCCGGCCGAAGGGAATCCGCAAGGCACTGCCGGAGCGGGAGGTCCACGAGCCCGGTGACCTGTACGTCGAGCTGCTCACGCCGATGTACGGATTCGATGCCGGCACCGTCTATCTGTCGCCCGCGCCGATCTATCACGCGGCGCCGCTGCGGTACACCGGTGTCGTCCTTGCGGTGGGCGGCACGGTCGTCCTGATGCGCCGTTTCGACGCGCGGGCGGCACTGGCCGCGATCGCGCGGTACCGGGTGACACACAGCCAGTGGGTGCCGACCATGTTCGTGCGCATGCTGAAACTGCCGGCCGCGGACCGGGAACTGCACGACCTGTCGAGCCACCGGGTGGCCATCCACGCGGCCGCGCCCTGCCCCGTCGAGGTGAAGCAGGCGATGATCGACTGGTGGGGGCCGATTCTCTACGAGTACTACGCCGCCACCGAGGCCATCGGGACCACGTTCATCACCAGTCCGGAATGGCTGCGCCGGCCCGGATCCGTCGGCCGGGCCAGGCTGGGCATTCTGCACATCTGCGGGGACGACGGAGCGCCGGTGCCGACGGGTGAGACCGGAACCGTCTACTTCGAGCGGGACGACCCGCTGTTCGAGTACCACAACGACCCGGAGAAGACGGCGCGGTCCCGGCACCCGGACCATCCGACCTGGATCACGGTCGGCGATGTGGGGCACACCGACGCCGACGGCTATCTCTATCTCACCGACCGCAAGGTGTTCATCATCATCTCCGGCGGAGTGAACATCTATCCGCAGGAGATCGAGAACAGCCTGGTGCTGCATCCGAAGGTGTTCGACGTCGCCGTCGTCGGGATGCCGGACGAGGAGATGGGCGAGTCGGTGCTGGCGCTGGTACAGCCGGTGCCCGGCCTGCCACCCGGGCCTGCGCTCGCCGCCGAGCTGGCGGAGTTCCTGCGCGGGCGGATCGCGTCCTACAAGATTCCGCGCAGGTTCGACTTCGTGGCCGAGCTGCCCAGGACCCCGACCGGCAAGATGGCGAAGAAGGTGCTGCAGTCCCCGCGGATCGCCACTCCGCCAGGGGAAGGCGGCGGCTGACCGTCCCCTTGGTGTGCCAGGTACGCCACCTCGGCGTGCACCGCTCGTTCCTACCCGGACTCCGAACGTAGCGTCGACCCGTACGAGACCCGCACGGGGAGATGACTCGGTACCCGCAGGATCGGGAGGTCCACGTTGAGTGGCATCGCAGCCAGGCACCGAGTGCTGATCATTGGGGGCGGCACGGCCGGGGTGAGCGTCGCGGCCCGGCTGCGTCGCGCCGGGCTGCCGGACGTGGCGCTGGTCGAACCGTCCAGCACGCACTACTACCAGCCCCTGTGGACGCTGGTCGGCGGCGGCCGGGCGCCGGTGGAGCGCACCGCGCGCCCCGAACAGGACGTGCTGCCCCGCGGCGTCCGCTGGTACCCCGAGGGGGCCGTCGAGATCGACCCGGACGCCCGGACCGTCCGGCTCGCCAGCGGCGTGCGGCTTGCGTACCAGACGCTGGTCGTGGCGCCCGGGTTGCAGCTGTGCTGGGATGCCGTCCCCGGCCTGGAACAGACCCTCGGCCGTGACGGGGTGTCCAGCAACTACAGCTACGAGTTCGCCCCGGCGACCTGGAACTTCATCCGCAACCTGCGGTCGGGCACCGCCGTGTTCACGATGCCGTCGACGCCGGTGAAGTGCGGCGGTGCACCTCTGAAGATCGCCTTCCTGGCCGCTGACTACTGGCGCCGCACCGGGGTGGCCCGCGACATCCGGGTCGTACTGGCCTTCGGCGCCTCCGCGCTGTTCCGGGTCGCCGAGTACCTGCCGGCGCTCGAGGCGGCGGTCGAGCGGTACGGCCTGGAGCTGCGGCTGTCCACCGAGCTCACCGAGATCCGCTCCGGGCGGCGGCAGGCCGTCCTGCGTGATCTCGCCACCGGTGGCACCGCCGACGTGGACTATGACCTCATGCACGTCACCCCGCCGCAGCGGGCTCCGGACTGGATCCGGACCGGTCCGCTGGCGGGCCCCGACGATCCCGGCGGGTACGTCACCGTCGACCCGCACACCCTGCGGCACACCCGGTATCCGGACGTCTTCGCGCTCGGCGACGTGGCGAACCTGCCGACGTCCAAGACCGGGGCGGCGATCCGCAAGCAGGCGCCGGTGGTCGCCGCGAACCTGCAGGCCGTCCTCGCCGGGCAGGAGCCGGCGGCCCGCTACGACGGCTACACGTCCTGCCCGATCGTCACCGCCCGGGACCGGATGGTGCTCGCCGAGTTCGACTACTCGATGCGGCCGGCCCCGACCATCCCGCTGATCGACACCACCCGGGCCCGGCGGGACATGTACCTGTTGAAGCGCTACGGGCTGCCGGCGCTCTACTGGAACCTGATGCTGCGCGGCCTGGCCTGAGACAGGAGAACCCGCCTTGGCACGGTCAGTGACGGAGGAGGCCGTTCCACCCGCGGTGGACGCCGCCGCCCGGCGCGAGCTGTCCCGGGCCCGGACCGCGACGATGGTGTGTTTCTTCGTCCTGGCACTGCTGTTCGCGTCCTGGGCCCCGCGGATCCCCCAGGTGAAGGAGGAGCTGGGTCTCTCCGACGGCGAGCTGGGCCTCGCCCTGCTCGGCGGCCCTGCCGGTGCACTCGCCACCATCTCGATCGCCGGGCTCCTGGTCGGGCGGCTCGGCAGCCGCGCCATGGTCAGGGTGACGCTCGTCGGCTACGCCGCGGCGGCCCTCGGGCTGGTCGTGGTGTCCGGCGTGCCGTCGTTGTTCGCGGTGCTCGCGCTCTGGAGCGCCCTGGCCTGCGCGCTGGACGTCGCGAGCAACGCCCAGGCCGCCATGGTCGAGGACCGGTTCGGCCGCAGGATCATGATGACGGTGCACGCGGCCTGGACGGGTGGCGCCCTCGCGGGCGCGGTGCTGGGGGCCGGGGCCGCGGCCCTCGGCCTCTCCCTGGGTCTGCAGTTCCTGGTGCTGGGAGCCGCCGCGATCACCGGTGCCCTGCCTGTCACCGGCTGGATGCTCGCCGGCGACCGGCCGACCCGGCCCGCGAGCGCGGCCCTTCCGGCTGACCCGGCCCTTCCGGCTGACGCAGCTCGCGCACCGCTGCCGGTGGGCCGGCCCCGGGCTTCGCCGCGCCGGCTCCGGCGCGGACGGAGCCGGTGGCGCCTGCCCTCGTTGCGGTGGGCGGTGCCGCTTCTCCCGCTGACGATGATCACCTTTGCGAGCTACCTGGGCGAGGGCATCGCGGCTGACTGGAGCGCGGTGTACCTGACCGACGTCACCGGTGCGTCGCCGGGTCTGGCCGGGGTGGGCCTGGTGGCCTACATGACGTGCATGCTCGGCGTGCGGCTGATGGGGGACCGCCTGGTGGAGGCGCACGGTGTGCGGCGCACGATCCGTCCGCTCGCGTTCGCCGCCGCGGTCGTGTTCGCCCTTGCCCTCGCCGCCGCGGACACGCGGTCGGGCACCGTGCTGGGGATCGCCGGTTTCGCCGTGCTCGGTGCCGGGCTGGCCTGCGTCGTGCCGGCGGCGTTCTCCGCCGCGGGCCAGCGGGCGGTGCGCGCCGGCGCCCCCGCCGGGCCGGCGATCGCGCTCGTCAGCTCGGTCGGCTACGCCGGCTGGCTGGCCGGGCCACCGCTGATCGGCGGCCTGGCCGAACTGGTCGGCCTGCGCACCACCATGTGGACGGTGGTCGGCCTGACCTGCGCGATCGCCGCGCTCACCGGCGTTCTCGCCGGCTTCGCGCCGATCGGGCCAGGTTCGGATCCCCCGGACCCGCCTGCCTGACCGGGCCGGCTGTCGGGTCACCGGGCCCGCAGCGCCGGCGTTGGTCGTCCCGTCCGGTCGTCAAGATAGTCATCGGTGTTGACGTGCACCCACTCGCAAAAATGATCTTCAGGGGTCAGTCTTCACCCGCCCGATCGGCCCGGGGCTCAGGTCGCACGAGCGAGCTGGTGGCCGAGGAAGGCGAGCTGGGCCGGGATCACAGCGCTCCAGTAGGCAGGGGTGTGGCCGCCGGGGCCGAAGTTCCGCTCCTGCGCCTGCAGGGCGTCCGCCGCCTCGCGGGAGACGCTGTAGAACGGGTCCGCCTCGCCGCAGTCGATGCGGTAGGCGACGCCTGGCACCGGCGGCGTCCCCAGGATCGCGTGCTCGGTGAAGTCGGCGGAGGAGTCGAACGCGCCGGGAGCGCTGGCACGGTAGGAGTGCCACATCGCGGGGCTGCTCGCGGCGACGGCCACGACCAGGTCGGGGTGGCGGCGCGCGAGGAGGAGCGCGCCGTAGCCGCCCATCGACCAGCCCGTTGCCGCGATCCGGTCGGTGCGCAGCCCCTGCGCGGCGAGCCGGGGGAGTACCTCGCCAAGGATCATGCCCTCGGGGTTGTCGCCGGAGGCACGACGGTGCCAGTAGGTCTCCCCGCCGTCGAGGGTGACCAGCGCGAACGGTGCCGTGCCGGTCGCCAGCGCGGCGGTCAGGTGCGCGTCGAGCCCCAGCAGGCCGACCGCCCGGTCGGCGTTGTCGCCGCGCCCGTGCAGCACCAGGCAGACCGGCAGCTCGCCCGCGCCCGCGGCGGAGGGTGCGCCCGCGGTGGTGGGGGCGACCACGACCATGCCGACGTGGCGGCCTCGTGCCGTGCTCGCGAACGTCGTCCGCCGCACTGCGACGGGCCCGACCGTGGGTGAGGCCGCCGCCTGGCCGGACGGCGACGGATCACCGGCGGGCGGCGGGGTGACGCCGCCCGCCGTGCCGGCGCCGCCGGCGGGAGTGGGACCGCTCGGCGGCGGGCTGTCCGTTCCGCATCCCGCGGCAAGACCGCCCGCCGCGGCCGCGATGAGAAGCGCCCGTCTGCTCGCTGGCATGGTACGGATGCTCTCATCACGGACAGACCGGCCGTCGCACCCGGGCCCCTGCGCCGCAACGTCCGGCACCCGGCACCCGGGGCGGTGCAGCCCTGGCACCCGGATTCTGCGGCCGGTTGCCTGGGCAGCGGAGCGACGTCAGATGTACATGCCGCCGTTCACACCGATGATCTGGCCGGTGACGTAACCACCGGCCTCCGAGCAGAGATAGGAACAGGCGCCGGCGATGTCCGCCGGTGTCCCCGCCCGGCCGAGCGGGACCATGGCCGCGATCACGTCGATGCCGGGGACACCGCCCTCGGCCTCGCCGCGACGTGCCATCGGGGTGTCGACGAGCGTCGGCGGGATCGTGTTCGCCGTGATGCCGTGGGCGGCGAGCTCCCGCGCGAGCGACTTCGTGAGGCCGATGACCCCACCCTTGGAGGCGGCGTAGTGGGCCATGTTCGGCGCGCCGGACTGGGCGCTGGACGAGGAGATGGTGACGATCCGTCCCCACTTCGCCTCGATCATGCCGGGAACGGCGGCCTGGACGCAGCTGAACGTCCCGGTGAGGTTCACGGCGAGCATGTGGTCCCACGCCTGCGGCGTCAGGTCGAGGAGCGGGACGAACGACTCGATGCCCGCGCTGGTGACCAGGATCTCGGTCGGCCCGAGTGCGGTGTGCACCTGGTCGAAGGCGGCCCGCACCGCCTCGCGGTCACCGACGTCCACCGCCACCGCGAGCGTCTTCGCGCCGACGGCGGCGAGACGCTCCGCCGCCGTGGTGGCCGCGTCGCCGTCGCGGTCGAGCAGCGCGACGTGGTATCCGTCGGCGACGAACTGCTCGGCCACGCCGAGGCCGATGCCGGACGCCGCGCCGGTGACGACGGCGACCCGGCTCATCGGGCGCTGCCCTCGACCGGGGTGAACTCCAGGTGCAGCTCGGTGAGACCCCGCAGGATCCACGTCGGCTCGTAGTTGAAGCGGCGGTCGCCGGGCGGCCCGTGGTGCTTCTCGGCGAGCTGGATGTCGCGGGTGCGGTCCAGGATGCGCTCGAGGCTGATCCGGCCCTCGACCCGGGCGAGCGGACCACCGGGGCAGGAGTGCACCCCGCGCCCGAAGGCGACGTGCTGGCGCAGGTTCTGCCGGTCGATGCGGAACTCCGCCGGGCATTCGAAGTGCCGCGGATCGCGGTTGGCCGCTCCGTTGAGCAACATCACCGGGGTTCCGGCGGTCACCTCGACACCGCCGATCGTGGTCGTCCGCCGAGCGAGCCGGAAGTCCGTCTTGACCGGGCTCTCGAGCCGCAGCGTCTCCTCGATCAGGTCGGGGATGAGCTCCCGGTGCGCACGCAGCTCGTCCTGGACCTCCGGGTTCTCGGCGAGGTACTTCAGGACGCCACCGAGCAGCCGGGCGGTGGTCTCCTGTCCGGCGGCGAACAGGAACGTCGCGGCCCGGACGACGGCAACGACGTCGGGGGTGCTGCCGTCGGGGTACACCGCCGACGCCATCTGGGTCAGCACATCGTTGCGCGGGGTCTCGCGCCGGTTCTCGATGTACCGGGTGAACCACTCGTCCAGCCAGCCGAGCGCGTTCATCTCGCCGTCGCCGTCACCGCCGGATCCGATCATGCCCGGGCTGGTGCTGAGACCGAAGCCCTGCCGGAACCGCTCGTGATCGGATTCCGGCACCCCGAGGATGTCGGCCACCGCGAGCATGGAGAACGGCTGGGCGAAGGCACGGATGAACTCGCAGTGGCCGTCGGCGAGGAACTCGTCCAGCTGCCGGTCCGCAAGTCCCCAGATGAACGCCTCGTTCTCCTGGAGCCGTTTCGGCGTCAGCATGCGCATCACGAGCGCCCGCTCGTTGGTGTGCATCGGCGGGTCCATCGTGACCATGTGCTCGTTCATCGGCAGCTGGTCGCGATAGGTGTCGATGACGTCGCCGACGTCGTCACCCTCCAGCGGCACGGGAAACGCCGCGAACGGGCCCACCACCGAGTTGCACGACGAGAACGTCTCCACGTCGCGATACACTTCGGTGACCTCGGCGTRGCCGGATACCGCCACCACTCCGAGATGCGGCAACGGCAGCACCGGGCACGCCGAACGCAGTGTGTCGAAATAGGGGTACGGGTTCTCGACGAGCGATTCGTCGTTGAAGAAATCGATCGTCTTCCAGTCGGTCAACCCGCTCTCCTCCGGGGCAGTCGAATGCACGGCAGAGAACTTTTTGGGCGGGTGCCCAAACCGTGTTGGGCACCTGTCTAGCACATCTCCGACATCGCGGGCAACCATGATTCCCGGGTTCAGCGGCCTGCGGTGTTCCCGGCGCCGTTCCGGGATCCGCCGCCGTCCTCGGACAGGAGCGCGGTGAGCAGCTCCCGGAGCTGGTCCAGGCCGTCCGGGCCGAGGTGTCGCGACCACTCGCCTTCCAGCGTGAGTGCGGTGCGGCGCATCGCGCGCAGGGCGGTCATGCCGTGCGGGGTCAGGCACACCAGTCGCGCCCGACCGTCGTCCGGATCGGCGACCCGCTCGACGTAGCCACCCCGCTCCAGGACGGTGACGGCCTGCGCGACGGCCTGCCTGGTCACACCGAGGCCGTCGGCGAGCTCGGAGACCCGCCGCCCGCCGCCCAGCAGCGGCACGAGCAGCTGGGCGTGGCCGGGGCGCAGGTCGGTGAGCCCGGCGGCGGCGAAGCCCTCGGCCACCCGGGCGGCCTGCCTGCGGGCGACCATCTGCAGCAGCGCCGGCGTCGTCGGCGCGGCGAACGGGCGGTACATCTGCGTCACCGACCCATCGTCCCATTGCAGATAGGCAAGGGGCTTGCCTATTCTGGCCGGTATGTCGACCTCGATCGGTTCCCCGCGGCCGCGGCCGCGGATGGTGCTGGGCTGCACCCTGCTCGTGACCGTTGTCCTCGCCCTGCTCCTGGCGTCCTGCGAGCCCGGGCAGCGGCGGTCCGGTCCGTTGCAGCAGGGGAGGGCCGGCGAGCCGCGGCCCACCCCGTCCACCGCCGGCTCGGCGGCAGCCATCCCGGCGGGCCGGTCGAGCCAGACGCTCACGGTCGGCGGAGTGGAACGGACGGTGAACCTGTACCGCCCGGCCGGGCTGGTCGAGCCCGCCCCGCTCGTGGTCATGCTGCACGGCGGGTACGGCAACGGCGTCCAGGCCGAGACCAGCTACCACTGGGACCGGGTCGCCGACAGCGGCCGCTTCCTCGTCGCCTTCCCCGACGGGACCAACCACTCCTGGAACGCCGGCGGCCAGTGCTGCGGCCCGGCCGCGGCCTCCGGCGTCGACGACGTCGCGTTCATCAGGGAGATGGTCACGACCCTGCGCGGCCAGATCGCGGTCGACCCGCGGCGCGTGTTCGTCGCCGGCATCTCCAACGGCGGCGCGATGGCGTACCGGATGGCGTGCGAGACCGACCTCTTCGCCGGCGTCGGCGCGGTGTCGACGACCATGCTGGTCGACTGCCCGGACCCGGCACAGGCCTCCATCCTGCACATCCACGGCGCGCAGGACACGGCGATCCGCTACGACGGCGCTCCGGGAGAGCCCTACAACCGGCGCAACGCCGGTATCGACGGCCCGCCCGTCCCCGAGGTGCACGCCGCCTGGCGAAGCCATGACGACTGCTCCGCACCGCAGGTGACGGTCGCGGGCGTGCTCACCACCTCGGCCGCACGCTGCCCCGAAGGGCGCGCGGTTGAGCTGATCACCATCGACGGTGCCGGGCACCAGTGRCCCGGCGGCGACCCGAACACCCTCGCGCAGCGCCTCGGCGCCGCCACCCCCTCGACGGCCCTCGACGCGACGGCGAGGATCTGGGACTTCTTCGCAGCCCACCCCGCGCCTGCGGGCTGAGAGAATGCTCCGGTGAATGATCAGGGCATGCGTGGCTACGGGGATGACGTGCTCGGCGGCGCGCAGGACAGCGAACGGGCGAGACTGGCGGCGATGGCCGCGGTCTGCGACCCGACCACCGCCCGCGTCCTGGACGATCTCGGCGTCGGCCCCGGCTGGCGCTGCCTGGAGGTGGGCGCCGGCGCGGGCACGGTCGCGACCTGGCTCGCGGGCCGGGTCCGGCCCGCCGGCGGTCACGTCGTCGCGACCGACATCGACCCTCGCCCCCTCGACGACCTCGCCGGCCCGAACCTGACGGTCCTGCACCACGACATCACCTGCGACCCGCAGCCGCCCGGCGGGCCGTTCGACCTCGTCCACGCGCGGTTCGTGCTGGAACACCTGCCAGCCCGCGAGGAGGTCCTGGACCGCCTGGTGGCCTGGCTGGCACCCGGCGGAGTGATTGTCGTCGAGTCGATCGCCGGATTTCCCGTCGGCTCCTCGCCGCACCCGGCCTTCCGCCGGGCGATGCACGCCGTCGAGGACGTCCTCGCGGTCACGATCGGCACGGACGCCACCTGGGGGCGCAGATTCCCGGCACCGCTGCTGGACCGAGGCCTGCTGGATGTCGGCCTGACGGTCAGTCTGCCGGCCACCGGCGGGGCCAACGCCTCCGCACTGTGCTGGGCGCTCACCCTGAGCCGCCTGCGCCCGCACATCCTCGAGCATCAGCTCGTCGCCGCCGACGTTCTCGACGAGGCGCTCGACCTGCTCGCCGACCCCGGCTTCTTCGACCTCGCCGCCGCCACCGCCATCGCCTGGGGCCGGCGGCCGCCAGCCGCTCCGACACCCGCGGTCTGAGTCGACAGCAGCGGTCCGAGCCGTGCCGAGCGGGCGCGGCAGCCAGGGGCCGCGGCTACCAGCGGTCGCGGTGCAGGATGGTCTCGAGGGGATCCCGGGCTGCCGGCCGGAAGTCGGTGCCGATGGTGTGCGCGACGGGGATCAGCGCGCCCTGGCTGTAGCCGGGCGGGATGCCCAGCAGCGCGGCGACCTCACCGGCGTAGGCCAGGTGCAGGCTCGTCCACGCCGTGCCGAGCCCGCGCAGCCGCGCGGCCAGCATGAAGTTCCAGACCGCGGGCAGCAGGGACCCCCAGAACCCTGCCTGGGCCTGCGGCGGGACGGTCGCGACATCCCCCTCCAGGCAGGGGATCACCAGCACCGGCACGCGGTGCAGGTTCTCGGTGAGATACCGCGCCGAGTCGGTGACCCGGCCCTGGATGGCGGCCCGGTCGCCGGTGTAGCCGGCGTTGCGCCTGTCGGCGTCGTCCAGGTAGGCGAGGGCGCTCCTGCGGTAGTACTCGGCGATGCCGGCGCGCAGCTCGGGGTCGGTCACCACGATCCAGTGCCAGCCCTGCCGGTTCGACCCGGAGGGTGCCTGCAGCGCGATCCGCAGGCACTCCTCGATCAGTTCCGGTTCGACCGGGCGATCCAGATCGAGCCGCCTGCGCACGCTGCGCGTCGTCGTCAGCAGTTCTTCGGGAGTCAGGTCGAGCAGAGCCACCGGACACTCCTCGCGGTGCCGCGCGCGGGCAGGCGCGCTCCTGGGGAACAGGCGGACATCGACACGGTAACGGCCCGGTGCCGTTCAGCCGGTCGGGATCCGCTCGAACCACAGGAACGGGTTGTCACCGACCAGGACGCCGGACGTCAGCACGATCGCCGCGCAGGTCAGGACCGGCACCACCACAAGCCGCTCGACCCGGCCGTCGGTGCGGGGCACCAGGACGGTCTCCATCCGCCACGGGATTGGCCAGAGGAGCAGGCAGCCGCGCGGCGTCAGGCAGTCCCCGAGCAGGTGGGCGAGGCAGCCGAGGGTGACCGCGATCCCGGCGAAGCCCATGTCCAGGTCGTGCATGAGGTAGACGGCGGCGCCGGCGGCCAGGCAGTCCTTCAGGCCCGACCAGAACTCGTGGCCCTTGAAGTCCAGGCCGAGCCCGCGCAGCCCGAATCCGACCAGGATGAACAGCGCCGCCCACCAGCCGTACCGGACGTACTCGGCGAGCGCCCACATCAGGACACCCATGGCGACGGCGAACAGCAGTGAATGCGTGGCCTGCCGATGGCCTCCCGCCGCGCGGCTCACCCACCGGCACAGCGTCTTCGTCACCGGCCCCAGCGTGTTCGCGATACGTCCGGACGGATGGTCGATGTCGGGCAGCAGCGCGGCGCCGGCGGCCACCACCGCGCCGGCGATCAGCTGGCTGGACGACAGCGGCACCGAGTACGACCCCAGCAACTCCTCCCGTGACAGGACAGGCGCCGCGGCCAGCCAGACCACCGCGCCGCTCAGCACGTGCGTCTGCCCCATCACGTCAGATCAACCCCAATGATCAGCACCGGCGGACTCTAGCCTGTTCACGGCCCACAGTGCACGTGACGCGCCTAAGGGACATCCCGCCCCTACCGTCCGCAGGCACTCCGCTGCACTCCTCGTCCGACGAGGCCGCCTGCTGCCTGCCGCGCCGCCGGCCACCGCGCCGCGCCGGCTCAGCCCAGCCGGCGGCCGCAGAAGTTGGGGTTGACGACCTCGATACGGTCGCCGGCCGCGTTCACCTGGGTGAACGAGTAGCACTCCTCGAGCTTCCCGAAGTCCGCGCCGAAGTCGATGGCGTTGAGGAGACCGCCGGCGTCATAGCTCTTCACGGCGCGCAGGCCGTCGATGAAGCTCTGCCGGGTCGGGCAGGCGCCAGCCTCCTGCAGGCCGCGCACGAAGATGTCGGCGACGATGTACCCCACCAGCGCGAGGGTCTGGTTGGCATCCTGCAGCTCGGGGGCGAACCTGGCCATGTTCGTGCGGTAGGCGTCGATCGCCGGTGAGTTCAGCTCCAGCGGCCGGTAGCTGGTGAATGTCGTCAGGCCGGCGATGCTGGAACCGTACTGGGCGAGCAGCTCCCTGCTCGGTGCCTGGCTGCCGCTGAGGACGACCTTGACGGGCAGCCCGTTCCGGCGCAGCGCGGTAACGATCTCGGCCAGGCCCTCGGCCCCGATCGCCCCCACGATCGTGTCGGCGCCCTCTGCCCGCATCCGCTGTTCGAGCGCTTCGATCTGGTCCGGTGACGGATCGTTGTCGCCGCCGATCGAGGAGGATCTGATACCGGCCGCCGCGAGGCTGGTGGTGAACTGCTGAGCGATCTGTGGCGACACCGTCGCGTCCAGTGCGTTGTAGAAGATCAGCGCGCGCGTGCCGCCCTGCTCCTGGACGAATCTACCGAAGGTGTCCACCGCGCCGTCGCCGGTGAAGCTGTAGCCGAAGGTGAACATGTTGCGGTAACGAGTCCATACCTTCTCGACCGCGAGGCCTACGACCGGAACGCCTCTCTCGGCGAGGTAGTCGGCGCTTCCGGAGGACGCGACGCTGGCCTGGAGGATGCCGAAGACATCGCCCTCCTCGATCAGCTTCTGGCTGACGGCCCGGTTCACGGCCGCCTGGGCCTGGTCGTTGCGCGTCTCGTAGGTGATCTGGCGGCCGTGTACCCCACCGGCGGCGTTGGCCGCCCCGAAACGGGCGTCCACGCCGGCACGCAACGGGGTGAAGATGTCGGCGCCGAGACCCGAGTCCGGATAGACGAGCCCGGCAGCGATTTCCTGCCCGGTGACGCCCGGAGTATCGCAGGGGGCCGCCTGGGGTACGTTGTCCTGCCGGCAGCCGGACAACGCGGTCGTGCCGACGAGAGTGACTGCACAGCATAACAGTGATAAAAAGTTTCTCAATCTGCGGGCCTCCCGAAGAAGAATGTAATGTGAGTCGATCCTGTTCCGCCTTTTTGCTGTCGGCGAAGCGGACTATAGCAGTACCATGCGAGCCGCGGCGCCGCTGTCAGCCACTCCTCTCGCGTCGCGTCGCCGCCGCCGGCGATGCACGGTGCGGTAAACGCAGGTGATCTGTGTCAGATGTCGCAATCCCGCTTCTCTCCGGCGGGCGGCGAATGTGCGCAGCCGCTCTCTCGATTCGCTTGCTGGCGAGCAGGTTTCGCGCGGCTCGGCCCCGGCGTGCCATCGGTGGAGCCGCCGTTCGTGCTCTGGTGCGGGCAGCCCGGAACGCAATTCCGCCGGCCGGCCCGCGCAACCGCCGCGGCCGAGARCAGTGGTGCCCGCCCGGCCAACAGGTGCCCGGGTCTGGCGTCCGCTGATGGTCCCGTGGGTCCCGAGTGCGGGGCGTGGGAATCAGGTCGCCGTCTCTTTGTCTGGTTGAAACGCCGGATACCGGTGCTCTAGGGTTCCGGAAGTCGCGTCGTTCCCGGGAACCAGCGGACACTGCGGAACCAGCGAACGGCGGAGCCAGAGCGACCGACGAAACCAGGAGGCCTCGAATGAAGGCGACCGCGGCTGTGCTGCGTCAGGCCACCGGCCCCTATCTGATCGAGGACGTCGTCCTCGACCCGCCCGGGCCCGGCGAGCTGCTGGTCCGGGTCGTGAGCGCGGGCATGTGCCACTCGGACATGCTGCCGCGGCAGGGAGACCCCCTCGCTCCGCCGCCCATCATCACCGGGCACGAGGGCGCCGGAGTGGTCGAGGCCGTGGGTGCCGGGGTCGAGCGGGTGTCGGTCGGCGACCACGTCGTCCTGTCGTTCGACTCCTGCGGTGAGTGCGCGAACTGCCGCCGGGGGCTGCCGCCCTACTGCGACACGTTCCTGGGCCGCAACATGCTCGGGCGCCGGGTCGACGGGTCGACCTGCGCGTACGACTCGCAGAACGAGCAGATCGCGGCCCGGTGGTTCGGCCAGTCGTCGTTCGCCACGCACTGCATCGCGACCGAGCGCAACGCGGTCGTCGTCGACCCGGCACTGCCGCTCGAGAAGCTCGGCCCGCTCGGCTGCGGCATGCTCACCGGCGCCGGCACGGTCCTCGTCGGGATGAACATCACCGCCGGGAGCAGCGTCGTGGTGTTCGGCGCGGGTGCTGTGGGCCTTGCCGCCGTCATGGCCGCGAAGGTCGTCGGTGCGGACCCGATCATCGCCGTGGATCTCCACGAGAGCCGGCTGGCGCTCGCCAGCGAGCTGGGAGCCACCCACGTTCTGGACGGGACGGCCGACCGCCTGGCCCGCAGCATCCGGAGTCTGACCGGCGGTGGGGCGCACTTCAGCATCGACACCACCGGCAACGTCACCGTCGCGGCGCGCGCCATCTCCGTGCTGCGCCAGACCGGCCACTGCGGGCTCGTGGGCCTGCAGCACGAGCCGTTCGTCCTCGACCCGGCCGCGTTGCTGGGCAGGACGGCATCCGGGATCATCGAGGGCGGCGCCGACCCGCAGGTCCTCATCCCGCGCCTGATCGAGCTGTGGCAGGAGGGCCGGTTCCCGTTCGACCGGCTGATCGAGACCTTTCCGCTGGCGGAGATCAACACGGCCGAGAAGGCATCGCTGTCCGGCGCGGTCGTCAAACCGGTGATGCTGCCCGGCGGGATCGTCTGAACGCTCCGCGTCCGTCTCCTTCGGGCGGGCCGGGGACGAGGGCCGGCAGGCTGGTCGGCGGCGTCATACAGGAGTCGGTTCGGCTGGTTCGGTAGCCTCCTCCGCGCCGAGGGCCTCGCGCCGAGACAGGAGGCCGAGGACCGAGGCTGGGAGCTGGCAGCGGCAAGGCACGCGCAAGACCGGAAAGGTCGGGAATCGAAGGCAGGGGACGGGAGACGCATGCGGATCGGAATGCCGCTGAACTACAGCGGCGGGTTCACCGAGGCTGTCGCGGAGCTTGGTGACTTCGAGAAGGCGGGGCTAGGCATCGTCTTCGTCCCGGAGGCGTACTCGTTCGACGCGGTCAGCCAGCTCGGGTTCCTCGCGGCGCGCACCGAGCGGATCGAGATCGCCTCGGGCATCCTGCCGATCTACACCCGTACGCCGACCCTGACCGCCATGACGGCGGCCGGCCTCGACTTCGTCTCCGGCGGCCGTTTCACGCTCGGCCTCGGCGCATCCGGGCCGCAGGTGATCGAGGGCTTCCACGGGGTGCCCTACGACGCCCCGCTCGCCCGCACCCGGGAGGTCGTCGAGATCTGCCGGGCGGTGTGGCGGCGGGAGAAGCTCGAGTACGCCGGCCGCCACTACACGCTGCCGCTGCCACCGGAGCAGGGAACGGGGCTCGGCAAGGCGCTGAAGATCATCAACCAGCCCGTGCGGGAGCGGATCCCGGTGCTGCTCGCGGCGATCGGGCCGAAGAACGTGGCGATGGCCGCGGAGATCGCCGAGGGATGGGAGCCGTTCTTCTTCCACCCGGAGAAGGCCGGCGAGGTGTGGGGAGAGGCCCTGGCGGAGGGCACCGCCCGGCGCGCCCCCGAGCTGGGCCCCCTGGACGTCGTCGTCGCCGCGCCGCTGGCGATCGGGGAGGACACCGACGGCCTGCTCGACCTGATGCGCCCGATGGCCGCCCTCTACGTCGGCGGCATGGGCGCCAAGGGCCGCAACTTCTACAACGACCTCGCCCGCCGCTATGGCTACGTCCGGGAGGCCGAGCTCATCCAGGAGCTGTATCTGGCCGGCCGGAAGAAGGAGGCGGAGGCGGCCGTACCCGTCGACCTGCTTCGCGCCACCGCGCTCATCGGCCCGCCCGGGTACCTCCAGGAGCGGCTCGCCGCCTACGCCGAGGCCGGTGCGACGACGTTGAACGTGACGCCGCTCGCCGCACACCACCATGCGCGCGTCGCCGCGATCGAGCAGGTACGCGAGTGGGCGTCCTGACGGTCCCCGCCGCTCAGACACCCACCCAGGTGGCCGGGATCCGGGCGCAGGTGTAGATGCGCTCGACGTCCGCCGGTCCCCACACCGGCCGGACCACGTCGAAGGCCGCACCGATGTCGTCGTGGTGTACGGCATAGACGTCCTTCAGCGTGTCCACCACCGTGAGCTGTTCCGCGTTGACGAAGGCCAGCACGCCGGCGACGCAGATGTCGAAACCGCACGCGCGGCTCAGCGCCGTCGAGGCCCGCAGCGCCTCGGCGCGGGCCTTGCGTACGTACTGGTAGGCACGGGGACCCAGCCGCACGGCTTCGTCTCCCACCCAGATCCGGCCGCCGTGGTGGTGCTTGGTGTTGATGGTGAAGACCCCGCCGGGGCCGATCAGCAGATGGTCGATGTCCACCTCGTTGGCCAGGGGGATCGAGTGCAGCACCCGCCAGCCGCGGGACTCCAGCGGAGCGAGCTCGGCCGCGACGATCCGCTCGCCCACCAGGCCCGTCCGCCAACCCTCGGTCTCCGGCCRCTCGCGCCGTAGCAGGCGGTCCACCAGCGCCCGCCAGAAACCGGGCTCCAGCTCGGCGAGCAGTGCCTCGATGGCCGCACCAGGCTGGTTCACCGCAAGATCGTCGGGTCTGGCCGGGTGGCCCCGCCGGGCGCCTCTGGCTGCTGAGGGCGGGCTCATGGCCGGGCTGGTGGCCGAGGTCGGAACCGCTGCCGCTGTCGGCATGGTGCTCAGAGCCGGCATGGTGCTCAGATGCGGGCTCAGGACGGAAAGCACCGTGTCGCGGTCGACGCCGTCGGCCRTGATGTCGAGCCTCCCGGTCAGCAGATCGAAACAGGCGGYGTTTCGTCCATCGGGAAAGTTCACGTACAGCCGGTCCTGCCCGAAGCGTTTCCAGCGTTTGACCTGGAACTCGTCCATACTCCGCCCATCGACGACGACATGGAGATGTGCCGGCCGTCAGCCCGCTGTTGCACGCGGACCGCACCGCCGCCGCTGCAACACCGGCAGGGCGGCGGAAAATGCCAGGAGGTAAGTCCTGGAACTGCACATTATCGCCGCCGCGACCGGGCCTCCACCGATTCGCTGGACAAGGGAGTCGTCCACACCCGGCACTCGCCCGTGGTTGGCTGGAGAAACCAGGTCATGAGTGCTGCCGCCTGCGTGCGGTGCTGCGGTGCTGCGGTGCCGCACAGACGAGGCGGCGAGGCGACGAGGGGATGAGGCGGTCGGTGAGCGCGCGCGTGCAGAGGTCGTTCGACGGGGCCGGAGTGCGGCTGGCGGGTGACCGCTGGGATCCCGCCGGCGGTGGCGGCAGGGGAACCGTGCTGCTGCTGCACGGCGGCGGGCAGACCCGGCACTCCTGGCAGCGGACAGGGGAGCGTCTCGCCGCCCTGGGCTGGTCGGCGGTCGCGGTCGACGCACGCGGCCACGGTGACAGCGACTGGTCACCGGACGGCGACTACGGCTATCGGACGCTCGTCGGCGACGTGCGGGCGGTCGCCAGCCAGCTCGGCGAGCCGCCTGTCCTCGTCGGCGCCTCGATGGGGGGCATGGCGGCACTGATCGCGCAGGGGCAGGAACCAGCTCTCGGCCGTGCGCTGGTGCTGGTCGACATCACGCCCCGGGTGGAGCCCGAGGGGACGGAGAAGATCTTCGCCTTCATGTCCTCGGCGCCGGACGGGTTCGCCTCGCTGGAGGAGGCGTCGGCCGCGATCAGCGCCTACAACCCGCACCGCCGGCGCCCGGCGAACCTCGACGGCCTGCGGAAGAACCTGCGCCAGCGGGACGGGCGCTGGTTCTGGCACTGGGATCCGGCGTTCATGCGGATCCGCGAGGAGGCCGACCGGGCGCTGGAGATCCAGCAGGCGTTGCGGGGCCCGACGGTGGCCGGGGCCGGCTCGACGCCGGCCCACCAGCCCGAACCGCTCCATGCCGCGGCCCGCGCGATCAGGGTGCCGACCCTGCTGGTGCGGGGCAAGCAGTCCGACATCGTCAGCGAGCAGGGCGTGGCGGAGCTGCTGGAGCTCATCCCGCACGCCGAGTACGTCGACGTCACCGGCGCCGGCCACATGGTCGCCGGCGACGACAACGACGTGTTCGCCGGTCGGCTCGGCGACTTCCTCGACCGGTTGCCCCCGGCGGGCGCCGCCCCCGGGGTTGCCACCTCCGAGGGGGCCGCAACCGCCGACGCGGCGGGCTGAGGCACCGGTCGGATCCACCGGCTCCGGCCGGTGGATCCGCGACCCGGCCTGGCAGTGCTGCGGGTCAGTCGACCGGGTGGGAGATCTGGAACCAGCGGCGCTTCCCGAGCTTCACCGGGGTCGGTTCGGCGCTCACCGTGATGACCGCCTCGATGTCGTCGATGCGGTCGTCGCCGACCGTGACCCCGCCCTGCTCGATGAGCCGGCGCAGGTCGCCCTTGGACGGCCCGGCGCCGAGCAGGGTGCGCATCAGGTCCAGGATCCGGACGGATGCCGTGTCGATGACGACGTGCTCGGCGTCTGCCGGTGCCTGGCGGCGGCTGAAGGTCGTGATGAACCACTCCCGCTCCGCGGCGGCGGCGGCCTCGCCGTCCCAGCGGGTGACGACCGCGGTGGCCATGTCGTACTTCGCCTCGATCGGTGCCGACTCCTGCTTGCTCAGCACCTGCTGGATCCGCTCCGCCGGCAGGTCGGTGTACACCGAGAGGTACTGGCCGACGTACTGGTCGGGAACCCGCATCAGACGGCCGAACTTCTCCCGCGGGCTGTGGCTGATGGCGACGTAGTTCCCGAGGCTCTTGCTCTGCTTCTCCCCGCCGTCGATTCCCGGTGTGATCTTCGTGGTGATGACGACCTGGGGCGCCTGGCCCTCCTTCTCCTGGAGGGAACGCCCCATCATCTCGTTGAAGAGCTGGTCGCTTCCGATGATCGTGAGGTCGGCGCGCAGGCAGACGGAGTCCCACCCCTGGATGATCGGGTACACCAGCTCGTGGGCGGCGATGGACTGGCCCTCGCTCATCCGCTTGCGGAACATGTCCCGCGAAAGGAGCCGGTCGACGGTCACGCGGGACATGACGCTGAGCAGTTCCGACGGTGACATGGCGTTCAGCCACTCGGAGTTCGGTCGGACCTCGAGCAGCTCCGGATCCGTCCGCAGCACCTGGGTGGCCTGTTCCTGGATCTGCTTCGCGTTCGCCGCGATCTCCTCGGGGGAGAGGACCGGGCGCGTCCTGCTCTTTCCGGTGGGGTCGCCGATCTGCGTGGTGAAATCACCGAGAAGAAGCACGACCCGGTGCCCGAGATCCTGGAGCGCGCGGTACATCCACAGGTTCACCGCATGGCCGATGTGCAGATGCGGGGCGGTGAGGTCGACACCGTATTTCATAATCAGCTGCCGGCCGCTCAGAAGGCGCGTGCGCAGCTCTTCGAGTGTCAGTATCTCGTCGGTCGTCCGCGCGAACTCGCTGAGGAGGCGGTCGACGTGCGCACGGTCATTGATGACAGACATCTGGATCCTTGTGAGAGCTGATAATGGATCATCGTATCATGGCGCCCCGGGGTGACCGGTGATCCCGCCGCCGGCCGGGCCCGTGCGGAGGCACCGTGTATTGACCAAAAGCCGGCCGGAGAACCGCCCGGGCGCGGCGGCGGCTCAATTAACCGTTTGACCCTCCGGGCGTGATATTGGCTCCCGGCGCCCCGGGCGGCCACCGGGAGCCGGCGGTCGCGCGGGGCGCGCGGTCGTGCGATGCGCGATTGCGCGTATGCGCAGGGCCATCGGAACTCCGCGTGCGGACCACCCCTGGGCGAGGCGGCTGTCGGAGCCGGGTGTCGATGATCCGTCCCGCCGCCTCGGGAGGCCTCGGAGACCCGTGGGGGTGCAGCAGGCCGCCGGCCATACCGGGGTTCGGTCGGGGGTGGCACTAGCACGTTAGGCGACGGCGAAAAACATCTATCCTTGAAAGGATTACTCTCATATTCTCAGGTGCGTCGTCGCGGGGGATTCGCCGCGCGCCGGGGAGCGGGACATGACGGCCGGCGGGTGGCGGGCGCGACCGTCGGCGCATGCGGACGTGTGTGCGACGAGCCCCGCCGCCAGGCCGTGTCCACCCGCCCCGGGCACCGATCGCAGACTGGAGTTGGTATGGGCTCCCTCGCCGGGAAAGTCGCTGTCGTCACTGGAGCCAGCAGGGGCATCGGCAGAGGAATCGCGCTGGCGCTCGCGGACCACGGCGCCACGGTGTACGTCACGGGGCGGACGGTGGTGCCGGGCTCGCACGCTCTCCCCGGCACGGTCGGGGAGACCGCGGCGGAGGTCGACCGCCGCGGTGGACACGGCGTCGCGGTACAGGTCGACCATGCTGACGACGGGCAGGTCGCCGCGCTGTTCGAGCAGGTCGAGCGCGAGCAGGGCCGGCTGGACATCCTCGTCAACAACGCCTTCTCGCTGCCCGAGGACCTGACCGAGCCCGGGTCGTTCTGGGAGAAGCCGCTGTCGAACTGGGAGATGGTCGACGTCGGGGTCCGGTCGAACTTCGTCGCGGCGTGGCACGCCGCCCGTCTCATGGTCCCGCAGGGCCAGGGCCTCATCGTGGCGACCTCGGGGTACGTGGGCGTCACCTACACCTACGGGGTCGTCTTCGGCACCTGCAAGTCCGCGGTCGACCGCATGGCGCGCGACATGGCGATCGAGCTGAAGCCGCACTCCGTCGCCTCCCTGTCGCTGTGGCAGGGGCTCACCTTCACCGAACGGGCGGAGCGCAATCTGGCCCGGGACCCGTCGATGAAGGCGCAGACGGTCACCAACCCGCTGATCGGCAGCTCGCCGGAGTTCCCGGGACGGGTCATCGCGGCCCTCGCCGTCGACCCGGACGTCATGGCCAGGTCGGGCGGCACGTTCATCACCGCCGAGCTGGCGACCGAGTACGGCATCAAGGACATCGACGGCAAGGTCATCCCGTCGGTCCGTGCGCAGCGGGGATCGCCCATCTGGTCGCCCGTCTGACCTCGCGCCGCCACCAGGGTTCGCCCGCTTTTTCCTCTGGAGGAGAGAATGGATATCCCGATCAGCCCGGAGAAGCTCGCCAGGCTTTCGGAAGTGCTCGACCGGCAGGACATCCTCGACTGCCTGACCCGCTTCAGCCGGGGTATGGACCGGTTCGACCGGGAGCTGTTCCTCTCGGCGTTCCACAAGGATGCCGTGATCGCTGCGGGGCCCTTCGTGGGCGGCCCGGTGGAGCTGTACGAATGGGCGGCCCCCATGCACGAGCAGGGGCAGGCGGCCACCCATCACAACCTGATCAACGTCACCTACGACATCGACGGCGACACGGCGCACACCGAGACCTACTACCTGTTCGTCGGCCGCAACCGGGACGAGACGAACTGGATCGCCGGCGGGCGCTACATCGACCGCCTGGACCGGCGCGACGGTGAGTRGCGGATCGCGGTCCGGACCAATGCCATCGAGTGGTCCGGGCTCGTCCCGACCCTCGACATCCCGTTCACGGACGTCCCCGGCGTCTACCTCAACGGCACCCCGGGACGAGGGTCGGGTGACCCGTCCTACCAGCGGCCGCTGACGAACCTGCGCGAGCCGCAGGTCCCCTGACCGCCCGCCGGAACGGACCGACCAACCATGAGGGAGCCCGCACCATGACCAACGACACCACCGAGGGCGCCTACGGGGCCGACGACCTCAGGTACGTTGTCGACCGCGCGCGGATCCTCGACTGCGTGGCCCGCGTCGCCCGGGGCGAGGACCGCCGCGACGCCGATCTGATCAGCAGCGCGTACTGGCCGGAGGCGACCGACGACCACGGCATCTTCATCGGTGGGCTCAAGGAGTACCTCGAGTGGGTGGTCCCGGGCGCCGACGCGATCACGGTCACGTTACACACCCTGGGGCAGAGCCTGATCGAGGTCAGCGGGGACGAGGCGACCGCGGAGACGCACGTGACCGCCTACCACCGCATCAACCTGGGTGAGCAGGAGAACGACATCGTGATCGGCGGGCGGTACCTGGACCGCCTGGAGCRGCGTGACGGGCAGTGGCGCATCGCGCACCGCACGATGCTCTACGACTGGCTCCGTGACTTCGGCACGTCGGTCGACTGGTCCCAGGGGGTGCTCGGCATGCCGTTCCTCGGTGACCACTACGTCGGCCGGGCGCACGGCGACCACAGCGTCACCGCCTTCCGGCCTGACCAGGCCTGACCGGGCCCGCTCGGGCCCGACCAGGTCAGGTCGGGCCCGAGCGGGGAACGAGAGCGGCCCGCACCGAGTGGGTGTGGGCCGCTGCGCGTTGCGCCAGGCTGGTCGGGAGGGGGGCCTCAGACCGCCGCGGGCACCTTCATGAGCTGGGCGAGGTTGCCACCCATCATCTTGCGTACCAGCGGCTCGGGCAGGTGCTCGAGCTCCTTCAGGTAGCTGCGCGGGCTGGCCAGCCCCTCGGGGTGCGGGTAGTCGGAGCCGAACAGGACATGGTCCTCACCGAGCAGCTGGGCGAGCTCGGCGAGGTCCTCCTCCCAGAACGGGCTGATGTAGATGTTGCGCCGCACGACGTCGACCGGGTGCTCCAGGAAGTCCTGCGGCATCTTCTTGTACAGCTTCGCCATGGCTGCCAGCAGCGGCGCGACCCAGCTCATGCCGTTCTCGACGATCGCGATCTTCAGCTCGGGGAACCGGGAGAGTGCCCCGTGGCAGACGAGCGCCGAGACGGCGTCCTCGACCGGCCGCCAGGCCTGCAGCATGTGGAAGGTGTTGGKCTGGAACGGCAGCATCTCGCGGCTGCGGCCCATCCAGTCACTGCTGTAGCGGGCGTAGCCGCTGTCCGAGGAGTGCAGCGCGACGAGGATGCCGGCTTCCTGGACCCGGGCCCAGAACGGGTCGAACTCCGGCAGCCCGAACGACCGCGGGCCGCGCAGGCCGGGCACGGGCGCCGGCCGGATGAGGACCACCCGCGCGCCGCGCTCGAGGACCCACTCCAGCTCCTCGATGGCCTTCTCGACGATCGGCAGTGTGATGACCGGGGTGGTGAAGATCCGGTCCTCGTAGTTGAAGGACCAGGTCTCGTGCAGCCACTCGTTGAGCGAGTGGACGACCACGTGGATCAGGTCAGGCTCGTCGCGCAGCCGCTCCTCGATGAGGCTGGCCAGCGTCGGGAACATGAGGGTGCGGTCGAGGCCCTGCTCGTCCATGAGGGCGAGCCGTGCGGCCGGCTCCCGCCAGGCCGGGATGGAGCGCACCGGCTTGCCGAAGATCTCCCGGTAGGTCTTGCCCTCCGGGTTGCCGTGCCGGTAGTAGTCCTCCTGCGCGCCCGGGCGGGCGACGACGTCGAACGTCGGGTTCGGGATGTACTCGCTGATCTGTCCCTTGACGACGATCTTCGTGCGGCCGTTCAGCTCGACGTAGTCGATGAGGCCCTTGTACTTCTCGGGCAGGAACTGGGTGAGCGCGTCCCGGGTCTCGTATAAGTGGTTGTCCGCGTCGAAGACCGGGATGTCGTGGCTGGGCATCAGACCTCCTGGAAAGGCTGCCGGAGGAACAGGAACCGGACGGGTGTGGGTGGGTCACGCGGTGAGAGCCGGCCGGCCCGGAGGTCCACCCGGCTCTGGCGTCAGGATCGGGCCGAGCCGCCCCGTGGGACGTCCCGGAAGGCGCGGTCGCGGTCGAGCGCGGCCTCCCGCGGCATACCGAGCACCCGCTCACTTATGACATTACGCGCGATCTCGGTTGTCCCGCCGCCGATGCAGGTGGTCTGACGCAGCAGGAAGTCCGTGCCGATCTCGGCGATCGCGCCGTCGTCCGGTGCCCAGGCCGCTCCGGCCGAGCCGGAGATGTCGAACGCCATCGAGGTGACCCGCGTCGAGGACAGGCCAGCGAACAGCCGGCCGATGGCCGCCGACTGGTCAGGCAGCTTGCGGGACCGCACACCGGTGCTGATCCGGGTCTGCAGGGCCTCGCGGACGAGGTCGAGCACGCGGCCCTCGCCGATGAGGTCGCGGGTGCGCGGGTCGTCGAGCCGACCGGCGTCGCGGGCGACGTCCACCAGGAAGGTGGCGTCGACTCCGCCGTAGGACCAGCCGGACGGCATGGTGACGAAAGGGGAGTTGTGCAGCATCCGCTCGTGGAACATCCAGCGGGTTCCGACCGTCCAGCCGTCGTCGACGTTGCCGATCCGGTCGCTGTCGGGCACCCGGACGTCGGTGAGAAACTCCTGGCAGAACTCCTTGTTACCGTTGAGCATCTCGATCCGCTGGACGTCCACCCCGTCCTGGTTGATCGGCAGGATGAACACGGTCAGCCCGCGGTGCTTGGAGACGTCCCAGTTGGTGCGGGCCAGGCACAGCGCCCAGTCGGACCACCAGGCGCCGGTCGTCCAGATCTTCGAGCCGTTGAGGATCCAGTCGTCACCCTCGAGGACGGCGCTGGTCGTGACGGAGGCGACGTCCGAGCCGCTGCCGGGCTCGGAGAGGAACTGCATCCAGATCTCCTCGCCCTTGAGGATGGCGGGGATGTGGCGCAGCTTCTGCTCCTCGGTGCCGAACTCCAGCAGCACCGCGGCGCAGGGCGAGAACGTGGGGGCCTGGATGCGGGACGGGTACTCGAAGCCCGTGATCTCCTCGTTGAACGCCCGCTGGTGGGCGGGGCTGAGGCCCAGCCCGCCGTAGGCAGGTGGGAAGCAGATGCCCGCCAGCTTCGCGTCGAAGAGCATCCGCTGGATCTCGCGCTCGCGGGCGACCTCGGCGAGCTCCTCGTCGTCGGTGAGGCGGGCCCGCATCACTCCGGTCTTCGCATGCGTGACCAGCGGCTGGAGGTTGGCCCGGATCCAGGTCCGTGCGCGGGCACGGAACTCCTCGACGCTCTCCACCGGCGCTGTATCCGCCGGGGAGGTGTCGGTCGGCTCGGTGGTCATGCCCGCTCCTTGTACTGCTCGACGGTGCCGGCGACGCGCTGGCGGTGTTCGGCCGGTGTTCCGTACAGGGCCCGGTTCACGGTGACGCGGCGCAGGAACAGATGCAGGTCGTGCTCGTAGGTGACGCCGATGCCGCCGTGCAGCTGGACGCATTCCTGCAGCAGCTCGGTGCCGTTGTCACCGATGTACGACTTCGCGGCGCTGACCAGCTCGCTGGCCTCGGGGGAGCGGGCGTCGACGGYGGCCGCGGCCGCGTCGTTGATCGCGTGCGAGGCCTCCAGCCAGGTCTTCATGTCCGCGAAGCGGTGCTTGAGCGCCTGGTAGGAGGCGAGGGGGCGGCCGAAGGAATAGCGCTCGAACGCCCACTGGACGGTCATGTCGAAGGCGGCCTGCATGGCGCCGACGGCCTCGGCGTTGTGGATGACGATCGCGAGCTGCAGCTGCCGCTCCACCTGCTCGGCCGCCTCGCCGACAGCGCCGACGACGGTGCCGGGCCCTACCCGGACCTCGTCGAAGCGGATGGTGGCGAACCGCCGGCTCAGCTCCACGGTGCGCAGTGGCTCGACGGAGACTCCGGAGGCGCCGGCGGAGACCAGGAACTGGGTCAGCCCCTGTTCCCCACGGGCGGTGACCAGCAGGTGGTCGGCCTGGCCACCCGCCTCGACCGGGCGGCACGAGCCGTTGAGGACGAAGTCGTCGCCGTCGGCGCGCCAGGTGACCCCGACGCTGCCGAGCCGGTCGAGCGGCGGTGCCCCGGCCAGGCACCAGGAGGCCACGGCCGACCCGGACATGATCTGGGCGAGCACGTCGGCGTGCGGGCCGTCGGTGTCGGCGCCGCCGGCGTCCGACAACGTGGCGGCCACGACGTTCGTCCCGGTCAGCGGGCCGGGGGCGGCGCGCAGCCCGAACTCGTGCGCGACCAGGGTCAGGTCGACGAGCCCGGACCCGCTGACGGAGCCACCGCCCTGCTCCTCGCTGACGAGCAGCGACACCCACCCCAGCTCGGCGCCGGCGCTCCAGTAGCCGGGCTCGAACCCGGCTGGGCTGGTGCGCAGGCTCCGGACGGTCTCGGCCGGGACGCGGTCCGCCAGGAACCGCGCGGTCGCCTCCCGGAGGACCTCCTGGTCAGGACTCAACTCCAACAGCACGTTGCGTCACCTCGCGTCACGGCGTTCCCCTGCCTGCTCCAGCCAGGTCGTCACGATACGGACCGCCGGTCCACATCGGCAAGAGGTGTACCCGGGCCCCGCGTCGCCGACACCGCGAGCCGGTGCAGGCCGGCTCGCACCTGCTCCGGGTCCATCCCGCGCACGGAGATCAGATAGTCGAGGACGTCCGCCCGCAGTGCTGTCGACAGGATGTAGGTCAGGTAGTCGGTGTCCTGCGGATGCGTCGCGGCGAGCCGCCGTGCCAGCTCGGTGAGCCAGTACCGGCTCGACGAGTGGGCGTAGTACGCGTGTGGCACCCGGTGTTCCAGCGCGCGGATGAGCGCCCGGTTCTCCCAGACGAAGTCGAGCAGGAGGTCGAGGTAGGCGTGGAGGGCGTCCGCCGCCTCGCCGCCGGGGCCGAGCGGTGGTGGGCCGTGGTCGACCAGGCGTCGCATCGCCACGGAGCGGGGGAGCAGCACCGCCTCGATCAGTGCTGTCCGGTCGCCGAAGCGGCGGAAGATCGTGCCCTTGCCGACCCCGGCGGCGCGGGCGATGTCGTTCATCGAGACCTGTTCGACTCCGTCACGGTCGAACAGCTCCGCCGCGGCCGCGAGGATGGCGGCCCTGTTGCGGGCCGCATCTGCTCGCTCCGATCCGGTCACCACTCGTGTCTCCTCAGCTGTTGACGTGGACGATCCCCTTGCCGATGTGGACCGTCGGTCCGTATTGTGACGCCCTAGTTCGTATGGCCGGGCCGATCGCGGGGCTACATCCCACAAACCGAGGGTGGACCGGGGTGGAGACGCGGTGAAAGTCCTGGCTGACAGGGGCGTCGGGCAAGGGAGCCGGATGACGCAAGGTGACCGATCGCGCTGCCTGGGACAGGCGCTGGCCAGCGGGTCCTCATCCGCGCGGCCGCTGCGCCGCCGGGGGATCGTGCCACGGATCCGGCGGTCCGGCACCGGCCCGTCACGGCTCATCCTGCCTCGCGCGGTACCTGGTCCGGCCTGCCCCGGCACGAGCGCCCCACGGCCGCGGTATGACCAGCGCGAAGCGCCGACAGTCGGCGGTGAAGGGATCCGGTGCAGACGGTGACAGACATTGATGCGGTCGACTTCTTTCGGGGCGACGAGCTCATCGAGGACCCGTACTCCTACTTCCACGCCCTGCGGGCGAAGTGCCCGGTGCAGAAGGAACCGCACCACAACGTGGTGATGGTGACCGGGTACGACGAGGCCGTCTCGGTCTTCCACGACTCCGAGCACTTCTCGTCCTGTATCTCGGTGACCGGCCCGTTCCCGGGCTTCCCGGTGCCCCTGGAGGGCGACGACATCTCGGAGCTGATCGAGCGGCACCGGGCCGAGCTGCCGATGAGCGACCAGCTCCCGACCTTCGACCCGCCGGTACACACCGACCACCGCGCGCTGCTCATGCGGCTGATCACCCCCAAGCGGCTGAAGGAGAACGAGGAGTTCATCTGGCGGCTCGCCGACCGCCTGCTGGACACCTATCTCGCCGACGGCGAGGGCGAGTTCATCAGCGGCTTCGCCGGCCCGTTCGCCCTGCTGGTCATCGCGGACCTGCTCGGGGTGCCCGAGTCCGACCACGAGGAGTTCGCGGCCAGGCTGCAGGGCCGCGGCCACGGCGACGCCGGGGTGGGCAGCACCGGTGACGACCACATGGCGCACTCGCCGCTGCAGTTCCTCTACGACAAGTTCAGCACCTACGTCGAGGACCGCCGCCGCGAGCCGCGCGACGACGTCCTCACCGGCCTTGCGACCGCGACGTTCCCGGACGGCTCGACGCCCGAGGTCATCGACGTGGTGCGGGTGGCGGCCAACCTGTTCTCGGCCGGCCAGGAGACCACCGTCCGGCTGGTCAGCACCGCGGCCAAGGTGCTCGCCGAACGCCCCGACCTGCAGGCCCTGCTGCGCCGGGAAAGCGACCGCATCCCGAACTTCATCGAGGAGACGCTGCGGCTGGAGAGCCCGGTGAAGGGCGACTTCCGGCTCTCCCGGGTCGCCACGACAGTGGGCGGCGTGGAGATTCCGGCGGGCACGACGGTCATGGTGGTCAACGGTGCGGCCAACCGCGACCCGAGCCGCTTCGCCAACCCGGACACCTTCGACGCCGGGCGGCCGAACGCCCGCCAGCACATCGCCTTCGGCCGCGGCATCCACTCCTGCCCGGGCGCGCCGCTGGCCCGTGCCGAGGCCCGCGCGGGCCTCGAGCGGCTGCTGCAGCGGACCTCGGACATCAGGATCTCCGAGCGCGTGCACGGCCCGGCCGACGCCCGCAACTACCGCTACCTTCCGACCTTCATTCTCCGCGGCCTGACCCATCTGAACCTGGAGTTCACGCCGGTGGAGAACGGCAGTTGACTCCGGATTCGGCGCGGGTGCCGGCAGTGCTGCCGGCACCCGCGCCGGGGCCCGGAATCCGCTTCTCTGTGACCCACCGCGAGTGCTTACCCTAACAACGAGGTTTCCGGGAGTACGTCACCAATGTCGTTACAAGGCGCGCGTTACGCCAGTGCCACATCCATCAGCGTCGCCGACGGGTGGAGCCTGGAACGGCTCACTCCGCCGAGCCGGCTGTTCGGCGCCAACGGTCTGCGGACGGGCCCCGACGGCCGTGTCTACGTGGCGCAGGTGACGGGCAGCCAGATCAGCGCTCTCGACGTCGAGACCGGGGCGCTGGAGACCATCAGCGCCAAGGGCGGCGACATCATCGGTCCCGACGATGTGGCCTTCGACCCGGCGGGCAACCTCTATGCCACCGAGGTCATGGACGGCCGCGTCAGCGTCCTCGGCGCCGACGGCCGGACCCGCGTGCTGCGTGACGACCTCCCCAGCGCCAACGGCATCACCGTCCACCAGGGCCGGCTGTTCATCGGCGAGTGCCGCATCGGCGGGCGCCTGATGGAGCTCGACCTGGACGGCGGCGAGCCCCGCATCCTCGCCGAGAACGTGGCGATGCCGAACGCTATGGAGGTCGGGCCGGACGGCCTCCTGTACTACCCGGTGATGGGCACCAACGACATCTGGCGGATCCACCCCGACGGCGGCGAGCCTGAGCGGGTCGCCGGCGACCTCGGTGTTCCGGACTCGGTCAAGTTCGACGCCGAGGGCTTCATCGTCTCCACCCAGGTGCACAGCGGCCAGGTGCTGCGGATCAACCCGCGCAACGGCGACAGGACCGTGCTGGCCCAGCTGGGCCCGGGTCTGGACAACTGCACCTTCGTCGGTGACCGGCTGTTCGTCTCGAGCTTCACCGGCGCGATCACCGAGATCCTCGGGGACGGCAAGACCGAGGAGACCCTGCCCGGCGGGCTGACCTGGCCGTTGGGCCTGACCGTCGACGCCGAGGGCACCCTGTTCATCGCCGACGGCACCTTCTTCTACGCGCTGACCCCGGGCGGCACCCCGCAGACGCTGGGCATGCTGTTCAGCCCGAACTACCCGGGCTTCGTCCGCAGCGTGCAGGCCGTCGGCCCGGGCGAGTTCCTTGTGGGCACCGCCAGCGGCACCGTGGTGCGCTACCGGCCCGCCGCCCAGGAGTCCGAGATCCTCGCCGAGGGGCTCGACCAGGTCTACGGGGTCGCGGCCGCCCCGACCGGAGCGGTGGCCGTCGCCGACTTCGGCACCGGTCAGGTGCTGCTCGTCCGCTCCGGCGGCCAGACGGAGGTCGTGGCGTCCGGGCTGGCCAAGCCGCTCGGCGTGGCGTTCGCCCCCGACGGCACGCTGCTGGTCTCCGAGTCCGGCGCCGGGCGCGTCGTCGGGATCACCGGCCCGAAGGTCGACACGGTGGTCGACAACCTGTCCGACCCGCAGGGCATCCTGGTGCACGGCGGCCGGATCTACATCGTCGACTCCGGGTCGAAGGAACTCGTCAGCACCGACCTGGCCGGCGGCGACCGCCAGGTCATCGCCCGCAACCTCCCGCTCGGCGCCCCTCCCGGGGTCGTGCCGAAACCGCTGCGCGGCATGCAGCCGTTCTCCGGCCCGCAGGGGCCGTTCGCGGGCATCGCCGTCGGGCCCGACGGCACCCTGTACGTCTCCGCCGACGCCGAGGGCAGCGTGCTCGCCCTCACTCAGGGGAGCTGATCGCGATGACCGGCAAGGACTTCTTCGGCCTCGACGGGCGCGTCGTCATCGTTTCCGGCGCCGGCGGCGGTGRCATCGGCACGGCCACCACCCGGCTGATCGCCCAGGCCGGCGCGACCGTCATCGCGGTCAGCCGCCGCCAGGACAACCTCGACACCCACGTCGCGCCGCTGGCCGAGGAGGGCCTCGCGGTCATCCCCGTCGCGGCCGACTCCGGCACCGACGAGGGCATCGCGAAGGCGCTGGAGGCGGCCGAGAACGCCAGCGGCGACCTGTACGGGCTGGTCAACATCGCCGGCGGCGCGGCCCCCTCGACCTGGATGGCGTCGACCCGGGTGACCAGGTCGGACTGGCGCGAGCTGTTCGCCTGGAACCTGGAGACGATGTTCTTCCTGAGCCAGGCCGTCGCGGCCCGGCTGCGCTCGCAGGGCCGCCCGGGCTCGATCGTCTCGCTCTCCTCGATCAGCGGCATGAACACCGCGCCGCTGCACATCGCCTACGGCAGCGCCAAGGCGGCGGTGGTCGCGGCCACCCGCTCGCTGGCCGTCGAACTGGCCGCCGAGAACATCCGGGTGAACGCGGTCGCGCCAGGGGTGACGGAGACGCCGGGGTCCGGCGCCTATGTCGACACCGACGTCGAGCGCGACCACCGGGCCATCGCGATGGGGCGGCGCGCCCAGCCGCACGAGCAGGCCTCGGCGATCCTCTTCCTGCTCTCCGAGCTTTCGTCCTACATCACCGGCCAGACGATTCTCGTCGACGGCGGCCTCAATCTCCGGTGGACCCACCTCGGGTCCGACAACACGTCCCTGTTCCTCAAGGACGAGAACTTCCGCGCCGAGATCACGCGCCCATAGCACCGGTCCCATCAGCAACCCCCGCGGCCTCACCGGATAACTGGCAGAAGCTGCAACCGCCAATACCGACTATCTCCTCACGCGGGTTGGAGAAACGTCATGACAGAGACTGTCGAAAACATTCAGGGATCAGTGGCCCCGCCGACCGAACCGCTTTCGGAGCCGTTCACCATCGGGCTGGAGGCGTACCTCTCGCCCGAGTACGCCCGGGCCGAGCGTGACAAGTTGTGGCGCAAGGTGTGGCAGCAGGTCGGCCGGGTCGAGGAGATTCCCAAGGTCGGGGACTTCCTCACCTACGAGATCCTCGACGACTCGGTCATCGTGGTGYGCTCGGCGCCGGACCGGATCCGCGCGTACCACAACGTCTGCTCGCACCGGGGCCGGCCGCTGGTGGACGTCCCGCCGGGCGCCCACGACGCCCGCGGCCGCAGGCGGCAGTGGGTGTGCGGGTTCCACGGGTGGCGGTACGACCTGGACGGCGAGAACACGTTCATCGCCGAGCGTGAAGACTGGAAGTGCGCCCTGACCGAGCAGAACACCCGGCTGCCCGAGGTGAAGGTCGACACCTGGGGCGGCTGGCTGTGGATCAACCTGGACCCCGACAGCGGCCCGTTGCGGGAGTACCTCGAGCCCGCGGCCACCCTGCTCGACCCCTTCCAGCTGCAGAACATGCGATACCGGTGGCGCAGGTGGCTGGTCTTCGACTGCAACTGGAAGGTCGCCCTCGAGGCGTTCATGGAGACCTACCACGTGCCGTACACCCATCCGGAGTTCATGAGCTTCGGCGCCTTCCTCGGCTGGTCCCGGGCCCAGGGCCAGCACAGCAACATCGGCTACGACGCGCCCAAGGGCATGGACGAGAACCAGGCGAAGCTGCGGGTGGGTGGCGGCGCCGACGCGCGGATCTCCACCGCCGAACTGCAGAACTTCACCTGGGAGAACGCCAACACCAACACGACGCGGACGCTCGTCGACGTGGCGAACCGGCTGGTGGAGGAGCTTCCGGAGGGCACCTCGTCCGCCGAGGTGCTCCAGCACTGGCTGGCGACCGCCCGTAGCGAGGACGCGGCCCGCGGCGTGGTCTGGCCGACCGTAGAGCCGGCGCTGGTGGGGAAGAGCGGGACGGCCTGGCAGATCTTCCCGAACTTCCAGATCGGCCACGCGCTGAACAACATGCTCTGCTACAGCGCCCGGCCCTACGGCTACGACCCGGACAAGTGCATCTTCGAGGCGGCCGTCTACGAACTGTTCCCGGAAGGCGAGGAGCCGGCGACCGAGTGGGAGTTCTCTCCCCCCGACGACCCGGGGTGGCGCACCGTCCTGCCGCAGGACTTCGCCAACATGGCCGCCATCCAGAAGGGCATGAAGACGGCCGGCTTCACCGGGCCGAAGCCGAACCCCTACCGGGAGCGCACCGTGGTGAACCTGCACCACAACCTGGCCCGGTACATGGGCACCGGTGAGCCTCGCCCGCTCGAGCCCTGACGCCGCATCGCCGCATCGCGCAACCGCCCGCCGCTGACCGGTCCGGCTCACCCCCGGACCGGTCAGGGCGCTGTGAAGAACCGAGGACCTTGCATGTCGCAGTGCGCCCCGACGCAGACACCCGAGATCGACCACGACGCCCTGCGCGCCCGGTACCTGAACGAGCGCGACAAGCGCCTTCGGGAGGACGGCCAGAAGCAGTACCTGGTGGCCGAGGGTGACCTGGAGGAGTTCCACGAGGCCGACCCCTACCTGCCGGTGACCCCACGCCTGCCGATCCAGGAGGACATCGAGGTCGTCGTGCTCGGCGGCGGCTTCGCCGGTCTCATCGCCGCGGCCCGGATCCAGCAGGCGGGCGTCGAGGACGTCCGCATCATCGAGCACGCCGGCGACTTCGGCGGCGCCTGGTACTGGAACCGCTACCCCGGCATCCAGGTCGACTCCGACAGCTACTGCTACCTGCCGTTGCTGGAGGAGGTCGGCTACATACCGACGCGGAAGTACGCCTACGGCGACGAGGTCTTCGAGCACTGCCAGCGCATAGGTCGGCATTTCGGGCTCTACGACAAGGCCATCTTCCACACCCTCGTCCGTTCCCAGGAATGGGACCCGGAGATCGGGCGCTGGCGCATCGGCACCAACCGGAACGACGAGATCCGGGCGCGTTTCGTGGTCATGTGCCAGGGGCCCTTCAACCGGCCGAAGCTGCCGGRCATCCCCGGGCTGAAGGACTTCGCAGGCCACACGATCCACACCGCCCGCTGGGACTACGAGTACACCGGCGGCAGCTCGACCGGCGGGCTGGACAAGCTCGCCGGCAAGAAGGTCGCGGTGGTCGGCACCGGCGCCAGCGGCGTGCAGGTCATCCCGCACATCGCGCAGACGGCGGAGCACCTGTACGTGCTGCAGCGCACCCCGTCGTCCATCGACCACCGCGGCGACAGCCCGACGGACCCGGAGTGGGCCGCGTCGCTGCAGCCCGGCTGGCAGCTGGAGCGGCAGCGTAACTTCCACACCGCGGCGTTCGAGGCCTTCGGCCCCGGCCAGCCGGACCTGGTCTGCGACGGCTGGACGGAGATCAGCCGCAACCTGCAGGCGCACCTGGACGCGACCGACGGCTGGGCGGCACTGGCGGACCCGGCGAAGTTCATGGAGCTTCGCGAGACCGTCGACTACCAGGTGATGGAACGGCTGCGTCAGCGCGTCGACGAGATCGTGACGGACCCGGCGACGGCGGAGGTGCTGAAGCCGTACTACCGGTTCCTGTGCAAGCGGCCCTGCTTCAACGACCTGTACCTGCCGACCTTCAACCGGCCGAACGTGACCCTCATCGACGTCGCGAAGACGCAGGGTGTCGAACGGATCACCGAGAAGGGGTTCGTCGCGCACGGCGTCGAGTACGAGGTCGACTGCATCGTCTTCGCCAGCGGCTTCGAGATCACCACCGATCTCGACCGCAAGCTCGGCATCGCCCCGTTCGCCGGCCGTGACGGCCGCTCGCTCTACGACCACTGGCGCGACGGCTACCGCACGCAGCACGGCATCATGAGCGACGGCTTCCCGAACCAGTTCTTCACCGGCTTCATCCAGGGTGGCGTGACCGCCAGCACCACCTCGATGTTCGAGCAGCAGGCCGATCAGATCGCCTACGTCATCAAGGAGACCCTCGCCCGCGGGGCCACCGCTGTCGAGCCCACGGCCGAGGCCGTGGAGGCCTGGTGCACCACCGTGCGCGAGACGGCGTTCGACAACAGCAACTTCGAGCGTGAGTGCACCCCCGGCTATTACAACAGCGAGGGCGAGAAGAAGCGCCGGTCCCATCTCGGCGACCCCTACTGGCCCGGTTTCTACGCGCTGGAGGAGCTGTTCCAGGCCTGGCGCGGAACCGGTGAGCTCGAAGGCCTTTCCCTGAACCGCTGACCGGTTCATCTCGAGATGTGCGTCGAAGAGGAGCACTGATGTCGGAACTGCGGTTTGACGGCCGGGTGGCGGTGATCACCGGTGCCGGTCGCGGGCTGGGCCGGGCCTATGCCTTACTGCTCGGCTCCCTGGGTGCCAAGGTCGTCGTCAACGATCTCGGTGGGACCATGCGCGGCGAGGGGGTCGACGCCGGGCCCGCCGAGGACGTCGTCAAGGAGATCGTCGCGGCCGGCGGCGAGGCGGTGGCCGCCACCGACTCCGTGACGACGGCCGAGGGCGGGCAGGCGATCGTCCGGACGGCGCTCGACCACTACGGCCGGATCGACATCCTGATCCACAATGCCGGGAACGTTCGGTACGGGTTGCTCACCGAGATGTCCTACGAGGACTTCGACGYCGTCCTCGACGTCCACCTGCGGGGTGCCTTCCACCTCGTACGGGCGGCGTTCCCGCTGATGAAGGACGCCGGGTACGGGCGGATCGTGCTGACCTCCTCGATCGGCGGGCTGTACGGCAACCAGGCTGTGGCCAACTACGCCTCGGCCAAGGCGGGCGTGGTCGGCCTGTCCCACGTGGTCGCGCTCGAGGGCGCGGAACACGGCGTGACCTGCAATGCCATCGTGCCCGGCGCGCTGACCCGGATGGCGGAGGGCATCGACACCTCGGCCTACCCGCCCATGGGGCCGGAGCTCGTCGCCCCGGTGGTGGGCTGGCTCGCCCACGAGTCGTGCTCGGTCACCGG
This sequence comes from Parafrankia colletiae, assembly GCF_001854655.1. Taxonomy (GTDB): domain Bacteria; phylum Actinomycetota; class Actinomycetes; order Frankiales; family Frankiaceae; genus Parafrankia; species Parafrankia colletiae. Next base: position 49,032 of record NZ_MBLM01000127.1, on the reverse strand, counting down.
TGAGATGTACGCGGCGATCGCGGGCCGGATCGCGCGCATGTTCATCGGCGAGGTTCCCGGGGTGTACCAGCCGTCCTGGACGGTCGACCAGGTCGCCGAGCGGATCGACGCGATCCGCGACACCAGCGACCCGTGGATCCTGCCCATCGTCCCGTCGGCCCACGTCGACCACATCACGCGCAGCTTCGGGATGGCGACGGGCGGGGCCGGTATCACCGGGCAGACCAGGGGTTCCGCCTGACTCCAGGCCCGACCGGACTCCAGGCTCGACGGAGACCGCGCGGGCCGGTTCGCCGGGCCGCTCCGCACCATCGCGCACACACCGACCATCGCCAAGCCGTATGCGGGCGGACCGCATGTGCGGACTGAAAGGGGGATGGGGTATCGGGCCCGAGCGGCCCGTCCCCTGACTACCAATGGGTGTGAAAGTCTACGAGCGCATTCTGCAGCTGTTCGAGGCCGAGGGCATCAACACCATCTTCGGCATTCCTGACCCGAACTTCGTCCACATGTTCCACCGCGCCGAGGAGCGCGGCTGGACCGTCGTCGCGCCGCACCATGAGGAGTCCGCCGGCTTCATGGCGGAGGCCGTGTCGCGGATGACCGGCAAGGCGGCGGTGTGCATCGGCACCCTCGGCCCGGGTGTCGCGAACCTCGCCGGTGCGATGATGTGCGCCAAGGTCGAGAACTCGCCGGTGATCTTCCTCGGCGGGCAGCGGGCGCGGATCACCGAGCAGCGGGTCCGCCGCGGCCGGATCCAGTTCGTGAAGCAGGCGGAGCTGTTCGAGCCGTCGGTCAAGTACAACGCCAGCATCGAGTACGCCGACCAGACCGACGAGGTGATCCGGGAGGCCCTGCGCAAGGCGCTCGGCGGCACCCCCGGGCCGGTCTACATCGAGTACCCCTCGCACATCATCCAGGAAGAGCTCGACGTCCCGGAGCCGGTGGCGCCGTCGGCCTACCGTCTGGTCAACCAGACCGCCGGGCCGGACAAGATCGCCGAGGCCGTGGCCGCCATCAAGGCCGCGAAGCAGCCGATCCTGCTCGTCGGCCACGGTGTCCACACCGCCCGCGCGGGCGAGTCGGTGAAGGAGCTGGCCGACCTGATCGCCGCGCCGGCCATCCAGACCTCGGGCGGCACCTCGTTCATCAAGGGCCTGGAGGACCGCACCTTCCCCTACGGCTTCTCGGCCGCCTCGATCGACGCCGTGGTGAAGTCCGACCTGGTCGTGGCGATCGGCACCGAGCTCGGCGAGCCCGTCCACTACGGCCGGGGYCGGCACTGGGTCGCCAACGAGGCGAACCGCACCTGGATCCTCATCGAGCAGGACCCGCAGGCCATCGGGGTCAACCGCTCCATCGACGTGCCGCTGGTGGGTGACCTGCGCGCGGTCGTCCCGCAGCTGGTCGAGGCCCTCAAGGACTCGCCGCGCACCGCCACCCCGGAGCTCGCGGCGTGGATCAAGCAGGATGCCGACCAGCTCGCCGAGCTCGCCGAGACCGCGCCGACGGGCCGCGCCCTGGTGCACCCGGCCCGGCTGATCGTCGAGGCGACGAAGGCGTTCCCGCCGGACGGCATCATGGTCCGCGACGGTGGCGCCATCACGATCTTCGGTTGGACCTACTCGCAGGCCAAGCCGCACGACGTCATCTGGAACCAGAACTTCGGCCACCTGGGCACCGGCCTGCCCTACGCGGTCGGCGCCGGTGTCGCCGACGGTGGCCGCCGGCCGCTGATGCTCATCACCGGTGACTCGTCGTTCCAGTTCCACATCGCCGAACTGGAGACCGCGGCCCGGCTCAACCTGCCGCTGGTCGTCGTGGTCAGCGTCGACTACGCCTGGGGCCTGGAGGTCGGCGTCTACAAGCGGACGTTCGGCCAGGGCTCGCTGGAGACCGGCGTGCACTGGAGCAAGGAGACCCGCTTCGACAAGATCGCCGAGGGCTTCGGCTGCTACGGCGAGTACGTCGAGCGCGAGGAGGACATCGCGCCGGCCATCAAGCGCGCCTACGCCAGCGGGAAGACCGCCGTCATCCACGTGCCGGTCGACCCGAAGGCGAACTCGGAAGAAATGCCGAACTACGACGAGTTCCGCACCTGGTATGCGGAGGGAACTCAGTGACAATCCGTGTGAACCGCACGGCTGATATCCGCCCGCGCGCCTTAGGAGAGGACCTCCCGGGATTATGCCTGACTATCTGAAGTTCTACATCGGCGGCAAGTGGGTCGACCCGGCCGAGCCACGGACGTTCGACGTCGTGAACCCGGCGACCGAGGAGGTGGTCGGCCGCGTCTCCGCCGGCTCGGCCGCCGACGTCGACCGGGCCGTGGCCGCGGCGAAGGCCGCGTTCCCGAGCTACTCGGCGACCACCCGGGAGGAGCGCGTCGAGCTGCTCCAGAACATCCTGGACGTCTACCAGAAGCGCTCGGGTGACCTGGGCGCCGCGCTGACCGAGGAGATCGGTGCCCCGACGGCGCTGGCCAACGGCTTCCAGGTGGGCCTGGGTGCCGGCCACCTGAGCAGCGCCATCGAGAACCTGAAGACCTTCTCCTTCGAGGAGCTGCGCGGCGGCTCGCTGGTCGTGCAGGAGCCGATCGGCGTCGCCGGCCTGATCACGCCGTGGAACTGGCCGATCAACCAGATCGTGGTGAAGGTCGTCCCGGCCCTGGCCACCGGCTGCACGGTGGTGCTCAAGCCGTCGGAGAACTCCCCGTTCACCGCGCAGATCCTGGCCGAGATCTTCGACGCCGCCGGCGTGCCGGCCGGTGTGTTCAACCTGGTCCAGGGGGACGGGCTCGGTGTCGGCGTGCCGCTGTCCTCGCACCCGGACGTCGACCTGATCTCCTTCACCGGCTCGACCCGCGCCGGCATCGAGATCGCCCGCAACGCCGCCGCCACCGTCAAGCGGGTCACCCAGGAGCTGGGCGGCAAGAACCCGAACATCCTCCTCGACGACGCCGACCTCGTCGTGAACGTCGCCAAGGGCGTCGCCGGGGTGATGCTCAACTCGGGCCAGACCTGCAGCGCCGCGACGCGGATGCTCGTCCCGGCCGGCCGGATCGACGAGGTGATCGAGGCCGCCCGCGCCGCCGCGGAGGCGACGACCGTCGGCGACCCCACCACCGACGTCACCATCGGCCCGGTGGTCTCCGGCGCCCAGTTCGACAAGATCCAGGCCCTGATCCAGAAGGGCATCGACGAGGGCGCCACCCTCGTCGCCGGCGGCGTCGGGCGTCCCGAGGGCCTGACCCGGGGCTTCTACGTGCGCCCGACCGTCTTCGCGAACGTGCGGGGCGACCAGACCATCGCCCGTGAGGAGATCTTCGGGCCGGTCCTGACGATCCACAGCTACGACAGCCTGGACGAGGCGGTCGAGATCGCGAACGACACCGACTACGGCCTGGCCGGCGCCGTGGCGGGGGCGGACCTGGAGCAGGCCCGCGCGGTCGCCCGCCGCCTGCGCGTCGGGTGGGTCACCGTCAACGACGGTTTCGACTTCAACGCCCCGTTCGGTGGCACGAAGAAGAGCGGCAACGGCCGTGAGTGGGGCGAGTTCGGTTTCCACGAGTACCTGGAGACCAAGGCAATTCTCGGTTATCAGTAGGGCGGCCGGCCGCCTGTTCGTTCAGGCGGCCGTCTGTTCGTGTCGAAAGGTCTGGATTCTCCGATGTCTTCTGCGATTCTCATCGAAAAAGGCGAGTCGGGTCAGTCCGTCAGTGTCGCCAGCCTGGACGAGTCGGCGCTGCCGGAAGGCGACGTCACCGTCGACGTGGAGTACTCGACGCTGAACTACAAGGACGCGCTCGCCATCACCGGCCGCGGGCCGGTGGTGCGCCGGTTCCCGATGGTGCCCGGCATCGACCTGGTCGGTGTGGTCACCGAGAGCACGCACAGCGACTGGAAGCAGGGCGACCGGGTCGTGCTCAACGGCTGGGGTGTCGGTGAGACGCACTGGGGCGGCCTGGCGCAGCGCGCCCGGCTGAAGGGCGACTGGCTGGTGCCGCTGCCCTCGGCCTTCACGCCGAGCCAGGCGGCGGCCATCGGCACCGCGGGCTACACCGCGGCCCTGTCGGTCGACGCGCTGGTCAACTTCGGTGTCCGTCCGGACCAGGGCGAGATCCTGGTCACCGGCGCCACCGGGGGCGTGGGCAGTGTGGCCGTCGCGCTCCTGACGAAGGCCGGGTTCACGGTCGCGGCCTCGACGGGGAAGGCATCGGAGGCGGACTACCTCAAGGAGCTCGGCGCGTCGACGGTGATCGACCGCGCCGAGCTCTCCGGATCCGGCAAGCCGCTGCAGAAGGAGCGGTGGGCCGGCGTCATCGACTCGGTCGGCAGCCACACGCTCGCCAACGCGACCGCGCAGACCCGCTACCGCGGGGCGGTCACCGCCTGCGGGCTGGCCCAGGGGATGGACTTCCCGGCGTCGGTGGCGCCCTTCATCCTGCGCGGGGTCTCGCTGCTCGGCATCGACAGCGTGCAGGCGCCGTCCGCCCCGCGGCTGGCGGCCTGGGCACGGCTGGCAGCCGACCTCGACCCGCAGGTCCTGGGCCTGATCGCCGAGGAGATCGCCCTCGGTGAGGCAATCGAGGCGGCCGGGCGGCTGCTGGACGGCAAGGTTCGCGGCCGCATCGTCGTCGACGTCAACCGTTAGTCGGGAGGGCACAGCATGAGCGAGACGTCAGCAGAAGACGGCACCCCCACCCTCGACCTCACGGATGTCGACCACCGGGTGGGCAAGCCCATCGGTGGCGGGCAGCTGTGGGAGCCGTGCGCACCGTCCGACATCCGCCGCTGGGTGATGGCGATGGACTACCCGAACCCGCTGCACTGGGATCAGGAGTTCGCGAAGAAGTCCAAGTTCGGCGGCCTGATCGCACCGCAGTCCATCGCCGTCGGGCTGGACTACGGGCACGGCGCTGCGCCGGCCTGTGTCGGCTACATCCCCGGCAGCCACCTGATCTTCGGTGGCGAGGAGTGGTGGTTCTACGGCACCCGCGTGCGGGTCGGCGACCAGCTGTTCCAGAAGCGCCGGTTCCACGACTACAAGGTGGCGGACACCAAGTTCGCCGGCCCCACCATGTTCTCCCGCGGCGACACCGTCCACCGCAACCAGCACGGTGACCTCGTCGCCCGCGAGCGCTCGACCGCCATCCGCTACCTCGCCTCCGAGGCGGAGAAGCGGGGTATGTACGAGAACCAGCTCGGCGAGAAGAAGCGCTGGACGCAGACCGAGCTCGCCGAGATCGACAAGCTCCGCACCGAATGGCTGCTGTCGAACCGGGCCGGCGTCTCCCCGGCGTTCGAGGACGTCAAGGTCGGCGACACGCTGCCCCGACGGGTGATCGGCCCGCACACCATCGCCAGCTTCACCACCGAGTACCGGGCGTTCCTGTTCAACATCTGGGGCACCTTCTTCTGGGACGCCCCCAAGGGCATCAAGGACCCGTGGGTCTACCAGGACCCGGGCTGGGTCGAGGGCTTCGGGTTCGACGAGGAGGGCGCGAAGATCGACCCGCGGCTGCGGGACGGCCTCTACGTGGGCCCGTCGCGCGGGCACATCGACGCCGACAAGGCCAGCGAGGTCGGCATGGCCCGCGCCTACGGCTACGGCGCCACGATGGGTGCCTGGTGCACCGACTACCTGGCGTACTGGGCGGGTCACGACGGCATGGTGCGCCACAACAAGGCGAGCTTCCGGCTCCCGGCCTTCGAGGGCGACGTCACCTACTTCGACGCCGAGATCGTCGGCAAGGAGGAGCAGTCCGTCTGGGGCGTGCCCCTGGTGCAGGTGAAGCTGAAGCTCACCAACCAGGACGGCGGCGTGCTGGTGGACTGCACCGCGGAGGTCGAGCTCCCGTACGGCAGCGAACGCGAAGTCACCGGGGACTGACCGTGACTGCGGCGAACGTGAACGGCTCCGTGCCGTCCCAGCAAACCGTGTCGGGCCCGGAGGCCGCTGCGGCAGCTTCGGGTGCCGCGGCGGTCTCGGGTGCCGCCTCGGGTGCCGCGGCGGTCGTCCTGGACCCGTCGGTCGTGGCGGGCCCGGCGGACGTCCCGGAACCGTCGGTCGTGTCGGGGCCGCCGCTGAGCTCGGAGCCAGGCCTGGGGTCGCTGACCCTGCCCGGCTTCCTCCGGGAGGTCACCGAGGCCTTCGGTGACCGCGAGGCGCTGGTCTGGCACACCGCCGACGGCGTCGTGCGGTGGACCTACACCGAGCTGTGGGAGCGCACGGTCGAGGTCGCCAGCGCGCTGCGTGCCGCCGGCGTCGGCAAGGACGCCCGGGTCGGCGTCCTGATGACGAACCGCCCCGAGTGGATCTCAGCCGTGTTCGGGGTCGGTCTCGCCGGCGGTGTCGCGGTCGTGCTCAGCACCTTCTCGACGGCACCGGAACTCGACCACCTGCTGCAGGTGTCCGGGGTGTCGGTACTGCTGTTCGAGCGGATGGTCGTGAAGAAGGACTTCGCGGCCCTGCTGACCGAGCTGGACCCGGGCATCAGCCGGGCGGAGCCCGGGCAGCTGCAGTCCTCGCGGTTCCCGTTCCTGCGGCGGCTCGCCGTCATCGGGCCGGGGGCGGCGGGCGGTGCCATCGAGTCCTGGGAGGACTTCCTGGCGGCCGGCCGCTCCGAACCACGGGAGCTGGTCGAGGCGACGGCCGCCTCGGTGCAGCCGGCCGACCTGGCGGCGCTGTTCTTCTCCTCCGGCTCCACCAGCCGGCCGAAGGGCATTCTCAACTCGCACCGGGGCATCGCCATCCAGCTGTGGCGCTTCCCCCGTCTGTACGGGTTCACCCCACAGGACGACATCCGCAGCTGGGCCGCGAACGGCTTCTTCTGGTCCGGCAACTTCTGCATGGTGCTCGGGAACACCTTCGCCTGCGGCGGATCGGTGGTGCTGCAGGCGACGATGGTCCCCGACGAGGCACTGCGGCTGCTGGAGGCCGAGCGGGTCACCTTCCCGTTCGCCTGGCCGCACCAGTGGGCCCAGCTGGTGGCAGCGCCGAACTGGGACGACGTCGACCTGCGCAGCCTGCGGTACGTCGACGTCAGCACCCCGATCGCGCGGCATCCCACGGTGAGCACCGAGTGGGAGGAACCGGGGCACGCCTACGGCAACACCGAGACGTTCACCCTGACCACCTGCCTGCCGGCGAACTCCCCGCAGGAAGTGCACCGGGGCAGCAGCGGCGAGGCGCTGCCGGGGGTCACGATCAAGATCGTCGATCCGCTGACCGGGGCGGTGGTGCCGCGCGGCGAGCATGGCGAGATCTGCGTCAAGGGCCCCACCCTGATGCTCGGCTACCTCGGCACCCCACTGGACGAGACCCTCGAYGCCGAGGGCTTCTTCCGGACCGGCGACGGCGGCCACGTCGGCGAGGACGGTCTGCTCTTCTGGAAGGGCAGGCTGAACGACATCATCAAGACGGGCGGCGCGAACGTCTCGCCGCGCGAGGTGGACGAGGCCATCGGGACGTTCCCCGGGGTCAAGGTCACCCAGACCGTCGGGGTGCCCCACGACACGCTCGGTGAGCTCGTCGTGGCCTGTGTCGTGCTCCACGAGGGTGTGCAGGCCCAGGCGGAGGAGATCCGTGGCTACCTGCGGGAGCGGCTGGCCAGCTACAAGATCCCGCGTCAGGTCCTCTTCTTCGACGAGGACGACATCGAGCTCACCGGCTCCGCGAAGGTGAAGACGGCCGAGTTGCGCACCCTCGCGGCGGGCCGCCTGGAGCGCGCCGGGGTGCTCTGACGGCGCTCCCCGGCCGGCACCGGGAGGGGGCGCGGAAACCCCTCCAGGACACCCTCCGGGGTGTCCTCCGCGCCCTCTCCACGGCAGTTCCCGGCCTGTTGTCCCGAAATGGCCGGGATCGCGACGACAAAACATTCCGCCGGACGTGATCCAGAATCGCGTTCCGGCTCATCGGCATGCCATAAACGGGTTGCTCGCCCGGTGATGTGGTTGACGGTTGTTTGACAAAGTCGTAGCCTGAATCCACCTTATTCCGCCCCGCGGTTCCTGTGATCTGCCTCTGGTTTTCCGCGCTGGGTGAGACGATGGTGCTGCGCCCTGGCCCGGAATTTCTCGACTGACGGCCCGTACCGGGAAACCCGTCGTGTCCGGATGTGTGCGGACAGGGTCCGGCGGCCGCCGTCCCGGGTGTGCGGGTGAGCCGGGTGAGCGGGTGTGCCGACCCGCGGACAACGAGGAGGGCTGGGCCTTGCCTGACGAGCTGGAGCGGCGTGCCACCGCACCGGACCGAGCGTTGCCGGACCGGGCGTTACGACGTGGCTGGTCGGCCGGAGACATGGTCGTCCGGGACATGGCGGCCCGAAGGAACCGTGGGCAGGCCGGTCAGGGAGGCCCGCTCCACCGGGTCCTCCCGGCTGAGCGGACCGCCTCGCGCCGCACGCACTGCACCACTCTCGGCGCGCCGGAGCAGGGCCTGTGACCCGCCGCGTCGCCATCGTCACCGGGGGTGCCTCGGGCATCGGGGGGGCCATCGCCCGCCGGCTGGCCGCCGACGGGGCCGCCGTCGCGATCTTCGACCTGGACGGCGGGGCCGCCCGGGCGGCGGCCGCCGCACTCGAGGCGGTGGGCGGCACGGCACGCGGGTACACCGTGGACGTGACCGACCGGGCCGCCGTCGACGCCGGGGTGGAGCAGACCCGCGGCGATCTCGGCCGCCCCACGGTCCTGGTGAACTCCGCGGGCATGACCCCACCGCCGACCCCGTTCCTCGACACGACATTCGAGCTGTGGCGGCGCACGATCTCGGTGAATCTCGACGGCACTTTCCACTGCTGCCAGTCGGTGCTTCCGGAAATGGTCGCCGAGGGCTGGGGGAGAATCGTGAACATCTCCTCGTCCAGCATGCACAGCGGTGTTCCCCGACTCAGTTCCTATGTCACCTCGAAATCCGGCGTGGTGGGTCTGACCAAGGTGCTCGCGCTGGAGTTCGGGCCGCGGGGCATCACGGTCAACACCATCCCGCCGGGATTCATCGACACACCGATGCTGCGGGCCTCCGAGAAGGAAGGCCTGATGAAGACCGAGGAGCAGATCGCGAGGACCCCGGTCGGCCGCATCGGCCAGCCTGAGGACATCGCGGCCGCCTGCGCCTTCCTCATCAGGGAGGAGGCCGGCTACATCACCGGCCAGGTCATCGGCGTCAACGGCGGCCGCAACACCTGACGGTCGGCGCGGGCAGGAAGGCGGGGAGTCACCGAGATGCCGCGGATATCACCGCAGCCGGCCACCGACTGGTCGCCGGAGGCGAGGGCCGTGTTCGACTCCTTCCGGGACGCCGCGCGCAGCGGCGTCCCCGCCGTGCCCGGGGGCGCAGCGGCCTCACCGGCCGGCGCAGCCGCGGCGGGCACCGACGACGACGGCCCGAGCGGGGCCAACGTCTTCGGCACGCTGGCCCGCCACCCCGCCCTCGCCGAGGCGTTCCTCGCGTTCAACGGCCACGTCCTCTACGGGTCGTCGCTGCCGCCGCGGGTCAGCGAGCTGCTGATCCTGCGAGTCGCGGCGCTGCGCCGGTGCGGCTACGAGTGGGCCCAGCACGCCCTGCGGGGGCAGGAGGTCGGGATCACCGCCGAGGAGATCGCGCGGGTCGCCGAGGGCCCGGCCGCGGCCGGCTGGTCGGCCACCGACCGCACCTTGCTCACGGCGGCCGACGAACTGCTCGACGGGGCGGCGGTGGGCGCCACGACCTGGGCCGCGCTCGCCGGGTTCCTCGACGAACGGCAGCTCATGGACGTGGTCGTCACAGTGGGTGCCTACGACCTGGTGGCGATGATGTTCCTGTCCTTCGGCGTCGAGCCCGACCCGGACATCGTGCCGTACCTGCCCGAAGGCTGGTGAGCCGGAGCGGCCCACCGCGTCCGCGCGGCGGGGCCGGTCCAGCGGGGCCGGCTCAGCGGGCGGTCCAGCCGCCGTCCACCACGATCGTCTGCCCGGTGACGTAACGCCCCGCGTCGCTGGCCAGCCACACCACCGCGCCGGTGATGTCCTCGGCGCTGCCCTCCATCGGCAGCGGAGTGTTGCGGCGCAGGTACTCGGTGGAGCGCTCGCTGTCGTAGAGCGGCCCGGTGATCTCGCTGCGGAAGAACCCGGGCGCCACCGTGTTCACCCGGATCGAGTGCCGCGCCCACTGCACCGCCAGCTCGGACGTCAGCCCGGACAGCCCGGCCTTGCTGGCCGCGTAGGACGCCTGCGGGATCCCCGGGATGCCGACCCGCCCGCTGATCGACGAGATGTTGATGATCGTGCCCCGCCCGACCGCCAGCATGTGCGGCTGGACGTCCTGGGCGAGCAGGAACGGGGCCAGCAGGTTGAGGTCGACCGTGCGCCGGCTGGCGTCCAGCGGCTCCGACTCGGCGCGCTCGTAGGTGAACATGGAGCCGGCGCCGTTCACGAGGATCTCGGGCCGGCCCAGCTGCTCGGCCACGGCCGGCACGACCGTGCGCACCTGGTCGAGATCCGACAGGTCACAGGTGACCGCCGCGCCGTCGATCTCCTTGGCGAGCTCGGTGAGCCGGTCGAGCCGGCGGGCCACGACGGCGACCCGCGCCCCGAACCCGGCGAGCGCCCGCGCGACCGCGACACCGAGGCCGGAGGAGGCGCCGGTGACGATCGCCACCCGGCCGTCGAGATCGAACATCCGGGCTGCGGCTTCGGCGGCCGGCGTCACGTGGTCTCCCCTCCGGGGTCCTCCGGTCAGTCCTGACCGGCTCCGACCCGCTCCGACCCTAACGATGACCTCGCTATCCTTGCAAGGATTAGTGCTCGGTCGGAGAGTGGGAGCCGGGTCCCGGGGCGGCTGGCGGTTCGGCGAGTCGGATGCGGCTGTTGTCCCAACGCAGCAGCCGTCCCTGCGGGTCCAGCCGGAGCACGGTGCGCTCGGCGTAGGCGGCACGGACGGCGGCCGGCAGCCGTTCCGGCGGGAGCCGGAACCCGGCGTACTTCGTGTCGAGCAGGTCGCGGACCTGCTGGCGCGCAGCATCGTCGTCCACCACCTGCAGCCGGCCGCTGACGTGTACCGCGCGCAGGTCCACCCAGGCCCGGCCGGCCTCCACGAGGAACGCCGCGCGCGGGTCGCGGCGCACCCGCGCCAGCTTGGCCGCCCGCGGCGGCGTCGACAGGTACACGGCGCGGCCGAGGACGACGAACCACATCGGCAGTGTGACCGGCGCGCCGTCCGCGCGCAGCGTCGTGAGGATCCCGGTGTGCGCCCGGGCCACGAACTCCCAGGCCTCGTCCTCGGTCACCGGCTCAACGACGGGTGTCGACGAGATCGGACAGGCCGGCGCGCTGGACCTTGCCCATCGCGTTCACCGGCAGCGCGTCCACCTGCGACCAGAACTCGGGCACCTTGTACGGGGAGAGCTCGCGGCGGCACAGCTCCGCGAGCGCGGCCATGTCCAGCGGCGGGCCGGCGCTCTCGACGACGGCGGCGACGCGCTGGCCGAGCCGGTCGTCGGGCACCGGGCACACCGCGACCCGCACGACGTCCGGATGGGTGGCGATGACCCGCTCGACCTCCAGCGGGTAGACGTTGGCGCCGCCGCGGATGATGACGAGTTTCTTGCGGTCCAGGACGGAGAGCCAGCCGTCGCCGTCCACGGTGCCCACATCGCCGGTGGCGAAGGGGCCGGGCTCCGGTGGGCGGACCCGGCCCTGCTCCCAGTAGCCGAGCAGCGGACGCCACAGGCCCGCCCAGGGCCCGCTGGTCGCCCCGGCGAGCCGGAGCTCGCCGAGCTCACCCGCCGGCAGCCGGTTGCCGGCGTCGTCGTAGGCGGCGACGTCGTAGTGCGGCAGCACCTGGCCGCTGCTGCCCGCGCGCCACGCGCCGTCCGGCGGGTCGATCGCGACCACCGTCGGCGCCTCGCTCAGGCCGTAGGTGACCCGCGGCACCAGGCCGTGTGCGGCGGCGAACGCGGTGCGCAGCGCCTCCGGGGTGTCGCTGCCGCCGCTCCAGACCTCCCGCAGCGAGCGCAGGTCTGCCTCCGGGCGGGCGGCGAGGTCGTGGAGCTGGGCCGGCGCCCCGTTCCACACTGTGACCTTCCGGGAGGAGATCCAGTCGACGACGCCGCTGACGTCACGGCGGTTCATCACCACCGCGCAGCCGCCGGCCTGGGCCGTGAGCAGTGTCGACAGGACCAGCATGTTGAGGATCGTCATCGGGAAGCTGTCGCCCTTGCGCAGCTCCGGCCCCCAGCCGCGGGTCGCGACGAGGACGGCGCCGGGCAGCAGCAGGTTGCGCTGGCTGTGCACGACCGCCTTGGGACGTCCCGACGTCCCGCTGGTGAACCCGATGCCCGCGGGCGCGTCGAGGTCGAGGGCGAGGCCGGCGGGCGGGGTCGTCCTCCCACGGGCGAGCAGGTCCGCCCAGCGGTCGGGGTCGACCCGGCCGGGGGTCTCCAGCAGGCAGCGCGGCCCGGCGAGCACGACGGCGGGGCCGCAGACCTCGTGCAGGTCCTGCTGCTCGGCGGCGGTCAGCGCCTCGCCGATGCCGGCCCAGACGGCGCCGATCCGCTGCGCGCCGTGGAAGGCGGCGACGATGTCGAGGTCGTTGGGCAGGCAGGCGGCGACCCGGTCGCCGGGGCGCACGCCCAGCGACCACAGCGCGCCGGCCGCGCGTGAGGCCTGCTCGTCGAGGTCGGCGTACGTCCACGAGCCGGAGGCGGCCTCGACCGCGATCGCCTCGGGGCGGGTGGCCAGGGCGTCGTCCAGAACCCGGGCGATCGGCCGCAGCGCGGGTATCCCCGGCGGCCGCGCCCCGCCGGCGCCCGGTCCGGCTCCCGGTTCGGAGGCCGGTTCGGGGGCCGGCCCACCGGACCGGGGCGCGGTCTGATCGGTGGACTGGTCAGGGGGCTGTGGCGCGTCGCCGGAGCTGCTCACGACATCTTGATAGCACTATCCTTGCAAGGATTCATCCTCTACTGTCGATGGGCACCGCTCCGGACGTCGCAGCACCGGAGACGGGCAACGCTGGGATCGAGGCCATGCACCGCCCGCCGCGCGCCACCCTCCAGGCACCGGCCTGCGGGACGTCGGGCTTCCGGCTCCTCGCACGGCCGGACCGCGCCGCGGCCCGGYCGGTGGGGGAGTTCCGGACGCGCGGCGTGCCGCCGCACGCCCTGGGCGCCGGCGATCCGCCAGCAGCCAGTACCCGGCCTCCGCGGCAGCGGCGGCCCGGGCCTCATGGACGGTAGGGGTGGTCGATACGTGAAGGCTGTGACCGGTACCGCCGAATCTGGTACCAAGGAATGACGCATTCCGGCCCGCTTTCCGGCGTCCGCGTCATCGATCTCACCGCAATGGTGATGGGACCGTACTGTACCCAGATCATGGCCGACATGGGCGCGGACGTGATCAAGATCGAGCCGCCGGCCGGAGACAACACACGCTACATCTCGGTCGGCCCGCGGCCGGGCATGGCCGGCGTCTTCGTCAACGTCAACCGGGGCAAGCGCAGCGTCGTGCTGGATCTGCGCAGCCCAGCGGGCGCGGCGGCGCTGCGCGAGCTCGTCGTCGACGCGGACGTCTTCATCCACTCGATGCGGGGGAAGGCGATCGACCGGCTCGGATTCGGCTACGAGGCGGTCGCCGCGCTCAACCCGTCCGTCGTCTACACCAACTGCTACGGCTACAGCCGCCGGGGGCCGGATGCGGACCTCACCGCCTACGACGACACCATCCAGGCCGAGTGCGGGATTCCCTATGCCCAGGAGCAGCTCACCGGTGAGGCCAGTTATGTCGGCACCATCATGGCCGACAAGGTCGCCGGCCTGACCGCGCTGTACGCCACGATGATGGCGCTGTTCCACCGGGAGCGCACCGGCGAGGGGCAGGAGGTCGAGGTCGCGATGTTCGAGACCATGGCCGCGTTCATGCTTGTCGAACACGCCAACGGGGCCATGTTCAGCCCCGCCCTCGGGCCCGCCGTCTACCCGCGGGCCGTCGCGCCGAACCGGCGTCCGCACCGCACCAGCGACGGCTACATCTCCGTGCTCGTCTACAACGACAAGCAGTGGTCCGCCTTCGTCAACGCGGTGAAGCCGCCCTGGGCGGGGGAGCACCTCGCCACCCTGGAACAGCGCGCGCGTCAGATCGACACCGTCTACGCGCTGCTCGGGGAGACCTTCCGGGAGCACACCACGCAGTACTGGCTCGACCTGCTGCGGTCGCTGGACGTCCCCGCCGCGCCGGTGCGCTCCCTCGACGACCTGTTCGACAACCCGCACCTGAACAGCGTCGGCTTCTTCGAGACGGTCGACACCGACGACGGCCCGGTGCGGTTCCCCGGTACTCCCGCCTGGTTCTCGCGTACCCCCGGCCGGGTCGCCGGCCCCGCCCCGCGGCTCGGCGCCCACACCCGCGAGGTCCTCGACGGCCGTCCCGGCACGGCCGAGGAACGTCCGGTCACCCGTGCCACCCGTGCCACCCGCGTCGCCCGAGCAGACGGAGGTTGACGATGGCCAACATCGTGCACGTGCTGACGACCTCGGCGCAGCGGTACCCGGACCGCACCGCCGTCCGCCACGCCGGGCGCCGGACGTCCTACCGGGAGCTGCGGGAGCAGGCGGCGCGGTTCGGCTCGGCGCTGCTGCGGCGCGGCCTGGAACCCGGCGACCGGGTGGCGCTGTTCCTGCCGAACTGCGGGCAGTACCTGACCGCCCTCTTCGGTGCCTGGTACGCCGGGCTGGTGGCCGTACCGATGAACGCCAAGCTCGCCGGCCCGGAGGTCGCGGTGATCCTGGGTGACAGCGGTGCCCGCGCGCTCGTCCACGGCGCCCCGTCCGCCCCGATGATCGCCGGACTCGGCCTGGCCGACCTGCACACCGTGCAGGTGGACGCCGCTGCTCCCGGCGGGGACGACTTCGGCCGCCTGCTCGCGGAGGGTGACCCCGGCCTCGCCCCGGCCGAGGTGGCCGCGGACGATCTCGCCTGGCTGTTCTACACGTCCGGGACGACCGGGCGGCCCAAGGGCGCCCAGCTGACCCACCGCAACCTCACGGTCATGACCTGGACGCTGCTCGCCGACGTCTGCGCCTACACGCCGGACGACATCGCCCTGCACATCGCCCCGCTGTCGCACGGCAGCGGGCTGTACGCGCTGGGTGCGATCGCCCGCGGTACCGACAACCTCATCTACGACGGAGGCGGGTTCGACCCCGCCGCGGTGCTCGACCTGATCGCGCGGGAGCGGGTCACCGTTCTGGYGTTCCTCGTCCCGACGATGATCGTCCGCATGCTCGGGGTGGCGGGGCAGCCGGACACCAGCTCCCTGCGCTGCGCCGTCTACGGGGGTGCGCCGATCCACGTCGAGCACTCCCGGGCGATGATCGAGCGGTTCGGGCCGGTGTTCGTCCAGATCTACGGCCAGGGCGAGTCGCCGATGACCGTCACCTACCTCAACCACGCGACCGCGCCGGACGCCCCGCTCGACTCGGCCGGCGTCGCGCACCCGGGGATCGAGGTCAGCATCCTCGACGCCGACGACCGCCTGGTGCCGGCGGGCGAGGAGGGCGAGGTCTGCGTCCGCGGGGACGTCGTGATGCGCGGATACTGGAACAACCCGGACGCGACGGCGCGTGCACTGCGCGGCGGCTGGCTGCACACCGGCGACATCGGCCGGATCGACGAGCACGGGGTCCTCTTCCTGCTCGACCGCAGCAGCGACGTGATCATCTCCGGCGGGGCCAACATCTACCCGCGTGAGGTCGAGGAGGCGCTCGTCCAGCATCCGGCCGTGGCCGAGGTCGTGGTCTTCGGGGTGCCGGACGAGACCTGGGGCGAGAACGTCGTCGCCGCGGTGGTGCCCGCCACGACCCCGCCCCCGCCCGAGGGCGAGCTGATCAGCTTCAGCACCACCCACATCGCAAGCTTCAAGAAGCCGAAGAAGATCATCTATCTGGAGGCGCTGCCGAAGAGCGCCTACGGCAAGGTTCTGCGGCGCGAGGCCCGCAGACTCGTCCTGGCCGACGACTGACAGGGCGCCGGCCGGACCGGGCGCAGCCGAGCCCGGCCGGCAGCCGAGCCCGGCCGTCGTTCGAGCCCGGCCGTCGTTCGAGTCGGGCCGGGACCGGACCATGTCGGGTGGTCCGGTCCCGGCCCGGGGTGCGGGGCGCGGGGCTGCGCCCGGACCGTCAGAGGTCAGACGGAGACGATGTCCTTGCGCAGCGGGGCGAGCGTGGCCCCGATCTGGCCGGTGGTCTCGGGCGGTACGCCGAGGCCACGCAGGGCCGCCACCAGGTGGTCGACGACCGCGTCGAAGTGGGCGTCGGAGATGTTGAGCGGACGGTGGACGCGGGGAAGGTCCCGGCCCTGGTAGATCTCCGGTCCGCCGATCGCCGCGGCGATGAAATCCCGCTGGTGTGCCTTGAGGCTCGGAATGTCACGGCCGGCGAAAAAGGGCGCAAGATCCGGGTCCGCGGTCACGCGAACGTAGAACTCGTCGACCGCTGCCTCCACGGCCTTCGCGCCGCCGATCGCGTCGTAGATGCTCACCAGAGACTCGCTTTCGCAGAATGACCCGGCCAGGCCGCGCCGGACCGCGCGCGCTTCCCGGCAGGGTCGTGACAGGTGTGTGCCCGACGCTTTCACTGAACCGCGGCGGCAATGCCCGCAGAAAGGGGCCATTGTCGGCTCCGGGCAGTCGGACGGCCGATGCGGCCGGGCCATCCGGCCCCTTAGTTCACCCCGTGAGCGCAGGTTGCCGGCCTGTGACGGATCGCGGCGTGGGCGCACCACCGGATATGACTGTGAGGGGCACGCGCGGCTGGCGTCGCGCGGACAGCTGCCGGCGGCGGGTAGCTGCCGGCGGGCGACCGGCGGCCGATGGCGGCGCCGAGGCGACGGACGGGAGCGTGCGGAGATGGGTGCGACGGAACGGGTCACCACGAGGTTCACGGCCGAGTCGACGGCGGCGGAGGTGCTGGCGGACGTCGACCTGAGCGGCCACCGGTCGGTGGTGACCGGAGCGTCGTCCGGTATCGGTGTCGAGACAGCCCGGGCACTCGCCGGCGCGGGCAGCGAGGTGACCCTCGCGGTGCGCGACGTCGAGGTCGGCCGGCGGGTGGCCGCGGACATCACCGCCACCACCGGCAACACCGCCCTCCGCGTCGCCCGGCTCGACCTCGCGGACCTCGCCTCGATCGCGGCGTTCGTGGCCGGCTGGTCGGGCCCGCTGCACGCCCTGGTCAACAACGCCGGGATCATGGCGACGCCGGAGCTGCGCACCCCGCAGGGCTGGGAACTGCAGTTCGGCACCAACCATCTCGGCCACTTCGCCCTGGCCGACGGGCTGCGGCCCGCACTGGCCGCGGCGGGTGGGGCCCGGGTGGTGGCGGTGAGCTCGGCGGCGCACCTGCGGTCCGCGGTGGAGTTCGACGACATCCACTTCGAGCGGCGCCCCTACCACCCGTGGGCGGCCTACGGCCAGTCGAAGACCGCCAACGTCCTGTTCGCGGTCGAGGCCACCCGACGGTGGGCGGCGGACGGCATCAGCGCCAACGCACTGATGCCCGGCGCCATCATGACGAACCTGCAGCGGCACATCGACTCCGGCGAGGCCGAGCGGGTACGGGCCCGCAGCGGTGTCCCGGCGCGGGCCTGGAAGACGGTGGAGCAGGGCGCGGCCACCTCGGTACTGCTCGCCGCCTCGCCGCTGCTCGACGGCGTCGGCGGGCGGTACTTCGAGGACTGTGCCGAGGCCCCCCTGCACACTCCCGGCAGCGTCAGCGGAGTCGCACCCTACGCGCTGGACCCGGCCGCCGCCGAACGCCTCTGGGACGTCAGCCTGCACACCCTCGGGTAACCGCACTCGCCTGACCGCACTCGCCGTCCAGCGCGCCCCGCAGACCTCACCCTCGGTATCGAACTGATTGTCGATGGCCAGGGGCGGGCACGGTCACACCGTGATGTGCGCTGCCCGGCCGACACCCGAGGCCGCCCGGCGCCGCCTCACCGGGGCGGCGGCGACGGCCGCGCTGCTCGTGGTCGCAGCGGTGCTCGTGGTCGCCACGGTGATCGCCGGGCTGGTCCTTCCCGGGCGGGCCGCGTTGATCGCCGTTCGGGGGATCATGCTGGCCGCCCTGTTCCTCGGCGGCGGGGCCTGCCTGGTGACGGGCCTGCGCCGGCGGGGTGTCGAGCGCGCCTGGCGATTACTCGTCGGCATGCTCCTGGTGGGCGTCGGCGGAGGGATGACCCAGGTCCTCGCCGGTTTCGTCGGCGGCGGACCGGCTGTTCCCCGGGCGACACCCGCCTACCTGATCTATCTGGTGCCGCAGGCCTTCGGGCTCGCGGGCGTCCTGCTGTACCCGACACACCCCGTGGTGCCCCGGGAGAACGGCACCGGCCGGGGCCGCCTGCCACGGTGGCCGATGGTGATGGTCCTGGACGGCCTGGTCGTCACCGGGGCCGTCACCCTGCTGGCCTGGATCTTCGTTCTCGAGGAGGCCATCGGCGCAGGCCCCCTCACCGAGGGCCCCATCTTCACGATCGTCATCGTCGCCGCCAACCTGGTGCTGACGGTCGTGGTCATCCTCGTTGCGGCGTTCCGGCAGGGGCGTGCCGAGAAGGGGCTGGGCCTGCTGGTGGCGGGACTGCTCGCCATGACGGTCACCTTCACCTGGTATGCGTCCGCGGTCGTGCGCGGGCTGACCGACGTCCCACGGATCGTCGACACGTTCCTGGTCGCCGCGCCGCTGCTGATCGGGCTCGCGGCGCTGACACCCGACGGTTCGCGGGCAGCCGGCGCCGCCCGGGCGCCGACGGCGATCCCCCCGGCGGGCGAGGACGAGACCGGGTGGCCCGGCGCGCAACCGGGCCCGTTCCTGTCACCGCGGCGCCGCGTCTGGCACGCGATGCTGCCCTATCTGCCACTGGCCGTCGCCGGGATCGCGACCCTGGTCGAGATCTCCGGGGGGAACCTGGGACACGAGGAGGAGCTCTGGTTCTTGGTCGGGATCGTCCTGGTGGCGATGGTCCGGCAGATGACCACGCTCTCGGAGAACGTCCGGCTGATCGGCCGGATCGAGGAGAAACAGCGGGAGCTGCGCTACCAGGCCTTCCATGACCCGCTCACCGGGCTGGCGAACCGGTCGCTGTTCCTCAGCCGTCTCGACCGCGCGCTGGCCGCCCGCGGGCCCGGCGGCTGGCAGCTCGCTGTCCTGTTCTGCGACCTGGACGACTTCAAACACGTCAACGACGCCTTCGGGCACGCCGCCGGCGATGATCTGCTCCGGGTCGCGGCCCACCGGCTGGCCGGATGCGTGCGCCCGGCGGACACGGTCGCGCGCCTCGGCGGCGACGAGTTCGCGATTCTGCTGGCGTCCGAGCCGGCGCCGCCCGCGGCCGAGACGGTCGGGCGTCGCATCACCGCAGCGCTACAGGCACCGATCCGCCTGGGCGGCTCCACCTACAGCATCGCCGCCAGCATCGGGATGGTCGTCGTCGGGCCTGGCAGTGGACCAGTCGACTCCGAGACCCTGCTGCACCGCGCCGACCTGGCCATGTACGCCGCGAAGGTGCGGGGCAGCGGAGCGCTGGCCTCCTTCGGCCCACACCTGGCCGCGCTGCCGACCGGCCCGGACCTCCGGGCCGCCTTCGCCGCCGCGGCGGGCGGCGACAGTGCGGGAGTCGGCGGCGGTGCGGGAGTCGGCCGCAGTGCGCCAGGCAGCGGCAGTGCGCCAGGCAGCGCCGCCGCCGACAGCATAGGCGCCGCGGACGTCGGCGCAGGTGTCGGCGCCGACGGAGGCTCCGCCCGGGGCCGGCTCGCCGTCGCTCGGCGGCCCGTCATCGATCTGGCGACATCCGACACTGTCGCGCACGAGGCCCGGCTCTGTTGGATCCCCGACGACGCCGTGGCCGGGCAGATGCTGCTCGCGGCCGACACCCTCGGCGTCGTGCCCGCTCTCGACCGGATCCTGCTTCGGAGCCCGCACGACCCGACCGCGGCGGGCGTCCCGACAGCGGCGGGCGTCCCGACAGCGGCGGGCGCCTCGACCGGGGCCGGCGGCCGGCTGCCGGTCCACATCACGGTGTCGGCGGGACGCGCGGGGCAGCCGGGTCTGGTGGACGACGTCACCGCGGCGCTGCGCGCGGCGGACATCCCACCCAGTGGCCTCGTGCTCCAGATCCGCGCCAGTCGGCCGGGCGCCGACCCGGCGGTCGTGGGTGAGGTCCTCACCCGCATCCACGCCAGCGGGGTGCGGATCGGGCTCGCCGAGGTCGGCGCTCCCGACACGACACTGGACACCGCTGCCGACATCCTCCGGCGGGTTCCGGTGGCGGCGGTGTCGCTGCACCCCGACCTGCTCCACACCGACCTGCTCCACACCGGGACGCACCGGTCTCCGTACCAGGACCACGTCGTCGGGAAGCTCGTCCGAGGCGTGCTGTCCGTGCTCGGCGATCTGGGTATCGCAGTCATCGCGGAGGTCGTCGTGCACGTCGCCGCCGACGGCACCGTCGGTGATCCCGGGGTCGTCGGACGCCTCCGGGCGCACGGCTGCCGCCTCGCCGTGGGCCGTGCCGTGACCCGGGTGATCCCGTCCCGGCTCTGGGAACCGGACCTGGGCCGCGATCCCCCCGGTGCCGCCCCGGCAGCCCCGTCGGGGGATATTTCGAGCCACACGGGATACCCCGTCAGGTCCGGGTCGCAATGACCTCACCCCGGTCCTGAAACGAGCCAGGTAAACGCCCACTCTGCTAGTGTTCGACCTGTGCCAGGACGGTGCGCAGCGCCGTTCTGCGACGTTGTTGTTCTGCGACGTTGTTTTCGGCCCACGTTCCCGGGTTGCCGCCCGTTCACCAGTAGGCCGCCGGCCGCATTTCGGTGCGTCCGGTGAATGTCCCGGCGACCAGGCGGTCAGACCCCCAGAAGGAGTGACATGGCGATCCGGTCGGTCAATCCGGCAACAGGCGCGGTTGTCGCGGCGTTCGACGCGCTCGGCGACACCGAGATCGAGGAGCGGCTGGCCCGCGCCAGCGCCACCTTCGCCACCTACCGCCGGACGACGTTCGCCGAGCGGGCCGGGTGGCTGCGCCGCGCGGCCGACCTGCTCGACGCCGAGCGGCACGAGATCGCCGTGATCATGACCACGGAGATGGGCAAGACGCTGCGCTCGGCGGAGGCGGAGGCGGCGAAGTGCGCGAAGGGGATGCGCTTCTACGCCGAGCACGCCCCGGCGTTCCTCGCCGACGAGCCGCTGGCCGACCCGGGCACCGTCGGCGCGAGCCGTGCCTTCGGTCGCTACCTGCCGCTGGGTGTCGTCCTCGCGGTCATGCCGTGGAACTTCCCGCTCTGGCAGGTCGTCCGCTTCGCCGCCCCGGCGCTGATGGCGGGCAACGTCGGCCTGCTCAAGCATGCGTCGAACGTCCCGCAGTGCGCGCTGTACCTGGAGGACCTGTTCCTGCGCGCCGGGTTCCCGGCCGGGTGCTTCCAGACCCTGCTGATCGGGGCCGGCCAGGTGGAAGGGGTGCTGCGCGACCCCCGGGTGGCTGCCGCGACGGTCACCGGCAGCGAGCCCGCCGGTCAGGCGGTCGCCTCCGTCTGCGGGCAGGAGATCAAGAAGACGGTGCTGGAGCTCGGTGGCAGCGACGCCTACGTCGTCATGCCGTCGGCCGACGTGGAGCGCGCCGCCGAGGTGGCGGTCACCGCCCGCTGCCAGAACAACGGCCAGTCCTGCATCGCCGCCAAGCGGTTCATCGTCCACGACGCGGTGTACGACCGGTTCGCCGAGCTGTTCGTCGCCGGCATGGCCGCCCTGCGGGTCGGCGACCCGCTCGACTCCGGCACCGACGTCGGGCCGCTCGCCACCGAGGGCGGTCGCCAGGACATCGAGGAGCTCCTCGCCGACGCCGTGAAGCAGGGCGCCAGCGTCCTGTGCGGCGGCGCCACGCCGGACGGCCCGGGCTGGTTCTTCCCGCCCACCGTCGTCGGCGACATCACCACCCAGATGCGCCTGCACACCGAGGAGGCGTTCGGACCGCTGGCCACCCTCTACCGGGTGCCGGACATCGACGCCGCGATCAGCCTCGCCAACGTCACCTCGTTCGGCCTCGGCTCCAACGCCTGGACGGCCGACCCGGCCGAGCAGGAGCAGTTCATCAACGAGCTCGAGGCCGGAGCGGTGTTCCTGAACGGGATGGTCACCTCGCACCCGGAGCTCCCGTTCGGCGGCATCCGCCGCTCCGGCTACGGGCGGGAGCTGAGCGCCGTCGGCATCCGCGAGTTCTGCAACCTCAAGACCGTCTGGGCCGGCTGAGGCCCACTCCTTCCCCTCACGTTCTCCTCGCGGCCGGTGCGCCCCGGCCCGTGGCAGGATCAGGCGGCAGGCACGATCGGACGCGGCCGGACGGCGGCGGTGACCCGGACCGGAGGCGCGGCGTTGACAGTGGCCAGTGAGCCCGACGGCAGCGAGGTGCAGGAGCGCGCGGCCGGCGGCGTGGTGTGGCGTCCCGCCGGCGGCGGGGTCGAGATCGTCCTGGTCCACCGGCCGCGGCACGCCGACTGGTCCCTGCCGAAAGGCAAACTCGACGACGGCGAGACCTGGCTGGACGCCGCCGTCCGCGAGGTGGCGGAGGAGACCGGGCTCGCCGTCGAGGTCGGCGAGCCGCTCGGCGATGTGACCTACGAGGTGGAGCGGCACGGCGTCGCACGCACCAAGGTCGTGCGCTACTGGGCCCTGCGGGCGACCGGCGGGGCGTTCGTCCCGAACGACGAGGTCGACGAGCTGCGCTGGATGTCGCTCGATGCAGCGACCGAGCAGGTCAGCTACGACCTGGACCGCGACGTGATCGACCGTTTCCGCCGCCTCGGCCCCGGCATCCTCGACGGCGTCCAGGACAGCTAGCCGGGGCGGCTGTCCGCCTCGCCCTGAACACGGTCAAACGCTACGCGCGTATCAGCGAGCCCGCGCGTCTCAGCCGGGCTCCGCAGTACCGCCCGGCCCTGGTCGATCCCTGCTGCGATCACCTGCGCCCGCGGCTGAACAGCACCCGGCCGTGCCCGTATTCCGCCTGTTCGCCGAGATCGGCGTTACGAGAGGTGACATGGATTTCTGGGATTCTCGTGGAGACTAAATGAGTGATCCTGTCCGCAGAGAAAGTCGGGTGACTCTCCGGGATGACGACTTCAGTATCCATCGAGAATCCGCTGCAGATCTGCGAGAGATAAACGACGAGGCGTTGTGGGAAGGGTGGACGGCACGCTGGACATCTGGCGAGGCGCTGGACGAGCAAGCGTCTGATGCGTCTTCGATCCTCCTAAGTCCCTTGTTCCGGAGCGGTGGAAGAACTTCAGGCAGAAAATCCTGCCGATGTCGCTTCTGGTTCTTTGGCCGGGCAAYGGGCGAAGGGCTCTCCTCGGTGATAGATGTGTCCAGTGAGAAGCTTCTCTCGCTAGACAGGGCRCACGCCGTAGAGCAGCTTGAGCGTGCAATAGCTCTGATCCTGGATGCATATCCGTTGACGACACTGCGCTAAATTCGTCGAATCACGACTTGATATCCATAAGGTCATCGGGATGGGTTCCATGGCGGCGGCTTCCCGGCTGTGGYCACCGGCCTGGTCCCCGACCGCGAGCCACCCGCACCATCGATATCCGCGATGGCGATCCGGCCCGTCCCATCAGAGGACGTTGTGGGGGCGGAACTGAACGCTGAGGCGGGGGCCGACCGGGCGGGCGGTCTTCGGCACCGCATGCTCCCAGGTGCGCTGGCAGCTACCGCCCATGACGAACAGATCGCCGTGACCGAGTTCGTGGCGGATCGTGACTGGGCGCCCACCTCCGCTCTCCGCGGGCCCGCCAGCGCGAGGCCGCAGCAGCAGCGCCCGGGGAGCGCCGAGGACGAGGATCGCGACCATTGTGTCGTGGGTGGCGCCGCGGCCGATCCGATCGCCGTGCCAGGCGACACTGTCGCGGCCGTCCCGGTACAGCGCCAGGCCGACGGTGGCGAACGGCTCGCCCAGCTCGGCGGCGTAGTGCGCGTCGAGCGCCTGCCTGGCGGCATCGAGCGCCGGGTCGGGCAACGGCTCGCCCCGCGCGTAGAAGGACAGCAGCCGGGGCACATCGACCGTCCGGTCGTACATCGGACGCCGTTCGGCGCGCCAGGGGACCTGCGCGCACAGCCGTTCGAACAGCGTGTCCGCCCCGGCCACCCAGCTGCGCCGCACGTCGACCCAGGCGCCGCCGGCCAGTATGCGGCGGTGCAGGCCGGCGTGCAGTGGCCCGAGCTCGACGCCCGCGTGCCTGCCAGCCTGCGGTTCGGACAGCGTGTCGAGCAGCGAGGCCTGGAACGGTGCTACGCCCACCAGCCGACGATAGCAAACATATGTTCGATCGAGGCCGGCGTCGCCATCGGTGTCGGGCTCGGGACCGCGGACATGCCGACGACGACTACCACCCTCTGTTCAGGAGCCTCGGCGGCGGGTTGTGGCTGGCGCCGTTCGGGGCGCTGCCCTGGTTGGAGGGCTTTGACGGCGGAGCATGGGTGGCGCCGGTCTGCGAGGCGCCCTGGTTGGTCGGCTTCGGTGGCGGGGCGTGGGTGGCGCCCGTCTCGCGCGTGCCGCTGTTCGTCGGCTTCGGCGGCGGGTTGTGGCTGGCGCCGGTCGGCGCGGGTGGGTTGGTCAGCGCGAGGAAGTTGAGCCAGTCCTGCAGCTCGTGGGTTTCCAGCCATTCGACCAGTGCGGCAAGCGATGCGTCACCGGCCCTGTCCTCGGGCGGCAGCGCCGCGTTCGCCGGTGCCGCGGCGATCCCGACGGTTCCCGCAGTGAGCGCGAACGCAAGCCCGAGTCCTGCCAGGCGTGATGTGCGCATGAGAAGACTGCCTTTCCTGAGCGGACACGAACCGAAACCGCGACTCACCAGGGTGCACGGCCACGGGAAAGCGTACCGAACATCGCTGTCCGCGCCAGGGCGTTCTTTCGCGCGGCGGTCGGAGCCGGCCCGTCGCATTCGCCAGATCGGGTGCCGGGTAGGGCGGAGGGATGTAGCCGGACTGAGAACAGCAAAAAGGGTACCGCTTTTGTGTCGTTCCGCGGGCCGCGGTCCGGCGGCGCTGTGTCGTACCCGCCGCGCGTGCGGCTCCACCGCACGCAGACGACCGCTCCGGCGAACGGGGACGCCCCGTTCGCCAGGTCGGTGGCCGTCAGTTCCAGGGGCATGGGAGCGCCGCCGGAATGACGGACTCCCGCCCGAGTCGTGGGCTACTGCACTATCCGAAGCCCCGGGAGTCCTGCTTCAGCGCGGTGTCGATGGTGAGTGCCGAGGCGACGACGAGGCTGAGCATTGGCTGGGGCAGTGGCCGGTGCAGCTGAACCACGTAGTTGTCCGCGGTGGTGAACAGGGTCCGGGCGAGACCTTCCCAGGTCTTGGTCACCCGGGCGACCTCGGCGTCGGTGTGGTCGACGATCGAGAAGTTCCACGCCCGCCAGTTCTCGGCCTTGAGCATGCCGAGGCGGTTGCCGTCCGCTTCGATACTGAAACTGATCTTGCCGAAGACGTTCTGCTGGACGATGCGGCCGACCTCCCGACCGTCCGGCAGCGTCACGATCACCTTCGACTTGAACAACTTCCTCGGCCTGGTCAACAGCAGCTGCGGAACCCCGGCAGCGTCCCGCACCTCCAGCCGATGGGTGAAGAACTGGTCGAGTGACCAGAGGAACCGGGCGACCTTCTTCAGCGCGCTCTGGCCGACCTGGACGACCGAGCCGATCTGGGTGCCCTGCTGGTTGAAGACCGCGTACTCGTTCGTCAGCTCGATCAGCTTCGTCTTCTGGTTCACCACCAGAACCGGCTCGCTGAACAGCGAGCCGCCGCCCTGCACCGGCACGTGCACGCCGGCGCGCTCCTGGACCTGGCGCTGGATCCGGTCCGGCGTGTGGCTGGTCTGGACCGGCGGTGGCTGGTAGCCCTGCGGGCCGCCCCAGCCGCCCGGCGGCTGCCCGTGCTGTGGCTGGCCGTACTGCTGCGTGGCGTGCTGGCCTGGCGCCTGCGCAGCCGCTCCGGGCGCGGCGGCCTGCTGCTGATGCGGCTGGTACTGCTGGTTCTGGTGCTGCGGCGGGGGCGGCGGGGAGCCGGGCTGCGTGTGGTCCGTCCACTGGTTGCCGTCCCACCAGCGCGAGCCGGGTCTGCCTGATGGATCGTCGTACCAGCCTGGTGGCGTTGACATAGCACCCACTTTGCCACCTGTGCCCGATGTGGAGGACATGTGCCACTGTCCCGATTCTGACCTGCTCCGGGCTGATCCTGGCCCGCCTGGGCGGCCCGGAAAATAGGCTCGCGGCCATGACTGCTTCCGTGGGCGAATCAGTGGGGACGGGCCCCCGGGGCGAGGCCGGTGTCGAGTTCGGGATCTATCTGCCGCAGGTCGCGCTGGAGTTCGAGTCCATGGTCGACCGGGCCCTCGAATGCGAGCGCCTGGGGCTGGACTCGTTCTGGCTGTTCGATCATCTGTACACGCCCGGTGCGCCGGCGGCGCCCTCGTTCGAGGGCTGGACGCTGGCGACGGCCCTGCTCGCCCGCACGTCGCGCCTGCGGCTGGGGCATCTGGTCACCTGTAACACCTTCCGCCATCCGGCGCTGCTCGCGAAGATGGCCACCACGCTGGACGTCATCTCCGGCGGGCGGCTGGAGTTCGGCATCGGCAGCGGTTCCTACGAACAGGAACACCGCGAGGCCGGCCTGCCCTGGGGAACCCCGGGGGAGCGCGCCGACCGGCTCGCGGAGGCACTCGACATCATCACGCAGATGTTCGAGCAGCCGGTGACGACCTATTCCGGCCGGTACTACGACGTCCACGACCTGCCGAACGTCCCGCAGCCGGTGCAGCGGCCGCGGCCGCCGGTGCACATCGGCGGTGCCGGGCCGAAGCGGACCCTTCCGCTGGTGGCGCGTTACGCCGACGTCTGGAACGTCCCGACCTACGCCCTGGACCGCCTCGACGAGCTGAACCGGGCGATGGACGCCGAGTGTGAGCGCATCGGCCGCGATCCGGCGTCCCTGCGTCGCTCGGTGGAGGGGGTTCTCGCGATCGCCGGGGCGGGGCAGGTGGACGAGGTCGTCGAGCTGGCCCGGCGCCGGTACGGGCAGCCGGGCTACGGGCTGGACGCGGGCGGCTTCGCCGGCACCCCGGCGCGGGTCGCCGACCGGATCGCCCAGCTCGTGGACGCCGGCTTCACATCCTTCATCTTCATCACGCATGACCGGGCCAGTACCGAGACGCTGGAGCTCCTCGCCGGAGAGGTCCTCCCGTGCTTCCCCCGCCCCGGTCGGCCGGCGACCTGACCGGGGCGGCGACCTGACCCGACCGGGGCGGGGCGCGGGGCGTCAGCCGGTGGAGGTACGCACCGGGAGCTTCGCCCAGCCGCGGACGGTGGACGTCCGGGCCTGTACGGCGTTGTCGTAGTCGATCTCCCAGTGCGGCCACCGGCGCAGCACCTCGTCCAGGGCGACCCGCGCCTCCAGGCGGGCGAGGGCGGCGCCCAGGCAGAAGTGCAGGCCGCGGCCGAAGCTCAGGTGCCGGCTGAAGGACCGGTGGATGTCGAAGCTGTCGCCGTCGGGGAACTGCCGCTCGTCGCGGTTGGCGGAGCCGTTCAGCAGCACCATCACGCTGCCCTCCGGAACGGTCTGGCCGTGCACCTCGACGTCCCGGGCGACGTGGCGGGCCTGGATGGGGGAGGGGGCCTCGAAGCGGAGCACCTCCTCGATGACGTCGGGGACGAGGGATCGGTCCTGCGCGACCTGGCGCAGCTGGTCGGGATGCTCGGCGAGGACCTTGCCGGTCCACCCGATGAGCCGGGTGGTCGTCTCGTTGCCCGCGGCCGCCAGCATGTTGACGTAGACGAGGACCTCGGTGCGGGTCAGCCGCCGGGTGGTGCCGGTCTCGTCGGTGAACTCGGCGGTGAGCAGCTCCGTCATCAGGTCGTCGGACGGGTTGCGGGCCCGCCAGTCGAGGTACTCGGCGAACATCGCCTCGGTGCGCGCCAGCACGTCCTGGTCCAGCGGCTTCGGCGCGTCCTCCTCGAGGGTGAGGCCCGCGTCGATGATGTCGCGGATGCCCTCCTGGTCCTCCTCGGGGATGCCGAGCAGCATGCCGATCGTCCGCATCGGTATCTGGGCGCCCAGGTCGGCGATGAAGTCGAAGCCGCCGGAGCCGACGAGAGGGTCCAGGGAACGGGCGCAGAAGGCACGGACATCCGCTTCGAGTGCCAGCATCTTCCGCGGGGTGAAGACCCGGGCCAGGATGCCGCGGTGGACGTCGTGGACGGGCGGGTCCTCGAACAGGATGTTGCCGGGCGGGAAGGTGAATCCGGAGCGGATGAGTTCCAGGACCGACCCGCGGCCGGAGCGGTAGGTGTCCCAGTCGCCGAAGGCCTTCTCGACATCGTCGAAGCGACTCACCGCGAAGAAGTCGTACCTGGCGTTGTAGTACAGCGGCGCGGTGTCCCGTAACGCCTTCCAGACGGGGTACGGGTCGGAGTCGATCTCGAAGTCGTAGGGGTCGTAGTAGACGTCACTGCTCTCCGGCGCGGTCGCTGTCATCGGTTGTCCTGCTCCCTCGGCGTCGTGGGCCCGCGGCGGTCGGTGCCATGCGGCCAGTGGTGCCCATCACACAGAATCTTCCTCCGCCACATTCGTCAACGGCCGCTCACCGCCGGTGGAGAACGGCGCTGCCGGTCCGGCCGGGCTGGCAGCCCCGCCGAGCCGGCTGCGACGAGCGGATCTTCCCGCGTGCCGGGTGTGAAATGTGGCACGTTGCGGTGGGTGGCCTCTCTGGGGCCGCGGATCGGCATGCGCCGGCCGGTCTCGGCGCCAGGCGCGTGGGGTGGATCACCTCGGCGCGCGCGGGGCGGCCGGCGGGGCCACTCTCCGTAAGAGTCGCGGCGACCCGGGCCGGAAGTGGCCGCCGGCTCGCGTCGGTGCTCGGCCAGCGTCCTACCTGGGCAGACGGGCAGATCTGCCGCGTGGTGAGCCAAGATCTCGCGATCTTGGTAGACCGGTGTG
Organism: Parafrankia colletiae; assembly: GCF_001854655.1. Classification (GTDB taxonomy): domain Bacteria; phylum Actinomycetota; class Actinomycetes; order Frankiales; family Frankiaceae; genus Parafrankia; species Parafrankia colletiae. The sequence continues at coordinate 20,019 of NZ_MBLM01000127.1, read as the reverse complement.
CCGCCGGTCACGGGCCCCGGACGACGGCGTCGCGGATGCGTCCGGTAGCTTGCCGATCGGCTTGCGTGGCGGCCCGGTTGTACGGCGTTCCCCGGCGGTCGTCCGAGCAGAACTGACCGGCCGGCCGGCCGGTCACGCTGCGTTGTCTGTTCCTTGTGTGCGGTAGCGGCTGGAGTGTGTCGACCCGCGTTCCGGCGATCTGAACGGCGTTTGATTCTCGCCGGAAGAGTCGATAGTTTCCTCACGCCGAGAAGATCCCTTCCGGAAACTGCAAGTGGCACTTACGAAATGATCGGCCGAGGTTGGTGCTGATGGCACGGCGGACGTTCTCGGGCAAGGGCGCCTGAAACGCCGGCACAGTCGGCTGATCACCTGCCCTGCCGGCACTGAACCTCCCCGGCCGGGTGTCACAACCTGTCTGTCTCCGGGCCGAGCTGTGCCGTCGGCCACCGGGGCGCGGCGCGTTGTGGCCGTGGTGCCCACTTGTCCGTCGCCGGCAGCCGCTCGGTTGCTCCAGCACGCCCAGCCCGACCAGACCTTCGTCCGGGCGCGCGGTGCGGCCCCGGTGGGGCCGTGCCCGGCAGCCCGGACCGCGTCCCTCGCGTCCCCCGCGTCCGGCGGAGGCAGGGTCGGGACAGCAACAAGGAGGAAATGCGTGAGACCGCGTAGAACTGTCGCGGCCGTCGCTGCTGTCGCAGCGGTGACCGTGTTCGCTGCTGGGTGCGGCAGGAGCGGCGGCGGCGAATTAGGAGCTGAGGACACCCCGGCGACAGCGGCGGCGGAAGCGGCGGCCGGCGACTTCGGGACCCTGAAGGACGTCTGCGGTCCCGGCGACCCGAAGGGCGCGCCCGCCCAGGGCGTGACCGCGAGCGAGATCAGTGTCGGCACCTTCAGCGACGTCGGCTTCACCAAGAACTCGGAGTTCGACGACGCGGCCAAGGTGTTCACCGAGTGGTGCAACGCCGCGGGCGGCATCAACGGCCGCGAGATCACCTACCACCTGCGGGACTCGAAGATCTTCGAGACCCGGCAGCGGATGATCGAGTCCTGCCGTGAGGACTTCGCCATCGTCGGCGGCGGCTCCGCCCTCGACGCCGGCGGCGTGGAGGAGCGGCTGAAGTGCCTGCTCCCCGACATCCCCGCGCAGACCAGCCAGGTCGAGAACCTCGGCTCGGACCTGCAGATCGACGCGATCGGCGCCGGGCACTCCTTCGCCCGCTACGCCGGCTACTACACCTGGCTGCTCAAGGAGGCCCACCCGGGCTCCGCGAGCGCGGTCGGCGTCATCGCCGGTGACTCGCCCGTGACCAAGGTCATCGGCGACCAGACCGCCGAGGCGCTGGAGAAGTCCGGCGGCACGGTCGTCTACCGGGACCTCTACCCGGCCGCGGGTGTGTCCGACTGGACCCCCTACGCCCAGTCCCTCAAGAGCAAGGGCGTCAAGGGGCTGGTGTTCCAGGGCGACTTCCGCAGCCTGGCGAAGCTGGAGCAGGTGCTGAAGTCGATCGACTACAAGCTCGACTGGATCGACGCGAACAGCAACGCCTACGGCACGGGGTTCGGTGAGCTGGTCGGCGACGCCGTCGACTTCCAGCCCAACTACGCCGACCTCAGCGGCGTCGCCCCGCTCGAGGCCGCCGACGACATCCCCGCGCTGGAGCAGGTCAAGGACCTGTACAAGGAGTACGCGCCGGACGCGGAGATCACCTTCCCGGCGCTGCGGGCCTTCTCCGCCTGGCTGCTGTTCGCCACCTCGGCCTCCGAGTGCGGCGACGACCTCACTCGCAAGTGCCTGTACGAGACCGCCCGGGAGCAGACCGACTGGACGGCCGGCGGGCTTCAGGTGAGCGTCGACATCACCGAGGCCGACGCGCCGCTGAAGTGCTTCAACGTGGTGCAGGCGACGCCGGACGGCTGGGAGATCGCGAACTTCGAGCCCGACGAGGGCGCGTTCCGCTGCGACGCTCCCGAGGTCCGGTACACGGGTGACTACGGTTCCCCGCTCACCCTGGCCAGTGTCGGCAAGAGCCTGAGCGATCTCCAGTAGTCATGGAGCAGCTGTTCACCTTCGGGATCGTGGGTCTGAGCACCGCGGCCATCTACGCCATCATCGGCAGTGGCCTGGTGCTCACCTACACCACCACCGGCGTGTTCAACTTCGCGCACGGTGCGGCCGGCATGATGGCGGCGTTCGCGTACTGGCAGCTCACCGAGGGCTGGGGGCTGCCGGTACCGCTCGCGCTGATCCTTGTTCTGGTGGTTCTCGCACCTGCGTTCGGCCTGCTGGTCGAACGTCTGGTGCTCCGGCCGATCCAGGGCCTGGGTGACGCCGAGCGCCTGGTGATGACCGTGGCGATGCTGAGCGGTCTCATCGCGGCCGCCCGGTGGATCTGGGACCCGAACGAGGCCCGGTCGCTGCCGAGGTTCTTCGAGAACACCGACGCGATCGACATCGGCCCCGCCACGGTCACCTGGCACCAGGCACTGACCATGATCGTGGCGGTGGCCGTGGCGATCGGCCTGCGGATCCTGCTGTACGGGACCCGTATCGGCGCCGAGATGCGGGCCAGTGTCGACGACCGGGCCCTGGTGGGCCTCACCGGGGCCAACCCGGTGCGGTCCAACCAGGTCGCCTGGATCCTCGGCACGCAGCTGGCGGCCGTCGGTGGCATCCTCATCGCGCCGGCCGTCTCCCTGGACGCCTCCCAGCTCTCGCTGCTGATCGTGAGCGCCTACACGGCGGCGATCTTCGGGCGGCTGCGCAGCCTGCCGCTGACCTTCCTCGGTGCGGTGGTCGTCGGGTGCCTGGAGAGCTACCTGACCGGGTACCTGCCGCAGAACGACTACCTGCCCGGCCTGCGCCTCGCAGCGCCGGCGCTGCTGCTGTTCCTGTCGCTGCTGGTGTTCCCGCACCGGCGGCTGCGCGGGCGGGACACGAAGGCACGTCCCGTGCCCTCCCCGTCACTGCAGGGGACGCTGCTGTTCGCCGGTGCCGTCGTGCTCTTCGGGCTGGTGCTCGCCTCGCTGCTCGGCGAGGGCGATCTGATCACCTACGGGCAGATCTTCTCGTTCGGTGTGATCGCGCTGTCCTACGTCCCGCTCGCGGGCTACGCGGGGCAGATCTCGCTGTGCCAGCTGAGCATGGCCGGGATCGGTGCGGCCGTGTGGGCGCACGCGGGTGCCGACGGCCAGCTGTGGGCGCTGCCGCTCGCGGTCGTGATCGCCGGCGCGGCGGGGGCGCTGATCGCGCTGCCCGCGCTGCGCCTGTCCGGCGTGTACCTCGCGCTGGGCACCACCGCCTTCGCGGTCATCCTCGACCGGTGGATCTTCACCCTGCCCTCCTTCGAGGTGCTGGGCCTGAACATCTCGCTGTTCGACGGCGGCACCGTCGACGTCGCCGGGCCGTCGCTGTTCGGATGGCGCCTCGACGACGGCTCCGAGCTGATGGTGTTCGCCGCTGTCTGGCTGGCGCTCGCCTCGCTGGCGATCGCGGTGCTGCGGCGCGGCCGGTTCGGCCGTCAGCTCATCGCGCTGCGCGACAGCGAGGCGGCCTACGCGACCCTCGGCGGCAACCTGCTGCTGTCGAAGGTGGCGGTCTTCGCGCTGTCCGCGGGCATCGCGGGCCTGGGCGGGGCGTTGTACGGCATGCAGCAGCGCTCGGTCACCGCCGAGCAGTTCGGCCTCGTCGCCGGGTTGCCGCTGTTCCTCGTCGCCGTCGTCGGCGGGCTCACCGCCGTCGGCAACGGCCTGTTCACCGGTGTGGCCGTCGGTGGGTCCTTCCCGGTGATCTCCGCCGCGGGGGCCTTCGCGCAGAACATCACCTCGGTGCTGCCGGCGCTTGCCGGGCTGGGGCTGGCCAGGAACCCGGACGGCGCCGTCCCCGAGATCCGTTCCGGGTACGAGCCGCTGGGCCGGAACAAGCCCGTGCTGGGCGGCCTCGTCGTCGCCCTCGCGGGACTGTGGGTCCTGCAGTTGCAGGACGTCCTGGACGGCTGGCTGACATTCGGTCTGGCCCTGTTCCTGATCGTCGCCGCGCAGGCCGCGGCGACCGCGCTGGAGCAGGCCCGGGCGGCCAGGTCCACCGACACCGACGTCCCCGTCGAATGGTGGGGCGTGCGGCGGGAGTGGCGCCGGGAGGACGAGGAGGTGCTGGCCCGTGGCATTGCTGGAGGTTAGGGAGGTGACCGTCGCCTTCGGCGGGGTGCGCGCGCTCAGCGACGTCGCCATCTCCGCCGAGCAGGGAAGGATCACCGGCCTCATCGGACCGAACGGGGCCGGCAAGAGCACCCTGTTCGACGTCATCACCGGCCTGCGGCGGCCGTCGTCCGGGCAGGTGTTCATCGAGGGGCGGGAGGTCACCCGCCTCGGCCCGACGCGGCGAAGCCGCCACGGGCTGGCCCGGACGTTCCAGCGGCTCGAACTGTTCGGCCGGCTCACCGTCCGGGACAACCTGCTGGTCGCCGCCGAACTCGGCTCGAACCGCCGGCACGCCGCCGAGCTGGTCGACCAGATCCTCGACCGGCTCGGGCTGACCCGGCTCGCGGACACCTCGTCCGACACCCTGTCGACCGGCGCGGCCCGGCTCGTCGAGGTGGCACGGGCACTGGCGGCGCAGCCCAAACTGCTGCTGCTGGACGAGCCGGCCGCCGGCCAGGACCCCGAGGAGACCGAGCGGTTCGCCGACCTGCTCCGCTCGCTCGCCGCGGAGGGGACCACCGTGCTCATCGTCGAGCACGACATGGACCTGGTCATGAGCGTGTGTGACGACCTGCACGTGCTCGACCTCGGCAAGGTGATCGCCTCCGGTCCGCCGGAGGAGATCCGGCGCAACGAGCAGGTCCTGGCGGCCTATCTGGGGGATGCGGCGTGACACCTCTCCTGGAGCTGCGTGACGTCCGTGCCGCCTACGGCAAGATCACCGTCCTGCACGGTGTGAGCGTGAGCGTCTCCGCCGGCCAGGTGGTGGCGCTGCTAGGGCCGAACGGCGCAGGCAAGACGACGTCGCTCAACGTCGCCGCGGGCACCCACCCCGTCCAGTCCGGCCAGCTGATACTGGGCGGGCGGGACATGACCGGGGCGAACCCCCGCGACCTGGCCCGGGCGGGGATCTGTCTGATTCCTGAGGGCCGGGGGGTGTTCCCGAACCTGTCCGTCCGCGACAACCTGCTGATGATGACCTTCACCGGTCACAGTCGCGCCGAGATCGAGGCCGTCGCCTTCGAGCGGTTCCCGATTCTCGCGAAGCGGGCCAACCAGCCGGCCGGCAGCATGTCGGGCGGTGAGCAGCAGATGCTCGCGCTGGCCCGCGGCCTCGCGACCGATCCGGCCGTGCTGCTGCTCGACGAGCTCTCGATGGGGCTGGCCCCCCTGGTCGTCGGACGCCTCTACGAGCAGGTCGCCGAGATCGCCCGCCAGGGTGTCGGCGTCCTGGTCGTGGAACAGTTCGCGGCCGCCGTTCTCGGTATCGCCGACCACGCGGCGGTCATGGTGCGCGGTCGCGTCGAACGAGAGGGCGCCCCCGACAGCGAGCTGCGCGCCGAACTATCCGCCCTCTATCTGGGGAGTTCCACATGACGACTGACTCGCGCGCGGACCGCTTCGTCCGCGAGCTCGGGGAGTTGAAGATCCCCGATCCGGCGGCCGGCCGGCCGCGCCTGTGGGTGCGCCTCGGCGTGGTGCTGATGGCGGCGGGCGCCGCGCTCGCCATCACCGCGTATGCGACGTCGCACGGCACCCGCGACCCGCTCGTCCAGCGCGACGCGCTCGCGCTCGGCCTCGGCGGGATCACCGCCGCGGTCATCGGCGCGGCGCTGTTCCTGCGCTACTCGCTGACCGGCTTCCTGCGCTTCTGGATGGCCCGCCAGTCCTATGACCTGGCCCTGCTCGGCGACCGCTTCGCCGAGCCCGGCGGCGCCGTGACCCCGGCGGCGGGCGCCGCGGTCGGGGCGGCCAAGCCGGCAGCCGCGGAGGTCGGGGCCACCGAGGAGACTCCTGATCCGGCTGCGCCGCACTCCACGGCGAAGGAGACCGTCTCGACCTGACGGCGCGGCCGCGTTCCGAACCTCCAGCGCCGATCGGCGTGCCTTCGGGGCCCGGTGCCCGAGCCTTCTGTATCCGCTCCTGCTTTACAGCTCCGGGCCAGCCCGCACCATGATGGGCTGGCCCGGAGTTTTCTCTGCGTCCGTATGCCGGCCCGGCCCGGCCCGCACGCGCGGGGCGGGTCGTCGTCACCACGGGGATGCGGCGTGCGGTCGATGACCGCCAGCTTCGGGCGGTGATCGCCCATGAGCAGGCCCATCTGACCGGGGGTCATCACCGGCTGATCTGGATGGTGCGTGTCGCGGCGCTGGCCCAGCCGCTGTTGTGGCCGATGATTGTGAGGGTCGAGTACCTGGTCGAGCGAGCCGCGGACGAGGTGGCCGCCCGTGAGGTGGGCGATCGCGACGATGTCGCGCGGGCCCTGGGGCGGGCGGCTCTCGCGGTGCTGGATTCCGAGCGGGATCACGCCGGGCAGCGCCGCCACCGGGTCATGTTGTCTGTGRGCTACCCGCCGAATGTCGTGCCGCGCCGGATAGCGGCGCTGGGAGCGCCCGCGGCCTGCCACAGGTGGCTCCTCGCCCTGCCGGTCGCGCTCGCGGTGGGCACGGCGGTATGGACGTTCGAGTGCGTCTACGACCTGCACGAGCTGCTCGTCCACGCCGGGATGTAGCCGCCCCGCCCAGACGGGTTCGGTCGTGGGCCGGACGGCGACCAGCTGCATACCGTCCTGCAGGCCGGACGGCCTGAGGAATCAGGAGGTCTCCTCGTCGGATGGCTGGCGCGTGTCGAGTTCGCGGAGCATGTCGCGCACAAGCTGGCCGTCGCGGTGGGAGAGGGACCCGAGGAACTGGGCCAGGACGATCTCCCGGCTCGGTCCCTCGTCCAGGAGCTGGTGGAGCCGTCGTACGGCCATGCCGGCCTCGTCGGTGACCGGGCTGTAGGCATGCGCGCGTCCCGACCGTCTGCGGCCGAGCAGGCCCTTGTCGTGCATCCGGGTGAGGATGGTCAGTACCGTCGTGTAGGCCAGATCGTCGCCGARCAGGTTCTGTACCTCACGCGGCGTCAGCGGTCGGGCAGCTCTCCGAAGGGTCTCCATGACGGTCCGCTCCAGGTCGCCCGGCGCCCGTCTGTTGCCAGCCATCATCGCCAGCCCCTCCGCCGGTCGCGCCGATCACAGTAGTCTTCCACGTCCGCGCCAGGGCGGTCGGGCCTGATACGGCTGCGCCGGCCGGCCATGCCTCCGGGGGCTGGGACCCGCCGGCCGGGCCCCGCCGGCCCCGCCGCCGTGGTCGATCGCGACCGGCTACAGTGACCGTATGCACGCGTTGAGGAACCTCTGGTGGCCCGCCCCGGTGGCGGCCCACCTCCTTCGCGCGTAGACCCATCACGCGGCCGCCCCGTCCGGCGGCCGTCGTCGTTTCCTCAGTTCGGGCGGGCCGTCCGGTCCCGGCGGCTCCCGGCCCCGAGGAAACAATCATGAATCTGCTGCACGACCTGCTCGCTGCCCTCGCCGCGGGAACCGATCCCGGCCCGTTCGCGCTGATCCGGCGGGAGGAGGCCGACCACCTCGACGTGCTCGTCGGGACGGTCGAGACCGCTGGCCGGATCGCCGACATCGACCTGCCGCCGGGGCCCGCCGGACCCCGTGTGCTGGCGCTCGTCCCCTACCGGCAGCTCGCCGAACGCGGCTTCACCTGTGTCGACGACGGCACCCCGCTGGAGTGCCTGCGCGTCGACGCCTGGGAGCGGGTCGGCCTGCCCGCCGCGTTGCGGGCCCTTCCCGACCAGGACGTCGCCTGCGAGGGCGGCGCCTTCGACCCGGGCGACGAGCAGTACGCGCGCACGGTGGAGGCGGTGCTGCGGGACGAGATCGGGCGGGGCGAGGGGTCGAACTTCGTCATCCACCGCACCTACACGGCCTCGATCGCCGGCCCGCCGGTCACCGCGGCCCTCGCGGTGCTGCGCCGGCTGCTCACCGGCGAGCGCGGCACCTACTGGACGTTCGTCGTCCACACGGGTACCCGGCTGCTGGTCGGGGCGACCCCCGAACGCCACGTCAGCGTCGAGGGCGGGCTGGTCATGATGAACCCGATCTCCGGCACCCACCGGCTGCCGCCCACCGGACCGGACCGCGAGAAGCTGCTGGCCTTCCTCGCCGACCGCAAGGAGATCGACGAGCTGCACATGGTGCTCGACGAGGAGCTGAAGATGATGGCCCGGGTCGCCGACCAGGGCGGCCAGGTGCGCGGCCCGTATCTGAAGGAGATGTCGAGCCTCGTCCACACCGAATACCTGCTGGTCGGGCGAGGCCGGCTCGACGTGCGGGACGTCCTGCGGGAGACGATGTTCGCGCCGACGGTCACGGGCAGCCCGCTGGAGAACGCGGCCAGGGTGATCGCCCGGCACGAGCGGCGCGGGCGGCGGTACTACAGCGGAGTGCTCGCCCTGTTCGGCACCGACGAGTCCGGCGGGCAGACGCTGGACGCGCCGATCCTGATCCGCACCGCGGAGATCTCACCAGCCGGCGAGCTGCGGGTGGCGGTCGGTGCCACCCTGGTGCGCCACTCCACGCCGGCGGGGGAGACGGCGGAGACGCACACCAAGGCGGCCGGGATGCTCGCGGCCCTGGGCCTGCTGCCGCCGCCGGACGGTTCGGCGAGCCGTGGTTCAGGTGGTGGTGGATCGGTGGGCACTGGCTCGGTGGGCGGGGAACTGGCAGGAGCGGTCCCGGCGGCCACGTTCGGAGACGATCCGCCGGTCGTGGCTGCGCTCGCCGCACGCACCGAGCGGCTGGCCCGGTTCTGGCTGCTGGACAGGCACACCGGCGTACCCGCGACCGCCCCGCTCGGCGGCAGGTCCGCACTGATAGTGGACGGCGAGGACGCCTTCAGCGGCATGCTCGCCCACCAGTTGCGCGGCCTCGGCCTCGCGGTGACGGTGCGGGACTGGCGGGATGCGGGAGACGCACGGGACACCGCCGGGTTCGACCTGCTGGTCGCCGGCCCGGGCCCCGGTGACCCGACCGTGCGCGACGATCCGCGGATGACGGCCCTGCGTTCGCTCGTGGCCGGGACGCTGACCCGGCGGCGGCCCCTGCTGGCGGTCTGCCTCGGGCACCAGGTGCTCGCCGATCTCCTCGGGCTGCGCCTGCACCGGTGCGAGGAGACCTCCCAGGGACTGGCCCGGGAGATCGACTTCTTCGGCCGCCAGCGCCGGGTCGGGTTCTACTCGACGTTCACCGCCGTCTCCGCACAGCGTGAGCTCAGCACCCCGTTCGGCACCGTCGAGGTCTGCCGGGACGTCGCCGACGATCCGGCGCCGCAGCCGGACGGTCACACGGTCCGCGCGGTGCACGCGCTGCGCGGGCCGACCTTCGCCGGTCTCCAGTTCCACCCCGAGTCGGTGCTCAGCGAGGACGGCTTCGAGCTGCTCCACGAGGTGCTGTCGGCGTTGGTGCCGACCAGGGCGCCGCGGGCGGTTCAGCCGCGCGCGGAGTCATGCCAGGAACCGACGACCAGCCGTGCGGCGAGACCGAACAGCCAGAAGACCACCAGCCCGAACAGTGCCGAGGAGATGATGGCGGCGAACAGCGGCGCGGACGACAGATCGCGGGTGTAGTTGTCGATGAGGGCACCGATGCCCACATCCCCACGGCGGAAGAAGAAGTCGCCGACGATCGCGCCGATGACCGCGAGCCCGGCCGAGATACGCAGGCCGGCGAAGACCGCGGGCAGGGCGCTGGGCAGCTCGAGGTGCACCAGCCGGCGCCACCGGCCGACCCGGCGCAGCGTGAACAGGTCGTGGTGGCCGGCGTCCACGGACTGGATGCCGAACAGGGTGTTCGTGATCATTGGAAACATGGAGATCACGACACAGACCACGGTGCGGGACCAGAAGCCGTATCCGAGCCAGAAACCGATGAGCGGGACGATCRCCAGCACCGGGATGGTCTGTAGAAGGATGGCCCACGGGTAGAAGGAGTTCTCGATCCAGCGTGCCTGCGCCATCAGGATCGCCGCGGCGATGCCGATGGCCGCGGCGATCGCGAGCCCGACCAGGGCGACCTTGGCCGTCCCCGCCAGCGCCGTGAGGATCTCGTCGGCGGTGCGGCGGTCCAGGAAACCCTCGGCCACGATCTCGTGCGGTGGTGGGAGCAGGAACCGGCGCCGGGGGGCGAGGAAGCAGTAGCTGACCGCGTACCAGACGCCGGTCACCACCGCGAACACGCCCAGCGGCGGCAGCACCGTCCGCCCGGCCCGGATTCCGAGCGCCCGAAGCGCGGTGCGCGTCCCACCTGCGCCAGGTGAGCTCCAGCGCTCGCTGACACGGACAGCGGGAGGGGCTCCCGGCGTGGCTGGATCGGGGGCTTCGCCGTCGGGCACGCCGGAACCCTATCCGCACCCGATTGCGGTGAAGGTACCTGGTTGCAGGTGAATTCCGCGGGCGTGGGAGGCTGGCGCCCGAATTGGCAGGTGACAGAAAACGGGGGGACCTGTCACTGTGGCGACCCGCCGCCCCGGGATTCGCGCCCGGCTGTTCCTGCCTGTCGTTCCTGTCCTTCCCTGTGCCGAGGAGAGCAGAGCACGTGACGAGACTTCGTTCGGTGGCGGCCTGGGCCTGCGCCGCGGGCCTGGCCCTCGGCCTGGCCGGGTGCGGTGACTCCGAGTCAGGTACGGAACCGGCCGCCACCGCCGCCGGGGCCGCCGCCGGGGCGAACTACACCACCCCGCTGAAAGGGGTGTGCCCGGACACCGTCGTCGTGCAGACCAGCTGGTGGCCGGAGGTCGACTACGGCTCGACCTACCAGCTGCTCGGGCCCGACCCGAAGATCGACGCAGGCGCGTTCACGGTGTCCGGGCCGCTCGGTGCCACCGGCGTCGACCTGGAGATCCGGTCCGGGGGGCCGGCCGTCGGCTTCGACCCGGTCACCGCGCTGTTCGAGAAGGACGACGACATCCTGCTCGGCTACCTCGACCTGGACGAGGTGATCCGCAACTCCGCCGAGCACCCGTCGGTCGGCGTGCTCGCCCCTTATGCGAAGTCGCCGCTGATGTTCTTCTGGGGCGACCCGGCGCTGGACTTCACCACCCTTGAGGACATCGGCCGGTCCGGGAAGACGGTGCTGGTCGGGGACGAGTCCTACCTGAACGCGCTGGTCGGCGAAGGCCTGTTCCAGCGGTCCCAGATCGACAACTCCTACACCGGGGACATCAGCCGGTTCGTCGCCGAGGACGGCGGGATCGTGCAGGCCGGCTTCGTCACCGACGAGCCGTACCGGCTCGAGCACGACGTCCAGGAGTGGGCGAAGCCGGTGAAGTACGTGCTGGTCGGCGACGAGTACCCGGCCTACGCCAACGTGCTGGCCGTCCGCAAGGACAAGGTGGCGACGAACCGGGAGTGCCTGTCGAAGCTCGTCCCGCTGTTCCAGCAGGCGATGGTCGACTACCTCGCCGACCCGGAACCGGCCAACCAACTGATGATCGAGGTCACCTCGAAGCTGGACACCGCCGGCTACGAGCTGTCCACCGGCCTGCTCGCGGACGGGAACACCAGGCAGCGCGAGCTCGGTCTGGTCGCGAACGGCAGTGACGGGACCTTCGGCAGCTTCGACAGCGAGCGGGTCGAGAGCCTGATCGGGCGGCTCACCCCGGGTCTCACCGAGGCGGGAACACCTCCGGCCCCGGGCCTGAAGCCCCAGGACATCATCACCAGCGAGTTCATCGACCGCTCCATCTCGCTGAGCTGACCGGCCCGCCGGCGCGGTGCCCGGGCATGACGTCCGGGCACCGCGCCGGCGGACGCCCCGCTCTGTGATCTCTGGCGATTCGGCCTCGAAGGGGAGCCCAGACAGCCGTGACCGACAACCAGCCGTACCCGCCCCCGACCTTCGACACCACCCGGCCGCACTCGGCCCGGGTCTGGAACTACTACCTGGGCGGCAAGGACAACTTTCCGGTCGACCGCGCGCACGGTGACCGGACCATCGCGCTCTTCCCACAGATGGTGGACGTCGCCCGGTCGTCGCGGGCCTTTCTCGCGCGGGCCATCACCTACCTGGTGGCCGAGGAGGGCGTGCGCCAGTTCCTGGACGTCGGCACCGGCCTGCCGGTCGAGAACAACACCCACCAGGTCGCCCAGCGGATAGCGCCGGAAACACGGGTCGTCTACGTCGACAACGACCCCATGGTGCTCATCCACGCCAGGGCGCTGCTGGCTGGCACACCCGAGGGTGTCACCACCTATCTCGAGGCCGACGCCCGCGACCCGGATCGCATCCTGGAGTTCGCCGCCGAGACGCTGGACTTCACCCGGCCGATCGGCCTGATGCTGATGTCGATCATGGGTCTCATTGCCGACCTCGACGAGGCCTACTCCATCGCGCGGCGGCTCGTAGCCGCACTGCCCGCCGGCAGTTTCCTGGTCCTCGAGGACGGGTCGGACGACCGGACGTCCGACCCGGCGCCGGGCCCCGCGGCGAGCAAGGACCAGGATCTCGGCGTCGAAGACCTCAACGTGGTCACCACGGACGGAAACGGATACCACTATCGCACCGTCGACCAGATCAGGGTTTTCTTTGACGGCCTCGAGCTTGTCGAGCCCGGAATCGTCTCGCCGCCTTACTGGCGCAACAACCCGGAGCCGGACGGTCCGTTCGCGCCGTTGGAATCCTGCGGCGTCGGTCGCCGGCGGTAATTGGTGCGCGCCGGCTCCGTGTCGGGGCCGGCGCCCTCCGCGAGCACTTGACCGGCATGGTGACATGATGCTTGTATCCGGCGCATGCCGGTGGTGACCACGTCGAGTAAGAAGCAGATCCTCCTCGCTGCCGAGCGCCTGTTCGCGGTACACGGTATTGAGGGGATCTCGCTGCGGCAGATAGGTGCCGCTGCCGGCAACGGGAACAACTCGGCGGTGCAGTACCACTTCGGCTCCAAGGACCGGCTGATCCAGGCGATCTTCGAATATCGGCTGCCGTGGCTCCATCAGCGTCGGCTGGATCTGATGGCCGAACGCGGCACGAGCGACCTGCGCGGCCTGGTCGAATGCCAGGTGCGGCCCCTGATGGAGCACAGTGAGGTAGCGGACAGTTACTACCTGACTTTCGTGGCCATGCTGAAGCAGTACGGTCGCCGTGACATCTTCGCGTGCATACCGGAGCCGATGCGCACCTCGTCGCGAGAATTCCAGGAACAGCTCGCGCTGTACCTCCCCTACATCGCCGAGCCGCTGCGCACGAACCGGATCGCGCAGGCGATGTCCCTCGTCGTCGAGGCGACCGCCGAACGCCAGCGTGCACATGCGGCCGAGCAGCCGGTGCTGCCTTTCGAGGTGCACCTGATGGACCTTCTCGACGCCATCATCGGATTCATGGCGGCCACGGTGTCCACGCAGACCCTCGACGCGCTCGCCCACACCACACCGGCCCCGCTCTCCTGGGCGAGCTTCATCTAGTGCCGTGACGCCCTTCCCGCCTGAAGCGAAGGGCGGGGCATCCTCCGGGACCTTCGGTGACCGGCGCCGGGCGGGCGAACCGGGCCGGTCTCGGTCAGTGTTTCCCTGGGTTCCGTGACCGGGGGATACCGGAATTGTCTGCATTGCGTGACCACACGTCCGTCCCGGCTCCTCGGGAGCGGCCCGGCCCGGCAGTAGGCTCGGGGCGGACAAAGCTCGGGCGGCCACCGGGTCACCAGGACCGGCACGGAACGGGAGATGGTCTTGGTGGATCAGGGCGGCGGCGAAGCAGGGTCCCCGACGTCGGCCGACCGGGGCCGAGCGGCGGCCGCGGACGCGGGCGAAGGCCAACGCCCGGCCGGCGACGAGCCGACGCTGTACCTTCCGCGCGCATCCGTGCCCCGGCCGGAGGCGCAGGCCCGGCCTGAGACACAGCCCCAGTCTGAGACACAGCCCCAGTCGGAGGCCCAGGCCCACCCGGAGGCCCGGACCCAGTCGGAGACAGGTCACCAGCAGATCCCCGGCTCCGCAGGACCGCTGCCCGTCGCCGGTCCGGGGGACACCCACCGTTCGGAGTGGGCCCGCCCGGTCGCGGGGGACGTTCCCGGCACCCGGCCATGGGCCGAGGTGCCGCCGACCCGCAGAGCGGACGGCTATGACGACGAGTCGCACGGGGATGGCGGCACGCCCTGGTCGGCTGCCGGCAGCCAGTGGGGGCCGCCGCCCGGGGACCCGCGGTGGGCGCCGCCGGGAGCGGGCCCGGCGCCGGGCGCGGGCGTCGCACCGGACGGCGGCCCGGGCGGTCCCGGTGGTCCGGGTGCTCCCGACGCCGCGGGTGCGCCTTCCGCCGGCCGGCGGCGGCGCAGGCGGTGGATCGCCGCCCTGGTCGCGCTGGTCGTTCTGCTGGTGCTGCTCGTCGTCGGCGACCGGCTCGCCGTCGCCGCGGCCGAGGACCAGATGGCCAAACAGGTCCGCACGAGTGTCGTGGAAGCGCTGGAATGCGGTGCGCCCCCGCCGACGGTGCGTGATGTCAGCATCGGGGGCTTCCCGTTCCTCACCCAGATCCTGCTCGGCAAGCTCGAGGACATCGGCCTCACCATCGAGGGGATCGCCACCCCGGGGCCGCGGATCTCCGAGGTCCAGGCCAGACTCACCGGCATCCACGTGCCGTTCGGTGACATGCTCTCCGGGAGCATCGGTGCGGTGCCGGTCGACGACATCCGTGCGACGGTGCGCGTCGACTACGCCGACCTGAACGCCTACCTGGCCACCCTGCCCGGCGAGATCCAGGTCAACCCGGTCGAGGGCGGGCGGCGGATCGAGATCTCCGGGCGGATCGACATCCCGCTGCTCGGCGCGCAGGAGGTCGGCGGCGTGACGACCTTCGAGGTCCGCAACAACGTGCTCACGATGGTGCCGAGCGAGGTCACCCTGCGCGGGGCGCTCAACTTCGCCATCCCGATTCCCGGGGGCTCGCTGTTGCCGTCCCTGCCGATCCCGGTCGGCCAGCTGCCGCTGGATCTCATCGTCGCGCAAGCGTCCAGCGGCCCCGACGGGCTGTCGCTGACCGCCACGGCCCACGACGTCGTCCTGCCGAAGGCCGCGGACGAGCCACGCCAGTGCCCACCCGGCACCACCGGACCGAGCTGACGTCCGGCGTCCGGCACGAGGCGTCAGGCGCCAGCACGAGGCGTCAGGCGGGGCGGATGAGTCCGCGGGCGAAGGCGGCCTGGCCGGCGTGCTGGAGGTCGTCGGAGACCACGCTGACGAGCCGCACCCCGAGGGTCACCGGGGGGTCCCAGGCGGTGTCGACGACCCGCGCGAGGTCCTCGTCGCGCAGTCCGGCGACGTAGCGGGCGGTCTGCGCGTGGACGGCGTCGTGGTAGCCGAGCAGCAGCGCCGGGTCACCGACCTGGACGGCGTCCACGTCGGCGGAGCTGTGCCCGTAGCCGATCGAGCGATACCCGTCCTGCGGGCCCGTGTCGAGGGCGAGTCCGAACCGCTTCTCCCACCCGTCGGCGTGCCAGACCTGCGGGGTCGCGGCGACGCCGGCGACGTGGTCGTCCTGGACCCGGCTCAGGTGCCAGACGAGCCAGGCGATCGAGTTGGCCCGCCCGTCGAGGCGACGGTTGAGCTCGGCCGGACCCAACCCGTCCACCACCTCGTGGACGACGTTCCGGATGCGACCGAACGCGTCGAGGAGCAGGGTGACGCTGGCGGGGGCGCCGGGGAGACCGGCACTGGAATCGTCTGTCATGTCCACCTCCTGGCCGCGGGAACCTCTCGGGAAACCATGCCCGGCACGAGGCCCCGCCACCGCATCGACCGGGTACGGCGCCGCGGGGCGGCGGCCAGGAGGTGGTGACCGCGAGCAGCGCCAGCCGACGGTTTCAGCTGGCGACGGTGTCAGCTGGCGATGGTGTCAGCTGGCGATGGTGTCAGCTGGCGAGGTCGGCGGACGGTGCTGCCGCGGTGTCGGTCCGGCGTCAGAAGATGCGGTTGATGTCCTGGCGCACGATGGTGGCCAGGCTGTGCTCGGCGAGCGCCGCGATCGTCATGGACGGGTTGCAGGCGCCGGTCGAGCCGGGGATCCGCGAGCCGTCGAGGACGTAGAGGCCGCGATGCCCCGCCACCCGGCCGTAGAGGTCGACCGCCGACCCCATCGGCACCCCGCCGAGCGGGTGCCAGGTGGACTGCGCCTGGGCGTTGGTGTCGATCATCATGCCGCCGCCGACCTGGGCGAGCTGCTGCATCTTTCCGGCGATCTGCTGCTGCAGGGCGGCGTCGGCGCCGGTCGGCCAGGTCAGGACGGCGTCGTCCTTGGCGCTGTCGTACGCCCAGGTGCCGACGGGGTTCACGATGCCGAGGCCGACGACCGTCAGCACCTTCTGACCGTTGGTCGGCACCGGTGATCCCGCGTGGATGACCGTGTAGGGGATCGTCGCCTGCGGGTCGCGGCCGCCGACACAGGCCGGTCCGCCCTGCGCGGTGCCCGGGTCGCCGTTCATGCCGATCCAGGCGAAGATCCGGTCGCCGTTGTTGCCCCACTGGGTGCCGATGGAGTCGGGCAGGTTCGGCACCAGCCCCTTCGCCTTCGACTTCACCAGCAGCCGGGTGGTGCCCGCCGAGCCGGCGTTGAGGAACACCGCGTTGGCGATGATGGTCTTGCGCTCCTGGACGACACCACCGGTGTCGATCCGGTCCACGGAGAGCACCCAGCGCTTCAGCGGGTCCAGCGAGATGTCGCGGACGACGTGCAGCGTCGCGACCCGGACCCGCCCGGTGGCCTCGGCGGCCGCCAGGTAGGTGACGTCGATCGAGCGCTTCCCACCGTTGTTGACACCGAAGGCGATGTCACTGGTGGTGTAGGTGGGCGTGTAGCGGCCGTCCAGCTCGCCGCGGACGAAGTTCCAGTCGATCGGCAGTGGCACCGGGACGGACTGCAGCCCGGCCTGCGGGGCGACGTCCCGGAACAGCCGGGAGGACTTGTACGGGCCCGTGTTCAGGATGTCGTCGGGAATGGTGGAGATACCGAGCGTCCGGGCGACCAGCGGATAGGCCCAGAAGTTCAGTTCGTCGTACAGGCCCGCCGCCGCCGGAATCGACTGGGCGAAGTGCTGCTTGGTGGGCTGCAGGGTCATGCCGTGGTACATCAGCGAGCCGCCGCCGTACGCGGCGCCGCAGTTGATCGTCATGTTGTTGCCGGGGATACTCTCGATGACGCCGACATACGGGTCCCAGTTCTTCACGACACCGCCGACGACGGCGTGGTCGGTCAGCCAGGACGAGCGGTTGTCGATGTTCGCGAACCGGGAGAAGGTGTTGGCGTTCGGGCCGGTTGGCCACCGGATGCCGCGCTCGAGGACCAGCGTGGAGACGCCGGCCTGGGCCAGCCGCAGCGCGGTGACGCCACCACCGAAGCCGCTGCCGATGACGACGGCCCGCTCCCGCTGGATGGTGGTCGGGACGGACGCCGGGGCGGCGGCGCGGGCCGGCGAGGCGACCGAACCGGCGGCGAGGCCGCCGGCGACGGCAGCGCCGAGCGCGGCCGTGCCGAATAACTTCCGTCGGGTGACGGAACCACCGCCGGTGAGCGGGCGCTCGACGGGCGTGTCGGATGGGTTCTCGGGCATGGCAGGTTTCTCCTGGGCTGTTCGCAGGGTTTCGGCACGCGCGGACACCGCACGAATACCGTCGCGGAATCCGGTCGCCATGAATCGCGGCGCCTCGAATCCGGCTTCGCGCGGTGAGAACACAGGAACAACGGGCCGCCCACCGGAGCGGAAATGCTGTTACTGGAACCGGTCGGCGGTCGGGTGCCAGCGGCACCCGGGCTTCCGCTTCGACG
This sequence comes from Parafrankia colletiae, assembly GCF_001854655.1. Lineage (GTDB taxonomy): Bacteria > Actinomycetota > Actinomycetes > Frankiales > Frankiaceae > Parafrankia > Parafrankia colletiae. The sequence continues at coordinate 2,183 of NZ_MBLM01000127.1, read as the reverse complement.
GAAAAAGGAGGGAACGAAGTAAGTGCCCGGGACACCTCCGGCCTTTTGCCTCCGCGCGTCACCAAGCATCGTGAGGGGCCGGCTGTGTGTCAATAGATTGCCCCGCGCTCCTGGTCGTTTGTGCACCAGGTAAAGGTCGCGGATTTACCGGTTTCCGGTCGCCTGTGGGTACGACCGCGCAGGTCAGGCCAGGTGTCGCCGGTGTCCATCCGTGTGCGGAGAAAAGAACGTCCCGCCGGTGCATGTATGGCACCGACGGGACGTTGTGTACCCGGGCTGTGGAGATGAGAGGGTGCGGGGAGTGAGCTCCGGAGAGCACCCGGTGTTGCGGCGCGGCCTGGGTGGCCGGGGCAGTCAGGCCCCGGCAACCCTGCGCAGGACGTTGCGGTCGGTGTGCGCCACCGGGTCGGCGACCCGGGCGTGTGTGATCGTCGTGGTCGAGTCGTAGGAGAGGCTGYCGTCCGCGGACACGGCGACGGTCACCTCGTACAGCGTCGTGTTCGCCGCCCGGGCCAGGTACGGGTTCGACAGGATCCCGTAGGTCGTCGATCCGAGCTCGGAGCGCAGCGTGAAGGTCGTCGCGTCCGAGGCGACGGCACCTCCCGCGATGAGCACCTGGCCGCGGGGGACCATGAAGCACCGCATGATGTGGCCGAGTACCGCGTCCCACAGCCAGTAGCCGATCTCGGTGTGGAACGCCTTGTCCTCACCGTGCCGCCACGCGGCCATGTGGTAGTCCAGCCCGTAGAGCTGCTGGGCGCCGTTGTCCACGGGCCCGAACGGCTTGAACGTGATCTTCTCGCGGTAGGGGGTAGTGATCATCGAGCCTTCGGAGTTGCCGAAGGCGACGTCCACGCCCTGGTCCCCCTCCCACTCGCCGGCGAGAGCCGCCAACGGGCCGAACTCCGGGCCAACCTGTTCCGCCACCGCCAAGCCCTCCTCGGGACAAACCGCCCGCAACCGGTGCGGGGCGGACATATCGCCGAAGATACGTGGTGATATGGAGCCGCTGGCGCTGGTAGGCCGCAAGGAGCACGCTCCCGCGACTTTGGTCACGGGGCCTTGGTCATGCGGCGGTCATGCGGCGGCGAGGGCGACCTCCGTCGACTTGACCAGCGCGGTCACCTGCGAACCAGCCACCAGGCCGAGGTCCTTCACCGCGTCGAGGGTGATCGCCGCGGTGAGCTGCCCACCGTTGTCGAGCTCGACGTGCGCCACGGCCATGGCGCCGCCGGTGTCGACGGAGGCGACGGTGCCGCGGAGCTGGTTGCGGATGCTGAGGCCCGCCACGCTGCCCGTGGCCAGCGAGACCTCGGTGGACTTGATGAGCACGGCGACCTCGCCGCCCACGGTGAGCTTCAGGTCCTCGACGGCGTCGAGGGTGACTGCGGCGGTCAGCTCCTGGCCTCCGGCCAGCGTGATCGACACGGTGCTCATCACGGCTCCGCGGGTGATCTCGCTGACGGTCCCGGTGAGTTGGTTGCGCACGCTGAGGTTCATGGTCGGCTGCATCGTCGGCTCCCTACCGGTCGAGGCGTCGTCATGTCGGCGTCGTTGGCGACCCTGCCTTCCCTACCCCCGGGTGCGTCTCCACACCAGCGGGGCTGCCGTCATCTGGTGTCGACTGGTGTCGACCGGGTGACAGGGGTCGCCGGTGACTGCCTGTGTACGTCGCGGTGCCCGCAGCCGGGATCGTTCCCGTGCGAGTGTGGGCGAGAAGGGCATATGCTGCATCTGAGAGTCAGCTGCTCTCGGCTRCCCGCTGATCGTCCCGGCCCGGCGAGACTGCCAGGCGGGCGATCCGAATGACGTGGAGGGTTGGAACCCGGTGCTCGTCCCTCCAGCGCCGGCGCGGCACCGGCACGACGCCGTCGTCGGTGCGCCTGGCACGCCCTCGGGTTTGCTCCTTTGTCCTCTTCCTGGGTGAAGCCGGAGACGGTTTGTGGGCCGGTCGTGATGCTAGGAGTGTTCTGATGGCTCAGGTTCCYTTTGCTCCCGAGGTGTTCACGTGGCCGGCGGAGAGTCCACAGCTCATCGGTGCGCGGTGTGGGAGCTGCGCGGCGGTGACGTTCCCCGCGCAGGATGCGTGTCCGCGGTGCGGGAAGCTGGAGATGGCGCGGCACCTGCTGCCCCGTGAGGGGACGTTGTGGACGTGGACGACGCAGGAGTTCCTGCCGAAGGCG